>NZ_CAMFLB010000032.1:0-100765 GCF_945957435.1 Serratia sp. PL7 | reverse complement strand
TTGGGGTGAGGGGCAGGTCTTAAGCGATATTCAAATACTTATGCGTCTGCATCGAAAGCCGCCAGTTGCGGGCAATGCAGGTCTCAATACACAACCGCGTCGCCTCTTCTTTCTGGCTGATCGGCTGCAAAGCGATAATGCGGTGTTTTTCGTCGTGCAACGTTGCCAGCAGCTCATCCAATGCCTCAATATCACGTTCACGCCCCACCGGATGCTTGATCTCATCGGCCCGCATCAGCGCCTGCTCTACTACCTTCAAACCACCGCGCATATTCACTTTGGGTGAAACGGTAACCCAGGTATTGGGGGAACAGAGGACTTCATGGGTGCCGCTGGTTTCGATCTGGCAACCGAAGCCTGCATTCTCGAACAGCCTGGTCAACGGGATCAGATCGTAGATGCACGGCTCACCGCCGGTGATCACGATATGGCGTGCGGTATAGCCCTGCTGTTCGACTACCTCCAGCAACTGTTCTGCACTGGCGCTCCCCCAGGCATCACTCTCGGCAGTTTTCACCAGGATGCGTTGCATATCCACTTCCCGATCGGCGTCCTTTTCCCAGGTGTGTTTGGTATCGCACCAGCTGCATCCCACCGGGCAACCCTGTAGGCGAATAAAAATGGCCGGAACGCCGGTGAAATAGCCTTCGCCCTGCAAAGTCTGGAACATCTCATTAATCGGGTACTGCATCGCTTTCTCAATCTGTCTAGGTAAAGACGCATTATCGCAGATCCCGACCGGGCGACCAAACCTGGAAAAGTGTATTAAATTTTGTCCGTTCGGCGGTGCCCAGCAGCTTTCTCCGGTTAACCCGCTAATGGGTGACGTTTATTGCAGACTTAACACCAACCACCGATGTTATCCACCGCTCAAAACAAACATAAAATTAACATTTAAAACAAAAATATTTGACATAAAAGCGCCTGTGACGCAGATGTATAGACAGGCAGGCACAAGTCGGGCGCAGTTCCGACGATCCATCAACATCCTATCTGCGTTTAAGGAAACTATGGCCCATTCCACCGAGTTGAATATTCAGCAGGCTATCGACGACAGCAAATTTTCGCTGTTTCACTGGACCCTGATCATCCTGGGTTTCCTGATCCTGGCAATTGACGGTTACGATACGGCGGCGATGGGCTATATCGCCCCTTCGGTGGCCAAAGACTGGGGGATCGTGAAACAGGATCTGGGGCCGGTATTAAGCGCGGCGCTGCTTGGCCTTTCGTTGGGAGCCCTGGTTGCCGGGCCGATTTCTGACCGCGTTGGCCGCAAACGGGTGCTGGTGTTCTCCTGCCTGTTCTTTGGCCTTTCCAGCCTGGCCACCGCCTACGCGGGTTCACTCAATAGCCTGACGCTGTGGCGCTTCCTCACCGGGCTTGGGCTGGGTGCCGCCATGCCAAACGCCATTACGCTGATCTCCGAATATGCTCCGCAGCGCTGCCGATCGCTGGCCATTAACACCATGTACTGCGGCTTTCCGCTGGGAGCGGCAGGCGGTGGCGCCATCTCTTCCTGGCTGATCCCTGCTTACGGCTGGCACAGCGTGTTGCTGCTGGGGGCCATTGCCCCGCTATTGCTCACCGTGCTGTTGATCCTGCTGCTGCCGGAATCGGTGAAATACATGGTTAACCGTGGTCAGGATGCCGCTAAAATCAAACAGATTGCCCAACGCTTTATCAGCCACAACATCAGCCATATCACCCGTTTCTACCTGTATGAAGACAAGCTGGCCCTGTCGAAGACCAGCGTCGGCCTGCTGTTCAGCCGCCCCTACCTGGTGGGGACACTGATGCTGTGGCTCACCTACTTTATGGGGTTGGTGATCTACTACGTATTGTTGAGCTGGATGCCGCTGTTGATGCAAGGGCTGGGGTATCAGCTTGAGCAGTCTGCGATCCTGACGTCGCTGTTCACCTTCGGCGGAACGCTGGGGATCCTGATGGCCGGTTGGTTGATGGACCGCTGGAATGCCCACAAGGTGGTTTCCACCGGCTTTGCCATCAGCGCCCTGCTGATTGTGGCGATGGCCACCGAGGATAGCCAGATCGTGCTGCTCGGCGCCTTTATCTTCCTGATGGGCATTACCATGAACGGCGCGCAATCCGGCCTGCAAACCCTGGCTGCCACCTACTACCCAACGCACAGCCGCGCTACCGGTATTGCCTGGATGCAGGGCATTGGCCGCTTTGGTGGCGTGGCTGGCACCATGATGGCCGCTCACCTACTGGCGATGGATTGGCAGGTACAGAGTATTTTGATGTTCCTGGCTATTCCGGCTCTGTTAGCCAGCCTGGCCACGGTATTTAAAATGACGCGTCCGAGTGCACTGCAAACGGCCATCTAACCTATTGATTATGTTAATGGGCGCTGTATGCAGCGCCCTACGCATCCTTGCCTCCTCCCCGCCCGTAATACGTTTTTTTTATCGCTCCCGCTTAGTTGTAATCTATATGTAAAATTATTGTGATTTGTCGCTCAAAAATGACACTATTTTAATTCATTTTTGTAGAGTAGCTCACTGTTTTGCCACGTTCGGCTAATGGACTCAATACAAAAAATGGATGTAATCACATGATTTTAAATACAAATAACATTTGCTTATGCCATTTTTCTCAAATTGTCACCGCTGTTGCATATGCTTGTACATACAAGTATATGTTAATAAACCCCACTCATTGTTATGGCCTGTGAGTTGCCGTCATAAGATGAGATTTGTACCGATACTGTTTGAGGAACTAGCTGTGACTGCAAATAACAAAGTTCGCCATGTTGATATTCGCGCGCCCCGCGGCACACAATTAAACGCCAAAAGCTGGCTGACCGAAGCGCCGCTGCGCATGCTGATGAACAACCTCGATCCTGAAGTGGCTGAAAATCCACACGAACTGGTCGTTTATGGCGGTATCGGCCGCGCAGCCCGTGATTGGGACTGTTACGACAAGATTGTTGCCACCCTCAAGACTTTGGAAGACGACGAAACCTTGCTGGTGCAGTCCGGCAAGCCGGTCGGCGTGTTCAAAACGCACAGTAACGCCCCGCGCGTGCTGATTGCCAACTCCAACCTGGTGCCTCACTGGGCAACCTGGGAACACTTTAACGAACTGGATGCCAAGGGCCTGGCGATGTATGGCCAGATGACCGCTGGCAGCTGGATCTACATCGGTAGCCAGGGCATCGTACAAGGCACTTACGAGACCTTCGTCGAAGCTGGCCGCCAGCATTACGACGGCAGCCTGAAAGGCCGCTGGGTGCTGACCGCCGGTCTAGGTGGTATGGGTGGCGCACAACCACTGGCCGCCACTTTGGCTGGAGCCAGTTCACTTAATATCGAATGCCAGCAGAGCCGCATCGATTTCCGCCTGAAAACCCGCTATGTCGATGAGCAGGCCACCGATCTGGATGACGCACTGGCGCGCCTGAAAAAATACTGCGCCGAAGGCAAAGCCATCTCGATTGCCCTGTGTGGCAACGCGGCAGAAATCCTGCCGGAGCTGGTCAAGCGCGGCGTACGCCCGGACATGGTCACCGACCAGACCAGCGCCCACGATCCGCTCAACGGTTACCTGCCAAAAGGCTGGAACTGGGAAGAGTATCGCCGCCGCGCACAAACCGAACCTGCGGTAGTGGTGAAGGCCGCCAAACAGTCGATGGCCGAACACGTAGAAGCCATGCTGGCGTTCCAGAAAATGGGCGTACCTACCTTCGACTACGGCAACAACATCCGCCAGATGGCCAAAGAGATGGGCGTTGATAACGCCTTTGACTTCCCGGGCTTTGTGCCTGCCTATATTCGCCCACTGTTCTGCCGTGGCGTCGGTCCGTTCCGTTGGGCTGCGCTGTCTGGCGATCCGCAGGATATTTACAAGACCGACGCCATGGTCAAAGAGCTGATCCCAGACGATGAGCACCTGCACCGCTGGTTGGATATGGCGCGTGAGCGCATCAGCTTCCAGGGTCTGCCAGCCCGTATCTGCTGGGTCGGCCTGGGCCAGCGTGCCAAGTTGGGCCTGGCGTTTAACGAGATGGTACGCCGCGGCGAACTTTCTGCTCCAATCGTCATTGGCCGTGACCACCTGGATTCCGGCTCAGTTGCCAGCCCGAACCGTGAAACCGAATCAATGAAAGACGGCTCTGATGCCGTATCCGACTGGCCGTTGCTCAACGCCCTGCTCAACACCGCCAGCGGTGCCACCTGGGTTTCTCTGCACCACGGCGGCGGCGTCGGCATGGGCTTCTCCCAACACTCTGGCATGGTGATCGTCTGTGACGGCACCGATGAAGCCGCCGAGCGTATCGCCCGCGTGCTGCATAACGATCCGGCCACCGGCGTCATGCGTCATGCCGATGCGGGTTACGAGATCGCCATCGACTGCGCCCGCGAGCAAGGTCTGAACCTGCCAATGGTTGCCGCTACTCAGGGAGAAAAAGCATGAACGCTCTGACTATCCGCCCAGGTAAGCTGACGCTTGCCGAACTGCGCCAGGTTTATCAGCACCCGGTCACCCTGACGCTGGACGACAACGCCTACGGCGCTATCCAGCAAAGCGTGGCCTGCGTGGAACGCATTGTGGAAGAGAACCGTACCACTTACGGCATCAATACCGGGTTTGGCCTGCTGGCCTCCACCCGTATCGCCCGCGAAGATTTGGAGAACCTGCAACGTTCC
This sequence comes from Serratia sp. PL7, assembly GCF_945957435.1. Taxonomy (NCBI): domain Bacteria; kingdom Pseudomonadati; phylum Pseudomonadota; class Gammaproteobacteria; order Enterobacterales; family Yersiniaceae; genus Serratia; species Serratia sp. PL7. Next base: position 96,095 of record NZ_CAMFLB010000032.1, on the reverse strand, counting down.
ATCGTGCTGTCACATGCGGCCGGTGTAGGTGCGCCTACGGATGACAGCCTGGTGCGCCTGATTATGGTGCTCAAAATCAACAGCCTGTCGCGTGGTTTCTCCGGCATCCGTCTGGAGGTGATCCAGGCGCTGATGGCGCTGGTGAATGCCGAAGTGTATCCGCATATCCCGCTGAAAGGCTCCGTTGGTGCTTCAGGCGATCTGGCCCCACTGGCACACATGAGTCTGGTGTTGTTGGGTGAAGGTAAAGCCCGCTATCAGGGCGAGTGGTTACCGGCTACCGAGGCACTGGCCAAAGCGGGTCTGAAACCGTTAACGCTGGCAGCCAAAGAAGGCTTGGCACTGCTGAACGGCACCCAGGTTTCCGCCGCCTTTGCGCTGCGTGGCCTGTTTGATGCTGAAGATCTGTTTGCTGCCGCCACCGTAACCGGCAGCCTGACCGTGGAAGCCGCACTGGGATCTCGTAGCCCGTTCGATCCACGCATTCACGAAGTACGTGGCCAGCGTGGGCAGATCGACGCCGCCGCCGCTTATCGCCACCTGCTTGGCGCACGTAGCGCCGTGTCAGACTCACACGCCAACTGCGAAAAAGTGCAGGATCCTTACTCCCTGCGCTGCCAACCGCAGGTGATGGGTGCCTGCCTGACGCAGATCCGCCAGGCCGCAGAAGTGCTGGAGATTGAGGCCAACGCCGTTTCCGATAACCCGCTGGTGTTTGCCGAACAGGGCGATGTGCTGTCCGGTGGCAACTTCCACGCCGAACCGGTAGCCATGGCTGCCGATAACCTGGCGCTGGCGTTTGCCGAAATCGGTTCACTCTCCGAGCGCCGTATTTCACTGATGATGGATAAACACATGTCGCAGTTGCCACCGTTCCTGGTGGATAACGGCGGGGTGAACTCCGGCTTTATGATTGCCCAGGTCACCGCCGCCGCGCTGACCAGCGAGAACAAGGCACTGGCACACCCGGCCAGCGTTGACAGTATCCCAACCTCGGCCAACCAGGAAGACCATGTCTCGATGGCACCGGCAGCGGGCCGCCGCCTGTGGGAAATGGCGGATAACGTCCGCGGCATTCTGGCTGTAGAATGGCTAGCGGCCTGTCAGGGGCTGGATCTGCGTAACGGTCTGCAAACCACCGCAGGGCTGGAGCAGGCTCGGCATCTGCTGCGCGAGCATGTCGCCTACTACGATAAGGATCGGTTCTTCGCCCCCGATATCGAAGCAGCCAGCCAACTGTTGGCAGCAGGCCATCTGACCGCGCTGATCCCAGCCACCTTGTTACCTAGCCAGGCGTAACGCCTTTAGGCCGTGCTCCGTCAGTCTGGGGCACGGCCTATTACCCTGCACAATTCGTCCTCTATCCCGCCGGGGTTCGTTCCCCCTGTGCGGATAGCGCTGCCTGTCCGACAACAATATGATTAAAACGGAGAAGCAACATGCGTAATGAGAAACCCCAGCTCCGGCGTGGCCTGAACGCGCGACATATCCGCTTTATGGCCCTGGGTTCGGCCATCGGTACCGGTCTGTTCTATGGTTCCGCTGGCGCTATTCAACTGGCTGGCCCGGCCGTACTGCTTGCCTATCTGGTGGGTGGCGCGGCGGTATTTATGGTAATGCGTGCCTTGGGGGAGATGGCGGTACATCAGCCCGTCTCCGGCTCGTTCGGCCACTATGCCAGCCATTACCTCGGCCCGCTGGCGGGCTTCCTCACCGGTTGGACTTATACCTTTGAAATGGTGATCGTGGCCCTGGCCGACGTAACGGCCTTCGGCATCTATATGGGGCTATGGTTCCCGGATGTCGCGCAATGGGTCTGGGTGCTGAGCATCATTCTGTTTATCGGCGCGCTTAACCTGTGCAGCGTCAAAGTGTTTGGCGAGATGGAGTTCTGGCTGTCGCTGGTCAAAGTTGCCGCCATCGTGGCGATGATCATTGGTGGGGCCGCCGTGATGTTGTTCGGCTTCGGTGTCACGCAGCAAGCGACCGGCTTCAGCAATCTGTGGCAACACGGCGGCTTTATGCCTAACGGCATCGGTGGCGTTATTGCCTCCCTGGCGGTGGTGATGTTTGCCTTCGGCGGGATTGAAATTATCGGTATCACCGCCAGCGAAGCCAAAGATCCCGCCAAGGTACTGCCCAAGGCGATCAACGCCGTGCCGGTCCGTATCCTGTTGTTCTACGTGCTGACCCTGCTGGTGTTGATGTCTATCTATCCCTGGAACAGCATCGGCCAGAACGGTAGCCCGTTTGTCGAGATTTTCAGCCATATGGGCATCAGCTCGGCGGCTAACGTGTTGAACGTAGTGGTGATCACCGCCGCCATCTCCGCTATCAACAGCGACATCTTCGGCGCTGGCCGCATGATGTACGGCATGGCGCAAGATGGGCAAGCACCTAAGGCCTTCACCAAGCTGACCGGTAACGGCGTACCTTGGATGACGGTGTTGGTGATGTCCATTGCCCTGCTGCTGGCCGTAGTGCTCAACTATCTGATCCCCAAACAGATCTTTATCATCATTGCCTCCATCGCCACCTTTGCCACGGTGTGGGTGTGGCTGATGATCCTGCTGTCGCAGATCGCCATGCGCCGCACGCTCACTAAAGATGAAGTGGCCAAACTGAGCTTCCCAGTACCTTGGTGGCCAGTAGCTCCTGCATTGGCAACGGCGTTTATGGTGTTCGTGATCGGCCTGCTCGGATACTTCGAGGAAAGCCGTATCGCGCTGTATGTCGGGCTAGTCTGGGTAGCCTTCCTGACGCTGGCTTATACGCTGTGGGTACGCAAAAAAGGTGGGGAAACCCCTGCCGTAGTCTCAACAGAAAGCCACTAAAACCCAGCCCACCAGCCTCGATTCATGAGGCTGGTGGCTGCTGTGGCAGGTTTACTCGCCCAAGAGTTGCCGTCAGCTTTCTGCTGGCAACGCGGAGGTTCGCAAACGCTGGCCGATGATTTGCAACGTGCGCAATACCAGCATCAATCCCAATAGCGTGTCCGGCTGGCGCAGCAGCGCATAAACCGAACGGTAGTTGGCGGGCGAAGTGTTTAATTGCAGCTCGCTATGCGCCATCTTCAGCGCCATGCCTCCCTCCCAACCCGCAGCGACCACGCCTTCGAACACTCCGGCCAGTTTTTCCACCAGCGCGTTGTCCGCAATATCCGTTATGTCAGACAGCAACGACAGCAGATCGACCACGTTATCCAGCCTGCCAGTCGCCAGCAGTGGATCGAGCTTGGCCAACAGGGCATCTAACGGCTGTGCTTGCGATGAGTCCATATTTCCTCCGTTCAAATCAGTCCGCGTACGGTGGCCCAGTACAGGCCACGGTTAAACCCGTTGCGCAGCATGCCGCCCAGCTTAGTGGCAGGTGTGGGGATCACGTCATGGCGATAGTCGTAAACCAACGGCATACCGGCCTGTAGTCCCATTTGGGCGATGGCCTGTACCTTGCCGTCGTAATGGGTATGGGGCTGGCCTAAGCGCAGTTCCGCGACGATATTGTCGGCAATCACCGGGGCCTGGTTATGGCAGGAACCGCCCGCCTTGCTGACCGGCAGATCGACGGTATCGCCAATCACATAAACGCCCGGCTGTCCATAAACCTGCAACGTCTGGTGATCGGTAGGGAGCCAGCCTTCGCCGTTATCGATATCGCTCAACCCGGTGTTGCGCACCGCTTCCACCGCACGGATCGGCGGGGTAGCCATCAGGATGTCGAAGGGTTGTTCGTCGCCCTCGGTGGAATAGGCAATGCGCCGTTCGCTGTCCACTTTGCTCAGGGTAAAACCGCGCTGATGCTTGATATCGCGGGCCGCAAAAATGCTGGGCAGAGCCTCGCCGGTGGGGCGTTGCAGGAACAGGCAGTTACGCAGGAGCTGTGAAATGGTCGGGTAGGTATAAACAATTTCAACCTTGTTACGCACCCCGCGCCGCCGCAAGTAGTCATCCAGCATCAGGGTAGTTTCTATCGGGGCAATACCACATTGGTGCGGTACGTTGGGCGTTTGCGGGAACGACACCGTGATAAAAATGCGCCCTTTCTCAATAGTGGCCAGCTTTTGCGCCAACTGGCGAGCCGCCTGATATTGGTAAAAGTGATCGCCCGCCTGGGCCAATCCTTCAATTTGTTCAGGCCAGGGTACGCAGCCTGTGGCAAAGACTAAAAAGTCGTAGTGATATTGATTGCCACTGCGGGTATAAATACAACGCTGGGATAAATCGAATTGTTCAACCTTATCAACAATAAACTGTATCTCTGGCCGTAATAGGCTTTGCTGTGGCCTGGTCAGTTCTTGTTTGAAAAAAGCATTAAAGGCGACATACATAAACGCGGGTTTGTAATAATGTACCGCTGAGTCAGAAATCATCATGACTTCAACCTGATTATTGATAACCTCCCGGTGTAACTTGGCGGCCAATAGATTGGCAAGTATGGTACCTCCCGTACCACCACCTACAATAATTATCCTACTTCGCATTCCAACCTCTCAGTCTGTATGCAACAAAGTACGATAGCCAATGGCATTATTCCACCGGCTCTATTTAAGGTATTTAATCGAGGGGGAGCAGATATTTCTCTGATAGAACTAAGAGTCTAGTAGCTCACAGCTATAAGACATAACAAAAAAGAATATAAAAATAGGATTTTTATTACACCAATAAAATCATGGCGTTATGAGCATTGAAATAAATAACACGATCATTAGTTGAATGCTATAAATTGCATATTGCAGCTATATCACTGTCCTGGTTTTCTTGGCAGATCTAGTTATTATGCTGCTGACATGCTCCATCCAGGCTATACCCCACCATCGCCATATACAGGCTAAAATAGCGCTCTGCCATCTCAATAAACGAGCTATTTAACTCAATCAGCACGTTATTTTTGGTGGTAAGCAAGCCCGATTTTTCCGCCGCCAGCAGGATCCGATTGATATGCGTACGGGACACCGAGCTAAACTTGGCGATCTCCGCCGAGGACAAAAACAGCATGTGGGAATTGTGGCGGATACTTTCCATAAATAGCATCAGCAACACCATATGGCCCGCATCTTTAGTAATAAACAATGCGGCCTGTGGTACCAGATCGTTCAGATAGATCTCCTGTATCATCAGTTGGCCGTAAACCTTGAAGAATGCAGGTAAAAACCAGCTCTGATCCAGCAGCTCGGCAACCGGGATCTCGGGGGCTAACGTTTGATAGGGCAACGCCATTGAGGAAACCAGCTCATGGGTTTGGCGCAGGGCATTCGGGGTAGGCCTAAACAACAGCGTGCGCCGGTCTTGATCGTCCTTCTTGACCTCTAGCCAGCGCCCAACGCGCAGGAAGAACAGAAACGAATCCAACGCGTTCTCGCTGATAATATCTTTGCCTTTAAAAAAGGCTTTGACATCCTTCAGGGCTGCCTCGCTTTGGTTGTAATAGATGGCCAGCAGAGTCGAACAGATAATAAAGCGGCTGTTACGAAAGATGATTTTATAGAACATAGGATGATTCCTATAGGTTTCATCTATCATCACGCCGTGTTTAATTATCGCCTGATGGAACCGCCCCGAGCTTCTTATCTTGCTGGCTCGTTGTGCCAATTCAAGTTCGATCTGATGTTTATTGGGTATCATCTTATTCTCAATTTGGCTGCAAGGTGCGGACTGTTATTTCCGTACGGTATATTGCTGATCGACCGCATTACCCTGATCATCGATAATGGCGGCGTTGACCATCGCTGAAGAGATAGCCCCTGATTGAACAATATCATTAATCCGATACTGCTTACTGCCGTAAGGCGGCGTCATCATATCGCTCTCTTGTTGCACCGGATAATCCTGCTGGCCAATGCGCAGCGCAAGACGGGAAAAAGAGAGATAAACCGGCGACGGGTTATCGCACTGCAAGACGTAATGATTATCTTCCTTTTTCAGGGTGAACACCGGCTTAGGCGCATCCTTCTCGGCCGCGACCACCGCCTTGGGCCGATAGAATATCTTCATCTGGGTGTTCATCGCCATAGTCACGCTAGGCTGTAGCGGGGGGATCACAGGGCGCGTCGGTGGGATTTCGTACAGATTAATCCAGAAGACCGATTCCCTATCCGTTGGCAGTGACTGCTGGTTATAAATCAGCCTCAGCCCTTTCATGGTCTTGGGCTGCATGCTAAATACCGCAGGCAAGCTGACAAAAGGCGCTGTTGATTGTTCGGGGGCCGCATTGACATCCCCATCGTCTACCCAGGTTTGTACCACGATCGGGTAGTCGTTGGTATTGAGGAGCATCAAGCTTTTTTCATTATCGCCCTCGCGAAAAATCACTCGCGTCGCGGAGGCAATAATACCGGCCTGAGCCAGCATTGCGGGTAACAAACCACCGAGCAGCAGTAACGTACAGACGATTTTCTTCATGATCTTATTGTACCTTAACCCAAACGTAAGCCTTGGCATCAACCTTACCCGCCGTAACGGTCTGGCCCGGCAAGCGTGATAATGTGGCTGTCAACTGCGTGGTGTAATGGGTATACCCCGTCGCGGTGCTGCCCCCGTTGCTTGCGCCATCAAGAACAGGGTACCACCCCGCATTGTTACCCTGCGGGCACTGGCCAGCACTACAACGAGCCCAGCCGACAAAGTTCATTGGCGTACCGTTGCTGCTGTTGGAAAGCGCAATTCCCACGCCGGTCGCTACACTGCTGTCCGTGCCATAACCGTCAGAGAGCAGATAGCTTACGCCACCGCTGGCGTTGACCAGGCCAAGCTGTTGCGCCAGAGCAAAGCTGGCATAAGGGACTTGCAGGCCCAGGGCGGTACGATTGGTGCTAATCCCCGAAACGGCTGCATTATCACATTCAATATTGATGGTGAACTGGGCCTGAGAAGTTCGCCCTGCGGTTAATTGGCCGACGGAAAGCGTTGGCAGGATCACCAGCGGCGTGACGTTGCGTGCCACACAGGTGGCTGTATAAGAAAGGGAAGAAATCGGCGACGTTCCCATCCCCATCGCGTTCCAACGCCCAGTTCCCCAGGTCGAATAGTTGGTGGCCGAATCACTACCGATAGGATCAGACGCAATACCGGGCCCTTGGAAGGTCACATAGCCATTAGGCTGGATGCAAGTATAGTTCGAATTACCGGTGGTTGAAGCCATGCCACTCAGCGGATTAGACGCACTGTAACCACAGTAGTTACTGGCACCACGGCCAGGGAGCGAACTGATGCGGATCAGATCTGCCCGGATGGGGCTGAAATCCTTGACCCGGATCTGGATCTTGTCACCCACCGTGGCGTAGCGGGTGATCGGCGTTGCCTGCCAGTAACGGGTAAATACCTTGCCCGAATCCAGATGGGTTAGCCGAATGCCGACATAGGGAAAGTAGGTGGCATAATAATTGGGGTTGCCGTCCACCGCCCCTAAATCATAATAGCCCCCTACCCGGTCATCACCGTTGGTGGCAAACACTTCAAAAATCTGCCCGACGTCACTGGTATCGCACTGATACAAGACTTTGTTCGGATCCGGGTAACGGACGCCGGAGGTGAAATCAAACACGCTACTGCCCAGCGGCGTGCCTACGGGCTGCAGGTAAGTGCTGGTCAGGTTGATACGCCCCAGGCCGACACCGACGCCACAGGCGTCGCAACCGGAGTCGATGGCTGGCGAAACACGGGTACATCTGGCCGCCGCTGGTAAGCTGATCCCAGCAAGTAGGCTCCCCAACAGCGCCAACCGCAGCAGTAAAAATAACTTCATGGAATAACCTCCGGTGAATAATCGGTGAATCAGCGGCATGTCGCCTTCAGCAGCAGGAGCGGCTCATCGCTTGCCGGGGGTAATTTATAGGGCAGACTGCATCGTTCAGTCGCCCCTTCTCCCCAGCGTAAGGTCAATTTCCCTTGCGGTTTATCACTGCGCAGATAGATCTGATTGGCCTGGCCAACCATGCCGACATCGTTATTGTTCTCATCAAAGACCGAGGTACCCATCGGGATTATACTGCCATCCGGCCGCTGAACTTTGATCAGCACAGCCTGACCCCGTATCGTCTTGAAGTGCACTCGCACCGTGGCTCCTGCGAAAGGTGCCACACGCTGTTGCCCATCTTCCAATTCTGCCTTGCTGCTCATCCCCTGCGGATTCAGAGCCACAGTATTGAAATGATAGGGCACCAGCGAAGGAACCAGCGCATAGCCGAAACGATCGACACGAGCGCCCTGCCCATCCATCACTTGCGCACCACGCGCACCAGGAGCATCAATCAGGGCAAAGGTGTCCCCAACATAAGGCCCAAGCGTGACCCCACCGCGATGGGCAACCACAGCCCCCTGCAGCGCAGCCGATCCCTGCCAATATTGGCTGGATGCTGAAACCGAGCCGGTAGCACTGGCATAAGGCAGGCGGGTTTGCAGGTTACCCCCCCAGATGCTGTTATGGTTATTATCGTCGGTAGTGAAATTAAGCCCATAACCGACCTGCTGCGTCTCCCCCACGTTGCCCGAGATCGCCGCCTGATAGCTCCCTCCCTGCCCCTGACTATGGTTAGAGAACAACGATGCCGTTGGCGCAGAAGAAGAGCGACCAAGAGGAAAGGAAACCGAGAGCGAACTAACGGTTTGCGAGGTATTGGTACTCGCGAAATCATTGGTATTCACATAGGGCTGGCTGCCGTCGTAATAGGCGCTGTTGTTGCCGTTCAGGCTACGGGTACGCGTCACCGAAAGGTTCAACGCGACGCCGTTGCCAAACACCTTGCCCCACCCCAACTGTAGCTGATTATCCCGGCCGCGCCCATCGCGGTAATCCTGGGTAGAGCCTGACAGCGTCAGGTTACCCAATGAGCCAATCCCCTGATTGACGGCAACTTCAAAGCGCGACTGCTGGCGATAGGAATCGGATTGCCAGCTTTGTCCACTGCTGTCTGCCTGACGTACGCCGAGCACATCGCTCAAATCACGAAACCCTTCGGTGGAGTAACGATACCCGGCGATGGAAAGCGTGGTATCCGTTGGGGTAAAGCTTTTGCTATAGGAGAGGTGCAGCATCCAACCCGAGGTTGTGCCTTCCGGCAGGCTGGCATGGGAAAAAGTGCTATCCAGACCAAAAGCCCCCAGTGAGTTACTGTAGACCCCACCCAGCATCAAAGCCTGATAGCCATCAGCCAACTGGTTACCCGCGTTAAACGTCACCGAGTTGCTCAAACCATACTGCCAGGTCAACTCACTGAACAGGTCGTTATCGCCGATAAAGCGCGATCGCCCCAGAGTCGCCGAATAGCGTGAGGATCCGGGGCGCATGGATTGGGGAACGGCAGAGAATGGCACGGTGAAGGTACTGACGCTACCATCGGCCTCTGTCACCACCACCGTCAGGTCACCGGAGAAGTTGGTGGCAAACAGATCGTCAATCGCAAAGGGACCTGGGGCCACCGTGGTTTCATACAGTTGGCTTTTACCCTGAAAGACGGTCACTCTGGCGTTACTGTTGGCAATACCGCGCACCACGGGAGCATAGCCTCGCAGCGAGTCCGGCAGCATACGATCGTCCGACGTCATCCGGACGCCGCGAAACCCCAGCCCAGCGAAGAAATGGCCGTCGGTAAAGCCTTCCCCCAGCAAAACCTCACTGCGTAACGGCAGTACCGCCCTCTGAACATAGCGGCGGCTGGTATCCCAATGGCTGCCAAACTCATTATCAAAGCGGAAGTTGGATTGCTGACGGTAACGCCATAGCCCCAGGTTAAAACCCCCATTCAGGTTGGCGAAGGTGGAGTTGAGGTCCTTGGTCTGCCCCTGGCGGTAGTTGACGTGATATTGGTTAACGTTGTAGTTGAAAAACGCCATCGATTCACCGCTGCTCAGGCTGCCAGGGCTGACGCTGCCACGGGGTTTATGGTTCAGCAAACTCTGTGGAATGCTGAGATCCAATCTTAGTTGTGACATATCGGCCTGAACCTGAATGTCTTTAAGATCGCGTCCAGGTTGCAGGCAGCCTTCTGCAGGCACCGCTGGCACTTCCTTTAGGCCAAGGCGCTCCAGTTGTTGCTGCTCAAAACACGGCAATACGCGGCGATCGTCGCCCAGAACAAAGCGGATTTGGCTGCGTTCAACAAATACACCGTTGGTAAACAGCTCAACCTCATAGTTGCCCGGCGTTACCAGATCCTGTTGGTTGAACTGTTCGAGTTGCGTGCTGCTGAAAACGCTGCCACGCAGTAAATCGGCGTCGAAGGCGTAGTCGTCCGTTGCGCCTTGTGCCAGGGAGATCCCGCCCAGAGAGAACAAAAAGAGGCCACCGCGGCAGCACGTTGATAGCAGAGACGGAAATGTGGGATAGTTTTTTAACGGCATCAGGACCTCCCTGTCCTTTTTTAGTGCAGCGTCTCTAGCGTTACGGGAACCTCTACCCCATAGTCATTCATAACGCCGAGCACCACTTTCAGTTTCCCTTTAGGGAACGCCGAACCTAGCGGCCAACTCACCTGCGAAAAAGGCGCGATCATATCGGCCGGTTCAATATGCAGGTTTTTATTGCCGCTTTTGGCATAGCTGATGCTGACGTAATAAGGCGTAGGATTACTGACCTGGAGTGCATTGCCATTACGCTGGATACGCAACTGTTTGCCTGCCTGATTACCCTCTCCCGGCAGCCCTTCGGGCCGATAGAACACCTTCAGCCGATTGCTGACCAACAGCACCAACTTGTTTTTATCCGTTTCGCTTTGTTTGACGGCTGGCACCTGGAGGAAGTTAAGGTGAAACAGGGATTCGCGGTCAGTCGGTAAGCCTTTCCCGGTGTACATCAGCCTTACCATTTGCCCGCTATGGGCATTCATCCGGAAAATCTGTGGCGATGCGATAAAGGGGGCATCGGCCGTTTCCGGCGTCGACTTGTCATTATCGATATCAAGCCAGACCTGGATCAGCGCCGGGGCAGCATCATCGTTGGTAAACTGCAGCGTCTTTTCGCGCGCCTGAGCGGGGTAGATCACCCGGTTGCCCAGCATGGTGACGCTGGCAGCTGCGCTATCGACAATCAGCAATGTCAGGCTGAACAGCAATGCCGCCCAACAAGAAAAGGTACGTGTGGTATACGCCATAAGAGAGACCAGTCAACAAGACTAATAACCCAGCACCCCTTAAGGTTTCGGACAGTGCTGGCGTTATTATGGATAACAGGTTATTTCCTACCATCAGGCTTGAGCCCGGTGGCGGAAACAACCTAGAGCGGCAGAGTGTTATTTATACGTAATCGCATATTGTGCAGTGGCGATCACTGAACCTGCAGTCACCCCAGCCTCTTCGGCATAATAACGGGCAACCAGTTCTTGCGACGTTGATGTCGCGCCGGTTGCCAGCGTCATTGCGCTGGTGGTGGCCGTTGAACCCGTAGCAAAGCTCAATGGCGTGGTGGCATCGCTATCCAGCAGTTGAATAGAAACCTTGGTTGCATCACCGGTGTTACCCAGATTGCCATTGGTGGTCGTGTTATTCCCCACAAACACCGTTTTGATGGAGGTGTCGCTGGCCGCGGTAGTACAACCGGTTACGTTAACGGTAAAGGTCGTTTCCCCAGCGGTAGCACCTTTGGTAGCGAGCGAGCTGGCCGCAACCGTCTGCAGTAACACCACAGGGTTGGCTTCATTGCCGTTAATATTAACCGAGCAGGTTTGGGTACTAACTTCACCCTTGAATTGCACTGTATTGGCTGAATCTGCCATGGAGGCGCTAGAGAATGCAATTAAAGCGAGAGAGATCATTTTGATTTTCATAAGAAATCCTTTTAATTTACTTTTTCCAATAAAGCAGTCCTGGCAGTAATTATTTACTGGCTTAAACTCACTAAAAACAGACATGTCACACTGTCTTTCTCAGACGCCCTGTGGACATGTGAGATTATTCTAGCAAACCAAGATTTTTCTTAACAACTATTTTTTCGTAGCAATCGTAGATAATAGATTGAACTTACATTTGGTAACACTTATTAAACCGGCATTATTGAAAAATTAACCCAATAAATATCAGTAAGTTAAAAACACAAAAGAATTATTTTGTCATCATATGAAACACTTTGAAACAAATGGGTCTTTTTAGGGGTATTACCTGAAGTTAGGATTATTCCTAACATTTTAATAATTTAATATCATTATCTGGCCATTATTGATTATTAAGTGACCAGACTGATGTCAAAACTTGCGTCATCAGGCAGAAAAATACTCCCAAAAAAACAGGACAATTAGCGCAGAAATAATTTTTTAAGCCTAAGTAAAATCTCACCTCCATTATTTCGCCAGGTTGCAGAGGGGTAAATCTATTTAACGCAGGCATAAAAAAACGGAGAGTACCTTTACGGCACTCTCCGTTTGCTTACTGATTCGGTAACGAATCAAACCGTAATATTACTGACCTTTAACTTCTTTCAGGCCATTGAACGGTGCGCGGTTGCCCAGCGCTTCTTCGATACGGATCAGTTGGTTGTATTTAGCAACGCGGTCAGAACGGCTCATAGAACCGGTTTTGATCTGGCCAGCCGCAGTACCTACCGCCAAGTCAGCGATGGTAGCATCTTCGGTTTCACCTGAACGGTGAGAGATCACCGCAGTGTAGCCCGCATCTTTCGCCATCTTGATTGCAGCCAGAGTTTCGGTCAGAGAACCGATCTGGTTGAATTTGATCAGGATGGAGTTAGCGATGCCTTTTTCGATGCCTTCTTTCAGGATCTTGGTGTTGGTCACGAACAGGTCGTCGCCCACCAGCTGGATTTTGTCGCCCAGCACTTTGGTCTGGTATGCGAAACCATCCCAGTCAGATTCGTCCAGGCCGTCTTCGATAGACACGATTGGGTATTGCTTGGTCAGGTCTTCCAGGAAGTGAGTGAACTCTTCAGAAGTGAAGGCTTTGTTGCCTTCGCCGGCCAGAACATATTTGCCGTCTTTGTAGAATTCAGACGCTGCACAGTCCATCGCCAGAGTAATGTCTTTACCCAGCTCATAGCCTGCCGCTTTTACCGCTTCAGCGATAACAGCCAGCGCTTCGGCGTTAGAACCCAGGTTTGGCGCGTAGCCACCTTCGTCACCAACAGAAGTGCCCATGCCTTTAGACTTCAGCACTTTAGCCAGGGTGTGGAACACTTCAGAACCCATACGCACGGCTTCTTTCAGAGTTTTAGCACCAACAGGCTGGATCATGAATTCTTGAATGTCGACGTTGTTGTCTGCGTGCTCACCACCGTTGATGATGTTCATCATAGGCAATGGCATAGAGAATTTGCCTGGAGTGCCGTTCAGTTCAGCGATGTGCTCATACAGCGGCATACCTTTAGAGGCAGCGGCGGCCTTGGCAGCAGCCAGAGAGACAGCCAGGATGGCGTTAGCACCAAACTGGGATTTGTTCTCGGTACCGTCCAACTCGATCATGATCTTGTCGATGTTAGCCTGGTCTTTGGCATCTTTACCCACAACCGCCTGAGCGATTGGGCCATTTACTGCGGCAACGGCTTTCAGTACGCCTTTACCCAGGAAACGAGACTTGTCACCGTCACGCAGTTCCAGTGCTTCACGGGAACCGGTAGAAGCACCTGACGGCGCTGCAGCCAGACCGACGAAACCGCCTTCCAGATGAACTTCGGCTTCAACAGTTGGGTTGCCGCGTGAGTCGATGATTTCACGACCGATGACTTTAATGATTTTGGACATTAGGTTTTCCTCAGACAAGTTAAACTAAAACTCCAGACAAACAACGCGCGGTTTTGGCCGCGCGTTGCTTACTAAAACTCTTATTTCACCTGACGCTTCTGATGCTCACCAGCCGCCTTGACAAAGCCAGCGAACAACGGATGTCCATCACGCGGCGTCGACGTAAATTCCGGATGGAACTGACAGGCCACAAACCACGGATGATCAGGTAATTCAATAATCTCAACCAGCTTGTTATCCGCAGAACGACCCGCTACACGCATACCCGCGGCTTCGATCGGCTTCAACAGCATGTTGTTGACTTCGTAACGGTGACGGTGACGTTCCACGATGGTTGGCTCGCCGTACATCTTGCGCACCAGGCTGTTATCGGTCAGGTGGCATTGCTGGCCACCGACGCGCATCGTGCCGCCCAGATCGCTTTCTTCGGTACGGACTTCGACGTTGCCGTCTTCGTCACGCCACTCGGTGATCAATGCGACAACCGGGTACTTACAGTCTGGCACAAATTCGGTGGAGTTAGCATTTTCCATACCCGCTACGTTGCGCGCAAACTCCATCAACGCCACCTGCATACCCAGGCAAATGCCCAGATAAGGAATTTTGTTTTCACGCGCGTAGCGTGCGGTCATCACCTTGCCTTCCACGCCACGGTAGCCAAAGCCGCCAGGGATCAGGATTGCATCCAGATCTTTCAGCACTTCAACGCCGCGGGTTTCAACATCCTGCGAATCGATCAGCTTGATGTTGACGGTCAGACGGTTTTTCAAGCCACCGTGCTTGAGCGCTTCGATCACCGACTTGTAAGCATCTGGCAGTTCGACATATTTGCCGACCATCCCGATGGTCACTTCGCCGCCTGGATTGGCTTCTTCGTAGATCACCTGCTCCCACTCGCCCAGATTAGCTTCCGGCGGTGTCAGGCTGAATCGTTTACAAATATAATCATCCAAGCCCTGAGATTTCAAGAGGCCTGGGATTTTATAAATGGAATCAACGTCTTTCAGGGAGATAACCGCTTTTTCCGGTACGTTACAGAAAAGGGCGATTTTAGCGCGTTCATTAGCAGGAACTGCGCGATCGGAACGGCAGATCAGCACATCTGGCTGAATACCGATGGAAAGCAGCTCTTTTACCGAATGCTGGGTAGGTTTGGTTTTCACTTCACCCGCGGCAGCCAGGTATGGCACCAGCGTCAAATGCATGTACAGAGTGTGCTCACGGCCCACTTCGACGGCCATCTGACGAATGGCTTCCAGGAACGGCAGGGATTCGATATCGCCGACGGTGCCGCCGATTTCGACCAGCACCACATCGTGGCCTTCGCCGCCTTCGATAATGCGTTCTTTAATGGCGTTGGTGATATGTGGGATCACCTGTACGGTGGCACCCAAGTAGTCGCCACGGCGCTCTTTGCGCAGCACATCGGAGTAGATACGCCCGGTGGTGAAGTTGTTACGACGCGTCATTTTGGTACGGATGAAGCGCTCGTAGTGACCCAGATCCAGATCGGTTTCTGCCCCGTCTTCGGTGACGAAAACTTCCCCATGCTGAATCGGGCTCATGGTGCCCGGATCCACGTTGATGTACGGGTCCAGTTTCATGATGGTAACGTTGAGGCCACGGGCTTCAAGAATAGCCGCCAAGGAGGCTGCGGCAATGCCTTTACCCAGAGAGGATACGACCCCGCCGGTTACAAAAATATAGTTAGTTGTCATGCTGAACCTGAGAGTTTAGGTTTAAAGACGATGGAAGAACCAAGACGGGAAAGTAGTATACCCGAACCTCTCTTGACCTACAAACGATCGTTTTACCTGCCATCATCTCAACCACCCTCGTGAGTTCATCCCGGTTTAATCGTCCGGCCCCCGTTTTAGAGCCTTTTAGAAACAATGGGTTAGCGTAAAAAACTGCGTACAAACCGACTTTGGATGCAATAAAACACCTTAGATTTCAGTTTGTTGAGCTTTTCTGCCGGTTAAACCAGATTCAGCAATCCACAACCCCGAGCTTAACCGTTTCAGCTTGAATAAATATTGTCGCCGATCAAACAAGCGACACAGTTAGGACAACGCGATGAGCAATTAGTTTTCCAGGCGTTTTACCTGCTGCCAGGCCTCTTCCATCTGCTCCAACGTAGCTTCCTGCATTGTCAGACCGCGGCTTTGCACGATCTCCTCAACCTGGCGGAAGCGGCGTTCAAACTTGCGGTTGGCCACCTGCAACGCCTTTTCCGCTTTATGCCCCAGATGGCGGGAAAGATTGACCGTGGCAAACAGCAGATCGCCAATTTCCTCTTCCAGCTTCTGTTCGTCCACCACCGCTTGCTGAGCTTCGTACATCACTTCATCCAGCTCTTCATACACTTTGCCTACGACGGGCCCCAAGGTGTTCCAGTCGAAGCCGACCGCGGCACAGCGCTTTTGGATTTTATGAGCCTTCATCAGCGCCGGTAAGGCGTTGGGAATATCATCCAGCGCCGAGTGCAGCGCTTTCTCTGCCCGTTCTCCCGCCTTCAACTGCTCCCAGCGGGCGGAAACCGCCGCGCTGTCTGCTGCCTCTGCCTCACCGAAGATATGCGGGTGACGGCGTTCCAGCTTGTCGCTGATGGCGTTACACACCTGATCGAAGTCAAACAGCCCCTGCTCCTGCCCCATCTGGGCATAAAACACCACCTGGAACAGCAGATCGCCCAGTTCATCACGCAGCTCGGCATAGTCCTGGCGCTCAATGGCGTCCAGCACTTCGTAGGTTTCTTCCAGGGTGTAAGGCGCGATGGTGGCGAAGGTCTGCTTACGATCCCACGGGCAACCCACCTGCGGATCGCGCAGGGTTTTCATAATGGTCAGCAGGCGTTGCAGTGGTGTTGGTTGGATCATGTTGAGTCTCTGAATAATTAAGGGCCCAGCATGCTGAGCCCTTAAGCAAAAAAGAAAAATCAAGCGCCGTGCAGGCGTTTGGCATCGATAACGTCGGGCAGTTGATTGAGTTTGGCCAACACGCGCCCCAGCACCACCTGGTTATAGATTTCGATGTCCATATCGATGGTGGCCAGCTGCTTTTTGGTGTCGCTGCGGCTGGCGACGCCCAATACGTTGACCTTCTCGTTGGCCAGGATAGTGGTGATATCACGCAGCAAACCGCTGCGATCGTTGGCCACGACGCGCACCACCAGCGAATAACCGCTGGAGTAGCTTTCCCCCCAGACCGCATCCACGATACGTTCCGGCGCGTGAGACTGTAGCTCCGCCAGTTGATCGCAATCCGCACGGTGGATCGAGATCCCGCGCCCCTGGGTGATAAAGCCGACAATGTCGTCACCCGGGATCGGCTGGCAGCAGCGGGCAATGTGGTGCATCAGATTGCCGACGCCTTCGACCACCACCCGGCCGTTATCTTTGCTGCGGGCCGAGGTTGCCGGGGCTTTCTGCTGGGTCAGTTGGCGTAACGCTTCGCGATCCTGCTCCTCGGCGCTAGGCTTGTTGAGCTTGCCCTGCAGGAAGTTGACCATCTGGTTGAGACGGATATCGCCGCCGCCAATGCCCGCCAACACTTCATCCAACGAGTTGACGTTATAACGTGGGATCAGCAGCTTTTCGGCTTCCCGCAGGCTGATACCGAGGTGTTCCAGCTCGTTGTCCAGCATCTGCCGCCCGGCCAGGATGTTTTTATCGCGATCCTGCTTGCGGAACCAGTTGTGGATCTTGGAGCGCCCACGGCTGGTGGTGACATAGCCCAGGTTAGGGTTCAGCCAGTCGCGGCTGGGGTTCGGTTGCTTCTGGGTGATGATTTCAATCTGATCGCCCATCTGCAACTGGTAGGTAAACGGCACGATACGGCCGCCAATCTTGGCACCGATACAACGGTGGCCGACGTCGCTGTGGATATGGTAAGCAAAGTCCAGCGGCGTGGAGCCGGCTGGCAGATCCACCACGTCCCCCTTCGGCGTAAACACGTAGACGCGATCGTCGAACACCTGGCTGCGCACTTCGTCGAGCATTTCGCCCGAGTCCGCCATCTCTTCCTGCCAGGCAATCAGCTTACGCAGCCAGGCAATGCGTTCTTCATAGCCGGAACGCGCCGTAACCACCGCGCCTTCTTTGTATTTCCAGTGTGCGGCGACGCCCAGTTCGGCATCTTCGTGCATCTGGCGGGTGCGGATCTGGATCTCCAGCGTTTTGCCACGCGGCCCTAGCACCACGGTATGGATCGACTGATAGCCGTTCGGTTTCGGGTTGGCGACGTAGTCGTCAAACTCATCCGGCAGATGGCGGAAATGGGTATGGACGATGCCCAATGCCGCATAGCAATCCTGCAGGCGCTCCACCACTACGCGCACCGCACGCACGTCGAACAACTCGTCGAACGCCAGCGATTTCTTCTGCATCTTGCGCCAGATGCTGTAAATGTGTTTCGGGCGGCCATAAATCTCCGCCTTGATGCCTTCGATTTCCATCGCGCTATGCAATGAAGCCACAAAGTCATCAATAAACTGCTCGCGATCGATACGCCGTTCATGCAGCAGCTTGGCAATGCGTTTGTATTCATCGGGATGCAGATAGCGGAAACAGAAATCTTCCAGTTCCCACTTCAACTGGCCGATCCCCAGGCGGTTAGCCAGCGGGGCGTAAATATTGGAACACTCTTTGGCCGCCAGCACGCGTTCGTCTTCCGGCGCATCCTTCACTTCACGCAGGTGGGCAATGCGCTCTGCCAGCTTGATCACCACGCAGCGGAAATCTTCCACCATCGCCAGCAGCATGCGGCGCACGTTATCGACCTGCTCGGAGCCCATCGAGTCGTTGTGGGTGGCTTTCAGTTGGCGGATGGCGTCCATATCGCGTACGCCGTGCACCAGGGAGGTAATGCCGGCACCGAACTCTTCGGTCAGGGTGGCTTCAGGAACGATCGCCGCGTCTACCAACGGGAACAGCAGCGCCGCGCGCATACTGTCGTTATCCATGCTGAGGGTCGAGAGGATCTCCACCATCTCCAGGCCACGCCATAGCAGCAACGGCGCATCGGGATGGTCTTTCGTCTGCTGTTCACAGTAACGCCAGGTTGCGGCCAATCGCTCACCTGACTGCGGGTTGGGCAACCCCAGGCTGGCTATCCAGTCATCAAGCGCGAATTCACCCGCCGTATTCAGATGTGCAGTTCTTACCGCGACCATAACTTCTCCCTACTTTTTCCGCGACCCGTGGATAAACAGCGCCATGGATTCAAGATGCCCCGTGTGCGGGAACATATCCAACATCCGCACACGCGCAAGACGATAACCGGCGTCCAGCAACACTTTGCTGTCGCGTGCCAATGTCGTGGGGTTACAGGATATATACACCACGCGCTCTGGCGCCAGTTTTACAATATGTGACATCACCCCAGCCGCGCCTGCGCGGGCTGGATCCAGCATCACCTTATCAAATCCCTGTGCTGCCCATGGTTGTCGCGCAACGTCATCTTCCAGATTTTCATGGAAAAAGGAGACATTACTGAGCCTATTCCTATCGGCATTATATTGCCCATTCGCTACCAGCGTGGCAACACCTTCAATCCCGACCACCGCCTTGGCCCGCTTGGCCAGCGGCAGGGTAAAGTTGCCCATGCCACAAAACAGATCCAATATGCGATCATTGGGCTCAATCTCGAGCCATTCAAGGGCCTGAGCCACCATTTGCTGATTTACCGCATCATTTACCTGAATAAAATCGCGCGGATTGAAGTCTAAGCGTAGCCCGTCAACCTGATAATACGGCGCTTCTCCGCACAGTTTTTCCAGCCGATCGCTATCCGGTGCCAAATAAACGGCGGTGCCATTTTGCTGGGCAAACTGCTGCAAAGCCTGACGATCGCCCTGCTTGAGCGCATCCAGGTGGCGCAACACCAGCACCGGTCCGTTATCCGCCAACACCAGCTCCGCATGGCCCAGACGCTGCACGGCCTGCAAGCCGTTCAGGCATTGATACAACGGCACCAGCAGCCGTTCCAGCTCCGGTGCCAATACCGGGCACTGCTTCACCGCCACCAGATCGGACGAGGCGGCCTGGTGAAACCCCATCAGCAAACGGTGCTGCTGGGGTTGCCACTGTAATCCCAGCCGTGCACGCCGACGGTAGCCATATTGTGGCCCGGCAATCACCGGTTCCTGTTGCGGCGTCACCCCGGTTTCACGGCAGATCAACCGCCCCAACGCTGCCGCCTTGCTTTGCTGTTGCAGCTCTTCGGAGACATGTTGCTGTTGGCAACCTCCACACACACCAAAGTGTGGGCAGCGCGGCTCAACACGTTGTATGCTGCAATTCAACAGTCGCCTGAGCTTACCTTTGGCGAACTGTCGTTTGTCCTGCGTCAACTGGATTTCGGCCTGTTCACCCGGCAGAACGCCGGGGACAAATACCGCTTTGCCTTCATGGCGCGCCACTCCCTGGCCAAATGGATCGAGGTCCGTTACCGTTACCGTGAATATTTGTGAAGCTTGCCGGGTCGTCACGCGGCGTTTCGGAGAGTAGAATTGCGCCATAATTATTGATTGTGTGTTGGTTAATTCAGCTTAAGATTAGCCTCCAATTCTCCCACATTGGAATCCCATGACCAAATACAGCTTGCGCGCGCGCATGATGATCCTGATCCTGGCACCGACTTTATTGATCGGTCTGCTGCTCAGCACCTTCTTTGTAGTGCACCGCTACAACGAGCTGCAGGAGCAATTGGTCGATGCCGGTGCCAGCATCATCGAACCTCTGGCCGTCGCCAGCGAATATGGCATGACCTTCCGCAGCCGTGAGTCGGTCCGGCAACTGGTCAGTCTGCTGCATCGCCGCCATTCGGATATCGTCCGGGCGATCACCGTGTTTGACGCGCAGAACAACCTGTTTGTCACCTCCAACTATCATCACAATTATACCCAGTTGCAATTGCCCAAAGGTGTGCCAATGCCCACCGACATGATGCTGACCCGGCGCGGCGATTCACTGATCCTGCGCACGCCAATTCTGTCGGAGTCACAGTTTCCGGATGAAAGCACCAACGAGGAGGCACATCCTGACAGCAATCTCGGCTATGTGGCGATCGAGCTGGATCTACAATCGGTGCGCCTACAGCAATATAAAGAGGTGTTTGTTTCTACCCTGCTGCTGCTGTTGTGTATGTGTATTGCCATTCTGTTTGCCTACCGTCTGATGCGCGACGTCACCGGCCCAATCCGCAATATGGTCAACACCGTCGACCGTATCCGCCGCGGCCAGTTGGATAGCCGGGTGGAAGGCTTTATGCTCGGCGAGCTGCAAATGCTGAAAAACGGCATCAACTCGATGGCAATGTCGCTGACCGCCTATCACGAGGAGATGCAGCAGAACATCGACCAGGCCACCTCCGATCTGCGTGAAACGCTGGAACAAATGGAAATCCAGAACGTCGAGCTGGATCTTGCGAAGAAGCGCGCGCAGGAAGCCGCCCGTATCAAATCGGAATTCCTGGCCAATATGTCTCATGAGCTGCGTACCCCGCTCAATGGGGTGATCGGCTTTACCCGCCAGACGCTGAAAACCGACCTGAGCGCCACCCAGACC
Source organism: Serratia sp. PL7 (assembly GCF_945957435.1). Lineage (NCBI taxonomy): Bacteria > Pseudomonadati > Pseudomonadota > Gammaproteobacteria > Enterobacterales > Yersiniaceae > Serratia > Serratia sp. PL7. Next base: position 74,849 of record NZ_CAMFLB010000032.1, on the reverse strand, counting down.
GACTATCTGCAAACGATCGAACGCTCGGCCAACAACCTGCTGACCATCATCAACGACGTGCTGGACTTCTCCAAGCTGGAGGCTGGCAAGCTGATCCTGGAACACATTCCGTTCTCGCTGCGTGAAACGCTGGATGAGGTGCTGGTATTGCTGGCCCCTAGCGCACACGACAAAGGGCTGGAGTTGACCCTGGATGTGCAAAACGATGTGCCAGAGCAGGTGATTGGCGATTCACTGCGGCTACAGCAGGTGATCACCAATCTGCTCGGCAATGCGGTGAAGTTTACCGAAACCGGCAATATCGATATCCGTGTCGAGCTACGTAACCAGTTGGAACGCCAAGTGGAGCTGGAGGTGCAGATCCACGATACCGGCATCGGAATTTCTGAACGCCAGCAATCGCAGCTGTTCCAGGCCTTCCGCCAGGCCGATGCCAGCATCTCGCGCCGCCACGGCGGTACCGGTCTGGGCCTGGTGATCACCCAGAAACTGGTGAAAGAGATGGGCGGCGATATCAACTTCCACAGTCAGCTCAATCGCGGTTCAACCTTCTGGTTCCACATCACCATCGATCTCAACGAAGGCATGTTGTCGTTGCCACCGAGCCTGCCAGATCTGCGCGGTAAAACCCTGGCCTATATCGAAGCCAACCCAACCGCGGCCCAGGCCACGCTGAATATGTTGAGCGCCACCCATCTGGTGGTGACCCATTCACCAACTCTGGGGCAATTGCCGAAAAATCATTATGACTTCCTGCTGGCAGGCGTACCGATCCCTTATCGGGACGGTATCGGCCAGCATCGAGACAAGCTGCTGGAGTCACTGAGCCTTGCCGATCGAGTGATCCTGGCAGTGCCTAGCCAGTCGCAGATCGATGCCGAAGAAATGAAAAAGCTCGGCGCTATCGGTTGCTTGACCAAACCGATCAGCAGTAATCGCCTGTATCCGTTACTGCGTCTGGAGGCCCCACTGCGTCAGAATGCACCAAAGGTACATAAACGCTTACCGCTGACGGTGATGGCAGTCGATGATAACCCGGCCAACCTGAAGCTGATCGGTGCCTTGCTGGCCGAACAGGTAGAAAAAACGCTGCTGTGCGAAAGCGGTGAGGAGGCCATCGTGCTGGCACGTGATAACGTGCTGGATATGATCCTGATGGATATTCAGATGCCGAACATTGACGGCATCCGCGCCAGTGAGCTGATCCGCCAGATGCCGCATCACAACTCCACACCGATCGTCGCGGTTACCGCCCATGCGGTGAGCGGCGAGCGCGAACACCTGTTACAGGCTGGCATGGATGACTATCTGGCCAAGCCGATTGACGAAGCCATGCTGACACGAGTGCTCTCACGATATCACACCGTCGAACTTGAACCTGAGGCAGCCCCGCCTCGTGGCCCGGCTGAACCACCGTTATCGCTGGATTGGCCGTTGGCATTGCGCCAAGCCGCCAATAAAGAGGATCTGGCACGCGATCTGTTACAGATGCTGATCGAGTTCCTGCCACAGGTCAGCGATCGGGTAAAAGCCGTGCTGGAAGGAGAAGAGGACGACACCATTCTCGATCTGATCCACAAGCTGCACGGCAGTTGCAGCTACAGCGGCGTTCCACGCCTTAAGCAACTGTGTTTCTATCTTGAGCAGCAACTGCGTCAGGGTGTGAGCAACGGTGATTTAGAACCGGAATGGTTGGAGCTGTTGGATGAGATTGAGCTGGTGGAGACGGAAGCGAAGTTCCAGTTAGGGTAAGCCTGATGCCCCTCACGCTAACCCTCCTGTGGGAGAGGGTTGGCGTGAGGGGTTAACCAGCGTTCCGCCAGCTCGCTGTCCTTATCGGGTGACTTCTGCCTTGGCCAACTTTTCGTAATAACACGCCAGTGCGCTGTGATCGGCATTGCCCAGACCATCGGCGCGCAGTGCCTGCATCATTTCCATCACCGCAGCAGTAAGCGGAAGCTGTGCCCCCACGCTATGGGAGGTATCCAGCGCGTTGGCCAGATCCTTGATGTGCAAGTCAATGCGGAAACCCGGTTTGAAATTGCGATCCATCACCATCGGAGCCTTGGCTTCCAGCACCGTGCTACCCGCCAGACCGCCACGGATCGCCTGGAAAACCAGGTCTGGATTGACCCCGGCCTTGGTCGCCAGCACCAGCGCCTCTGACATGGCCGCTATATTCAGTGCCACGATCACCTGATTCGCCAGCTTGGTGACGTTGCCAGCACCAATATCGCCGGTATGCACCACCGAACCGGCCATGGTTTTCATCACGTCAAAACAGCGATCAAATACCTCTTTATCGCCGCCCACCATCACCGACAATGTGGCATCGATCGCTTTAGGCTCACCGCCGCTCACCGGAGCATCAAGCATGGCAATCTGTTTGGCAGCCAGTGCTTCGCTGATTTCACGGCTTGCCAGTGGAGCAATAGAACTCATGTCGATCAGCACGGAGCCTGCCTTGGCTCCCTCGATCAGGCCATTTTCTCCCAATGCCACCTCCCGCACCTGCGGCGAGTTGGGCAGCATGGTGATCACGATATCACTCAGTGCGGCCACCGCCTTTGGCGTGGCGGTAACATCTGCACCCAGTGCGGCCAGTTCAGCCACCGCTTCGGCATTGCGATCCATCACCACCAGCGAATAACCCGCCTGCAGCAGGTTTTTGCTCATGGGTTTCCCCATAATTCCCAAACCAATAAAGCCAATTTTCATCCCGCTCTCCTTATTCAACGCCCTGTTTAAACCGATCGCACAAAGCCTGCGTGGCCGTGCGGAATACGCCAAGATCGCTGCCGACGGCCACGAACCTGGCTCCCCATTCCAGATAACGGCGAGCATCAGCCTCCGCCGGTGCCAAGATGCCGCTAGCTTTACCGTGCGCGCTGGCACGCTCGAAAATGTGACGGATCACCGCCTGCACCTCCGGGTGATTTGGCTGGCCGAGATACCCCAAAGCGGCGGAAAGATCCCCCGGCCCGACAAAGATGCCGTCAACGCCCTCAACGCCAGCTATCGCGTCCAGGTTATCGACCCCCTGCTGGCTTTCGATCTGTACCATCACCGCTATCTGCTGGTTGATCTGGGCGAAATAGTCCGGCACGGTGCCATAACCGTTGCTGCGGTGCGACACAGAGACCCCACGGATCCCCGCCGGGGGATAACGGGTCGACGCTACCGCCAACTGTGCCTGCTCAACACTTTCCACAAACGGGATCAGAAAGTTGTAAAAACCGATATCCAGCAAGCGTTTGATAATCACCGGTTCGTTGCAGGGCGGGCGTACCACTGCGGCGCTAGGACTGCCCTTCAGCGCCATCAGTTGCGGCACGAAAGTGCCAATATCATTCGGCGCATGCTCGCCATCCAGCACCAGCCAGTCGAAACCGGCCAGCCCCAAGACTTCGGTGGAGATCGGGTTGGCAAGCGCGGACCAGCAGCCGATCAGGGTTTCACCCGCGAGCAACGATTGGCGAAAAGGGTTATGGCAACTATTCATGATTTATCCTCTACTAGCGCACCAGGCACGGGCGTTTGTTATCAAAGATCCAACCAGGGATCAGGTACTGCATACCCTGCGCATCGTCGCGAGCCCCAAGACCGTGTTTCTGGTAAAGCTCATGACCCTGCATTAAACGATCCCGATCCAGCTCGATCCCTAATCCTGGCCGTTGTGGAACCTGAACGCGGCCACCGATAATCTGCAGCGGTTCCCGCGTCAGCCGTTGGTTGCCCTCCTGCCAGATCCAATGGGTGTCGATCGCCGCAATGTTGCCCGGTGCCGCTGCGGCCACATGGGTGAACATCGCCAGCGAGATATCGAAGTGGTTATTGGAGTGTGAGCCCCAGGTCAGGCCGAACTCATGGCACATCTGCGCAACGCGCACCGATCCCTGCATGGTCCAGAAATGAGGATCCGCCAATGGGATATCTACCGACTGCAACTGCAACGTATACCCCATCTGCCGCCAGTCCGTGGCAATCATGTTGGTCGCGGTAGGCAGGCCAGTGGCGCGGCGGAACTCGGCCATCACTTCCCGCCCAGAGAAGCCCTGCTCTGCCCCACAAGGATCTTCGGCATAGGCCAGCACGTTACGCAGCTGTTTGCCGAGTGTGATCGCTTCCTTCAGCGACCAGGCACCGTTGGGATCGAGCGTAATGCGCGCCTGAGGAAAACGCTGCGCCAGCGCCGTGACGGCTTCGGCCTCTTCACTGCCCGCCAATACGCCGCCCTTTAGCTTGAAATCGTTGAAGCCATACTTGTCAAAAGCCGCCTCCGCCAGGCGCACTATGCTTTGCGGCGTCAGCGCTTGTTCATGACGCAGGCGATACCAGTCGCAGGCTTCACTCGGCTGGCTCTGGTAAGGCAGCGGCGTTTTGTTGCGATCGCCGATATAAAACAGATAACCGAGCATTTCCACCGAGTCACGCTGCTGCCCATCCCCCAACAGGGCGGCTACCGGCACATCAAGGAACTGCCCCAGCAGGTCCAGCATCGCCGCTTCAATGCCGGTCACCACGTGGATGGTGGTACGTAAATCGAAGGTTTGCAGGCCGCGCCCGCTGGCATCCCGATCGGCAAAGCGTTCGCGCACCCGGTTCATCACGTTCTTGTATTCCCCGAGGGTTTTGCCAATCACCAGAGACTGAGCCTCTTCCAGGGTCTGGCGGATTTTCTCGCCTCCAGGGATCTCCCCTAACCCAGTGTTACCGGCGTTATCCTGCAAGATCACGATATTACGGGTGAAGAATGGGGCGTGAGCGCCGCTGAGATTGAGCAGCATGCTGTCGTAACCGGCCACCGGTACAACCTGCATGGCAGTAATCTTTGGTGCTGTAGTCATAGAGATGTCCTCAAAATTTTGGGTTCAATTACCAAACTAGCCGCCGTGTCATTGCCTTCTGGCCTTCGCCATCGGTTTCAGTTCGATACGCTTGATATCCCCCACGATGAACAGGTAGCTGGCCACCGCCAACAGCGCATGGATCCCGACGTAGACCAACGCGCCGTTAAACGATCCGGTGGTACCAATGATGTAGCCGATAGCGATCGGCGTGACGATGCCGGAGATATTGCCAAACATATTGAACAGGCCACCGCTCAGGCCGCTGATCTCTTTGGGGGCGGTATCTGCCATCACGGCCCACCCCAGCGCGCCCAGTCCCTTACCGAAGAACGCGGCGGCCATGATGCCCACCACCATCCACTCGGTTTCAACGTAGTTGCAGAAGATCATCGACATCGACAACAGCATGCCCAGCACGATCGGCGTTTTACGGGCGAAGGTCAGCGACTGGGTACGGCGCATCAGGTAGTCGGAAATCACGCCGCCGAGCACCCCACCGACAAAACCACAAATGGCCGGAACCGAGGCGACAAAGCCGGCCTTGAGGATCGACATGCCCCGCGCCTGCACCAGATACACTGGGAACCAGGTGATAAAGAAATAGGTCAGTGCGTTGATGCAGTACTGGCCGATATAGACCCCAATCATCATGCGCGATTGCAGCAGCTGCTTGATCTGGAACCACTTCTCACCTTTGATCTTCACCTGCGTGGCCTGCTTCTGGTCCATATTGATCAAGGCACCGCCGGCTTCGATATAGTCCAATTCGGCCTGGTTGATGCTGGGGTGATCTTTGGGATCGTGCAGCACCTTAAGCCAGACAAAGCTCAGGATGATGCCCAGCCCGCCCATAAAGAAGAACACGTGCGACCAACCGACCGCATGCGTCAGCCAGCCCATGATCGGTGCGAAGATCACCGTGGCAAAGTATTGGGCCGAGTTGAAGATCGATACCGCCGTGCCACGTTCATGGGCAGGGAACCAGGCGGCGACAATCCGGCTGTTTCCGGGGAATGACGGTGCTTCTGCCAGGCCGACCAGGAAGCGCAGGGCGAACAGCGCTATCACGATGCCAAAACCGCTGAAGATATCTACGAAGCCTTGCAGTAAGGTAAATAGCGACCAGATGAAGATGCTCCAGAAGTAGACCCGCTTGGAGCCGAAGCGATCCAATAACCAGCCACCGGGGATCTGGCCAATCACATAGGCCCAGGAAAACGCCGAAAAGATATAGCCCATTCCAACCGGATCGAGGCCAATATCCTGAGCCATTGCGGTACCGGCAATGGAAAGCGTGGCACGATCGCCATAGTTAAATGAGGTGACGATAAACAGCATCACCACGATCCAGTAACGTTTATTGGTTCGCTTGATGGCACTGTTGGCAGCGCTGATAGTAGACATGGTGCTCTCCTGCATTACTATATTCATCCTGAAAAACCGCTAAAAATATCTCAGAACGAAAGGTTTAAATTAAATTGCAGCCTTTTTTGAGCAGTTCGATTAATACGGCATCGGCAATTTTTAAACGCATTAACGCTTGGTGGAGAAAAGTATAGGGAACCGGCTGTCTGGACTCATCGGGCAAATAACCCAATAACAGGGCTAATATGGCGGCTTATTTATGGCGTATGCCCAATCGGGCACGGGCTGGCTCACGGATCCCACGGTTGCGTGAGCTATCTCACAACGGATTAGCACAATGCCAAAGATTGACCTCTAGAAAACGCCAAATCTAGGTCATTTGCATAATGCCCGGCACAATAGCGAATGTTATGCTTTTTGCTGAGCCAGTCTTTCGATTATTACCCACGGCGTACATAAATCAGAGTACGTGAGGTTTCACTATGTCCGAATATGCAGTTGGCAGTATTACAGCATTACCGCGCTATATTCAGGTTCATCGGCAAGATAATGTCGCCATTGTGGTTAATGACCATGGGCTGCCTAAAGGAGCAAGCTTCCCTTGCGGTCTGACATTATTGGAGTCTATTCCCCAAGGGCATAAAGTTGCGCTGCAAGATATTCCTCAAGACGGCACTATTTTGCGCTATGGCGAAGTGATTGGCTTTGCCACACGGGATATTCGCCGAGGCAGCTGGATTGATGAATCGCTGGTGCTGCTTCCCCCGGCGCCCGAGTTGGCCAGCCTGCCACTCGCCAACAATGTGCCCCAGGCATTACCGCCCCTGGAAGGTTATACCTTTGAAGGCTACCGTAATGCCGACGGCAGCGTTGGCAGCAAGAACCTGTTGGCTATCACCACCAGCGTGCACTGCGTGGCCGGTGTGGTGGATTATGTGGTGAAAATCATTGAGCGCGACCTGCTGGCGAAATACCCCAACGTCGACGGTGTGGTGGGGCTGAATCATCTCTATGGCTGCGGCGTCGCCATCAACGCTCCCGCAGCGGTAGTCCCTATCCGCACCCTGCACAATCTGGCGCTCAACCCGAACTTTGGCGGCGAAGTGATGGTGGTAGGGCTCGGCTGCGAGAAGTTGCAGCCGGAACGCCTGCTGCAGGGCACCCCAGATGTCCAACCCATTACCGTGGATGAAAGCCGGATTGTGCGCCTGCAAGATGGGAAGCACGTTGGGTTCCAGGCCATGGTGGCCGATATTCTGGCCGTTGCAGAGCAGCACCTGCAACGCCTGAACCGTCGCCAGCGGGAAACCGTGCCAGCCTCAGAGCTGGTGGTGGGGATGCAATGTGGTGGTAGCGATGCCTTTTCCGGGGTGACGGCCAACCCGGCGGTGGGTTTTGCTTCCGACCTGCTGGTACGCTGCGGGGCAACCGTGATGTTTTCTGAAGTTACCGAAGTACGTGATGCCATCCACCTGTTAACCCCACGGGTCGCCGATCAACACGTTGGCAAGCGCTTACTGGAGGAGATGGCGTGGTATGACGACTACCTCAACCAAGGGCAAACCGATCGCAGCGCCAACCCTTCACCCGGCAATAAGAAAGGCGGTTTGGCTAACGTGGTGGAAAAGGCATTAGGCTCAATAGCCAAATCTGGCAGTAGCGCGATTGTCGAAGTGCTCTCCCCTGGTCAACGCCCCAGCAAGCGTGGGCTGATTTATGCCGCCACCCCTGCCAGCGACTTTGTTTGCGGCACGCAGCAGTTGGCTTCCGGCATTACGGTGCAAGTGTTCACTACCGGCCGGGGAACCCCTTACGGCCTGACTGCCGTGCCAGTGATCAAAATGGCAACGCGCAGCGCGCTGGCTGAACGCTGGCACGATCTGATCGATATCAACGCCGGAACTATCGCCACCGGGGAGGCGAGCATTGAGCAGGTGGGTTGGCAACTGTTTGAACTGATCCTGGATATCGCCAGCGGCCGCAAGCAAACCTGGTCAGATCGATGGGGTTTGTTCAACGCGTTGGCGGTATTTAACCCGGCACCGGTTACTTGAGTGCAACGCCCCTCACCCTAACCCTCTCCCCAGGGAGAGGGAGCCGAACGTGCAACTATTTAGCCTCCCGACTCCGTATTAGCTGGGGTGTAAATACCGCGACACTGAAGCTTGAGGCTGGCGGGAGTCATGCAGGTTAGCCGACCGTTGAGCGCACGGATGCGCGATTGCGAGCCCCCATGGACGGGTTCACGGCGTGTCGGCGTTCTGTATGACTCCCACCAGCAACGCTATTGCGTACAGCTAGGCTAGTCTTCATCCAGCTGTAACCCCACATACAGCAACAGGCGAGCATCGAAATTAGCCAGGTTCAAACCGGTCAGTTCGGAAATGCGATTGAGACGATATTCCAGCGTATTGCGGTGAATATAGAGTGCCTTGGCGGTCGCGGTGGGCTGCACATTATTCAAGAACCAGGCATTTAAGGTACGCAATAACAACCCATTTCCGTCCATGGCCTTCAAACGCTCCAACGGCCGAGCCAGCTCATCCGCCTGCCAACCGCTACGCAGGCTGCCCAGCAACACCGGTAGCATCAGATCCTGATAATAGTAGGCCCACCGCTCAGGCATGCGCTGCTTGCCAACGGCCATGGTGGTACGCGCAGTGCGGTAGGAACGCACCAGGCTGCCTGGGCCAATGAAATAGTTACCGAGCGCGATACGCACTCGCAAACGGCTGCTTTCATTGATCCGCACCAGCAGATTCTCCACCCGCCGCCGATGGGCCTCAGCATCCCAGCGCCCGTGGTGATTCAGCGCCGGTTTAAGTACTACCATCTCACTGAGAGAAACAATGGCAATCAGGTTGTCACGTTCGGGTAGTATCAGCAGTTCCTGTAACTGCTGCAACTCGGCCATTGCGCTGTCGACCCCCAACTGGCCGCTATCCACCTCCACTACCGCCGCTACGCGGGGTTGGTTGGGATCTATCCCCAGGCGGTGCGCCCATTCCATCAAGGCCGGCGACAGCTCCTCTGTACGGATCAGGTTCAACACAAACTCTTCACGAAAGCGGCTGTCCTGTGCCAACAAACTCAACAAACGCGCCTGCTCCAGCATCATTTCAGCGGTCATGCAAACCAGTTCACCGTACTGCCGCAGTTGTACCGGATCGCCGGTCAAGCCGATGACCCCAACGATACTCCCGTCAACGTGCAACGGCAGATTAATGCCGGGCCGGACGCCGTGCAAATGGCGAGCAACCGCATCGTCGATAGCGACCACTCTGGCCTGCGATAACACCAGCAATGCCCCTTCATGCAGTTCCCCCAGCCGCTCAGGGTCGCCACTGCCAATAATCCGGCCCCGGTCGTCCATCACGTTGATATTGCTATCAATAATCTTCATGGTGCGAGCGACAATTTCCCTGGCTAGCTTGGCATCAAGATGATACTCCGCCATTGCGTCTTATCCCCGTCGGATGATAAACCAACATTCAGCATACCGACGAGCCTCTGCGGGCACATTGTGCAGATGCCCAAATGCGTTTTAGCCGGGCACGAGTTTGTGCTCAAACTCACAGTTTTTAGTCATAAAAAAAGGCACGCCGCAGCGTGCCTTTGTAGAACAACGGGATAGCTATTACTGCATCAGCAGATACAGCGTCGAGTCGCCACGTTGGATGTTCAGTGCCAGCACCGAAGGCTTGCTGTCGAGCACCTTACGCAGCTCACCCAGGTTGTTGATCGGCTGCTGGTTCACACCCATGATCACGTCGCCTTTTTTCAGGCCGATGCGTGCAGCGGCACTCCCTGGTTTCACTTTCTCAACCTTCACACCTTTCACTTTGTCGGTGCTGTTGCTCAGTTCTGCACCTTCAATACCGGTGTAAATATTGCTGGAATCAACCTGCTCCTGGCTACTTTGCTCAAGCGTTACGTCAATGGTCACCGGCTTACCGTCGCGGATAATGCCCAAGGCCATCTTGGTGCCCACCGGCAAGCTGCCGATCTCGGCACGGAACGACGCAAAGCTGGAGATGGCTTTACCGTTCATGGTGACAATCACGTCACCGGCCTTGATACCAGCCTTGGCAGCAGAGGATTTCGGCACAACCTGGCTGACGAATGCGCCACGCTGGGCGTCCACTTTCATCGCTTGCGCCAGCTCGGAGTTCAGCTCGGTCCCCATAATGCCCAACTCACCGCGTTTCACCTGGCCATATTCCACCATTTGCGAGGTCAGGTTTTTCACCATGTTGCTTGGGATTGCGAAGCCGATACCGATGTTGCCGCCGTCCGGCGCCAGGATCGCGGTGTTAATGCCAACCAGCTCACCGTTCAGGTTAACCAACGCACCGCCGGAGTTACCCCGGTTGATCGCCGCATCGGTCTGGATAAAGTTTTCGTAGTTTTCAATGTTCAAACCGCTACGCCCCAAGGCAGAAACGATCCCGGAGGTCACGGTTTCACCCAGGCCATACGGGTTACCGATCGCCACGGTATAATCCCCCACGCGCAGCTGCTCGGAATCGGCCATTTTGATCGCCGACAGGTTTTTGGCGTCTTTCAGCTGGATCAACGCAATATCAGAACGCGGATCCTTACCGATCACCTTGGCTTCAAAGCGACGACCATCGCTCAATTGCACCGTGATCTTGCTGGCATTGTCTACCACGTGGTTGTTGGTGACCACATAGCCTTTGGCTGCATCGATGATGACGCCGGAACCCAGTGCTTTAAAGGCTTCCTGGGTAGTTGGCCCACCCGGTGCGCCACCTTGGCACATTGGAGACCCCTGGAAGGGTGAACCATCCTGGCAGAACGGCGACATTTGCTGTACCGTTTTCGCATCCACCGTGGCACTTCCTTCCACGTTAATGCTTACCACTGAAGGCATCACTTTTTCCAACATCGGTGCCAGGCTTGGCAACGGTTGGGCGCTAGTAGAGGCAGAAGCCGTTTCTGCGGCGTTGGCGGTAGTTACCGGACCCATTGCCAAACCAATACTCAAAGCCAGGGCGCTTAAAACCAGTGCTGTTTTTTTCATCTTCATCTGTGTGTCTCTTAAAAGTCGTTCAAAAGGAATACCGGGTCTTGGTGCTTAGTAAGAGCCTGCTGATTAGCTGAAGTTCCCATGCTGGGGTCGGCTAATAGTAAACAAATATTGTCGGTCTTTACAAAACTCGAAATAATGTTCCAGCCTGAGAGTTATCTCGCTAAAATAAGCGAGAATTATCTCATGAATTTATTCCGCCGCCATTAAACGACGATATTCATCATAGGCATAAAGGTCGGTCATGCCGCTGATATAATCCTGTAACAACCGCGCCCGGAAATAATATTCCCGAATAGCCTGCTGCTCGGCCGAAAGATGCTGCAAACCTTCCACCGCCTCGACATAGGCCAGGCGATGTTTGGTAGAAAGCTTGTGAAACAGCCGCGTTTCAATCGGAAACGCCCGGTGGCTGTCTTCCCGCACCAACTGGCTGAAATCGGCCAGCGACATGGCCAGCAGCGGGCTATAAATGTCCAGCAGGCCGTTGATCACCCGGTAACCCTGTAGTTCCAACTGCTCCACTTCCGGGTGGTTGAACACGTGTTTGAACGCAACGTTCTTGAAGATAGCGAGCAGGCGGCAAGCCGGGCTGGCATCCTCCAACAAGGCTCCGTTAAAGTGGCCGTGATACACCGCGTCCAGGTTATCGATAAACCGCTGGGCCGCATGGGGAACCAATTTGGCAACGGTAAATACCCGCAGGTACATAAAGAACTGATCTTCTGAACTGCGGCGCGCTCCGCTGCGCTCAATTTTACGGAACGCACTGGCAACGGTCTTATCAAACAGATCCCCCGGAGCAATCTCGCCCCATTCCTGGGTTAAATGCTGATACAGCTGCTCCACGGTAAAGATGTTCTTTTCTACCGCGTCTTCCAGATCGGCCACGCAATAAGAAATATCATCGGCGGCTTCCATAATATAGGTGAGAGGGAAACGATCGAACTCTCCCATATGTAATTCGCGCCGCAAGCGATCGACAAAGGCTTCTTCCGCCAGATAAAACCCCGGCTTCTTCATCAGATAGCTGTGGCTGGCGGGAATATCGCTTGCCCAATAGGCCGGGCGGGTATATTTCAGGATGCAGCCTACCTGGGCATAGGTCAGGTTCAATTTCAGCAACGTGTAGACCAGGCGGATCGCCTGAGCATTGCCCTCAAAATGGCTGAGGTCGTGGCGAATACGGCTGCGCAGCCGGTTAAGGTCGCTCTCCCCTTCATGCAGGCGTAACACCTCTACCTGGCAACGATCGTGGCTACCCGGTTCACTGCCACAGCTGGCGGGATCGAGCCGCTGGCGGAACCAGTCGTTGATGGCAGATTCGCCGAAATGGCCAAACGGCGGATTACCTATGTCGTGCATCAGGCAGGCCATTTCGACAATGCTCTCGAAAGGATCGAGCAGCTTGCTCAGGCCGAGCGCATCAATACGCTTTTCCTGTTTGAAGCGGTTGAGGATCTCTTTGGCAATATGCCGCCCCACCTGCTGCACTTCCATCGAGTGGGTCAGACGGCTGCGTACCGCCGCGTTACGCTCCAGCGGAAACACCTGCGTTTTCTGCTGCAAACGACGTATCGCCGCAGAATTGACGATGCGACCGCGATCGCTCTCGAACTGGCGAATGATGTCGTACTCTTCTTCGGCTTCAATCGGCTTGCTAAAAGGCCGCTGAAAGCTGATCTTCTGCTTAAAGTCGATCCCGGACATCTGTTTCTCCTCCCGTTGCGCATTCCCTCCGTGATAACAATTCCCGGCGGCGGATGCAACGGTATTGCGGATTATCTCTCTCACAGAGCCATGATAGACTATGGCGCAATTTCCATACCCTATCAGCGAGTATTATTTATGAAAGTAGGCATCATCGGCGCAATGGAAGAAGAAGTTACCCTGCTGCGCGAGCAAATTGCGAACCGCCAGACCCTGCAACGTGCGGGTTGTGAGATCTATACCGGCCAAATCAACGGTGTGGAAGTCGCCCTGCTCAAATCAGGCATCGGCAAAGTGGCAGCGGCTCTGGGTACCACCCTGCTGCTGGAACAGTGCCAACCCGATGTGGTGATCAATACCGGCTCCGCCGGTGGCCTGGCCGCTACGCTGAACGTGGGCGATATCGTGGTATCTGAAGAAGTGCGCTACCACGATGCCGACGTGACCGCCTTTGGCTATGAACCGGGCCAGATGGCCGGTTGCCCACCAGCGTTCGTTGCCGATCCCGCGTTGATCGAGCTAGCGGAAAACTGCATCAAACAGCTTAACCTGAACGCGGTACGCGGCCTGATTTGCAGCGGTGACGCCTTCATTAACGGTGCCGAGCCTCTGGCCCGCATCCGCAGCACCTTCCCAACCGTTGCCGCCGTTGAGATGGAAGCCGCCGCCGTTGGCCACGTTTGCCATCAGTTCGGCACACCATTCGTGGTGGTACGCGCGATTTCCGACGTCGCCGACAGTGAATCCCATATGAGCTTCGACGAGTTCCTGGCAGTGGCCGCCAAGCAGTCCTCGCTGATGGTCAATGCCATGCTGCAAGCCCTGGCCAAGCGCGGTTAATGTGAAGCTGCGTCTATGCGCCCTGCTGAGCTGGCTGATCCTGGGGATGCTGCTGCCTGCCAGCGCCGCCCAACGGGTGATCAGCCTGGCACCGAGCACCACGGAGCTTGCCTACGCGGCCGGTATGGGGGATACCCTGCTGGCCGTCAGCGCTTACTCCGATTATCCCCCTGCCGCCAGGCAGCTGGAACAGGTCGCCTCCTGGCAAGGGATCAACCTGGAACGGATCCTGGCGTTGAAACCCGATCTGGTTCTCGCCTGGCGTGGCGGTAATCCCCAGCGGGTATTGGATCAGCTCGCCTCCTTCGGCATCCCGATTTTTTATGCAGATGCCAAAAATATTGACGAGATCGCCCAATCGCTGGATGCGTTGGCGCAGTACAGCCCTCACCCAGAACAGGCACATCAGGCCGCTGCCAGCCTCCGCCAACAGGTAGAGGAGCTGAAAACGCGCTATGCCAGCAATTCGCCAAGGCCAGTGCTGTTACAGTTTGGCACCCAACCGCTGTTCACCAGTTCGGCGGCCACGTTGCAAAGCCAGGTGCTGGCCTTGTGCGGCGCAGAGAATATCTTTGCCGATAGCCCCGTGCCTTGGCCGCAGGTAAGCCGTGAGCAGGTGCTGGTGCGTAAACCACAGGCCATCGTCATAAGCGGAAATGCCCAGCAGATCGCCAATGTGAAAGCCTTCTGGGGCCCGCAGCTGGACGTGCCGGTGATTGCCCTTGAGGAAGATTGGTTTAACCGTGCCGGGCCACGCATCATGCTGGCGGCACAATCACTATGCGGTCAATTGGCGGAGATCCATTGATGGTATTTTGGCTGGATATTCTTGGTACGGCGGTGTTTGCCATTTCCGGCGTGTTGCTGGCGGGCAAATTACGGATGGATCCCTTTGGCGTATTGGTACTGGGAGTAGTGACCGCGGTCGGCGGCGGGACGATCCGTGATATGGCGCTCGCCAACGGCCCGGTATTCTGGGTAAAGGATCCCACCGATCTGGTGGTGGCGATGATCACCTGCGTGCTGACGCTGCTGCTGGTGCGCCAGCCGCGTCGCTTACCGAAATGGATCCTGCCGGTGCTGGATGCCATCGGGCTGGCGGTGTTCGTGGGGATCGGCGTCAATAAGGCGTTCGCCGCTGGCAGTGGGCCGCTGGTGGCCGTCTGCATGGGAGTGATCACCGGCGTCGGCGGCGGGATTATCCGCGACGTGCTGGCCCGCGAGATCCCGATGATCCTGCGAACCGAAGTCTACGCCACAGCCTGCATCGTTGGTGGCACGGTGCACGTCACGGCGTTCTACACCTTTGGCATGCCGCTACAGCATGCCATGATGCTGGGGATGATCATCACGCTGGGCATCCGCCTGGCCGCCATTCGTTGGCATCTGAAACTACCGGCCTTTATCCTCGAACAGTAATTCTTGCCTCCGCCAGCTTCGGCGGAGGCTTTCCTGCCAAGCAGTATATTCGACTATTATATACGCAATGTGCTATTATTTTGCGCTAATAAAATGCGCTTGAATAATGTAATCATCTGGTTAACTCTTCGTTAAAAATTATCCCGCGCCGTTAAGTTCCGTTCACTTTTGCCGATAGGTCCTATTTGTGGCCTGCGGATAGGTATTGTTTTGAGTTTACGCATGAAGAAAAATCTTTTGATCGCCAGCACACTGTTGTTGAGCAGCAGTGTGCTGGCCGAAAACACCAGCGGCAAGATGGGTATCAGTCTGACGATTGTGCCCACCTGCAGCGTAACCACGACCGGCAACACGCCACAGGTGGAATGCGGCAATGGCACAGTCTTGCAGCCGAAGATGAGCCATAGCAAACGGGTAGTAGACGATCGGGAAAGTGAACTGATCACCGTGGAATGGTAGGCACAAAAAAACCCGCGCACCGTACAGGCAGGCGGGTTTTTTTAACGGCGGCGGATCAGATACTGAATGAAGAACCGCAGCCACAGGTGGTTTTGGCATTCGGGTTAGTCACGATAAAGCGTGAACCTTCCAACCCTTCGGTGTAATCCACCGCGCCGCCAACCAGATATTGCAGGCTCATCGGATCAACCACCAGCGCAACGCCCTGTTTCTCGATGGTCATATCGCCGTCGTTGATCTTGTCATCAAACGTGAAGCCGTACTGGAATCCACTGCAGCCGCCACCGGTAATGTAAACCCGCAACTTCAGGTTTGGATTCTCTTCGTCAGCAATCAGGAATTTCACCTTGCTTGCTGCTGCCTCGGTAAATTGCAGGGGCAGTGCTGTTTCATCACTCATACTCGTTACTCCCAACAGTGTTTCACATCAGGCGACGACGACGGTAACCTGATTAATGGTGCTGATTATCTAATACCTGAGTGTTGCGTTCAAGTATTCACCGCATTTGTTGTATTTTCTTTACCTGTTTTCTCGGCCAATTCCTGCTGCTGCCTTTGTAAGGTGCGGGCTAAAATGGCGGAATACAATGGCTTACCGCCCAGAAACTGCGCCACCAGGGTCGCGCCGAGGCAGGTGATAATCATCGGTAAAATCAGCTGATAGTTATCGGTCATTTCCAATACCAGCACAATACCGGTTAACGGCGCACGCACGGTCGCGGCAAACAACGCTCCCATGCCCGCAATAGCAAAGGTGCCAGCCTCAAGCCCATACTCTGGGAACAGGTGAGCGCCAAAAAGGCCAAAAGCGGTGCCTAGCAGCGTCCCCAGAGCGAGCATCGGTGCAAAAATACCGCCCGGTGCGCCTGAACCGAAGCAGAGCACCGTGGTGATCACCCGTGCGATAAAGATAAACAACAGCATGCCAACGCTGTAGTTACCCGCCGCCGCGATCGGGATCAAGGACGAACCGCCACCCGCAGCTGCTGGCTCGATCAGCCCAAGCACGCCACAAGCGCCCCCTAGCAGAGCACCAATCAGCAGGAACTTGCTCATCTTGCCACCATGGAAACGGGCAAACATATCCTGCGTACGAAACACCAGTGCGTTAAACATCACCCCTACCGCGCCAAACACCGTCCCCAACACCAGGTACAACCACAGCGTATTGAGCGGTGCCGAAGCGAGTTTACCCACCTCGATCAGCGGACTTTCACCATTAAAAATGCGAAAGACAATGCTCGACATAATCACGCCGATAAACACCGCCTTGATGGAAATCAGGTTGTAACGAAACTGCGGCCGCATCTCTTCAATAACGAACAAGATCCCTGCCAGAGGGGCGTTAAACGCGGCGGAGAGACCGGCTGCGGCACCGGTAGCCAGCATGGAGTGGCGCGCTTCCGCACTGCGCATACGGAAAATATCCAGCACCATTCGCCCAGCATTAGCCCCCATCTGTACCGTCGGCCCTTCACGCCCTAGCACCATGCCAGCGCCGAGCGTCCCCATACCGCCGATAAATTTCACCGGGATCACCCGCCACCAGCGCACCGGGCGTAACTCTTCCAGCGCCCCTTCAATCTCTGGGATCCCTGAACCACCCGCCTCTGGCGCAAAACGTTTGACCAGATAAAAGCCAAAAGCGGCCAGCATGGCAGACAAAATAAACGCCAGCGGCCACACCAGGAACCAGGAGTTGGCGACAGAGGCCAGGCCCGACAGCCGTTGCTGTTGCACCCACTCCACCGCTTTATCAAAGGCGACGCCCAACAATCCCGCCAATGTCCCTACCACCGCCGCCATGATCAGGATGGCAACCGGCGTTTTATCCTGGCGAATAAACTGACGGACTCTATGGTTGCGAGTCAGGCGCACGCCTGAAGCCGCAGAAGGCTGTTGCTGTAATTCAGTCATAGTGAGTTCATTATTGAATTGAAAAATCAGACTAATAGCGATGTAAGCTATTCTAGCTCAGTCGTTGCCCTACCGTCCCCTCTAAATAGGTATCGGACTATGATCGTTTCATAACTCCGCACTCTCCACTAGAATAGCGCGGTCAAATCATTCAACAGCAAACCCAGGAGCCGGTTTATGAGCTTACACAGTAAGTCCGAAAGTCTGTACGCCCAGGCGCAACAGCTGATCCCAGGCGGAGTCAACTCCCCAGTGCGTGCATTCACCGGTGTAGGCGGTACCCCGCTGTTTATCGAACGTGCCGACGGTGCCTATCTGTTTGATGCCGATGGTAAAGCCTATATCGATTATGTCGGTTCCTGGGGCCCGATGGTGCTGGGCCATAACCATCCGGCGATCCGCAATGCGGTGATCGAGGCGGCACAACGCGGCCTGAGCTTCGGCGCGCCTACCGAGATGGAAGTGAAAATGGCCGAGTTGGTGACCAATCTGGTGCCAACCATGGATATGGTACGTATGGTGAACTCCGGTACCGAAGCCACCATGAGCGCCATTCGTCTGGCCCGTGGCTATACCAACCGCGACAAGATCATCAAGTTTGAAGGCTGCTACCACGGCCACGCCGACTGCCTGCTGGTGAAAGCCGGTTCCGGCGCACTGACGCTGGGCCAGCCGAACTCACCGGGCGTGCCGGCAGACTTCGCCAAGCACACGCTAACCTGTACCTATAACGATCTCGACTCCGTGCGTACCGCATTCGAGCAGTATCCTTCAGAGATCGCCTGTATCATCGTTGAACCGGTGGCGGGCAACATGAACTGCATTCCACCGCTGCCAGACTTCCTGCCAGGGCTGCGCGCCCTGTGTGACAAGTATGGCGCGCTGTTGATCATTGACGAAGTGATGACCGGTTTCCGCGTCGCGCTGGCCGGAGCTCAATCTTATTACGATGTGGAACCAGACCTGACCTGCCTGGGCAAAATTATCGGTGGCGGTATGCCGGTGGGAGCCTTCGGTGGCCGCCGTGAAGTGATGGCCGCTCTGGCGCCTACCGGGCCGGTGTATCAGGCTGGTACGCTGTCTGGCAACCCGATTGCCATGGCCGCCGGTTTCGCCTGCCTGACCGAGGTTTCCCAGGTTGGCATTCACCAGACCTTGACCGAACTGACCGACAAGCTGGCAGAAGGCCTATTGGCGGCAGCCAAGGCAGAGAACATACCGTTTGTCGTCAACCATGTAGGCGGCATGTTCGGGTTGTTCTTTACCGATGCGCCAACGGTCACCTGCTATCAGGACGTGATGGGTTGCGATGTCGAGCGCTTCAAGCGCTTCTTCCATCTGATGTTGGATGAGGGAGTTTATCTTGCCCCGTCGGCATTCGAGGCTGGCTTTATGTCTGTCGCACACAGCGACGAAGATATACAGCGCACCGTCGATGCTGCACGCCGCTGCTTCGCCAAGCTGTAATCTTCTGGCGGGCGCCACTCGGCGCCCGCCGTTACCTTCAGAGCAAGGTACCGTAAATCGTCAATATCGCCACGACCACCACCACAATCAGGGTCACTTTACGCGCTAACGTTACCGCGGCGCGCGGCGTTTGAACCGGGTCCATATGCGGTTCACGGGCCAAAGAGAACTGCGCCAAACGCGTCAACACCTGATACTGAGGAGTATGACGATCCCCCAGCGAAGCAAACCACGCAGGCAGCGCCCTTTCACCATGCCCAATCAGCGCATACGCTACCCCAGCCAGACGAACCGGGATCCAGTCCAACACATGCAGCAGGAAGTCGATCCCCGTTTGCGAGCGTTGCAGCGGTGAATGATGCCGTGCCAGCCAGGTTTGGTAGGCCCGTAGAAAAGCATAGCCTGCCAGAGCGAGCGGCCCATATGGCCCGCACACCGCAAACCAGAACAGCGGAGCCAGATAGTAGCGATAGTTAATCCACAGCAGCGCGTTTTGCAGCTCACGCAGGCGTTCTTCTGCGCTGCATTCCACCGGTAAACCGTGGATCAGCGCCAGCTCTTCCGCCATCTGATCGCTGGCGTGGGTATCGCCCTGCCGCGCGGCCTGCAAATAGGCCCGATAATGTTTGCGTGTGATACCGGCCCCAACGCACAGCAGACCAATCACAATCCACAGCAGTAGCGCCACAACACCGAAGAACAGGCCCTGGGCCAGCCACAGGATGCCCCAGACGATAAACATCCAGACCAGGGTCATTGCCAACGTTTGTGCCAAAGAAAACCGATGCAGCCGCTGAAACACCACTTCTAAACGATGGTCCAACTGCCAATGCTCACCCAGTTTAAACAGGCGTTCCCACGCCAAAACCAGTAACAGCGTAAACAGCGTCATTAGCTAATCCTCTCCTTCTGTCTGTTCCCCAGCATAATGCTTGCGGTGGTACGAGTGCCAGCAGCAGAGTAGCATGTTTCCGAGAAGTGAATTTAATGCATTGATAATAAATGGATTAGTTTCCTGTACTGCCACATCAAGCACGGTACCCGGCAGTCGTGGCCTGTTGATGTCAGTCAGTACAAAAAATCATCTTGACGGACACTATTTTCAGTTGCCCAAACGTAGTCCTAAAATAACGCGGTGAATGACCTATATCCAGTATTTTATTAATACTGAATATAGGCCTGATTACCCTATGATGAAAACGTTATAGGTTAAAAAACACGTTCGTCACCATTGGCCTGCAATAATATTAAGGCTGCAAAGCTTCCGTATATTCAGCCACGCTCACTCTAATTGCTGAGTATTGGCAAGTATACACGGTATGAGGTTGATTCGAGGGATCACTGAATGGCTCTTTATACCTTACCACAGAGTAACCGTTGGAATCGGGAACGATCACTTCTGTGGCACCTTGACTTGCCTGATAGTATTGCCCATCGGATAAATCCTTAAATGCGAACTGATAGATAGGACCTATCTGGAGCAACCCATTATTATCGACACTACGCCGATCGTTGGTCATCCAACCGCCTGTTAGACGAACATAAGTATTATCAATGGTATCGCCAACTTCTGCTTTATACAGTCGATAGAGAACATTTAACGGTAGATTTTTCATATTAAATCCTCGTAATACACCTGTGGTGTAAGTTATAAGTTATTGCAAAATTCTATTGATGATTTTATTTATCCAACAGAACACTGTCTGGATAAACAGTATGCCAAATAATGGAAGGTTGAGATATTCAATGCGGTTGTGTTGGCGGTAGCACAACTTGCAGCATGGCTAAGGTGGCACGCCGTAGGGGCGCTGCATGTCGCGCCCGTGTTAAGGTCAGATGTGGGAGTAAAATTGTGGCACATTCAGTCCCCTCTCCCTGTGGGAGAGGGTTAGGGTGAGGAGGATGACAGCATAACTAACCTATTGATATTACGTAGAACTAGCGACTGGCACGGGGCTATAAAACAGAGTAGCATGTGGATCCACCGACCTATCGTCCATTTCCGGAGTTTGCCATGCCGACCCGTCGCTACAGTGCCGACAGCCGCCGTACCGCGCTTCTCGAACGTATTGCCAATGATGTCCCTGCCACCGTCGCCCAGGCGCTGAGCGAAGATCTAGGGGGAACCGTGGATGCCGAGCGCGATATCACCGCGCAACTGCTACCCGCAGATAAGCAGGCCAAAGCCACGGTGATCACTCGTGAACCCGGCGTCTTCTGTGGCCGCCGCTGGTTGGAAGAGGTGTTTATCCAACTGGGTGGGCAAGTGAAGATCGAGTGGTTGGTGGAAGATGGCGATAAACTGGTGCCCAACCAGCCGCTATGCCGCCTGAGCGGCCCGGCGCGTATCCTGCTGACGGGCGAACGTACCGCGCTGAACTTTGTGCAAACGCTGTCCGGCGTGGCCTCGGCGGTAAGCCGCTATGTAGCGTTGCTGCAAGGCACACAAACCCGGCTGCTGGATACCCGCAAGACACTGCCCGGCTTGCGCACCGCACTGAAATATGCCGTGCTGTGCGGCGGTGGCAGCAATCACCGTCTAGGTCTCTCGGATGCTTTCCTGATCAAGGAAAACCACATCATTGCTTCTGGCTCGATCAAAAACGCGGTAGAGAAAGCCTTCTGGCTGCACGCCGACGTGCCGGTAGAAGTGGAGGTCGAATCGTTGGATGAACTGCAACAGGCGCTGGATGCCGGTGCCGATATTGTGATGCTGGATAATTTCAGCGTCGAGATGATGCGTGATGCCGTTGCCCTGGCCCAGGGACGCACGCAGTTGGAAGTTTCCGGTAACGTCACCGATCAAACCCTGCGCGAGTTTGCCGAAACCGGGGTGGATTATATCTCTGTCGGGGCGCTGACCAAACACGTTACGGCGCTCGATCTGTCAATGCGTTTTCACTGATCCGGTTATTGGCAACGCCTCTTCCTGGGGCGTTGTTCCTTATGTGATAGCCACTCACACAGCATCTCCCTATCTACCAATGCGGATTTAAGCGAACACGTTGATAAATTCAGCAATAATACCAAAGGCTTGGGGTCAGCTCCCCGACCATCTGGACTCCATCATGGGGCAGCCAACTGTCGGTAAAGACGCTTTGTATCGCGATCAGTTGGGCATAGTGGCGGATCCCCAGCTTGTGCATGGCTATGCCCTTCTGTGTGGAGATGGTTTTGATACTGCGCCTCGTCAGCGCGGCAATTTCGGCGGGAGTCATCCCCTGTATCAGGTACTCGACCACCTGCCGCTCCCCCATAGACAACGTTTCCTCATCACACCCCGGTAAAGTGCAGCCAGCCCGGCTATCCTCCCCCAACAGAATCTGACGCAATTGCGCATGCCACATGACTAACGGTTGCCCCAGATCCACGATATGTCTCACCCCCAGACGGCGCAACCGAGTCACCAGATAAGGAATGGGGTCATCCAGAATAGCCATCAGCGCAACGCCGGGAAAAGAGATACGCACCTGCTGAATAAAGCGCAAGGCTAGCAATAAGTCTGTCTGTTGCCCAACGTGCAATGACATAACCAGCACATCCACCGGCTGTGCATCCAGATACCATTGTGCTTCAGCGGCTTTCTGGCAGTGCCAGACTCGCGATAGCGAGTGGGTGTTGAGCAATGCCCAGATCCCAGCCTGAAAGAAACGGCACGGTGAAACTACTGCCACCCGGTACCGCTTCTGGTCAATCATGTCGTTACATACCAGGGGGAGTTTGGCGTGCTGTAGGGCGTGTCGGTGACCTGACTGCGTAAATGCTGGAACAGTTCCGCATCATTGCGAACCCCCAACTTGCGCATGCTATTGCACTTATGTGCGCTGATGGTTTTGACACTGCGATGCAGTAAATCAGCCACGTCAGAAACGCTCATTCCCTGCTGCAAGTACTCCAGTACCTTATGTTCCGCCTGCGTCAACACCACCAAACTGTCCTGCACTTGCGCAGGAGTGGCACTGTGCAGCAGGTACATTGCCATACTGGGGCTACAAACCTTGGCACCGGTCAACGCCTGTGCCATATCACGGCGAGTCTGCTCCTGCGACTCCTGGCGGGCAAGCAGGCTGATGTGCGGCCGGAGATTCAAACGCGTCAACAACGCAATGTCCCGGCAATAGGTGCACACCACGATACGCAGCGCGGGCGCACGTTCAGAGAGCATCAGCAACTGTTGCGTGTCGCGGGCAATCTCCTGCGGCGAGCCACTGAGCACCACCGCCAACAGGTCAATTTGTGGCGGCGCCCATTGCGCCAGCAATTGCTCAAGCGAAGAGACCATTACCACCAGATGCATAGGGGGATCAAGGTTCTGAATAAAATGTGCCATTCCTGCCTGAAGCAAGGGGATAGGGGCAACAACGGCCAGTTTGACAACCGATAAAGGCGTATTCATGAGCGACTCCTAGATCAGTAATCCATTACGCGCCAGATAATCTCCACGGGTATAGAGATCGCTATCACTATGGAAGCCGAGCTTAATCATGGCACGGCGTTTATGGGTGCTGATGGTGCGCACATCCCGAGCTAGCACCCGCGCCGTGTCGGTCACGGTTCTGCCAGCAAATAGGCACTCCAGTACGTCCATCTCACGTCCGGTTAGCGACAATGACGGCGCGCCATTGCCAATCAGGTTCACCGCTGACGGGCTAAGACTGGACAACCCCGCCATCGCGCAGAGAACGCCTTGTGTCAGTGATGACAGGGGATCCTGTTTAAGGTAGATACCGCTGACCCTCAACGTTCTCAACTGTGCAAGCAGGTGCGGTTCCTGCAAAGAGGTGGCAACGATAAGCGGCACCCGTGCCCAGTACTGGCGTAAATGGCTAATCATTCGCAGCCCCTCCAATACCGACTCATCTTCGCCACACAGTTCGGTGATCACCACATCCACCTTGCCTTGCTGCATCGCTACTGGCAGATCGCACACCTTTTCTACGTGCACACAATCCATGACCTGAAACTGTGGTGGCTGGAATGCAGAGCAGATCCCGGCACGCGTTATCGGGCAAGCGTCCATGAGCAATACCCGGTCGATGCGGCATGCCGTCTGCATTTTCGGTAGGGGTGTGTTGTTCCATACGGTTGATGTCATCATGATAATAGTTCCGTTATTAATGACTCAGCTTGTCCTGATAGGTGCTGGCACCCAAAATAGACTTGGGTGCCGATGTTAAAGCTTGCTACGCCAATACACACAGCAGCCAGGGAAACCAACGCCGGCCGTCAAACTCGATCGCGTTTTATCCCCTGAGCGAACTGACCTTGCTCATCAGTTATAGGTAAAATCGACTGACATTACCGCAGCGATATTACCCGGCGTAACCGCCCCTTTGGCATAAGCACTGGCTCTCAATGCAAATGTTGCCGAGTTTCCTACCACCGTCATATCCATGGTAGATCCTGGGTTTTGCAGGGCATTCGGAGCCGCATCCTGTTTAACTTCTACCGCCACGTTACCTGCCATACCCGTACCGCTGGTCGTCGCATAGCGCCCGCCAGCCGCAGCGTCCGTCGTGCCGCTAAATGATGCGGTAACTTTGCTGGTTGTCGTCGGACAGTCCTTCACTACCAGCTTGAAGGGCACCGGTGTAGAAGTATTTCCCGCCGTCGACAGGCTGGTCGCCTGAATGTTGGTCCCCAGATTGACGTTCAAATCTGAGTTGGTGGTATCTACCGTGCAGGGCGAAGCGACCACAACGCCGGTAATATTAACTTGAGTTGGAGCCGCCACTGCCTGATTAACACCGGCCCCCAAAACCAATAAGGCCAGTAGCGTACGTTGAGTTTGTTTTTTCATGAGGTTTCCTTACTGTTCCCGTCTGTATTCAGGCAGGGAATTCCTGCCTGATTTCCTTGAGTTAAAAAAACTTAATTAATTTCGGCATTAATGGTGGCCACGGCATTAAACTGCCCTATCGCCGGGGGATTGCCAGTCACGTTCATCGGTGCCAGACTCATAGAGCTGGTCCCAGTTTGTGAAGAATAGTCGAAGGTGACAGGCAGATTTCCATTGACCGGCGGCACGATATTACCGTTCGCGTCACGTACCCGAACCCCGATATCATTATTGTCCGTCTTCAATGCAGTTGGGTCTCCCCCCGATGGCTCACCACTAAAGGATAAGCTGACGACAACACCGTTAGAAATATTGTTACAGGCCAGCGTCATATCAACGACTTTGGGGGTAAACCCATTGGCAATTTCACCGGGATTCTTGATGTCATTTGACATGATATTGCCAAACTTGACATTAATGACCTGCCCAGCATTAATTTCACAAGATTGTGGTACCGTTACCGATCCGCTCATATAGACAGACGACATCGGCATCCCGCCATAGGATCCACTGACTTTTGTGCCATAAAGGTCCAGGATCTTAGTGCTTGGGATGACGACCTGCCCCACAAATGGCCGGGTAAAGTATAAAGACACATAGCCATTAGCGCCGGATATCCAGTTCGTCACACCCGAACAGGCACTGGGAAATAGATTGTCCACGTCAGGGAATGGGGTGGCAATCCATTTCCTCAGGTTCCCTCCAACATATAATTCAGTTGCCACTTCCAGATATTTATTTATTGAATAAAAATGTAATCCATCAAAGTCCCGCGTAGCTGTCAGATTACCCGGTACCTCTGCCTTATAGAAGGTGTTGGCCGAGGCGGTACAATCACAGTTGGCAGCGTAATTCGCCGCTAGATTCCACTGGTAGGTTTGATGAAAATACATGCCAGCCTTGTTGTCCGCAGGATTGTCGTACTGTTTGACAAAGGGGAAGTTATATATCTTCGTGCCGGTTACCGTGGTACACCACCCGGTTGCAGCAAAGCTTGATACGGAAAACAGGCACAACAGGCCGCCCAATGTTAATTTAACTAACCTGATTAACTTCATCATCGTTCCTTACCGGCACTGCGCATTCAGCATCTGAATGCCAGCACTTTCCGTTGTCTGTTTTGTCAGTGAGTAACTCACCTGACACTGTTGGTCTGAACCGCTGCCCCACTTCACATTCAGGCTGCCGCTGTCTGCCATCCCGGTCAGATAAACCTGGCCACCGTCCCCGACGATAAAGCCCTGTGCTGTTTGCTGTGCCGGATCGCTCACCGTAGCACCGAACGGTACCGGTGCGCCGCCCTGGCGTAACAGCGTCATCAGTATTCGCTGGCCCACGTTAGCCTGGAAGTTGGCTCGAACTACAGCACCACGGGTTGGCACCACGTTCTGAGAGGTCAACTCCACCTCAACGTTATCCGCCATAGTTTCGGTATTCAGCTGCACCTGATTTTTGCGATAAGGGCTGACGTACGGCACGATGGCATAGCCACGCCAGTCGGTTTTAACCCCGGTCTGGTTGTTAACCCCCGTGCCACCGGCTCCTGGCGCTTTCACCAGCGCAATGGTTTCCCCCAACGGCTGGCCGAAGGTCACCCCGTCCTGGTGCGCTATAACGCCGCCCTGCAGGCCGTAGTTCAGTCGTTGACTGTTACGATCGTAGGCATAGCCCGCCAACACTTCCCCATAGGTGCCGCGATAGTCGGCATTCAGGTTGCCGCCGTTGCCGATGCCCTTGTTGCCATAGCTTTGCTGTACGCCCCAACTCAGGTTGTTGTCCGCTAACGCCGTGCCGTTCAGGCCGACGGAGTTGTTGGTGGACCCCTTCTGGCTGGTGTTCAGGTTGTAGCTGGCATAAGTCCTGCTCAACCAACGATCCAGCGGTATGCTGACGTTAAGCGCAAAGATCTGATCGCGGTCATAAACGGCGCCACTGCTGTTGCCACTGGCCGTCGAGTTTTCGTTATAGCTGTAGCTCAACCCGTAGCTGATACCGTTCCAGCTGTTGTTATAGCCGGCACCAATCGAGCGTAAGGTACGATCGCTGTTCCAGTAATCTTCGCTAACCCAGTTTAATGACAGGGTTCCCGCCGCATCTCCCAGGTTCTGGCTGATGGTCAACTCGCTGCGGTTGCGCTTGCGGTCGGTGAGCCGGTAACTACTACCGTCACGGTAGGTGTCCAATACTTCCTGCAAACTGTAGTAGCCCGCGGTTGAGTAACGGTATCCGGCAATCGAGAAGTTGGTACCCGTCTGTACGAGGTTCTTGCTGTAACGAACTCGCCATGATTGGCCATCGGTTTTAGGTTGGTCTTGCATCGTAGACCATGCCTGGGTCACGTCTGCCGATATGGCACCGATGTCACCCATGTTCTTGCCCAGCCCCAAGGCCACAGACTGGTACTTACTGGCAAACTGGCCACCGCCGTAGGCGGTAAAGCCATTGGACAGACCATAAATCGCTGTACCCTGGCTAAACAGGGTCTTGTCTATGCTGTTGTCATAAGAACGGTACTGCCCGCTGGTGACCGAGTACTTCAAACGACCTTGACGCTGCAGCACGGGCAGCGAGGCAAACGGCACCACTATCTGCTGTTGGCTACCGTCGGCTTCCTTAATGGTCACCAGCAGGTCACCGCTGCCCCCGGTAGGGAACATATCGTTGATTTCAAAGGCACCTGGCGCCACGTAGGTCTGGTAAATCACGTAGCCGTTCTGGCGGATAATCACCTGCGCATTGGTTCGTGCAATACCCCGTACCATTGGCGCATAACCCTTCAGGCTGTCCGGTATCATTTCGTCGTCCGAGGCCAACTGCCCACCACGGAACGGTACGCTGTCGAACACGTCCGAAGGCGAACTGCTATCCCCCAGCGTCATCTGACTTTTCAGCGCGATAATGTCACGCTGGGCATAGGTATAGATGGTGTCCCATTTATCCTGGCCGTCACTGCTTCGGCTCCAGGTCGTGTAATTACGCAACCGCCACGCCCCGAGGTTGACACCTGGCCGCAGGTTGACGTACTGGCTGTTGCTGTCTTGGCTATTACCATTACGTGCATAAGTGTTGGCACCGCTCATGCTGTAGTTGAGCAGCAATGCCGGGATACCTTGATCCCACTGGCTTTCAGGAACGTAACCACGAGCTTTCTGTGAGAGGGCAGCCTGAGGAATACTGATCAGCAATTGCTGTTCGCTGAAACGGAACTTGGCGCTGGCTTGGGGAATGGCACTGATGTTGGCGCATTGTGACTTGGCATCACCGAGCCCTGGGAATAAATCGGTTTTCACCCCCAAGGCATTGAGTTGCTCTACGCTCAGACAAGGTTGCAGATGCTCTTTGCCATCAGCCCCTTTTTGCATACTGAACGTCACATCCCGTGTGTCCTGCTGTTCGTTATTGAGATAGATATCGACCCGATAGGTGCCTGGTGCCTGACCTATGCCTTCTTCAAAAACGGTTAAATCTGTCGCCCCCTGGTTTGGGTTATCCATTTGCAGCAGTGCAGGGTTAAAATAGTCACGCGCCTGTACGCTAAAGGATAGGGTTCCCATCAATGCCAGCTGGGCAGCGATCAAATACGCCAGCCTACTGACGCGCGGCGAGTGCCCGGCCTGGCTTTTATAATTATTCATCCGTTTGACTCCATTGCCTACAGGGTGAAACTACCCCCTGTGTCCTGTGCCCCACAGCCTGTGGGGATCCCTGCTCTCTGAACGCTATAACGACGCGAGTTGCTCTTTGCTTACCGCCCCGTAGTCATTGATAATCTTCCAGCTGAGCGGGCCGCCGCTCACTCCGGTTGGCAGTGCAAAGCTTGCCGTACTCATCGGAGCCACATAGGTCACATCGTTCAATTTCTTGCCTGCAACCTTCACTTCATAGAAATTCATATAAAAAGGCGTCGGGTTGGTCACCTGCAGGTTATTACCACTGCGTTGCCAGGTCAGTTTCTCTGTGACTTGTTCCGGCGTGCCTTTGATGCCCTGCGGACGGTAAATCAGCTTGATGCGCGTCTTCACTGCAATTTGCAGCGTATTGCGGACTTCAGATTTGCTGGCTGCGGGGATGGACTTGATATTCATCCAATACAACGATTCTTTATCGGAGGGCAGATTGCCCCCGGCACGTACCACGCGCAGGACGTTTTTCTGGTCGCCATCCAGGCGGAACAGCGGCGGGGTCACCACAAAGGGGGCTTTCTCAGCGCCACCTGCGGTGGTCTCTACCCAGGTCTGGATGAGGTACGGCCCCTTGTCCGGGTTACTGACGCTCAGTGAAGACTCCTTTTTACCGCCTTCATAAATCAGACGCGTACCGCCCACAATCACACCGGCCTGAGCAGCACAGCTCATCATCAGCAAGCTCGTCAGCACTGTGGCAGGAATAAATTTCATACAAACACCCCGTGAAATGAGACATAAAGGCCAGCTCAACTACCGCTGGCCTGAAATCAGAACAACTAATCTCTACGTCGAATTGGTAAAGTCTTAGTTGTAGTTAAGGGTGAAGCTAGCGGTGGAGTTCGCAACACCAGAAGTGATGGTGGAGGAGGTAGAGATATAACGTGCAACGAAGTTCAGATCGTTATTACCCACAACCAGTGGATATGATTTAGATGCGGTAAACAATGGAACTACAGCGTTAGCGTCATCGCTCAGCTGAATACCAACACCTGTTGCGCCACCAGCAGTCAGTGCCAGAACGGTGTTGTCACCAGATACAGCGATACCGTCAAATTTGACTGAAGCTTGAGTTGCCGCAGCCGGGCAACCTGTCAATTTGATGGTGAAATTGGTTGCAGAAGATTTAACACCCGCAGTCGGAACGCCACCCACGTTGAAAGAAGTGGTCGCGACTTCACCCAGATTCACTTGCAGTGGGCTGGCTGGGTTGTTAGTCACAACACAAGCGTCATCGGTGATTTTACCTACGAAATCCACTTGACCATCAGCAGCGGCAGCAGCGGTAACGGCAAACACAGAGGAGGCCAATACGGCAACAGCAATCAGATTCTTTTTCATACAACACTTTCCTTTAATGTAATGCACCCATGTGCATAGCAAAATTATTTGACATAGCCTTATGTCGTTCCCTGTTTATTTAGCTCCAAGCGAGAACCTCTCCCGTTAAATAACCCATCAAGCCGTTAAGCCTTATCTAACCGACGAGTCATTTTGAACTAAAGTGTACCGTCCAATTATTTATGCTGAAATTTCACAGCCATTAGCATTAAACTTCAAGCAGTGAACAATTAACGAGCAAACATGAAACGTTAAGACTATCTACAGTGCCGAGGGGGATTTTTTAGACCTATCAGTAGTGGGCTTGAACAGCCACTAATGGGGGAGAGCGCAATGATGAATAGTTGTTCAGAAATAAACTTAACCTATTGATATTGAACATTGTTTAAAAATTAGGAATGTTGCCATAACAAATTTGTTGACTCGCAAAAAGATAATCCTTAGAGTGCGTGACAGTTTAGTTCAAAGTGTACCGGGTGAATTAAATTATTACATTTTGTTTACCAGACTTCTTTAAATCTCCGCGCATTGCTGGCCGTATAAAGTACGGTGTGCTGAATATTCTTATGCCCAAGAAAATCCTGAATCAACCGAGTATCTATCCCGCGGTCTGCCAGCGCGAAACCACAACCATGTCGCAGCATGTGAGGATGAGCGTTAACCTCCAGACCAGCCAACTCGCTGTAATTACGCATTAACCAGTAGATACGCTGGCGGGAGAGATGGTTTCCCTTCTCGGAAAGGAATAACCAGTCGCTGTCGGCACCTCGATAAGTGCGTCTGACCTTTAACCAGGCGCGTAACGCTTTATGTTCTTTAGCATATAAAGGATGAATAGTGGAAAAGCCGTTTTTCAAGCGATGAATATAAATGCTTTTGCCCTCCAAATCGATATCGGAAAGGCGCCAGCGGTTGATCTCACTGACGCGACATCCGTGGATAAAACACATCCAAATCAAACAGTAATCGCGTTCAGCGTGTTTACCCTGCTGAGTAGCTCCTAGCA
Organism: Serratia sp. PL7; assembly: GCF_945957435.1. Lineage (NCBI taxonomy): Bacteria > Pseudomonadati > Pseudomonadota > Gammaproteobacteria > Enterobacterales > Yersiniaceae > Serratia > Serratia sp. PL7. The sequence continues at coordinate 43,903 of NZ_CAMFLB010000032.1, read as the reverse complement.
GACGCGCAACTTCGGAAGGAGTCAGATGCTTGCGATTATTCATAGTGCCTCACTGTGACTTTACTAAAAAATGTGCAGGGCTATTCATCCTTTTACATACCTACAAGATTCATAGGATCGCTGATGCAAGGGTTGCTACAGCTTCAACCTATCCCAGATCAGTATAGCGGAGAGGAAAAAAGACAACAGCCATGGAATGGCTAAGGATATCCGACAAAAAAAAAGAAACGCCATAGAAATGCCAATACCCTATAAATTAAAGGATTATCCTTTCTTAAGTGAGAGATAAATCCGAAAAAACAATTCAATCACAATGTAATAAAATACCTTATCAATAATGAGTGCAGTAGCCAATATTGTATTTATATATTATACCTTCATGAAATCCTTATCCATGACCGCATAATAAATTAGGGATAGTTATATATCTAATGTTAAACTCAACCAAGATTGGATGAGTTTAACCATTATAGATGAATTAAATAAACTGTTTTTCAAGCAGATTTTAATTATATTCTAATCGAGCGAAAACGCCCCGCGTTACTGGCCGTATAAATTACCGTATTCTGAATATTTTTATGGCCCAGATAGTCTTGGATTAAACGAGTATCAATGCCGCCATCAGCCAGTGCATAGCCACAGGCGTGGCGTAACATATGTGGATGAACAGGGACATTCAGTCCAGCAAGTTCACCGTACTCGCGGAACAGGCGATGCATCTGCTGGCGAGAAAGTCGCCCCCCCTGGCGTGACAGAAACAGAAAATCACAGTCTGCTTCAAGATATTGCGGGCGCAGGGCCAGCCAACTGACCAGTGCGGAGTGCTCACGCGGCTGGATCGGATGTTGGACAGAAAAGCCATTTTTCAGGCGGTTGACATACAATTTTTTGCTGAGTAAATCCAGATCCTGCAGGCGCAGATTACAGAGTTCGGAGACGCGCAATCCATGAATGAAGCAAACCAGCAGCATACATTTATCACGGACGGTATTCTTATGATCAGGAATTGCATCAAGTAAACGCTGTACTTCATCCATGCTCAAAAACTTACGATTGGTGTTAGCCGACATGCGGTATTTCCCTATACACATTTCTTTAAGACATTTGATTTAACGACATAAGAAAATTCTGGTCAAGCGACAACCTGATGCTCAGCATAACTTTGTGGAATAAATCGAATTTCAGCGGATTTAGTGCCATTTATTCATTTCACCCCGTGGTAATAACGTGTGGAATAGTCTGTTTTTTGAACAGTCAATTTTAACAATGGTGCTTTATTTAACCGCGCAGATCGTAAGCTAGACTCATCATTTGATAGAAAGAGGGGGAGATCGTGGATGCTCTGAGGTGAGGCAATAGGGGGTTATCGAAAGTACTTGGGGTATGCAGAGATACCCCAATAGAAGAGTAAATCAGACTTACCTTAGACGGTCAAACCCCCGTCAAGGATCAGGCTTTGGCCCGTCATATAACGGCTGTCATCACCGATGAGAAACGCGGTGGTACGCGCCACTTCGCTGGCTTTGCCCAGGCGGCGCAGAGGAATTTGCTTGCGCAGCGCCTTCAGCGCCTCCGGCGGAATGGCCTGCGTCATCTCGCTTTCGATAATCCCGGGCAACAGGCAGTTCACACGGATACCAAAACGGGCCACTTCCAGCGCCAGAGATTTCCCCATGCCGATCATCGCCGCCTTACTGGCCCCATAGGCCGTTTGTCCGGTATTGCCCTTGATGCCCGTCACCGAAGACATCAGCACCATCGCCCCCTCCCCCTGCGCCATCATGGCGGGCAGCAGGTGGTGGTTCCAGTAGAAGATGGCGTTCAGGTTGGTGTCGATCACCTGCCGCCAGCGCTCACCGGTTTGCTGGATATGCAAATCATCCAGCGTGATCCCGGCGTTATGGATCACCGCAAAAGGTGCACCGAGGCGTGCCAGCAACGGCGGAGCCACAACGTTCACCGCCTGCTCGTCACTGCCGTCACAGACGCAGCTTTCCACCCAACCCGGCAAACCCGAGCAGGCTTCAATCACCGCCGTGCTGGCCGACTGAGCGTGACGGCAGGTGAACACCACGTTCCATTGCTTGGCCAGTTCTTCCACCAATGCGCGGCCAATCCCCCGGCTACCGCCAGTCACTAATACCCATTGTTTAGTCATAGGGTTATTTTTGCGCGTCGGCCAGGCTTTGACAGAGTTCACCCAGCGTCATAGTCGGCTGATTGATGAACATTTCGGCGTTGAGCGTGACTCCGAACTCGCGTTTGGCCAATACCATCAGCTCCACATAGTCCAGGCTGTCCAGCTTCAACTGCTGCAGGGGCATCTCTGGCGCCAGATCGGCCATCTCGAGATCTTTGGCATCACAAATCATTTCCGTAACGGTGTCGTAAACCTGTTGGTAGTTTTCCATGGTTATATCCCTGTGGTTAATTGTCGGCCAATGGCCATGTTTTTAAGGTCACCGAGGTGACGAGCAGAGGCTGCCGCTGCGTTCTGGCCTCGATCACCGCGCGTAACACAAATCCGCTGCTTCGGTCCCCGATAACCAGCATCGGCTGAATGCGGTAGTAGAGCCGATCTTCGGGTTCAAATAGCGTTTCGGGGTTGAATAATCGGGCGCTGAAGTGGGTCTCATGGTGTGTCTGTACCACCGGGATCTGAGCAAACACCTCAATCAGCGTAGCAACCTGCAGTTCCGGCAGCGCCGTCGTCAGCGCCGCCAAGGTTTCCGGGGATTTCACCAGCAATTGGAACAGCAGGGCGTCAAAGAAACTCCACGCCTGAGTGGCCTCTGATGCCTGCCCCGGGAACCGCTGGCTGAGAGCCATCACCTCGTTAACGGTCAGCGCATGCTCATACTCAGAAGCTACCAGCTCTAACGACTGAGCCGGAGCCAGTTTGCTGTTGAAACAGCTTTCCTGCGTGACACTGTCAAGCATCTTGCCGGTGATCTGCTTGCCATTGCCCACAATCTGCAAGTGATACGGCGTCTGACACAGCACCGGCCGGCGCATGCGGGTGCTGAAAACATAAAAGTCATGCTCCAGCGGAGTCGCAAGCAACACCGCACTCAGATGACGTTTCATATCCAGCATCGCACGCATCCCATGGACGCTTAGCTGGTCGGCCCCCATTTTGCGCACGTGCTGCAGATCAAAGTGGATCGGGTTGTAGTCGCCGGAAAAGGCGGCCCACTCCTCGGCATCGCCCAAGGTGTAGTTGAGGATCATGCTCATGCCCGCCCGATAACCAAGGCCGCGTTAGCACCGCCAAAACCAAAGCTCAGATTCAAGATGTTCTGTAGCCGTGCCGGGCGATGCCCTTCGCTGATGTAGTCCAGATCGCACTCCGGATCGGCATTTTTCAGGTGACAGGTGGCGGGCATCAGTTGGTGCTGCAACGCTTGCAGACAGATGATGGATTCAAAGCTGCCTGCCGCCGCAATCAGATGCCCGGAGTAAGACTTGGTGCTGGAAAGCGGCGTGCTGTAGGCCGCCTCGCCGAAGGCCAGCTTGATCGCCTGGGTTTCATTCAGATCGTTGAGGGGCGTAGAGGTGCCGTGCGCATTGATATAGTCAATCTCCTCCGCCGTCACCCCAGCCTGCCGCAAGGCGTGCTGGATGGTTTTCACCCGGGCAATCTTGTCTTCCGCCGGGGCGGTAAAGTCGAAGGCATCGGAGTAATTGCCGTAGCCCTTGATTTCCCCCAGGATGGTTGCCCCACGCGCCATCGCGGCTTCGCGCTCTTCCAGGCACAACACGGCAGCGCCTTCGGAAAGGACAAAGCCGTTGCGATCGAGGCTGAACGGGCAGCAGGCCTTGCTGGCATCATCCTGCTCACTCGCCAAGGCGCGCAGGATATCGATGTTCCACACGGCAGCATCGGTACACAACGACTCACCTGCCCCGGCCAGCATCATCGAGGCACGGCCACTGCGGATCACCTCAAACGCATCGCCAATGGCGATCGTTCCGGTCGCACAGGCCGCAATCGGGCTATTCTGATAGCCGCGCAGGCCCCAGAACAGGCTACAGGCGGCCGTCGCGGCATTCGGCATGGACAGGAAACAGCCAAAGGGTGAGCCCAACCCCGTGCGCAGATAACCTTCGTAATTAATGTGGGTTTCATCCTGACCCGCCCATCCGCTGCCGATGATGGTGCCGCACTCAAGCAGATCGTAATAGGCCGCCGGGCTCTCCCCATGGAAGGCCATCTCCATTGCTTCGCGGGCCGCCCCCAACGCCAGGCGGGCAAAACGTGGCAGACGGCGACGGATCGCAGCAGGGACGCCCTTCAGGCTGGGTTCATCGTCGATCACCCCGAAGAAACGTGACTGGATCCCCACGGCAGACCGATCGAAATAGCGGTAGCCCAACTGATAATCCATAATCGCCGCCCAGCTCTGCTCGGCATTCATCCCCAATGGCGTGACCGCACCAAAACCTGTAACCACCACGCGACGTGACAAAGCATCTTTATTCATGATCTCATCCTGTTATATCACTGTCTTTTTCCACACCGCCGCCCAATGCCAACCACAGTTTCATAGTGGCATTGAGGTAGTTGTACTGCAGATCTGACAAATTGGTTTCGATGGTCAGCAGATCGTCCTCAGCATCCAGTAGGCTCTGGAAAGAGACGGCCCCCGCCTGGTACTGGCTTCTGGCCAATACCAGGCGCTGCTGGCTGAGCTGCAGATTCTGTTGCTGATTGATTTTTTGCTGCTGATAGCTAAGGCGTTGCGACATGGCGTTATCCACGTCGGCCAACGCGTTGTAGACCTGGCTGCGAAAGACGATCGCCGCCTGTTTGACGTCCAAATCCGACTTCTCAATGGTCAATTGCACCGTCTTCCATTGCACAAACGGCAACGCAGCGTTGGCTCCCAGCGTCCTGACCGGATCGCTGAACCATTGAGAGAAAATGCTGCTGGCAGAACCGAGTGAGGCCGCCAGTGACAGCGATGGGTAGAAGCTCAAACGCTGCACGTCCGACCCTGCCAGAGCTGCGCGCAGGCGCCCTTCCGCCGCCTTCACGTCTGGGCGACGGGCAATGACTTCAACCGGCAGCACTTTGGCAATTGGCACATCCTGATTGATGTCCAGCGAGCTGCGTTCTGCCTGACGATCGGTAGGCGAACGGTTAAACAGGATCGCCAGCGCATTACGGTTCTCTTCCCGCTGCTGTTGCAGCGTGCGATAGGCATTTTCACGATTGAGCAACGACTGTTTCGCCTGTAACAGATCGAGCTGCCCAGCGGCACCGGAAGCATAGCGTGACTGAACCAGAGCCAGCGTCTGCTGACTGATTTCCAGACCCGTTTGCTGCTGTTTTATCTTCTGGTTGAGGTTGGCGATCTGCCAATAATACTGCGCCGTATTACCGATGAGCGTCAGCGCGGTGTTTTGCCGATCCTGCTCCGTGGCTTCAACCTGCCACTGCGACTGCTCCCTGGCTCGGGCCAATTTACCCCACAGATCCAGCTCATAGCTCAGCGACAACGTCGTGCTGTAAGACTCCGTCGGAGTAGTATTATTCCGCAGGTTTTTACTGTTGTTGGCGCTACCCGTAACTGAAACATCAGGCGTTAAATTGGTATCGGTTAACCCGGCCGCCAATCGGGCCTGCTGGAGCTGTATGCCCGCGATAGCCAGATCGTTGTTGCTGGTCAGCGCGCGTCCGATCAGCATCGAGAGCTGTGGATCCTCGAAGTTATCCCACCAGTGGTCAGTGTGTTGCAGATAGCCAGAACCGGTATCCTGCACTCGCCACTCGGCGGGCACCGACAGCATTGGCCGCTGATAATCGCTTTTCGTCAAGGAACCACAACCGCCCAGCAGCAGGGGCAACAAGATGGCTAGAGAGAATTTGTTCATCATCATTCGCGCGCCAGCGCCTCCGTGGGATGAAGACGTGCCGCATTGCGCGCCGGGAAAAAGCCAAAGCCCAGGCCGATCAGTGCAGAGAACCCGCAGGCAAGTACCAACGGTGGCCAGGTAAAGATCATGGTGAACTCTTTGGTTACCCACGAGAAGATCACCCCGGCCAACCCGGAGCCAATAATGCCTATCAGCCCGCCCAGCGAGCAGATCACCATTGCCTCAATCAGAAACTGGCGCATGATGTCCGCAGGCCGCGCGCCGACCGAAAGACGGATACCGATCTCATGGGTACGCTCGGTGACCGACACCAGCATGATGTTCATCACGCCAACCCCCCCCACCAGCAGTGAAATCCCGGCAATGGCGGTGATCAGCAGATTCATGGAGTCCGATGCCTTGCGGATGGCCTGCGTCATCTGATCGTTGGTCTGGGTGTAAAAGTCACGCTGGCCATGAGCCTGTTCTAATAGTTTTTCCACGCGCCCCTGTACTTCATGCGGTGAAAGCCCGTCACGTACACGCAAGGTCATGGACTCGATCGGCATATCGCCGGACATGCGCTCCAGCAGCGCGGTATAGGGCATCCAGGCACCCAGCATCATGCCGCTGAATTTGCCGCCTTTACGCTCGGCAACGCCGATCACCCGGTAAGGCGTACCGCCAAGCTGGATGATTTCCCCTTCTGGTGTTTCATCCGTTTCAAACAGCGTATCGCGTAATTCCGGATCAATAATCACCACCGGTTCCCGCTCGTCCAGATCGCGCTGGGTAAAACCGTTACCAGAGATAAAATGCAGGCCCTGCACGCGGAAATAGGCATTGCTGATGCCGGAAATCGCCACCGTAACCTCTTTGCCACCGCGCACCGCGGTCACCGCAGTGCTGACCACCGGCGATACACTGTCGACATAAGGCTGGCGAGCCAACAGCTCTACATCGGAAACCTTCAATGCGCGCGCAAAGTCAGGCCGCACTTTCCCTCTCCCTTCACCAGGGCGGATTTCCAGCGTACTGTTGCCCAGTTGGCCGATCTCCCTGAGAATATTTTGCCTTGCCCCCTCACCCACCGCCATCGACGACACCACGGAGGAGACGCCGATAATGATGCCCAACATCGACAGGAAGGCTCTGGCACGGTGCCCCATCAGCGCACGCCAGGCCATCTTGATCGCCTCTTGTACGCTCTGCCAAAACGGCATGCGTCCTGTGGCAGCGACCACCGGCAATACGGGCCGGGTTTTCTGTGGCGCGACCGCTTCATTGCGCCTATCGGCAATAATTTCACCGTCGCTGATTTCAATAATACGCTGCGCCTGGTTGGCGACATCCCGATCGTGGGTGACGATAATGATGGTGTGCCCCGAGCGATGCAGGGAGTGCAGGATTTCCATCAACTCCTGGCCACTGGCACGATCGAGCGCACCGGTCGGTTCATCGGCCAGAATAATTTCCGCCCCGTTCATCAACGCGCGGGCAATACTGACGCGCTGCTGTTGCCCGCCGGAGAGCTGCGCGGGTTTGTAGTTCATCCGCTGTTGCAACCCAAGCCGGGTCAGCAGGTATTCGGCCCGCGTCTGGCGTTCCGCCGCAGGCATCGCGGTATACAGGGCAGGAATGGCGACGTTTTCGCTGGCGCTCAGATAAGGCATCAGATGATAACGCTGGAAGATAAACCCAATGTACTGGCTGCGTAACTCGGCCAACTGCTCACTGCTGGCGAGTTGGGTGGAGATACCTTTGATCTGCATCTCACCTTCGGTGGGTTTATCCAGGCAGCCGATGATGTTCATCAACGTGGATTTCCCCGAGCCGGACGCACCAACGATCGCCACCATCTCGCCCGGTTGGATGGAGAGGGAGACATTTTTCAGTACCGCTACGGTCTGCAACCCAGAAACAAAATGCCGGGAGATACCGCTCAGTGAGATCAACGCCGAAGATGGCTTAACCATTGCTAGCGCTCCCCGCCAATACCACGCGGTCGCCCTCTTTCAGCCCTTCTTTTACTTCGGCAAACTGGCGGTCGTTCAGGCCGATGCGCACCCAGCGTGACTCAAGCTGTTTACCGTTCATCACCTGTACCTGATAACGATCTTTACCCTGTTGTTCACCAAAGGCGGCTACCGGGACACGCAGGGCGTTCTTCACCTGCTCGGTAATGATAAAGACCTGGGCGGTCATCGAAGTTCGCAGCAAGCGCTTACTGTTGGCGATAGCAAATACGCCGCTGTAATACACCGCCGAAGCCTGCTGATTGGAGGAACTTGATGCGTTGTCTTCCTGCAAAGCCTCATTGGGGGCTTCCTGGATCGAGCCCATCACGCTTTCGTAGCGCTGTTTTGGATCGGCCACCACGTAAAACCACAGCGGTTGCCCCACGCGCACCTTCAGGATATCGGTCTCCGAAATACGGGTGTGTACCGTCATGGTATCCACATCCGCCAGCACCAGAATGGTCGGGACGGTTTGTGACGACACGATGGTCTGCCCTTCCTTGGTCACAATACCCAGCACTTCACCGTCGATCGGCGCAACAATGCGGGTAAAGCCCAGATTGGCCTTGGCCGTTTCCAGTTCCATCTGCGCCTGGACGATCTGCGCGTCGTTAACCTTCAACTGGGCAAGCTGGGTTTGGAACTGCGCCTGTGCCTTTTCCAATTCGCTTTTCACCCCTGAACCATCACGATCCAGCTTTTGCTGACGCTTCAGCTCCTGTTGATACTGTTTGAGCGTTGCCTGGGTGACTTGCTTTTGCGCTTCGGCGCTTTGCAGGGCCGCTTGCGATTTACGCAGTGCGTTCTGTTGCAAGGTCGGATCGATTTCCGCCAGCAACTGCCCGCGGGTGACACGATCGCCCTGCTTCACATACAGCTTTTGCAATTGCCCGTTAACCTGGGCACCAACGCTAACCTGCAGTGCCGGTTTAAGAATGCCGGTGGCCAGCACGGTTTTTTCGATATCGCCACGGGTGATCTCTTCGGTGTCATAGGCATTTTCCTGTGTGGGTACAGTGACGTACCAGACGATCGCACCCACCGCCACCAAACACAGCAAGGCCATCGGCACCAGCCAGCGTTTGGTTATGCCAAGCCGTTTCAGCTTCATCAGCACACCGCCGTAGTCAGTGTCGGTAGTGTTTCGACGCTGGCCACATGGCCATTGCTCACGCGGAACACCCGATCAAACATCGGTAATACGCTTTCGCTGTGCGTTACGGTGATCAACGTTTTATGCCGCTCGCGACAATGTGCCAGCAAGGTGGTCATCACCTGATGCGCCGTTTCCTCATCCAGGTTGGCCGTGGGTTCATCCAACACCAGTACCGGACGATCGCTGTACATGGCACGTGCCAGCAACAGGCGTTGACGTTGCCCCTGAGACAGCCCTGCATGGCTTTCACGGATCAGGGCATTCAGGCCGCCTGGCAATTTCTCGATCACCGGGGCAAGATTCAGCCCCTCCAGCGAACGCTCAATCTGCCGATGCTTTTGCTCATTAAAGTTCTCATCAAACAGCGTGATGTTTTCCAACACCGTGGCATTGAACAAGATGTCCTCCTGGCTTTGCAGGAAGAACAGCGCGTGCACCTGCTGATAATCGAGCGGCTGACCATCCACCATTACGTCCCCTTGCTGTGGTGGCATCAGGCCGGTCATCACCTTCAGCAAGGTGCTTTTACCCGCGCCAGATTCACCGACAATGGCAATGCTTTGCCCCGGCCTGAGCGACAGCGAAAGATCGTGCAGCACCGGTTGCTGGGCGTCATAGGCAAAGGCGATATGGTTATAACGCAGTTGCGAGGTGAACGACGGGATGGGCGCAGGGACCGCATCATTGCCTAACGCCGGTGCAGAACGTGACGGAAACAGATCCCGGGCGCGGGTATCAATCACATTCAGCTGATTCTTTTGCAGAATGGAATAGAAAATTTTGGTGATGTAAGAGGTGAAGATTTCACGCACAAAGCTATAGGCAAAGAACTCACCCAGCGTGATAGTTTCGTTTTTCAACAACGGCAGCGCCAGGAACATAAACAGCACCATCTCCAGGCTGCCGATCAGCTGATACAGGCTGCTTTTGACCTGCTCGTACATTCTCTGCTGCTGGCGGCAGGTAAACAGCGCCAGGGCATATTTGGCAAACAGGCCCTTGCGCTGGCTATCGAGCCCAGCGGACTTGATGGTGGCGAACCCTTGAATGCTCTCAAGGATAAAGTCGCTCTGATCGGCCGTTTTGACCTGCATTTGCTGGGTAAAATAGCGGTCACGATAGATGGCCCAGACGCTAACCAGCCCCATCAGGGTGACACTGATGCCAGACACCATGGCCAGCAGCGGGCTCATATAGCACATCACCGCTAGCGCGATGGCACCGATGATCCAGTCGGTACGCAGGCCGTTATCCAGCTCGATTTTAATGCCCGAGGCCATCTGCCAACTGGCAAAACGGCTAAAGACGTCACCTGGTGCACGTTTATCAAAGAAATTCAGTGAATTACTGAGCAAGCGCGAGAAACCGGCCACGCTGTTGACCACCACGAAACGTTTAATAAATCGCTCGGTGATCCAGCGCACGCCGAAGGCCAGCGTGGTCGAAACGACAAACGCCAGCAGGAAGTAAAAATAGGGGAAATCTGTTTTTCCCGCAGAAGAAAAGACCTGGTTGATGGCGCTACTGACCATCGTCGGCATGATAAACAGGGTTAACGAGATCAGAAACGCCAGTATCATCAATCGGTAAATGCCGGGGATACGTGCCGTTTCTTTCAGACTCATGGTGTCGAACATGCGAAAGCGTTTACTGCGCTGCACGTTGGCCAGCGCCTGCGGATCGGGCTGGGTTTCATTGTCCAGCACCAGCGCATAGCCGCTGATATCCAGTTTCAGCGCATCAATCGGCAACAGTTGCTGACCAATGCCCGGATTCATCACGCAGACATGGTTGCCTTTACGGTAGGCCAGCACCACGTAATGGCTGGCGCCATAATGCAAAATGGCGGGCAACGGCAGTTCTGCCAGTTCGTCATGCTCAAAAGCCACGGGATAAGCGGGCATCGCCATTTCGCCCATGATATCGCACAGCCTGGCCAGCGAGGTGCCATGCTGCGAGGCCGGATAGCGTTCACGCAGGCTTTCCAGCGAGACATCAATCCCCTGGGTTTCCGCCATCATGGCGATGCAGGCCAGCCCACATTCGTTAGTTTCGCCTTGAAAGACCAGCGTCGGGATTATCTTTTCCATGATCTGACTTCTTCAATTTCCGGTTTATTCATTGATAAAAAATAACGAATGTGCGTGCCATAACAGCCAGTCCTCAGGGTGCCGGACGATCGAACTCTCAACAATTTCCGGTAGCCTGGCTTTCACACTGCGCGCCGGCATCGGCGGTTCAATGTGGATTTTTATCTCTTTGTCGTAATACAGGTAATAAAACACCACCTGCGCCGACAGCGCTCGGGCAATGCGGATCACGCCGCTGTGCAAATTGGCCGGGCGATCAAACAGACGGCAACTGAGCTTTGCCGTTTGCGCCGTATTGGTATTGACGGTGTAATCCGGCGAGATATCCGGGAAAATCATGATATTGCGTTGATGATCGGCCGCTTCCATAATCGCGCCCATCAGATTGCCAGCAATTTCTCGGTTATCATCATGGATCGAGCAATAGGACAGGTTAACGCCCCCTAATTCCCGCGCCTTGGCGTGATACACCTCCACGCTCACGGAGACAATCGCCGTTGCCTGTCCCGGAAATACCCCGGCACCGACCATACCGGCCAGCACGTCAGAGAGCATATGCAGCGGTGCCAGCACCACTGGGTGCCCTGCCTGATGCAAAGGCTCGACGACCGCATTAAGCTCTGCCTGGCAGCGAGCCAGTTGGGCTGCGACCTGAGGGCTCTGACCATAGGTTGCGGCCAGCTCCAGTAAACGGCGGCGCTGACTGGTGCGGGCAAAATTCCCTTGGTAGTCGGCCCCGAGCAGGGATTGCTTATTCGCCTCGGCCACAAAGGCACGCCGACGATCGCCCCGGTCATTTAATCGCAGCCAGCGGCTCAGTGCCGCCAGCCCAAGGAACCAACGGTAGTTGCCGTGGCGCAGCAGCCAACAAACCGTCTTGCCGTATGCTCTGCGCAAGGGCAACGAACCGCGTGCCAGGGTTGTGAGCGCCTCTCTCCACGCCAGATACACCCACACGGCAAATAAACGCATTATTGCTCCAGCGGTTTGTCATGCTGTAACAGTGACAGCAGATGATCGGCAAACTCAGGGAAATCGCGATCCTGCACGGCCATCCACTTTTTGTTGACGATAAACGTTGGGGTCGCCCTGATTTTGTAATGCCCGGATACTTTGGTCATATAGTCCAGTAGCTCTGCCACCTGCGGTGTCTGGCTGGCCTTGTTATAGGCATCAAGATCGATACCGTTTTTCGTTAACCATTTATCGCGATTGACTGGATTACTCAGATCGATTTTGTCTTTGATAATGGCGTTATAAGCGCTCTCACGGTGCTGTGGTTCAATGCCCATCACCGTCAGGGTGGCAAACAACGGGGCAAAGCTCGCCAGGCCATCATTGTTCAGGTTGGCGATATGCACACGGACCAGTTGAGTCCCGGCTGGCATCCGCGCTTCCATCTTGGTAACATTCTCTTCGTTCAAGGCGCAATAGTGGCAACCGTAAGAGAAGATCTCGACAATCGTATTATCCGTGTTTATCGGGCTGGTTTTAACGTCGCTCTCGCTGACCATAGTCAGAGTCTGTTGTTCAGGACCGGCATTCTGATTCAGCACAAAATAGTGGAAATAAGCCGTAGTGATCAGCGAAGATATAATAATAACCAAAAGGGTATAGGCGAAAAGATAAAAGGGCTTCTTGAACATGAGCGCTACGTCCTAAATTACATATACCCAAAATCTTTCAAGGTTGCGTGTGAATAATCACAAACCTTAATGTATAAGGGTAAATCGATTAGCACTTAATAACGGAGGGATATTGATCGTTTTAGTCAGGTAGGCTGGCAATAATCCTTGCAGCAGTCACATCCCAGTCCATTAAAAATGCACGAGAATCAAACAGGCTGATGCGATAAACCCTACCGCACCAGCACTGGCATCAGTTCCTGTCAGACAGGAAACCAATGTTTACATTATGGCTGCGCAGGGCAGCTGCTCAGCGCAACTGGCTTGCTGTCAACGCTAACAACCTTGCCATCTTTGTCTACACAAGTGGTAACAGCATTACAAGTGGTTGGAGTCAGGTTTACATACTCAACGCTACAGGTTTTGCAAGTGCCGCCAACGATTGTGCTAGCTTCAGAAACGTTTAATTTTTTCACAACATCATCCTTATATAAAAGTGAAATAAAGCAGCCCTAGTTATGTCTATCATCAATGATAGAACAAATCTACGCTCAATATAAAGGCACGATAGCTCATGCCTTTATTAAAGCGCAGAATATATGATATTTATTAACTTCTCTGTTACGGCGAGGGCAAAGATACCGTGATCTCTAAAACAGATCAATGGTATTTTTATTGATAAATATTATATAAGAATTATATTACGGAATTATTGATGAAGGATTATTCTTATAAAAACAAGGGTACTTACCCATAAAATCAGAGCCAACCCCAGGAGTTATCGTATTGGTTAAAAAAAGCCAAATACAGGATTATTCTTATTCGATAAGAATAATCACACCCCATGAGTGTGAAATTTTAGAGAAAAAATGGACGTCCCCCAACTCAGTCAACGGCCCTAGCCGATGGGGTATAATCAAAAAGGCATCATCTCCTCCCGGTTGTGAAGCACTACGCATTGTTTTTCAACGCCGCGTAACACCGACATATTGCGGTGGAACAGCCACGCATAATCCACATTCCGCCCTCGCCACCCGCTGTTGGTCATTTTAACGTTGCCTCCTGATGACACGGAGGAAACAACAGATGGAAACACAACGCGGTTTTACCCTGATCGAATTAATGGTGGTGATTGCCATCGTCGCCATCCTCAGCGCCATTGGCATTCCTGCCTATCAGCGCTATATCCAGAAGGCCGCCATGACCGATATGTTGCAGGCCATGGTGCCGTACAAAATGGCGGTTGAATTGTGCGCATTGGAAGGCGGTGGCCCGTCAGGCTGCGATGCGGGCAGCAAAGGGATCCCTGCTGGGGCGACAACACGTTACGTCAGCAGTATCAAGGTCACCGGGGGAACCATCAACCTGATCGGCACACAGAGCCTGCAAGGCCTGACGGTGACGCTGGCTCCCACAATGGACTCCACCGGCCCCATGCGCTGGACACGCCAATGCAGCAGTAGTAACACCAGCTTGCAGGAAACCTGCCAGGAAGTTTTCCGTTTTGATGATGCAGCGCAGTAAAGGAGGGGCGGCATGGCAATCAGTGATGAAATCCACGCGCTGTGCCAGCGCTATCAGGCACTGGCACTCAGCGAAGACGAGCAGAGGCTGACTATCGCCCTGCATGGTGAAATCCCTGCGGCACTGGTGAGCGCTCTGCGTTTCGCCACCGGCAAAAGCGTGGGGATTGAGCAATGGCCCGTTGCCCGGTTGGAACAGGCACAGAACCAGCGGCAATCCCTCGTCCTGGTTCCATCACCGGAAAATACCGAGGAACGGCCCCCTTCGCTTAACGACGACAGCGACACGCCGGTGGTGCAATTTATTAACCAAACGCTGCGTAGCGCCATTCAACGGCGTGCCTCTGACGTGCATTTTGAACCTTATCAGCAACGATTCCGCGTCAGACTCAGGATTGACGGAGTGCTGCAGGCAATTGCCTCTCCCCCCTTTTCGCTGGCGGCCAGGATCACTGCCAGGTTGAAGATCATGGGGCAACTGGATATCGCCGAGCGCCGCCTGCCACAGGACGGCCAACTCAGCGTGCAGCTGGATAATGCCAGTTTCTCAATGCGGATATCCACCTTACCCACGCTGCATGGGGAAAAGGTGGTACTGAGGATCCTGCAAACCGATCGCCAGGAATTGCCGCTCGAGCAGCTTGGTATGAGCCTGGAAGCACTTGGGTGGTATGCCAATGCCCTCTGCAATCCGCAAGGCATGATCCTGGTGACCGGCCCGACCGGCAGCGGTAAAACCGTGACGCTGTACAGCGGGTTACGTCAGTTGAACGATGCACAGAGCAACCTGTGCAGCGTTGAAGATCCTATCGAGATCCCGGTGTTCGGTATTAACCAGACGCAGATCAACAGCAAAACCGATCTGGACTTCGCTCGCGTGTTACGGGCTCTGCTGCGCCAGGATCCAGATGTCATCATGATCGGCGAGATCCGCGATAAAGAAACGGCAGAAATTGCCGTCAAGGCGGCACAAACCGGGCATTTGGTGCTATCGACCCTGCATACCAATTCCACCTGCGAAACGCTGACCCGCCTGACCCAAATGGGCATTCCCGGTTACCTGCTGGCGGCCTGCCTGAAACTGGTGATCGCCCAACGCCTGGTGCGGCGTTTGTGCCCTCATTGCCGCTATCCACAAGTTGAGATCCTGCACTTCCCGACCACCATTTGGCCGGAACCCCTGATCCCGTGGCGTGCGGCCGGCTGTGAGCACTGCTTTGGCGGTTATTACGGCCGGATCGGCGTTTACGAACTGCTGAAGATCACGCCCGAAATCCAACATGCCCTAATGCAAAATGCCTCGGTGATCAAGTTGGCCGATATCGCACAGCAGCAGGGTCAAACAACACTGCTGCAAGCGGGCCTGGAGTTGGTCGCCCAGGGGATAACCTCGCTGGAGGAACTGTACCGCGTGGTCGGGGTGACAGCACAGGGTGAGAGCACGCCATGAAAACTCGCCGTCTGTTTGCTTGGCAAGCCATCGACAGCCAAGGTGGAATTCGCCATGGCGAGATGCTGGCAGAGGGGAAAAATCAGGTCTATCAGCATTTGCTGGAGCAAGGATTGCAGCCTTACCAACTGGGGGCGGGGAAACGGGTCTCTACACGTCAATGGCGTGGCGAGCCGATGATCCAATTCACCCGCCAGTTGGCTACCTTGTTGCAAGCCGGGTTACCGCTGGTCAATAGCCTACAGTTGCTGGCTCAGGAACATCAGTCGGCAGCCTGGCGCTGTCTGTTGTTAGAAATCAGCAACAGCGTGGCGATGGGGCAGCCCTTTTCCGAAGTGATTGCAGAACAACATCGCGTATTCCCCCTAATCTACCGCCAACTGATCGCCATCGGCGAATTGACGGGTAATCTGGATCGGTGTTGCCTACAGTTGGCACAGCAACAAGAAGCCCAGCAAAGGCTACAGAAAAAAGTGCTGAAGGCGCTGCGCTACCCGCTGTTTATCTGCCTGGTGGCCATTTCAGTCACCATTCTGATGTTAGTGATGGTGCTGCCAGAGTTTGCCAAGATTTATCAATCATTCGATGCCCCGTTGCCCTGGTTTACCCAAGGGCTGCTGACACTGTCCGGCGCATTGATCGCTACCGGGCCTTATCTGTTGCTCGCGGTGGCTGGGCTGGCAGGATTTTATTGGCGCAGGTTGCATCCGTTAGCAGATTGGCAACAACGTGAGCAAGCGATGCTGCTACGTATCCCGTTGATTGCCTCATTGGTCAAGGGCAATTGCCTGAGCCAGGTGTTCCGTATTCTGGCCATGACACAGCAGGCCGGATTGACGCTGGTGGCAGGGCTAAGCGCCGCGAAGCTATCGGTGAATATTGTGTTTTATTGCCAGGCGCTGACGGCGATCGAACAGCAGCTCTCTCAAGGGTATCCCTTCCACAGCGCACTAGCTCAACAGCCGCTGTTTCCTTCTTTGTGCCAGCAATTAGTGCGGGTGGGGGAAGAGTCCGGCACGTTGGATATTCTGTTGGACAAGCTGGCAGTCTGGCACGAACAACAAACCTATGAACTCGCCGATACGCTGGCGCAAACGCTGGAGCCGTTGCTGATGATAGTGGTTGGCGGGATTGTGGGGACGTTGGTGATCGCGATGTATTTGCCGATATTCCAATTGGGGAATGTATTGGGGTAATGCTCTCTATTTTCGCGCTGTGTGATACGGGCACATGTTGTGCCCGTACAAGGTCAGGCAATTACTTGCTGCCGAAAACGCGGTTTTCCTGCTCCGCCACGCGGATAAAGGTGGTGCGTTTGGTCAGCTCTTTCAGACGTTCTGCGCCCACATAAGTACAGGCAGAACGCAGACCACCGAGGATATCGCGCACGGTAAACTCGACTTCACCACGCAGCGGCAGCTTGACGGTTTTACCTTCCGCAGCACGGTAGCCGGCTACACCGCCCACATGGCGTTTCATGGCAGACTCTGAGCTCATACCGTAGAACAGCATGAACTTCTCACCGTTCTCTTCCACCACGGTGCCTTCACATTCGTCGTGCCCGGCCAACATCCCGCCCAGCATGACAAAGTCTGCGCCGCCGCCGAAGGCTTTCGCCACATCACCCGGAACAGAACAACCGCCATCGCTGACAATCTGCCCACCCAGGCCGTGTGCGGCATCGGCACATTCGATCACCGCAGAAAGCTGCGGATAGCCCACGCCGGTTTTCACACGGGTGGTACAGACCGAACCAGGACCAATCCCGACCTTGACGATGTCGGCACCGGACAGCACCAGCTCTTCCACCATTTCACCGGTAACCACGTTCCCCGCGCAGATCACATGGCTAGGACAAGCTTCACGGGCTTTTTTCAGGAAGGCAACAAAGTGTTCGGAGTAGCCGTTGGCCACGTCGATGCAGATAAATTTCAGCGCCGGGGAAAGTGCCAGGATCTGCTTCATCTTGACGAAGTCGGCTTCAGAAGTGCCGGTAGACACCATCACATGACGCAATACAGATTCGGACGAGCGCTGAACAAACTCGGCCCATTGCTCAACGGTGTAGTGTTTATGAACGGCGGTAAGAACGTCGAAGGTTGCCAGGGCCTCGGCCATGCGGAAGGTGCCAACCGTATCCATATTGGCGGCAATAATCGGCACACCGGACCAGTTGTAACCTGAATGTTTGAAGGTAAACTGGCGCTCCAGTTCAACTTCCGAGCGGCTTTTCAGCGTGGAACGCTTTGGGCGGATCAACACATCTTTAAAGCCTAACTTCAAATCTTCTTCAATACGCATGACTTATGATTTCCTGGTTTTTGGCGACGGATCGCAAGGGGATTTCGAACCACTACCCTATGAATTTCAAGTTTTACCTTGAAAGGCGGCGGGTATTGTTATTGCCAGTTCCAGTGGTGTTATCATACGCACTAATAATCGCTCGGCAAGACTGCGATTTCGCCTTTATTTACGGTACAATCCCACAAATTTACCTGTGATATCCCAATGTGATTGCCGCCTCATTTTCTCGATGCTGCCGTTCAAATTATCCCTCTCAAAACGCCAACCGCAGGGCAAGTCAAACGCACCCGCTTGCACTTCTGCGCGATCGCTTTATGATTCGTTTATAATTTTTAGAGAATATCAGGATCCCCTTTGACCATGGCCTACCTAGTGGCATTAACCGGCGGTATCGGCAGCGGCAAGTCCACCGTTGCCAACGCCTTTGCACGTTTTGGCGTGGCCATTGTGGATGCGGATATCATTGCTCGCCAGGTTGTTGAGCCTGGAACCCCGGCATTGGATGCCATTGCGGCACATTTTGGTAATGAAATGTTGCTGGCGGACGGATCCCTCAACCGTGCGGCTTTGCGTCAGAGGATCTTCAGCGATCCCGACGAAAAACGCTGGCTAAACCAGTTGCTGCACCCGCAGATCCAGCGGGAAACGCAGCGCCAACTAGCCAACGCCCAGAGTTGTTACGTACTATGGGTAGTCCCCTTGCTGGTAGAAAACGGCCTGCAGGATCGTGCCGACCGCGTTTTAGTGGTGGATGTCGACAGCGAAACACAATTAGCCAGAACCATGGCCCGCGATGGCATCAGCCGTCAGCAGGCGCTGAATATTCTGTCTGCACAGGCCACGCGCGAACAACGTCTGGCCGTGGCGGATGACGTAATTGACAATAGCGGTAGCGCACAAGGAATTGAATCCCATGTCGCCGCATTGCATCAACACTATCTTGAGCTGGCAACCTCAGCGACCCGACAGGATCACACCGAATGAGTGACGCTTCCCCGACCGTTCTCTTTGAACACCCGTTAAATGAAAAAATGCGCACCTGGCTGCGGATCGAGTTTTTATTACAGCAACTGCATGGCCAAAGAGCGCTGAGCGAAACCGCTATCGCCCTGACCTTTTTCCGTACCGTTGCGGACCTGCTAGACGTATTGGAACGTGGCGAAGTACGTACCGAACTGCTCAAAGAGCTGGAACGCCAGCAGCAGAAACTAATGCAGTGGGCAGAATTGCCCGGTGTCGATATCTCGGTGGTCAATCAGCTACGCAGCCAGTTGAAAGGCTGTGCCTCTGCGCTGATGTCTGCCCCGCGTATGGGCCAGGCGCTGCGTGAAGACCGGCTGATTAGCCTGGTTCGCCAACGTCTGAGCATCCCTGGCGGTTGTTGCAGCTTTGATTTACCTACGCTGCATATGTGGATGCACGTAGCGCAGCATGAACGTGATGCCGACGTGGCAGACTGGTTGCAAACCCTCGAACCCTTGAATCAGGCGCTGACCATCGTGTTGGATCTGGTGCGCCAGGCCGGGCCGTTTCGCAATCAGATCAGCCTCAACGGCTTCTTCCAGGATAACGCCGAAGGGGCAGATCTGTTACGCTTGCGTATTAACCTGGCTTACCAGCTTTACCCGCAGATTTCCGGCCACAAGACGCGCTATGCCATCCGTTTCCTGCCGTTAGACAGCGAAAACGGCCTGGTGCCGGAGCGTCTTACCTTTGAGCTGGCCTGTTGCTAGCATATGAAATTAACCTTTTATACCCTAAGAATTTCAAGTTGCAGCTAGGCACCAAGCTCACTCATCCCCAGGAGCTTACTTTTGTAAGTGACTGGGGTGAGTGAGTGCAGGTAACAACGCTGCAGCTTGAAAGGCGACGGGTATGAGGGAGAAAGGAATGAATATGACCGTAGTAAAATGCCCAACCTGTGGCAAAGGCGTGGTTTGGGGTGAAGTCAGCCCGTATCGCCCGTTCTGCTGCAAACGCTGCCAGTTGATCGATCTCGGTGAATGGGCCGATGAAGAGAAACGCATTCCCAGCAATAATGAGCTGAATGAAAGCGAAGAGTGGAGTGAAGAGGATAAGGATCTTTAAAGTGGTGTTATTAGGCCTGGTAGCCCAGGCCTAAAATGCACTACGCGGCACTGGCCTGCGCCACCAACAGTTTAATGATACTGACGTTGGCCTCGGGGAATTCTTCCTCACGCAGGTCGGCCTGTTTCACCCAGCGCATCGGCTGGCCTTCACGACCATAGGGCTCGCCCTTCCAATCCTCTACCAGATAGAAATTCAGCGTCACGATCCGATCGGTGAAGCGGTGCTCCAGCACCTCCAGTAGCCGAGCCTGATTGGCGTGGATCCCGGTTTCTTCCAGCAATTCGCGGCCCAATGCCTGCTCTGGCGTTTCGCCCTGCTCAATCTTGCCGCCAGGGAATTCCCAAAATCCGGCCATGTGCGAATCCGCAGCTCGGCGTGTGATGAAGATTTCCTGCTGCGGGTTACGGATGATCCCTACGGCGATGTTCAGGTGCTTCATCGCATCCTCCAGATGTTACCACTTAAAAAAAGGGCTCAGCATGCTGAGCCCTTACCATTAGCCGTTCACTGCACTCGGCTTATTTTTGCAGGCGGCCGTGGCACTGCTTGTATTTCTTACCGGAACCGCATGGGCAAGGATCGTTACGCCCTACTTTGCGTTCGGCGACTGCCGGAGCGTTCGGATCGCTGACCGCCAGGGCATTTTCTTCCTGGTGGCTCAGCTGTTGCTGGCGTGCCAGACGCTCGGCTTCTTCACGACGCTGCAGCTCCAGGGCTTCAACCTCTTCCGGCATGCGTACCTGAACCTTGCTCAACACGCTGATCACTTCATATTTCAGCGATTCCAGCATGGTAGCAAACATGTTGAAGGACTCACGCTTGTATTCCTGCTTCGGATCTTTTTGCGCATAGCCACGCAGGTGGATACCCTGACGCAGGTAATCCATCGCCGCCAGGTGCTCTTTCCACAGGGAATCCAGCGTCTGCAGCATCACGCCTTTCTCGAAGTTGCGCATCATTTCGGCGCCAACAACCTCTTCTTTGCGCAGGTAATCTTCCTTCGCCTTCGCCATGATACGTTCACGCAGCGTTTCTTCGTGCAGCTCAGGTTCTTTATCCAGCCACTCGGCGATTGGCATATCCAGATCGAAGTCGTTTTTCAGGCGTTCTTCCAGCCCTTGAACGTCCCACATCTCTTCCAGCGACTGCGGCGGAATGTAGCTGTCGATGGTGGTTTTGAACACGTCTTCACGGATGCTGTTGATGGTTTCGCTCACGTCGGACACGTCGAGCAATTCGTTACGCTGGCTATAGATCGCACGACGCTGGTCGTTGGCCACGTCATCATATTCCAGCAGTTGCTTACGAATATCGAAGTTACGGCTTTCAACCTTGCGTTGCGCATTGGCAATGGCTTTGGTGACCCACGGGTGCTCGATGGCTTCGCCATCCTTCATACCCAGTTTACGCATCATGCCAGAAACACGATCAGAGGCGAAAATACGCATCAGCGCATCTTCCATTGACAGGTAGAAGCGGGAAGAACCGGCATCACCCTGACGGCCTGAACGGCCACGCAGCTGGTTGTCGATACGGCGTGATTCGTGACGTTCGGTACCGATAATGTGCAAGCCACCGGCGGCCAGAACGGCGTCGTGACGAATTTTCCAGGCTGCTTTGATTTCGGCAATCTGCTCTTCAGTCGGTTCTTCCAGATGGGAGATTTCACTCTGCCAACTGCCGCCCAATACGATATCGGTACCACGACCGGCCATGTTGGTGGCGATGGTTACTGCGGCAGTCTGACCCGCATTGGCCACAATATCCGCTTCCATGGCGTGGAATTTGGCGTTCAGAACCTTGTGTTCGATCCCTGCCTTGGTCAGCTCACGGGAAACCACTTCCGATTTCTCGATCGAGATGGTCCCCACCAGCACCGGCTGGCCGTTGGCGGTACGCTCACGGATATCTTCGATGATCGCCGCGATCTTCTCTTTCTCGGTCATGTAGACCAGATCCGGCATATCTTTACGGATCATTGGGCGGTTGGTCGGCACCACGATGGTATCGAGCTTGTAGATGGAACTGAACTCGAAGGCTTCGGTGTCCGCCGTACCGGTCATACCGGCCAGTTTCTCGTAGAGACGGAAGTAGTTCTGGAAAGTGATCGAAGCCAGCGTCTGGTTCTCGTTCTGGATCTCTACGCCTTCTTTGGCTTCTACCGCCTGGTGCAGACCATCGGACCAGCGACGGCCCTGCATGGTACGGCCGGTGTGTTCGTCAACGATAATGACTTCACCGTCTTTAACGATATAGTCAACGTCGCGGGTGAACAGCACGTGGGCACGCAGCGCAGCGGTGACGTGGTGCATCAGCATGATGTTGGTTGGTGAATACAGCGATTCGCCTTCATCCATGATGCCCGCTTCCATCAGCATCTCTTCGATCATGATCAGGCCGCGTTCGGTCAGGTGAACCTGGCGCGCTTTTTCATCGACCGAGAAGTGTCCTTCCCCCTGGAAGGTGTCGGAGTCTTCTTTTTCCTGGCGGATCAGCTGCGGGATCAGCTTGTTAACGCGCTTGTACATTTCTGAGCTGTCTTCGGCCGGGCCGGAGATGATCAGCGGCGTACGCGCTTCGTCGATCAGGATGGAGTCAACCTCATCCACCAGCGCATAGTGCAGCTTACGCTGTACGCGCTCTTCCGGGCTGAACGCCATGTTGTCACGCAGGTAGTCAAAGCCGTATTCGTTGTTGGTCCCGTAAGTAATATCTGCGGCATAGGCTTCACGCTTGGCCGGAGCAGGCATGCCAGGCAGGTTGATACCCACGCTCAACCCCAGGAACTCGAACAGCGGACGGTTGTTTTCGGCGTCACGCTGTGCCAGGTAGTCGTTGACGGTAACCACGTGCACGCCACGGCCGCTCAGGGCGTTCAGATAGGCAGGCAGGGTTGCAGTCAGGGTTTTACCTTCACCGGTACGCATCTCGGCGATACAGCGGTCGTTGAGCACCATCCCGCCCAGCAGCTGCACGTCGAAGTGACGCATGCCGAAGACTCGCTTACTGGCCTCACGCACTACGGCGAAGGCTTCCGGGATCAGGCTTTCCAGCACTTCGCCCTTTTTCAGACGCGCGCGGAACTCATCGGTCTTGGCCTGCAGTTCGCTATCAGACAGTTTTTCCATGTCTGGTTCCATACGGTTGATCATCTCAACCGCTTTGCGCATGCGGCGCAGGGTACGATCGTTGCTGCTACCAAAAACTTTGGTCAATAGTTTGATTAACATGATTCTTTATATCTCTTACGCGACGACACCATAATGGCCGTCAACAAGCTGTTGTGTTGTTTGTTTTTTTGCTGCCCTGAGGGCAAAGATTAGCCGAGGGCTGCAGGCCCGGCGCGAATACCTTGCACCTGAGCGAGCCATAGCCCGGCCTGATGCTGCGCCAAAGAAGGAACGATAGGGTGATGGGTATCACGAATGATGGTCGGTGGTTTTGGCTCGTGCGTCAGTAGCGCATTGAGCGTGGAGAGCAGGGCAAGCTGAGCCACCTGTAATGGGGGTTCAACCGCAACGGTCTCCGCTTCCTGCACCCGGGCATAGACAGCCTGAGGTGCCAGAGCAAAAGAGAGGTGACGAATGACGGTTCGAAGCGCATGCTGGTGCCAGTAATCAACGTTAAACGTTGGGCGACGATGCACTTCTTGCAGTAACGCCAGGCTGTTAAAGGCGTGACTGACGGAATTTTGCCGGTTAAGACTGGACGAGGTGCTCGGTAATGCGCTTTGATCGACGGTGCCGGACAGATTTTGCGGTACGCCAAGCGTAGCCGCTACCATCCCCAACAGGAGATGAGGCCAGAAATAACGTCTGCCAAATTGTCGCCAACGATTTAGAATACCGATCACGTGTTTATTATCCGCCGGAGCCCATTATGCGCGATAGCCGTCCACAATTATTAGATATCCTGTTTGACGACGCGTCTGCAACAGAGAAAGGACCGCTGCATAACGTTCAGCAACGCGCTACCGCGCTACTGAAACTCAATCGTGCCGTGAAGGGGTTATTGCCCGCTCAGTTGCACCCTTGGTGCCGTGTCGCCAACTTCAGACAGGGTATTTTAGTGCTGGAAACTGCTAACGCCAGTTGGATGATGCGCTTACGCTATGAACAACCCAGCCTGCTATCCGCACTACGAGCGCAAATTCTACCATCTTTGTCATCAATCGACATCAGGATTAATCCTTCGTTGATGGCAAAAGGCAGCAGCCAGGTACAAAACCTCGGCAAAACTTCGGAAAATGGCCAGCAAGCGGAGGTGCCGATGCGTCATTTGAGCTTGGAAAGTGCAGATGCATTACGGGGATTGGCGGCGCAGAGCCCAGAAAAATTACGCAAGATATTAGAACGACTGGCCGCGTTGGCAGGAGAGAGAGCCAACGCAACCGGTCGTGATAAGTAATTAACGTCTTGGCAGCTTAGGCCAGTACGGTTGACGGAGCCTTGAATGCCAACGGCATTTCGGCTTCATCCTGGAATGTCACGAATTCCCAAGCTTCCTGCTTCGCCAGCACGGCTTGCAGCAGTTTGTTGTTCAGCGCATGGCCTGATTTGTACGCGGTGAACGCGCCAATGATGTTATGGCCGCACATGAACAGATCGCCGATGGCATCCAGCATTTTGTGGCGTACGAATTCGTCTTCGAAGCGCAGGCCGTCTTCGTTGAGGACACGATAGTCATCCACCACAATCGCGCAATCGAAGCTGCCGCCCAGGGCCAGGCCACGGGACTGCAGATATTCGATATCACGCATGAAACCGAAGGTACGCGCACGGCTGATTTGGCGTACGAACGAATCGGCTGAGAAATCCAGACGATAACGTTGGGTACTGGCATCAATCGCCGGGTGGTTGAAGTCGATGGTGAAGTCCAGGCGGAACCCGTTATGCGGGGACAGCTCTGCCCACTTGTCGCCATCTTCAACGCGTACGGTGTCTTTCAGACGCAGGAATTTCTTCGCCGAGTTCAGCTCTTCGATGCCGGCATCCAGCAACAGATAGACAAACGGGCTGGCACTACCGTCCATGATCGGGATTTCGGCAGCGTCAACTTCAATAATGATGTTGTCGATACCCAAGCCCGCCAACGCAGCATTAAGATGCTCAACGGTGGAAATACGCACGTCTGACTCATTCACCAGGCAAGTACAGAGCATGGTATCACGCACGGATTTGGCATCAGCCGGGAAATCAACCGGTGGATTCAAGTCAGTGCGACGATAGATGACCCCGGTATTAGCCGACGCTGGGCGCATTGTCAGCGTGACTTTCTTGCCGGTATGTAAACCGACACCAGTCGCCTGAACAATACGTTTTAATGTCCTTTGTTTGATCATCGTTTTATCTCGCAATGTTATCAATCCAACCAGCCCAGCATACAGCAAGGCCGGCGGGACAGTTTAGCACAAAGAGCGGAGATTCCAAATTATCAGCTTATTCCTAGTCTGCCTGCTTACGCAGGAAGGCCGGGATATCAAGATAATCAGGCTCTTTGTTTGGTTGCGCGCTCTGATCGTTCACCACCTTGGCGGCAGGTTTCACTTCCTGCTGCAGCGGTGACATACCATGCTGCTGGTAGCGGTGATCCATCACTGGCTGGCTGGCCTGTTTATTGGTTACCAGAGTGATTTCAGGACGTTTGTCCATACCGATACCGGTCGCAACTACGGTCACGCGCAGTTCGTCGTTCATTTCCGGATCCAGCGAGGTACCGATTACCACGGTCGCATTGTCGGAAGCGAAAGCACGAATGGTGTTACCCACGGTTTCGAACTCATCCAGACGCAGGTCGAAGCCAGCGGTGATGTTGACCAGCACGCCACGGGCGCCGGACAGGTCGATATCTTCCAGCAGTGGGCTGGAGATCGCCATTTCCGCCGCTTCTTCGGCACGGTCTTCGCCACAGGCAACGCCAGAACCCATCATCGCGTAGCCCATTTCGGACATCACGGTGCGCACGTCAGCAAAGTCGACGTTCATCAGGCCTGGACGGGTGATCAGTTCGGCAATACCCTGCACCGCGCCTTTCAGCACGTCGTTGGCCGCGCCGAACGCGTCCAGCAGAGAAATGCCACGGCCCAGAACTTTCAGCAACTTGTCGTTCGGGATGGTGATCAGTGAGTCCACGTGCTTGGACAGCTCGGCGATACCCTGCTCCGCGAATGCCATGCGCTTCTTGCCTTCAAAGTTGAAAGGCTTGGTCACTACGGCCACGGTCAGAATACCCAGATCTTTTGCGACTTCTGCCACCACTGGCGCAGCACCGGTACCGGTACCGCCACCCATGCCGGCCGCGATGAAGACCATGTCTGCACCTTCCAGAGCGGCGCGCAGGGCTTCACGGTCTTCTTCCGCTGAATTACGACCCACTTCCGGGTTCGCGCCTGCACCCAGACCTTTGGTAATACCGCTACCAATCTGGATGGTTTGGCCAACTGCCGTTTTACGCAGCGCCTGAGCGTCTGTATTAACGGCGAAGAATTCAACACCTTCGATGCGCTCGCGCACCATGTGTTCAACGGCGTTGCCACCGCCACCGCCGACGCCGATGACTTTAATCACCGCGTCATTGGTTAGTTCCATTGGTTCAAACATAGTTTCTCTCCGTTTTGTGCCTGTCGCTGCGAGATCATAAAAAGATTACTCAGCATGATCTCTTTGTCTAAACATTAAAACTCTTTTCTCAGCCAGCTATTGATGCGTTTAAACCAATTGCCCACCGAGGCGCGTTTTTCTACTTCTGCCTCACCGCTCAGGTGAGACTCTTTTCCATAGTGCAGTAGCCCGACCGCTGTAGAATAGTAAGGCTCTTGCGCGTAATCCGTCAGCCCCGTGATGTTCAAGGGTTGGCCGATGCGTACCTGGGTATGAAATACCCGTTGCGCACAGGCTGCCAGGCCATCAATCTGGGCGGCACCGCCGGTCAGCACAATACCCGCTGCCAGATGATGCTTCACCCCTTGCTGACGCAGTTGCTCCTGCAATTGCAATATTTCATCGTTAACCAGATTCAACAGTTCGGTATAGCGTGGTTCAATCACTTCAGCCAATGTCTGTCTTTGCAGACTCCGAGGAGGCCTTCCCCCCACGCTTGGTACCTCTACACTTTCATCCTTGCTAACAATCGCCCCTAATGCACAACCGTGTCGAACTTTAATCGCTTCCGCGTCGGTCGGCGGCGTGCCGAAGGCGTAGGCGATATCGCTGGTGACCACGTTCCCGGCGTAAGGGATCACTTTGGTGTGGCGCAGAGCACCGCCGGTATACACCGCCATATCCATGGTGCCTCCGCCGATATCTACCACACAGACGCCGAGCTCGCGCTCATCTTCGGTCAGCACCGCATAACTGGCGGCCAGACCGGCGAAAATCAGTTGGTCCACTTTCAGACCACAACGTTCCACTGCTTTGACAATGTTCTTGGCCATATCGTTATGGCAGGTGATCAGGTGCACCTTGGCCTGCATACGCACGCCGGATAAACCAACCGGGTTTTTGATGCCTTCCTGATAGTCGATGGCGTATTCCTGAGGAATGACGTGCAGGATGCGGTGTTCGTCACGCACACGTACCGACTTGGCGGTATGCACCACGTTTTCCACGTCTTCCTGCGTCACTTCCTCTTCGGAGATCGGCACCATCCCGATCTCGTTCTGACAGCTGATATGCTTACCCGACAAGGCCAGGTAAACCGAAGAAATCTGACAATCCGCCATCAGTTCGGCCTGATCGATAGCGCGCTGTACGCACTTGACTACCGATTCCAGATCGTTAACGCCACCCTTATCCATACCGCGAGACGGGCAACTACCCACCCCGATAATGTTGACCATGCCATCGGGCAAAACTTCCCCCACCAATGCGGAGACTTTTGCGGTACCGATCTCCAGTCCAACTACCAGTTTTCTGTCCGTCGACTTGATCATTGTTGTTTTGCCTGTGCCTGATTCTGTTGCTGATTACTGTTTGGCCGATCGCCTGCGGCTGCCTGCGGGTCGATAAACGCCGGAGCCCAGCCGACTGAGGCACCGGAGTCATAGCGTAAATCGACATAGCTGACGCGCTTGTTTTCCGCCTGCGCCTGCTGCAACAGCACCGGATAAAGCCCGATGAAACGTTGCAAACGACCCATGCGATCGTCACGTCCCAGTTCCAGCCGAACATCGTTATCCAAAGCCAACTGCCACGAATGCCGGGCTGTCATGGACGCCATCTTAAGCTGATACTTGTTGGCTGCCAGCACGCCGTTCATCGCGCGGTAACCTTCCAGAACATCCTGTTCGCTGCCTTCCGGACCATAGAGCAAGGGTAATTTCTGATTGCCCAAACGCTGCGCCGGAATGCTGAACGACTTGCCCTCGGCATCAACCATGTGCAAATCATTCCAATGCGCCACCGGGACATACTCCACCAGGTGGATTTTCAGCTCATCCGGCCACTGTTTACGTACGCTGGCCTGTTTGATCCACGGCAGACGTTCGATCTGCTGCTGGATGATGTCCACATCCTGCGTCATAAAGGTGCCCGGTGCTCCCAAAGCCAAGATCGCCTGGCGAACATCGTCGTTAGTGGTGAAATGGCGCTCACCGGTCAACACCAGCCTTGAGAGCGGCAGACGGCTGGCATCTTGCATCCAACCCACCACTACCCAGCCGCACCACAGGATAGTGCCTAACACCATCAGCAGGAAAATCATCCCTGCCAGCTGGGTGCCATTGCTGCGGCGTGGGCCGTTATCCGCCTCGCGATCGCGTGCATTCAGAGCCGCTTGCGACATCTCAGTCAGCCAACGCCAGAATTCCCGCAACCAGCTGCGAGAAAGTTAATCCAGACTGCCGGGCCGCCATCGGGACCAGACTGTGGCTGGTCATGCCTGGCGAGGTGTTCGCCTCCAGCAGATAGAAGCTGCCATCGCTGTCTTGCATGACATCAACACGCCCCCAGCCACTACAATCCAGGCCCCGGTAAGCCCGCAGAGCCAGCGCAGCCATAGCGGCTTCCTGCTGTGCATCCAGGCCACTCGGGCAAAAATACTGCGTATCGTCGGAAATATATTTGGCCTGGTAATCGTAAAACACGCCAGCGGGCTGAATACGGATGGAAGGCAGCACCTTATCGCCCAGGATCGCCACGGTGTATTCCGGACCGCTGAGCCATTTCTCTACCAGTACATCCTCATCATGACGGAAAGCTTCTTCCAACGCCCCTTCCAGGGCTGCGCGTTCGGTCACTTTGCTCATGCCAACGCTGGAACCTTCACGGCTTGGCTTCACAATCAACGGTAATCCCAGAGCTTCAATGGCAGCCAGTTGGCTTTGCCGATCGTCGCCCAGATACTGGCGGCGGCTCAGCGCCACGTAAGGCGCCACTGGCAACCCCATCGACTGCCACACCATTTTGCTGCGCCATTTATCCATGGTCAGCGCCGAGGCCATCACGCCGCTGCCGGTATAAGGCAACTGCAAAAACTCCAGCAGGCCTTGCAATGTACCATCTTCACCACCACGCCCGTGCAGCGCGATGAACACTTTGGTGAACCCCTGCGCTTTCAACTCGGTGACAGGGAAGTCACGAGTGTCGATGCCATGTGCATCAATGCCCGCTTCTCGCAACCCGGCCAGCACGGCCGCGCCAGATTGCAGTGAAACTTCACGTTCTGCGGAGGTACCACCCAGCAATACGGCGACTTTATCAGCCATGATGATCCTCCTCTTTGATCTGTGGTTGCAGTTTTAGTTCAGCCAGTCGGCGCGCGATTTTACCGACATTACCGGCCCCTTGCACCAGCACCAGGTCATCCCCTTGCAACAGCTGCGCCAACAGTGTTGGCACGGTATCCGCATCGGACACCAG
Source organism: Serratia sp. PL7 (assembly GCF_945957435.1). NCBI lineage: Bacteria > Pseudomonadati > Pseudomonadota > Gammaproteobacteria > Enterobacterales > Yersiniaceae > Serratia > Serratia sp. PL7. Next base: position 13,930 of record NZ_CAMFLB010000032.1, on the reverse strand, counting down.
AATCGGATCCAGTTTGCCGCGATTGCGAATAGTGCGGCACAGGCTTCGGCTATCAGCGCCAGGGATTGGAGCTTCACCCGCCGGATAGACATCCAGCATCAGCAATACGTCAACCTGCGACAACACGTTGGCGAAATCGTCATACAGATCGCGAGTACGGGTATAGCGGTGCGGCTGGAAGATCATCACCACCCGCTTGGTTGGCCAACCGGCACGCGCGGCCTTGATGGTGGCATCCACTTCCGTTGGGTGGTGGCCATAATCGTCCACCAACATGGCACTACCCTGTTTTTCGTTCACCGCCGCCAGTGGGAATTCTCCCAGGAAATCGAAGCGACGCCCCGTCCCTTGGAAACCGGCCAGCGCACGCAGAATGGCTTCGTCGGCAATGCCTTCTTCCGTCGCCACGGCAACCGCCGCCGCCGCGTTCAAGGCGTTATGGCGGCCCGGCGCATTCAGGGTCACCGTCATCAACGGCTTATCCTGACGGCTCAGGGTAAAGTGCCCCTGCGGCCCGATCTGGCTGTAGCTCTCGATGCGCACATCCGCATCCTCGCTAAAGCCGTAGGTGGTGATATGGCGACCCACGCGCGGCAACAACTCACGCACGACCGGATCGTCAATGCACATTACCGCACGACCATAAAACGGCAGGTTATGCAGGAAGGTGATAAACGTCTGCTTCAAATTCTCGAAGTCGCCATGGTAGGTGTCCATATGGTCAGCTTCGATGTTGGTGACAATCGCCACCATCGGTTGCAAATGCAGGAACGACGCGTCGCTCTCATCCGCTTCCGCAATCAGGTAACGGCTAGAGCCCAAACGTGCGTGGGTACCCGCCGCCTTCACCAGCCCACCGTTAACAAACGTTGGGTCAAGACCGGCTTCAGCGTAAATGCTGGACACCATCGCCGTGGTAGTGGTTTTGCCGTGCGTACCGGCGATGGCAATGCCATGGCGATAACGCATCAGCTCGGCCAGCATTTCTGCTCGCTGGATCACCGGAATGCGCGCCTCGCGGGCTGCGACGATCTCCGGGTTGTCTGCCGGGATGGCGGTCGACACCACCACCACGCTGGCATCCAGCACGTTTTCCGGGCGGTGATGGAAGTAAATCGTTGCCCCAAGCTCGCTCAACTGCTGGGTGACCGGGTTCGGCGCCAGGTCGGAACCGCTGATCTGATAACCTTCGTTGGCCAACACCTCGGCGATACCACCCATGCCGGCACCACCGATGCCAACAAAGTGGATGTGCCGGACGCGTCGCATCTCAGGCACGAAAGTACGTAGTTTCGCCAATTGTTGTGTATTCATCACTTCTCTATCTATCAGGTTCGATTTAGCTCAACAGGGGTAACCCCTACGGCCTTACAGGGCTGCACGAATAATTTCTGCCGCCACGCGTTCTGTTGCATCCGGGATCGCCACCGCGCGGGCCTTTTCGGCCATCTTCAACAGCGTTGGGCGATCCCAGCTTGCCAGCAGTTCCGCCACGACATCGGCAGTAAACTGCGGTTGTTCAATAATTTTGGCCGCACCGGCCTCTTCCAGAGGACGTGCGTTCCAGTATTGCTGACGATCTTTGTGCTGGAACGGCACAAAAATGGCCGGTAATCCCGCTGCCGCCACCTCGCTGACGGTCAGCGCACCAGAGCGACACACCACCACATCAGCCCAGGCATAAGCCTCTGCCATATCATCAATAAACTCGGTCACCTTGTGCCCGGTCTGCCCTACCCTCTCGTAGTCTTGCAGTACCGTTGGCAATGCACCTTTACCTACCTGATGCCAGAGAACTATTTTATCGCCCAGCAGCGCGGCGACTTCAGGAACTGTCTGATTCAGCACGCGCGCACCTTGGCTACCGCCGATAATCAGCACGCGGATTGGCCCTTCACGCCCGTTCAGTCGCTCGGCAGGCAGCGGTAGCGCCAACACATCGGTACGCACCGGGTTGCCCACAACATCCGCATTCGGGAACGCACCAGGGAACGCCTGTAACACTTTCTTGGCGATCCTTGAGAGCCAGCGGTTGGTCAGGCCCGCAATGCCGTTCTGCTCATGCAACACCACCGGGATACCACACTGCCAGGCAGCTAAGCCACCAGGGCCAGAAACGTAACCGCCCATCCCCAGCACCACGTCCGGCTGATAACTGCGCATAATCGCTTTAGCCTGACGCACCGCCTGCCAGATACGCACCGGTGCGGTCAACTGTGCTTTGAGCCCTTTGCCACGCAACCCGGAGATGCGGATAAAATCAATCTCGATCCCGTGCTTTGGCACCAGATCGGCTTCCATACGGTCTGCGGTGCCGAGCCAGCGAACCTGCCAGCCCTGCGCCATCAGATGATGCGCGACCGCCAGCCCCGGAAACACGTGTCCACCGGTACCGCCTGCCATCACCATTAAACGCTTAGCTTTACCGCTCATCCGCTACCTCTTCACAAACGCCTGCGCTTTGGTCAGGCGCGTTTCATAATCAATTCGCAGCAACAGCACGATCGCCGTCGACATAATTAACAGACTTGAACCACCGTAGCTTATCAGTGGCAAGGTCAAGCCTTTGGTTGGCAACATCCCCGCTGCCGCACCGACGTTCACCAACGCCTGGAAACTGAACCAGACACCGATCGAACACGCCAGAAAGCCAGAAAATCGCTGGTCTATCTCCAACGCCCTGCGGCCGATCGACATGGCGCGAAAAGCGACGAAGAATACCATTAACAGGGCCAAAACCACACCGATATAGCCCAGTTCTTCGCCCAAAATGGAGAAGATAAAGTCGGTATGCGCCTCGGGTAAATACTCGAGTTTCTGTACCGAGTTGCCCAGCCCTTGTCCCCAGAACTCGCCGCGGCCAAACGCCATCAGCGACTGGGTTAGCTGGTAGCCACTGCCAAACGGATCGGCCCACGGGTTCCAGAACGAAGTCACACGGCGCATACGGTAAGGTTCTGCGATGATCAGCAGCACTACGGCAAACACCCCTGAACCGATGATCGCCAGGAACTGCCACATCTTCGCCCCGGCCAGGAACAACATCGCCAGCGTGGTGATGAACAGCACCACCACCGTCCCCAAATCCGGCTGGGCCAGCAGCAGCACCGCCAACACCACCATCACGCCCATTGGCTTACAGAAGCCCCAGAAGTTGCTGCGGACTTCCTCCACCTTGCGCACCAGATAGCTCGCCAGGTAGCAAAACAGCGACAGTTTGGATAACTCAGCGGGCTGAATACGCAACGGGCCCAGTGAAATCCAGCGCGAAGCCCCGTTTACCGAGCTGCCAACCACCAGCACCACCAGCAACAAGACTATCGATAACAGCAGCATCACGTTGCTATAGCGCTGCCAAATGGCCATCGGGATACGCAGCGTCACCAGCGACAGGCCGAACGCCAGGCCAAGGTAAAGCGCATCACGCTTGGCAAACAGGAACGGATCCTCTGCCAGGCGCTGGCCGATAGGCATTGAGGCCGACGTCACCATCACAAAACCAACAATCGCCAGACCGAAGGTCAGCCACAGCAGGGTACGGTCATACAGCACCATGCTGCTCGTATCGCTTTCACGCGATCCCATCACCCAGTCTTTCAGCTTGTTGGTCAGGCCAAACGTCGGCACCCGTAGTCTCATCCGCCCAGTTCCTGTGCCAGACGGGCAAACTCATTGCCACGCACTTCAAAATTACGGAACTGATCCAGGCTGGCGCAGGCCGGTGACAACAGCACCATATCGCCAGATGTCACCTGGCGAGCAATGGCTTGCATCGCCTGCTCCATCGTTTCTGTTTGCGTGGCGACTTCTGGGCGCAGCTGTGCCAGCTGTGCGCCATCGCGGCCAAAACAGTACAAACGCACGTTGTCACCTTGCAGATAGCGCGCCAGCGGCGAGAAGTCCGCAGACTTGCCATCACCGCCCAACAGCAGATGTAGCGTACCCTTAACCTGCAGGCCGTTCAGCGCTGCCTCGGTGCTGCCGACGTTGGTGGCTTTGGAATCATTAATCCAGCGCACGCCGTTGTGTTCCCACACCAGTTGAAAGCGGTGCTCCAGGCCGGTAAAGGTCGTCAGCGCTTTCAGGCTGGACGCACGCGGTAGCTTGACGGCATCGGCCAGGGCCAGGGCCGCCAACGCATTGGTAAAGTTATGGCGACCGGTGAGCTTCATCTCACTGGTATTGAGGACTTTCTCACCATTCACCCGCAGCCAGATTTCACCCTGCTGGCGGTTGAGATGGTAGTCCCCCACGTCGGCACCAAAGCTGACACAGCGCTCATCGGCACCGCGTACCGGCATGGTCAGCGCGTCGTCCGCATTCACTACGCAGACTTCGGCATTTTCATAGACGCGTAACTTGGCGGCACGGTATTGCTGCAGGCCAAATGGATAGCGATCCATATGATCTTCGGTCACATTCAAAATGGTGGCCGCTGCGGCATGCAGGCTGTAAGTGGTTTCCAATTGGAAGCTCGACAGCTCCAGCACGTACAGTTGGCACTCCTGGCGTAGCAGACTCAGCGCTGGCAGGCCGATATTGCCCCCAACGCCCACGGCCCAACCGGCTGCCTTGGCCATTTCGCCCACCAGCGTGGTGACGGTGCTCTTGCCGTTGGAGCCGGTGATCGCCACGATTGGCGCCTGGGCTTCACGGCAGAACAGCTCAACGTCACCGACGATCTCAACCCCGGCATCGGCGGCAGCGCTCAAAGCCGGAGTCGCTAATGCCATGCCAGGGCTAGCCACAATCAAATCCGCAGACAGCAACCATTCCTGATTCAGGGAGCCCAGATGACGTTCAACGCTATCGGGCAGTTGATCCAGGCCCGGTGGCGAAATACGGGTATCCATAACCCGCGGCGTCACGCCACGGGTCGTAAAGAAATCAACGCAGGACAGGCCGGTGAGGCCCAACCCGATGATGACCACTTTTCTACCCTGATAATCCACCATAATCAGCGCACCTTCAGCGTTGCCAGGCCAATCAGCACCAGCATCAGCGAAATAATCCAGAAGCGCACGATCACCCGTGGTTCTGGCCAGCCTTTCAATTCATAGTGATGGTGGATCGGCGCCATGCGGAAAATACGTTGCCCGCGCAGCTTGAACGATCCCACCTGCAGGATCACCGACAACGTTTCAACCACGAACACGCCGCCCATAATCACCAACAAGAACTCTTGGCGCAGCAGCACGGCGATGGTGCCCAACGCGCCGCCCAGTGCCAGTGAACCCACGTCACCCATAAACACCTGAGCCGGATAGGTGTTAAACCACAAGAAGCCTAAACCGGCTCCGACGATCGCGGTACAGACGATGACCAACTCACCGGCATGACGCAGATACGGAATGTGCAGGTAGTTGGCGAAGTTCATGTTACCGGTCGCCCAGGCCACCAGCGCAAAGCCCGCCGCCACGAACACGGTTGGCATGATCGCCAGGCCATCCAGCCCATCGGTCAGGTTGACCGCGTTGCTGGTGCCGACAATCACGAAGTACGCCAACAGCACATACAGCAGGCCCAGCTGCGGCATGATGTCCTTAAAGAACGGCACAACCAGCTCGGTGGCTGGCGTGTCTTTTCCTACGGCATACATGGCAAAGGCCACAATCAGGGCAATCACGGATTGCCAGAAATATTTCCAGCGGGCAATCAGCCCCCGAGTATCTTTGCGCACCACTTTGCGATAATCATCAACAAAGCCGACGATGCCATAACCCACCAGCACGAACAGCACGCACCACACGTAAGGGTTGGACGGATAGGCCCACATCAGCACAGAAATAGTGATGGAGGTCAGGATCATGATGCCGCCCATAGTCGGCGTGCCGCGCTTGCTAAAGTGCGATTCTGGCCCGTCGTTACGCACTACCTGACCAAAGGACATTTCCTGCAGGCGTTTGATCACCTTCGGCCCCATCCACAGGGAAAGGAACAGCGCGGTCAGCAGGCTGACAATGGCCCGGAACGTCAGGTAGGAAAAGACGTTGAAGCCTGAGTAATATTTGACCAAATGCTCGGCCAGCCAAACTAACATGGTGCTTTCTCCTGTAACGCGCGTACTACCTGCTCCATTGCGGCACTACGTGAACCTTTGATTAACACGGTAATTACCGCATGTGCTGAGAGTAGTTCCGCTACGCGCGCGGTCACTGCTGTTTTATCCTGATAATGTTCACCGTTACCGGAGGCGGAGCTCAATACCTGGCTCAGCCCACCCACGCTGATGACTTTATCAATACCGGCCAGACGGGCAGCTTCACCCACCTGACGATGGCACTCTTCGGCCTCTGCGCCCAACTCGGCCATATCGCCAACGACCATCACGCGATAACCCGGCATTTCTGCCAGCACCTGCGCTGCTGCCGTCATGGAGCCGACGTTGGCGTTATAGCTGTCATCAAGCAACAGCTTGTCTTGCGCCAAGGCGATCGGGAACAAACGCCCAGGCACCGCCCGAAGCTGTTGCAAGCCAGCACTCACAGCAGCCAGCGTTGCGCCAACCGACATCGCCAGTGCTGCTGCCGCCAACGCATTGGCCACGTTATGGCGGCCTGGCAATGGCAACTCGATTGCCACCGTGCCGAACGGGCTGTGCAGGGTGAAGTGAGTTACGCTCCCTTCAACCTGGATATCGCTGGCAAAGAAATCTACTGCTTGTGCAGCCTGGGGGGAGAAACGCCAGACTGTCTTGCCCTGTAACTGCGCCTGCCAGTGCGGCCAGTCGTTGCTATCGGCGTTGAGGATCGCCACGCCATCCGCCGGCAAACCGGCAAAAATTTCGCCCTTGGCTTGCGCAACGCCTGCCAGTGAGCCAAAACCTTCCAGATGGGCAGCGGCCAGATTATTCACCAGCGCGCTCTGCGGTTGCGCCAAGGCGGTGGTATAGGCAATCTCACCGATATGGTTGGCACCCAGTTCGATCACCGCAAAATCATGCTGCGGTTCTAAACGCAGCAGCGTTAGCGGCACACCGATCTCGTTATTGTAATTCCCGGCGGTATGCAGCACTTCGCCACATTCACGTAAAATGGCCGCGGTCATCTCTTTCACCGAGGTCTTGCCCGATGAACCGGTCAGCGCCACCACTTTGGCTGACACCTGCTGACGTACCCAGGCCGCAAACTGCCCCAGTGCCAGACTGGTATCTTTCACCACCAGCTGTGGGGCCTCCACCAATAAGCGCTTACTTACCAGCAAAGCGCCTGCGCCAGCGGCGACAGCATCGGCGGCAAAGTCGTGAGCATCGAAACGCTCCCCTTTCAGGGCCACAAACAGGCAACCCGCAGTGACCTGACGAGTATCCCTCGTCACTTCGGTAATGATGCAGTCGGTGCCGATCAGCTCGGCATCCAATACCGCCGCCAGCGTCTGAAGCGAGACCGGGATCATGCCAACACCCCCAGCAAACGTGCGACGGTGGTGCGATCGGAGTAATCCAGACGACGGTTACCTACCAGTTGGTAATCCTCGTGGCCTTTACCCGCCACCAGCACCACATCCTGCTCTTTAGCCTGCATGATGGCGCTGGTCACGGCTTCGGCGCGCCCGTGGATCACCTGCACATGCCCGGCATCCAGCAGCCCGGCCAGAATATCCTTGATGATGGCCTGCGGTTCTTCGGTGCGCGGATTGTCATCCGTTACCACTACCCGGTCGGCAAACTGCTCGGCAATGCCACCCATAAGTGGGCGCTTACCTCTATCACGATCGCCACCACAGCCAAACACGCACCACAGTTGCCCTTGGCAATGCAGGCGAGCGGCTTCCAGCGCTTTTTCCAGAGCATCCGGGGTGTGGGCATAATCCACCACCACCGTCGGCTTGCCTGGCGCATTGAAGACTTCCATCCGACCACAGACCGGCTGTAGCTGATTGGCCGTGTTTACCAACGTCTCAAACGGATAACCGAGTGACAGCAGCGTCGCCAAAGCCATGATCAGGTTACTGACGTTGAATGCTCCCATCAGGCGGCTTTCGATCTCACCGTTGCCCCAGCTTGAGCTGAAGTGGATGGTGGCACCGTTATCGTGATAGTCCACCGCAGTGGTTTTCAGCCAGCGGCCATGGCAGCCAGGCTGCAAATTGTCATGCATGGTGACGGCGACCGCGTCTGGCAATTTGGCCAGCCAACGCTGCCCGACTTCATCGTCGGCATTGATGATCGCCTGCCCAACGTCGTGGCTGGCAAACAGTGACCATTTGGCCGCTTCGTAGCTGGCCATGTCACCGTGGTAATCCAGATGATCGCGGCTCAGGTTGGTGAATACGGCTGCGGCAAAGGGTAAAGCCGCCACGCGGTGTTGCACCAGACCGTGAGAGGAGACCTCCATCGCGGCAAAGGTAGCCCCTTGCTGCGCCAGATCGTTAAGCACGTGCTGCACGTCGACGGCAGATCCGGTGGTATTTTCCGTTGGGCAAACCTGGTCTAACAAACCGTTGCCCACGGTGCCCATTACTGCGGCCGTTTCGCCCAACAGTTGGCTCCACTGGGCTAACAGTTGGGTGGTGGTGGTTTTACCGTTGGTCCCCGTCACGCCAATCAGGCGCAGACGCTCGGCAGGCTGATGATAGAAACGCCCGGCTAACGCCGACAGACGCTGGCCAAGTTGGCTCAGGTAAATCACCGGCACACCGTGCATTTCGCAAATTTTACCGTCTTCAGCTTCGCCTTCCGCTTCAGCGATAACGGCGGCAACCCCTTGGGCGATGGCTTGCGGAATATAGCGGCGTCCATCCGTTTGATGGCCAACTACGGCGACAAACAGATCCCCGGCAGCCGCAATACGGCTGTCTAATATCATTTCCCGCAGCGCGCGCTCGGGTGCCGTTGGCACCCACGGAGCGAGTAAATCGCGCAAATTACGATCGGCCACCTGAACCCTCTTTGTTATTAATCACTAATTCGCTTTTGTCACCGGTAGGCAGGGCATCTGGCTGAATGTTCATGATCCGCAGCACGCCCCCCATGATGGCACCAAACACCGGCGCAGAAATCGCACCACCGTAGTATTTCCCACCCTGTGGATCGTTGATGACCACCACCAGAGCAAAACGAGGCTGGCTTGCTGGCGCCACCCCCGCGGTATAAGCGATATATCGGTTGACGTATTTACCATCCGGGCCGACCTTTTTGGCCGTACCGGTTTTAATGGCGATACGATAACCCTTGATGGCGGCTTTCACCCCACCACCGCCCGGCAAGGCGACGCTTTCCATCATGTGCACTACCGTACGCACGGTAGCCTCAGGGAAGACGCGTTCACCGGCAACCGGAGGGTCAACCCTGGTGATCGACAGTGGACGATAAACGCCCAGGCTGCCAATCGTGGCATAGACTCGCGCTAACTGTAACGGGGTTACCATTAGCCCATAGCCGAAAGAGAAGGTGGCCCTCTCTATGTCAGACCACCGTTGTTTTTTTGGGTATAAGCCACTGCTTTCTCCGACCAACCCCAAATTGGTCGCTTTTCCCAGCCCAAAACGTGAGTAAGTATCTACTAACGCTGAGGACGGCATCGCTAACGCCAGCTTTGAAACACCGACGTTACTCGACTTCTGCAAGATCCCGGTCATGGTCAGTTCCGAATAACGCGCCACGTCTTTGATTTCATGGCCGTTAATACGGTAAGGAATGGTGTTGAGCACGCTATTTTCTTTCACTACGCCGCGCTGCAACGCCGTCATTACCACCATCGGCTTCACGGTAGAACCAGGTTCAAAAATATCGGTGATGGCACGGTTACGCATGGTATCTTTCGGCGTATCGGCCATATTGTTCGGGTTGTACGATGGGCTGTTGGCCATCGCCAGCACTTCTCCGGTGTTCACGTCCACCAGCACTGCGGTACCAGACTCCGCCTTGTTGAAGGCAACTGCGTTATTCAGTTCACGGTAAACCAGCGCCTGCAGGCGTTCATCGATGCTCAGTGCCAGATTGTGCGCCGCCTGACTGTCTACCGAGGAGATGTCCTCGATCACTCGGCCATAGCGGTCTTTACGTACGGTTCTTTCGCCCGGTTGACCGGTGAGCCAACGATCAAAGCTCTTTTCGACCCCTTCGATCCCTTCGCCGTCAATGTTGGTCACGCCGATGATATGAGATGTAACCTGGCCAGACGGGTAGTAGCGGCGCGATTCCTGGCGCAGGTAGATGCCAGGCAATTTCAGCTTGTGGATGTAATCACCAATCGCCGGGTTAACCTGCCGGGCCAGATAGACAAAGCGCCCCTTCGGATTGGCATTAATACGATTGGAGAGCTGATCGAGCGGAATTTGCAACGCGTCGGACAGCGCTTTCCAGCGCGAATCCAGCGTAATACCCCCGCGTTCGTTCAACTCTTTCGGATCGGCCCACACGGCGTTCACCGGTACGCTCACCGCCAGCGGGCGGCCAGAGCGGTCGCTAATCATGCCGCGCGCGGTGGGCACCGCCTGCACACGCAGCGAGCGCATGTCGCCTTCTTTCACCAACCGATCTGGATTGATCACCTGCAAATAAGCCACACGCAGCATCAGCCCAACCAGCGCCAACAGAATACAGCCGCACAGCAACGCAAAACGCCAGCTGACAAAGCTGGCCTGATCTTCCTGGCGTTTCAACTTCTTACCGGGACGTACTGCTTTCATGCGTTAGCTATTTGCTCCGTATCGTGACTTCGGCTAAACCACTCATGGCTTGACAATGATAATTTCCTGCGATGGATCAACGTGTTGCATCTGCAGTTTTTCGGTGGCGATACGCTCTACGCGGCTGTGATCGCCAAGGGCATTCTCTTCCAGGATCAGGTTGCGCCATTCGATATCCAGCGCATCCCTCTCCAGCACCAGCTGTTCGCGCTCGGCGGTCAGCAGGCGGGTACGGTGCGCGGTGGTCACCACAAACACGGCGGAAACCAGCGCGGCAATCATCAAAATCAGCGGGATCTTGGCGTTACGCAGCAGATCGCCACCAATGACGCCAACTAAACCGTGGCGCTCATTACCAATCACGCAGGCATCCTCTCGGCAATACGCAGCACCGAACTGCGCGCTCGTGGGTTTTCCGCCACTTCAACATCACCAGGCTTCATTTTGCCCAAGGCTTTCAGCGTGCGGCCACCCATTTCACGCAACTGCGCTTCGGTTAGCGGAATTCCTGCCGGAACCTGGGCACCACGGCTGTGGTGGCGCATAAAGCTTTTGACGATACGGTCTTCCAACGAATGGAAGCTGATGATCGACAGGCGGCCCTCTGGTGCCAACACGGCTAATGCACCGTCCAGCGCGCGTTCGATCTCTTCCAGCTCGCTGTTGATGTAGATACGGATCGCCTGGAAACTGCGGGTTGCCGGGTGTTTATGCTTATCACGGAACGGGCTGGCATGGGCGATCAGCTCGGCCAGTTCCTTGGTGCGGGTCATCGGTTCTACTTGGTTTCTTTCCACAATGGCGCGGGCGATGCGTTTGGCGAAGCGTTCTTCACCGAAGGTTTTCAGCACCCAGGCAATATCGTCGGCTTCCGCTTTCATCAACCATTCGGCGGCAGATTGGCCGCTTGATGGATCCATACGCATATCCAGCGGGCCGTCACGCATAAAGGAAAATCCGCGTTCTGCGTCATCCAGCTGCGGGGAAGAGACACCTAAGTCGAGCAACACGCCGTCGATCTTGCCTACCAGTTCCCGTTGCTGCACATAGTCAGCCAAATCGGAAAACGGGCCGTGGATGATAGTAAAACGTGGGTCTGCAATAGATTGAGCTGCGGCAATTGCCTGCGGATCGCGATCGATAGCCAACAAGCGCCCTTCCGGCCCCAGTTGGGACAAGATCAGACGAGAATGACCACCGCGACCAAAAGTACCGTCGATGTAGATGCCGTTACTGCGAATATTGAGCCCCTTCACGGCCTCATCCAACAGTACGGTCGTATGTTTATAATTTTCCAGCATGCTTATAGTGACAAGTCCTGTAGCCGCTCAGACAACGGTTCCTGAGTGGATTGTTCCGCGTCAATATCATCCTTGACTTGTTGATACCAGGTCTGTTCATCCCACAGTTCAAACTTGTTGAACTGCCCGACCAGCATCACTTCTTTAGTAAGCCCGGCATGTTGGCGTAGCGTATTGGCTAACAGCAACCGGCCGGCATTATCCATCTGACACTCGCTGGCATGGCCCAACAGCAAGCGCTGGACTCGGCGCTCAGCGGGATTCATGCTCGACAGACGGGACAACTTTTGCTCGATGATTTCCCATTGAGGTAATGGATAAAGCAGCAGGCAGGGCTGATGGAGGTCAATGGTGCAAACCATTTGGCCTTGCGATTCCTCATTCAGTAAATCCCGATAACGGGTCGGTACGGCGAGCCGTCCTTTACTGTCGAGGTTGACCATCGTTGCCCCACGAAACATACCTGAGCTACCCCCTCGTGACCCTTTTCACCACTTTACACCACAAATTCCCACATAAGGGAGTTTACGGAGGGTATGAAAACCTTGTCAAGCCAGAGCAAGAGCGGTTTGGCAATATTTATAGGCATATTCTGGAGGCTGGCTCACGAAAGGAACTCTATTTATTGCATGAATATAAATTAACATCATGATTAAAGAGGAGAATTTTCTAAGCGGAAAGAGTGCGATTAAAATAAACACAAATTGACGATTAAATAACTCATTATGTCCTTCTGCAATCCAGGTCTCACTTTTCAACATCGCTCTCGGCGGGGATACCCCCACCGCATCCCGCGTCGGTCAAGGCTTGGCCACAAGCCGCTTGCCAGCAGGGAAATGCCATAAACCCTTGACTTAATAACACTCAGCAAGTATTTCGCTGCCAACGGCGCGCTATTTTACTTCAATTATTCCGTCAAAGAACAACCCAAAGATAAAATAAATGGCGAAGCACTGGCTTAAGCCGTTAATTATGATTCAAATCAAAATGGTAAGATTATTCTCAAAACACCTATTTACAATTAACCTGGATTTTTTTGCGCATTTAGGAATATGCGCAAATTTAGTGCGCCTATCGCTGAATCAGCCGCAAAACCGTCATCTCGCCGCCACCAGACAATCATAATACATTGTTTATATTAACAATATTTTCATTCACCATTTTAAACTCCTGCTTTACGAGCTTTTCCCCCTGTTGTCAGGATAAAAATCAGCCAAATGTTAAAAATAAAAATTTTAAGCCACTTAAAACATTCCATGCAGTCAAGTACACTACAAAAGTGCTTAAAGGTCAGTTAATAACACCTAATTAACATTAATAAGCAACATGTTAACCGATAAATTCAGGGATCGTGTCATGTCTAGAGCCGTTTCACCATGGCGCAGCGCTGCCGCCGATACTTTTGCGCTAGTGGTGTACTGTTTTATCGTCGGGATGGCGATTGAAATACTGATTTCGGGCATGAGCTTTAGCCAATCACTCTCCTCCAGACTGGTGTCGATCCCCGTCAATATCGTGATCGCCTGGCCCTATGGCCGCTACCGCGATTTCTTCATCGCCACCGCACGCCGCAGCCCACGCGGGCAGTTTTTGCTGCGTAACCTGGCCGATCTGTTGGCTTATGTCAGTTTCCAATCGCCGGTTTACGCCGTCATTCTGTGGAGCGTGGGCGCCGATGGACAACAGATCCTGGCCGCGGTGACCAGTAATGCGGTGATCTCGATGGCGATGGGCGTGGTATACGGCTATTTTCTGGAATATTGCCGCCGGCTGTTTCGCGTGGTCCCCTCCCCCCAACCCTCTCCTACAGGGAGAGGGAGCTGATAGCCCCTGATCTGCTGGAGCTAAAGAGATAATCTCGGCACCAAAGTGAGTCACTATAGTTTCAGACCCACTCCACCAAGGAGAGCGGATACGAAGCTGTGATCAGGAACAGGAGTTAATCAGTCACCGGGTGTACAGAACGAATAGCGTAGTCAAATTGTGACTCGATCGGT
>NZ_CAMFLB010000031.1:0-106041 GCF_945957435.1 Serratia sp. PL7 | reverse complement strand
AGGCTTTTTGCTATGGGTCAAAAACAGAAAATGGCAGTGAAAGCCCCTCACCCCAACCCTCTCCCAGAGTACCAACCGGGAACATCCTGAACATCCGAGTGGGGGAGAGGGAACAGTCCGGCGTCGTGGATAAGCCCGTGCTGCTTCGGGAAGTGGGAACCTTTGATTAGCCATACTACTTCTGCAGTGATGAGTAAGCCTAAGTATGGAGTATGACGCAGGAATATCAGCGAGCTCGATCGATTCCCTCTCCTGGGGGAGAGGGTTAGGGTGAGGGGAAGTATGACTCGATCTGACAAATTAACCTGCCGGAAGACCCAGCAGGCTAACTCTTTGCAGAAGGGCCGAGTCGACCTCAGCCCAAATCAACACCTTAGTGTGCACTCCCCTGCGAAATCCCCAGCCCGGTTTGTGAACGTACAAACTGGGAACGGAATTTCACGCGTTCTTGCTGCCCAACCAACGAATTGTCGGTCACAGAGAAGAACCAGGTGCCGATAAAGGCGACCAACATAGAGAACAGCGCCGGATATTCGTAAGGGTAAATCGGTTTGGCATGGCCGAGGATCTGCACCCAAATAGTCGGGCCCAGGATCATCAGGATCACTGCGGTTAACAGACCAAGCCACCCGCCGATCATTGCCCCGCGCGTGGTCAGGCGTGACCAGTACATGGAAAGAATGATGATTGGGAAGTTACAGCTGGCCGCAATGGAGAATGCCAGCCCCACCATAAAGGCGATGTTCTGCTTCTCAAACAGGATCCCCAGCGCGATAGCCACCACCCCGAGCAACACCACGGTGATTTTGGAAACTTTCAGCTCATCACGCTCGGTCGCTTTGCCATTCTTGATGACACAGGCATAGAGATCGTGAGAAACCGCAGAAGCACCCGCCAAGGTTAGCCCGGCAACTACCGCCAGGATCGTGGCAAAGGCCACCGCAGAGATAAAGCCAAGGAAGAAGTTACCCCCCACCGCGTTAGCCAAATGCACCGCCGCCATGTTATTACCGCCCAGCAATGCCCCACTGGCATCCTTGAAGGCCGGATTGGCACTGACCAGCAGGATTGCACCGAAACCGATAATAAAGGTCAGGATATAGAAGTAACCGATAAAGCCGGTGGCATAGAACACGCTCTTACGCGCTTCTTTGGCATCGCTAACGGTGAAGAAACGCATCAGGATATGTGGCAAACCGGCGGTACCGAACATCAATGCCAGACCCAGGGAGAGGGCGGATATAGGGTCGGAGACCAGTCCGCCCGGGCTCATAATGGCAAGCCCTTTCGGATGCACCTTCACGGCTTCGGCAAACAGGGTATTGAAGTCAAAGTTGACAGATTTCATGACCATCAGCGCCATAAAGCTGGCACCGGCCAACAGCAGCACGGCCTTGATGATTTGCACCCAGGTGGTAGCCAGCATGCCACCGAACAGGACATACAGCACCATCAATATACCGACCAAGACAACGGCGACGTGATAATTGAGGCCGAAAAGCAGCTGGATCAATTTGCCCGCGCCCACCATCTGGGCGATCAGATACAGCGCTACCACCACCAGGGAACCACAGGCTGAAAGTGAGCGGATCGGCTTCTGTTTCAGGCGGTAAGAGGCCACGTCGGCGAAGGTATATCGGCCAAGGTTACGTAGCCGCTCGGCAATCAGAAACAATATGATTGGCCAGCCAATCAGGAAGCCGATGGAATAAATCAGCCCATCATAGCCGGAGGTATAGACCAGCGCGGAGATACCGAGGAACGATGCTGCAGACATAAAGTCGCCAGCGATAGCCAGGCCGTTTTGCAACCCGGTGATGCGCCCGCCAGCGGTGTAGTAATCCTGACGAGAGCGGGTACGTTTGGAAGCCCAGTAGGTGATGTAAAGGGTGGCACCCACGAACAGCAGGAACATGATGATGGCCTGGATGTTCAACGGTTGGCGCTGTACGGCACCTCCAATGGCATCGGCATGGCTTAGGCCTGGCAGGGCCAATAGTGTGGCAGCTGAAAGTAGGCGCTTCATTGCTTCACCTCGCGCAGGATTTCAGCATTCAGGCGATCAAATTCACCGTTGGCACGGTAAACGTAGATCCCGGTTAACACGAAAGAAATCACGATCAATCCCACGCCAACCGGGATCCCACGGGTAATGGTTAATCCGGGGCCGAGTGGAGTTCCCAGCCACTGAGGATCGAAGGCGATCAGTAAGATAAAGCCGACGTACAGCGCGAGTGTGATCAGTGACAGGAGCCAGGCGAAACGGCTGCGCTTTTGCACCAGCTCCTGAAAGCGCGGGTTTTCTTCAATCCTTTGATAAATATCTTCATTCATCCGAGTTTCTCCAATAGGTATTGAACAAGTACGCCACGCGATACCCTTCCAACTGGCAAATTGGCGCTCTGCGGGCCACCTTGGCCCATCCCAGCCAAATGTCTGGGATCGGCTTTACTGCAGTTGAAAGCTTTCAGGTATACAGGCCGTTCAGCTGCGCATGGCAGACGAACGGCCGGAGGCAGCGCGGATTAGGATGGAACTTTCATTGATTGTTTCTCTTCCAACAGCTTTTCGACTACAGCCGGATCCGCCAGCGTTGAGGTATCCCCCAGGTTACTGGTATCACCGGCGGCAATTTTGCGCAGAATACGCCGCATAATTTTGCCAGACCGCGTTTTTGGTAAAGAGTCGGTCCAATGGAGAACATCTGGCGTGGCGATTGGCCCAATTTCCTTACGCACCCAGTTGCGCACTTCGGCATACAGTTCCGGCGTTGGCTCTTCCCCATGATTCAGGGTGATATAGGCATAAATCGCCTGGCCCTTGATGTTATGCGGAATACCCACCACCGCGGCCTCGGCAATTTTGGGGTGGGATACCAATGCGGATTCAATTTCGGCGGTGCCCAGACGGTGGCCGGAAACGTTCAGCACGTCATCGACGCGGCCCGTGATCCAGTAATAGCCATCTTCGTCACGGCGTGCGCCGTCACCGCTGAAGTACATGCCTTTAAAGGTAGAGAAGTAGGTTTGCTCGAAGCGGTCATGGTCACCGTACAGAGTTCGAGCCTGGCCCGGCCAAGAATCGGTGATCACCAGGTTGCCTTCGCAGGCGCCTTCCTGCGGTGTGCCCATATTGTCGACCAATGCCGGTTGCACGCCAAAGAATGGGCGAGTGGCGGAGCCAGCCTTCAGCTCGGTAGCACCTGGTAACGGGGTGATCATGAAGCCACCGGTTTCGGTTTGCCACCAGGTATCAACGATCGGGCATTTTGCGTTACCAATCTTGTTGTAATACCACTCCCAGGCCTCTGGGTTGATGGGCTCACCCACGGAACCCATAATGCGCAGCGAATCGCGTTTGGTGCCTTCGATTGCTTTGTCGCCTTCGGCCATCAGGGCGCGGATTGCCGTTGGTGCGGTATACAGGATATTGACCTGATGCTTATCCACTACCTGTGACAGACGGTTTACGCCTGGGTAGTTCGGCACGCCTTCAAACATCAGCGTAATGGCACCGCAGGCCAATGGGCCATATAACAGGTAGCTATGGCCGGTAACCCAGCCCACGTCGGCGGTGCACCAATAGACGTCGCCATCGTGGTAATCGAAGACGTATTTGAAGGTCAGCGCGGCGTAAACCAGATAGCCTCCGGTGGTATGTACCACGCCTTTCGGTTTGCCGGTTGAGCCGGAGGTATAGAGGATAAACAGCGGATCTTCCGCGTTCATCTCTTCCGGTGGGCAGTCGGCAGAGACGCCTTCGGTCAGCTCATGCCACCAGAGATCGCGCCCTTCTTGCCAGTAGCCCGGCTTACCGGTGCGCTGGAAGACCACCACGTTGTTGACGCTTTTCACCCCTGGGTTCTTCAGCGCATCATCGACGTTCTTTTTCAGCGGTACCGCGCGGCCAGCACGCAGCCCTTCATCAGCGGTGATCACCAGTTTGGAGTTGGAATCGATAATACGGCCAGCAACGGCTTCTGGGGAAAAGCCCCCAAAGATCACCGAGTGCACCGCACCAATGCGGGCACAGGCCAGCATGGCGACGGCGGCCTCAGGCACCATTGGCATATAGATGGCCACCACATCACCTTTTTTCACCCCGAGCTTTTTCAGCACGTTGGCGAACTGGCAGACATCGTGATGCAGTTGCTTGTAGGTGACCTTGGCCGATTGGGTCGGATCGTCGCCTTCCCAGATGATGGCGGTTTGATCGCCGCGTTCGGCCAAGTGGCGGTCCAGACAGTTCGCCGCCAGGTTAAGGGTGCCGTCTTCAAACCAGCGGATGCTGATATGACCAGGATCGAAAGAAGTGTTCTTCACTGAGGTATAGGGCTTGATCCAATCGAGGATCTTGCCGTGCTCGCCCCAGAATGCCGCTGGGTCTTGTACAGATTGTTGATAATACTGCTGGTATTGCTCCGGATTGATCAGGGCACGATCTGCAATTGCAGAAGGAATGGCGTGTTTGTGCAGTTGGCTCATGGTTTTTCTCCTTAGAATTGTTAATGATATGTCAACTGATGGTTAAGTATAGTTTGCCATGACGCTTTGTTTCTTTTTTGGGCGGCAGATCACGCAACGAAGATGTTGATTTGTAATAGTTACTGTCGTAATTGTGTTGTGTAACTGTTTGGTTGACGGTGAAAAGACGGTAATGGGCGTATTTCTGTTAAAAAAGTTTTTAGATAACTAAAAACATTAAGCGTGAGGCATCGGCTTGAGGGTGCAGGAAACAATAAGTCCGAGGTTATATTTTACAGCGAATCAGAATCTATTAATAACTGCTATAAATACTCAGCGTAATTGTTAACTGCAATATGTCGACGGGTTATTTTTTACTGCCGTTATTATGTTGGTTTTTTGAAAGTACAAATAATAAGTTTTATGAATTGTTTTGTTGTCATTTATTAGTTACATGAATCATATTGAGCGTTGTCTCAGCTGTTAAAGGGGGGCACATGAGGACTTTGTTTTCTTTTGCAAAACCTTTTGTTAACAATGCAGAAACATATTTTTAGACTAAATATGCAAATGCAATGACAAATCACGCACTTTTATTTGGGTTAAAAATCGTCCTATCCTATCGACTATTGTTCTGCTCAAGCTAAAATTATGTTTTTTAGAACAAGTAATTATGTTTCGATACGTTTTTTGTTTGTTGGTTTTTTGCTGGTGAAACGGACAAAACCGAGATGAAACAAGGCTTGCAGAAGCCCGCCTTCAGATGGTACAGATTCATACTGCGTTACACCAAGGGCAGTTGGCGCAGAGGTTCACAAACATAAGCCTGCAATAAATGATTAAGTATTCCTTCCGGAGCCTAGGTGCTTTTTAACACGTTGGCACGGAGTCTTTGAGGACTTTTTGGGTATGAAAAATGTGAAAATCAGCCTGGCCTGGCAAATCCTGATCGCGTTGGTATTGGGTATTATCCTGGGCGCAGTGCTGCATAATCAAACAGAATCACGTGAGTGGATGGTCAGTAATATATTGAGCCCCGCCGGTGATATCTTTATTCGTTTGATCAAGATGATCGTGGTGCCTATTGTTATTTCCACGCTGATCGTCGGTATTGCCGGTATTGGCGATACCAAAAAGCTGGGCCGTATTGGATTGAAAACCATTATCTATTTTGAAGTGATCACCACCATCGCGATCGTCGTGGGTGTGACATTGGCTAATGTTTTTCAACCCGGGCACGGCATTGATATGTCGGCGTTGACCGCGGTCGATATCTCACAGTATGAAAAAACGACGGAACAGGTGCAAAGCGGCTCACATAGCCTAGTGGCCACCATCCTTTCGTTAATTCCTTCTAACGTGTTCTCGTCGATGGTCAAAGGCGACATGTTGCCGATCATCTTCTTCTCGGTGCTGTTTGGGCTGGGGCTGTCTTCCTTGCCGAAAGAGACCAAAGAGCCGTTGCTGAAGGTGTTCAAAGCGGTGGCTGAGAGCATGTTCAAAGTGACCCACATGATCATGCGTTACGCCCCGGTCGGGGTGTTTGGCCTGATCTCGGTCACGGTAGCCAACTTCGGTTTTGCTTCGCTCTTGCCGTTGGCCAAGCTGGTGGTGCTGGTTTACTTCGCCATCGCCTTTTTTGGTTTGGTAGTTCTGGGGGCTGTTGCGCGGCTGTGTAACCTGCGTATCTGGACGTTGATCCGCATCTTGAAAGAAGAGCTGATCCTGGCTTACTCAACGGCCAGTTCGGAAACCGTGTTGCCGCGCATTATCGAAAAGATGGAGGCCTACGGCGCGCCAAAATCCATCACCAGCTTCGTGGTGCCTACCGGATACTCTTTCAATCTGGACGGTTCTACGTTGTACCAGAGTATTGCCGCCATCTTTATTGCACAGCTATACGGTATTGAGCTGTCGCTGGGACAAGAGATCATTCTGGTTCTGACGTTGATGGTGACCTCAAAAGGGATTGCCGGTGTGCCAGGTGTCTCCTTTGTGGTTCTGTTGGCGACCTTGGGCAGCGTGGGTATTCCGCTGGAAGGTTTGGCGTTTATCGCCGGCGTTGACCGCATCCTCGATATGGCGCGTACGGCTCTGAACGTGGTAGGCAATGCGCTGGCGGTCTTGGTGATTGCCAAATGGGAACATCAGTTCGACCGTAAAAAGTCGCTGGCTTATGAACAAGAGTTCCTGGCCAGTAAAGTGACTCCTGCCAATCAGGCTTAAGTCGCTCCATCTCTTTTTCTCAAAACCCGCCATCGGCGGGTTTTTTTATTGAATGATGGCTAAATTGCTTCAATACTGGCGCTCTCTGTAAGGCCTGCTCAGGATGAGATTTGCCCCATGAAAAGATATGCGCTGTTGCTGGTGTTGCTAGCCCCCTATGTTCAAGGGCAGACGCTGGATGCCAACGATCCGCTACGGCGTGTCATTCTGGATCAGATGCGTGCCAATATCGGTTATCCCACCGATATCCAGTTTGTGGTTAAACAGCTGAGCGTTTCCGGCTCGCAGGCCTATTTCTGTGCCACCGCTAAAACCAATGATGGTAGCGGTAGTGCCAAAATTAACGGCAAGACGGTGGTCTACGATCGAGAATTGCAGCAGTCAGCGGAAGGCTTCTGGACGACGGTGAGCAATTTTGACTCCTATGTCGACTCACCGGCGCAGGCCCAATGCCATAGCACTATTCAAGATGAACCCGCAGCGAGCGGGTGCCAAAACGTCGGCCTTTATGATGCGGAGCGTAAACCGTTGCTGGACGCGGTCCGGCGCAGTTATCAAGGGGGGATTGCCCAACCCAGATTTGTGGTTTCTCACCTGTGCACAACCGGCAAGATGGCGTATTTCTGCGGGCGACTGGAAGGGGAAGAGAGCCAGGATCGGCAAGGGATGAATTACTACGATGCAGTTATGGCCAAAGATGCCAAGGCAGAGTGGCAGGCGCTGATGGTTGAGAGCAAGACCGTGGAGAAGTGCAACTTCAGTGGGCCAGCCTCGGCGATCACCGAACAAAAGCTGCTGGAAGCGGTAAATCAGCCGCTCCTCTCGGTGGCTCCTCAGGAGATCGATGACAGCCTCAAGGTCGAGATGCTCACCCAGTTCCAGCTATTCCAACAGGCGGTCAAGACGGCCGATATGGCCTATTTAAAGGCGCATATTGTCTTCCCGCTTGAGAACGTCGCTGATACCTTCCTGGCAGGAACGCCTGATGAACATCAACAGAGCATTACCCCTGCGTTGTTTGACCACTATGCGCAGCAAATCAGGGATGGTCTGAAGGAAATACCGCTGCTGGGTGTCAACCTCACTAAAAAGCAGGTGACTGATTTCCGGGTAAATTCATTAACCCCGTTGGAGCAGGCCAGAAAATACTTCCCAGCCGAGGAGGACGGGCAGTTCTATTACAATGATGGGGCGAAGAAAGTGCTGGTTGAAGGCACCTGCGATTCGGTCGGTTCGGGTGATTTTGAGGACGGAACGCTTGCCGTATTTATCGGCACGGGTTCCAACCTGCTGATCCCTGGGTTGTCAGAAGCCTGTGAGGGAGGTATGCGTGTAGAGTTTACTCTGCAACAAGGCACGCTGATGCTGACCAGAATTGATTTTGTCGGTTAAGCCGCTTACCAACCTAATCAATCTCTCACTTGCGCTGCATGAACTTACGCAGCGCTATCATGCCGGTCATCAAGATGGCTCCAGGCAACCAAACCCACAGTAATTCCGACATGATCACCGCATGCCCAGCAGGAGTCAGGTATTTCTCGAGGCTAAACGGCGCTACGCGGATCACCTGCCAGGGCGCAAAGAAACGCTCGTCACTCCATGGCCACAGCCAGCCGACGCCTTTGCCTCCGGTGGTCACCGAATCCAGCAAACTGTGGGATAACAGCGAGATAAACAGAAACAACCAGGTCTTGACGGGGTTAGCCTTGAACCAGCGGTAGAACAGCAGTGCCAAGCTAGGCATCAGGAATGCAAACAGCAGTGAATGCGTGAAACCGCGATGACCAAACTGATTGCCGTAAGCCACGCCGAATTTAAACGCTAATACGTCTGCATCCGGCAGCATAGAAAGAACCACGCCTGCGAGCAGCAAGCGGGCCGGTATGATTTTCTGGCCCAGCCCTAAACCAAGGCATAACGGCACTGCGGCGTGGGTAACGATCGTCGGCATAACTCTCTTCCATGATGAGGGGTAACGCTGTGCTTATTATGGTATAGCCATATCCTGCCGATCGCCACTTCGCTGCACCATCGAAATAATGATGCCGAATAACTCTTCCTTAGCCTGGGCTGCCGTAATCGCACCACAGCTGGTGGCGTAGGATAGCCCTTCTGCAGAGCCGAGCATACCCCATAGCGCGGCATCCTGAAGTTGGTTATCGCAGCAGAAGGGGGTAAAGATCTGGCGGCATTTCTCGATGAACACCACGGCGTAATCATTCCTGATTTTCTCAAGCTCGGGAGTACCGGCTAGTGCAGCCATGACGCTAGGCATCTCACGGCCTTGCAGCAGCACGCACTCAATGTAGGAAGTGGCAATGACCGAGGCTAAGGCTTCTAGCTCCGGTTTGGTATTTTGGATAGCTTCATCCATCCGTGCAGTCTGACGATTATCAAACTCTTGATACAGCGCGGCAAACAGGCCCGAACGGTTGGTGAAGTGATCATACACCACCGGCTTGGTGACGCCCGAGCGTTCTGCCAGGTGGCCGAGCGTCAGCGCTTCGGTGCCTTCTTCATTAATGATTTCCCATGCGGTTGTCAGCAACTGCTGATAACGCTCTTCTCTCGATAGCCGAACTCGTGAATGTGGTTTGGAGATCATGGCAATATTTACCCGTTGACAGTGTTATATACTAAAGGTAACTTACCGATGGTAACTTACTGTTGGTATATAGAGTACGTTTTATACCTCGCCCTGACAATAGGAGTCACCCAATGCACGCGCTCATCGTTGTGTCTCATCCTCTCGATACGTCATTAACCCATGGTGTTGCAGCAGCCATCGCCGAAGGGATAACGGCGACCGATCCCGCCCATACGTTTGAAATTGCCGACCTTACCCAGGAAGGTTTCAATCCGGTGTACGGTGCCGCTGATATCGCCGCATTTTTAAAAACGGCCACTGTTCCAGCGGATATTCTGGCAGAACAGGCACGAATTGATGCTGCGGATGCCCTGGTTCTGGTGTTCCCAATCTACTGGTGGACTATGCCTGCCTTGCTTAAGGGGTGGATAGACCGCGTGTTTTCCAATGGCTGGGCTTATGAAGAGACGGCAGATGGGGCAGTGGTCAAAAAACTGGGGCATTTACCGGTTCATCTGGTTGCCCTGGGGGCGGCAAGCAAAGGCGTCTATGACCGGCATGGTTTTACCGATGCTTTTAACGCGCAGATAACGCACGGTATTTTTGATTATTGTGGCGCTTCGGTTAAGACATCTGAAATGCTACTGCTGCCAGAACTGGGGGAGCCTAAGGCTTATCTCGATGCAGCGCGTCAAATCGGGCATGCTGTTTTTCAACCGGCTTACGCCGAGTAGTCCGTTGAGGAAGAGTCGCAATAAAGCTTCAAGAAATCAGTTGCGAGCCTCTTCCCCATTAAAGACTCTCGATCTAGTCCCCCAACGTTATCATCAACATCATCGGCTCAAGGGGGGGAAGGTTCAAATCCTACACGTATACGGAATTCTCTGACCTCAACGGATAACGCATGTACCAGCATTCCGCGAATGCCAATAGTTTCAGCAACCTGGATAACACGTAATTTTCTGTCTGATCACTTTGAGCTGGGGGCTGTTATCCCTACAGCTTGGCACATACTGCAGTTACGTGGCCCAAGATAATCCTCTATGGTTTAATAGTAATTAATCATGAAGGTCACAGCTGCATCGCCTTGTTGAGGCTCAGATCAGCAACCAGCCTTTTCAGCCTGAGATTTTCTTCTTCGAGCTGGCGCATGTGCTTCAGCTCTGAAGGGGAAATCCCACCGTATTTTTTACGCCACGTGTAAAAGGTGGCATCAGAGATACCCAGTTTACGGCAGACTTCAGGCACCGATGTACCTAGCTCGGCCTGTTTCAGGGCAAAGACAATCTGTTCTTCGGTGAATCGCGACTTTTTCATCGGCACAACCTCCACTCAGGGGAGTGTTTATCATTCCGGAATTCTGTTTCTGAATGGAGCAGGATTTTGGGGTAGGGTCATATATTCACTGCCCCCAGCCTTCAGCCAGTCCCTGTCCTGCCGTGACGGTGAAACGATTTTTGGCACGTGATACCGATTCAGGTGAATCCCCTCTGGTTACCGCATCACGGCTTTCCATGGCAGTCATAAAATCCAGATAACCATCAGAGGAAAAGCGGGACGCCGCCAGCGACAGGTTACTATTGGTTTCAGCAATCACTTTGCTGTATCTGAACCAATTAAAAAAATTAAGCATATAACTTTAACCAAGGCTATTTAATTTCGGCGTTAAACAAATTAACGGCACCGTAGTCGTTAACAAATTCACCGCTCACGGTATCCCCCTTATTAGAGGGTACTGCCAAGGTCAGGGTAGATCTCGGTGCTACCATTTCGCCTTCAATTTTTTTGCCATTTACCATCAGGCTGACAAAAGACACATAATAGGGGGTTGGGTTGAATGCCTGCAGGCTGCTGCCTTTTACGCTCCAAGTGACTGCCTGAGCGGCATCATTCGCGTTACCTGCCAATCCTGCTGGGCGATAAAAGACTTTAATGCGTGAGCGAAACGCCATTTGCAGGTAGTTTTCATCAGATTTTGCCTGTTTCTTGGCGGGCACCTCTAGTACGTTGAGCCAAAATACCGACTCTTTATCCATGGGTAACGATCCCTCTGAGTAACTAATCTGTAACGTCTGGCCCTTGCCTCCCTCTACTCGGTTTATTGGGGGGCTCAGTATAAAGGGAACCTTAATCGCTGCCGGCTTGGCATTGATATCACCCGTATCCAACCAGCTTTGGATCAAAACGGGAGAATTACCCGTATTATTAAGTCTGACGCTGACTTCTTTTTGATCTGAAGGATAAATAACTCGTGTCCCGTTAATCACGATACTTGCCAAACTATGAGTACTGAATAGGGCCACCACGGCTAAGCCAGCAACTCGTAAAATGTTATGAAAGGGAAAACACATAAAGTCTCCTGAAGTAGATTATTTGGGAGGGGAGCCCTTCCCTCAAGGCATTACTTGTATTGAATAGAGTAAACAACATTGCTGACGACGGTGCCTGGGGTGGTTGTACCCTCAGCATAATACTCAACAAAATAGGGCAAGTTAGTGCTACCAGACTTGACGTTTACAAACGAGTTACCGTTGATCTGTTCCGCGTTACCCGCTTTGATCACCGTTTGAGAAGTACTGGTGCCATCACGCAATTGCAGGCTGACGTTTTGTGCCGTACCAGTGTTATTAAGGCGGCCGGTAAGAACATCTACCGCAGCACCAGCTTGAAAGAAAGCGGAGGCGGTTTGCAAACTACCACTGCAGTTGGCCAGTGTCAGGGTGAAACCGGTGAGCCCGGCCGTCTGTGCCGCACTTCCTAGTTGACCAATACTAACAATTGGCAGGGTAACAATCGGGTTGCTAGCTTGGCCGTTGACAATGACTTCGCAGGTGTTATTACTTAACTGCCCCTGAAAATTGATGGTACCGTCAGAAGCAGCCTGCGCCAGACCAGAAGAGAGCAGGACGCCTGCAATAGCAGACAGAATAAATTTGTTCATTTACATTCCTTAATTACAGTTAACAAGGCACTGTGATTGTAAAAAGACGCTTAGAATAAGTACGTTAGTTGTAGAGCAAGAGCCCCTACCACCAAATAGAGTGTTCTCTCACCAAATTATCAGTAATAAGAAGACTATGCTTAACCTTTCCTATATAAAATAAAGAGATGACGTTCTATTTTTTAAGTGAAGTGCATTTCAATGAGGTGTAGCATAGAGATAAAATATAACCTCTGTAAATATAGTTTTTTCTATGGGTGATAAAAATAAGTTATTTTAAAAAATAAAAACCTTATAAAACAATGAGGATTATTTATAATTATTTTTAATACCCCTAGTATTTATTATTATACCTAACATTCATTACTTTTAGTTATCACCGATAGAAAATACTTCCTTCACAACGACCAAGTAAAATCTTATACTGGCTATAAATAAAACTAGGATTGCATCTGTTATTGCATGGATTCGTCTTTAACTAAAGCCATTAGCATATACAATATGTCCTTAATGGCTTTCTTTACAGGGAGAGGAAACCCTATCCAACCGCTAAATATCGTAGCTGCTAGAGTAATGAAAGTAGCAATGAGAGTGGAGGTTTAAAGAAGAAAGTCTTACCAAAACGTCATATCTCAAAAAAACACGAGGAAGTAATGAGAAGGAAAAAAGTCGTTTTGCAATGTTCCTGTAATTTTATGAGAACAGGGTTAGAAGCATTAATTAAAGATACAGATTTGTCAGTATCTCTTGATATTGTAGATACTAGTGACAGTTTTTCAGACTGTGAGGACGCTTTAAATGCCTTGCCGGTAGTAAATTTAGTCATCCTAACGGTCTGTAACCGTGATTATAACTTGGCCTCACTCTTGCAACTTGTTGGAGAGCGTTTGCCGAAAATGCATCCCAATAGCAAAGTTGTAATGATAAGTGATATAGCCGATGTCAACCCACTTAAATGTTACTTTAGTGGGTTGAGAAACGTCAGTATCATACTGAATAAGACAATAACGCTTGATGAGTTAAGCAGGGAATTGCTGAGCACTACCGCAAATAATGAGCAAATCTTCGGTAAAAGTTCAACTATGCTCACACCGCGTGAATTAGAGATTCTGCGCATGCTGCTGGAGGGTGATGCCGCTAGAAAGATAGCTAACGACTTGAAACTAAATTTCAGGACAGTAAGCCACCATAAACGTGCAGCCTTGGCTAAACTGGGGGTCCGTTCCTTATGTCCCTTAGTGAATTTGATAGGTAAAAGAAAATATAACAAGAGGGTTTCATCTTGGGGGAGGACCTTGGGTCAAATAAGAGTAGATAGCGCATTAAGTAGTACGGCAATATAAATTTATGGGTATAAAAGGGAAAGAAAGTAGCATAATGCTGGTGGTGGTTCGTTACTGATGAATTTAAGGCATATGCCCTAATACATTAACCGTCAACTTTGTGGGGAGTTGCCATGACAGCATCAGCCATCAATATCTCGTTTTATCTTGTCATTGCCTGTTTTTAACTAAGATAAAAACGAATTAATAGCAGCGTCGTTCCCTAACCGGTTTTGTCTTAAGAGGGTTTTATGTCCCTATAATGGAATATAAAAATCTTTAATATAGTGAGAAACAGATATCATCGTTATGAAAAATCTGCCCAAGCCTAACCAGCTTAAAGTATTCCAGTCGATTATCGAACACGGGAGTTTTCGGGCTGCAGCCAAGGCCCTGCATCAGACACAGCCTGCATTGACACAGTCAATGAATGAACTTGAGAAAATGTTAGGCACTTCACTTCTGATGCGTGGGCCGCGTGGTGTGGTACTCACCGAAGCAGGGAAGCTTTTTGAACCCCGAGTTCAATTGGTGCTGAAAGAGTTGGAGCGCGCAGTCAATGAAGCAAAGCAACTTAGCGCCACCTCTCAGGGAACCATTGAGTTGGGGAGTTCGTCGTTACCCTTTTTTACCATGTTACCAGCTGCAATCCAGCGTTTTAATAAACGCTTTCCGCAGGTCAACATCAATCTTACGGAAGGACAAATTTCCGAGCTATTACCTGCACTGAGGGGAGGGGAATTAGACTTTGTCATCGGCGCAACGTCGCCTGAAACGATCCTGGCTAGCGAATTTATTGAAGAGCCATTCTTTACCACTCCTTTTGCCGTGGTGGCACACCGAGATCATCCATTGGCTAAGAGTACTTCGCTGAGCCAGCTCAAACAGGCCAAATGGTATTTACCCACGGCGAAAATTGGTTACTTCGGTGAACTTGATGCACTACTGTTCCCCGAAGGGGAAGAGAATACACAGACCATTATCCGGGGGGACACGGCGGCCATCACGTTGCAAATGGTGATGAATGCTGGCTTTTTGACAGTGGCCGCGAAAGAGATGCTTCAGGTACCTTATCTAAGCCAGCAGTTGTGCATAATACCGATCGAAGAGCAACTACCCGATGCG
This sequence comes from Serratia sp. PL7, assembly GCF_945957435.1. Lineage (NCBI taxonomy): Bacteria > Pseudomonadati > Pseudomonadota > Gammaproteobacteria > Enterobacterales > Yersiniaceae > Serratia > Serratia sp. PL7. Next base: position 91,377 of record NZ_CAMFLB010000031.1, on the reverse strand, counting down.
TCCTACAGTTTTATCTACTCTCATCGTTTACCGTTGACGATGCATGCCAGGACCATGATAGATAAACTGCAAAGGGAATGTAAGATCTATCCTTGGTCCAGTGAGGTTGAATAATCAATGGCTTTACCCGTCGTCCTTCAAGTTGCCGCGGTGGTGAGTAGCCGCAACTTGAAGTGACATGAGCATAAATCGTTACGCCTCCCGCTATCTTGTTGTAATAAATTGATATTTAATAATATTACCGAAGACTAAATGGATTCTGTGAGACAAAAATAGTTGGTGTTTACATTTTTGGGTTCAGCATCTAAGCTTAAATTTATTCACTCTCAAGTTGTTATTTAGTCTGAAAATAGATGGTGGACTATGAAAGAACTTCCAAAAATCAATCAGCTCAGGGATTTTCAGGCGATTATCTATTATGGAAACATCAGAACCGCTTCACAGGCCTTGTTCAAAACCCAGCCTGCGATGACCAAAAGTATTCAGGAGTTAGAGCGGATTTTGGGAGTGTCATTATTATCCCGAGGTCCGCAGGGCATGGTTTTGACCAAGATGGGGCGTGTTTTTGAACATAGGGTTAACACGCTACTTAACGATCTTGAAAGAGCAGTAGATGAGTTGCATCAATTGAGTCAACAATCTCAGGGCAACGTAGTCTTTGGTTGTTCACACTTGCCTGCTTTAAGTGTGCTCCCTTCTTTGGTTAATAAATTTCAAGTCCAACACCCAACATCCAATATTACCATCATTGAAGGGCAACTTTGTGAACTGGTGAATTCACTTCGGCTAGGGCGATTGGATTTTTTTATTGGAATCGCGTCACCTGAGATATCAATGAGCGAGTTTATTGTTGAGCAACCGATCAAAGCGGAATTTTGTATTATTGCCAGAAAGGGGCACCCTCTCTCTCACTGTCGTTCATTAAGCGAATTGCAAGGGGCAAAATGGTATTTCCCTAGTACCAGAACAGGATATTATAAAGAGCTGGAGAAATTTATTTTCCCAAAAGGGAAGGGAAGCGCAGATATCGTGATTTATGGTGACTCATTGAGCATTGGTGAGCAAATGGTGTTAAATGAGGATTATTTTTTTATTGGCCCCAAGGCGGTTCTCGATGTCTCTTATGTAAAAGATCTTATCACAGTTATACCTATAAAAGAAAAACTGCCTGATGCCCTATATGTTCTGATTCATAAACAACAACATGGGTTGACCCCGCTGGCTAAACAACTGATGGATGAAGTCAAAGCGGCATGTTTAAAACTTCTCTCTGAGGAGAATTGATACTACGGAAGATTGTTCCCAAGAAGATGCGACCTAATTTGATCGCACCTTCCTTAACCAGACAGAGTCCTTATAGTGGGAAACGTAATATGGCGTTAAGATCGGCACCGGAAGGTAAATCGTCGCTGCGTACTGCTAAAACTCTTGCACCGGTCGCCATCGCTCTTTTGGCAATCTCGTCTATTAAATCGTAGGTGTCATCCTCATCATGGTCACTGAAAGTGATTAATCCCTGCTCATCAATGGTGCCTTTCAGCTTGCAGTCGAGGTTAATCAGTAACAAATCAATGGCGCCGAATGTGGCTGCTCTTGCCGCATCTGAAAGATCCTGAGTGACCCGGCGTTCTCCTAAGCGCGTTTCAAAGCGCGAGGCTAACGCGTTCAATTGCTCCTGATAATAGTTATCCATTAACGGCCGCACCAACGTTACCAATTCAGATGTACCAAGGTGCTCTGCATTTTTGAACAGCGTTTCATCTGCCAGGTTAGCCAACGAGTTTGTTGAGCGGTAGATTGAGGCCAGCGGCTCGGTACTGACAAGGAGAAGCGGAGAATCATGTCTGGCAAACAGTGGACGTAACGCCTGGTCAATTTTGCGAGTATATTGCGCGAGTCGCACTTTATGATGTGTCGCTCCATGATGGTGGTCATTCAATGCTGCATCCCCCATAGCATCCTTCATGGAGGTGGGCATCTCTGGCACTGTCATCTCTTCTGCGGGAGCATCAGCAAAAAACTCGATCAGGCGCGTCTGGTTTTCAGAGAGTGCAAGGATGTAGGCCGAATGTGGGAAGGTTAACGCACGCAGTAGTGGTTTAAGGTAGAAACGTTTGCCCACCTCTAGTCGATTGGATAGCTCATTTGCCAGCCGGTAAGTTCGGATACTGTCTGGTGTTGCAAGCACCGCCAGGCTGCGTGCATGCAGGTCCCAAAATGACTCATCTTCCAACACAGAACAAAGCTGTTCTTCCAACAAGGCAACACGGCGTTTATCCAGGCCACTGTCTGCAACCTGCAGCAGCGCCTCCTTGATGAAGTTACCAAGTTGAATTTTACTGGCCTCTAAGTGCTGACGTAGAGGCGAGGTTTCAAGATAAATCGAGATACAAGCATCCGCATGAATATCAGCTAAATAGGCATATTCTTCACGGCTAGGGATATCAACATAAAGCATGTGCACCTCGCAGAATGACAATATTATTTAGGTGGTACGGCTTCCTTGGGGGCTTTCCGCTAACATTTTGGTGAGAGCCTTAAGCAGACAAACAGCCCGTACCTTAACAATAGTTGCTTCCTTGCTGACCGGGGGACAATCAGGTGTTTTTTTATGCTGTTTTAATGAGGTACTCGTAAGACCTACATCGCCTACGCCGGAAAAGCCCAGCACAGCAGCCGCACGAGTATGGGATGCAATCTGAAATAGGCTTAAAGCCAGGAAGGTCGGAAAAGTTTGTGTGAAGGTAGCGAAGCGATGCTTTTACAGGCCATTGGTACCAACTGCGTCGAGCCTTTTTCGGGAGTGCGATCTTCGGCCTCAAGCTCTTTCGCATACAGGCGCCCCAGTAACCCGGTATCCCACATCATAATGGCCAGCCCCCCAAGGCCAAGTGAACGAACAAAAATCAATCTCCAGATGGCGATGTCTACAGCGAGCAGGTTACTCGTTGTATCCGATGAACTGATGGGAACTCCTAGGATTCAGGGTTATATCCCTATGTAGTAAACAGCTTGAATTTAGCAGATAGAGCTTAACTCGACCTTTCGTTCTCTTGATTACAAGGCGCTTGACACAAAGGTATTACGAAATGCTCGCTATAATTATTTGTGATCATTGGTTTTTTTTGAATGCGCAGCCAGTTTTTTCATTAATGGCGGATTGCGGAAAAAGAAACTCAATCTATTGCCAATGTAGTCGCAATTCATTAATGGTCACATTTTGCTAATGCTTTAATGCCTGTTTTCTTGATTTAATTAAATGTTCTTTATTTTTACAGTATTCATGCTGTCAATTTCCATGCGCTAATTAATTGATTTTTTATAATTAAATTCACAAGGGTTGGCTGGTTGTCTGTTTCGTTCGAGTTTTTGTCTTAATGAGTCATTTTCAAATACACAACCAAGCATTAGCATCACTTACAGCAGTACTTAACCTGAGGAAATGCTAAAAATGAGTGTTTTTATGCATAAACAACAGTGCGGTGATATACTTTCAACGCAGATAGAAATTATTGGGCGACATGATGAACAAGCTGAGAAATCACGGGAATATATTTCTAGGGTTTATCATGATAATTACAAGGCTACAGCTAATCCTGATCCGGATATTATTATTACTTGCAAGGATAAAGATTCTGGGGAGTTGCTCGCTTGTACCGGTATTTCTTTTTCTGCGCTAGGTCAATGCTTATTTTCTGAACGTTATCTAGATGCGCCGCTTGATGTATTAATTTCTCAGCAAACGGACCATGTATTATCTCGCCATCAAGTGGTGGAGATTGGTTCGCTAGCTTCTGATAATCCCAACGCCGCCGCAGATTTCATCCGCATTGTTCCCATTATTGCGTGGTTAATGGGCAGCAAAGCGATTCTGTGTACCTCCACCCGACGCCTGCGTAAATTATTGGCCTTCCATCAAATCCCCTTCACCATGTTAGCAGAAGCATCTTCCGCACGTCTTTCACCAGAAGAGAAAGTCGCCTGGGGTAGCTACTACGATCAGGCACCACAAACCGGTGTGATTTTGCTAGAGCAGTGTGGGCATTTGTTTAATCACTTTTGCGGGCGTTTGGTTTTCTCCGAGTTTGAACATCTGGTGCGCTCAGCCTTGGGATCATCGCAGGTAGCGGCATGAATATCCTGAATGCAATTTTGGCCCAGGCTGAAAAAAATCCGCAGGCGGCTGCGGTGATCCAACTACATAGAGCTCAAGATGGCCATTATCGGGAAACGACATACTACACCTATGAGGCACTTATTCATGAGGCGCACCAGCTGGCAGCAAAGCTGTTGGCGCATATACAGGGAGGAGCTCTTGTAGGCGTGGTGATGGGGAATACGCCGGAGTGGGTGCTGGCTGATGTGACACTGTTGTTGGCCAACTTGATTGAAGTCCCGGTTCCGTTGGCATTCTCAGGTGAGCAGGCGGCTTGGTTATTGCTCAACTGCCAAGTCATCTTAACCGATGAGATTGGGGCCGAACGCTTAGCGCATTGGCAGCAGAGCGGATTGCAACTCGCTGGTGCGATAATGGCGGTAACCTGCGGTGAAACGCCGACGCAGGCGCAGCCACTAAGGCATATTGCTGCACGTATGGCTGAAGATACCATTATTAAAGTGATTCACACATCCGGTACTACTTCGCAGCCTAAGGGCGTACTGATACGTCGCCACGGTTTAGATGCGTTGGTTGACGCGCTTTGGCTGCGAGCCGCAAAGGATGATTACCAGCGCTATCTGAATCTGGTGCCATTGAGCCTGTTGATTGAACAGGTGACAGCTCTGTATATGCCATTGACCTCCGGCGGTGCGGTGGTAATGCCGCCGCGTGATATGCCCCCGCTGGGTAGCCCAGGTGTCACGGCTTTAGAACGGTTGGCGATCCTTCGCCAGGCGAGCCCTTCATCGCTGACGTTAACCCCTGCGTTGGTTGAGGCGTTGGCAGAAAAAGCGCAGGCACATGGCGATAAGCCGGGCCTGATGACTGCACTGTTTGGGCGAGAAACGGTGCCACTGTTGGCAGCCGGTGGTGCACCGGTTAACGCAGATATCTTGTTCGAGTTGGAGCGGCTCGGTATCCCAATTTATCAGGGGTATGGTTTGAGCGAAAACAGTTCTGTTGCCACCTGGAACTCGCGCAATGCCAACCGTATTGGCACCGTGGGTAAGCCGCTAGCACACGTCGAAGTCAGAATCAGTGAAGAGGGTGAGCTTTGCTTGCGTAGCACTTCACTATTTGCAGGCTATTCGAATGAAGATCCCAGCAGTTGCTCAATCGATGAGGACGGATGGCTGCATACGGGCGATCTGGCGACCCAGGATGACGAAGGCTATATCTCGATCATTGGCCGCAAGAAAACCATGATCATTACTGCGAATGGACGCAACATCTCGCCTGAGTGGCTGGAGTCAGCCTACCGCACTGTACCCGGAGTTTTGCAGGCCATCGTCTATGGTGACAAGCAGCAGTTCCTCAGCGGCATCTTTGTGGTGGATGACATTGCACAAGCCCAAACCATACGTCAGGCCATCATTACGTTTGCCCGAGAAAATCTCAATGAGATCGAACAGATTGCTGAACCGGTCTTACTACCACATAGCCCCGAAATTATGGAACACCTGTTTACCGTTACTGGTCGCCCGCGCCGTAACGCCGTATTTGATTTTTTGCCCAACATGAGACTGCCATAGAATGAATATTCGTGAAACTACACATGTCAGTGATACCGGCCTGATAGTTACTTCTCTGGACGAGGGTGATGTCACCAGTCTATTGCCACATTACCTGTTCTCACAACTTACGAGGCACGGTTATATTGTATTACGTGGTTTTAAACACAGCATTGAACTCTTCTCGCGTCTGGTACGCCAAACTAGTGGCCGTATTAGTCTTGATCCAGCTCGTAGCTTTAACGGTGATACAGCGCAAAAGGTTGATGCCGGTTACGATAAAGTGGGCCTGCACTGTGAGAATGGAAACAGCCCGTTTTGGCCCGATCTTTGCTGGTTTTATTGTCAGAAGGCACCTGAGCATTGTTCACAAACCACCGTCTGCGATGGCAAACAGGTCTATCAGCACCTTACCCCGCATGCTCGTGCTGCGTTTAGCGCACAAGACATCATGTACTCCCGTCGCGTGGAAGAAAAAAAGTGGAAAACGTATGCTTTCCACGTGCTTGCCAGTCAGCCAAATGCTCCTGCCAGCATAGAGGAGACCACACTGGATCACCTATTATCGCTGGTCGTGGGTACGCCAGGGGCGAGTATTACGCTTAACGATGACGGCGCTATTCGCTATCGGTTCGAGACGCCTGCTATCCGCTCCAGCCGCATTAATCCGCGTGAGGCACTCAACTTTGCTAACAGCATATTTGGGCCATCCAACAACTATGAGAAGCCGTTGATCACTTTTGCTGATGGCGAGGAAATCCCGGCTGATCTACTCGCAGAAGCCGAGGCTGTGTGCGATCGCTTCACTTATGACATTGGTTGGCAGCACGGTGACATCGTGTTGATCGACAACACCCGCGTGATGCATGGTCGCCGCCAGATCGAAGATAAATCCCGCACTATTTTCAATGCGCTTTCTTATATTGCCTGATGGAACATTCCTCATGAATATTTTCAAACAGATCAATGAATACGCTCATCTCAACTATCTACATCCTAACCGAATGCCGTGGGAGCAAGCGGCAGTGGGTGACGAACTGGATTTCCTTTCGTGCGCGTTGGTAGGAGAAGCTGGTCAGGAAGATAAGGCCGTGGCCTATCTGTACAAAGAACTGGCGCAATTGGCTGAAATTGAAATGCATGTGGCCACTGTTATGAGCCGCACTTTGTGTGAATTGCAGGCCGATAACACTCCGTTTATGGCGGAGGATGGCCTTTATCACGCGGTTTCGTGTTTCGCAGCGGAAGAAATTAACCACGCCAACAGTTTCTATCAGTATGTTCGCCACTTATCGGGGCGCGATATCAAGCTGGAGAACAACCTGTTCAAACAGCGTATCGAACTTTACTGCGATGAGAATGATGCACCGCTAATTAAGCTGGCGGCATTATGCTCCACGGCCTATGTGGGCGAATCGATTATTACTGTCTTCGAGCGTCGGCTCAAAGTGTTGGATCCTATGCAACATAGTTTCCTGACGAAGCTGCTGCATTTCCATGGGCTCGACGAAGCGCGCCATATTCAGTGTGACCACGCTATTTTTGAGCAGGTAATCCCTACCTTCACGGCGGCAGAACGTAAGCGCATGCATCACTTGATCCAAGAAACGGAAGCGCTGAATACTCAATTGGCGAAGGCAAGTGCTGAAACGGTGAAAGCGGCGTTTGATTTGGATTACACAGAAGGGAATCACGCGGCGAAAACCCAGTTGGATATGACCATGCGCTTTCGTGAAATCGTTCAGTCTGGCGATGTGATCCGCAAAGTGGATGACTATATGGATGAAGAGACTGCGGCAATTGTTCGCCAGTTATCTCAGGCGTCGCGGGTTCATACGGGGTTGAGGCATTTATGAAAGAGCAAACATTAATAGCGGCAGAAATACCGCAAAAGAAGCAGAGTCTGGGCGTATTGGCAGTGATCGCCGCGCTATTTTTGGCGGCCGTGGATAGCACTATTGTTGCCACTGTGCTGCCTACAATCGGTCAACAATTGGGCCATCCTACCCTCTACCCCTGGGTCATGTCTGCTTTCCTGTTACCAGTTGCTTTGGTGGCTCCGTTAGCGGGAGCCTGTGGCGATAGACTCGGTGTTTCAGCAACGCTCAAGCTTTTCCTAATGTTATTTTTAGCGGCTTCGGTTCTCGCTGCATTGAGCCCAAGCATGCCTGTATTGATTCTGGCGCGGGCATTGCAGGGAGTGGGGGCCGGAGGCATTATTGTATTGTCTTATTCGCTGCTAGCAGCCCTGTTTGACATTGAGAAACGAGGGAAAATGCAGGGCATGTTGAGTGGGGTATGGGGGCTTTCTGCGATTGTGGGGCCTCTATTGGGAAGCGTGCTTGCAAGTACGCTTGGTTGGCGCATGATTTTTTGGTTCAATCTCCCTGTGGGCCTTCTGGCATTGCTGATGTTATGGGTAACCCCGACGGTAGGAAAAGGGGGGGGCAGGGTACGTGTCGATATATTGGCACAATTGCTGTTGATGATTTTAGCAAGCAGCCTGTTATTGCTCTTGAGCCAGCCTAAAGGTATGAACGGGATCATACCGATATTATGGGGCATGATGTTGGTGTCTCTGCTGCTGTTAGGGTTGCGTGTTCGCGCATGTCCAGAAAGTAGTCCCATTCCGTTACCATTCCTTCAGCGTAGGGCATTGTTTTCAGTCATTATTTTGGTGTTACTTTCCAGTGCGTGTTTATATGCCTCGGTCACGTTGATACCCTTGGCTCTGAGCCAACAAGCGGGTTCGGCAGTAGTAGCTGGTCTACTGATTATGCTGGCAGCGATGGGATGGGTGATAGGGGCGGCATTCTGTGGCAGTAAGTTGTCCCGAACAGGCTATTTGTATATGGCGCTTTTCGGCATGCTTTTGCTGGCGGCAGGAGCACTTTTGATGATCCCAGCCTTGGGGCACCATATGACCGCGTTGGTGGCTTTTGCGCTTCTGTTGATCGGGCTGGGAATGGGCTTTACGGCTACCACCACGTTGGTTTTTACACAAAATATAGCACCAACCGATCGTTTAGGAACATGGACCGCAACCGTGCAGTTTTTACGTAATTTGGGGGCTGCATTGGGGGTAAATGCTCTGGCTACCATACAGCTTCATTTGTCCGATGTTCATGCTTTTCAGGTTTGCTTCGGTATTCTGGGGGTGAGTATGCTGGTGGGTTTGTGTTTTACGCTGTTACTGCCCCGCACATACCCGAAAAAATAAGTATTTGGTGGAAGAAATGGATGAAACAACAGATTACGATGCATTGGTGATTGAACGAGTGCTAGACAGGGTGGTGGCGGAGGAAAATTTACCCCACAGCCACCCGCTTGGGCAATTCGTTTTGGTTAATCACGGGGTACTTTACGGACATACGCCGGAGCAACACTGGTTACTTAAACCCGGGATGGCTGTGTGGATACCTCCTAATACAATACATTGGGGACGGGCCTATAACCGTGTTGATCTGACAGTCTTCTACATTACGCCAGAACTGTGCTACGCACCCACTTCCCAAATTAAACTGCTTGATTCTTCATTACTTATCGTGGCGTTATGTGAGCGGTTGGCGGCTGCTAAGCAGCCTCTCACAGAGGCACGTCGCAACAGTATGTTGCAAATGCTGTTTGAAGAGATCGAAGAACAACCCGATAGCAATCTATCTTTGCCACTACCGAAAGATAGTCGCCTTAAAAAGGTCACTTGTAGCCTAATAGATAACCCAGCCCAGCGCCGTAGCCTGAGTGAGTGGGGGAGTCTGGTTGGGGCAACAGAGCGCACGCTAGCCCGCCTGTTTCTCAAAGAGACCGGGATGCGTTATACCGAGTGGCATAATCGTCTACTGCTTGCAGTAGCCTGGCAGGGGTTGGCTAAAGGGCTTTCTAACGGTCAGATCTCTGCAATGTTAGGCTTCTCCTCTGGAGATTCTTTTGGCCATTGGTTTCGACGAGTCGCCGCTAATTGCCCAGGGAGAGTCCGGAAATGTTTGCAGGATTATCCCTTGCGTAAGATTGATTAATCAGACAACGGCAAATTGTCCGTTTCATTCTATAAATTGTTTATTTTGAACATTCCTGCCATTTATTTTCTCACGTACTGTATAGCGCAATGCTGATATGAATGGAGAAAATGATGTTAAATTACGATTTTATCAAAGTAGTACATGTTCTGGCGGCTGTTGCTGCAACTGGGCCATTGCTGTTTTCTCCTTGGCTTTCCGCACGTTTAAAACGTTGCCAAGGGGGGAATAAAACCCTGCTGTTAAACGGCTTGAGTGTGGCTGATACTTATTACAATATTGCCGGTTGGGTACTTATGCTTAGTGGGATCGTCATGTTTTGGTTACAAGACTGGCATCAAGTATTTCAACTGTGGTTCATCCTCAGTGTGTTGGTATTTATCATTGATTCACTTGCCGAAAAACGCTTGCGCGATCCTGCAAACAAGGCTTTGGCCACGTTGCAACCCGGCGAACCCGGTTGGGACGAGAATACTTCTCGCTTACATAACGCGGTGAGTACTCAAATGGTATGTACCTTGTTGATCTTTTTCATCATGCTGCTACACAGCCAGTTACAGATAAACCTGTTGGCGTTTAATCTATTTTCCCATTCGCTTGGGTAACTGCTCCCCGCCGTACATGAACTGCACCCCAAAAAGTTGGGCACCAACTGAGTAAGGTGCATTTTTATGGGCAAACCCCGCCACACTCTGGAACTTCGTATTGCTGTCGTGAAGTTCTACCTCTAGAGTCACAGGTTAAATTTCCCGACCCAAGGGCTATTCCGGTCGTTTGACCACAGTTGTAACAGCATTTCCTTGAATCGTTCTGCTGCTGGGCTAAGTGAGGCCTCACGGCGTTGAATCAAACCGAGTGTTCTTCTCACCACCGGTTCAATCAAGGGGCGGCTCACCAAGGTAGGGTGGTCATCTTTGGGCATGGCCAGGCTGGGAAGTGCTGCAATCCCCAAGCCCGCCTCAACCAGCCCCAACGAGGTAGAAAGATGGCGAACTTCGTAAAACCAATTCGGATCCCACTTGGTATTCTCCAGGGCTTTCTCAATGAGAAGGCGATTACCACTTGAGCGTCTCACACCAATAAGTGGATACCCATCCAATTCCTCCCACATCACCAATGGCTTTTGAGCCAAAGGATGGTCTCGTCGACAAGCCAGCACAAAGGGCTCATTAACTAACGGCATGAATTCAACGTTGGGATGTGTGACATTGATCATGTTAATGCCGAAGTCAGCATCGCCATTTAGCACCGCTTCCAGGCAATTATTTGTACCGTGCTCAAGGATCACCGGGACTGTGATTGCCTTACTCACGTTCGTTGTACACGTGATGATTGGAATGCCGTGGTGGCAGTTTTTAATCAGTCAGGGTTTTTTGTAGAGGAAAACGTTTAGCGGGCTTATAACGGGGGGAGTTTTAACCCAAAAGCAAAAAACCCGCCATAGGCGGGTTCTTCTAAATGATGGTGCCCGGACTCGGAATCGAACCAAGGACACGGGGATTTTCAATCCCCTGCTCTACCGACTGAGCTATCCGGGCAACGGGGCGCATTAAACCGTATTGGCCGTGCGGCGTCAACGGATTTGTGACGAAAAACGTGAAAACAGCGCCGATTGCTGGCTTTTCAGGCAAAGGCCGCGTAATTCTACCTCTGTTGCCACCAGGTCACAGCGTTGCGCGCTTTAGCTTAACGCACCGAACTTACGGCACTGGGCAATATGCAAGATATCTTCGGCCAGCCGTTTGGCTACGGCGACATCCTGCAACTGGCGTTTTATCAGTAACTTGCCCAAGCAACCCTCCTGCACCAACTCCATTTGTTGCGCTACCGAGTCGGCGTCGTCGGCATCCATCTCACGCAACAGATCGCGGGTGAAGTCCAGTGAGGTGAGCTTCTGCTGCTCGGCCAGTTGATGGATCGGGTGGTCGCTCTCAGGGAAGAAGCTACAGGCGGCAATAAACAGGCAGCCAGGGTAACGTTCATTCTGTACGTGCTCTGCCAGCACGTCATAACGCGCCAGCAGCTTTTGCTGCGGGCTCAACGTCTCATCAAGCTGCAACTGGCGGCGCCAGGTATCAATTTGTTGGCCGTGGTAGCGCAGGCAGTCATACAGCAGTGCCTCACGGTCTGGCCAGAACGGTTTGAAATCGCTGTATGGCACACCCAGTTTTTCTGCCAGCATTTCCAAGGTGGTGGTCGCCAGGCCCTGTTTTTCCAACAGCTCCAGGGCTGTATTTAAAACCTGTTCACGTTGCACTAGTGCTCCCTCCAAAAAATGTTCTGAAACTCAGTGTCGTTTACCGAGTGGTTTTCTGCAAATGTGCGTCGAAGGCTTCTGCGTTCATAAAGCCCGTCACGCGAGCTGCGGGTAACTCTTTGCCATCTCGGTCAAAGAACAAAATGGTCGGCAAGCCAAGCACCTGCAAGTGCTTGAGCAAGGCTGCCTGTTCGGCATTGTTGGCCGTTACGTCGGCCTGCAGCAACACCGTATCGGCCAATTGGGCCTGCACCGCCGGATCGCTGAAGGTGTACTTCTCAAACTCTTTGCAGGCGACACACCAGTCCGCATACAGATCCAGCATTACCGGCTTGCCCTGCGCCTGTTGCAGCGCCTGGTTAAGCTGCTCAACGTTACTGATACGGGTGAAGTTCAGATGTGGCTGGGCCGCCTGCTCAGAGGCGGCGTTGCCGAATGCCCAGTCTTGCAATGGGCGCGCCGAAATCACCAGCGCCGCCAGTAGCAGCACCTGGATGGCTCGCGTCCAGCCACGGGATGATTTCAGGCTCAGGACGAATGCCCAGCCGAAGAATGCCAGGCCGAGCAGGCTCCACAGGCGCAGCCCCCAGACGTCGCCGATCACCCGCTCAAGCAGGAACACCGGCAGCGCCAGGATCACAAAGCCAAAGGCTTCTTTGACGTACTGCATCCACGGGCCGCTGCGTGGCAGCAGGCGGTTGCCGAAGAGCGTCACGATCACCAGCGGGATACCCATCCCCAAGGCATACAGATAGAGCGTGCCACCACCGGCCCACATATTACCGCTTTGGGCGATGTACAACAGGATGGCGCTGAGTGGGGCGGTGGTGCATGGCGAGCAGATCAGGCCTGCCAGAGCGCCCATCACAAACACGCCCACCAGCGAGCCACCCTGCTGGGTGTTGCTCCAGTTGGCCAGCCGCGTTTGCAGTGAAGAGGGGAGCTGCAAGGAGTAGCAGCCGAACATGGACAGAGCCAGGGCGACAAACAGCACCGACAGACCGATCAGCACGTAAGGGTGTTGCAGCGCGGCCTGGAACTGCAACCCGGCGGCGGCAACCACCAGGCCGAGCAGGGTATAGGTCAGCGCCATGCCTTGCACATATACCACGGCCAGCACCAGAATGCGCCCGCTGCTGTGTGGCCGCTCACGGCCCAGAATAATGCCGGAAATCAGCGGATACATCGGCAACACGCAAGGGGTAAACGCAATACCGATACCAATCAACAAGGCCCACAGAGGGGAGAAGGGCAGATTGGCCGGTGCTGTTTCTGCTGGTGCTACGGTTACCGCTGCTGCGGGCTCTGCGGCAAGCGCCACTGCGCTCAGTGGGATCACGCGGGTTTCCGGTGGATAGCAGAAACCGGCCTCAGCACACCCTTGATAGGTGACGCTCAGGCTGGCATTGTCACCCGCCTGCAACAGGGGAATGCTCAGGGCCAATGGCTCCTTGAATATCGCCACTTCACCAAAGAATTCATCTTTATGCTTCAGCCCGGCGGGCAGTTCGAACTGGCCTAGCGTTGCCTGCTGTGGCACCAGCTTGATTTGCTGGCGGTACAGGTAGTAACCAGGGCGGATTTGCCAGCTTAGCGTCAGTTGGGGGCCCTGTTGTTTAAAATCAAAGGCAAATGCCTGATCGACGGGGACGAACTGGTTGCCCGCGTTTTGGCCGAACAGTGAAGCCTGAGCCGCAGCGGGCAGGAAGAACAGGCTGCACAGCAGCAATATCAGTTTAATGAGGCGTTGATCCATGACAGGTAATCTTTATCTCCAGCCATCACCGGCAGTACCAACAGTTCGGGTGTCTGGTACGGGTGATGTTGTTTCAGGTAGGTGAGTAGCGCTTGTTGATGCTGGCGATCGCTTTTAAACAGCATCTGCACTTCGTATTCCTGTTGCAGTTTCCCTTCCCAGTAATACAGCGATGTTGCCCCAGGCAGCAGCGTGGCGCAGGCCGCCAGTTTCTCCCCCAGGACGCGTGCCGCCAGCTCTTGCGCTGTGGCTTCATCGGGTGCGGTACAGAGTATGACGATAGCTTCGCAATCAGACATCTTCGGCCCTCTCAACCAGGTTTGGTAACAGGGCACTATACCCTGAAGCGGTGTTGGCTAGAAGGTTAGATTATCAGCAGCAGGGGAATGAGGCGGAGAAAGCGGGGCCGAAGCCCCGCTTGAGGATCACAGAATAACGCTGCCAATCAGGAAGCCGAAGATGACGGCAAACGCCACACCCAAGGTGCCAGGGATCAGGAACGGATGGTTAAACACGAAACGCCCGATGCGTGTCGTTCCGGTATCGTCCATCTGTACTGCCGCCACCAGGGTAGGGTAGGTTGGCAGAATGAACAGGCCAGAAACGGCAGCAAAGGAAGCGATCGCCGTCAGCGGGGTGACGTTCAGGGCCAGCGCCATCGGCATCAACGCCTTGGCAGTGGCGGCCTGAGAGTACAGCAGCGCCGAACAGAAGAAGAAGATCACCGCCAGCAACCAGGGATGGGATTGGATCACGGTACCTGCAGTCTCTTTAATCCAGTCAAGGTTGGCCTGCACAAAGGTGTCACCCAACCAGGCTACGCCCAGGATACAGATACAGGCGCTCATCCCGGCCTTAAAGGTGCTGGAGTTCAAAATCAGGTCGGTTTCGATGCGACACAGGATGGTGGTCAGGGTGGCCACGCTCAGCATGATGATCAGGATAGCATTGGTGGTGTTCATCAGCGGCGTCGTCACCAGACCCATGCTTGGGCTGTTGATGATGGCATAAGCCACTACGCTCAGTACGCCAGCCAGGAACAGCAGCACGGAGGTTTTTGCACGCGGTTTGATCACGATGACGTTCTCACCACGCAGGGCAACCAGACCTTCTTCGAAGCGCTTTTGATACACAGGATCGTCAGACAGCTTGGAGTCAAACAACCAAGTGACCAGCAGCGACATCAGTATCACAGCCAGGAAGGTGGAAGGGATCACCACCATCAGCAAGTGTAGGTAACTCACGCCGTGGCCTTCCATAACGGAAGACATATACACCACCGCTGCCGAGATAGGCGAAGCGGTTATGGCAATCTGTGCGGAAACTACGGCAGTAGACAGTGGACGGCAAGGTTTGATGCCTTGCTCTTTAGCCACTTCTGCAATTACCGGCAGGGCCGAGAGGGAGATATTACCGGTACCGGCGAAGATGGTCAGGAAATAGGTGACGATTGGGGCCAGAATAGTGATGTATTTTGGATTTTTGCGCAGCAGCTTCTCGGTTTGCTGCACCAGATAGTCCATCCCGCCAGCGACCTGCATGGCGGCGATAGCGGCGATAACCGCCATAATGATTGAAATAACGTCGAAGGGAATGCTGCCTGGCTTAACGCCGATCATCGCCAGTACCAATACCCCAAGACCGCCTGCAAAGCCTATTCCGATACCGCCCAGTCTGGCCCCCAAAAAGATGGCCAGTAGAACGATCACCAATTCTACTACTAGCATAGTGTTTACCCCTTAAAATGGATTTTTATGAAAACCAAAGGTTGCAACTTTGTATTCTTAGAAAGAAAAAAGGCACGCTATCCAGAGGATTAGCGTGCCTTTCAGGCTACCGGATGAGTCTATTATTGTTCATTTTCATCTGTATAGCGTTTCGCCTTATAGGCCGGGTGCATCAGGTTCTCTACGGAGAAGATGTCATCCAGCTCAGCTTCGGTCAGTAAACCGCGTTCCAGCACGACTTCACGTACGCTCTTGCCGGTTTCAGCACAGATCTTGCCGACAATGTCACCGTTGTGGTGGCCAATGAACGGGTTCAGATAGGTGACGATACCGATAGAGTTAAATACGTAGTACTCGCACACTTCTTTGTTGGCGGTAATACCGTTAATGCATTTTTCCAGCAGGTTATAGCAGGCGTTGGTCAGAATGTGAATCGATTCAAACATCGCCTGGCCAATCACCGGCTCCATCACGTTCAACTGCAGCTGGCCTGCTTCGGCGGCCATGGTAACGCAAGTGTCGTTGCCGATCACCTTAAAGCAAACCTGGTTAACCACTTCTGGGATCACCGGGTTCACTTTGGCTGGCATGATTGAAGAACCGGCCTGCAGTTCAGGCAGGTTGATTTCGTTCAGGCCAGCGCGTGGGCCGGAAGACAGCAGACGCAGGTCGTTACAGATCTTGGACAGTTTGACCGCCAGGCGCTTGTGCGCACTGTGCACCATTACGTAGGCACCACAGTCGGAGGTGGCTTCGATCAGGTCTTCGGCAGGTACCACCGGCAGGCCACTGACTTCCGCCAGTTTCTTAACCGCCAGGTGTTGATAACCTTCCGGGGTATTCAGCGCGGTACCGATCGCCGTTGCGCCCAGGTTCACTTCCAGCAGCAACTCTGCGGTACGGTGCAGGTTACGGGTTTCTTCATTCAGCAACACGCTGAAGGCATGGAATTCCTGGCCCAGGGTCATTGGCACTGCGTCCTGCAACTGGGTACGACCCATTTTCAGGATGCTTTCGAACTCTTTGGCTTTACGGTCAAACCCTTCACGCAGTTGGTTGATAGCATCGATCAGTTTCTGGTTGGAGGCGTAAACCGCGATGCGGAACCCGGTTGGGTAAGCGTCGTTGGTAGACTGACACTTGTTGAGGTGATCGTTAGGGTTCAGGTATTGGTATTCACCCTTCTGGTGGCCCATCAGCTCCAAGCCGATGTTTGCCAGTACTTCGTTGGTGTTCATGTTCAGCGAGGTGCCAGCACCCCCCTGGAACACATCCACCGGGAATTGATCCATGCATTTGCCTTTATCCAGTACTTCATCACATGCCTGGATGATGACGTCGGCAATTTTACGTGGGATGGTTTGCAGCTCTTTGTTTGCCATGGCGGCGGCTTTTTTTACCATCACCATGCCGCGCACAAACTCAGGAACGTCGCTGATTTTACTGTTGCTGATATAGAAGTTTTCAATCGCACGCAGAGTATGAACACCGTAGTAGGCTTCTGCTGGGACTTCACGTGTTCCTAATAGGTCTTCTTCGATACGAATGTTGTTTGACATGAGAACCTTCTCTATGTTGCTGCCGAATATAATTATGTGCAGGATAACAAAATAATGTTGCCGAGCGGGTCAACTGCGGAAGTATTGACCGCAGCTATTGTCGCTGCCCAGATCATATGCTGGTTGGTAATAAATGAATGAACGTAGATCACTATCTGGTGCTTCAGCAAATGACAGCTTTTGATTTCTGTGAAGAGCTTCACGTTTGCAACATAGAGAATAAAAAAGATCGCCCGGTTGAAATGGCGGCCGGAAGCCCCCATTGTAGGAAGGTTGGCCGATTAGCGGCCCCATTTATCACGTATGCGCCATCGGGCGGGTACGCCGACTCTACCTAGAGGAGAGAACCAGGTGCGCTGGTTACCGTTATTGCTGATATTTCTACTGGCTTACATAGAGATATCCTTGTTTATTAAAGTTGCCGCCGTGTTCGGCGTGGCAATGACGCTGCTGCTGGTGGTGTTTACCTCCTGCGTCGGCGTTTCCCTGGTGCGTAATCAGGGCATGAAGACCTTTGTGCAGATGCAACAGAAGCTGGCGGCGGGCGAAAGCCCGGCAGCGGAGATGGTGAAAAGCGTTTCTCTGGTGCTGGCGGGGTTCCTGCTGGTGATACCGGGCTTCTTCACCGATTTCCTTGGCCTGTTGCTGCTGTTACCTCCGGTGCAGAAATCGCTGACGCTGAAGCTGATGCCGCATCTTGCCGTTTATCGCCCAGGCGGTTGGGGCCAGAATGGTGGAGCCGCCAACGGCAATACCTTCGACGGTGAATTCCAGCGCAAGCAAGACGACCGCTACACCTTGGATCATCAACCCGACGAGCACGACAAGCGTGACGATCGCTGATAATTCCCCCAAACGCGGCCAATCGGCCGCGTTTTTGCTGATGGCGTTCACGGCAGGCCATCAAATCGAAAATTTTTTTGCTGCTGCCCCTTGAAGGGGGATGGAACGCCCCCATTTCAAATCCCACGGAGCCGGTATCAATAATCCGGCGGACAACCCTAAATCTGATAGAAACCTTCTTACAGGAGAGCGTTCAATGAGTATTCGTCCATTGCATGACCGCGTTATCGTCAAGCGCAAAGAAGTTGAATCAAAATCTGCTGGCGGCATCGTTCTGACTGGCTCTGCAGCGGGTAAATCTACTCGTGGTGAAGTGGTAGCCGTTGGTAAAGGACGTGTTCTGGAAAGCGGCAACATCCAGCCGCTGGATGTGAAAGTAGGCGACATCGTGATTTTCAACGACGGTTACGGCGTGAAAGCAGAGAAGATCGACAATGAAGAAGTGTTGATCATGTCCGAAAGCGACATTCTGGCAATTGTTGAAGCGTAATAACGCTTTATAAATCTTCTGAACTGAACGAGTTGAAGGGAAATACCAATGGCAGCTAAAGACGTAAAATTCGGCAATGACGCTCGCGTGAAGATGCTCCGCGGTGTGAATGTTCTCGCTGATGCAGTAAAAGTGACTCTGGGCCCGAAAGGCCGCAACGTAGTGCTGGATAAATCCTTCGGCGCTCCTACCATCACCAAAGATGGCGTATCTGTTGCTCGTGAAATCGAACTGGAAGACAAGTTCGAGAACATGGGTGCACAAATGGTGAAAGAAGTTGCCTCTAAAGCGAACGACGCTGCGGGCGACGGTACCACCACTGCAACCGTACTGGCTCAATCCATCATCACCGAAGGCCTGAAAGCTGTGGCTGCCGGCATGAACCCGATGGACCTGAAGCGCGGTATCGACAAAGCGGTTATCGCTGCGGTTGAAGAACTGAAAAAACTTTCTGTACCTTGCTCTGACTCCAAAGCTATCGCTCAGGTTGGCACCATCTCTGCAAACTCCGACGAAACCGTGGGTAAACTGATTGCAGAAGCGATGGAGAAAGTGGGTAAAGAAGGCGTGATCACCGTTGAAGAAGGCACCGGCCTGCAAGACGAGCTGGACGTGGTTGAAGGTATGCAGTTCGATCGCGGCTACCTGTCTCCATACTTCATCAACAAGCCAGAAACCGGTTCTATCGAGCTGGAAAGCCCGTTCATCCTGCTGGCTGACAAGAAAATCTCCAACATCCGTGAAATGCTGCCAGTGCTGGAAGCCGTTGCGAAAGCGGGCAAACCACTGCTGATCATTGCTGAAGATGTTGAAGGCGAAGCATTGGCGACCCTGGTGGTTAACACCATGCGTGGCATCGTGAAAGTGGCTGCAGTTAAAGCACCTGGCTTCGGCGACCGTCGTAAAGCCATGCTGCAAGACATCGCTACCCTGACTGCCGGTACCGTGATCTCTGAAGAGATCGGTCTGGAGCTGGAAAAAGCTACCCTGGAAGATCTGGGTCAGGCAAAACGTATCGTGATCAACAAAGACACCACCATCATCATCGATGGTGTGGGCGACGAAACCACCATTCAGGGTCGCGTTTCCCAGATCCGTCAGCAGATCGAAGAAGCGACCTCTGACTACGATCGTGAAAAACTGCAAGAGCGTGTTGCTAAACTGGCTGGCGGCGTTGCCGTTATCAAAGTTGGCGCCGCAACTGAAGTGGAAATGAAAGAGAAGAAAGCCCGCGTTGAAGATGCCCTGCACGCTACCCGTGCTGCGGTAGAAGAAGGCGTGGTTGCTGGCGGTGGCGTAGCGCTGATCCGTGTAGCAGACAAAATTTCTGGCCTGAAAGGCGATAACGAAGACCAGAACGTGGGTATCAAAGTTGCCCTGCGTGCCATGGAGTCTCCACTGCGTCAGATCGTGATCAACGCCGGTGAAGAAGCTTCTGTGATTGCCAACAAGGTGAAAGCAGGCGAAGGCAGCTTCGGCTACAACGCTTACACCGAAGAATACGGCGACATGATCGCGATGGGTATCCTGGATCCAACTAAAGTGACCCGTTCTGCTCTGCAGTACGCGGCCTCTGTAGCTGGCCTGATGATCACCACCGAGTGCATGATCACTGACTTGCCGAAAGAAGACAAGTTAGACATGGGTGGCGCTGGTGGTATGGGCGGCATGGGTGGTATGGGCGGAATGATGTAATTCCCCTCACCTCTGTGAGCTAACCACAAAACCCGGCTTCGGCCGGGTTTTTTTATTCCTTTCTTCTGTGTGGGGCTGATTGTTGCGCCCGTGTTTTTCATCGTCAGCGGCTACTGATGCGTCAGTGCTGAATTTGATGATATTTTTGCAGACCGTATCTATTAAGCGTGTAAACTGATAGTTCATCAGCTGTCGCTCAAGACGTTGACCAGGCACCAGTGGCCGGTGGCAACGGATGCTTAAGAGATGGCAACGCTTTCTGATAAGCTTTTGCGTAATTCTCAACATCATATGGGGAACAAGATGCGGATTAAAGCCTTACTGGGTCTATCGGCAGCGGTGCTGCTGGCAGGGTGCAGCAGCACCAATGAACTGACCGCCGCAGGTCAACAGGTCAAATTTACCGACACCAAGCCTGCTGCAGAATGTCAGTTGGTAGGCGAAGTCACTGGCACTCAAAGCAACTGGCTGTCGGGGAGTGGTGGTGAGGGCAGCTCCATGCGTGGCGCGGCCAATGATCTGCGCAACAAGGCAGCGGCAATGGGTGGCAACGTGATTTACGGTGCGACTAGCCCAAGCCAGAACCTGCTTTCAAGTTTTGCGCCGCTGGACAGCAAAATGATCGGCCAGGTGTATAAGTGCCCGTAACGCTGGCATAAGCACCCGTATAAAACAAAAGAGGAATGCCAAGGCATTCCTCTTTTTGCGTTCATGTAGGGCACTCAGCTTTGCGTCAGGCGCAGATCCAACGGCGTTTTACTGGGTTCACCGCCGACTTCACGGGTCAGACGGGGTACCAGATAGCCGGAAACCTTGCTCAGCAAACTTTTCACGATCGCACGGGCCTCGTCATCGCTGACCATAAAGTGGGCCGCGCCCTGCACCTTATCCAACACGTGGAGGTAATAGGGCAGGATCCCCGCATCAAACAGGGCGTTACTCAGCGTTGCCAGCGTATCCGCGTTATCATTGATCCCTCGTAGCAGCACGCTTTGGTTCAGCAGCGTCACTCCAGCGCTACGCAACTGTGCCATACTGGCGCGCAGCGGTGGGTCAATCTCGTTGGCATGATTGATATGGGTAACCATCAGCACCTGCAGGCGCGATGCCGAGAAGCGTTGGCATAGCGTAGCGGTGATGCGGGCGGGGATCACCACTGGCAAGCGGGTATGAATACGCAGGCGTTTGAGGTGTGGGATGGCCTCCAGTTCCCCGATAAGCCAATCCAGTTCATGGTCTTTGGCCATCAGCGGATCGCCTCCGGAGAAAATAATTTCATCCAGTTCCGGGTGTTGACGGATATACTCCAACGCTTGAAGCCAGTTTGCCTTGTTGCCCTGGTTCTCCTGATAGGGGAAATGACGGCGGAAACAGTAGCGGCAGTTAACCGCACAGCCGCCTTTTACCAGCAGCAGGGCACGGTTGCGATACTTGTGCAGCAACCCCGGCACCACGCTGCGCTGTTCATCCAGCGGATCGGTCGTGAAGCCTGGGGCATCGATGAATTCTGCGCTGGCGGTGAGTACCTGGCGCAGCAGCGGGTCATTGGCATCACCAGGTTGCATACGCGCGGCAAAGGCTCGCGGTACGCGTAACGCAAACAGTCGGCGTGCATCGCGCCCCTGTGGCAGTTCCGGGTGCGTATTTAGTGACAAAAGCTGCAGTAATTCATCGGGGTCGGTAATAACATCGGCGAGTTGATGCAACCAATCTTCTCTATGCGCCGTGTTTTGGGTTATAATGTGTGCCATTTTTTTGGCTAAGCTACCAGTTTAAATTTTCAGAGGGCCATCATGGCGACTTATTCTAGCAACGATTTCCGTCCGGGTCTTAAAATCATGTTCGAAGGCGAACCTTACGCTGTTGAATCCAGCGAGTTCGTCAAACCAGGTAAAGGCCAGGCTTTTGCGCGTGTAAAAATGCGCCGTCTGCTGACCGGCACCCGCGTTGAAAAAACCTTTAAGTCTACCGACTCTTGTGAAGGCGCGGACGTGGTAGATACCAACATGAACTACCTGTACAACGACGGTGAGTTCTACCACTTCATGCACCCTGAGACTTTTGAACAGCATCAGGTTGAAGAGAAAACCGTTTCTGACGTGGCTAAGTGGCTGCAGGACAATGCGGAATGTATCGTCACCCTGTGGGATGGCCGTCCTATCGCTGTGCTGCCACCGAACTTTATCGAAGCAGAGATCACTGATACCGATCCAGGCCTGAAAGGCGATACCGCAGGTACCGGCGGCAAGCCAGCAACCCTGAGCACCGGCGCAGTGGTTAAAGTGCCATTGTTCGTGCAGATTGGCGAAGTGATCAAGGTTGACACCCGCTCTGGCGAATATGTCTCCCGCGTTAAATAAGTTTCAACAAAGAGGAACCCCCCGTGGTTCCTCTTTGTTATCCCTTCCCGTCACACGTTGGCAGATCCGCATGATGAAGAAAACGCTGTTAGCCGTGGTCTCTTTGTTGTTGTTGATGTCCCTCAGCGGCTGTAATACCTTCCGTGGTTTTGGTGAAGACGTTCAACACCTCGGCGGCGCGATTTCCCGCAGCGCTAGCTGATATCAATTAGCGCTATTAATCGGATGATACAGAAAAGTCCGTTTATTCCTGCAACCCTCCTGATTTTTACTACGCTTAGAGAGCCATACTTTTTCACTAATAACGAATAAGGGTAATCTTATGCTGAAGAAAAGTATTATCGCCATTTTCTCTTTGTTGATCCTGTCATCGCTGGTGGGCTGCAATACCACTGCTGGCGTGGGCAAAGATGTTGAGGCCGGTGGCAAGGCGATCCAGCGTAGCGCACAGTAAATTCCTTTGGGTTCAACGGTATTCCACGGCAGCGCTTGATTTTCCCTTCCGTGGAATACCCATTTAATTCTCTTGTTTGCTATAATCCACGTCTTCAATCAGCCAAGTGGGACGACCCGCCTGCGCTTCTGTTGTCTGGGGACGACCCCACCCGTTCTGGAGCCAGTTCCATGGCATGGATCATTTTACTTTTTGCCGGCCTGTTAGAGGTCGTCTGGGCTATTGGCCTGAAATATACCCACGGTTTTACCCGTTTGACCCCCAGCCTGATTACCGTCGCCGCGATGGTGGTGAGCATGGTGTTGCTGGCGCACGCCATGAAAACGTTGCCTGCGGGCACGGCTTACGCCGTGTGGACCGGAATTGGGGCGGTGGGTGCAGCGGTAATGGGCATGGTGCTGCTCGGTGAGTCGACCAACATCATGCGTATTCTCAGCCTGTGCCTGATCGTGGCCGGGATCCTGGGGCTAAAATTCAGCAGTCAATGAGTGGGCTGCTGATTGACCCAGATTAACGCTTCGGTATCAAAGCCGTAGCCCTTGGCAATTTGCACCAGTCTGTCGCGCGTGGCGGCGTCCAACGTCGGCGTGCGCGACAATATCCACAGATAGTCGCGGTTTGGGCCACAAACCAGCGCATAACGGTACTCCGGATCGAGTTCGATGACGTTATAGCCGCCATAGAAAGGGCCGAAGAATGAGACTTTCAGCGAGGCCGTCTGCGGCGAGCCGATAAAGTACGCCTTGCCTTCGCTCTCCTGCCACTGCTGTTTTTTGCTATCGAAACCCCGGTTAATCACCTTCAGACCGCCGTCTGTGCGCGGGCTATAATTGGCTGTAACCTGCTCCAGGCCTCTTTCAAAGCGATGATCCAGACGCGCGATTTCATACCAGGTACCCAGATAGCGTTTGCTATCGAAGTTATCTACGACCTTGACGTCCTTCGGGGGTGTCACGCTGCAGGCAACGGAAACGAGGGCGGATAATATGACGCAAAGTTTTGACCAAAAACGCATGAGTGACTCCTGTTTACCGGTATCAGATAGACAGTGTAGTCGACAGGGGGGGATAGCGGAATAGGCGGCCAACGGGAGTTGGCCGCCAGAGGTTTTACAGCGTGACGACCCCGATCAGGGTAACGACGCTCAGGATAGCTGCCAAGCCGTAGAATACCCATTTGCCAGCAGGCACGTGGATTTTCAGATCGTGCATGGCATGGTGGATACGGTGAAGCCCGCACCACAATGGCAAAATAATCATCAGCAGCAGGAACAAGCGGCCGATCCAGCTTTGGCAAAACGCCAGGACGCGCTCATAACCTAAAGCTTCGCCGGGGAACAGGCCGAGTGGCAGCAGGATGCCGACCAGCAGCACGATAGCCGGAGCAACGATCGCTCCCCACATACCGCCAGCACCAAATAATCCCCAGAAAACCGGCTCGTCAGAGCGCTTAGGTGATTGATTTATCATGTTTCCTCCGGATTACAGTAACGCTACGGCGAGAATGATCACGGTGACGACGATCGTCACTGCCCACAGCGCCTTAACGATTGGCTCCGGCCCCATTTTCTCGCTGTTGACGACGATATTGGCGGCTTTCGGTGCCAGATCGAACCAGGTTTTGGTATGCAGCGCGGCGGCCAGCAGGGCGATGATGTTAATCAGCAACACCAGCGGGTTTTGCAGGAAGCCGACAAACCCGGCCCAGCTTTCAGGGCCGCCCTTCAGGGCAAAGACGCCGTAGATCAGCACGATGCTGAACCACACCGCCAGCACGGAAGTGCCTTCACGTAGCATGTAGAAACGATAGAAACCCAGCTTTTGCCACCAGGTTGGCGTCATGGTACGCACATAGGGCTTACGTTGTGTTGTCATTGCTGTCTCCCCTCCCTTATTGCGGTTTCAGCATTGCGATCATGAAGTCTTTGGCACTCTCTACCTTGCCCTGCTGGATCGCAGCGGCCGGGTCGACGTGTTTTGGACAGACTTCAGAGCAGTAGCCAACAAACGTACAGGACCAGACACCGTTCTGGCCGTTAAGCAGCGGCATACGCTGTTTCTTGCCGTGGTCGCGGTTATCCAGGTTGTAACGGTGCGCCAGCGTAATCGCCGCGGGGCCGATGAACTCCTGATTCAGGCCGAACTGTGGGCAAGCGGCATAGCACAGGCCACAGTTGATGCAGCCGGAGAACTGGTGATACTTCGCCATTTGCGCCGGGGTCTGCACGTTCGGGCCATCTTCCGGTTTGCGATCGTTGCCGATGATATAAGGCTTAATCGCTTCCAGACTCTCGATAAAGTGGGTCATATCCACCACCAGATCGCGCTCGATCGGGAAGTTGCCCAACGCCTCAACCTTCATGCCATCGGTATATTCACGCAGGAAGGTTTTACAGGCCAGCTTAGGCACGCGGTTGACCATCATGCCGCAAGAGCCACAGATGGCCATACGGCACGACCAGCGGTAGGACAGGTCTGGCGCCAGGTTATCTTTGATATAACCCAGTGCGTCCAGCAGCGAAGTCTGCTCATCGTAAGGCACGCTGAAGGTCTCGAAATGCGGCTCGGCGTCGCGTTCCGGGTTATAGCGCATGACCTCGATTTTCAGGGTTTTCAGCTCAGCCATTCGCCTGCTCCTTATCCTTTCTCTCTTTGTCCTGCGCTTCGGCTGCGGCGCCATAAACACGCTTGGCCGGTGGCAGTTTGGTAATTTTCACGTCGCTGTACTCCAGGCGTGGTGCACCGTTCGGGTTATGGAACGCCAGTGTATGTTTCAGGAAGTTCACGTCGTCACGCTCGGTGCAACCTTCGTCGAGACGCTGGTGTGCGCCGCGCGATTCTTTACGGTTGAAGGCCGAGTGCGCCATACATTCGGCAACGTCCAGGCCATAGCCCAGTTCGATGGTGTACAGCAGATCGGTGTTGAACACGCTGGAGTTGTCGGTAATTTTGACGCGCTTGAAGCGCTCTTTCAGCTCCGCCAGCTTATCGATGGTTTTCTGCATCAGCTCCGGCGTACGGTAGATACCACAGCCTTCTTCCATCGACAGACCCATTTCATCGCGGATCTTCGACCAGTTCTCGCTACCTTCCTGCTTCATCAGGTTGCTGAGGCGGGTTTCCACGTCGCGGCCTTGTGCTTCCAAAGCGCTGCCGTTGGCCGGGCCACTTTCCAGTGCGCGGCGGGCTGCGTGTTCACCTGCCACACGCCCAAACACCACCAGCTCAGCCAGCGAGTTGGAACCCAGGCGGTTCGCGCCGTGCAGGCCAACCGAGGAACATTCGCCGACGGCGAACAGGCCTTTGATGCGGGTTTCACAGTTCTGATCGGTTTCGATACCGCCCATGGTGTAGTGTGCGGTTGGGCGTACCGGGATTGGATCCTTAACGGGATCGACCCCCACGTAGGCTTTCGACAGTTCACAGATGAACGGCAGACGCTCCAGCAGTTTCTTCTCGCCCAGGTGGCGCAGATCCAGATAGACCACGTCGCCGCGGGGGGTGGCGATGGTGCGGCCAGCACGCCACTCATGCCAGAAAGCCTGTGACACTTTGTCACGTGGGCCCAGTTCCATATATTTGTTTCTTGGCTCGCCCAGCGGGGTTTCCGGGCCCATGCCGTAGTCTTGCAGATAACGGTAGCCGTCTTTGTTAACCAGAATACCGCCTTCACCGCGGCAGCCTTCGGTCATCAGGATGCCTGAGCCTGGCAGGCCGGTTGGGTGATATTGCACGAACTCCATGTCGCGCAGTGGCACGCCGTGGTGGAACGCCATCCCCATACCGTCGCCGGTGACGATGCCGCCGTTGGTGTTATAGCGATAAACACGGCCTGCACCGCCGGTGGCCATGATGACCGCGTTGGCACGGATCTGCACGCGGGTGCCTTCCATCATGTTCATGGCAACCACGCCGCGCGCCTGGCCATCATCTACCAGTACGTCCAGCACGAAGTGCTCATCGAACCGTTGGATTTGCGGGTACTTCAGCGAAGTCTGGAACAGGGTGTGCAGCATGTGGAAGCCGGTTTTATCGGCGGCAAACCAGGTACGTTCAATCTTCATGCCGCCAAAGCGGCGCACGTTGATCGAACCGTCTGGCTTACGGCTCCATGGGCAGCCCCATTGCTCCAACTGGGCCATTTCACGTGGGCAGCTGTGAACAAAGTGATCGACCACATCCTGCTCACACAGCCAGTCGCCACCGGCTACGGTGTCCTGGAAGTGATAGTCGTAGCTGTCGTGATCCTGAGTGACTGCGGCGGAGCCTCCCTCGGCGGCTACCGTGTGGCTACGCATCGGATAGACTTTAGATATCAGCGCGATTTTCAGTTGGGGATTGGCTTCCGCGGCGGCTATAGCGGCCCGTAAACCAGCTCCCCCGGCACCAATGATGGCTAGGTCGGCGTTAAAGGTTTGCACTGCACTCCTCCAATGTTCTCGTTAAAACGACAATTTAATTAATCTATGCTTAATATTTATAAAGGTGCTTCGGGTGCTAAGCTAAATTCAGTGACTTTTTAAACTAAACACTAAGGATAGATAACTGCTACCGAATATAGGGTTATCACTATACCTAAAGTTAAGTAGTAGAAATTTGATGTGATCGATTGTTTTGCCTTTTAACCGTTACGCAAGAGGCATTCCTGCAAAAATAAGGTGTTGCCTCGCCTTTGTCTTTGATTAGCGTGATTGTCGGTGGTTTATATGGCTTATATGTTTTTTATGATTTTAATGTAGACCAGCGCACACAATAGCCAAGAATTTGTTTGCATGAGAGGATGCGAGTAGACTGCACCCCCTGTTTGATTTCGGAGTAATTACCATGAGCGAAACGGCAAGCTGGCAGCCAAGTGCACCCATCGCCAATTTGTTGAAACGCGCAGCGATACTGGCTGAGATCCGGCGTTTCTTTGCCGATCGTGGCGTATTGGAGGTTGAGACCCCGGCGATGAGCCAGGCGACAGTCACCGACATCCACCTGGTCCCGTTCCAGACGCGCTTCGTCGGCCCAGGCGCGGCAGATGGCCTGACGCTGTACATGATGACCAGCCCGGAATACCACATGAAGCGTCTGCTGGCGGCAGGGAGTGGCCCGATCTATCAGCTGGGACGCAGCTTCCGTAATGAAGAAGCGGGGCGGCATCACAACCCTGAATTCACCATGCTGGAATGGTATCGCCCGCACTATGATATGTATCGCCTGATGAACGAGGTGGACGATCTGCTGCAACAGGTACTGGACTGCGACAGTGCCGAAACCCTGTCCTATCAGCAGGCGTTTCTGCGCCATCTGGATCTCGATCCGCTGTCGGCGGAGAAGGCGCAGCTGCGCGAGGCTGCGGCCAAGCTCGATCTGAGCAACATTGCCGATACGGAAGAAGATCGCGATACCTTGCTGCAACTGCTGTTTACCGTGGGTGTCGAACCCCATATCGGCCGTGATAAACCGGCATTCGTTTACCACTTCCCGGCATCACAGGCCTCGTTGGCAGAGATCAGCACCGAAGATCACCGTGTCGCAGAGCGGTTTGAGGTTTATTTCAAAGGCCTTGAGTTGGCGAATGGTTTTCGCGAGTTGACCGACGGCGATGAGCAGCGCCAGCGCTTTACCCAGGACAATCGCAAACGCGTGGCGCGTGGCTTGCCGGAGCACCCGATTGATAACAACCTGCTGGATGCTTTGAAGCATGGCATGCCGGAGTGTGCTGGCGTGGCATTGGGCGTCGATCGTTTGGTGATGCTGGCGTTGGGAGCCGAAAGCCTGAGCGAAGTGATCGCGTTTCCGGTCAGCCGGGCATAACGTTTTCGCCTCCATGAAAAAGGGTTCGGCTTGCCGAACCCTTTTTGCTTTTATAGCCCGCCTGACTCGCGGCGTGTATTGCGCGGTGGGGTTGAAGGCGGCGTGCGGCCATTACTGGTCATGCGCGACAGCGTCTCGGTGCGAACCTGGAACGGTGGGTATGGCAGCGTGATGCCGTGTTCACGGTAACCCGCCAGGATCAACTGGTGGATCTCATGGCGTAACGGCATGCGGTGGCCCATTTCGGCAGCATAGATACGCAGTTCGAAGATCTGAATACCCTGTTGCAGATCGACCAGATAGGCTTCCGGTGTTGGGTTATCCAGCACCAGTGAGCAACGTTCGGCCGAGTCGATCAGGATCTTGGTCACTTCTTCCGTATTCGCCTCTGCCGGTGCCGGGACGGTCAGCACCACACGGGTCAGCGTGTCCGACAGCGACCAGTTGATAAACTGTTCGGTGATAAAGGCCTTGTTAGGCACGATAATCTCTTTGCGATCCCAGTCTGAAATGGTAGTGGCACGAGTATTGATCTTGGTGACGGTGCCCGTCAGGTTACGGATCGTCACCGTATCGCCGATGCGGATCGGTTTTTCAAACAGAATGATCAGGCCTGAAATAAAGTTGGAGAAGATCTCCTGCATACCAAAGCCCAAGCCCACGCTGAGCGCGGTGACCACCCATTGCAGTTTCGACCACTCGATACCGATCCAGGAAAAGCTGAGGATCGCCCCGAACAGCAGTAACAGGTATTTGGTGATGGTGGTAATGGCGTAGCCGGTGCCGGGCGTCAGATCCAGGTGCTGCAACACCGCCAACTCGAGCAACGCTGGCAGGTTACGCACTAGCTGCATGGTGACGATCAGCACCAGAATGGCGATCAGCAGTGCCCCCAAGGTGATTGGCTGAGCGATATCAATGCCATTCACCGTGGAGTTGACATCCCAGAGCTTGATATTTTCCAGGAAGCCGAAGGCCGAGTGGATCTCTGACCACAGGACGATCACCGAGACCAGTGCCACCATCGTCAGGATCGAACGCACCAACCTCAGCGACTGGGCGCTGATGGCGTCCAGATCGATTTCCGTCTCATCCACCTCAATCGCACCTTCGATGCTGTTCGGGGTATGTGAGGATTCTTCTTCGCCTTTGGCACGTTGCGCCAGGATATCGGCACGGCGCTGTTTGGCACGGTCAAAGGCGATGCGGCGGCGTTGGATCAGCATCCAGCGGCGGATAATGTGGTAAATCACCAACAGCAGGAACCAGATGGCAACCGAGGTCTCCAGGCGTGCCAGCAGTTTCTGTGCGGTGGTCAGATAGCCGACGGTGGAAGCCAGAGCGGCAATCAGCGGTGCGGAAAGCAACAGCCCCCACAACGCGGTATTAATCAGGTTTTCGCCGGAGCCTTTGTTATCCAGATAGAGTGGAATACCTGCCCGCTTCAAGCTGTTGGTGACCAGCGCCAGCGCCAGACAGAGCAGAATGAAGCACAGGCGGCCAAGGGTATTGGCGAATTCGCGATCGTTGAGATTGTCGAAGGTGATCAGCGCCATAATCAACGGCACGATCAGCCAGATCGACATCTGGTAATAACGCATGGCGCGGGAAACCTGTTTCACCGGCCAGCGGAAATGCACGATGAACAACCCTTGCGGATGGGCGAAGGCGGCGCTGATCATACAGATCCACAGCACTGGCAGCGTGGCGGTGACGCCCTCACCGATGGCGACAGCAACCGGATACGGCCAGGCATTTTGCAAGCCGAAGCCCAGCGCTGCCCACAATACCGGCAGCGGTAAGGCCACCAGGATCGACCAAAATACGGTACGCAACGTCAGCAGGAATTCATCTTGCGTGACCTTGCCTACTCTGCTGCTGGCCCGTGCCAGGAACGCATGGTAATGCTTACGCGAACTGATGCTGAAAATCACCAACAGCACCGCGCCAAACAGCGGGATCAAGGTTTCCCGGCTAGTGACCATCATCACGAAGGCGCCACTGAGCTGCGTCAGGGTATCCAATGACAATACACGGGTCAGATCCTGTGCCACATTGAGCGGATACGACAGGGTGATAGGGCTGATGTCTGGCACCCAGAACAGGTACCGGTGCGCTGCATCCTGAATTTCGTTCAGCGCATCAACCAACTGGGTGTTGGCCACCTTCAGCTTGGTCAGCTCAAGGATCTGGGTATCGCAGCCGGACAGCAGCGAATTCAACAGATCACGCTGGGTGCGTAGCTGGGCATCGACGATACGCTGCTGGGCGCTGGTCAGCGGGCTACCGTCATCTTGTTTAAACTCTTTGGCTCGCTGTGGCAGGCTTTCCAGTTGGTTTTCAAAATTCAGGCGTTGAACGCGCAAATCGGCCATGGCGCTGTCCAACTGCCGGGGTTTTGGCATTTCTGGCAAAATGGCGACCTGGGCGCGCAGGGTTTCCCCCAGCGCAGTAGAGGCGCTCAACCATTGGGACTGCTCAATGATGGTGCTCAACGCCTGGCGTACCTGCAGCGTTTGTGCGGCGGCCTGGCGCTGTTGGGAAGAGATCAGATCCATCTGTTGCGCCTGATCGTTCAGCGCAGCAGAAAGTTCACGGTTGATTTGCAACTGCTTGCGCAGGCTGGCGGGTAAATCGCCATTCTGCTCGGCCAATTGCTCGGTTTTTTCCAGCGCCCGTTCCGCTTCTCGCTGGCGTTGGCTGTTGAGGTTGTTACGTAGCGCCTGTAACTGGACATCAATTTTTTCATGCCGCGTTTTGTAGACATCGGCACGCATCCGCGCCAGTTCCTGGCGGTTATTGGCCGAGAGTTGAGCCAGGTCCAGCTCATCCACTTTCGCTTTACGTGCCGCTGCCTCTGCCTGTAACAGGGCAAGCTGCGCCAGTGCCAATGGCGTGGTTTGGTTATTGCCCTGAGCCTGTAGGCGGCGCTGAACTTCCGTTAACGCTCGCCGGGCTTCGGTTTGTTGCTGTGGCAGTTGGCTGAGAGAGTCGCTGATCTCGCGTGTCCGGTCCTGCTCCTGTTGCAACAGGCGGGCCTGTTCCAGCAGTTGACTGCTGGTTTGCAGAATTAACTGTTCCAGATCGCTGGCGGGCAGGTTTTCGCCGTTGGGCAGGATTTTGGTTTCTTCGAGGGTGAGCTGGCGGCGCAGCTCCTGCGTCATCTTCGGGAAATCGTCAATAACCCGCTGATACTGCTGTGAATTTTCCTGCGACTCTTTGCGTTCGGTGAGCCAGTTGATGGCGCTTTGCAGCGCCTCAACCACTTCCGCCTGATTAGGCGCGTTTTTATTGCCCTCGGCCAGCTTCAGTTCTTGCCGTAACTGGGACTCGTTGGGGATCGCGGCGGCGAGAACCGGCTGGATCAGTAGCAGGCTGAGCAATAAAGCGATAATCAGGCGCACAGCATTAATTCCCTTCGAAGGTGGCGTCTGGTGCAGCTGTGGCTTCAGCAAAAGCCTGGCCCATCCGGGTTACGGTGCCGTTGTTCAGGTGCGGAGCGAACTGCACGCTGCCAGGTGTGAACAGGTTGATGACCGTGGAACCGAGTTTGAAGCGGCCCATCTCTTCACCTTTAACCAGTTGGATCGCGCCTTCCATGCCTTCGGCTGGATAGGTCCAGCGGCGGATGATGCCTTCGCGGGGTGGCGTGACGGTACCGGCCCAGACGGTTTCGATGCTGCCCACAATAGTCGCCCCGACCAGGATCTGCACCATCGGCCCAAAGGCGGTATCGAATACGCAGATCACGCGCTCATTGCGCGCAAACAGATTCGGCACGTTGGCGGCGGTCAGCGGGTTAACCGAGAACAAATCGCCCGGCACGTAGATCATTTCGCGCAGTACGCCGTCACATGGCATATGGACACGGTGATAGTCGCTTGGCGCCAGATAGGTGGTGGCGAACAGGCCGTTACGGAAAGGCTCCGCTAACAGGTAGTTGCCAGCCAACAGGGCTTCCAGCGTGTAATTATGGCCTTTGGCCTGGAAAATTTGATCGTCGCGGATCGCCCCGAGCTGGCTGATGGCACCATCTGCTGGCAGTGTCAGCACGTGAGGCTCCGCTACGATCTGGCGTGCGCCATCACGTAATGGGCGAACGAAGAATTCATTGAACGTGGCATAGGAGGCTAAATCCGGGTTCTGTGCTTCCTGCATCTGTACGCGGTAATAGCGGGCAAACGCTTTTACCACCAGCTTCGTCAGCCAACCGGCTTTTTTATCTGCGCCCCAGCCCGCCAGGCGGGTTAACGCCAGCTTTGGCAGCCAATACTGTAATTTAATCTTGATGCTATCCAGCACATTAACCTCTTGAAAGGGGGTATAAGGGCGGGGAGTGCGATTAGCGCCACCCCCGCACTGTGGATCAGTTATCTGCGTCCGAGAAGTTTTTGCGGGTTTTAACCTGCGCCATGCTTTCCAGGATGCGGTGATAGTTGTCGAAACGCTCTTTGGCTATGGCACCACTTTCCATCGCGGCGCGAATGGCGCAGCCCGGATCGGTATCGTGGCGGCAGTCGCGGAATTTACAACCGCCTAAATAGTCACGGAATTCGACATAGGCCTGGGTGACCTGCTCTGGCTCCAGATGCCACAGACCAAATTCACGCACGCCAGGGGAGTCGATAACATCACCGCCATGTTGGAAGTGATACAACCGCGCCGCCGTGGTGGTATGTTGCCCCAGGCCGGAGACGTCGGAAACCTGATTTACCAGAATTTGCTTTTCCGTCTGCGGCAGCAGAGCGTTCAACAGGCTGGATTTGCCCACGCCGGACTGCCCGGCAAAGATGCTGATACGGTCGACCAGTGCCTGTTCAAAGGCTTCCATCCCTTCGCGGGTCTGGCTGGATACTTCGAGAACGCGATAGCCAATATGGCGATAGATGTCCATCATTCCGTCGACCACCTTACGCGCTTCGGCGTCCAGCAGGTCGATCTTGTTGAGCACGATCAGCGGCTCGACTTGCAGCGTTTCGCAGGCGACCAGGTAGCGATCGATCATGTTGAGTGAAAGTTCGGGCAAAATGGCCGACACGATGACGATCTGATCGATATTGGCGGCGATGGGTTTAACGCCGTCGTAGAAATCAGGGCGGTTCAGCACCGAGGTGCGTTCATGCACCGCTTCTACGATGCCTTTGACCCCCGCATGAGTGCCTACGCCAGGGCGCCAGACCACGCGATCGCCGGTAACCAGCGAACGTAGGGTGCGGCGAATGTTGCAGCGATGCTGGACGCCGTCTGCGGCTTCCACGTCTGCATGCAT
The DNA here is from genome assembly GCF_945957435.1 of Serratia sp. PL7. Classification (NCBI taxonomy): domain Bacteria; kingdom Pseudomonadati; phylum Pseudomonadota; class Gammaproteobacteria; order Enterobacterales; family Yersiniaceae; genus Serratia; species Serratia sp. PL7. The sequence goes on along the minus strand of NZ_CAMFLB010000031.1, from coordinate 57,480 downwards.
GCCAAAGCGGCTGATGACGATCCCGTCCTGCGGTTCGCCCAATTGGGAATCATCCAGCTCCGGCTTGTTGTCAGTACGCTTTAGGCGACGCTGATGGTTGGCCTGTACGCGGCGTTCTTGACCTTTGGACAGTTTGTTCTTACTCACTGAGCCTCACTTGAATCGGCATTTATCGCTCGGGGCGAGCAAAAAGGCTATGATACACGCTATTTTATATTAAATAACCGTTCTTGGCCGCCACGCACGCTGGCATTAGCCGCGGGCTTGCCCGTGGTTTGTTTATCTTTCGGCTTTATACGCAGGAAAAATCATGACAGGAAACGAAAACAACCTGATTTGGATCGATCTGGAGATGACCGGGTTGGACCCTGAACGCGATCGTATTATCGAGATCGCGACGTTGGTGACCGATGCCAATTTGAATATCCTTGCCGAAGGACCGGTGATCGCAGTGCATCAATCAGATGAGCAACTGGCGCTGATGGATGACTGGAATGTGCGCACGCATACCGGCAGTGGGCTGGTGGAGCGTGTGAAAGCCAGCCAGCATGACGATCGTGCCGCCGAACTGGCCACTATTGCTTTCCTGCAAGCGTGGGTGCCAGCAGGTAAATCACCAATCTGTGGCAACAGCGTTGGCCAGGATCGCCGTTTCCTGTTCCGCTATATGCCGCTGCTGGAAGCCTACTTCCACTATCGCTATCTGGATGTCAGCACTTTGAAAGAGCTGGCGCGCCGCTGGAAACCGGAGATCCTGCCAGGTTTCAAGAAGCAGGGCACCCATCAGGCGTTGGATGATATCCGCGAATCCGTTGCGGAACTGGCGTACTACCGCGAGCATTTTATTCAGCTGTAGTCGGCATCAATTTCATAAAAGGGGGCGGAGGATTAATCCACGCCCCCTTTTCTATTGCGTGGATCTAGGGTTTGGCTTTAGGGACGAAGGGCGGTTTGGCAAACCAGACCAGCACGATGGCTAGCAGAAACACGCCAGCCAGCGCATAAGAAATATCATTGAAGGCGATCTGTGCGGCCTGTTCGGAGACCAGGTTATTCAGCCGTTCATAGCCTGACTGCGCCTGGCCCAGCCCTAAAGTTGTGACCGCCTGACGAGTCTCTTGATCGTAAACGGTCAGGGATTCGCCTAATTGGGCGTGATGGGAAACCGCACGGCGATCCCACATCAAGGTCGTAATGGAGACCGCCAGGCTGGCACCTAACGTACGCATAAAGGTGGCAAGCCCTGAGCCAGCCGCGATCTCGTTCGGTTTGAGGTCGGAGAGCAAGATGGCGTTGATCGGCATGATAAACAGTGCCAGCCCTAACCCCTGCAACAGTTGGATCAGTGCGATATGCTGGAAATCAATCTCAATGACAAAGCCTGAACGTAGGAAAGAGGCTGTGGCCAGCAGTAAGAAAGCCCCGCACACCAGCCAGCGCATGTTGAAACGTGACGCATATTTGCCCATAAAGGGCATCAGCAGCAGCGGCAAAATCCCCATGGGGGCTACGGCCAACCCTGCCCAGATAGGGGGGTAGCCCAAGGTTCGCTGTAGCCAAAGTGGCATGATGACGTTAGTGGCGTAAAAAGCGGAATAGGCACCGATCAGTGCAAGCGTACCCACCCGGAAATTGCGATGACGGAATAGCTGCAGATTGACGATCGGCTGTGAGTCGGTCAGTTCCCAGATAACAAAAAACAGCAAGCTGACTACGGCGACGATAGCCAGCACGACGATCTGGGATGAATTGAACCAATCCTCTTCGTTGCCTTTATCCAGCAAGATCTGCAGTGCGCCCACCCCCAGGATCAACGCGACTAGCCCAACGCGATCCACCTTGGCACGCATGGTGCTCTCGGGGCGGCCATGCATTTGGCTGGCAACCAGAGTACAGGCAAAAATGCCGACCGGAATATTGATCAGGAAGGTCCAGCGCCATGAATAAAAATCGGTGATCCACCCACCGAGCAAGGGGCCCGCAACCGGAGCGACTACGGTGACCATGGCGATCATGGACAGGGCATAACCTCGTTTTTCTGGCGGGTAAATCGACAACATCAGCGCTTGGGTTGTCGGGATCAGTGGCCCCGCCACGGCCCCTTGAAACACGCGGCAGAGAATTAACATTTCCATATTGATGGCCATTCCGCACGCTAATGAGGCGGCAGTGAACAATCCCATTGACCAGAGAAATAGCCGCAGCTGGCCAATGCGACGCACCAGAAAACCCGTGAGTGGCAAGGCAATCGCGTTGCTGGCGGCAAAACTGGTAATCACCCAGGCGCTTTGGCTACTGCTGGCTCCCAGATTACCGGCGATGGTCGGCAAGGAGACATTGGCGATAGTGCCATCAAGCACATACATAAAGACCGCCAAAGCCAGGCCAAAGGTGGTCCAGTTGAGGCTGGGGGGACGGAAATCCTGGGCGGGGGTCGTGGAGCTCATAAATGCCCCCCATTAGCCTTAACGATCCGTTCGATCAAGGCGTCTGACTGACTCAGTTGATCGCGGTAGACATCGGTCGCCAACAAGGGCTCTGGCGATTGTTGGGCTAATAACGCACCGTTACGATCATGCAGATCCACATTGACCTGCATGGACAACCCAATGCGTAGCGGATGGTTAATGAGCTGCTCGGGCTGAGTTAGGGAGATCCGTACCGGTACACGCTGAACGATTTTGATCCAGTTCCCCGTGGCATTCTGTGCTGGCAGCAGCGCGAATGCGGCACCGGTGCCAATACCCAAATTCTGTACCTGGCCGTTATAGCGTATGGTTTTGCCATAGACATCGGCATAGATCTCTACCGGTTGTTCGATGCGAATATCACGCAGTTGAGCCTCAGTGAAATTAGCCTCGACCCAGACTTTATCCAGTGGCACGACGGCCATCAGCGCTTCGCCTGGCTGTACTCTCTGGCCCAACTGCACCTTACGTTTGGCGACATACCCCGTGACTGGGGCGACGATGGTGGTGCGTGAGCGATCGAGGAAAGCGATACGCAATGCCGCTATTGCTGCCAGCACTTCGGGGTGTGAAGTCAGGCTGGTGTTATCAACTAATGAGAGATTTTGCTGGTACTGTTGCTCGATAGCGTCGAGCGCGCTCTGTGCTTCCAGAAAGGCGTTGTTGGCATGGGCTAATTCCTCTTTAGATATGGCACCAGAAAGGGTAAGGGCACGGCGTCGTTGGTAATCGGCGCGAGCTTTGTCCCGCGTGGCTTGGCGGACAGCGATTTCGGCCTTGGCACCGGTGACCGCGCTATACAAACCACGTACTTTTCGCACCACGTTAGCCAGATGGGCCTCGGCATTGTCCAGTGCCAGTTGGCTGTCACCAGGATCAAGCTTAATCAGCGTATCGCCAGCGAACACCAATTCGCCATCATCGACGTTGATGGAGACCACGGTGCCATGAAACTGTGGCGTGATCTGTACGACATCCCCCTGAACATAGGCGTTATCGGTGCTGGCATACCAGCGACCATACGCACCATACCATCCTCCCCAGAGGATAGCGGTAAGCAGACAGGCTGCCCCCAGTAAATACAGTAGCCAAGGGCGTTTACTGCTCGCAGGGGTGGGGGGAGTGGTCTTAACATCGTTCATTAGGGGGCCTCTGGTTGGTCAAAGAGCGGAGAAAGTATGAATAATGGACAACTGTCGAAAAGTTGGATAACGTTATTTATGCTAAAAATAATGAGAAACAATCATGACGGTAGCATTGCTTGCCAATCATCCATCCGACCTCAGTGAACGTGCCGATGGCCCTTCACTGATCGCTATGTGGGGTGAAGACGATCCGGGTCTTGAGTTTCGTCTGGGGACGCGTGAATACGATTGGCACCAGCATTTGCGGGGGCAGCTGTTCTGCGTGGAGAACGGCTTGTTGCATGTTCGCACCAGGCAGGGCTCCTGGCTGTTACCACCGAATCGTGCCGGCTGGATACCTTCACACGAGCCGCACAAAGTCAGCATCAGCGGCGTCATGAGCGGCTGGACGGTGCTGATTACGCCTGATGCGAGCAAAGACTTGCCCGATCAACCCTGTGTGATTGGCATCAGTGAGTTGATGAATGCGTTAGTACGCCGCGCGGTGTCTTGGTCGTTTGAAGAGACTTTGCAAGTTGAACAGGAGCGAATGATTGCTGTGCTGTTGGATGAAATCCGGCGTTCGCCTCATCAGCCGCTGCATTTGAGAATGCCTACCGACCGGCGCTTATTGCGGATCACCAATGCGATCCTTGCCGCGCCTGATGACACCCGGACCTTGCAAGCCTGGGCGGCTTGGGGAGGGCTTTCGCCTAGCACCCTGTCGCGTTTGTTTATGGCCGAGACGGGCAACAGCTTTGCACAATGGCGTCAACAGGCAAGGTTGTCCCACGCGTTGGAAATGCTGGCTAATGGTATGGCTGTGAGCAGTATTGCTGATGCTCTGGGGTATGCGACCCCCAGCAACTTTATCGCGATGTTCAGACGGTGTTTTGGCGATTCACCCGCCCATTATTTTTCCAAGCGTAAGTCGCTGTGATTCGATCTATTGGTCGTTCACCGTGATGAGGGACCAAATCCTGACCTTGGTTGCCCGCAAAGCAGGTTTTTACCTATCCCGGCATGAAAATTCACCATTTCGGTGCTTAAAGCAGCAATCAGACAAAATTCGCGTTTTTTTGCTTTCAGGGGCTTGCGGCGAAAAGGATTTCTCGTATAATGCGCACCCCGTACCGATGAAGAATTTCGTTCCATTCACCATCGTTACGCCGGGCGGGAATAGCTCAGTTGGTAGAGCACGACCTTGCCAAGGTCGGGGTCGCGAGTTCGAGTCTCGTTTCCCGCTCCAAATTCAACAATGCTGCTTGATGTAGCATGATGAAGAAAAAGTAGTTAAAGTAGTACCCATGCGACGCGGGAATAGCTCAGTTGGTAGAGCACGACCTTGCCAAGGTCGGGGTCGCGAGTTCGAGTCTCGTTTCCCGCTCCAAAAATTTCAAAGGCCATGTTGTTCATTGTTGGCCGGATGCTTCAAGCATATCAATGCGGGAATAGCTCAGTTGGTAGAGCACGACCTTGCCAAGGTCGGGGTCGCGAGTTCGAGTCTCGTTTCCCGCTCCAATTTTATCTCCAGTTTACATTCAATCCTACGCCGCTTCCGGTGTGACTTTCGCTCGGTTATACATACTCAGAAAATATGTTGTGAACAGAGTTATCCACAGTTTCTGTACATAATACCTTCTGTGCAAAATTGCAACGTTGTACAAATGAAATTTATATCTCATTGATAATCATCAATATTTATTTCTTATAAAACGTTATCTCGATCACTTGCTCTTTTTGTGACGCTTGAAAGACAACGCATTTTTATTTTTATGCACAAATCCACAGGGAGAGTCTGAGGGTTTTCTAAGCATCCCTCGGTAATCCTTTCTCGACCGCCCGAATTAAACGTTTTTTCTGCGTAGTCTGCACCTCAACCGCCAGGGCTTCACGGCGTGCAAGCTGTTGAGCCAGTGCCCAATTGATGTGCTCGTCCAGCATCGGATCCTGACCTTGCCGAGTCTGCAAGCTGATAACGATCTGATCCAGATAAGGGGCGTTGCCGAGTGCTACCGCGATATTGCGTAACCAGCGCAAATGGCCGATACGTCGGATGGCAGAGCCTTCGGTGATACGGAGAAACTTCTCCTCATTCCAGCCAAACAGCTCGATCAGTTGCGGAGCATGCAGCGCAGCGCGGGGGCTGAAATCGTCTTCATCCGTCAACTGCGAGAAGCGGTTCCAAGGGCAAATGAGCTGGCAATCGTCGCAGCCGTAGATTCTATTGCCCATCAGAGGGCGGAATTCTTCTGGAATAGCGCCTTCCAGCTCGATGGTCAGGTAGGAGATGCAGCGCCGGGCATCGACGGTGTAAGGGGCAACTATCGCACCGGTGGGGCAAGTGGTGATGCAGGCGACACAGCGGCCACACTGCTCTTCCTGCGGCTTATCCACCGGCAGGGGCAAATCGATTAACAACTCGCCCAGGAAAAACCAGGAACCAGCGTCGCGGTTGAGGATCAGTGAGTGTTTACCAACCCATCCGATGCCGGCTTTTGAGGCCAAGGCTCGCTCCATGATGGGGGCCGAATCCACAAAGGGCCGGAAATTCAGTTCACCGCAATAAGCCTGGATTTGATCGCCGAGTTTTTTTAGCCGTTGGCGAAGCAGCTTGTGATAATCACGCCCCAGCGCATAACGGCTAACGTAGCCCAACTGCGGGTTTTTTAACGTACTGGCGAACGCGGCTTTCGCGGGCAGATAGTTCATGCGCACGCTGATCACCCGCAGCGTGCCGGGTAATAATTCATGTGGCCGTGCACGCATCATGCCGTGGCGTGCCATCCACTCCATCTCGCCGTGGTATTGCTTATCCAGCCACGCCTGCAATCTGGGTTCTTCCGCGCTGAGATCGGTATCGCAGATCCCCACTTGCTGGAATCCTAGCGATTGCCCCCATTGCTTGATATGTTGGGCGAGTTGATCGAGATCGAGGGGGTGTGTCATGACGGGCCATAGTGAGAAACAATACTGTTCCAGTTTACCACACTCTGTTTGGTCTGCAGACTGGATCCGCCAGGCAGAACCTGCTGCTGCCGCAACGCTTGGCCTCTCTTTGTATTCGTTAATGCAGCGTGCCGGTGCGGCGGCTTATGAGCTGGCGTGCGACCGCTATCCGGCCAGCAGGCATTGGCTGGTGCTGTGTGGGCATGGCAATAACGGTGGCGATGGTTATGTGGTTGCTCGTCTGGCCCGTGCTGCGGGCATCAAGGTGACGCTCATTGCCTGCGAAGGCGTTCGTCCATTGCCACCAGAGGCCGCCACTGCCCGGCAAGCCTGGCTGGAAAGCGGCGGAGAAGTCCTGCCCGCGACCAGCCGTTGGCCAGAGGATGTTGATCTCATCATTGATGGATTGTTAGGCACCGGGTTGGGGGCGGCCCCCAGAGCGCCCTATGATGCGCTGATCGAGGCGGCCAACCGAGCCGATGCGCCAGTGGTGGCTTTGGATATCCCTTCAGGCCTGCTGGCTGAAAGCGGAGCCGTGCCGGGAGTCTCGATCCGTGCGGCACATACGCTGACTTTTATTGCACTCAAACCAGGGTTGCTGACCGGGCAGGCGCGTGATTGGGTGGGGCAACTGCATTACAGTACGCTAGGACTGGTGGATTGGTTGGCAACACAGTCTCCACAGATCGAGCGTATTACGGCTGGCGATTTGGCCAGGTGGCTGAAGCCTCGCCGTCCTTGTTCTCATAAAGGGGATCATGGTCGTTTACTGTTGGTCGGTGGCGATCACGGTTTTGGCGGAGCTATCCGCATGGCTGCGGAAGCCGCACTGCGTGCCGGGGCTGGACTGGTGCGAGTGCTTACTCACAGTGAGAACATTGGGCCGCTGCTGACCGCCCGGCCTGAGTTGATGGTGCAGCGCCTGAGTGACGATATTCTACAACAGGCGCTGGATTGGGCTGATGTGGTCGTGATTGGCCCGGGGCTTGGCCAGGGCGATTGGGGCCGCAATGCGTTGCAACAGCTGCAAGCCAGTGATAAACCAACATTATGGGACGCTGATGCGCTTAACTTACTGGCATTACACCCCGAGAAGCGTCAGAATCGTATTATTACCCCGCATCCTGGTGAAGCCGCGCGATTATTGAGCTGCCGCACCGCTGATATTGAGAGTGATCGCTTACTTGCAACCCGCAGGTTGGTCGCGCAATACGGCGGCGTTGTGGTGCTGAAAGGCGCAGGGACCTTGATCGCTGATGAGCATGGACAGATGGCGATCGCCGACGTTGGCAATGCTGGCATGGCATCCGGTGGCATGGGAGATGTGCTGTCGGGTATCATTGGCGGTTTGTTGGCGCAAAAGTTGCCGCTATATGATGCTGCCTGCGCGGGCTGCGTAGTGCACGGCGCAGCGGCGGATCATGTTGCTGCAAAACAAGGAACAAGGGGATTACTGGCCACCGATCTGCTGGCGGTGATCCCTCATTACGTTAACCCTGAGTTGGCAAAATAGACATTATCGAATGAAAGAACTCGTTTTACCGCTGCCGGATGAGGCAGCCACAGTCGCACTGGGGGCCGTCCTGGCCCAGGCGTGCGATCGTGCCAGCGTGATTTATCTTTATGGGGATTTGGGTGCCGGTAAAACCACCTTCAGCCGCGGCTTTTTGCAGGCGTTAGGCCATCAGGGCAATGTGAAAAGCCCAACCTATACGCTGGTGGAACCTTATGCGCTGCAACCGCTGGCGGTCTATCACTTTGATCTTTATCGCCTGGCTGACCCGGAAGAACTCGAATTTATGGGTATCCGCGACTATTTTGCCCAGGACTCGATTTGCCTGGTGGAGTGGCCGCAGCAGGGTACCGGCGTGCTGCCCGATCCCGATCTGGAACTGCATCTCAGTTACCAAGACGAAGGGCGTCAGGCGAAGCTCCAGGCGGTTTCCGCCTATGGCGAACAATTATTGGAAAGTATTCAGAGGCAACAAGGATGACGCAGCAATGATGTATGGGTTAAGAAGATTTGCTGTGATTGCCTTGCTCGCGTTGCTGGGGCCGTTTGGTGCCTGGGCGGCATCGTCCCTCTCCGACGTCAAAGTGACCAATGCTCAGCGTGAAGCCACGGTGTCAGTGAGCTTTACTGGCCCTCCCTCGTATAGCTTCTCAACCATACATGGTCCAGAACGGGTGGTCCTGGACGTGAATCAAACGGGCAAAGTGGGCGGCCTGCCGTTGAACTTCAGCGGCCAAAACCTGGTAAAAAGCATTCGTTCCAGTAAGCCGAAAGATGCACAAAGCGTACGCTTGGTGTTTGATTTAACCCAACGTGCCAAAACCCGTGTGGCGACGCGTCAAGAGGGCAACAGTTACATCGTCGTCTTCACCATCACCTCAGAAGCCAAAACGACGACAAACACTGTCCGTAAGGCACCGGTGCCTGTGCCGGTGGTGACTGAGCCAGTGCGTAAAGCACCGGTTACGTCGAGTAACGCCAATCCATTTACTCCGAAGTCGGCTGCGGTATCAGGCACGGCAACCAGCATTACCCCACGTAGCAGCCGAGTGTCGGCCGGTTCTGGCGATCGGGTGGTGGTGGCGATCGACGCAGGCCACGGTGGGCAAGATCCTGGCGCTATCGGGCCAAACGGTCTGAAAGAGAAAAACGTCACTATTGCCATCGCGCATCGCCTACGTGCGTTGTTGGATGCCGATCCGATGTTTAAAGCGGTGATGACGCGTAACGGGGATTATTTTATTTCGGTGATGGGCCGTTCAGACGTGGCGCGCAAGCAGGGGGCCAACGTGTTGGTGTCTATCCACGCGGATGCCGCGCCGAATCGCAGTGCCAAAGGGGCTTCGGTTTGGGTATTGTCCAATCGCCGGGCTAACAGCGAGATGGCCGGTTGGTTGGAACAGCATGAGAAACAGTCCGAACTGCTGGGTGGCGCGGGCGATCTGTTGGCCAACAGCCAGGCCGACCCTTACCTGAGCCAGGCGGTGCTGGATCTGCAGTTCGGTCATTCGCAGCGCGTCGGTTATGACGTGGCCGTTAAGGTCTTGCAACAGTTACAGGTCGTAGGTTCATTGCACAAACGCCGTCCGGAACACGCCAGCCTGGGAGTGCTGCGTTCACCGGATATTCCATCGCTGCTGGTGGAAACCGGGTTTATCAGTAATAGCACGGAGGAGCGACTGCTGGGCAGTAGCGCATATCAGGATAAAATTGCACGGGCGATCCACAACGGCCTGCGCAGTTATTTCCTGGCGCATCCGCTACAAGCCGACCCAAAGGTGGAAAACCGCCCGCTGGACGTCGCAGCGGCGGTTAACTCCACGACAGACGATCTCAGACAGCCTGAGCCGGTGACCAGCCCGGCCAGAAGTAGCGCCAGCGTAGGAAAAACGCAGATCCATGTGGTGAAGCGGGCGGAAACGCTTTCCGGCATTGCCGATAGCTATGGCACCAGCATGGCGGCGCTACGTGAGCTGAACAAGCTGAAAAAAGACGGCGTCTGGGTTGGTCAGCGTCTGAAGGTCCCCGCTGGGAAAACGGCGGCAGTACCGGTTCAGGCCAAGGCAAAAAGCACCAAACCGAGCAAACATAAGGTGACTCGCGGTGATACGCTGTCATCCATCGCCGCGCGATATGGCGTCAGCGTCAGCGAGCTTAAACGGGTTAACAAATTAAAGTCGGATGTTGCGCCGCTGGATCGGACGCTGATCATTCCGTAGGCTTGATGCCAACAACAGAGGGAGCCCCATGTCTATCCAGGTGTTACCGCCACAGCTAGCCAACCAGATTGCCGCCGGAGAAGTGGTCGAACGGCCTGCGTCGGTGGTCAAAGAGCTGGTAGAAAATAGCCTGGATGCTGGGGCAACGCGGATTGATATTGATATCGAACGCGGCGGGGCCAAACTGATCCGCATCCGTGATAACGGCTGCGGCATTGCCAAAGCCGACCTGGCCTTGGCCCTGGCGCGCCATGCCACCAGTAAGATCAGTACGCTGGACGATCTGGAGGCCATAGTCAGCCTGGGCTTTCGCGGCGAAGCGTTGGCCAGTATCAGCTCGGTGTCCCGTCTGATGTTGACCTCACGCACGGCGGAACAGAGCGAAGCCTGGCAAGCCTACGCGGAAGGGCGCGATCAGGCGGTCACCGTCAAACCGGCAGCTCATCCGGTGGGCAGCACGCTCGAAGTGCTCGATCTGTTTTACAACACCCCCGCACGGCGCAAGTTCATGCGCACCGAAAAAACCGAATTTGGCCATATCGACGAAGTGGTGCGGCGCATTGCGCTGGCGCGTTTCGATGTGGCGATCAACCTCAGCCATAACGGCAAGCTGATGCGTCAGTATCGCGCGGCAAAAGAAGAAAGCCAGCATGAGCGGCGTCTGGCCAGCATTTGTGGCCCCGCCTTCTTGCAGCATGCGTTGGCGATTTCCTGGCAGCATGGCGATCTCAGCATCCGCGGCTGGGTGGCGGATCCGCAAGGGGCGCGCCAGCTTGGCGAAATGCAGTATTGCTACGTCAACAGCCGGATGATGCGCGATCGGCTGATTAATCATGCCATTCGTCAGGCGTATCAGGATCAGTTGAAAGACGATCAGTTGCCTGCCTATGTGCTGTATCTGGAAGTGGATCCGCATCAGGTGGATGTCAACGTCCATCCGGCCAAGCATGAGGTGCGTTTTCATCAGGCTCGGCTGGTACATGACTTTATCTACCAGGCGGTTACTACGGTGTTGCAGCAGGCGGGTAATGTCGCGTTGCCATTGGCTGAAGAGTCCTCAGAGCAGGAGGCTCCCGTTTGGCAGCCGGAGAACCGCGTTGCCGCCGGTGGCAACCACTTCTCCCAGCCTGCGCCACAGCGTGAACGTCAGCCTGCTGAACCCTCCGCTGCCCGTGAACGTGCCCCGCAGCCAGCCTATCAGGCCGGTGCGGGTTACCAAAAGCGTGAAGGCGAGCTGTATGGCAAGCTGTTGCAGGCTACGCCGCCAGCAGATACGGTAAAACAGCCGCTGTTCCCGCCGGTTAACGCCGTGCAGGAAACGCCGCTCGCCGGTAGTCAGCACAGTTTTGGCCGCGTTCTGATGATTTGCCCGCCGAGCTATGCGCTGGTGGAACAGCGTCAGCAGTTGGCGTTACTGAACCTGACCATGGCCGAACGTTGGCTGCGTCAGGCGCAGCTTTGCCCGCCTGAAGAGGGATTACGGCCACAGCCGCTGCTGATCCCGATTAAGCTGACGTTGAATAAAAATGAAGCGGCCGCCTGCGTGCAACATCAGGCGCTGCTGGTCAAAATGGGGTTGGAGCTGCAATCCGATCACGGTCGTGTGACTTTGCGCGCAGTACCTTTACCATTACGCCAACAAAATTTACAAAAGTTGATACCCGAGCTGTTAGGCTATCTGGCGGAACATCAGGAGATGTCGCCAACGGTGCTATCCATCTGGATCGCCAGCCAATTAGGCAGCGAACATGAAGTGTGGAACAGCTCGCAAGCGATACAATTGTTGACAGAAGTTGAACGACTTTGCCCGCAACTGGTCAAATCCCCTCCTGCCGCTCTTTTACAACCCGTTGATTTGCAGGCTGCATTGGCAGCGCTTAAGCATGACTGAAATTGAAATGACCCCTCGTCCCCCAGCCATTTTTATCATGGGGCCAACGGCCTCAGGCAAAACCGCCTTGGCGATGGCGCTGCGTGAGCGCTTGCCCGTCGAACTGATCAGTGTCGATTCCGCCCTGATTTATCGCGGTATGGATATCGGCACCGCCAAACCCTCGGCGGAAGAGTTGGCCCTGGCGCCACACCGGTTGATCGATATCCGCGATCCTGCGCAAGCGTACTCGGCAGCCGATTTTCGTGCCGATGCGCTGCGCGAAATGGCTGATATTACTGCCGCTGGGCGTATTCCGCTGTTGGTGGGGGGCACAATGCTTTACTTTAAGGCGTTACTCGAAGGTTTATCGCCGTTACCTTCTGCCGATCCCGCCGTGCGCGAGCAGATTGAGCAGCAGGCAGCGGAACACGGTTGGGAGGCTTTGCACCGCCAATTGCAGGCGATAGACCCGGTTTCCGCGTTACGTATTCATCCGAATGATCCACAGAGACTCTCCAGAGCACTGGAAGTTTTTTTGATTTCGGGTAAAACTTTAACTGAACTGACTAAAATTTCGGGTGAATCGTTGCCGTATCATGTTCACCAATTTGCGATCGCGCCAGTCAGCCGGGAGTTGTTGCATCAACGTATCGAGCTGCGGTTCAATCAGATGTTGGCGGCGGGTTTTGAGGCGGAAGCGCGTGCACTTTTTGCACGGGGTGATTTGCATACGGATTTGCCTTCCATTCGCTGTGTCGGTTATCGCCAGATGTGGTCATATTTTTCTGGCGAGATTAGTTACGATGAGATGGTTTTTCGAGGTATTTGCGCAACACGTCAGTTGGCCAAACGCCAGATGACCTGGTTACGGGGTTGGGAGTCGGTTCGGTGGTTGGACAGTGAAAAGCCGGGAGAGGCTTTAGACTCGGTAACACAGGTTGTTAGTGCATAGGTTGAGTGATTGTGTACAATTGATGAGTATTCAGCGCGCAAATTTTTTAGGTCGTTTATTTTGAGCCGACAGGTTCTTGGTTAAAAACAACAAACAAATAAGGAAAAGATAGAATGGCTAAGGGGCAATCTTTGCAAGATCCGTTCCTGAACGCATTGCGTCGTGAACGTGTTCCGGTTTCTATTTATTTGGTGAATGGTATTAAGCTGCAAGGCCAGATTGAGTCTTTTGACCAGTTTGTCATCCTGTTGAAGAACACGGTGAGCCAGATGGTTTATAAGCACGCTATCTCTACCGTTGTTCCATCGCGCCCGGTATCGCACCACAGCAACACCCCGAGCAGCGGCGGCACCAGCAATTATCACCATGGTAACAACCCGTCTGCGCCGCAACAGCCGCAGCAGGAAAGCGATGACGCTGAATAAAGCGCGTTGCGAGTCAACCATGACGGGGTGCATAAGCAGCGCAGTGCTGTTTATGTCCCCCAAACTCGCGGTTTTGTTCCGTTTGAGAGGTTGCACGCTTGTTTGACCGTTATGAAGCCGGTGAGCAGGCCGTCCTGGTTCATATCTATTTCTCGCAAGACAAAGATACAGAAGATCTCAGTGAGTTCGAATCGCTGGTGTCCTCTGCGGGCGTTGAGGCTTTGCAAGTGGTTACTGGTAGCCGCAAAGCACCTCACCCAAAATACTTTGTCGGTGAAGGAAAGGCCGAAGAAATTGCAGATGCGGTGAAAGCCAGCGGCGCGTCTGTTGTCCTGTTTGATCACGCCCTTTCCGCAGCGCAGGAGAGAAATCTCGAACGCCTGTGTGAATGTCGGGTGATCGATCGCACCGGGTTGATTCTCGACATCTTTGCCCAGCGTGCCCGTACCCATGAAGGTAAGCTGCAGGTAGAGTTGGCGCAATTGCGTCATATTGCCACTCGTCTGGTTCGTGGTTGGACTCACCTTGAACGTCAGAAAGGGGGGATTGGCCTGCGCGGGCCGGGGGAGACCCAGTTAGAGACTGACCGTCGCCTGCTACGCGATCGTATCAGCCTGATCCTGCGTCGCCTTGAGCGGGTAGAGAAGCAGCGCGATCAAGGGCGACGAGCACGTACCCGTGCCGATGTGCCAACCGTATCGCTGGTGGGTTATACCAACGCCGGCAAATCAACCCTGTTTAACCGAATTACGTCTGCCGGAGTGTATGTGGCGGACCAGCTATTTGCCACCCTGGATCCTACCCTGCGGCGCATTGACGTGGCGGACGTAGGCGATACCGTGTTGGCGGATACCGTAGGTTTTATCCGGCACTTGCCGCACGATCTTGTTGCCGCGTTCAAAGCGACACTGCAAGAGACGCGCCAGGCCTCTCTGTTGTTACATGTGATCGACGCTGCGGATACCCGGGTGGATGAAAACATTGAAGCGGTGAACTCCGTGTTGGCAGAGATTGAGTCGGATGAGATCCCTACACTGTTAGTGATGAACAAAATAGATATGCTGGATGACTTTGTCCCGCGTATCGATCGCAACGAGGAAAATTTACCGATCCGAGTGTGGCTGTCCGCCGCCAGCGGTGAAGGTATCCCGTTGCTATTTCAGGCGTTGACGGAGCGCTTATCGGGGGAAATCGCGCATTATGAGCTGCGCTTACCGCCACAGGCTGGCCGTCTTCGTAGCCGTTTCTACCAGCTTCAGGCGATCGAAAAAGAGTGGAATGAAGAGGACGGCAGTATCGGCGTGGTGGTGCGTATGCCGATCGTGGAGTGGCGTCGCCTCTGCAAGCAGGAACAGGAACTGATTAACTTTATCGTATGATCATATCCTGTTACATTTGTGTGCCCGCTCAATAGAAGAGTGGGCTAAGCATTAGCCTGAAGTACCCAATCACAGAATAATGGAGCTAAAACATGGCGTGGAATCAGCCCGGTAATAACGGACAGGACCGCGACCCGTGGGGGAGCAGCAATAATAATGGCGGCAACTCTGGCGGTAACAATAAAGGCGGTCGCGATCAAGGACCACCGGATTTAGACGATATCTTCCGCAAGCTGAGCAAGAAATTGAGCAGCCTGACCGGCGGTGGCAAAGGCTCCAACGGCAATAACAGCGGTGGAACGGGTTCAATCGGGCCGGGCTTCAGTGGCAAGATTGTCGGCATTGCTGCGGTTGCGGTGGTGGTGATCTGGGCCGCCAGCGGTTTCTATACCATCAAAGAAGCCGAACGTGGTGTGGTCACTCGCTTTGGTAAATTCAGCCATCTGGTGCAGCCAGGTCTGAACTGGAAACCGACGTTTATCGATCAGGTTCGCCCGGTTAACGTGGAGTCGGTCCGTGACCTGTCCGCGTCCGGTGTGATGCTGACTTCCGATGAGAACGTGGTGCGCGTCGAGATGAACGTGCAGTACCGCGTTTCCGATCCGGCAGCCTATCTGTTCAGCGTAACCGATGCCAACGACAGCCTGAGACAGGCGACAGACAGCGCATTGCGTGGTGTTATCGGTAAATACACCATGGACAAGATCCTGACCGAAGGCCGTACCATCGTCCGTAGCGACACTCAGCGTGTACTGGAAGAAACCATCCGTCCGTACAAAATGGGGATCACTCTGCTGGACGTCAACTTCCAGGCTGCACGTCCGCCGGAAGAGGTGAAAGCCGCGTTTGATGATGCGATCGCCGCACGTGAGAACGAGCAGCAATCCATTCGTGAAGCAGAAGCTTACGCCAACGAAGTTCAGCCGCGTGCCAACGGTGCTGCACAGCGCCTGCTGGAAAATGCGCGCGCCTACCAGGCCCAGACCGTTCTGGAAGCCCAGGGTGAGGTTGCTCGTTTCGCCAAGCTGTTGCCGGAGTACAAAGCCGCACCGGAAATTACCCGTGAGCGTCTGTACCTCGAAACCATGGAAAAAGTGTTGAGCCACACCCGTAAGGTGTTGGTGGCAGACAACAAAGGCAATAACAGTCTGATGGTGCTGCCACTGGATCAAATGCTGCGCGGTGCCGGTAAGCCGGTTACCGAAGGCAGCAAAGATGCCGGACAGAACCTTCTCGCCCCTGCGCCAGCCTCGACTCCTTCATCGGATGCGAGCACTAACAGTTCCAGCAGTGGTTCCATCATGGACCAACGCCGGGCTAATGCGCAGCGTAGCGACAACACACGCGTAGGGAGAGAATAATCAATGCGTAAGTCTTTCATAGTTATCCTCGCGGTGGTGTTGGTAGCCCTTTACGCCTCAATGTTTGTGGTTCAGGAAGGCGAGCGCGGCATCGTGCTGCGTTTCAGTAAAGTTCTGCGCGACAGCGAAAACAAACCGCTGGTTTATGCACCGGGTCTGCACTTCAAGATCCCGTTTATTGAAACCGTGAAAATGCTGGATGCCCGTATCCAGACCATGGACAACCAGGCCGATCGCTTCGTGACCAGCGAGAAGAAAGACCTGATCGTCGACTCCTACCTGAAATGGCGTATTAGTGATTTCAGCCGCTACTACCTGGCGACCGGTGGTGGTGATGTTTCTCAGGCGGAACTGCTGCTGAAACGCAAGTTCAACGACCGTCTGCGTTCCGAGATTGGCCGTTTGGACGTGCGTGACATCGTGACTGACTCCCGTGGCCGTCTGATGGCAGACGTGCGTGAGGCGCTGAACACCGGTACCGTGGGTGACGGCGAAGAAGCCGCCGCCAGCGAAGCCGATGACGCTATCGCATCTGCCGCAGCCCGCGTTGAGCGTGAAACCAATGGCAAACAGCCAGCGGTTAACCCGAACAGCATGGCAGCCCTGGGTATTGAAGTGGTGGACGTCCGTATCAAGCAGATCAACCTGCCTGCGGAAGTGTCCGATGCGATCTTCCAGCGTATGCGTGCAGAGCGTGAGGCGGTAGCCCGTCGTCACCGTTCACAAGGTAAAGAAGAGGCTGAGAAGCTCAAAGCGACCGCCGACTACGAAGTGACTCGTACCATCGCGGAAGCCGAGCGTCAGGCACGTATCACTCGCGGTGCGGGCGATGCGGAAGCGGCCAAGCTGTTTGCCGATGCCTTCAGCCAGGATCCGGATTTCTACGCTTTCATCCGTAGCCTGCGTGCTTATGAAACCAGCTTCGGCCCTGGCAATCAGGACGTGTTGGTGCTGAGCCCGGACAGCGATTTCTTCCGCTACATGAAGTCGCCGGTTGCTACGCGCAACAGATAACGTCAGCATGATGGCGATCCCCGATAGCTTTCAGGCCATGGTTTGAAAGAATAGGGGTAGAACCAAGGCCCGTTTAAACGCGGGCCTTTCTTTTTTTGGGGGAAGGATGAATTCGACAATCTGGCTGGCGCTTGGGTTGGTTTTGGTGCTGGAAGGGCTGGGGCCGATGCTGTTCCCACAGGCTTGGCGTAAAATGGTCCAGACGATGTCGCAACTGCCCGATGCCACACTGCGGCGTTTTGGTGGGGGATTAGTGGTTGCAGGCTGTGTGATCTACTACATGTTGCGTGCACGCACGGGGGTTTAAAGTTTAGCCGAAAAAGTACGCAATCGTATGCTAAAAGTGCTGAAACTGAAGAATTAGGGTGGTAGAATCCATTTTTAAGCAACCTGGTGATTTTAAAATGGGTAAGAACGTCGTCGTACTGGGCACCCAATGGGGTGACGAAGGTAAGGGTAAGGTCGTAGACCTGCTGACTGAACGGGCTCAATATGTTGTGCGCTACCAAGGTGGCCATAACGCTGGCCACACTCTGGTTATCAACGGTGAAAAAACCGTTCTTCATTTAATTCCTTCAGGTATCCTGCGTGAAAACGTGACCAGCGTCATCGGCAACGGTGTCGTTCTGGCGCCAGACGCGTTGATGAAGGAAATGGGTGAACTCGAAGCGCGCGGCATCCCGGTACGCGAACGTCTGTTACTGTCTGAAGCCTGCCCGCTGATCCTGCCTTATCACGTCGCTCTGGATAATGCGCGTGAGAAAGCGCGTGGCGCCAAGGCCATCGGCACCACCGGTCGTGGTATCGGCCCGGCTTACGAAGACAAAGTTGCCCGTCGCGGTCTGCGCGTTGGTGACCTGTTCGATAAAGCCACCTTCGCCACCAAGCTGAAAGACATCATCGATTACCACAACTTCCAGCTGGTTAACTACTACAAAGTAGAAGCCGTCGATTACCAGACCACCCTTGACTATGTGTTGTCGATTGCCGATATCCTGACCGGGATGGTAGTAGACGTCTCCGAACTGCTGGATGGTGCGCGCAAGCGTGGCGATCTGATCATGTTCGAAGGTGCACAGGGCACTCTGCTGGATATCGATCACGGTACCTATCCGTACGTGACTTCCTCCAACACCACCGCTGGTGGCGTAGCAACCGGTTCTGGCATTGGCCCACGTTATGTGGACTACGTGCTGGGCATCGTGAAAGCCTATTCTACCCGTGTAGGTGCAGGTCCGTTCCCAACCGAACTGTTCGACGAAACCGGCGAATACCTGTGCAAACAGGGTAATGAGTTTGGTGCCACCACTGGCCGTCGCCGCCGTACCGGCTGGTTGGATGCGGTTGCCGTTCGTCGTGCCGTGCAGATCAACTCCCTGTCTGGCTTCTGCCTGACCAAGTTGGACGTGCTGGACGGCCTGAAAGAAGTGAAGATCTGTGTGGGCTATCGCATGCCGGATGGCCGCGAAATGACCACCACGCCGCTGGCTGCAGAAGGTTGGGAAGGTATCGAGCCAATCTACGAAACCATGCCGGGCTGGAGCGAAACGACGTTTGGTGTGAAAGACTACAGCAAACTGCCACAGGCAGCGCTGAACTACATCAAACGCATCGAAGAGCTGACTGATGTACCGGTAGACATTATCTCTACTGGCCCAGACCGTAGCGAAACCATGATCCTGCGCGATCCGTTCGACGCATAATCTGTTTGCTCTACTGTCACCAAACAAACCGGGCCAAGTCCCGGTTTGTTTGCCTCATGTATCCTCCCCGATGGCGTTTTCACCTCACAAAATCCTTTCGTTGCTCCGGTTGAGAGTCGGCTATGTACTAAATAATTAGCTGCGAACTCTCTGGCTGGTTTATCATCCAATAAGATAGTAAAGAAAATCGCCGAAAATCGGCAGATACCCAGAGGTAAACGTGCAGTTAACAAGTTTTACTGACTATGGCCTACGGGCATTGATCTATATGGCATCATTGCCTGCGGACAAAATGACCAGCATCTCTGAGGTTACGGAGGTGTACGGGGTTTCCCGTAACCATATGGTAAAAATTATCAATCAGCTGAGCCGTGAAGGCTTTGTAACCGCCGTGCGGGGTAAAAACGGCGGTATACGCTTGGGTAAACCGGCTGAGAGCATCCGTATTGGCGACGTGGTGCGGGCGCTGGAGCCGCTTTCGTTGGTTAACTGCAGCAGCGATTTTTGTCATATCACCCCAGCCTGCCGTTTGAAGCAAGTGCTCCAGCAGGCGGTAAAGAATTTCCTTGAGGAGCTGGATAGTCACACATTGGCCGACATGGTCGAAGACAATTCACCGCTCTACAAGCTTTTGCTTGTCGAATAAAGCGTTACTGAGAAGACAAGGCTCAGCGACACCCTGCTGATGACAACGGAGGAACCTCAATGTCACAAGATCCATTCCTGGAACGAGAAGCAGAAAAATATGAATCCCCAATTCCTAGCCGCGAATTTATTCTGGCCCATTTGGCGAAACGTGAAACGCCGGCCAGCCGCGAAGAGTTGGGCAATGAACTGAATTTATCCGGCGAAGAAGCGCTGGAAGCCCTGCGCCGTCGCCTGCGTGCGATGGAGCGTGATGGCCAGTTGGTCTTTACCCGCCGCCAGTGCTATGCCCTGCCGGAGCGTCTGGACCTGCTGCGTGGCACGGTGATCGGTCACCGCGATGGCTTCGGCTTCTTGCGGGTTGAAGGGCGTAAAGACGACCTTTATCTCTCCGCCGAGCAAATGAAAATGGCCATCCACGGCGATGTGGTGTTGGCTCAACCGCTGGGCGAAGATCGCAAAGGCCGCCGTGAAGCGCGTATCGTGCGCGTGCTGGTACCCAAAACCAGCCAGATTGTTGGCCGCTACTTCACCGATGCCGGTACCGGCTTCGTGGTGCCGGATGACGGCCGCCTGAGCTTCGATATTCTGATCCCTGCCGACTCGGTCAGCGGGGCGCGGATGGGCTTTATGGTGGTGGTCGAGCTGACCCAGCGCCCAACGCGCCGCACCAAAGCCGTGGGCAAGATCGTCGAGATCCTGGGTGATAAAATGGGGACCAGCATGGCGGTGGATATCGCATTGCGTACCCATGAGATCCCGCATACCTGGCCACCTCAGGTGGAGAAGCAGGTTGCCGACCTCAGTGAGCAGGTGCCGGAAGCCGCCAAGAAAGGGCGTGTGGATCTGCGTCACTTGCCGCTGGTCACCATTGATGGCGAAGACGCCCGCGATTTTGATGATGCCGTGTACTGCGAGAAAAAACGCGGTGGTGGCTGGCGCCTGTGGGTCGCGATTGCCGATGTCAGCTACTATGTGCGCCCGCGCACGGCGCTGGATGACGAAGCCCGTAGCCGCGGCACCTCGGTCTACTTCCCATCGGAAGTGGTACCAATGCTGCCGGAAGTGCTTTCCAACGGCCTGTGCTCGCTCAACCCACAGGTCGACCGCCTGTGTATGGTGAGTGAGATGACCATCTCCGCATCGGGCCGTCTGTCTTCGTTTAAATTCTACGAAGCGGTAATGAGCTCCCATGCGCGCTTAACCTACACCAAGGTCTGGCATATCTTGCAGGGCGATCAGGAGCTGCGCGAGCAGTATCATCCGTTGGTCAAACACCTGCAGGAGCTGCATGCGCTGTATAAAGTGCTGGATCAGGCTCGTGCCGAACGCGGTGGTATCGCCTTCGAAACCGAAGAAGCCAAGTTTATCTTCAACGCTGAACGCCGTATTGAACGCGTCGAACCAACGGTACGTAATGACGCGCACAAACTGATCGAAGAGTGCATGATCATGGCGAACGTTGCGGCGGCACGCTTTGTCGAGAAGCATAACGAACCCGCGCTGTTCCGCGTGCACGATCGTCCAAGTGACGATCACATTTCCGCATTGCGCAGCGTGTTGAGCGAGCTGGGCCTGACGCTGGGTGGCGGCCTGAAGCCGCAGCCGAAAGATTACGCCACTTTGATGGACGAGGTATCTGAACGCCCGGACCGTGAAATGCTGCAAACCATGCTGCTGCGTTCGATGAAACAGGCGATCTACGATCCGGAAAACCGTGGCCACTTCGGCTTGGCGTTGGCCTCTTATGGCCACTTTACTTCACCGATCCGTCGCTACCCGGACCTGTCACTGCACCGCGCCATCAAGTACGTGTTGGCGAAGGAGCATGGCGAACAGAAAGAGCGCTGGACGCCAACCGGAGGCTGGCACAGCGATCTGGAAGAGATGCTGCAACTGGGTATGCACTGCTCGATGACCGAGCGCCGTGCCGATGAAGCTACGCGTAACGTGGCGGACTGGTTGAAGTGCGACTTTATGCAGGATCACGTTGGTGAAGTGTTTAGCGGCGTTATTGCCAGCGTCACCGGCTTTGGTTTCTTCGTCCGCCTGAGCGATCTGTTTATCGATGGTCTGGTACACGTGTCCACGCTGGATAACGATTACTATCGCTACGATAATATCGGCCAGCGTCTGATCGGCGAATCTTCCGGCATGGTCTATCGCCTGGGAGATACGGTGGAGATCCGCGTCGAGGCCGTGCATATGGACGAACGCAAGATCGACTTCGCCCTGGTTTCCAGCACCCGCAAACCGCGTGGTGAAGGCAAAACCGAGCGCGAACGTGCCAAGAATGGCGGCCAGCGTACGCTGCGCGACGGTGCCGGAGCGGGCCGCAGTCAGGCTCAACGTAAACGCCGTGGCGGCAAGACGCCTGCCAACTTTGAGCCAGACAGCGCCTTCCGTAAAAAAGATGGGGCCAAGGCCAAACCCGCAGACAAGGTGAAGCCAGACCCGAAGGCGAAAGCGAAAACCGATCCGAAGGCAAAAGCCAAAAAAGCGTCTGATAAAACCAAAAAGATAGCGGCAGCGACCAAAGCCAAGCGTGCCAGCAAGAAGAAAGGTGCCGAGCAGGGTTAACCTGCCGCACGTTATTATCCCCGGCCGGGTCATCCCGGCCGCACAGTTAAAAGAGCATCATGAGCGAAATTATCTACGGTATTCACGCTGTCAAAGCCCTGCTAGACAACGATCCACAACGTTTCCTGGAAGTGTTTATTCTCAAGGGGCGTGACGATCGCCGCTTACAGCCTTTGATTGCCGAGCTGGAAGCGACCGGTATTGTGATCCAGGTGGCTAACCGCCAATGGCTGGATGAGAAGGTCGAAGGGGCCGTCCACCAGGGCATTATTGCGCGGGTGCGTGAAGGGCGGAAATATCAGGAGAACGATTTGCCTGGGCTGCTGGAAAGCGTTGGAACGCCATTCCTGCTGGTGTTGGACGGCGTTACCGATCCCCATAACCTGGGGGCTTGCCTGCGTAGTGCCGATGCTGCCGGTGTCCATGCGGTGATCGTCCCACGCGATCGCTCTGCCCAACTGAATGCGACGGCGAAGAAAGTGGCCTGCGGTGCGGCCGAGAACGTCCCACTGATCACTGTCACCAACCTGGCTCGTACCCTGCGTTTGCTGCAAGAGATGAACATCTGGATCGTGGGCACGGCGGGTGAAGCCGACCACACGCTGTATCAAAGCAAAATGACCGGCCCGATGGCGTTGGTTATGGGCGCGGAAGGCGAAGGTATGCGTCGTTTGACCCGTGAACATTGCGACGAACTGATCAGTATTCCGATGGCCGGTACGGTTTCCTCGCTGAACGTCTCGGTAGCGACCGGTGTCTGTCTGTTTGAAGCGGTGCGCCAGCGCAGCTGATGATTTAATAGGGGTGAAATCTGTCACCCCTACCTCTAATCTCCTATCTTGTGATCCCGCCAGCGGCAGAAATCCAGCTAATGACCATAATTACCCCTGAAGCGTTAATCAGGGAGCAAATTCATGGTCTGGACTACGCATACCGTCTTTAACCAACCCAAGCCCTTGGGCAACAGCAATCTCTTCCTGTCCGATACGCCGTTGCGTGAAGCGTTGCAGCGCGAGTTGGCGGGTTGGGATAGTGACGTTCTGGCCTCGCTTGGGCAGCAGTTAGGCACGCAGGAGTCGCTGGAGTTGGGGCGGCTGGCCAATACCAACCCACCAGAGTTGCTGCGCTATGACGCTACCGGGCAACGCCTGGACGACGTGCGCTTTCATCCAGCCTGGCACATCCTGATGCAGGGGCTGGTCGCTAACCGGGTGCATAACCTGCCGTGGCAGGAAGATGCCCGTATTGGCTCCTTGGTGGCCCGCGCCGCCCGCTTTGTGTTGCACGCTCAGGTGGAGGCCGGCACGCTCTGCCCAATCACCATGACCTTTGGCGCTATCCCACTGCTACAGCGTTCCCTGCCAAAGGAGTATCAATCCTGGCTAACCCCGTTACTTTCCGATCGTTATGACCCTCATCTGTTGCCCGGTGCACAAAAGCGCGGGCTGTTGATCGGCATGGGGATGACGGAAAAGCAGGGCGGCTCGGACGTGCTGAGCAATACCACCACCGCCGTGCCGCTCGCCAGTCGTGGCAATGGGGAGGCTTATCGCCTGGTGGGCCATAAATGGTTCTTTTCGGTGCCACAGAGTGATGCCCATCTGGTGCTGGCGCAAACGGAAGGCGGGCTGTCCTGCTTCTTTCTGCCAAGGATCTTACCTGATGGCACGCGCAATGCCATCCGCCTGGAGCGGCTTAAAGACAAGCTGGGCAACCGTTCCAATGCCAGTAGCGAAGCCGAGTTTCAGGACGCCACGGCCTGGCTGTTGGGTGATGAAGGAGATGGCGTCAGGCAAATCCTCAAGATGGGCGGTATGACCCGCTTCGATTGTGCTTTGGGGAGCCATGGGCTGATGCGCCGCAGCCTTTCGGTGGCGCTGTACCATGCTCTGCAACGGCAGGCGTTTGGTAAATGCCTTATTGAACAGCCATTGATGCGGCAGGTGTTGGCCCGTATGGCGTTACGGCTTGAAGGGCATACCGCCTTACTCTTTCGTTTGGCGCGAGCCTGGGAAAGTCGGGGGGATGCAGGAGAAACCGTTTATAGCCGCTTACTTACTCCGGCCGCGAAATACAGCATTTGCCGTCAGGGGGCACCATTTATCGCTGAAGCGATGGAGGTGTTAGGGGGTATTGGTTATTGTGAAGAGAGTGAGTTGCCGCGGCTTTATCGTGAGGTTCCGGTTAACAGCATTTGGGAAGGTTCAGGCAACATCATGTGCCTGGACGTGATGCGCAGCCTGCATAAGCTGCCGGGTGCGTTGGAATTGCTGCAGCAGGAGCTGTTGCCGGTGCGCGGGCAGAATCGGTTGTTCGATCGCGCTTGGCGGCAGTGGCAGCAGCGTATGCGCCAGCCGCGTGAAGAAATGGGGCGTTTGTTAACCCAGCAGTTATTCGATCTGTGCTGTGCCGCCCAACTGCTGCAACATGCCAGCCCGCCAATTGGTGAGGCCTGGTGCCATTTAACGCTGGATTATCGTGGGGATAGAATGCTGCCTGCTGAGGTGTGCGATACGCTGCTTCAGCGGGCTATGGGGAACTAAAACAGGAGCTCGGGCTTATCGTCTAGAGAGAAATGCCATCAGATAATATGCTGATGGCATTGGATGTATAATTTCCTGTCTGATTTCAGCTCGAATGATTAATTATAGAAATATCTCGCATGATATTAATTTCGTGTGAGCGCCTAAGATGTGTTCTGCTGTAATTTTAAGGATGATTCTCGTTAATGTGTGGGATATACCCTTTTTTGGGTTCTGCTTAACTAATTGGCTGAGTGGCTAACAGGTTGTATGTTACATTTTTAATGTAATGGAGACTAAGCACGGCTCGTGAGTGCCAATCTGTGCTAATTATTTATTTGGGAAAGTCTTTTTTTTATTGCGGCTTGTTCGCGGCAATCTACTGACTTTCCTATTGTGTAAAAGGAATTAACAGCATGACATGTAGTAATCTCTCGTCTACAACCGAATTATCGATACGTAAAGAAAAGAGCAGCTCATCTCTGCAGATGAATCTTTCGCCACTCTACTTTGCCGGGCTGC
Source organism: Serratia sp. PL7 (assembly GCF_945957435.1). Classification (NCBI taxonomy): domain Bacteria; kingdom Pseudomonadati; phylum Pseudomonadota; class Gammaproteobacteria; order Enterobacterales; family Yersiniaceae; genus Serratia; species Serratia sp. PL7. The sequence goes on along the minus strand of NZ_CAMFLB010000031.1, from coordinate 32,231 downwards.
TGGCTTTTGGCTGCGTCTCCGTGGCTAATGCGGCTATCGTTGCCGATGCCGGGCAGGCATCTAGCCTTGGGGTTAATGCCGGGGCGAATGGTTCGACCGTGGTGAATATCAACGCTGCGGGTAAAGGGGGTGTTTCGCATAATATCTTCAACCAGTTCAACGTTGATAAAAACGGTGTGGTGCTGAATAACAGCGTCGATGGTGCGAATAGCCAACTGGCGGGGAGTCTCGCAGGTAATGCGAATTTAAGCGGTGGGGCGGCCTCGGTGATCCTTAATGAGGTCAATTCTAATCGGGCCAGCGTGTTAAATGGCATGGTGGAAGTTGCAGGCCAGCAGGCTCAGGTAATTATTGCCAACCCGGCAGGTATTACCTGTAGTGGCTGCGGCTTTATTAATGCCAGCAGAGCAACGCTGACCACCGGTACTGCCCAGATTGCCGATGGTGCCATACAGGGATATAAAACGGAAAAAGGCACCATTGTTATTAATGGCAGTGGCCTGAACAGCGGCGACAGTAATTATACCGATCTGATTGCTCGCTCGGTGGTGATTAATGCCGGCGTCTGGGCCAAGGATTTGAAAGTGACCAGTGGCCGTAATAACGTCAATGCGGATAACACCCAGGCGACTGCACTGGCCTCGGCGTTGGGCAGACCTGGCGTTGGGATTGACGTTGCTGCTTTGGGGGGGATGTATGCCGGCAAGATCACCTTGGTGGGAACAGAAAGCGGAGTGGGCGTTCGAAATGCCGGTACCATCGCGGCTTCCACTTCAGATCTGGTGATGGACGTTAATGGTGTGCTGGATAACCGTTCTGGGACCCTATCCGCCGCACGTGCCAACAAGCTGAACACCACCGGCACTATTAATAATACCAGGGGGAAAATCACCGGCGGGAACGGTGGTATCACTATCAATACCCATAAAAACCGCCTTACCAATACCAACGGCAACATAGCGGCCATCGGCTCTGTGAGCATCAATAGCGGGCAATTGAACAATACCAACGGTATGGTGCAAGCCAGTTCACAGGTCACTATCGATACCAATGGGCAGTTGCTGACCAATACTGGCCGCAATAATGACACCGGCATTTACAGCACCTTGGGTATAGTGCTGAAAACGGGTCAGTTGAACAATAACAATGGCCTGATCACCACCAGTGGTAACTCCACTATCATCAGCGGTGAGTTGGATAACCGTAATGGGCAGATTTTTGCCTTTGGCTCTTCGTTGTCCGATCTGTCGATGACCGTTGGCGGCACGCTTGATAACCGTGGTGGCGAAATAGCGGCTCAACATCACGTAAATCTGTCTACCAGCGGTACGTTGAATAATAGCGCTAACGGTAAAATGAGTGCCGGTGACGATTTTAAGCTGACGACAAACAAAGCAGCGCTCAATAACACCAACGGTTTGATTGAGTCGGCTGGGGCGTTGGATATCAACAGTGGGCTACTGACCAATAGAACCGGTAGTTTGCAAGCGACCAAGATGCTGAACGTAAACACCAACGGCAGTAACCTGCTCAACGAGAGTGGGCAGATCTCTGCCATGGGGGATATCCAGCTCGCCAATATCAACGCCATGGACAACCGGGATGGCAGTGTTAGCGGTGAGGGCAAGCTGTTGCTGCAGGCAAACAGCCTGGATAACCGCACGGGTGGGTTAACCCTGGACAAGGGCAATGACGTTCGCATCCAAAATGCCCTTAATAACAACTATGGCGTGATCCGTAGCGAGTTGGGTAGCACGGAGCTATACGCCAGCACGGTCAACAACAATGCGGGCATGTTGGGGGGGCAGGAAGTTCATGTGCATACCGATACATTGCGCAATGACGAGGGGCTGATTTTTGCCGAGAAGACGGCAGAAATAAAGGCGGCGACTCTCTATAACCGTAATGGTGAGAATTTTGGTCGAGTGATGGGCGTGCATATCGATATGCCGGAGGACACTCAGGGGGGCATTATCAGTATGGGCGATCTGAGCATGACCGGTAACCGGGTGTACAACAGTCGGGGTCTGATTGCTGCCAGCGGCGGCAACTTGAACATGAAGTATGCCGGCAACGTGGATAATAACCGCGGCACCCTTTCAAGTGTGGCTTATCTGTCGCTGCTGGCTAACCGCCTGGATAACGGCAATGGCACGATATCTTCAACAGGTAGCAGTAGAGTAGAAGTGGCTTCAGCCTTTACCAACAGCGGCCTAGTCCACGGTAGAGAAGAGCTGGATATTCGCGTTAACGGGGCATTGACCAACAGCGGTCAATTGTGGTCCGACAAGGTCACCACGATCAACAGCCAGAATTTAACTAACCGGCGCGGCGCGGTGATCGGCGGCCTGGAAGGGGTAAAACTGAACCTGACGGGGAGATACACCAATAACGGTGATGTAACTGGGCCGGTAATCAAAGAGTAATCGCGGAAATATCTTTTACGGGTGTCTATTCGGGCACCCGTTTTTACTTATCTCTCAGAGCCCGCACTACCGATAAAGTATCGCCTGTGAATACCACTGGCCCGGCACGATGGTTTCGCTGTTCATGATGATCATGTAATAGCGTGCCCCGCTGGCGTTAGCTTTGCGCTGGATCTCGGCTTCCACGTTCATCGGGCTGCCATGCACTAGCGCGCTGATCGTCCCCATCTTCTCCAACTCGGTGGTTTGGGCACGGGTGATCTCCTGTGCCTGAGCGGTAGGCGGCGGTGGGGGTTTGGGCGTGGTTTTAAATACGCTGCAGCCGGATAACAAACCAAACAGCAATAGGGTGATCAACGAACGGGAAAGATTCATGCTGGCCTCATCGCTATTTAGCATAGAGTAGAACGGTTTGAACTACGGTTTCGGGCCGATATTTGCCATCATAGAGAAGATTGGGCACAGGGGGAATACATGATCGAGATCCATGATGAGCGGGTGGGTGACGTTGCGGTGATCCATGCGGTGCCAGCCGGGCGCTATGAGCAGCCGTTACCCACGATCTTTTTCTATCACGGCTATACCTCATCGAAAGAGGTGTACGCTTATTTTGCCTATGCGCTGGCCAAGGTCGGATTCCGGGTGGTGCTGCCCGATTGTGCGATGCACGGTGAGCGGTTTGATGGTGATGAAGCACGGCGGCTGGCGCATTTCTGGGAAATCCTCAAAAGTAACGTCGATGAGTTACCCGCGCTCAAAACGCACTTTGAGCAGCGTGGGCTAATTGCCGGGGATCGCATTGGCGTGGCGGGCGCTTCGATGGGGGGAATGACCACCTTAGGGGCATTTACCCGTTACCCTTGGGTGAAAGCTGCCGCCAGCCTGATGGGGTCGGGCTACTTTACTTCACTGGCGCAGACGTTGTATCCGCCATTGGATGCGCATGGTCAAGCGCTGGAGCAGTCCGCGCTCAAGGCACGTCTTGCGCCCCTGGTCGCTTATGAGGTTGAACATCATTGGGAGAGTTTTGCCGGGCGGCCACTGCTGTTATGGCATGGTGAAACCGATGATGTAGTGCCCGCGTTGGAGAGTGAGCGCTTGGCCGGCGAGTTACGCCGGCGCGGCCTGGATCGTCGGTTGACCTACCTCACTGAAGCGGAAGTACGCCATCGTATTACCCCTGGGGCTTTGAACGCTACCGCCGCCTTTTTCCAGGATTCGCTGTAAAAAGCCCCCGAGGGAGGGGGCAAGGCCTGGCTGTTACTGATCGACCGCCTCTTGGTGCGGCTGGGTTCCCTGGTGCTGCATTTTCGGTTAGCGATAAAGCTCGGCGCTGACGTGGATAGACGCGGTGCTGCCTGGCTCATGTAGCGCAACAATCCGGTAAGCGCTGGCGCCGCGTTGATCGGCAATCTTGTTGATTTGGGACGTTGCGTCGTCGGGCGAAACCACTTCCTGATCGAGGCTGACGAAGCCAATGCTTTGGCGCTCTGCGGCCTGGTGTGCGGTGATCTCAGTGGCGGCCATGGCGTTGGCGGAAAGCAGCAACGCGATAGCGGTAGCGATGGTGATACGTTTCATAGACACCTCTCTTAACCCTTTGCTACGGCGGCGTGTCACTTGGCCCACCGCCGATATACTGTTCATTAAGCAAAAAGTTATTTATCAATCTTGAATAACTGCAACCCTTTATCGCTGCGCTTTCTGCGGCGGATAATTTAACTTTAGTCCGATAGTCAGGATTAAAAAGGGTGAGATTTTGATGGCCTTATTCAAAAAAAATGATAATGATTTCCAGTGGGCTGATGATTTTGTTGAAGGATTTTTAAAACCTATGGATCGGCATACATCGCTTTTTCTGCCAGCAAATCGTGCTATTCCTCGTGGCCTTACGCATAAACCTCAATAAATCCTACTCAGTCCTTGAGTTCCCCCCCTTGCGCCGGTATGATTACGCGTCATTTTTCAGCCGCACACATACACACGTTCCTTGCTTCCATGGGCCGCGGTTGACCCTGACAGGAGGCTGAATAATCCGTAAGGAGCAATTCGATGCGTCATTACGAAATCGTTTTTATGGTCCATCCTGACCAAAGCGAACAGGTTCCGGGCATGATCGAGCGTTACAGTGCTACCATCACTAACGCGCAAGGTCAGATTCACCGTCTGGAAGACTGGGGCCGCCGTCAACTGGCTTACCCGATCAATAAACTGCACAAAGCCCACTACGTTCTGCTGAACGTTGAAGCTCCGCAGGAAGCGATCGATGAGCTGGAAACTAACTTCCGCTTCAACGACGCCGTTATCCGTAGCATGGTTATGCGCGTTAAGCACGCGGTAACTGAAGCATCTCCGATGGTTAAAGCGAAAGACGAACGTCGTGGCGATCGCCGCGAAGACTTCGCTAACGAAACCGCAGATGATGCAGATGCTGGGGATTCTGAAGAGTAATTGCTGTCGTGACGGCTAATCGTCTGGTGTTGTCTGGCACAGTGTGCAAGACGCCGGTGCGAAAAGTGAGTCCTTCCGGGATACCCCACTGCCAATTTGTGCTTGAGCACCGATCGTCGCAGATGGAAGCCGGATTCAGCAGGCAAGCATGGTGCCGAATGCCCGTGGTTGTCAGCGGACAACAGTCACAAGCTTTAACTCAAAGATTAACGGTCGGCAGTCAGGTTACCGTTCAAGGCTTCGTTAGTTGCCATCAAGGGCGCAACGGGCTGAACAAATTGGTCCTGCATGCCGAGCAGATTGAATTGATAGATTCTGGAGACTAGCCAAATGGCACGTTATTTCCGTCGTCGCAAGTTCTGCCGTTTCACCGCGGAAGGCGTTCAAGAGATTGACTATAAAGACATCGCTACGCTGAAAAACTACATCACTGAAAGTGGTAAAATTGTCCCGAGCCGTATCACCGGTACTCGTGCAAAATATCAGCGCCAGCTGGCCCGTGCTATCAAGCGCGCGCGCTACCTGTCTTTGTTGCCGTACACTGATCGTCATCAGTAATCGGCCACTGTCCATTAACGACTTTGAGAGGATAAGGTAATGCAAGTTATTCTGCTTGATAAAGTAGCAAACCTGGGCAGCCTGGGTGATCAGGTTAACGTTAAAGCGGGTTATGCCCGTAACTTCCTGGTACCACAGGGCAAAGCTGTTCCTGCTACCAAGAAAAACGTAGAGTTCTTCGAAGCACGCCGTGCTGAACTGGAAGCCAAACTGGCTGACGTTCTGGCTGCTGCTGAAGCTCGCGCAACCAAGATCAACGAACTGGGTTCAGTCACCATCGCGTCTAAATCAGGCGACGAAGGTAAACTGTTCGGCTCTATCGGCACCCGCGACATCGCTGACGCAGTTACTGCGGCAGGCGTTGAAGTTGCCAAGAGCGAAGTTCGTCTGCCGAACGGCGTTCTGCGTACCACTGGTGAGCACGAAGTGCACTTCCAGGTACACAGCGACGTGTTCGCACAGCTGAATGTAGTTGTGGTTGCTGAAGCTTAATCGGCTTTAGTACACCAAGTTAAAACGCCAGCCTAGTGCTGGCGTTTTGCTTTTCAGCGCCGGGTAAAACGCGCTACTCTGAGGCTATCTGTTGGCAAGGAGAGGCGAAAATGGCAGAAGTTATCTTACAGCGAGTCTACGATTTCAGCGGCCCGGCACCGGAGCACTGCTATCTGACTGACCGGCTATGGCCGCGCGGTGTGAGTAAGGAAAGGTTGCAGGGCGTCATCTGGCTTAAGCAGGTGGCACCGGATACGGCGTTACGCCAGTGGTTTCATCAGCATACTGACCAGTGGGATGAGTTTGTTGCACTCTATCGCCAACAGCTGGCCGCTAATGATGCCTGGCAGCCGCTGGTGGCGTTGTTAAGGAAAGGAGAACCGTTGACCCTACTGTATGGCAGCAAGGACACACAGCACAACCAAGGGGTTGTACTGCGTGATTTTCTGCTGGATCAGCTTCAAGATTAGCGAATGCGCAGGTAGCTGCCATCGCTCTGACGGCGAAACAGGACTTCACTGTTATCCACTGTGGTGACTGAGAGCGCGGTGATCACACCGTTAGCATTGCGTTCGATACGCACTTCTTGCCCGGCCTTCAGATTGCTGAGCGGCTTATCGTTGCCTTCAACCCGCGCCATGGCAAACACCTCGTTCACCGGCAGGTTGTTGTCACGGAACAGCTGCGCCAGGGTTTGGCCTGCCTGGATCTGATATCGCTGCCAACTATCGCTTTCGCCTGCCGTTTGCTGGCCGTCGTTTTGCAACTGAGCCTGTAACGGTATCTGGTTTTCCTGGCTGGTGACCGGGAACGGACGCGCGTTATCGTCGGAATACGGCCAAAGCAGCGACAGTAGCAGGATAGCACCAAAAATAATCACCCAACGGCGGTGAAAATACGGCAAAGGTTCCATCCAGTGGAGGCTGTCCGGCAGGTGCCATATTTTCAGCAACAACGCTTTGAGCCTTTGCCCCTTACCGCTCTGCTGTGGCGGTGGTGAGTCTGGCTCATCGGTGGTTGCTGGCGTTTCCGGTGCCGGACCAGGCTTCAGGCGTTGGCTCAGATTCAGCCAGGTGCGCAGCAATGGCTGGTAGACACGGGTGGTTTTCCTTCTCCTGGGCGCGATTCTGCCCATGGTGACCTCTCTTCAACTGCGTAAAATTGTCACTTTACAAAAAGTGTATCGCTGACCCCAGTATACCCTATGGTTTCAAGCCGCAGTGCACTTGTGCACCGTCAGGGGCGAATAGTCTCTGCACTGCGCCACTTCGATGCCAGCCTTGAGCCGTACCGGGTCTATATCGCTAACTGTTTGAAGCGATTGGTAGCCGAGAGAATAATGACACCAAACGTTAACAGCAGGTTATTGTTTCTTTTTCTACGACAAAAGTCATCATTCTCCACACAAGATTTTACCCGGCTTTGCCGCGCTGTTATGCTGCGCTTTCGACTTTTTACAGACTAAAGGAAAACCCCATGACAACCCCTTCTTTTGATAGCGTTGAAGCGCAAGCAAGTTACGGGATTGGTTTACAGGTCGGTCAGCAACTGCAAGAGTCCGGCCTGCAAGGTTTACAACCAGAAGCTCTGCTGGCTGGCCTGCGTGACGCGCTGGAAGGGAATGCCCCGGCGGTTCCGGTAGATGTGGTCCATCGTGCGCTGCGTGAAATCCACGAACGTGCGGATGCTGTGCGTCTTGAGCGCCAGCAGGCGATGGCCGTTGAAGGCCAGAAGTTCCTGGAAGATAACGCCAAGCGTGACGAAGTGACGCTGACCGAGTCTGGCCTGCAGTTCTCCGTGCTGGAGCAAGGCAATGGCCCAATCCCATCACGTCAGGATCGCGTGCGTGTGCATTACACCGGTCGCCTGATCAACGGTGATGTGTTCGACAGCTCCGTTGAACGTGGTCAACCCGCCGAGTTCCCGGTCAGCGGTGTGATCCCAGGCTGGATCGAAGCTCTGACGCTGATGCCGGTTGGCTCAAAATGGCAGCTGTATATCCCTCACAACCTGGCCTATGGCGAGCGTGGTGCAGGAGCATCCATCCCGCCATTCAGCGCGCTGGTGTTTGACGTTGAGCTGCTCGAAATTCTGTAATCTACGTTGTGTCCCTCTCCCTTTGGGAGAGGGTTTAGGGGGAGGGGCTATTTGCCGCTCAGTGCGCGTGGGAACAGTAGGTTGTTCTCCAGATGGATATGCTCCATCAGATCGCTGATAAACGTATTGATACCACTGTACAGCGCCTGCCAGGTATTGCATGCCCCATCAGGTGGCGTGACGTTGTTGGTGAGGAATTTCACCACCTCCAACTGCTCGCCAGCCTCATCATGTTCATGTTCCATCACCGAAATCGGCCCTGCCGCCTGTTGCCCCATGCCTTGTTTAATCAGCGGGAACAGGATCTGTTCTTCCTTCATCATGTGATTTTCCAGATCGAGCCGGATCAGGTTTAGCTGCTTGGCCAGTCCGCGTGGGCAGGTGGGCTTGTCGCCGTGAACGCGTTCAACCTTTTCCGCCATCAACACCAGTTCTGACAGCTGTTCACGGTGGCGTTGGTGGAAGCGTGGCAGGATGTAATCGATGATCTCAGCCAGCGGAGCCCGGCGCCAATCGCGGGTATCCACCGGGTCTGCCGCCAGCGCGGCCAACTCACTTTCCAACTGATCCAGATCCAGTTCTTTGCGGCTGGCAGCGCGCTCCAGGGTTTGTTTACCCCCGCAGCAAAAGTCCAGATCGTAGTCGCGGAACAGCTTGCTGGCACGTGGGATCGCGATGGCGAGTGCGCCTAGGGATTGGTTACGGTAATCCATGATGATGCCCCTTTAAAGGAAGAAAACTATAACATGCATTTTAAATGCAATTTAAAGGGGGCGCCATGGTTAAAAAGGGGTAGAGGCTAAAAGGCGCGCCGTAACGCGCCTAACGCGCAATTATTTGGCTTGTAGGTCGATCTTATACAGCTCAAAGCCGATGCTGTCGTTACCCGCCGATTTCATAGGATACTGGGCGTTATCCTTAATAAATGCAGCAGCCTTCTCGCTAGGGGAGGTCTCAAAGCGGATATCCAGCGGCTGTGGGCTGTGGAAGCTGGCCAAACGCCAGTTATTGTCCGCCTGTGGATGCACCGCGCCGTGCTTCTGGGTTTCTTCGCTGATGTAGGCCGCCAATACCGCGCGGTTCTCATCCGGTGAAGCAAAGGCAATATGCTTATCGCCCGTTCCGGCAAACTTACCGCCGTAGGCACGGTAGTTGTTGGTCGCAACCAGGAACTGGGCGTCAGGATCGATCGGCTTGCCCTTAAAGGTCAGCTGCTTGATACGCTCCGCCTGGTCATTGATCAGCGTACACTCTCCGTCGTAACGTGCCGGTTGGCTGACGTCGATTTGATAATTGACGCCGTCGATCACGTCAAAATTATAGGTGCGGAAACCGTCCCAATTGATCAGCCCCTGCGGTTTGCTACTGTTAACGTCAATTTGGTTGAACTGCCCGGCGGAGCACTCCAGCCACTCTTTCACTTCCTTACCGCTGGCTTTAACCACCACCAAGGTATTCGGGTAGAGATAGAGATCGGCGGCATTGCGGAAGGTGAGCTGGCCTTTTTCCACCTCGACAAAGCTGGCGGGATCGTTCTTGCGGCCGCCCACTTTGAACGGTGCTGCAGCGGCCAATACCGGCAGATCGGCCAGATCCGGATCGCCTTGAATATAACGCTCAACGTAGGCTCTTTGCGCATTGTTGACGATCTGCACGGTAGGATCGTCCTGGATCAGGGCCAGATAGCTGTACATATTGCCGTCCGACTTGCCGATAGGCTTGCTGACGAACTCACGCGTTCCCTTATGATCTTCCTCTAACACCTTGACCAGCGCGGGATCTTCCGCTGCCAACGAACGCTTGTTCTCTTTGTCATAAACCGGCCTGGCCTGTGCCTTCGCTGCGGTAACCTTCCAATTTCCCTCATCGTTATTCAATTGCAGATCCACGATGCCGAGATGATCGCCCCATTGGCCGGGCATCACCGCAGGTACGCCGTTCAGCAGGCCTTTATCGATATCCGCGCCTTTGATATTGGCGAAATCCTTGCTGGGGAACACCGCGTGCGCATGGCCGAACATGATGGCATCGATGCCTGGAACCTGGCTGAGGTAGTACACCGAGTTTTCCGCCATGGCCTTATAGGGATCGCTGGAAAGGCCAGAGTGGGGGATCGCGACGACCAGATCGGCACCTTGTTTGCGCATTTCCGGTACATAGCGTTTGGCGGTTTCGGTGATGTCGTTTACGGTCACTTTCCCCTGCAGGTTGGCTTTGTCCCACACCAGGATCTGCGGCGGCACGAAGCCGATATAGCCGATACGTAAAGTATGAGCTTGGCCATCACGGTCTTTTACCGGGGTATCGACAATAATGTAGGGAGTGAACAACGGTTTTTGCGTGGTGGCATCAATAACGTTGGCGTTGACGTAGGGGAATTTGGCACCGGCCAGGGCATTCTTCAGATAGTCGAGCCCGTAGTTGAACTCGTGATTACCGATATTGCCCACCACATAATCCAGGGTATTCATCGCCTTGTAGACCGGGTGGGTATCGCCAGGTTTCAAGCCCTTGGCGGCCATATAGTCAGCCATTGGGCTGCCCTGGATGATGTCACCGTTATCGACCAGCACGCTGTTGGTCACCTGCTGGCGAGCGTGTTGGATCAGGCTGGCGGTGCGCACCAGGCCGAATTTATCGGTGGGCTTATCCTTGTAATAGTCGAAGTCCATCATATTGCCGTGCAGATCGCTGGTTTCCAGCACGCGCAGGTCAACCGTGGCTGCCTGCGTTGAGGCGCAAACCAGCAGGGCCAGGGCAGATAGTCCCAAAGGGCGCTTGATCATGGTTATCTCCATTGGATTAATCTTAGAGTGGCATCTCAAAGGGGTATGTAATTACCACTCTCTTTATCAGCAAACTGTGAAGTCTGGCATAAATTGGCCGAATGTAACGGACAGATATGCAAAGTTGTGACAGAGAAGACTTGAATAAATACCGCAGCTTAGCGAGTTGAGATGGATATTCCGCCCAAAAAAAACTAGGCTGCAAGCTATAGAAAGGGGAAATGTCCCACGGAACTTAATGTCTGAGGTGCACTATGTTGGAGCAGATTTGCCAACTGTCCCGCGAGGCGGGTTCGGCGATCATGGCGGTATATCATGGTGAACAACCGCTTGATGTGGCGCAGAAAAAAGATGATTCACCGGTGACTGCCGCGGATTTGGCCGCGCACCATATTATCAAACGAGGTCTGGCGGCACTGACGCCGGAGATCCCACTGCTCTCAGAGGAAGACCCTCCTGCCTGGGAAGTCCGCCGTAACTGGACGCGTTACTGGCTGGTCGATCCGTTGGACGGTACCAAAGAGTTTTTAAACCGTAACGGTGAGTTCACGGTCAATATCGCGCTGATCGAAGAGGGTGAGGCGGTAATGGGAGTGGTCTATGCTCCGGCGATGGACGTGCTGTATCTGGCCGAACGCGGCAAGGCCTGGAAGGAAGAGGGGGGCCGACGTCGTGAGATTAGCGTCAGTAATGCCGAGCTACCGTTGGTAGTGGTCAGCCGCTCTCATAGTGATGAGGAATTACAGGATTATCTGCAACAGTTGGGCGCACACCAAACCATCTCTGTAGGTTCGTCACTGAAGTTCTGCCTGGTGGCGGAAGGGCGGGCGCAGCTTTACCCACGGTTTGGGCCAACCAATATCTGGGATACGGCGGCAGGGCACGCGGTAGCGGTAGCAGCCGGGGCTCAGATCCACGATTGGCAGGGCAAGCCGCTGTTATACACCCCGCGTGAGTCTTTCCTGAACCCTGGCTTTAGGGTTTCTCTGTTTTAGGCTGCGCACCGCGTATCGCCGTGCGGGACGCCGTTTAAGCGCTATTTCAGCAACTGGTGCAGCATCTCCATCACCTGCTGCACCTCTTGCGGCGTCAGTGCGCCATCTTTGGCAAACTGGATCTTGCCTTCTTTATCGAGCACCACAATTGCCGAGCCTTTTGGTTGCAGGTCCCAGGCTTTTTTGACGTTGCCATTACTGTCGACAATGAACTGCGACCAAGGGAACTCTTTCTTGCTGTCTTCAATACTGTTACGCACAAAGATGGCGGTGCCGATGATGGCGTCGTCGGTATTGACGATGGTCGTCGTTTGGTAACGATCGTGCGGTAGCTTAGCGGCTTTGATGGCTTCAATCAGCGGATCGTTGAGCTCTTTGGCCGAAGTGCGGCCAGCAATATGTTGCACCACTCGCACTTTTCCACTGAGCTGCGCGCTATTCCAACCTTTGTAGCTAAACTTATTATCAACATAGTCCAACTCACCTTTATCGCTGACGCCGATAGGTGCCACGCGCTGGTGGAGCTGAAGGTTGTGAGCAGAGGCCAACATCGGGGCCAACAGCAGCGATATTATCAGCATGCTATTTTTCATGCGTTCTCCTGCAGAGGGAAATAAGTCTCAATATGACTCAAGGTGATTAAAGCATAGGTGCTCATCCGAGGTCTGTCCTGTTAACCGGATCGCAGTTTTTCCTTCTGGAGACAATTACGCGCTTTTTGAATGGATATACTGCAAAGGTTATAAATAGGTATACACAATTCTGTCAGCAAGTGTAAATCCAGGATAGAAATCCAGGCGAAGTTGAACGAAATGGTCTTTACTCAGTCTACTAGAAAGCAATCAAGTTGCGCTCCGAATGTCGAGGTGGCCACTTTGGCCGCTCGCTGAGCGCATGGATCCAATGGGAGGAGAGTAACAACTATGAGAATCTTCCAGCGTTATAACCCACTGAAAGTGGCTACGTATGTAAAAACCCTGTTCCGGGGGCGGCTGTACATCAAGGATGTGGGGGCGTTCGAATTCGACAAGGGGAAAATCCTGTTGCCGAAGGTTCGTGACAAACGCCACTTCAATGTGATGTCAGAAGTTAACCGGCAGGTGTTGTTACTGCAGGCCGAAATGGGCTAAAGCGCGATGTATGGAGTACCTGCAAAGCAAAGTAACTGCGGCCCCTTAGGGGCCGCTAATGTTTCTACCGCAGGAGAATTTAGGCCTGAGGTGTTTCATCTGGGGCTTTTGGTAGCACGGTGATCGGTTTGTCGACCAGCCTGGTGACCAATAGCTGATCAATTTTGTAGCTGTCGATATCGACCACTTCAAACTTGTACCCGGCATATTTTACAAAGTCGGTGCGCTTCGGGATTTTGCGCAGCATGTACATCATAAAGCCGCCAATGGTTTCGTAGTTGCCAGCCTGTGGGAACTCATCGATATGCAGTACACGCATCACGTCTTCGATTGGCGTCCCACCTTCAATCAGCCACGAGTTCTCATCACGCGTCACGATCTGCTCTTCCTGGCCTTGGCCTACCAGGTCACCCATCAGCGTGGTCATCACATCGTTCAGCGTAATAATCCCGACCACCAAAGCATATTCATTGAGGATCACCGCAAAGTCCTCACCCGCGGTTTTAAAGCTTTCCAGCGCTTCTGACAGGGTCAGAGTATCCGGCACGATCAGCGCCGAGCGGATCTGCACACCGCTGCTCAGTACCAGGCTCTGGTTGCCCAAAACGCGGTTCAGCAGGTCTTTGGAGTCAACATAGCCAACGACCTGATCGATATGGCCGTCGCATACCAGGAACTTGGAATGCGGGTGAGTGGAGATCTTTTCTTTAATACTGTCTTCGCTTTCCCGCAGGTCGAAGTAAATCACGCTTTCGCGGGACGTCATCGAAGAGGGCACGGTGCGCGATTCCAACTCGAAGACGTTTTCAATCAGCTCATGTTCCTGTTTGCGCAGTACCCCGGCCAGCGCGCCAGCTTCCACCACCGCGTAAATATCTTCGGAGGTGATGTCGTCTTTACGCATCATCGGCAGCTTGAACATGCGGAAAATCAGGTTTGCCATGCCGTTGAAGAACCAGACCAGCGGGCGGAACAGCATGATCGAGAAACGCATCGGGTTGATGATCCGGACGGCAACCGTCTCTGGTGCAATCATACCGATGCGCTTCGGCGTTAAATCCGCGAACAGGATGAACATGCTGGTCACCATCACAAACGAGCACATAAAGCTTACCTGTTCGGAAATCTCGGGTGACAGAAAACGGTCGAAAATCAATTTGAAACTGGGGGAGAAGGCTGCATCGCCAACGATACCGCCGAGGATGGCCACGGCGTTGAGGCCGATTTGCACCACGGTAAAGAAAATACCCGGGGTTTCCTGCAGCTTAAGGACCCTGGCGGCATTGATGTTACCTTCATCAGCCATCAGTTTGAGTTTGATCTTGCGTGACGCAGCCAGAGAGATTTCTGAAAGCGAGAAAAACGCACTCACTGCGATCAGAAAAAGAATCAGTAAAATACTGTTTAACATAGTCTATCCATTCGTACCGACGGGATGTCGGCGATCTTTCGGAGGGGTAATACCGTTTAAAAAGGTGGATCCAAGGTGCGTTATATCACGCGCCCACAAAAGCGGGCCGCAAACGCGGCCCAACACAGTATAGCAGTTGCCCCGTGAGGGCCGCCAGTGGTTAAAAATTAACAGCTTAACCCTGTGGAGGCAGGCACACCCCAATGCCGCCCAGGCCACAATAGCCGCCTGGATTCTTATGCAGGTATTGTTGGTGGTCATCTTCTGCATAGTAGAAAGGCAGTGCCGGTGCGATTTCAGTGGTGATGGTGCGCTGATCGCCCGCTTTATCCATCGCCTGTTGGAATGCTTGCAGGCTTTGCTCCGCTTCGGCCTGTTGTTCTGCATCCAGGTAGTAAATAGCAGAGCGGTATTGGGTACCGATATCCCCGCCCTGACGCATGCCCTGCGCAGGATCGTGGTTTTCCCAGAATACCTGTAACAGTTGGCGATAGCTGATGACCTGCGGGTCAAAGACTACGCGTACCACTTCGGCATGCCCAGTCTGGCCGCTGCATACCTCGCGATAGGTTGGATTTGGCGTATAGCCACCGCTGTAACCTGCGGCAGTGCTATAAATCCCCGGCTGCTGCCAAAACAGGCGTTCAACGCCCCAAAAGCAGCCCATGCCGAAGATGGCCGTTGCCATCGCCTCGGGTACGAAGGTCATGGAGTGGCCGGTCACCTCGTTAAGCGCAGCGACGGGCATTGGCGTTGTACGGCCAGGAAGCGCACTTGCCTTATCGATGTTGTGAGACTTATCAAAAGATTGCATCATGTTTGACTCCCATTGCCATAATAAGAATTAGCCTAATAGGGACGCGTGTCAGTTGTAACTGGCCGCTTCTTTGCCCACAATAAGCCCTATCTAAGGTTTATGTATCAGCTTAACGCAGTATTTTGAGCGCCAAAAGCTAAGAATGCGTCTTGTTTTCGGTAACGGTCGATGCCGCATGGGCAGCGTCTGGGATCTAAAGGTAAGGGGGGCAGTCTGATAGCGCAGCACCGCCCCAGCACCAGAGCAAAGGTACTGACAGGACAGAAAAATCAATTAAGGAGCACCTGTGCCACGATATCGTGTCCTTTGCATGTTATGTGCGCTATTCGTTACGCCGTCGGTGTTAGCAGCGAATGTGCGGCTGCAGGTTGACGGCCTGAGTGGGGATTTGGAGCGCAACGTTCGTGTGCGCCTTTCGGCGATCACGCCGGAAGAGGTTAATGCCGAAGGGCGTTTTCGCGCTCGGGTGGATGCTGCCATCCGCCTGGGGTTGCGGCCGTTGGGCTATTATCAGCCTACGATTGAATTCACCTTTGATGATAACCCGAAGCTTTCGCGGCCGGTATTGATCGCCAAGGTCGATCCGGGTGAACCGGTGCGTATTGCAGGTGTGGATATCCAGCTGCAAGGCGGGGCCAGAACCGACGAAGATTACCTGAATCTGGTCAGAACCGATCGCCCAACGATTGGCGAGATCCTCAACCATGGTCAGTTCGACAGTTTTAAAAGTTCGCTGACCAACCTGGCGCTGCGTAAAGGCTATTTTGATGCTCAAATGCTCAAGAGCCAACTTGGCGTGGCGGAAGAGTTGCATAAGGCGTTCTGGGACATTGATTTCGACAGTGGTGAGCGCTATCACTTCGGCAAAGTGATTTTCAAGGGCTCGCAAATCCGCGAGGACTATCTGCAAAATCTGCTTCCCTTCCATCAGGGGGATTATTACAGTTCGAACGATCTTGCCGAACTTAACCGCCGTTTATCTGCCACCAACTGGTTCAACTCGGTGGTGGTGTCTCCAGACTTTACCGACTCTAAAGAGAGCAAGATCCTGCCGTTAGATGCGGTGGTGACGCCACGAAGCAGCAATATCGTGGAGCTAGGTGGTGGTTTTTCTACCGACATTGGCCCGCGTGTACGGGGAACCTGGCGTAAGCCCTGGCTGAACGATCGGGGCCACAGCCTGACCACCACCGCCAGTATTTCCGCGCCAGAGCAGCAGTTGGATCTGACCTACAAAATCCCGTTGCTGCGTAGCCCGCTGGAACAGTATTACCTGTTGCAGGCCGGTTTCAAACGTACGGACCTGAACGATACTCAATCTGACAGTACCAAGGTCGTGGCTTCTCGTAACTGGGATCTTTCCAGCGGTTGGCAGCGTGCGATCAACCTCAGCTGGCGTCTGGACCACTTTACCCAAGGTACCGTCACCAATACCACCATGCTGCTTTATCCTGGTGTGTCCATCAACCGTACGCGTTCACGCGGTGGCCTGATGCCGGTATGGGGCGATAGCCAGCGCTACTCCATTGACGTGTCGGATACCACTTGGGGCTCCGGGGTCGATTTTGCGCTACTGCAGGCGCAGAACGTCTGGATCCGCACCTTGGGCGAGAAAAACCGCTTTGTGGTCCGTGGCCAGGTCGGCTGGATCGAAACCAACGATTTTGACAAGGTGCCGCCGGATTTGCGCTTCTTCGCCGGTGGCGATCGCAGTATCCGTGGTTATAAATTCCAGGGCATTTCCCCGCGTGGAGATGATGGCAAGCTGACCGGTGCCTCTAAAATGGTGACGGGGTCGCTTGAGTATCAATATAACGTCACCGGCCGTTGGTGGGGGGCGATGTTTGTGGATTCCGGGCAGGCGGTCAATAAATTCTCAGACAGCGATTTCAAGACGGGGGCGGGCGTCGGCGTGCGCTGGCAGTCGCCGGTAGGGCCGGTGAAACTGGATATCGCCGCGCCGGTTGGGGATAAAGAGACCCACGGCCTACAGTTTTATATCGGTTTGGGGCCTGAACTATGAGCCTGATAAAAAAGATTTGTCTGGGATTTTTGATCCTGCTGTTGCTGCTGATCGGCACGTTGGCGTTTTTGCTTGGCACCACGACCGGCTTGCATATGGTGATCAACGGGGCTGCCCGCTGGGTACCCGGGTTAGAAATTGCGGAGGTCAGCGGTGGCTGGCGCGATCTGACCCTGAAAGGCGTGAAGTATCAGATGCCGGGCGTGGCGGTTAACGCCGGGCAGTTCCATCTCTCGCTCGATCTCTCCTGTTTTAAACGCAGTTCATTGTGTGTCAATGCGCTGACCGCACAGGATGTTGATGTGGTGGTGAAAACCGCCGAAATGGCGCCTTCTGCGCCGGTTGAGGAAAGCAGCGAACCGATCGGCGATCTCAGCACGCCTTATCCCATTACCCTGCGTAAGCTGGCGTTGAATAACGTCAAGGTTACCGTGGACGACACGGCGATCTCGCTGGGGGAATTCAGCACTGGCGCACAGTGGCAGGAACGTGCGTTGACGTTGATGCCAACTACGGTTCGCGCTTTGCTGGTCGCCTTGCCAAAAACGCCGGTCAACCCTTTACCGGAGGCGCTGCAGCCAGCTGCGGAGAAAGTGGCGGACAAGTTGGCAGAGAAAACGCCGGTTGTGCCAGCATTGGTGCCACCGCCAGTGGAAGAGAAACCGTTGGGCGAAACCCTGAAGGCGCTGTTTGCCAAACCGCTGCTGCCGGATCTGCCAGAAATTCGTCTGCCGCTTGATATTACCGTTGAGGAAATCAACGGCGAGCAGCTACATCTGACCGGGGACACTGAGGTGTCGATCACCCGCTTGCAGCTGCAGGCCAACACCAAAGATCAGCACATTCAGTTGGATCGCTTTGACGTGAGATCGCCGCAAGGCATGATTTCCGCCAAAGGGCAGGCAACGCTGACCGGCACTTGGCCGGTGGAGATGGTGGCCAACAGCACGCTGAATATCGATCCGCTGAAAGGCGAGAAGATGAAGCTGAATGTGTCTGGTGGGCTTCGTGAAGAGCTGAAAGTAGCGCTTAACCTGTCTGGCCCTGTTGGTGCGCAGCTGGATGTGCAAACCCAGTTGGCAGAGGTGGGGTTGCCCTTGGCGTTGACGCTGCAAAGCAAACAGCTGAAATGGCCGCTGACCGGCGAGGCGCAGTATCAGGTTAATGACTTCCGCCTGCGCTTTAACGGCAAGGCCGCGGATTATGCGTTATCTACCCGCGCCAATTTCAAAGGCCAGGATCTGCCACCAGCAGTGCTACAGCTGGATGGTAAAGGTAACCTTGAACAGTTCAGGCTCGAGCGCTTGCGGTTGGTTGCGCTGGAGGGGAATACCGATCTGACGGCGCTGGTGGACTGGAGTAAAGCGATCAGTTGGACATCACAACTGACGCTTTCAGGCATTAATACCGCCAAGCAATGGCCGGAATGGCCAGCGCGCTTGGAAGGGAAAATCACTACCCGTGGCAGTCTGCACGGCGGCAGTTGGCAATTACAGGTACCGGTGCTGCAGCTTGACGGCAATGTGAAACAAAACAAGGTATCGGCACGTGGTTCCCTGCGTGGCAATGCGGCCGGGCAGTGGACGATCCCAGGTATCGATCTGGCGTTAGGGCGCAATACGCTCAACGTCAAAGGCCAGTTGGATGAGAAAAGCTGGGTGCTGGATGCCAATGTTGATGCAGCACATCTCGATGGCGCTTTGCCTGGCCTTGCTGGGAATGTCCGCGGGCAGTTGAAACTGCGCGGGAATATGCAGGCACCACAGTTATTGGCAGACCTGACCGCGACAGGCCTGCAATGGCAGGCGCTGCACATCAATCGGATTAAGGTCAACGGCGATGTCCGTTCCAGCGATCAGATCCAGGGGCAGCTGGCGGTACGGGTTGAACAGCTCAAACAGGATACGTTGCAGGTCAATCTGTTGACGTTGGATGCCAAAGGCAGCGAGCGCCAACATCGGTTGCAATTGAATATCGATGGCAAGCCAGTCTCCGGGCAATTGGCGCTGGAGGGCAGCTTTGATCGCCAGCAACAACGCTGGCGAGGCAACCTGAACAACACTCGCTTTGATACGCCGGTAGGCGAATGGCGTCTTAGCCGTGCCATCGCGTTGGATTACCTGAATACGCAACAGAAGATCAGCGTAGGACCGCATTGCTGGGTGAACCCGAATGCTGAGCTGTGCGTTCCTAGAACCATCGAGGCGGGGGCCAGCGGCCAGGCCAGCGTAGTACTCAACCGCTTTGACCTGGCGATGATCAAACCGTTCCTCGGGCCGGATACCTCCATGAACGGGGTCTTTACTGGTCGAGCTGACGTGAGTTGGCAACCGGGGGGCGCATTGCCACAGGCGAAGGTTTCACTAGTGGGCAAAGGGGTGAAAGTGGTGCAGCAGGTGCAAGGCAACGCATTGCCGATTGCCTTTGACACGCTAAACCTCAATGCAGGACTGAACAATGGCCGGGCGCAGGCAGACTGGCTGATCAAGCTGACCAATAACGGCCAGTTTAACGGCAACGTTCAGATCGCCGATCCGCAGGTACGCCGCACTATCAGCGGCAACGTAAATATCACCAATGTGTCGCTGGCGCTGCTTAACCCGATACTGACGCAGGGCGAGAAAGCTGCGGGGATGCTGAATGCCAACCTGCAATTAGGCGGTAATGCGCAGAATCCGCTGGTGTTTGGCCGTCTGGCGTTGGATAAGGTGGCGATCGTTGGCCACTGGATGCCGTTTGATATGACCGAAGGCCGCCTGGCGATGAACTTCAACGGGATGACCTCGACCCTGGAGGGATTGCTGGCGACCACTCATGGGCAGCTCAACCTTGCCGGGGATGCCGACTGGCGGGATATCAATGCCTGGCGTGCACGTATTGCAGCCAAGGGCGATCGGCTACGGGTGACCCTGCCGCCAATGATACGTATTGATGTTTCGCCGGATGTGGTATTTGAAGCCACGCCGCAGCTGTTCTCACTCAACGGTAGCGTAGCTATCCCTTGGGCGCGCATCACGGTGCAGGAGCTACCAGAAAGTGCGGTCGGAGTTTCTCCTGATGAAGTGATGTTGAATAACCAGCTCAAGCCGATCCAACCGGCGACGGCAGGGATCCCAATCAACAGTAACCTGACGATCCGCGTGGGTAACGACGTGCGTCTGGATGCATTTGGTCTGAAAGCCAGCCTGCGTGGCGATCTGCGTGTGGCACAGGACCAAAATGGTCTGGGGGTGCATGGCCAGATTAATATTCCATCGGGGCGCTTCCATGCTTATGGTCAGGATCTGCTCGTGCGCAAAGGCCAACTGATCTTCTCTGGGCCACCGGATCAACCGCTGCTGAATATTGAGGCGATCCGTAATCCGGACGCTACGGAAAATGATGTGACCGCCGGTGTCCGCGTGACCGGCATGGCCGATGCGCCAAGGTTGGAAGTGTTCTCCGATCCGGTCATGTCTCAGCAAGAAGCGCTGTCTTACCTGCTGCGCGGCCAGGGATTAGGGGCTGGCGGTGCCGATGGCAATGCCATGACCTCAATGTTAATTGGCATGGGGGTTGCACAAAGTGGTCAACTTGTGGGTAAAATCGGCGAGGCGTTTGGCGTAAGTAATCTGGCCCTGGATACCGAGGGAGTTGGCGACAGCTCTCAGGTAGTGGTGAGCGGCTATGTCCTCCCTGGCTTACAAGTAAAATATGGGGTGGGGATCTTCGACTCATTGGCCACGCTGACGTTGCGATACCGCCTGATGCCTAGGTTGTATCTGGAAGCGGTGTCTGGTCTCGACCAGGCACTGGATGTGCTCTATCAGTTTGAGTTTTAGCTATGCGAATAATTGTCTACGGCAGTTTACGACGCAAACAGGGAAACAGCCATTGGATGACCAACGCCCAATGGTTGGGTGAACATGAGTTAGAAGGCTACCAGCTGTATAATCTGGGCCACTACCCGGCGGCGATCCCTGGAGAGGGCACGGTACACTGCGAAGTGTATCGTATTAACTCATCGATTCTGGCCGAGCTGGACGAGTTGAAAAGCAATACCAAAGACTACAAGCGCGAGCTGATCCGTACGCCTTATGGCAGTGCGTGGATCTACCTGTATAGACACAGCGTGGACGGTTTCCCGCGGATTGAAAGCGGTGACTGGCTGAAGCGTCTTGACGAAAAGCAGTAAAAAAAAACACCGCTCATTTGGGCGGTGTTTTTTTATCAGTTCGGGCGAGACTTACTTCTTGGCGCGCTCGAAAGAGGCAACGATCTCAGCTTTGGCTGCGGCAGCGTCTGCCCAACCTTCTACTTTGACCCATTTGCCTTTTTCCAGATCTTTGTAGTGTTCAAAGAAGTGGCTGATCTGCGCTTTCAGCAGTTCTGGCAGGTCGTTCACATCTTTAATGTGATCGTACTCTTTGGTCAGTTTGCTGTGCGGTACGGCAATCAGTTTGGCATCTTCACCGGCTTCGTCGGTCATTTTCAGCACGCCAACTGGGCGGCAGCGGATCACAGAGCCTGGTTGCAGTGGGTATGGGGTCGGCACCAACACGTCTACCGGATCACCATCCAGTGACAGGGTGTGGTTGATGTAACCGTAGTTGCACGGGTAGAACATCGCCGTGGACATGAAACGGTCAACGAACAGCGAGCCGGTTTCCTTGTCGATTTCGTATTTGATTGGATCGGCGTTAGCCGGGATTTCGATAACTACGTAGATGTCTTCTGGCAGGTCTTTGCCAGCAGGGACCAGGTTCAAGCTCATGTCGGTTTCCTTTAATCAAACCAGAAATGGAGTGGCGGCTATTATAGCGGAGTCTTTTGTGATTTCCCGCCCTTTTCATCATTGAGCTGCTGCCTGGTCGATAACAGCAACTTTTCCAGATTAATCCCTTAATGATTGAAGTTTACTCCCCGGCTGCCGATAACTTCCTCAAATAATAACGGTCCAGCAGCTAGCTGAGCCTGCCTTCTTGCCTCCTCTACATCTGAAGCTACTTTTTTCTAAAGCCGGGAAACACTCATGTTAAAGAAGATCACCGTTAAGGCCGGGCTGATTGCCCTGTTGAGCCTGATGACGTTGCTGTTGATTGTTGTCAGTATCATCGGGGTTAAAGCCATTAACGACGGAACACGTTCGCTACAGACTCTGAACCAGATCCTGGGGGAAGAACTGGGTTCGTTGGCCAACAGTTCCAACCTGGCGCTACGGGCCAGAACGGCGGCCTCGCTTGCAGTACGCCAGCGCGAGATTGGTCAAATTGAGGTTGCTGACGCCTCGGTGGGGCGTATTTATGGCTATCTGGAACAGTCGAAAAAGGAAATGGCGCGCTTTGTCGACGTGGGAACGGTGACCGAACGGGGTCGCCAATTCTCAATGCGGATGCAGGAGAGCTATCGCGCCTATCTGGAGCAAGGTATTGCGCCCATGGCGGCAGCGATAAAGGCGGGGAAGTTGGATGACTATTACGCCATTCAAGAAAATCATATCTCTAAGCTGAGTATTGCTTTTGAAGCCGACCTCAGTGAGTTCCGCGCGTTTGCCATGGAGATTGGCCAGCAGCATGCGCATGAGGCAGAAAGTAATGCCAGCACCAAGATTATCCTGATCGTTGTGGCTGGGCTACTCAGCGTGTTACTGGCGGTGTTGGCCTGGTTTGCTATGCGTGTGATCTTGCTGCGCCCGTTAGATGAGTCGATCGTCCAATTGGAGCATATCGCCGCCGGAGATCTGACCCACGAAATCAGCGGTGAAGGTGATACCGAAATGGGGCGCTTGGTGAGTGCCATGCAGCGTATGCAGCAGTCGCTGGTGATGTCGGTCAGTAAGGTCCGCGATGCCAGCAGCCAGATCGATACCGGCTCCCGCGAGTTGGCTGCGGGTAACCTTCATCTGGCGCAGCGTACGGAGGAATCGGCCGCTTCGCTGGAGCAAACCGCAGCCAGCATGGAGCAGTTGACCTCTACGGTGAAAATGAATGCTGAAAACTGTGAACAGGCTAACCAGTTGGCAATGAGCGTCTCCGATATTGCCGAGCAGGGCAGTGACGTGGTCAGCCAGGTGATGAACAAGATGCAGGCCATTACCGATAGCTCCCGACGGATTGCCGACATCATCAGCGTGATGGACGGTATCTCCTTCCAGACTAATATTCTGGCGCTTAACGCGGCGGTAGAGGCGGCACGTGCCGGTGAGCAAGGTCGAGGTTTTGCTGTGGTGGCCGGTGAGGTACGCAGCCTGGCCCAACGTAGTGCGCAATCGGCAAAAGAGATCAAAGGGCTGATCGAAGTGTCACAACACCGCGTGCGGGAAGGTGAACAGATGGCGGCTACGGCGGCGAAGACCATGAACGGAATAACCGGGGAAGTCGGGCGCGTCACGGCGCTGATGCGTGAAATCTCTGCGGCCACTCGCGAGCAAAGCAGTGGTATCGAACAGGTCAACCAGGCGGTAGTGCAAATGGATCAGGTGGCACAGCAGAATGCGGCGCTGGTGGAAGAGTCAGCGGCGGCAACTCGCTCTTTGGAAGAGCAGGCGCAGCTATTGGCACAGAGTATGGCTGTGTTCAAACTGTGATGTGAAGGGGCGGCATACCGCCCCTTTTATAGCGTTACTGGTCCGGGAAATCAGCAATAAAGCGTTCGGCGTCTTCTACCATCGATTTGGTGCCGACGAAGAATGGCGCACGTTGGTGCAGTTGTTGCGGCACGATATCCAGAATGCGGTTTTTGCCATCGCTGGCTTTACCCCCGGCCTGTTCAGCCAGGAACGCCATCGGGTTGCATTCATACAGCAGACGCAGCTTGCCCTGTGGGTGGCTGGCGGTGCTTGGGTAGATATAGATGCCGCCTTTGAGCAGGTTACGGTGGAAGTCGGCAACCAGTGAACCGATATAGCGTGAGGTATAAGGGCGCTGGGTGGCTTCATCCTGCTCTTGGCAGTATTTGATGTATTTCTTCACCCCGAGCGGGAACTTGATGTAGTTACCTTCGTTGATGGAATACATGTTGGCTTTTTCCGGGAAGCGCACTTTCTCGTGGGAGAGGCAGAACACCCCCAGAGACGGATCGTAGGTGAAGGCATGTACGCCATAACCGGTGGTGTAAACCAGCATGGTGGAGGAGCCATAAACCACATATCCGGCCGCTACCTGTGCATGGCCAGGCTGCAGGAAATCTTCTTCGGTGACTGGCGTGCCAATCGGGGTGATGCGGCGATAGATAGAGAAGATCGTCCCGACCGAGACGTTCACATCAATGTTGGACGAGCCGTCCAACGGATCCATTAGCACCACATACTTGCCATTCTCAGCTCGCTCGCCGTCGAAAATCACGATCTCGTCTTCTTCTTCCGAAGCGATGCCCGCAACTTCACCACGAGCCTTCAACGCGGCTTTCAGCTTTTCGTTCGCGAACAGGTCCAGCTTCATCTGAACTTCGCCCTGAACGTTTGAAATGCCGTTAGTCCCCAAGATATCAACTAAACCCGCCTTGTTGATATCACGGTGAATGATCTTGGCACCCAGTTTGATGGCAGAAAGCAATGAGGTCAGCTCACCGGTGGCGTGAGAGAAGTCGTGTTGTTTCTCGACGATAAATTCGCCTAACGTTTTCATGACACAATCCCTGAATCTACGGATGGATAGCGGCTTGTTAACATACCGCCAACGTTTTCGTCAGCAGTGTAGCCCAAAGCAACTTGCGATTCATAGGCAAATCCATTTCTTCTGAGCGATTCTGAGCGCTAGAATAGGCAGTAAATCGATGCACTAAAATGAGAAACCTAATGCGCATACATATTCTTGGGATCTGCGGCACCTTTATGGGTGGGCTAGCCATGTTGGCTCGTTCACTGGGGCACGAGGTGACCGGTTCAGATGCCAACGTCTATCCTCCGATGAGCACCTTACTGGAAAAGCAGGGGATCGATCTGATCCAGGGTTACGATCCTGCCCAGTTGGATCCGGCTCCGGATCTGGTGATTATCGGCAATGCCATGAGCCGTGGTAATCCGTGCGTAGAAGCGGTATTGGAACAGAGCATTCCTTACATGTCTGGTCCTCAGTGGTTGCATGATTATGTCCTGCGCGATCGCTGGGTGCTGGCGGTAGCGGGAACACACGGTAAAACCACCACTGCCGGGATGGCGACCTGGATCCTGGAAGCCTGCGGCTATCAGCCGGGTTTCGTGATCGGCGGCGTACCGGGTAATTTTGATGTCTCGGCCCGTCTTGGCGGCAGCCCGTTCTTTGTCATCGAAGCCGATGAGTATGACTGTGCCTTCTTCGACAAACGCTCCAAGTTCGTTCATTACTGCCCACGCACGTTGATCATGAACAACCTCGAGTTCGATCATGCCGATATCTTTGACGATCTGAAAGCCATCCAGAAACAGTTCCACCACCTGGTGCGCCTGGTGCCGGGCCAAGGCAAGATCATCCTGCCGGAAAACGATACCCATCTGAAACAGGTGATGGCGATGGGATGCTGGAGCGAACAGGAATGGGTCGGGGAAGGGGGCGCGTGGCGTGCACACAAACTGACGACAGATGCCAGCCATTACGAAGTGTTCCTCAACGGCGAGAAGGTGGGGGAGGTTAACTGGGCGTTGGTGGGCGAACACAACATGCATAACGGCCTGATGGCGATCGCCGCCACCCGCCATGTTGGCGTGCAGCCAGCCGATGCTTGCCGAGCGCTGGGTGACTTTATCAATGCCCGCCGCCGTCTGGAATTGCGTGGTGAAGCCAATGGCGTCACGGTGTATGACGACTTTGCCCATCATCCGACCGCCATTTTGGCTACCTTGGCGGCACTGCGTGGCAAAGTGGGCGGCACCGCACGCATCCTGGCCGTGCTGGAGCCTCGCTCAAACACCATGAAAATGGGGATCAGCAAAAACGATCTGGCGCCCTCACTTGGCCGTGCCGACGAAGTGTTCCTGTTCCAGCCTCACCACATTCCTTGGCAGGTAGCGGAAGTTGCCGAAGCTTGCGTCCAACCCGCGCACTGGAGTGCCGATCTGGATACTCTGGTGGAGATGATTGTGAAAACCGCGCAGCCGGGTGACCATATTCTGGTGATGAGCAACGGCGGGTTTGGCGGCATTCATGACAAACTACTGGCAGGGCTGGCTAACAAGGCCGAACCGAAAGAAACCTACTGACGTTTAGCTAAACGGGCGCCGTATGCGGCAACCCTAGCAATATGAGGCCGCTGATGCGGCCTTTTTTACGCCCATAAAAAAGCCCTCGCGAGCGAGGGCAATGGGGTTCGTCGGATAGGACGACGATAATTTCCAAGGTACTAGCGTTTACCTGAGAACTCGGCAGTGGCAGTGACGAGGGTAGTCAGTTCAGTAAACGCGGCCTCGGTTTTTTACTTGTAGATTTCAGCCGTTGCGTGCCAGTTACCATTTTCATAGGCTTCGATCACACGGTAGGCTTTGGCCCCTTGCTGGTCCGCTTTATCAGACAGCGCCTGACGGATATCAGAAGGTGCGCCACCCACGCCGCTAGCGGTAATGGTGCCGACGGACTGCAGATTGCTGGCTTGGGCATCAGTGACCAGGTTAGCCGCAGAAGCACCGAAAGAAACGGCAGACAGCAGGCTAAGTGCAACGAGAGTAGTTTTCATGTTCATGATACTTCGATCCTTAATCGTTCAGAGATAACGGCCTGGAAGGGCTTTACAGCGTTTTTTATACTTGAAGGCGGTTATCTGCTTGTTTTTTTACCAGAGAGTTGTCGTGCAATGCTCACATCACATCTTGTACTTATTTGTAAATCTCGGCGGTAGCGTGGTAGTTGCCTTCGTTACGAGCTTCGATCACACGGTAAGCGGTCGCGCCTTGGGCATCGGCTTTGGCAGATAGCGCCTGACGGATATCAGAAGGTGCTGCACCGACGCCGCTCACGGTGATGGTACCGGCAGACTGCAGTTTTTCAGCCTGTGAGGCATCAATGGATTGTGCTGCGAATGCACCGAAAGACAGCATGGACAGCAGGCTAATTGTTGCTACGGTAGTTTTAATTTTCATGATTTATCCTCTTCGTATTCTTTTATCAGTTCCGAAGAACTGTGATTTACGTCACGAAAATGAGTATACATCTAGTAACGGTAAAAATTAATAGCTGACTAACAGTTTCTAGTGAAACTTTATTAGGGTGAACGTTACTTTTAATAACCTAATGGAATAAAAAACGGCGATAAAATACACTTTCGATGTTAAATTTTTGTAATTTCAATGAGCTAAGTGCTTTTAACTAAAAGTGCGGAAACTTCCAGTCACTATCGCTAGCTACATAAAAATGTCATTGATATGTGCTGCAGGTCGGCTTTTTCGAAGATTTAAACGTGGTAGGCAGCGCGGAAGAAGTAAATGAAGGGTTAATAAAGGATGAGCGGCCCGCGACGGAGAGCCGCAGGCTGCGCTGAATACATCAAAGTTCCTGTTCGAACAAGGAGAGAATGGCTTCAAACAGTTGGCGTGCGGTAAATGAACTGGCCGGAGTGACAAAAATGGTGTCGTCACCGGCAATGGTGCCCAGGATCCCTTCGGATTTGCCCAGTGAGTCCAACAGGCGGGCAATCAGCTGCGCCGCACCAGGGCTGGTATGGATCACCACCACCGCGTCGTTATGGTCCACGTCCAGCACCAGATTCTTGAGCGGGCTGGTGGTGGTTGGGACACCAAGTTCGGCCGGGAGGCAGTACACCATTTCCATTTTTGCATTACGCGTGCGTACCGCTCCGAACTTGGTCAGCATGCGCGATACCTTGGACTGGTTAATGTTCTCGAAGCCTTCTTCTTGCAGCGCCAAAACGATCTCGCCTTGAGAACTGAATTTTTCTTCTTTCAATAACGCCTTAAACGCCTTGATCAGATCTTCCTGCTTTGCGGGATTACGCATTTTGCACCGTGGAATGTTGGTAATAGAGTTGATTATTATGCATATAAATGCATTTTTATGCAATATGGGGGCCGTCTGGAAAATCAAAAATGCCCAGACAGAAAGGCAAGAGCGCGATTTTAACAAAATCCGTTGCTCATGAATATGCCCTTTCGGTGCGGGAAGCGAGTCAGCTCTCCGGTAACGAAAATGTTATTAAAATGATGTTGTTCTGATGTTACGTAAGGGTGTAATGTAACCGCCGGTTAACGCGATCGTGAAAAGCTTGGCACTATTTTCGATTAGTGTGCGCTATGCCCTTAATGCATAAGCTATTTACTTTAAAATGCTCGCAACATCGGCCATTTTATTGCGCCAGATCTAAAACCGACTGTTAAGAGGTTGTTTTTAAAGGCGTGATAAATTAAGGTCCGTGACCAAAGAATTCACGGCGCTTTTATATTTAAGACAATAAAGGAGTATAGGATGAAAGTTGCAGTTCTCGGTGCTGCTGGCGGTATTGGCCAGGCCCTCGCCCTTCTACTCAAGACCCAGCTTCCTTCAGGTTCTGAACTCTCCCTCTACGACATTGCCCCTGTTACCCCAGGCGTTGCCGTTGACTTAAGCCACATCCCAACCGCAGTTAAAATCAAAGGCTTCAGTGGCGAAGATGCAACCCCTGCGCTGCACGGTGCGGACGTGGTGCTGATTTCTGCTGGCGTTGCGCGTAAACCAGGGATGGATCGTTCCGATCTGTTCAACGTTAACGCTGGCATCGTACGTAACCTGATTGAGCAAGTGGCCAAAACCTGCCCGAAAGCCTGCATCGGTATCATCACCAACCCGGTGAATACCACGGTGGCCATTGCGGCAGAAGTGTTGAAGAAAGCGGGTGTGTACGACAAAAACAAACTGTTTGGTATCACATCGCTGGACATCATCCGTTCCAACACCTTCGTCGCGGAACTGAAAGGCAAACAACCGGAAGAACTGAACGTACCGGTGATTGGCGGCCACTCA
The DNA here is from genome assembly GCF_945957435.1 of Serratia sp. PL7. NCBI lineage: Bacteria > Pseudomonadati > Pseudomonadota > Gammaproteobacteria > Enterobacterales > Yersiniaceae > Serratia > Serratia sp. PL7. The sequence goes on along the minus strand of NZ_CAMFLB010000031.1, from coordinate 3,145 downwards.
GGCGTGACCATCTTGCCTCTGCTGTCGCAGATCCCAGGCGTAAGCTTTAGCGATCAGGAAGTGGCTGATTTGACCAAACGTATCCAGAACGCGGGTACCGAAGTGGTTGAAGCCAAAGCCGGTGGCGGCTCTGCAACCTTGTCTATGGGCCAGGCTGCTGCACGTTTTGGCCTCTCTCTGGTGCGTGCGTTGAGCGGTGAGAAAGGCGTAGTGGAATGTGCCTATGTTGAAGGGGATGGCAAATATGCCCGCTTCTTTGCACAGCCACTGCTACTGGGTAAAAATGGTATCGAAGAGCGTAAAGACATCGGTACCCTGAGCGCCTTCGAGCAAAAAGCGCTGAGCGAAATGCTGGACGTACTGCACAAAGATATCGAACTGGGCGAGAAGTTTATCAACAACTGATCCCTCAGTATGTGATGTTTTGATAAGCCGCCGGGCCGAATCCGGCGGCTTTCTTATGTTTATCATGATTTGATTCGACTTTTCCGATCTCGCAGATGATGGGTAAGCGGATCAAAATACCTGCTCGGCCAGATCTCTGCCGGGTGTACGTTCAGTGCATCAGCAATCAACCACTCTCCCTTGGGCCAAGGACGTGACAGCGCGTTGGCCAACGTCGATGAACTTAGCCCTGCCCCCCGTGAAACCGCTGCCAGAGTGGTACCTCTCTTCTTCAAAGCCGCGATGACGTCTGCTGGATGCCAATCTGGGTCCCGTGAATTCATATTTTCATTCCTTTTTTGATTAGAGAAAGTTCTGTTAGTGGTATAACTAACAGGTCAGTATTAATCGTTTGAACAACGTGAAGCGTTTATTCAGAAACTAGGATACCACCAAGTTTCCCAAAAATACCTTATGGTTTCTGAAAAATTTGTCTTGCCACACTATTGTCCCGAGATCATGGCTATGAAAAACGAGTGGTTTGCTGCCAAGGAGCTGATAGGCATCGCAGGATTACCGTCCTCTACACAGGGAATCAATCTGATGGCCCGGCGCGAAAATTGGCTCAGCCGTCGCCGCAAAGGCGTGCAAGGCAAGGCGCTGGAATATCATATCAACAGCTTGCCAACCGGCGTCAAAAATCTGCTGGTATTGCGCGAAGAGCCTGCGATCTACGAGGCCGGGCGTCAGGACCCACTTGCCGTGTGGGTTGAATACTATTACCAACTTTCAGACAGTGAGCGTGGCAAAGTGATGGCGTTTTTGATGCGCGAAGGTATGGATAGTCTGCTGACCTGGATTGCTGAAAAAAATAAGCAGTGAGTCATTCCTCAACTGACCTGCGCTACATAGGGGCGCTGTATGCTGCGCCCAACAAGTTACTTTCTGCGCCGCCTCTGTGTTTCCCTTTCCTTGTTTGATAAACATTTCTTGAGTATTTCGCCAAATTTTTGGTTATTGGCAGCGGTCTGGTTAATGTTATAACTAACTCATTGGCATTAGTTGTTCATGCAACTGGAAGGTCTGATAAGTCAGTTAGAGGCAACGCCGAGATCAAGGAGAGGGAATGGACAAGGAGTGGTTTACTGCCAACGAACTGAAAGAGAAGGGCGAATTGGGCAGCTCCCCGCAAGGGATCAATAAGCGAGCACGTGAGCAAAACTGGCGATGGCAGCGGCGTTTTGGCAAGCAGGGGGTGACTAAGGAGTATCATATCAGCAGCCTGCCCCTCTCGACTCAAAACGAGTTGTATCCCCAGAGATATCCCCTTGCCGCAGAGGAACCGGCGGCTTATACCGTTTCCTGTGATGGCGTTCCTTGGGCACGTTTGCAGAGCTATCTGACGGGTATGAAACCAGAAGAATACGCGGTTTTATTGAGTTTTCTGGCGAAGAATGGGGCTGCGGGGCTACTGGATCTCATTAGCAAGGCAAATAAATAGGCCTGTAAAACAGGCCTGTTTGAATATTAAGAAACTTAAATTTCTTAAAAGTCTCGTTGAACCGCCAGATGCGCTAATCCTTCCAGTGCGGTTCGATAAGGAGAGTCTGGCAAAATCTGCAATGCGGCGATCGCCTTATCCGCTTCTTCTTCTGCGCGCTGACGTGTATAGGTGAGTGAACCACACTCCTGCATGGTAGCCAGAACCGGCTCCAGCAGATGGCGGCCATTCCCCTGTTCAATCGCGCCGCGGATCATCGCAGATTGCTCGGCATTGCCATTATGCATCGCATGTAACAACGGCAGCGTCGGCTTGCCCTCGTTCAAATCATCGCCGGTATTTTTACCCAGGGTCACGCCGTCTGCACTGTAGTCCAGCAGATCGTCGATCAGTTGGAATGCCGTACCAAGATAGCGGCCATAGTCTTGCAGCGCCTGCTCTTCGGCCGGGTTAGCCTCGGAGAGGATGGCTGATGACTGGGCTGCCGCTTCAAACAGACGAGCGGTTTTGCTGTAGATGACCCGCATATAGTTTTCTTCACTGATATTCGGATCGTTGACGTTCATCAACTGCAGCACTTCACCTTCGGCGATTACGTTGACCGCTTCGGACATGACTGCCAGCACGCGCAGCGATTCCAGGCTGGTCATCATCTGGAAAGCACGCGTATAAATGAAATCACCCACTAGCACGCTGGCAGCATTGCCAAACGCCGCGTTGGCAGTCGCCTTGCCACGGCGCATGTCGGACTCATCCACCACGTCATCATGCAACAGGGTAGCGGTATGGATGAACTCTATCAGGGCTGCGACGGCAATGTGTTTATCACCTTGATAGTGCAAGGCCCGTGCCGCCAGAACGGCGATCATCGGGCGAATGCGCTTACCGCCACCGCTGATAATGTAATAGCCAAGTTGATTGATGAGCGTGACATCAGAATTCAACTGTTCGAGAATTGTTGCGTTCACGGCCGCCATATCTTGCGCGGTTAACTCAGTAATTTGTTCTAGGTTCATTGTATTTTTTTCAGCTGTGTTTCTGTTGACCGCGATGAGAACGCTGCTCACATCGGTACATGGCGGTAACTGTCCTGTTGATTGTACTTGAAAATCGGCGCAGATAAACGTTGTGAGAGAAACTGTGTTTTTTTTCTTCTTTTTTCACCTTCTGGCCCTAATCTGCTCTTGTCATATGCGGGATTATTGCGTAGAATTCGCGCCCTATTGTGAATATTTATAGCGCGCTCTGTACTGAACAGTT
>NZ_CAMFLB010000030.1:0-106400 GCF_945957435.1 Serratia sp. PL7 | reverse complement strand
GTACGCTTCTTGCGAATCGTGCCTAACTTGCTTTAGAGAAGCTCATCGGCACTGCGTGGCGCACATATTACTTTCGTGGGTTTATAAGTCAAACAATTTTTCCCAACTCTTGCGCGTTTGCACAAATCACAGGCAACATGAGTGATTTCACGGCAAAAAGAGTGCTTTATCAACAAGAAAATGCCGTGTTACCGCGGATAAGAGTTTGATCGCAGGAGAAAGATTATTGTCAAAAAGTGGGGGCAGATAACGATAAGTGTGAAAAGGAGGGGGAAAGCGGGTCAGTAAAAGCAAGAAGCGTCTCGTTATAGAACGAGACGCTACTTAGAAATCAGTAAGTCGTCTGTTGAGACTTCTCGGCCTGGATGCGCTGGTAGATTTCTTCGCGGTGAACAGACACCTCTTTGGGGGCATTCACACCAATACGAACTTGGTTGCCTTTAACCCCTAGCACTGTGACCGTAACCTCATCGCCAATCATGAGGGTTTCACCAACTCGACGAGTCAGAATTAACATTCTTTGCTCCTTGAAAGATTAAAAGAGTCGGGTCTCTCAGTTTCCCCGCCATTATCCATTATATGCAGTGAAAACGTAAGTCAAGAACCCACAATAAATGTAAGCAGACTTGGTGTCACTCCAGATTAAGAATAAGTTTAGCCGACCTGGAAAACTTTGTTCCCGCAATTGTCACTACATTGTGTTAGCACAGTCTAAAAACGCCATAAGCCACAGTGGCTTACGGCGTCAGTAACGCGCCTATTTATTTATATTCACAGTTTCGCGGCCACCCAGGCCTCTACGCTGTTTAATGCCGCAGGCAAGGCGCTGGCATCACTGCCCCCAGCCATTGCCATATCAGGGCGTCCACCGCCCTTGCCGCCAACCTGCTGTGCGATGTTGCCGATCAGCTCGCCGGCCTTAACCCGGTCGGTCAGATCTTTGGTAACACCCGCAATCAGGCTGACTTTGCCTTCTTCCACCGTGGCTAACACGATGATCGCAGAACCCAGCTGATTTTTAAGATCGTCAACCATGGTACGCAGGATCTTCGGCTCAACGTTATCCAACTGGCTGACCAGCAGCTTCACGCCATTGACCAGCGTAGCCTTACTCGACAACGAAGCGCTTTCCTGTGCAGCTTGCTGATCTTTCAACTGCTGCAGCTCTTTTTCCAGCGCACGAGTGCGATCGAGCACCGCACGCACTTTATCACTGAGGTTATTGCTGTCACCCTTCACCAAGTGAGCAACATCTTGTAACAGGTCACTTTGCTGATGCAAGGTCGCTATCGCCCCTTCACCCGTTACAGCTTCAATACGGCGGATACCGGCTGCTGTACCAGATTCACTCTGGATGCGGAACAGGCCGATGTCACCGGTACGGTTGGCATGCGTACCGCCACACAGTTCGGTAGAGAAATCGCCCATGGTCAGCACACGCACGTGATCATCGTACTTCTCGCCAAACAGCGCCATCGCGCCTTTCTCTTTGGCATCGTCCAACGCCATCACTTCGGTCTGCACCGACAGGTTACGACGGATCTGCTGGTTAACCAAATCTTCTACCGCGCGGATTTGTTCTGGCTTCATCGCTTCGGAGTGTGAGAAGTCAAAACGCAGGTACTTGTCGTTAACCAACGAGCCTTTTTGCGCTACGTGCTCACCCAGGATCTGGCGCAATGCCGCATGCAACAGGTGAGTAGCGGAGTGGTTCAGGCGGATACGGTTACGGCGTTCGCTGTCGATCACTGCATCAACGCGGTCATTCAGCTTCAGCGAGCCGCTAGCCAGCTTGCCCAGATGACCGATAGCCTGGCCATATTTCTGCGCATCGCTCACGACGAATTCGCTGCCAGCCGTTTTCAGCACGCCTTTATCGCCGACCTGACCACCCGATTCGCCATAGAATGGCGTTTCGTCCAGCACCACCACGGCTTCTTCACCCGCATGGATCTCAGCCACCGGCTGACCATCACGGAACAGTGCGGTAACTTTCGCCTGTTGCTCTTCGCGATCGTAACCATTGAACTGGCTTGCGCCGTCAACACGGATCAGACTGTTGTAGTCCGCGCCAAAACCGCTGGACTCACGCGCACGGCGGCGTTGAGCCTCCATCGCCAGCTCAAAGCCTTGCTCATCAACCTTAAGGCCACGCTCACGGCAGACGTCGGCGGTCAGATCCACTGGGAAACCGTAGGTATCATACAAACGGAATGCCGTTTCGCCATCCAGGGTATCGCCCTGCAGCTTGGCCAGTTCGTCGTCCAGCAGCGCCAAACCGCGCTCCAGCGTACGGGCAAACTGTTCTTCTTCGGATTTCAGTACCTGCTCAACCTGAGCCTGCTGGCGTTTCAGCTCGTCAGCGGCCGGGCCCATCACTTCGATCAACGGAGCAACCAGCTTATAGAAGAAGGTATCCTTCGCGCCCAACATGTTGCCATGACGGATCGCGCGGCGAATGATACGGCGCAGCACGTAGCCACGGTTTTCATTCGACGGGATCACGCCATCGGCGATCAGGAAGGCACAAGAACGGATATGGTCCGCAATCACGCGCAGCGACTTGTTACCCATATCGGTTGCGCCGGTCAGTTTAGCGACGGCGGCAATCAGGGTGGTGAACAGATCGATTTCGTAGTTGGAATTGACATGTTGCAGCACCGCAGCGATACGCTCGAGGCCCATACCGGTATCCACCGAAGGCTTCGGTAACGGCAGCATGGTGCCATCAGACTGACGGTTGAACTGCATGAACACGATGTTCCAGATCTCGATATAGCGATCGCCATCTTCTTCCGGGCTACCCGGAGGGCCACCCCAGATATGGTCACCGTGATCGAAGAAGATCTCGGTGCACGGGCCGCATGGGCCGGTGTCGCCCATCTGCCAGAAGTTATCGGAAGCAAAGGCCGCGCCTTTGTTATCGCCGATGCGGATGATACGTTCCGCAGGCACGCCAATCTGCTTCTGCCAGATGTCGAAAGCTTCGTCATCGGTTTCATAGACGGTGACCCACAGCTTTTCTTTCGGCAGGTTGAACCAGTTTTCACCGGTCAGTAGTTCCCACGCGTAGCTGATGGCATCGTGCTTGAAATAGTCACCGAAGCTAAAGTTGCCCAACATTTCAAAGAAAGTATGGTGACGGGCGGTATAGCCGACGTTTTCCAGGTCGTTGTGCTTGCCACCGGCACGCACGCAACGCTGTGAAGTGGTGGCACGCGAGTAGGCGCGCTTGTCCAGCCCCAGGAAAACGTCTTTAAATTGGTTCATGCCGGCATTGGTAAACAGCAATGTCGGATCATTGTTAGGTACCAGGGAGCTGCTTGCTACAACCTGGTGGCCTTTACTATGAAAGAAATCGAGAAACGCTTGACGGATCTCAGCGGTGCTCTTGCTCATAATTTTCCCGGAAAGACTAGAATAACGATGCGTGAAAGAGGCTCGACATCCTGACGATATCCTCTGGCTCACGAACTAAATGTGGGGATAAGATAAATTTTCTTCGGGGGGAAGTAAAACGCCGTGTGCATTCATTGCTCAAAATCACGGTAAATCGACTGAATTTCTTCCTGGAAGAAGCCGCGATAGAGCAGATAGCGCAACACCTTGGCTTTCTCTTTCCATTCTACCGGTAACGGATCGCCAAATTTGCGCAGCGCGATCTCCCTGGCTTGCTCACACCAGTCGATTTCGCATTCTGCCAAGGCATCCTGCACCATCTCTTTATCCACGCCCTTTTGCATCAGTTCTGAGCGAATGCGTTGCGCGCCATATCCCTTGCGGCTGCGGCTGGCGATAAAGCTATTGGCGAAACGCCGATCGTCCAGCCAGTTATGCTGGTAGCAATAGCTGATCACCTGTTCAATGATTGCGGGATCGACGGGTTCTTCGGGGGGAGTTGTAGGGGATTTGCTACCGAATCTGGCGTTCGCCATAAATGGCGGCGCCGCAAGTTTGCGGCGCAGTTCGGCTTCACTATGATCGCGTTGTGACAATAGCCGCATCGCACGGCTAATCAACGTATTTTGCTGATTACCAACAGATTGGGAACCTACATCATTCATATCTGCAAGCCTTGGTGATCGGTATACGCCCTAAGGGGCGTATACCCACCGGCAAAGATTAAAACTCTTCGCTGGTTTCTGCTTCGTTGTCATCGGCCTTCTCGGCACTGGCAGCAGCCGGTTCACCATTGCTGTGCAGCAACAGGTCACGCAGTTTTTTATCCAGTTCCGCAGCAATGGCCGGGTTTTCTTTCAGGAAGTTACAGGCATTGGACTTACCCTGACCGATCTTCTCACCGTTGTAGCTGTACCAGGCACCGGCCTTCTCGATCATCTTGTGTTTCACACCCAGATCGACCAATTCGCCACGGCTGTTGATCCCTTCGCCATACAGGATCTGGAACTCTGCCTGTTTGAACGGCGCAGCGATTTTGTTCTTCACCACTTTCACGCGGGTTTCGCTGCCGATAACTTCATCACCTTCTTTGATCGCACCGATACGGCGGATATCCAGACGGACAGAAGCGTAGAACTTCAGGGCGTTACCCCCGGTGGTGGTTTCCGGGTTACCGAACATCACGCCAATTTTCATACGGATCTGGTTGATGAAGATCAGCAAGGTGTTGGCGTTCTTCAGGTTACCGGCCAATTTACGCATGGCCTGGCTCATCATACGTGCCGCCAGCCCCATATGTGAGTCACCGATTTCGCCTTCGATTTCCGCCTTCGGCGTCAGCGCCGCTACGGAGTCGACGATGATGACGTCAACCGCGCCGGAACGGGTCAGCGCATCACAGATTTCCAGCGCCTGCTCACCGGTATCCGGCTGAGAACACAGCAGATTGTCGATATCCACGCCCAGTTTCTTGGCGTAGATAGGATCCAGCGCATGTTCGGCATCGATAAACGCACAGGTTTTACCTTCGCGCTGCGCAGCGGCAATAACTTGCAGAGTCAGGGTGGTTTTACCGGAGGATTCCGGGCCATAAATCTCGACGATACGGCCCATTGGCAAGCCACCTGCACCCAGTGCAATATCGAGTGACAGCGAGCCGGTGGAGATCGTTTCTACGTCCATGGAGCGGTCTTCACCCAGACGCATGATGGAGCCTTTGCCGAACTGTTTCTCAATCTGGCCCAGTGCCGCAGCTAACGCCTTTTGCTTGTTCTCATCAATAGCCATTTTTGCTCCTTCGTTGCGCAATGTCAGAGTGACTCACATTGCCGCTGAATGTATGTTGTGCAGGAAATTGTCGCTAATTATACTGTATGGTCATACAGTATCAAGCCTAATTTTACAAAAATTCATCAAGCGCCGTTTGCAGCGCAAAAAGGGTTGCCTGCAGACGCACCGCGTCACGATCGCCGGTAAATTGCATTTTGCGTGCCAGCACCCGGCCGGAACGTTCGGCAAAACCAAACCAGACGGTGCCCACCGGTTTTTCCACACTGCCACCGTCTGGGCCGGCAATGCCGCTGACCGAAAGCGCCAGATCGGCCTTGGCCGCATGCATCGCGCCCTGCGCCATCTCACGCACCACTTCCTCACTGACCGCGCCATGAGCCTGCAGGGTCGCTTCCGCCACCCCTAGCAGTTCGTGCTTTGCCGCGTTGCTATAAGTGACAAAGCCGCGATCGAAATAGGCCGAGCTGCCAGCGATATCGGTAATTGTCTTGGCAATACCACCGCCCGTACAGGACTCTGCGCAGCTGATCCAACGCCCACTGGCCTTTAGCCTTTGTCCGACGGCAATACTGAGCTCACGCAACCGTTTCTCACTCATGGCCTCTCCTTTTAATCAATCAAGGTATATGCGCCTGATGGTAGCATTTATCAAGCCTCTGCGGCATTTTACCGGCCGAAATGCCAAGCGCTTCGCAGTGCTGCGGTTTTAAGCCGTTGTACTAACTGCTAGTATCGGGGATACGTCCAGCTTGTTGCGGCAAACCCATTTGCCTCAATCTTCGACTAAAACAGGAAGGCCGAGTGAAAAAAACGTTAGGTGTATTCTTTCCGCTGTATACCACCACCCTGCTGATGCTGCTGGGTTCAGGGTTACTGACCACCTACATTTCCCTGCGGTTAACCTCCATCAACGTCAGTGGCGCCCTGATCGGGGCCATTATCGCCGCCAACTACATCGGCCTGGTGATCGGTGGCAAGGTCGGCCACTTTCTGATTGCCCGCGTAGGGCATATCCGCGCCTATGTCTCCTGCGCCGGGATCATTACCGCAGCGGTGCTGGGCCACGGCCTGACGGAATACATCCCGGTTTGGGTGGTACTGAGGCTGATTATCGGCCTATGTATGATGTGCCAGTACATGGTGCTGGAGAGCTGGCTGAACGATCAGTCCGAATCCAATCAGCGCGGCATGGTATTCGGCTTTTATATGGCGGCCTCTTATCTTGGCATGTCGCTGGGGCAGATCGTATTGATGCTGCAAGCCAACCTTGGCATCAGCACGCTGCTGCTCATCGCGCTGTGTTTTTCCCTTTGCCTGGTGCCGATTGCTCTGACAACCCGCACCAATGCCCGACATATGTCGCCCGCCCCCATGGAGCTGCGCTATTTTGTGCACGCCATCCCTAAAGTGTTGGCCACCACGCTGGTGATCGGCATGGTGGTAGGTTCCTTCTACGGGCTGGCGCCGGTATATGCCAGCCAGCAGGCATTAACCACTCAGCAAACCGGTCTGTTTATGGCGATTGCTATCTTTGCCGGGCTGGTGGCGCAGTTTCCGCTGAGCTGGCTGTCAGACCGTTACAACCGTACGCTGCTGATGCGGGTTAACGCACTACTGCTGGTGATTGCCGCCTTGCCACTCGCCCTATTGCCCCATATCGATTTCCCGGTGTTACTGATCGTCGGCTTCATGGTCAGCATGTTGCAGTTCACCCTGTATCCGCTGGCGGTAGCGCTGGCCAACGACATGATTGAGCCAGAACGCCGCGTTTCCCTGGCTGCCTGCTTGCTCATGGCGTTTGGCGTGGGGGCCAGCATCGGGCCGCTGGCCGTCGGTGCGTTGATCCAGCCTTTGGGTGGGAACATCCTGTACGTGTTTTTCGCGCTGTGTGGTCTGTTGATTATGGCTTGCAGCAGAACGGTCAAACAGGATGAGTCGCAGTTTGTACAGGATGCGCCAGTGCCCCATATCGCCATGCCAGACAGCCTCTCCAGTTCCCCCCTTTCCCCGGCATTAAACCCGACGTTCGATGAGCAGACCATTCAAGATACGATGCCCGCGCCGGAGGCCGCTCCCGATCCGCTAGCAGAAGCTCCATTGACTGAATCGCTCACGGAAGAAGAGCCTGCCCATCCTCAAGGTGCGGATCCTGAAGAAGACACCGGGCTGAAAAAAGCCTACACCATGCTATAGGTCAGCCAGGCGTGGTCCGCCACGCCTCCTCACCCCAGAATATGAAGGTTTTCTTATGACGCATAGAGAAATCAGTAGCATAACTAATAAATAAAAAGTATTGGCCTCACACTTTCAAAAAACATCTCTTTATTATCAAGAAAAAATATGTCAATAAAACCCGTAAAAACCATTAATTTTGTAATGCCATTATCTTATTTACCCCACCCGGTAGCACCACTTACAAAATAAGTAAAATCTTTAACATAAAAAAATTAAATGATTGATTACAATCAATTAAACATGTAGTAACAGCTAATTTTAATGGTAATTAAAATACAAGTTATCTAATTTAAAATTAAATCACCCCGCTGAATTAAGAAACCATCAATTATCGATGGGTACTTACCCATCGTGGTAAATAAGAATTTTTATCAATATCAAATCAGCACAATAATCATTGCCACCTATGGCATTTTTATCAAAGCTCGCTTATACCTTACCTCACAGATAAGTTAGGAAGATTAATCTTAAAACCCCTTCAGGGATGAGTTTATAGTTAACTTTGTATTAATTAGTCATCAAAACACCAGGTTAAATTTAGCTCTAGGGCCCCCCCTTGGGCATTCCAGCGCGCCTACAAAAGCCACACCAGCGGCTTTGGCGCGCTATGCAAATTAACTTTGGCGTTCAGAGGCTAACCACATGGCACAATCCAATTTTACCCTTGGGGCTGTTGATATTATTGCTCGTCACGGCGGTGCAAAAATCGCAGACGTCGCAACCGGTACCCGTTCCGTAAGCCTGACGCAAAGCAGCATTGTGCGGATCCATGGCACTCAGGCTTTGGTGAGCAGCTATGAACGCCAAGGTAACGATCTGATCGTGCACATGAAAGATGGCACAACGGTGCGTTATCAGAGCTTCTTTGAACTGGACGCCGACGGCAAACACAGCGAATTGGTGTTTGATGATGGCAATGGTGCCATTCAGCACGCGATATTCCCGGCAACCGCCGCTACCGCCGACCCCATGCTGATCACACCGCAGTTTGAATCACTGTCTGACGTTTCGCCTCTGCTGATTAACAATCATGAATTGTCCAACGGTGCCATTGCCGCCATTCTGGCTGGCCTGGCGCTTGGGGCTGGCGTCGCCATCGCTACCGGGACGGGGAAGAACGACCACCGCAATGACGAACCGTCCGTACCGCCAGAACAACCTACCCTGACCGTCGGAAAACTGGGTCAGGACAACGTTCTGAACGCCAGTGAAGTTAAAATTGCCCAGTTGCTGAGTGGCCTGACCACCGGCGTTGCTGCGGGCGCGACCATCACGCTGACGCTCAACGGTAAAAGTTACACTACTACCGTCGGGGCCGATGGCAAGTGGAGCTTTGATTTCAGCTCTACAGCGCTTGCTGGCCTGAAAGACGGCAATTATCAACTGACGGTTAAAGTGACTAACCAGGATGGGATCAGCGTCGAAAAAACGATCAGCGTACTGGTCGATACCACCCCGCCTGTCTTAACCGTCAACAAACTAACCGGCGATGACCATCTGACCGGTGCCGAGTTAAAAGCGGCACAGGCGCTGAGCGGTACCGGCGAAGCCGGGCTGACAATAACCATTACCCTGAACGGAAAAACCTACACCACGACAGTGGGTAGCAATGGCAAGTGGAGCCTGCAACTGCCTGCGGCAGATCTGGCTTTGCTGAAAAACGGTAACTACGAGTTAATCGTGACCTCCGTCGATAAAGCGGGCAACCAAACCACGGTCGATCATCAGATCTCGGTTGATACCACCGTAGTTAATCCTACCCCTCAGATCACGATTAGCGCCCTGACCGGCGATAACGTGATCAACGCCAACGAAGCGAAAAGCACCCAAACGCTGAGCGGCCATACGCAAAATGTCGAAGCGGGGCAAACCGTTACCATCACCTTGAACGGCAAAACCTATAGCGCCGTGGTTCAAGGCGATGGCAGTTGGTCGCTTTCACTGCCTGCCGCCGATCTGGCCGCGCTGGCCAATGGTTCGATCACGCTCAATGCCACCGTCACCGACAAAGCAGGCCAAAGCGCCAATGCGCATGAGAACATCACCGTCGATTTGACCGCCCCCGTTCTGACCGTCAACAAACTGGCCGGAGACGATGTACTCAACGCCGCCGAGGCGCAAACATCACAGACCCTGAGCGGCACCAGCAATCCAGGCCAGAGCATTGTCGTTACCCTGAATGGTAAAACCTACACCGCAGTTACTGGCGCGGATGGCAAGTGGAGCCTGGTACTGCCTGCCGCAGATCTGCAGGCGTTGGCCCAAGGGGATAATCCCCTCACCGTGACGGCCACCGACAGCGCAGGTAACAGCACCACCGTGACGGAGCACTTGCAGGTAGATACCGTGCCACCGGTGCTGACGCTGGATAAATTTACCGGCGATGATGTCGTCACCGCCGACGAGCAAAAATCCGCGCAAAATATTACTGGCACCGCCTCCGTCAGCGAAGCCGGGCTAGTGGTCAGCGTGTCATTCAATGGCAAAACCTATACCGGGATCGTAGGCGCAGATGGCAAATGGAGCATCAGCGTGCCTGCCGCAGATATGGCCGCCCTGACCAACGGCAGCTATGAGATGGTCGCCACGCTTAGCGATCAGGCTGGCAATACGACAACCACCGCGCCGCAGCTTATCACCGTAGATAACCAACTCTCGGCCATCAATATCGGCATTGTCTCTTCCGACGATAAGCTCAACGCCGTCGAAGCCGGGCTTCCTCTTGCCATCAGCGGCACCACGGCCAACGTCGCCACCGGGGCTACCGTTACCGTCACGCTCAATGGCAAAACCTATACCGCGCTGGTACTGGCCGACGGCAGTTGGACATTGCAGGTGCCTAGCGCCGATCTGCAACTGCTGGCCGAAGGCAACAACACCATTTCTGCCAGCGTGACAGGCAACGATGGTTCTACCGTAACCACCACGCACAATCTGGACGTTTACACTCATGATTTGCCTGCGGTGACACTGGACACGCCGTTTGGTGATGGCATCCTGAATGGCGCAGAGGCGGGTCAGCCACAGACGCTTACCGGCACCACCGGCATCACCAGCCCGGGGCAAACCGTTACCGTGACCTTGGGCGGTAAAACCTATACCGGCACCGTGGACGGCAGCGGCAACTGGAGCGTCAGCGTTCCTGCTGCCGATCTGCAAGCGCTGCCAGACGGCACGCCGGCCTTGACCGTCACGGTTACCGATACTGCCGGTAACAGCAATACGCTGAATACCACCGTCACCGTCGATACAACCGCGCCTACCCTCACCGTGGGCCTGATTGCTGGCGATGACGTGCTGAACGCCGCCGAAGTGCTGGTGGCACAGAGCGTCTCCGGCAGCGCCTCAATCGCGGATGCGGGTCGCACCGTCACCCTAACCTTGAACGGCAAAACCTACACCGCCGTGGTGCAGCCAGATGGTTCGTGGAGCGCCAGCGTGCCCGCTGCCGATCTGCAAGCGCTCAGCGACGGTAGCCACAACCTGGTGGCGATCCTCACCGATGCCGCAGGCAACAGCACCAGCGTCACCCACAGCATCAACGTCGATGCCAACCCGGCCAACCTGCCGACCGTCAGCATCGGCGTATTTGCCGGTAACGACATTGTCGACGGTGCGGAAGTCAAAACCGCTCAGACCCTGTCTGGTACCTCCACCCATGTGGAAGCGGGCCAGATCGTGACCATTACGCTGAACGGTAAAACCTATACGGCGACCGTCTTGGCGGATGGCTCCTGGAGCACCAGCGTACCGGCTGCCGATCTGGCGCTACTGGCCAACGGCCAGACCACCATTACCGCCACCGTCAACGACAGTGCAGGTAACCCAGCCAGCGGCAGTCATCAGGTGACCGTCGATACCGACCTCAGCGGGCTGTCGATTGCCGTGATTGCCGGTGATGACAAACTCAACCTGGCGGAAAGCCTGCTGCCGTTGGCCATCAGCGGTAGCAGCACCAACCTGGCCGTGGGGGCTACGGTTACCGTCACCCTGAACGGTAAAACCTACACCGGCACCACGCTGGCAGACGGCTCCTGGAGCGTCTCCGTGCCTGCCGCCGACTTGGCGTTGCTGGCCGATGGCACCACCACCGTGACCGTCACCGCCACCGATCAGGCTGGTAACCCGGTCAGCGACAGCCACAACCTGGGCGTATTTACCCATAGCCTGCCAGAAGCCACCCTGAATACACCGTTTGGCGATGGCATTCTGAACGGCACGGAAGCGGGTCAGCCGCAGACCCTCACGGGGTCCACCGGCATCACCACGCCGGGGCAAACCGTTACCGTGACCTTGGGCGGTAAAACCTATACCGGCACCGTGGACGGCAGCGGCAACTGGAGCGTCAGCGTTCCTGCTGCCGATCTGCAAGCGCTGCCAGACGGCACGCCGGCCTTGACCGTCACGGTTACCGATACTGCCGGTAACAGCAATACGCTGAATACCACCGTCACCGTCGATACAACCGCGCCTACCCTCACCGTGGGCCTGATTGCTGGCGATGACGTGCTGAACGCCGCCGAAGTGCTGGTGGCACAGAGCGTCTCCGGCAGCGCCTCAATCGCGGATGCGGGTCGCACCGTCACCCTAACCTTGAACGGCAAAACCTACACCGCCGTGGTGCAGCCAGATGGTTCGTGGAGCGCCAGCGTGCCCGCTGCCGATCTGCAAGCGCTCAGCGACGGTAGCCACAACCTGGTGGCGATCCTCACCGATGCCGCAGGCAACAGCACCAGCGTCACCCACAGCATCAACGTCGATGCCAACCCGGCCAACCTGCCGACCGTCAGCATCGGCGTATTTGCCGGTAACGACATTGTCGACGGTGCGGAAGTCAAAACCGCTCAGACCCTGTCTGGTACCTCCACCCATGTGGAAGCGGGCCAGATCGTGACCATTACGCTGAACGGTAAAACCTATACGGCGACCGTCTTGGCGGATGGCTCCTGGAGCACCAGCGTACCGGCTGCCGATCTGGCGCTACTGGCCAACGGCCAGACCACCATTACCGCCACCGTCAACGACAGTGCAGGTAACCCAGCCAGCGGCAGTCATCAGGTGACCGTCGATACCGACCTCAGCGGGCTGTCGATTGCCGTGATTGCCGGTGATGACAAACTCAACCTGGCGGAAAGCCTGCTGCCGTTGGCCATCAGCGGTAGCAGCACCAACCTGGCCGTGGGGGCTACGGTTACCGTCACCCTGAACGGTAAAACCTACACCGGCACCACGCTGGCAGACGGCTCCTGGAGCGTCTCCGTGCCTGCCGCCGACTTGGCGTTGCTGGCCGATGGCACCACCACCGTGACCGTCACCGCCACCGATCAGGCTGGTAACCCGGTCAGCGACAGCCACAACCTGGGCGTATTTACCCATAGCCTGCCAGAAGCCACCCTGAATACACCGTTTGGCGACGGCATTCTGAACGGCACGGAAGCGGGCCAGCCTCAGACGCTTACCGGCACCACCGGCATCACCACGCCAGGCCAGACCGTTACCGTGACCTTGGGCGGTAAAACCTACACCGGCACCGTGGATGGCAGCGGCAACTGGAGCGTCAGCGTTCCTGCTGCCGATCTGCAAGCGCTGCCAGACGGCACGCCAGCCTTGTCTGTAGTGGTCTCCGATGCCGCCGGTAACAGCAATACGCTGAACACCACCGTCACCGTTGATGCCACTGCGCCTACCCTCACCGTGGGCTTGGTTGCCGGGGATGATGTGCTGAACGCCGCCGAAGTACTGGTAGCACAAACCGTGTCCGGCACTGCCTCGGTCGCCGATGCAGGCCGCTCCGTCACCCTGACCTTGAACGGCAAAACCTACACCGCCGTGGTGCAGCCAGATGGATCGTGGAGCACCAGCGTGCCCGCTGCCGATCTGCAAGCGCTCAGCGATGGCAGCCATAACCTGGTCGCTACCCTCACCGACGCGGCGGGCAACAGCACCAGCGTCACCCACAGCCTCAATATCGATGCCAACCCGGCCAATCTGCCAACGCTGAGCATCGGCGCATTCGCCGGGGACGATATCGTTAACGGAGCCGAAGCGCTGGTCACCCAGGCCCTGTCAGGTACCACCACTCATGTAGAAGTGGGCCAGACCGTTACCCTTACCCTGAACGGCAAAACCTACTTCACCACCGTGCAGTTAGGCGGCAGCTGGAGCGTTAACGTTCCGGCGGCCGATATGGCGTTGCTGGCCAATGGCCAGGCTACCATCACCGCCAGCGTCAGCGATCTGGCAGGTAACCCGGCCACCAGCAGCCATACCATCAGCGTCGATACGGCGGTGGAAAGCATCGCCATTAACCTGATTGCCGGTGACGATAAGCTGAACCTGACCGAGGCCTCACAGCCACTGACCATCAGCGGGACCACGGTCAATGTGAACGCTGGCCAAACCGTTACCGTAACCTTGAACGGCAAGACCTACACCGGCGTTGTTCTGGCTAACGGCAGTTGGAGCGTATCGGTGAACAGCGCCGATCTGCTGGCGCTGCAAGACGGCCTGACAACGGTCACCGCCAGCGTCTCCAACCCGGGGGTCGATACGGTCAGCAACAGCCATTCACTGGATGTGCATATCCATGCCCTGCCGGAGCCAACCATCAATCTGCCGTTTGGTGATGGTTTCCTCAATCAGGCTGAGGCCGCCACAGCACAACTGCTGAGCGGCAGCACCGGCATCCCTGGTGCGGGACAAAGCGTGATCGTCACTCTGGGTGGAAAAACCTATACCGCAACCGTGGATGGCAGCGGTAACTGGAGCGTTTCCATCCCATCGGCCGATCTGCAAAACCTGCCAGCGGGCAGCAATACCATCAGCGTATCCGCTACGGACTCCGCGGGTAACAGCGTGCCTGGCAGCACTACGGCACAGGTCGATCTGGTGCCACCAACTCTGGCCGTCAAGCCGTTTGCCGGGGATGACAAGGTTAACGCACTGGAAAGCCTCAGCGACCAGGTGGTTTCCGGCACGGCTTCCATCGCCGACGCCGGCCGTACCGTCACAGTGACCTTCAACGGTAAGTCCTATACCGGGGTAGTCGCCAACGACGGCACCTGGAGTGCCACCATCCCAAGCGCCGATCTGCAAGCGATAGGCGATGGCAGTTATCCATTAACCACCACCTTGAGCGATGCGGCGGGCAACACCACCACCGTCACCCATAACGTGACGATCGACGCCAATCCGCTGGATCTGCCAACCCTGAGCATCAATGTGTTTGCCGGTAACGATATTATCGACGGCGCAGAGGTGAAAACCAGCCAGACTCTGAGCGGCACTACCACCCACGTGGAAGCGGGCCAGTTGGTAACCATCACGCTGAATGGCAAAACCTACACCGCCACCGTGCTGGCAGACGGTACCTGGAGCACCAGCGTGCCCGCCGCCGATCTGGGCCAACTGGCTCAGGGCAGCAGCACCATTAGCGTCACCGTCAGCGATACCTCCGGCAACCCGGCAACAGCAACGCATAACGTGGTGGTCAACACGGCCCTGAGCGGCATCGCCATCGATGTGATTGCTGGTGACGATAAGCTGAATCTGGCCGAAAGCCTGCTGCCATTAACCATCAACGGTAGCAGCCTCAACCTGGCCATCGGCGCAAGCGTGACCGTAACGCTGAACGGTAAAACCTACACCGGCATTACGCTGGCGGACGGTTCCTGGAGCGTGCTGGTACCACCGGCCGATCTGGCGCTGTTGGCAGACGGCAATATCAACCTGAGCGTTTCTGCGGTCGATCAGGCCGGTAACCCGGTCAGCAGCAGCCATACGCTGGGCGTGTTTATCCATAATCTGCCAGACGCCACTCTCAATACGCCGTTTGGCGATGGCATCTTGAACGGTACGGAAGCGGGCCAACCGCAGACCATCACCGGCTCCACCGGCATCACCACGCCGGGGCAAACCGTGACCGTAACCCTTGGGGATAAAACCTACACCGGTACGGTGGACGGTAGCGGCAACTGGAGCGTCACCGTTCCGGTTGGCGATTTACAGGCGTTGCCGGATGGGACACCAGTGCTCAACGTAGTGGTCACCGATTCTGCGGGCAACAGCAATACCCTGAATGGCACAGTCTTGGTCGATAAGGTCGCTCCGACCCTCACCGTTGGCGTGATTGCCGGTGATGACGTGCTTAATAGCGCAGAGGTGCTGCTCAACCAGACCGTTTCGGGCACCGCCTCCATCGGGGATGCAGGTCGTACCGTGACGCTGACGTTGAACGGTAAAACCTACACCGCAGTGGTTCAGCCGGACGGCTCGTGGAGCACTTCTCTGCCAACCGCCGATCTCACCGCACTGTCCGATGGCAGCTATAACCTGGTCGCCACCCTGACCGATAGCGCCGGTAACAGCACCAGCGTCATCCACGCCATCGGGGTTGATGCCAGCGCGTTGAACGCACCGGTGCTGACCATCGGCACCTTTGCGGGCAATAATATTATTGACGGTGCCGAGGTGCAGGCAACGCAAACCCTGAGCGGCAGCAGCCTGAATGTTGAAGCCGGGCAGATCGTTTCCATCACCCTCAATGGCAAAACCTATACCGCCACCGTGCAGGCAGACGGTTCCTGGAGCACCAGCGTACCGGCGGCCGATCTGGCTCTGCTGACCAACGGCAGTTTAACGATCACCGCCGACGTAACCGATAAAGCCGGTAACCCGGCCAGCGCCACCCATGACGTTACGGTCGATCTCACCCAGAGCGCCCTGGCGATTGCTCCAATCACCGGCGATAACCAGTTGAACGCCATCGAAGCCGCCGCAGGGATCAGCATCAACGGGAGTTCCACCAACGTTGCCGCCGGTGCGACGGTCACCATTGCACTGAACGGTAAGTTCTACGAGGCGATAGTGCAGGCCGATGGCAGTTGGACGACGACCGTTCCTTCAGCCGATCTGACGATCCTGGGCGATGGCAACCTGACCGTCACCGTCAGTGCCACCGACGAAGCGGGCAATCTGGTCACCGGTTCGCAGCAGTTGGGTGTGCTGATCAACAGCCTGCCGGTTGCCACCTTGAACACGCCGTTTGGTGATGGCTATCTGAACAAGGCGGAATCCACCAGCGATCAAACGCTGAGCGGCACCACCGGCGTCAGCGGTAGCGGGCAAACCGTCAGCGTGGTACTGGGAGGGAAAACCTATACCGGCATCGTCGATAACAACGGCAACTGGAGCGTGAGCGTACCAAGTGCCGATCTGGCGGCCCTGCCTGACGGCCCAACCAGCATTGGGGTCACCGTCGGCGACGTGGCTGGCAACACTTCCAGCATCACCTCCAGCGCCACGGTCGATCTGACCGTGCCGGTGCTGACCATCAACACCGTCAGCGGTGATGACATCATCAACATCGCCGAAAGCCAGCAAGCGCTGCAAATCACCGGTACTGCACCGATCAACGACAGCGGCCAACCAGTGGTAGTGAAAGTCACCATCAACGGCTTGACCTATAACGGGCTAGTGCTGGCGGATGGCAGTTGGAGCGTCACCATTCCGGCTGGCGATTTGGCTAACCTGCCGAACGGTATCTCCTCCATCACCGCCACCTTGACCGACGCCGCTGGCAACACCGGCAGCGTCAGCCACGGCATCACCCTGGATACCGACCCGGCCCAGGCACCGCTATTGACCATCAACACCCTGTCCGGCGATGACTACCTCAGCCTGGCGGAATCCAACCTGCCGCTGACCATCAGCGGGGGTAGCCAGCGCGTCGAACAAGGGCAACAGGTTACCGTAACGCTCAATGGCAAAACCTATACCGCCATCGTCGGCGCGGACGGCAGTTGGAGTCTGCAGGTTCCGGCTGTGGATGTGGGGGCCTTGCCAGACGGTAAAGACACCATCACCGCCACGGTTAGCGATACCTCTGGCAACCAGGCTACCGCCAACCACAACCTCACCGTGATCACCGATGCGGGCAATCTGCCGCAGCTGTCGGTCAACGTGATTGCCGGTGATGACATCATCAACGCCAATGAGGCGAATGCTGCCATCATCATCAGCGGGGGATCCAGCCATGTGCAGCCTGGCCAGGTGGTCAGCGTGCTGCTTAACGGCAAAACCTACACCGCAGTGGTACAAGCAGACGGCAGCTGGAGCGCGACGGTTCCATCAGCCGACGTGCAGGCATTGCCACAAGGCTCGCAGACCGTGACAGCCTCGGTGACCGATATCGCCGAGAACCCGGCCAGCGCCACCCATAACGTCACTGTTGACACCGTGCCACCATTACTGGAGATCGATATCTTCGCTGGTGACGGCATCCTCAACCTGGCGGAAGCGCTGCTGGGGCAAGTGTTGAGCGGGCATACCGATCCGGGCCTGACCGTTACCGTCACGCTGGGCGCCAACGTTTACACCGCCCTGGCGGATCCAACGACCGGTGCGTGGAGCGTGAATATCCCAAGCAATATCCTGCAAGGGCTGTTGGATGGCAACGTGACCATCGGTGTGAGCGTCACCGACGCCGCAGGTAACGGCGTATCAGACTCCATCACGGTGGCGGTCAATACCCATACGCTGCCATCATTGACGTTGAACCCGTTGTTCGGTGACAACATTCTTAATATTGCCGAACTGGGCGTCGCGACGCCAATCGGCGGTGCAGCGGCCAACCTGCTGGTTAACACCCCGGTCGTGGTCAAGATTGGCACCTACGTAGTGAACGGTATCGTGAATAACGATGGCACCTGGAGCGCGCTAATCCCAGCCAATGCCCTGGCCTTGCTGGCAGACGGCACCGTGCAGGTGGTGGTCTCCGCCGTGGATGCGGCGGGTAACCCTGCCAGCGCCGGTGGTTCGCTGGAGATCCTGTCGCATATCCTGCCGAATCCAACCATTAACCTGCCGTTTGGCGACGGCGCACTGAACCTGGTGGAAGCCGGGGTCAATCAGCTGTTGACCGGCACCACCGGCATTATCGGCAACGGTCAAACGGTGGTGGTCAGCCTCAACGGTAAAGACTACAACGCCACGGTCGGCAATAACGGCCAGTGGAGTGTCACCCTGCCAACCACCGATCTGCTGGGGCTGCTGGATGGCCCACACACCATCAGCGTGGTTGCCACCGATAAAGGCGGCAACAGCCACGGCGTGACGCTGGACTTTGACAGCATCCTCACCGGGCTGCCGGTGGCCGGGTTCGACACGCCGTTTATCGATGGCATTGTCAACCACGCCGAAGCCTTGCTGGGCGGAGCCCTTACCGGCACCACCGGCATCGCCAGCAATCTTGGCCAGACCGTGAAAGTGAACGTTAACGGCCTGACCCTGAACGCTACGGTAAATGCTGACGGTAGTTGGACGCTGCCACTCGACAGTGCCACCCTGCTCGGCCTGCCGGACGGCAACTGGCCGGTCACGGTGACGGTTACCGATGCAGTGGGTAACACCAACAGCACTACCGGCTCGCTGGAGATCCTGGTCAACAAGCTGCCGTTGCCAACCCTGGACTTACCGTTTGGCGATGGCCTGCTGAATATTGCCGAAGCCGCGCTGACGCAAACCCTGACCGGCAAAACCGGTCTGATCGGCAGCGGCCAGATCGTCACGGTGACGGTGGACGAAGGTCTGCCAAATCAGCAGACCTTTACCGCTCAAGCCGATGGGCTGGGTGGCTGGTCTCTGCAACTCACCGCAGCACAGCTTGCCGTGTTCACCAACGGGCAGCATACCGTTGAGGTCACCGTCGAGGACCGTGCTGGCAATACGGCTACCACCGCACCGCTGGACGTTAACGCCCTGCTGACGCTGCCGACTCCTACCATCATTCCGCCATTTGGTGTTGACGGTGTGCTGAGCATCAGCGAAGCCGCCGGTGCGCTGACGATCACCGGCACCACCGGGGTGAATGGCGCAGGCCAGGCGGTGAAAGTGGTGATCGATGTCAATGGCGTCAGTTACAACGCGCAGGTTGATATCGACGGCAACTGGTCGTTACCGCTGCCTGCGGCCACCCTGAGCACCTTGCTGGATGGGCCACACGTGCTGACCGTCACGGCGACCGATGCCGCGGGCAACACCAACAGCAGTAGTCTGAACTTCTCCAGCGATCTCACCGCGCCGGTGCCAACCATCAACACACCGTTTGGTGACGGTTTCCTCAACCTGGCCGAGGCCAACCTGGGGCAAATCCTCACTGGCAGCGCCGGTGACGCAGCAACCGTTAGCGTGAAGATCGGTAGCCAAACCTTTACCGCACAGGTCAGCGGCGGCAACTGGAGCCTGGCGTTGACGACACCGCAGTTAACAGCATTGGCCGAGGGCGATAACACCATCACCGTGACCGCCACGGATGCCGCAGGCAACCAAGGCACGGCTGGTTCTTCGGTACATATTTCGGTCAACACACTGCCGTCCGTCACCATCAGTAACTTCACGGCGGATAACATCATCAACTATGCCGAGAGCCAATCGGTACAGCTGATAACCGGTACCTCCACCAACGTCGCGGTTGGGCAACAGGTGACCGTTACGCTCAACAGCAAAACCTATACCGGGGTGGTGTTGGCGAATGGCAGTTGGAGTGTATCGGTGCCACCAGCCGATCTGAAAGCCCTGAGCGGGACACCAAGCATCACGGCTCAGGTCAGCGATCAGGCCGGGAATATTGCCGTCGACAACCACAACTTCACCGTTAACCTGACGCCTCCGGGCCAGATTATTACCGTTGATCCGATCACCGGCGATAACATCGTTAACGCCAGCGAAGTCGGGTTGATCATCAACCTGACCGGCAAAGTGGTTGGTGGGATCGGGCTTGGTCAGGTAGTAACCATTATCGTTGGTGGTTTACCACTGGGGATCCCGGTTACCACCCTGGCGGATGGCACCTTCAGCACTGTGGTGACCTTCCCGGTTGACGGCAATATCGTGGTTTCGGCCAGCACCACCTTGCTGACACCACTGCCAACGGTGTTTACCGCCAGCGAAACCGTGTTGGTCGACCGCATTCCACCGACGCTCACCATCAATACCTTTGCGGGTAACGACGTGTTGAACGCCAGTGAAAGCACCGTCGCCCAGGCGATCTCCGGTACCGCTTCGGTCTCGGAAGCAGGCCGCATTGTCACCGTCACGCTGAACGGCAAAACCTACAGTGCGCAGGTCAGCGGCGCCGGCACATGGTCGGTCAACGTGCCACCGGCAGATCTGGTTAACCTGCCACAGGGCAGTAGCACCATTAATGCCACCCTGTCCGACGCAGCAGGCAACACCACGCCTGCAACACACGTCATTACCACCGATACCACGGCACCGCTGCTGTCGGTCGATCTGCTGACCGGGGACAATATCCTGACGCTGGTAGAAGCCTTGCTCGGCCAGACATTGACCGGGACCGGCGGCATTGGCGAAACCGTCACCGTTACGCTGGGGCCATTGACCGCCAGTGTGGTTGTTGGCCCGGATGGCAAATGGAGCATTCCGCTGCCGTCGCTCGATCTGCAAAGCCTGACCGATGGGCCGCAGATCATCGGCGTCACCCTGACCGACACCGCTGGCAACAGCAGCCATACCGACGTGACGCTGAACGTTGCGCTGAACAAAACGCTCGGTGCGGGGGTTAACGCCCTGTTTGGCGGTGATGGCGTGCTGAACCTGGCCGAATCGCTGCTGACTCAGGTGATCAGCGGTAACGCCACCGGCGATTACAACGGTGCGGTGGTGCATGTCACCGTTGCCGGGATAACGCTGGATGCCAACGTGGGCGGCAACGGCCAGTGGAGCGTCTCGCTGCTGCCAAGCCAACTGAGCCTGTTGGGTGACGGTCTGGCGCAGATACAGGTGCAAATCGTTGATTCCCACGGCAACGTGGTCAACGACCTGATCGATATCGATGTCCTTACGCAGAACCTGCCAGTGATCGGCCCGGTCACCGCCTTTGGCGATGGCCTGCTGAATGCGGTAGAAGCCGGTGTATCACAGACCATCAGCGGGGTGATTAACGGTCTTGGTATCGGCGGCGGCAGCGTTAACGTCAGCCTGGGCACCAAAACCTATACCGCTAGCGTGGGTGCGGGTGGAGCCTGGAGCCTGTCGATCCCACCACTGGATCTGGCCGCCCTGAGCGACGGCAATCTGGCGCTGGGCGTCTCGGTGACCGATTCTGCCGGTAACGTGGTGAGCAAAAACATCGATATCACCGCCATCATCCACAATCTGCCGCACATCGTGCTGGATCCGATCTTTGGCGACGGCATCCTCAACGTAGCGGATCTGCTGCTCAACCAGACCATCAGCGGCACCGTCACCAATCTGGCGAAGGGTGCCACCATCAATCTGGATATTGCCGGTTCGCAAACGCTGACGGCCACCGTAGGCGATGGTGGCAAGTGGAGCGCCACCGTCACGCCGGATATCCTCGGTATCCTGCAAGGGCTGGGCAACGGTAACTTTACCGTCACCGCCTCGGCGACCGATGCGGTGGGTAACACCACCAGCGCCACTGCCGGGCTACAGCTGGATGTGAAACTGCCGGTGATTACGCTCGATCCGCTGTTTGGTGGTGATGGCTTCCTCAACGCAGCTGAAGCGTTGGTAGCGCAAACCGTCAGCGGTACCGTGGCCTTCGCCAGCGCAGGTGCGCAGGTACAGGTTTCTCTTGGCGGTAAAAACTTCCTGACCACCGTCGGTGCCGACGGCAAGTTCAGCCTGGTGCTGCAACCTGCCGATCTGCACACCCTGCTGGACGGCAATATCAACGTTGGCGTTTCGGTGCTGGATGGCTCCGGCAACACCGGCGTGCTGAATACGGCGATTAATGTGATCGTCAACAAGCTGCCAACGCTGGCGCTGAACCCGCTGTTTGGCGGCGACGGCTTCCTCAATGCGGCCGAAGCGCTGCTGACCCAGACCATCAGCGGTACCACCACCAATGCGGCGGCGGGTTCCCAGGTGGTGATCAAGGTCGGTACGCTGCAACTGAACGCCACGGTCGGTGCCGACGGTAGCTGGAGTACCACCATCAATCCGCTGCAGTTGGCGGATCTGGCGGCGGGTAACCTGATCGTCAGCGCCACGGTCACCGATCCGGCAGGTAACACCAGTGGTGCCAGCGTAGGCCTCAACGTGGCGACCATCCTGCCAACGCTGACGCTGAACCCGCTGTTTGGCGACGGTACGCTGGATCTGAGCGATCTGCTGTCACCGCAGATCCTGAGCGGCAACGCAGGTAACGTGTCGGCCGGGACCACCATCACCTTGACGCTGGGCAGCCACACCTACACCA
This sequence comes from Serratia sp. PL7, assembly GCF_945957435.1. Lineage (NCBI taxonomy): Bacteria > Pseudomonadati > Pseudomonadota > Gammaproteobacteria > Enterobacterales > Yersiniaceae > Serratia > Serratia sp. PL7. Next base: position 83,731 of record NZ_CAMFLB010000030.1, on the reverse strand, counting down.
CCAGCGTCGATGCCACTGGCAAATGGCAGTTGCCGATCCCAACTCTGGATCTGCAAGGGTTATTGGATGGCCTGACCAACGTCACCGCCAGCCTCACCGATGCGGCAGGTAACACCGTGAGCAAGGTCAGCCCGCTCAACGTGCTGATCAACGCCCTACCAACCCTGACGCTCGATCCGCTGTTCGGCGGTGACGGCCTGCTGAATGCACTGGAAGCGACCAGCAACCAGATCATCAGCGGTCACGCTACCAACGCACCGGGTTCGACCATTCAGATTCACCTTGGTAGCAATACCTTCACCACCCAGGTGAAAGCCGATGGCAGTTGGTCACTCAGCCTGACACCGCTCAACCTGTCCAGCCTGCTGGATGGCAATCTGTCACTGGGGGTTTCGGTCACCAACTCCGCAGGGAAAACCGGCAGCATCAGCGCCGATCTGGGCGTAGGCATCCATAACCTGCCGACCGTCAGCCTGGGCAGTCTGTTTGGCGATGGTTTCCTCAACCTGAGCGAAGCCAACCTGAACCAACTGATCGGCGGCACCACCACCAACGCCATCGGTGGTAGCGTCAGCGTTAATGTGGGGGGACTGGTATTGAGCGCTGCCGTAGGCAACGACGGGAAATGGAGCGTCAGCGTTCCTACCCTGAACCTGGTCAATCTGGCAGATGGACCATTGTCGGTTGGCGTTACCGTCACCGATCGCTACGGTAACACCAGCTCGGCCAACGCCAACGCCACGGTGAAAATCCACGCGTTGCCGCTGTTGGGTATTGATGCTCTAGGAACCCTGACTGGCGCGCTAGGCATTCTGACCAACGGCCTGACCGTCAGCGGTACCAGCCTGAACGTGCAGCAAGGCGCGAAGGTTAGCGTGACCTTGCTGGGCAGTACCTTGCAAGGCACCGTGGATGCCACCGGACATTGGACGGTGAAATTCGACACCACCAACGCCCTTAAGGGTCTGAACGTGCTCAACCTGATCCCTACCCTGTTGGGCACCGTAGTGGCGGCTTCGGTCACCGACCTGGCGGGCAACGGGGTCAGCGTTTCTGCGGGGCTGACATCCGGTATCGAACTGCCACTGCTGATGACCGCCAACGCCGCGGTCGAAACGCTGTCGCTGGATACTTCAGGTTCTGAAAACACCACTACCGACAGCACTACCGATCACACAGCGGTACAGCATGCTCAGGTAGCCGCCGTGCAACACACCACGACAGAAACCAGCACGCCAACCAGTGAGGTCAGCAGCACTCCTACTACCACGGATACCAGTGAACCAGCCACCAGCACGCTGGTGGTGAACCCAACGCTGCCGGTGGATACCACAAGTGAAACCAAGGTTGAAGACAGCACCTTCAGCATTGGCGGCGTCACCATCAATCTGGCGGATGGCACCACCGCCAGCGGCGACACCATTCACGGCAGCAGCGGTAACGATGTGATCCACGTCAACGCCCTCGACTTCCTGTCGATCGACGGCGGCGCGGGTATCGATACCCTGGAGCTGGATGGCAAAAACCTCAACCTGGATCTGACGGCGCTGGGCCTGAAGGTGCAACACATCGATATCTTCGATTTAGGCACCAGCGGCACCAACAGCATCACGCTGGATCTGCACGAAGCGCTGACCGTGAAGGACGCTTCCAGCGACGATCTGCTGATCAAGGGGACTACCGGCGACCAGGTCAATCTGACCCAGGGCGAAGGCGGTACCTGGAGCACCGTAGGTCAACGGACGGTAGACGGCCAAGTGTTTGATGTTTACCACAACTCAGCCCTCGAAAGCGGCAACACCCTGGGAGATGTTCTGGTGCAGCAAGGCCTGCACGTCAATCTGGTGTAGTACCCGGCCCATCTGTCAGCCACTGGCTCGCACCACGCCGCGAGCCAGTGACATGGGAATGACAGAGCCAAGGCCAATGCAGTGCGGCGGTACCGTTCGGGAGACGGGCCGCCGAAATTAACGATCGTCACAATAACAAAGCCGAAACGGCACAACGTGCGGTTATCGGCCCAGACGTGGTAGCGATAATGAAAAAACACCCTTATGACACGGATGGATATCGGCTCACGCTTCGGCGTGCGGCCACAATCGGACTGTTTTTGGGCGGATTAGGCGGGCTGACAGGTCAGACTCTCGCCGCACCGCAGGTCGAATTTAACTGGCAAGCTGCACCGACTGAACGTTCGGTGATGACGCTCACTTTACAGGAGGCGATCCTGCGAGCCTTTGCGCGTAACCCGCAAATCGCCCAGGCTTCGGCACAGATTAACGTGGGTAAAGCCGATCTGGCGCTGGCGCAAAGCGCCTGGTTCCCGCAAATTGCCCTCAACAGCAATTTTGGCAAATCCAGCCAGACCGACTCCTCCGGCACCTTGAACAACAACGCCTCAGCAGGCGTAACCCTGAACCAGTTGCTGTATGACTTCGGCAAAACCAGCGGCAGCATTGAGGAGCAAAATAACCTCTCCGACGCCTATCGCTACACGCTGTACCAAACCATGACCGAGGTGGGCCAGCAAACGCTGCAGGCTTACCTGCAGGTCAAACGCTATCAGGACTTGAGCACTGCGGCGGAGCGCAACCTGGTGTCACTGAACCGGGTCAAGGAAATCGCCGAGCTGCGGGCCAATGCTGGCCTCAGTTCGCAATCCGACGTGTTACAGGCGCAAACCCGCATCGCCGGGATGAACGCCACGCTGGAACAGTATCGCGCCCAGCACCGTTCGGCCCTGGCGCAGCTTACCGTATTGACCGGCGTCGTGCCGGATAAACTGCCGGACCTGCCGCAGCAACTGTTGCAACAGAAAATCACCCTCAAGTCGCTGCCCTATCAAAAAAGCAATGCGGTGCTCAGCGCCCAGGCCAAGCAGGAGGCCGCTACCCAGCGCATTCGCCAGGCCGAGGCCCAGCACTGGCCTACCATCTCGGTCCAGGCTGGCCGTACCCGCTATGAGAGCGATGGCAAAGACGCCCAATCCTATTGGAACGATCAGTTGCAGCTAGTGGTGCAAGCCCCGATCTATCAGGGCGGCGCGGTCAATGCCAAGGTCGAGGCCGCCGAGGGCGATCGTCAGGCGGCACAGGCTCAGGTCGAGGCCGCCAAGCTGGACATGAACCAGAAAGCCTCCACCGCCTATGCGGATCTGATTGGGGCGCAGCAGCGAGAACTGGCCGGAGCACAGCAGTTGAGCAGCGCGGACTACACCCGCAGCGTCTACCAGGACGAGTACAAGCTCAGCAAGCGCAGCCTGAACGACCTGCTCAGCGTGGAACAAGACGTACTGCAGGCAGAAAGCTCACGCGTCATCGCCCTGTACGACGGCTGGGACGCAGCGGTGCGCTACGCCTCTGCGGTCGACAACTTATTGGATATGTTGGGTATCGAGCGCCAACGAGCCAGTGGCGACAACTTACCGTCGCTATAGTCTGAATGATTTTGCCAGGAGCGCTTATGTCACAACCTGCATCACTCGAAGCCTGGATCGCAGCCATGGCCCGGGCGGCCAACGGCTACGGTCTGGCTGTCGATATCAAATCCGTCCGCCAGCAAATGCGCTGGTATGAACAACTGCCGGCCCCGCGCCACCTGGAACGCCTGGGCCACCTGATGGGGCTTAGCGTCAGCTTGCAGCCACGGGAGAAAGTCCGCTGGCGTAACGAGATCCTGCCCGCGCTGATCGAGATCGATGACGGCGGCCTGATGGTGATCGAATCCCTCGACAGCGAAGGCAAGGCGCTGTATTGGCTCAACGACAGCGGCGACGTGCAACGAGAGGCCGAGCTGGTGGAACTGCTGCTGAAAGGGCAAGGCACCATCGTGCTGCTGGGAGCGGCGAAGCGCGGGCAGGATGCGCGCATCGACGACTTCGTACAGCCCTACCGCAAACACTGGTTCTGGCAACACTTTCGCGGGGCCAAACGGCAAATCGGCGAGATCTCGCTGGCATCAATCATCAGCAACGTGCTGGCACTCGCCGGTATTCTGTTTTCGATGCAGGTCTATGACCGGGTTATTCCGGCTCAGTCTTACTCCACCCTGTGGGTACTGTTCTTTGGGGTGCTGATCGCAGCGGCGCTGGAGTATGCCATCCGCCTGTCGCGCACCGTGATCTCCGATCTGATGGGCAAGAAAATCGACCTGAAGATCTCCGGTATGCTGTTTGCCCGCGCCCTGGCAATCAAAAACGAAGCGCGGCCAAAATCGACCGGCTCGTTTATCTCGCAGTTGCGGGAGATCGATCAGGTACGGGAATTGCTGACCTCCACCACCGTGGGTGCGGCGGCGGATATGCCGTTCGTGCTGCTGTTCCTCGCCATTATGGCGCTGGTAGGTGGCCCGCTGGTGTTTATCCCCATGCTGGCAATCCCGCTGATCGTCATTCCTGGCATCATGCTGCAATGGCCGATGGCCAAGCTGGCGAAGGAAGGTATGCGGGAAAGCGCTCTGCGCAACGCGGTGCTGGTTGAGTCGATCGAAGGGGTTGAGGATATCAAGGCACTGCAAGCCGAGCCCTACTTCCAGCGCCAATGGGAGCAGACCCACGCGGTCAGCGCCAACATCGGTATGCAGCAGCGGCTGTGGGGCGCGCGGCTCAGCGGTTGGGCCTCAACGGTACAGCAACTGACCTATGCCGGGATGCTGGTGTTTGGCAGCTATCTGGTGCTCGCTGGCGATATCACTACCGGTACCATGGTGGCCTGTAGCCTGCTTTCCTCACGCACCATCGCCCCGTTGATGCAGTTGACCATGGTGTTCTCACGCTGGCAGCACGCCAAAACCGCCATGACAGGCCTTGACGATCTGTTGAAGAAACCGCTCGATAAGCCTGAAGAGGGCAAGATGGCTCATTGCCCGGTGCTCAGCGGCCATTTCCAGCTGCGCAATCTGCAATATAGCTACGACGTGGAGAAAGGGGAAAACTCGATCACCGTCAATAATCTGGAGATCAAACCCGGCGAACGGGTAGCGATCCTCGGCAAAGTCGGCGCGGGGAAATCGACGCTGCTGAAGCTGCTCTCCGGCCAGGCCAGCGCCACCCGGGGCAAGGTGATCATCGACGGGGTCGACATCAGCCATATCGATCCCAGCGATGTGCGCCGCCAACTGGGCTTTCTCTCGCAGGAGTCGCGGCTGTTTTTCGGCAGCCTGCGCCAGAACCTGATGCTCGGGCATCCTCATGCTACCGAATCGGAAATGCTCCAGGCGCTGCGGATCTCGGGGGCACTGAGCCTGGTGCAACAGGACGCCGCCAGCCTGGATCGCATTATTCATGAAGGAGGCCGCGGCTTGTCCGGCGGCCAGCGCCAGATGGTGTTGTTGAGCCGTATGATCCTGCGCAACCCGCAAATCGTGCTGCTGGATGAACCCACCGCCTCCATGGATGAACAGCTGGAAGAGTACGTGATCCGCCAGATGCACGGCTGGCTGAGCGGCCGCACGCTGGTACTGGTCACCCATCGGCCAGCGCTGCTGAAGCTGGTGGATCGCATTGTGGTGCTGGATAACGGCCGCGTGGTGGCCGACGGGCCACGGGACCAGATCCTGCAGGCAGCCAATAAGCCGATCAATAAAGAACAGGGCGTAGCATGAGGAGCAAGCAATGAGCAATATCACCATGCAAGACGATCTGGCACGCCAGGGGCGGCGGCACTCCTCGGTACTTTGGTTGACGCTGCTGGGGATGATCCTGTTTGTGGTCTGGGCCTATTTTGCCATACTCGATGAGGTCACCGTCGGCACCGGCAAGGTCACGCCCTTAAGCCGGGCGCAGCTGATTGAGAGCCTGGACGGTGGGATTATCGATCACCTGTATGTGCACGAAGGGGACATCGTCAACAAGGGCCAGAAACTGGCGCAGTTGGATGTGAAACGCTTTCAGTCCAACTATGGCGAGGCCTTTTCCCGCGTGCGGACCCTGCGCGCCTCCGCCGAACGCCTGCGTTCCGAGCTGACCGGCGAGCCACTGCAGTTCAGCGCCGATACCCTGAAGGAGCCAAGTCTGGTGGCCCGTGAACGCCAGCTGTATGAGTCCCGCAAGCGCAACCGCGATGAAACCGTCAGCAATCTGCAACAGTCGATGCAGTTGGTCCAGCAGGAATTACGCATGACCGAACCGCTGGTCGCCAAAGGGGCTGCCGGCCAGGTTGAAGTAATCCGCCTACGGCGGCAGGTTAGTGAGCTGAGAGGCAAGATTGACGAGGCAATCAACCAATATGCCGTGCGGGCGCGTGAGGAGCAGGTAAAAAACAACGCCGATCTCGACGCCCAGTTAGAACTGGTGAACGGTAAGGAAGATCAGTTGGATCGTGCCACCATGGTCTCGCCTGTGCGTGGGATCGTGAAGGATATTCAGGTGACCACCGTGGGCGGCGTGTTGCAGCCGGGTGGCAAACTGATGGAGATCGTGCCGTTGGAAGATCAGTTGCTGATCGAAACCCGCATCAACCCAAGGGATATCGCCTATATCCGCCCTGGCCTGCCAGCAACCGTCAAGGTGACCGCCTACGACTCTTCGATCTACGGCAACCTGAATGGCGAGGTGGAGAACGTTTCCCCGGATACCATTCAGGACGAGGTCAAACGTGACCAGTATTACTACCGGGTTTACGTGCGCACCAAGCAGGCAGAACTGATGAATAAGGCGGGCAAGAAGTTCCCGATTGTGCCGGGGATGGTGGCCAGCGTGGAGATCAAGACCGGGCAGAAAAGCGTGCTGGATTACCTTATCAAGCCGCTGAACAAGGTGAAAGAGTCACTGCGGGAACGGTAATTATTAAAGGCCAGAGAGTGGTTAGCCTCCCTGGCCTTATTTACGTTTCCACCTTCATCAGTCGATGAATCTGCGGATCAGTTCCAACAGCGCAACCAGCGCTTTCAGAACGATGAGAACTTTATCAATGAAAGTTTTCATCCGTTACTCCTTAAAAAGGAGTGAGAGCACTACCGCTTACCCTTCCATTGCCTGTCGCGGCAGGTATCTCATTGTTAGATGATGATGTTCTCACTCCAGCCAGAGCACCGAAACCGGCACCACCCGTAATTCAGCCAGGACTTAGAAAGCGTCATGCACAATCCCAGAGCAATACCATCAACAGAGCTAACCAGCCGATTATACCCACCTTTAGTTCCGACGCCCCATCCCCAACTTGCGAAATTACCTTTAAGGTAATAATATTGGGTTGTTAGATGATGATGTTCTCATCCTGGCCAGAGACACCAACTCAGGCCGGAAAGTAAAAAAACCCGATTCACCATCGGGTTTTTTTACGCCTGAAACTCGCTCAAAAATCAGAAAAACTCACTGCCCGCGCCGAGCCCTGCCCACCGCTTCCCCCAACTGCCACACCGCCATCGAATAATGCACGCTGTGGTTATAGCGGGTGATGGCGTAGAAGTTCGGCAGGCCGTACCAGTATTGATAACGGTTGCCCATATCCAGACGCAGCAGGCTGACCTGCTGATTACCTTCCAACGAGCCTTGCGGCGTCAAGCCCGCTGCGGCCAGCGTAGCGACCGAGTAGTTGGTTTTGAAACCAGTCTCTAAACCAGGAGCTTGGCCATTAGCCGGCACCGCCACCGTTGCCCCACGCGTCCAGCCATGAGCTTTGAAGTAGTTGGCTACGCTGCCGATGGCATCCACCGGATCCCACAGGTTGATATGGCCGTCGCCGTTGAAGTCCACCGCATAGCTCTTGAACGACGAAGGCATAAACTGGCCATAGCCCATCGCACCAGCGTAGGAGCCGCGCAGGGAAAGCGGATCGTCACCTTCGGCACGCGCCATCAGCAGGAAGGTGGCCAACTCACCGCTAAAGTAGTCGGCACGGCGTGGGTAGTTAAACGACAGCGTCGCCAACGCATCGATAATGCGCGTTTTGCCCATCACCCGGCCCCAGCGAGTTTCCACCCCGATAATGCCCACGATAATTTCTGGCGGTACACCGTAAACCTGATAGGCGCGCTGGAGATCCGCCTCATATTTATTCCAGAACACCACCCCATTCTGCACGTTGTCCGGCGTCAGGAACTTGTTGCGATAGCGGATCCAGGCACCGTTTGGTGACGTCGCTGGCTTGCCAGCGGGTGCCTGCTTATCCATCAGAGCCACCACCCAGTCCAGCTGTTTGGCCTGGGCCAGTACGTCATGCAACTGCTGGCGCTCAAAGCCGTGCTCCTGCACCATCTTGTCGATAAAGCGCGCCGTTGCCGGATTATTGGCAAAGTCGCCGCCCAGTGGATGAATGGCATGCTCCGGTTCAAGCACAAAGCCACTCTGCACCAGGCTATCTGGGGGGGCCAGTTGCTCGGTAGGTTTAGGCTCGCTGCTACAGGCAGCCAGCAAAGGAATTAGGGGTAAAAGCGTAAACAGGTGACGCATTGGATATCCATATAGGCCAGGCAAAAAAAGTTGTCACTATGTTAAGCCATTGTCTGGCGCGAACAAACAGGAATCTGGTCCCCGGCGGCCTCATTTTTTTCATAAAATACCCAGCAAAAAATAGGGTCACATATACACTTATAAGTGCTTACCTTTTTCAAGGCTATACACTTTCAATACCACTACGCCAGGTTGTTTCATTGCCCTTGGAATCCGGCTAATCAACGTGTTTTCCTCCAAAACAGTACACAAGGAATAACGTATATGAGTAAGCTCCCCGATCAAGAACCGCCACGCCGTGCCCTGCTAAAACGTACCGCAGCCCTTTCAGTATTAGCTATGACCGGCATTGCCGGTTTCACCGCACCTTCAGTGGCCTTTGCCGCCGCGATGACCAAAGAACAGCGCGATAAAATGACGCCGGACGATATCATCGCCAGCTTTAAACAAGGCAATATGCGCTTTCGGGAAGGCAAAATGCAGCAGCATGACTATGTCGCCCAGAAGCAGGCCAGCGCTCAGGGGCAGTTCCCAGCAGCGGTCATTTTAAGCTGCATTGACTCACGCGCCCCGGCAGAAATTCTGTTTGACGTCGGCATTGGCGAAACCTTTAACGCACGCGTTGCTGGTAACATTCAGAATGACGACATTCTGGGCAGCATGGAGTTTGCCTGTGCTGCTGCCGGAGCAAAAGTGGTCCTGGTGATGGGGCACACCGCCTGTGGTGCGATAAGAGGCGCTATCGAGAATGTCGAGCTGGGTAACCTGACCGGATTACTCAACAAGATCAAACCGGCCATCGACAAAACCGAATTCAAAGGCGACCGCAGCGGTAGCAACTATGAGTTTGTCGATGCCGTCGCCAAAACCAATGTCGAGATGACCATCGCCGATATCCGCAAAAACAGCCCGGTGCTGAAAAAACTGGAAGAGGAAGGAAAAATCAAGATTGTAGGCAGCATGTACCATCTGGACGGCGGCAAGGTTGAGTTTCTCGCTTAACCCCTGGCTAACCTCTCACAACAGCGGTGGGCATTGGCTCGCCGCTGCTTATAACTCTTATTGATTATCAATGCATTACATCACATCCTGTTTCAATAATTATTCTGCGAATCATTAAAAATCCCTCTTTTGATCAAACAAGCCCCTAGCCATCAACATAGAATTCACAAAAAATTAAACTCATCAAGGATAGGGTTTTACATGGAAATTAAGGTTAATGGCCGTTTGGTCGCACTGAGCAATATCCCACCAGAGACTCCCCTGCTGTATGTCCTACGCAACGATCTACAACTCAACGGCCCCAAATATGGCTGTGGCCTGGGTGAATGCGGTGCCTGTACCGTACTGATCGACGGCGTTGCGGCCCGCTCTTGTTCCACCCCGCTGTCTGCTGCCCAGGGCAAAACGATCACCACGCTGGAAGGGCTAAGCCAGGAAGGCCATTTACATCCGGTGCAACAGGGCTTTATCGATGAACAGGCCGCGCAGTGTGGCTACTGCACCAATGGCATGATTATGACGCTGGTGGCGCTGTTTGAACGCGATCCCCAAGCCAGCGAGCAACAAATCAAAAACGAATTAGCCTTCAACCTGTGCCGTTGCGGTACCCATCTGGAAATTCTGGCTGCGGCGCAACAGGCCAAGCGGCTACTGGCCGAGCGCGGTGCCCAATGATGGAGATGCAGATAACCCGTCGCCGCCTGCTGCAGGCGGGTGGCGTAGTGATGGTCAGCAGCCTGTTACCCTTAAACGCGCTGGCGGGCAGCCCTGCCGCCGCAGGTCAAGCGATCCCTCTGGACCGTATCAGCAGCTTTATTGCCCTCAGTGCCGACGGCAAAGTGACCGCGTTTAACGGCCACGTCGATCTCGGCACCGGCATACGCACCTCACTGGCGCAGATTGTCGCCGATGAACTGGACGTGGCTTTCGACGATGTTACGCTGATCCTGGGCGATACCAATCGTACGCCCGATCAAGGCCCAACCATCGCCAGCGCCACCATTCAGGTAACCTCGGTTCCCTTGCGTCAGGCGGCAGCGCAGGTACGGCAATTGCTGGTGGAACTGGCAGCTATGGCCTTCAAGCGCCCGGCCGCACAGCTGACAACCGCCAATGGCTTTGTCTTTGCCCCAGATGCCCCCTCAACCCGCCTGAGCTACGCCGAACTGGCGCGTGGGCAGGATCTGCATCTGCCGCTGAACAGCAATGTGGAGCTGAAAAGCCCGCAAAGCGGCCAGTATGTGGGCAAACCGGTCGCGCGCGTCGATATTCCGGCCAAGGTTCGCGGCCAACTGACCTATGTGCACGATATGCGCCTACCAGGCATGTTACATGGCCGGGTGGTGCGCCCGCCTTATGCCGGAGCAGACAGCAGCGCACCATTGGGAAAAGCGATGATCTCCGTCGATCGGGGATCCATCGCCCACCTGCCCGGTATTGTCAAACTGGTGGTCATCAATGACTTTATCGGCATCGTAGCCGAGCGTGAGGAGCAGGCGATCGCAGCCATGCGCCAACTAAAGGTGCAATGGCAGCCCTGGGCCGGGTTACCCGATCTGTCTTTGGACAAGCTGCACGCTACGTTGGAAGCCATGCCGAAAGCCGAGCGAATTTTGCGCGACGATCCGGGCACCACCGACGCCCTTGCCGCAGTCACAACGCAGGTCAATGTCGACTACGTTTGGCCTTATCATTTACATGCCTCCATCGGCCCTTCCTGTGCCGTGGCCGAGGTAAACGCGCATCAGGTGGAAATCTGGTCTGGTACGCAAAATCCCCACGACCTGCGCAAAGACATTGCCAAATTGCTTGGCCGGGAGCTGGAACAGGTGCACATCAACCGCATGGAAGCTTCCGGCTGTTATGGCCGTAACTGTGCCGATGACGTTTCGGCAGATGCGGCCTTACTGTCGCATGCCACTGGCAAGCCGGTGAGGGTGCAGTTGATGCGCGAGCAGGAAGCGGGTTGGGAGCCAAAAGGTACCGGGCAATTGATCCGCGTACGTGGCGGGCTGGATGCCAACCATCAGGTCGCCGCCTATGAGCTGAGAACCAGCTATCCCTCCAACAACGCCGTTACCCTGCCGCTGGTATTAACCGGCAAGGTCGCCAATCGGCCAGATGTGCAGCAAATGGGTGATCGTACCGCCGTGCCTCAGTATGAATATCCGCATATGCGGGTAATTGCGGAAGATGCGGCCCCCATCGTGCGGGCTTCCTGGATGCGTGGCGTGTCGGCGCTGCCGAACGTGTTTGCCCATGAAAGCTGGATCGACGAATTGGCCTACCTCGCCAAACAGGACCCGATCGCCTACCGGCTGCAATATTTAACCGATCCGCGCGCCATTACGTTGATCCACGCGCTGAAAAAACAGGCCAACTGGCAGGATGGCCCCGCCCATCGTAATCCAGTGGACGAGGATCAAGAAGTGGTCAATGGCCGAGGTTTCGCCTATGCCCGTTACTTCCACAGCAAATTCCCCGGTTTTGGTGCCGCCTGGGCGGCCTGGATCTGCGATCTCAGCGTTAATCGCCGCAACGGGCAGATCAAACTGAACAAGATCTACGTTGCCCACGACTGCGGGCAAATCGTCAATCCGGCCGGGGTGCGCCATCAGGTGCATGGCAACATCATCCAGTCTGCCAGCCGGGTCCTGAAAGAGTTTGTCACCTTTGACGGCAGCGGAGTGACCTCACTGGATTGGGGCGGTTACCCTCTGCTGCGGTTTGACGAACTACCAGAGGTGGATATCCAACTGCTGGATAACCCACATGAGCCGCCGATGGGGGCCGGTGAATCCGCCTCCGTACCTAGCGCTGCCGCCATCGCCAATGCGTTATTTGATGCGCTGGGCGTCAGACTGCGTGAAGTCCCCTTCACCCCGGAACGGATCCTGAAGGCTTTAGCTACTGCCACCTCTTCCAGCCATGCAAACAGGTAACACATTATGCACAAGATAAAGAAAATCGCCGGGCTGGGCGCGCTGGCCGTTGCCATCATCGTCGCGGTAGGTGGGATTGCCACCTGGCAGCCAGAAATGGTGCAAACCGAGCCCCTGAATACCCGCAATTTCAGCCAGGCGCAGATTGAAAAAGGTGAGCGCCTAGCCGCTCTTGGCGATTGTGCGGTGTGCCACACCCGCCCCGGTGGTGAACGCAATACCGGCGGGCTGGCGATGGAGATCCCGTTCGGCACCATCTATACCAGCAATATTACGCCCGACCTGGAAACAGGAATTGGCAGATGGTCCTATCCCGCCTTTGAACGCGCCATGCGTCACGGGGTCGATCGCCAGGGCAATTACCTCTACCCGGCTTTCCCCTATACCGCCTTTACCCGCACCAGCGACGAAGATCTCAAGGCACTTTACGCTTACCTGATGACGCAGCCAGCGGTGCACTACCAGCCGCCGAAAACCTCATTACATTTCCCCTTCAATATCCGTCAGGGTATCGTGACCTGGAACTGGCTCTATCTGACGCCCGGTGCCATGCAGCCAGAGGCCAGCCAGAGTAAAGAGTGGAACCGGGGAGCCTATTTGACGGAGGGGCTGGGCCATTGCAGCGCCTGTCATTCACCACGAAACTTTCTGTTTGGGGAGCAAGGGGGCAGCGAACATCTAAACGGCGGTGTCGCAGAAGGATGGACCGCTCCGGCTCTGACGGCCAACGATCAATTACCGCTGGCCTGGAGCAAGCAAGATTTAGTGACCTTTATGCAAACCGGCTACTCGGCTAACCACGGCGTGGCAGCAGGGCCGATGGCACCAGTGATCGAGGAGGGGCTTTCTCAGTTGCCATCAGAAGATTTACAGGCCATTGCTACCTATCTGAGTTCCTTCCATCCTCAGGATCAAAGCCTGCCCGGTAAGGCCGCAGAGATCAGCCGATTAGCGGAGCAAAGGGTAGAGCCGCTGTCATCACAGGGGGCCCGAATTTTCTCCGGGGCCTGCATGGCTTGTCACTCTCAGGAGAAAGGCGCGCAGATGCAGGGCGTACGCCCTTCCCTGGTCCTGAACAGCAACCTGTATAGCGACAGCCCGGATAATGCCATCCGCGTGGTACTTTCCGGTATCCAGCATCCGGCCAAAGGCGAATTGGGTTATATGCCTGCGTTCCGGTATAACCTCAACGACGAGCAAATCGCTGCGCTGCTGCAATATCTGCGGCAGGACTTTGCCAAGCAAAAACCGTGGCCTGATGTGCAGCAACGGGTGGCTGAGCTGCGAGCGGAAACCGCCCCCTCACCCCAACCCTCTCCCACAGGGAGAGGGAGCTGATACGGCGTTGTGATCAGGTATGGGAAGCGATCTGTGACACCGTCTGGATAATCAATGGTCAGCCGGAGATCGCTGCTCCCCTCACCCCAACCCTCTCCCACAGGGAGAGGGAGCTGATACGACGTTGTGATCAGGTATGGGAAGCGATCTGTGACACCGTCTGGATAATCACTGGTCAGCCGGAGATCGCTGCTCCCCTCACCCCAACCCTCTCCCCAAAAAGGAGATGGAGCTGAACGGAGCGCGTGGCAGGGGGCAAAGTCATTCTGTAACTATTTAATATAAAGACAAATTGCTGTAATTCAGTGGGGACTCGAGCGGTCCCCTCTCCCTGTGGGAGAGGGTTAGGGTGAGGGGGTGTGAACAGAAGCCAGAAGCTACTTCTGTAACTTGGCCAACAGCGTCTTACGGGTAATGCCGAGCTGTTTGGCCGCCTCGGTCTTGTTACCGGCAGTTTGTTCAAGCGCCGCCAAAATCGCCTGTTTCTCTACCTGTTCCAACGGCTGGATCGCTTGGCCACATTGGCGATCCGGCTGCACATCGGCGCACTGGCTGACGCTCAGCGGCAGCTCTTTTTCACTGATAAAGTCCCCACTCAGCAGGATCACCCCACGCTCAACGCTGTTCTCCAGCTCACGCACGTTGCCCGGCCAGGGGTATTTCAGCAGCATATCCATCGCCAACGGGGTGAATCCCTTGACCGTCTTACGGTTACGCTCGGCAAATTTGGCCAGGAAGTGCATCGCCAACAGGGGAATGTCTTCGCGGCGCGCCCTCAGCGGCGGGCTGTCCACCGTCACCACATTCAGCCGATAGTAGAGATCCTGGCGGAATCTGCCAGCCTCCACGTCCGCCAACAGATCCCGATTAGTTGCCGCGATCAGGCGTACATCCACCGACAGGGTCTGATTACTGCCCACCCGCTGGATCTCCCGCTCCTGGATCGCCCGCAATAATTTCGCCTGCATCAACGGCGAGACTTCTCCAATTTCGTCCAGGAACAGCGTGCCCTGGTCAGCCTCCATAAAGCGCCCTTCCCGGCGTTTGTCGGCACCGGTAAATGCCCCTTTCTCATGACCGAACAGCTCCGACTCCAACAGAGATTCGCTCAAGGCGGCGCAGTTGATGCTCACCAATGGCCGATCCTTGCGCAGGCTATTGGCGTGTACGGCCCGGGCTATCAGCTCCTTACCGGTGCCTGATTCGCCGCTGATCAACACCGTTGCTTCGGAAGGGGCGATCATGGCGATCATTTCCAGCAGTTTGCGCATCGGTTCACTGCGGCCAATAAAATTTTGCTGTTCGAACCGCAAGCGCTGCTTCAGATCCTGGTTCTCGCTTTTTAACGAGGTATGCTCCAGCGCGCGTGCCAGCGTGAGCTGCAACGTATCGAAATCGAGAGGCTTGGTCAGATAGTCATAAGCCCCCGCCTTAATCGCTTCCACGGCAGACTCCACGTTGGAATAGGCAGTCATGATCAGGATCGGGATCGCCGGGTTATAGCTTTTGATGGCCTTCAGCGCCGCGATGCCGTCCATTTCCGCCATCCGCACGTCGCTGAGGATCAGATCAAACGGTTGCGCCATGACCTGCTCCAACGCTTGTCGGCCGTTATGCGCCACGCTGACCCGGTAACCCCAGCCGTTTATCAGCGCCTGGAGGATGGTGCAGTGGCTGAGATCGTCCTCAACCAGCAAAATATGTGCATTAGGCGTCTGCATGAGCCTCTCCCTGCAGTGTTTGGTGACTAAGTGGGATCACCATTGTAAAGCGTGTGCCCGTTGGTTGGCCGCTGGTCACGGCGATCGTCCCCTGATGCTCCTCGATCACTTTCTGCACCATGGTTAGCCCCAGACCTGTGCCCGTCGCCTTGGTGGTGAAGTAAGGGTTAAAGATTTTTCCAAGGTCGTCGGGTGGGATACCAGCACCCGAGTCGCTGACGGTAATGCGCATCGCCCCATCCTTGGTCACTTCAACGTCAACCTCGAGTACGCCTTCCGAGCCAATCGCCTGGATGGCATTGAGATAGAGATTCAGCAACACCTGAGTAAGGCGATCGGGGTCGATCTCCACCAGCGGCAAAGCTTCATCACAACGGGAACGGAGGACGATATTGTTACTCTCTGCATCCTGGCGGATCAGGTGCAGCGAATGTTCGATCACCTCGTTAATCGCCACCCGCTGAAAACGCAGATCGGCAGGGCGCACCAGCGCCAGTAACTCGGTGATCACCCGGTTGAGACGATCGACCTCTTTCGCCATCACCTTGGCCAGTTCATGCTGTTCGCTACCCGCAGGCGAACGGTCGGCAAAATACTTGGCGAAGCCTTTGATGGAGGAAAGCGGATTGCGGATTTCGTGGGCCACGCCAGCCGCTAAATCGCCGATAGCCGCCAGCTTTTCTTTGCGGCGGATCTCCTCTTGCAGTTGGCGAATTTCCCGCATATCGCGGAAGATAAACACGTTGCCCAGAAAATGGCCGCTGTGATTAACAATATTCGCCACGCCTAGGCTCAACGGCAGGCTCTGCCCGCCAGCCAGCCGATAGTCAATATCCTGTTCGATAATCGGCTGGCCGTGGCTACTTTTCTGCGCCAGTTGCTGCCATTCGGCGGGCAGCACCTGATGGCTGGGCTGGCCAAACAGCTCGGCGGCACGACAACCCAACATCACTTCTGCCGCATGATTAACCACCCGGATCTGGTGCTGCTCATTGGTGGTGATCAAGCCCATCGGCAAGTTACTGATAATTTCGCTGGAGAAGGCCCTTGAGTCCTGCAACTGCTGGCTGGAACGCTGATAACGCCGCCCCCAGAACAGCGCCAACACACTGGCTAACGCCAGCAACAACAGGATGGACAGCAAAATCGAGGTGTTGCGCATATCCTTTGCCTGGGCGGCATCCAGCGCGACGGTGTCTAACGCCGCAAAAATGACGGCCTGCTCATCATCCTGAAACTCGGCAGCCTCCTGCATACGCGATCGGTTCATCATATGGCCGGCGTGGCCGCTACCACGTTTGAGCGGCTTAAACCAACGGTAGGCTTCGAAAGCATTCTGCTGCTGAGCCTGTGGCTCATCAAAAACCGTCATATGCCATTGTGCATCGCTGGAGACTTTCAGCTCAGCCATCTGTTGCGGGCTATACAGCTGCTGGCCAACGCGTTGCGGATCGCTGTGCGCCAGGATGCGGCCAGAGCGATCGGTAATGGCGATGTACAGCACGTTCGGCTGATAGGCCATCTCCTCCAACAGGGTTTGGCGCTGATCGTGACGCCAACGCATCCCCATACCGGTACGGGCACCGGATTCAAACGAGCTCATCAACACCGCGCTTTTTTCTCGTAGCGTTTGGATCTCCACCTCACGACCACGCTGCAGATCTTTAATGGCCAGGGTGATGATAATGCCGAGCAGTAACGCGACCGCAGCAATCGCTATCCAGGCAGGTAAGGGCGTCGATTTGGTTTTAAATTCCATTGGCTTCCTCTGCAACCGGCACGCCAGCGTGCGGGTAATTATTACCCACACTATCAGTATGGCGAGTAAAAATAACCCATTTTATCTCTGGATTGCGACCAGCAAACGGCCATCCTCCACCGTCAGTTATTTTTATTACTGTCATAAACTTAACGCGCTGCATGCTGACACTCCTGGGCTGGTACCCGTTGGTTGGAGCTAGCCCAGCCAAAAAGGCGATCCTGGATCTATACAATTCCCATGCCAGCCTGAAGCTGGCACGACGGTTGCAATGAAAGAAATGGAATCCATGAACCCTAAACAAAAGGAAATCAATCATGACGCTAACTAAAACCACCTTCGCCGCCATTATCTCCGTTGCCCTGCTAGCCGGTGTTAGCACTACTGCGCTGGCGCAAAATGGTTACCACGCAAACATGACCAATGCACAGGGAACTCATCAGGGGATGGGTTATCAGCACGGTAACCGTGCGAACTTGACGCCTGAACAGCAAGCCGTCAGCCAGAAAGCCTTTGATGAGTTCCAGTCGAAAACCGCCGATCTGCGCCAACAGCTGATGTCCAAGCAATACGAATATCAGGCGCTTCTGACCAGCAAGCCTTTGGATGAACAAAAGGTCTTGGCCGTGAGCAAAGAAGTTACCGCATTGCGTGACAACCTGTACCAACAACGCGTGGCGCTGGATACCGATCTGGCCAAGGCCGGCGTGCCAATGATGGGCCGTGGGATGGGCGGAGCTGGGATGGGCGGCGGACGCGGCTGCCGTTAAGCCCTAACATTACCCTCAGATAAAATCGGGAGAACGCCAGACCTGTTCTGGTTTCTCCCACCAATTCTTCGCAATTCCAGGATTGTTCAGGCTACCCCCACCATTGATTCCTCCCTTAAGAACAATTAATAAGACTGATTTAAGACTTATTAATGAGAATATTCTTGGGAAATTGACGCAAAACAGCATACTAAAACGCTTAATCTCTATTCTTACGCCCGAATATAATTTTTTGTCGTATCACCTGAATAAAATCAAGTTCCTGCCATACTTATTTGCATGAGACAGCGACTGTCTCTTTGCGCACTTAACTTGCTCGGAGTTATCTCATGAATAAAACAATCATTGTTGTCGCTCTTGCTGCCGCCGTTCTCAGCGGATGTAACGCTAATCGCACCGCTTCCGGCGATACCTTTACAGCAGCACAGGCCAGGCAGGCCAACTTCGTCACTTATGGCACACTGGTCTCCGTGCGCCCGGTCACCATCCAGGGGGGTGATGGCAACAACGCCGCTGGAGCCATCGGCGGGGCTGTGGTAGGTGGCTTCCTGGGTAACACCGTGGGGGGTGGAACAGGGCGCAATCTGGCAACGGCGGCAGGTGCCGTTGGGGGCGCAGCTGCTGGCTCAGGTATCCAAAGCGCCATGAACCGCAGCGCCGGGGTGGAACTGGAAGTGCGCCGGGATGATGGCGTGAATATCGTGGTCGTTCAGGCACAGGGCTCAACCCAGTTCCATAACGGGCAGCGCGTCGCACTGGTGACCAATGGCAGCACCACCACCGTATCACCACGCTAAAGGGAACAAGTTGCTTCACGGTTTAGGTGTCAGGCCGCAACATGGCCCCCTTGCTGATAGGATACAGAATTCAGGGACGAACTCCCCTTGCGGGGTAAAAGCGAGTTTTCCGGCTCGGCCATTACAATAAAAAACGGAGTTAAACCTGATGTTTATCAAATGGATTAAACGCATTGTCTTGCTGCTGGTGGTGTTAATCGTCGGTGCGCTGGGCATGCGAGTTTATGAAACTCAGCGTGGGCCATCACTACAGCTTTGGCATACCTTTGTCCCCAATGAAATGCGCGCCGATGAGATCGATAAGGCCAGTTGGGCGGATTATCTGACTGCCGAGGACGCCATTTTCAAAGAGGTCCGCCAGAATGTGACCGACAAGCTGGACAGCAGCCAGCAGACCTCGTTGAACCGCTACTATGCCGGCAGCCCGATCTATCCCGAGAAATTCCCCACCGACTGGAACCGCTCCTACATCATGATGCCGGACGGCAAACCGAAAGGTGCTGTCGTGCTGTTGCATGGTTTGACCGATACCCCTTACAGCCTGCGGCATATCGCGGATAATTACCGTGAATATGGCTATGTGGCGGTCGGTATTCGTTTACCGGCGCATGGCACCGTACCGGGAGCACTGACCGATGTGGATTGGCAGGATTGGATGGCGGCCACCCGCTTGGCGATCCGTGAAGCCAAGCGCCTGGCAGGTGACGACGTCCCGCTGCATATCGTTGGTTTCTCAAACGGCGGCGCGTTGGCGATGAAATACACGTTAGATGCGTTGGATGACCCTCGGCTGACCAAACCCCAGCGTGTAGTGCTGATTTCTCCGATGATCGGCGTCACCAGCTTTGCCCGTTTTGCCGGTATTGCCGGTTGGCCTGCCATCTTCCCGGCGTTTGCCAAAGCCGCCTGGCTGGGAATTGTGCCGGAGTTTAACCCGTTCAAATACAATTCGTTCCCGGTGAACGCGGCACGCCAGTCCTTCCAGCTAACCCAGGCATTGCAAAAGCAGATTGCCGCCGATTCGCGCAATGGCAAAATGGGCGAATTGCCACCGATTCTGACGTTCCAATCGGTGATGGACTCGACTGTCAGCACCCGTGCGGTGATTACAGCGCTGTATAACCATCTCCCCGCCAACGGCAGTGAGGTGGTGTTATTTGATTTAAACCAGGCGGTAGCGTTTGGGCCGTTACTCCGAAGCTCATCCTATACCGCGCTGCCGCGGCTGCTGCCACCGCCACCGCGTAACTATACGGCCACCATCGTCACCAACGTGACACCGGAAACTACCGATACCGAGGCGCGTACCATCCTCGCAGGGCAAACGGCAGAGACCACCGTTCCGCTCGGTATCACCTATTTGCCGGATATCTTCTCGCTGTCGCACGTGGCGTTGCCGTTCCCGCTGAGTGATTCCCTGTACGGGCGCTACCCGGAACCGCGCAATCAATACGGCATCAGCCTGGGGACCTTTGCCGCACGTGGCGAGCGGGCGGTGCTGGTGGTCGGGCTGGATTCGCTGATGCGTCTGTCCTCCAACCCGTTCTTCCCTTATATGCTCAAGCGTATCGATGACAACATCGGCCCGGCACCAACAAAATAGGGCAGGTTAACCCGGCCAGTACCCAATCGGTGCTGGCCGGGGTTTTAACCGGCAAAAATGGCTGAATTGAGCACGCTGGTTTTTATAGGGCACGCCTGAAACAGGTTACGCACCCCCAGTTTATGCAGCGCATTGCGCCGGTGGGTATACACGGTTTTGGTTGAGATACGTAAGCTGTGGCCGATGGCCTGCATATTCATGCCATCGATCATAGACAGCAGTACGGCCTTCTCTCTGCGGGTTAAGCTATCCTGGAGAAAAGTAGCAACGGGAAGCTCCCCACCGACTATCTTGACTAACTCATTAAACACTGCGTCTACATCAGCACCCTCTGCAAAGGCAACATGCCGCCCAAAATCCAGGTTGAATTTTATTTTCATTTCACGTGGCAAAAAAATTATTTTGCCCGGAAATTTGGCAACAGCAATCAAGAACGACATTTCACTCATTGAATTCAACATATGAAAAACCAGCACATCCTCTTTGCCAAAGCTACTAGCACTGGTGTTTTTCAGTTCATTGAGCGCCATTAGATTAATCACCCTACCCTCGGCATACAAATACGCCTTGAGCCCAACAAAAAAATAATAATTATCGGTAATTATATTAATTCTTCCAGACATATCAATGGCACTCCTTTATGAAAAATAAATCTCCATCTCATTGTTAGCACAGCAAGCAGATACTAAAATCTGGCGAGCGGAACGTTTGTATAGTCATGAGTTATGTTATCCACAGGCCGCAATTCAATAATAGTTAATGGTAAATACCACTTTGCCATTCGCCTTGCCCGGCGTCGGTGCCGAAGCCGTTTGAATATATCGGGCGGACAGCGGGACACGAATGGTCGGGCTGCCATCTTTCGGCAGCGTCATAGCCTGTTCAGTTGAAAAATTAAACAATGTCGGCGTCTGGCTGCTCTCCCCCCAACCGAGCTGGATGCCTACGCCCGATGCCGCACCTGGAACCGTCGAGTCGATTTCCATCACGCCATTGGCAGCATCGATCACCGAAGTTGCCGGGGTTAATCGCACACCAATACTGTTACTGGTTGAGTTGGCTACAAGCCCGGTGCCGGTTGTGTAATCGAACATCAGCGTACTGTTATCAGCATTATAAAAACCGTAGAAGGTTGGGCAATTGGTCAGCCTAATTGACGCATCAAGCCAAGGAGTGGTCGAACCTATTCGGTTAAAATACTCTCCGATGTCATATTCACCCATTGCAACAGCGACCAGCGGTGTGCTACAGGTCTGTGCCGACACCGTTAATTGCCCCTGAAATTGAACCTGGGTAACCGTGATAGGCAATCCAGTTGTCGAGGCATGATACAGCGGATTAACAATAGTCAGGCCGGCTACCGGAAGTTTCGACGCATCCAAGGTATGATTCCCAGGCGAAATAACACCGGTTTTAATCAGTGAGACGTAGATGACCCTATTCGCCATATAAGGCTTATAATGCCCCCCAGTTATCGGGCTCTCGACATCGTTGGGAAACTGATAGTTTGGTTGGCCAACCTTGGCCGCATCACCATTATTGCTGCGGGAGATGGCAATGCCTATACCTGGAATGCCGGTCTCATATACCGCGCCACCGAAAGGGCTGCCTGACCAACTGGAAAGCGGCATAGGCGCCTGCTCAATACTCCAGGCAACGTTAAGCCACATTGAGGCAGGGTCCAACGTGGATGTACAGTCCATCACACTGATACCGGTTGAACCACTAATCCAGCGCCCTTGATAAATTACCGTTCCGACAGGAATATCTGCCCCTGCAGAAATCGCGGGAGGGGTTAGTTGAACGATATCGGTACGGGAGCTACCACCTATCGCAGTACAGTTTACCACCGCCCAGGCGCTGTTGCTGGCTACCATGAACAAAAGTAGCCCAATTGTACGCTGCATTATTCTCTTCATTCTTTCACCTCTGGCACAACCGTATGCGCCACACTTGCTATATTTTATATAATCTGCACGACATAATTTATTTGGCTTCACCAGCCGAATAGCTGTCATACCGGACGGCTAGCCTTGGTTAACAGCCGATATCGCATCATTGTTCGCCAGTTTCACTCTCTGGGAACCGGCTGATGTCGTCGCCGCACAAGGAGAGTTGAATTGCTGTATCTGCGCCTGGCCCTTGGCTACAGGCATCAGCACATAGCTGACGGTGCATTGCATCTCACCGCCTTCACCCCATTTCACTCGCAACTGGCCCTTGTCTTGCGACACACGCGCATACAGCTGCCCGCCCTGGCCCACTGAGCCTACGCTGTTGCCTTTGCTATCAAAGATATCGGCCCCAAACGGTACCGGCTCCCCTTGATAGGTCGCGTTCACCAGAATTGGCGTCCCCTGCTTAGTTGTATATTTCATCTTCACTACCGCACCGGAATATGGCGCGACTTTCTGGCTGGTGTTATCCAACTCCACACCGGCCGCCGTCCCTTTCGGATCGATACTGATCTCGTTCATCTGGTACGGATTCAGGTATGGCACTATCGCGTACCCCCGTGAATCGATGCTCACGCCCGGATATGAGGAAACTTTCGCTCCCTCTGCACCCTTGGCTTCCACTAGCGCGAAGGTGTCGGACGTGTACGGCGTAAAGGTCACTCCACCAGAGTGGGCGATCACCGTGCCGTTCATCCCGGCAGAGGCGCTTTGATAACCTTTACCGGTACTGTAAGTACCGCTCAACGCCGTGGCCGGGGTACGATAGTTACCGCTCAGCGAGCCGCTGGAGCCCATGCCCTGATTGGCATTCATTGCCGTCACGCCGTAGCTGAACTGATTATCCATTCCAGCAGTGCCGGATACCGTAGCCTGCTGGCCATAACGGCCGCTGCTGTCATGCGACAAATCCATCCGCAACTGTGGCGTGTGGGTTTCGTCGCTACGCCCCAACGGCAGGCTGAAGCTCAACAGATAGTTGGTCTGCGCCGTGCCCAGGCTGGAGAAACTGCGGTTAATGCTCAGGCCGTAGGACAGGTCCTTGTAGCGATTGTTGTAACCCACCTGGTACTGCTTCTCGCTGCCGTCTTTGTTCCAGTAATTCTGCAAGGAGCCGCTGATATACAACTGGCCCCAGTTCTCCGGCAGACCTTGTCCCGCGGTCACCGTCAGGCGATTTTTGGCTCGCGAGATCGACTCCGGCGAAAACCCTTCTGCTACCGCGTCACGAGTCTGCATCGCGGTCATAAAATCCATAAAGCCATCGGTTGAGAAGCGGTACGCCGCCAACGACAGGTTGCTGTTGGTTTCGCTGATCAGCTTGCTATAGCTCACCTTATAACTTTGCCCACTCAGGCTATTATCCGCCTCATGTCGGCCATTGGCGTCGGTGCCGTTCCCCAAATGGGTACGCGCCTGCGTAACGTCAAAAGCCCAGGCACCAATCGGCGTGCCTACCGCCGCACCCAACTGCAGTGCGTAGTAATCCTGGCTGGCCTGCAGGCCACCGTAACCGGTGATGGCGTTAGTTAGCCCCAGTTGATAGGTGCCCTGATACAGCGCCGGTTTCTCACGCAGGTTATCGCTGCGGACTTCACCTGCGGTGATCGAATAACGTGATGACCCAGGTCTCAGCAGTTGAGCCACCGAGGCATAAGGCACGCTGAAAGTCTGCTCGGTACCATCGGACTCACGTACAGTGACCTGTAGATCCCCACCGTAACCGGTCGGGTACAGATCGTTGATCAGAAATTCGCCCGGCGTGACCGTAGTTTCATACAACACCTGGCCGCCCTGACGCACGGTAACGCGGGCGTTGGTGCGGGCAATGCCACGGATATCCGGCGCATAACCGCGCAGGGACTCCGGCAACATCCGCTCATCACTGGCCAGTTGAATACCGGTAAACGGCAGCGTATCGAACAGTTGCCCGGTAGTGTTCGATTGGCCCATCAACACGCGCGCCTTGAGCACTGGAATATCGCGCTGCAAATAAGTGTTGAGGTTGCTGTACTGGTTTGGCCCATTGTCCATCCGGGTATAAGACCCGTTGTGACGTAGATACCAGGCACCGACATTCAGCCCGGCGTTCACACCGGCAAACAGTGAATTAAAGGTATTGCCGTGCGATTCGCTGGTGTAGCCGTTGACGTTGT
The DNA here is from genome assembly GCF_945957435.1 of Serratia sp. PL7. NCBI lineage: Bacteria > Pseudomonadati > Pseudomonadota > Gammaproteobacteria > Enterobacterales > Yersiniaceae > Serratia > Serratia sp. PL7. Next base: position 59,299 of record NZ_CAMFLB010000030.1, on the reverse strand, counting down.
AGCCCATCAAAAGTGCCGGTACGCCGCTGTCCCACAGCTCCGGGCTAACAGTGCCACGGGCGGTGTTGAGCATGTAAACCTGCGGAACCACAATATCCAGGCGTTGCTCATTACTGTCGTAATTCACCTGAGCCTCTGGCAACTGGCTCTGGAGATCGAAACAGACTTCCCCCTTGCTCAACAAGGTTAAAAAATCCGCTGGCAGTTTGGCGTAATCAAACGCAATGTTTTTAATCAGTTCGCGGGTCAGACAGGGATAAACGCTTTTATCTGCTCGCGCTTTGAATTCAATGTCAGTATTGCTGATCGGTTGATTATTAACATATAAAGCCGTTTTATAGACCCCAGGCAGGCCCGAGGAACCGTTGGCAAAACGACTAAGGTCAACCGACTTTTCATCATCCACATTCAGGAAAGAGGCATCGAATTCAAGATTTTTGGCAATATCTTGTGATGTCGAAGCCGCGATCTCAGCATTAACGTTAGCCGCAAAAAAAGTTGATAAAATAGCTAGGGCCAGTGGAGATAGCTGAGCACACAGGCCATATTGAAAATATTTAGACATAGATATCCCTTCAAGAACTGATTCCTGAATAGCGGTCAACAAATTAATGCGAGAGTGTTTTATATAGCGGGGACGTTATTTTATCACTGCATCAAAAATATTAACCGCACCGTAATCATTTACGAAACTCCCTGTAACCTTACTACCTGCACTACCCGCCAAGTCCAATGTCATGGTGCTACGAGGGGCCACCATCGCATAGTCAAGTTTTTTACCATTCACCGACAGGTTGACCAACGAGACATAATAAGGCGTTGGATTGCTGGCCTGTACCCGATTACCCTGGCTGTTCCAGGTTAGCGCTTTAGCCGCTTCATTGGCGTTACCTTGCAGACCCGCTGGGCGATAGAACAGCTTGATGCGCGAACGGAACGCCATCTGCAAGCGGTTCTCTGTCACTTTACCCTGGGCTTTAGCCGGGACTTCCAGCACGTTAAGCCAGAACACCGATTCTTTATCCATCGGCAGCGAACCACCGGCGTAGCTAATACGTAACGTCTGGCCTTTACTTGGCTCCACACGGTTCATCGGGGGCGTCAGGACAAACGGCACCTTGATCGCTGCCGGTTTGGCGTCGGCGTCACCGTTATCGATCCAGCTTTGCAACAACACCGGTGATGGACCGCCGTTACTGATTTTGACGCTGACTTCTTTAGCGTCAGAGGGGTAAATCACCCGAGTACCACTAATCACCACACTGGCCAAGCTACTGACGCTGAATAAGGCTGCGGTGGCAAGCGTGCCAACTTGCAGCACATTAGTAGAGAGAAGCTTCATCATTAACTCCGAAAACTGACAGATTGGGAGGGGGATACCCCCTCCCACAGTCCATTACTGGTACTGAATAGAATAAACAACGTTGCTGACTACGGTACCCGCAGTGGTTGCTGCCTCTGCATAGTAGCGAACAATGTACGGCAGAGTAGTGCTACCACCGGTAACGTCTTTATAGGTCATCGCGGTAACCTGATCTTGGCTACCGGCTTTGATCACGGCCTGAGTCGGGCTTGAAGCGTCAAGCAATTGCAGGCTGACGTTGGTTGCACCACCGGTAGTGTTAAGCAGACGGCCAGTCACCGCATCAACCGAGGCACCCGCCTGGAAGAAGGCAGAAGCAGTTTCCAGCGTGCCAGAACAGTTGTTCAGGGCCATCACGAAGCCGGTATCACCTGCTGTGCGAGTGGCAGTTTGCAGTTGGCTGGTGCTTACGGTTGGCAGAACTACGGTGGCGTTTGCTGCCTGGCCGTCAACAATAACGTCACAGGTGTTGGCAGTCAGTTCACCGTTAAAGGTGATGGTGCCGGTAGAAGCTGCCTGAGCCAGGCCAACAGTACCGAAAACAGCGATCAGGGATGCAGCGATTGCTAACTTTTTCATATATATTCCTACTTACCTTGTATTATGAATACCATTTTAATATCCATTAAAATGGCCTGGTGAATACCCATGGGGATGGATATAGCTAGATGACTCTAGCATTTATATTAACAACAACTTACTTAATAAATAGCGAAGAGACTCGGTGGTTATCGACGGAATAGCCAATACCATGAACGTTCGCTATAAAATCTTCCGGGAGTCCAAGTGACGCCAGTTTCTTACGCAATTCATTTATTGCATGCCATAAACGCTGGCTGGACGAAGATAAATTAATCTCCTCCCAAACGTTTTTCATTATGTCATTTTTATAGATGACGGCATCCCGGCAATTCGCCAGCAAATAAATCAGTAATCGGGTCTGGATCTCGTTTAGAGAGATAACCTTGAAAAACAGGGTGCGCTCCGCAGCTCCATCAGAGTAATAAAGGAGTCTTCGGTTGGCAATATCGAATTGAATATCATCATCAATTAGGAATCCATAAAGTCTATTTTCCATATGCATCTCGGATTATTATTTTGGTTTAATAACAAAAATAACAAACCTCCCTTAGGTGAGACATTATAGAAGCAATTTCCACTATGGCAACCGCGCCAAGATGATCACATTGCCATCACTAAAAGTCTCACGACAGCATTAAATTCCGAGCAATTCAATTCAGTCAGAATTTACCGCTAGCCGACGCGAATCATTCTGGTGTTTTTCATAACTCATTACTTCACCTCATTTGAGTAGTCATAAATGTCAAAGATTTTTATCTTACAACATTTATAGCTGGCCATTAAATTTTACTCATTAATATTCAATCCATTACCTACAAACTCACGATTAGGATTTATCTGTTACACCGATATAAAAAGCCGCTACCGGTGAAGCTATCCTTTACCTCAGCAAGATGAAGCTGTTTTACTTTGTGCTCCCCTTGCTGATGGAATAAATACTAGGTCATGGATGAGACTTTTCTGAGTGAAGTAGTTTTATTCTTGATAAAAAACAAAAAAATACATGAAATTCAACAAATTAAAAAAACATATTGAATCAGAACAGACTATTCTCAATCGTTCTTAAATGACAGTCACTCTCATTTAAGATTAGTTATTAACATATTGTTTTTTAAATGAATGTGAATTGTTACTGATTTTTCATCCCACTATAAACGGTTAAACTATACTTTAAATAAATCGGACACTCAGACGACAAAAAGATAATATATTGAAATGAAACATAAAGTGATCATTAACGACACCGTACTGTACCTCCCAGAAGAGCACTGCCTGTGCCCACTGCGCGCTCGGGGTAAAGAAACCGTTTTGAACGTTCCTGCCAGCCGTTGCCTGCAATTAATGTTGCAGCATCCCGGCGAGGTGATCAGTCAAAGCGACTTTTTTAACGAGGTATGGCAAAAAAACGGCCAATATGTCACTGCCAATACCCTCTATCAGAACATTTCATTGGTAAGAAAAGGGATGCGGGAAGCCGGGTTGAGTAAAAATATCATCAGAACGGTTCCTAAAGTTGGGGTAGTTTTTTCCGGCACCGTTGAAATACAACAAGAAGAGAGCACCAAGGTCATAGTGCAGCAAAGCAATAAGCCGGAGTCGATCCCAGTGGAGAGCCCACAGGCCGAAACGCCGCCGTCAAAACGCACGGTTTTAAACCAGAGCAAGCTATTGCGTTATGGCCTATTTACGGCGTTCATTATGGCTATGATGATCCTTCTGGCCAGCAATCAGTCACAAAGCGCACGTTTTTTTGACAGCCACAATAAAGCTGCCACGATCAATCAATGTTCTGTCTATATAGATAGAGACGATCTGGAAACCAATGTGGCTGGCTACAAAGAATATTTGACCGTCAACAATGTGGTCTGCAATCCGGATGAGTTTGTCTACATTACTCGAACCCCGGCAAACCACAGCACGCTGGTATTATTTTGCGATACCACTGCACAAGGCGATCTGAGATGTTCCTCACGATTTCAAATCGATAATCAACACGACCCTCTTTCCGGCCTGCGACCAGCGGGGAGCCAATAGCCGTTTAACCATAAAGGTAAGGCAACAACGAACGGCGGCGGCGTAGTTGCATTCGTCATGTGGGCCCGGTAGATTGCAAGAGACCTCCCAAGTGGTATACCTACTTGGGAAAAAGCATGAGTACTGCACCACCCGCGATATGGCCAATAAACGCCGTGCCGAAGGGGATGATAACGAAGAAGCAGGATCGCAGTTACCTTGATTTTATAAGGGGGCCGGGCCCCCTTTCCTCTCCAATCATGTTTCCTGCCAACTTCAACCTTAAGCCAATGCTTTAGCCTTAAGCTGCTGGTATTCACTTTCGGTGATCACGCCATCATCCAACAGCTTTTTGGCATCCGAAATTTGCTCGGCTGGCGATTTGCCAGCCACCTCACGGATATACTCGTTGGTGGCTGAGACAGATTTTTGCACCTGCGCACGATGCCGCTCGGCCATGCCTTTACCACGGGCAATCAGATAGACCAGAGACGTTAACAACGGGATGAACAGCAGGAACACAATCCATACCGCCTTATAAAAGCCGCTCAGTTGGTGATCGCGGAACAGGTCAGAAACGACCTGGAACAGAATAAACAGGTAGGCAATAAAGAAGAAGAACGAGAAGGTGGTAACCAGAATATCCCACAGGGTGAGTAGGTGATAAGTCATTAGTGCTCCTTATGGTCTAGCAAAACCAGGATAAAACGGCTTTCAATAACAGATTGATGTTTAGCACCATAAGTATATGTCGGACTTTCATTTTTTCCATGTTAGGCGGGAAAAATACGGGAAGAGAGGGTATCTGTATGAGTAAGGCACGGGCCCCTCACCCTAACCCTCTCCCACAGGGAGAGGGGACCGACCGAGTGGGCTGAAAATGCGGTGATGTATCTTGGATGGGAGCGTTCGAGTTTACTGAGATGATTTCTTTACTTCCAAAGAGTAGGGATAACAGCTCCCTCTCCCTATGGATGGGACCGATCGAGTTTGCTGAGATTATCGCTTTTCTTACAAACGAGCAGGGGCTGACAGCCCCCTATCCCTGTGGATGGGACCGATCGAGTTTGCTGAGATTATCGCTTTTCTTACAAACGAGCAGGGGCTGACAGCTCCCTCTCCCTGTGGGAGAGGGTTGGGGTGAGGGCTATGCGTTACGCCAATGGCCATGCAGGATGACATCGTCGACAATTTCCTGCACGGTCAGTTTTGCCTCAACATCGTTAAAAAAATCACTGGTCACGATCTCGGTCTTATCATTCAGCCCAGCGATCACCGTGAGATGGCTGGCTGGATAGACCTCATGGACACGTGTTTGCATTTCGTCCAGCAAGGCCTCACGGGCTTTCTCAGACAAGTTGTCGAACAAATTGTTATCAACTTTTATTTGAATATTCATATTGGTAGCCTCTAGTAATGCGCGTGGGATTATCCCTATCATGATAGGCTCAATGTACAATTTTTGGCTAGTATCGATTCATTACGCCATATATCGAATTTTTATTCTGACAAATGTGGAATTTATTATACTTTACACTATTAAGAAACCTGAAAATCATTATATCACCAAGAAATAGCCAACTTATAGACTGTATTATCAATGCTATTTAAACAGTGCAGATCCCTCCCCGTAAATGCTGGATATTGTCGGTCGTCACCTGTAACATCTCAATAAATACCGAAATAGGAATTCTCCTATGAAATTATCTCTAAATGAATGTCTTGCAAACTTTTATTGCACCTTTGTGATTTAAAAACGATAGGTAAGAATTTTATTCTATCCAATCCTAATTATGGCGTTTTTTTAAGCGAAAAAATATAGGAGTTTTCTTTGGTACAGCGTAAATTTCTCACTCTGACAGAAGTTCGTAACCTGATGAGTGCTGCCAGAAAGACACAAACTGGGGTACGGGACAGCTGCCTGATCCTGCTTGCCTTCCGCCACGGCTTTCGTATCAGCGAGCTGCTGCGCCTGCGCTTTCGCGATCTTGAAATGGTCGAAGGACGGATAAATATACGCCGGCTTAAAAATGGCTTTTCTACCGTTCACCCTCTGATGAATGACGAATGCGAGGCAATTAGGGAATGGAAACAGCTCAGGGCCCAATGGAAACCGGGGGCAGACCCGGACATTATCTTTATTTCTCAGCGAGGAACCCAGTTATCGCGTGGTCAAGCCTGGCGCATTATCCGCCAGGCTGGCGAACTGGCAGGGACGGTCATCAATACGCATCCCCATATGTTACGCCATGCCTGTGGCTATGAACTGGCGGAAAGAGGCGCCGATACCCGCCTGATCCAGGATTATCTGGGGCACCGTAATATTCGCCATACCGTACGCTATACCGCCAGTAATGCGGCACGATTCGCTGGCATATGGGAAGCGGGTAAACGAAAAAACGGCTGAACCCTGCCAGAATAACCTCACTTTTAGTGTATTATGCAGCAAACCATGCTCTACCACCGCCGGAGATCGCTGTAGATCAGCGATCTCCAAATCGGGCAGTAACCGATATTTGACTATTGATTAAAGCAGGCATAGAGCTCGACTTCACTCTCAATGCCAAGCTTGCCCATCATGTTACGTTTATGCGCACTCACGGTCTTGACGCTGCGAGAAATCTTCTTCGCTATCTGCGAAATGCTGAAGCCTTCCTGCAATAAGCTATAAACCTTTATTTCCGAGCGGGAAAAAGGTCTGGTATCGGCGTTGAACAGACTAATCTCCCGCTCTCTGCGCAGAGACGGACTGACAACAATATTGCCAGACAAGACCCGATCGACCTGATTAACTAGCTGACGAATATCCTCAGATAGAGCAATATAGGATGCCCCAGGCAGGTAACCCGGGCAATCCAACACCTGTTTTCCTGGCACATCGGTCATAATCAGTAACGGTTTGTCCTGCCTGACCGATTGAATAAATGACAGCAGCTTCGCCCCCATAGTGATATTTTCATTCAGGCCATAGAGCTCACTGACGATCAGATCAGCATCAGATAAATCATCATTAAACACCAAATCATAGATAGAGTGTGCCGGTAAGATCTCTGCATCAGGCAGTTTGCGCCTGAATAACTGATACAAACCATGCCAGGTCACAATGCAGGGATGCATAATCATTATTTTTTTCATCACACCTCACCACTCAGTCTGTTTATCTTGGTTAAATAAACCAGCCTACCCGCCAGCAGGTAGAGTTCCTCATTGGTTGTCATCTGTAACTTTCTAATGATCGATTTCTTCTGCGTGCTGATGGTACGTACATCTTTGCCCGTCACATTGGCAATAGCCGTAGCACTGCGCCCGCGCAGTAAGGCTAGCGCAATTAATCTTTCCTGTTTACCTAATAAAGCCGCATTTTTGGACGTTTTATCAGTCTGCTCGCTGCCTAAACATTGGGTGATTTGATAAAGGTTAACCGGATCGATCAGTACCGTATCTACGCCAAACGCGTGGAGAAGTTGCACCAGCCAGGCCATATCATGCTGCAACCAGATCACTGAGTTGGTTTTATGATGATAACTGGCAATATCTGACAAAAAGGATAATAACGACAGATAGTCAGTGCCACGAGATAATGAGCTAAACAAGATCACATCAGGTTTAAATTCATAAATTTTCTTTTTGGCATCGGTCAGTTTACTGACCCGGCAAAAACTTAACTCCGTGCTACCCACGTCCCCCAGTAACCGCTGCAGCCCGATCCAATTGATCCTGGATGGCTCAACAACCAGAATTCGCTTGCGGCTTTCCGCTGTCGCATGCTCGACTTGCTGATGATTTGCCTGCTGCATTTTTCCTCCTAAATAACCGTGTTTAGTGCCCTTCCCCCAGGCTTGAGGCCTCGTTCAAACGCACATTCAAGGATACAAAAAGGTCACCCCCACCACGGCCTTGACGTTACCCGCTACTACCTGACCGGTAGTGCGTGCATAGTTGGCGGTCAAACCTAAACTGACTGCAGAACTACCGACGGTACCCAGCGCAACGTTCCTATTGGTGGCAATGACACCATTGCGGTTGGCAACCTGAATGCCAATTCCCTGAGCCACCGGTGCAGAGGCGGTGTTGGCAAAAATCGTGGATGCGGCATCCGTGGTTGGCCCGGTCAGGTAATAGGCCAGGTTTTGGTTCTTAGCGCAACGCACCGTCAACGGTATCGACACCGTTCCCGGATATTCTGGCAGATTCACGGTAACGTCGCGGGAAGATACATCACAGCCACCGGTAGGGATCACCACGCTATTGCTGGCATAGATATTCCAAATATACGAATGCGATTCTCCTACGTTATTGGTTTGATGCATATTTAACACCGCAATCAACGACCCACTGGTTATCGCCACTCCACCTGCGGTGCTGATAGGCGTGAGATAAAGCACGGCGGGCCATGGCGTCATAGTGGTGGTTCTATAGACAACGGACTTGGTTTCAGAGGTTGTCGGGAATGGGTAAGAAGTACCGTCATACACAAAGCTACCGGTGAAACTTGCCAGTACGCCACCATAGGCCGAGCCTCTTTGCAGAGAAACGTAGTCTATTCGAGTATCTGGATAATCATTTCGGCAGGATATCTGACGGGACAAATCAACGATCAGGTTTTGGCCGACCCCGATCTGCGGAGTCAAATCCACAAACACGTTAGCGCTGCCGCCACCGATAGGGATGGTTGCCCCGGCCGCCGTTTGGCAAGCAAATGCATGGGCACTGGATGAGTAGCCAATCAAGAGCGCAGCTGCACCCAGATATTTCAGAAATACGCGGATTAAGTCTTTCATATGTTCTTCATCATCAGGAATAGGTGTAAGTCACGTTGATCAGGGATTGAATCGAACCCTGCGTCACATTGCCGCTGGGCGTAATGGCTCTCACCTGCAAAACCAGGCTGGCGGCCAGCGATGCGTCATTCACCGCCACAACTTTGGTACTGCCGTTAGGCAGATTTACCCCACTGCTATCAGCCAGTTGCAACGCAATATTGCGGGCCGCGCCCTGATTGGCGTAATAACTTCGGCTGCTATCGGCCGTGCCGGAAAAGGTCGCGGTCACCTTTGAGGTCCCTACCGGGCAGTTGGTGAGGTTCAATGTCACCGAATGCCATGGCGAAGTCGCACCTGCCGCCAGCAGGTTGAAGGTATACAAATCACCCAGCTCTACCGTAGTGGACACGGTGGATACCGTGCAGGGTTTTGCCACCACCTTGCCATTGATGGTGATGTTGACATCTGCCGCATGCGCCAGGGGGAGTACCATCATCAGTAACCACCCCGCGATCGGACCCAGCTTGCTCATGTTCATAGCCCTTTTCTCCGGTTACTGAAATTCCAGGGTGAAGTTTGCCGTCGCTCTAACCTGCCCGGCAGTCACCGGGGCACGGGTCGCCATCAGGCGCGCATAAAAATACAGCGTATTAGATTGCCCAGCGGTGATGTTTGACCAGTTCAACCCACTCGAGATCTCATTGAGAGCAATGGCATTGCCGTTGTTATCGAGGATCTGTATACCCATGCCGGCTGCCGCACCGGCCCCACCGTCGATTTTCAGCAAAGTCAGATTGTCGCTGTCTGCCCCACCGGTGAAACCCGTTTTCACCGCAATGGCTGAACCGCCGCATTTATCGAGCACGATGCTGAACGGCACCATCGGCGTTGTCGCCCCTACCCGATGCAGCTGCTTGGCCGCATTACTCATCAGATCCACCACAAAACTTTGCGAACCCGGCGCTATGGAGCAGGCATTGTCCTTAACGTAGCCGTTAATGGCGATGGTACTGTCCGCAGCCTGCGTTACCCTGGCGCTAAACAGCGCCAGCAGACACAGGCTATAAAGTTGTATTCTCATTGCTCGCCTCTCCCGCCCGGCGTCATCGGCATACTGCCGTTAGATAGCTAAGTGCCCGCTGCTGACTTTCCGGCGGCAGTTGGTAACTCGCCACGCACTGCCCGCCTGCACCCTCGCCCCATTTGGCTTTCACCTCGCCACTTGGTGGCAGCCCGGTCAGATATACCTGCCCACCGTCGGCAACAATGCTGCCAGAGCGACCATTATCGAAGGACACCACCGACCCGAATGGCAACGGTTGTCCGTTATAGGTCAGCGTCATCAGTACCTTCAGCCCGATATGAGTTTTAAAATCAGCCAGCACCACCGCGCCGTGATTCGGCACTACGCTGACCACCGCGTCATCCAGCTCGACGTTGTTTGCCAGCGTATTGGGGTTCAGCGCCACGCGGTTTTCACGATAATCCATGGCAAACGGCAGTACGGCATATCCCCGCCAGTCGGTACGTATCCCGCTCTGGTTTTCCACCGATACGTTACCCGCCCCCGGCGCTTTGACCAGGATCAGCGTGTCATTCAGTGGTTGACTCAGGGTGATGCCATTTTCATGGGCCAGCACACCGCCGCTCAGCCCGTAATACAGTTGGCTGGTACCGCTGCTGCGGCTGTAACCCACGTTGGCGTTGCCAGAAGCCCCTCGATAGTTCAGCGATGTGTTACCCGTCCCGCCTGAAGTGCCCGTTCCGCCTCCGGCGTAACCGGCCTGCACGTTGTAACTCAGGTTGTTATCTTCCAGTAACGTGCCATACACCCCAGCCTGATTGGTCATCCTACCGCTCAGATCGTCAGACATGCTGTAGCTGACGCTAGAGCGGCTGAAAGCGGACTGGCTGTCGGAACGCAACCAATGGCTGAACGGGATGCTGATGTTAAAGGCCAGCATATTGTCGCGTCCGTCCTGCCAGGCATTTTTGGTCAGGCTGTAGCTGAGGGTATAAGTGATATCCTCCAACGTACCGCTGTAACCAGCCTGCAGTTGTTCATCCGCCTTACCGACCCCCCAATAAGTCTGATGGCTACCGGTCAGATAAAAGGTGCCATTGTCCCCAACCTGCTGAGTCACCGTCATCTGCAACCGCCCACGTTTGTTGTAGGCCAGATTGTAGTAATCGGTAAGTTTCGGAATGAGCTCGACGATACCTTCATCGGTTGCTGCCTTGTAGCCGCTCATCTGGCGCCAGGTCGTGTCACCCAGCGCGTAATAGCCGCTGGTGGAATAGCGGTAGCCGAGCAGTTGCAGGTTGGTGCCCCATTCGTTCAATGCCTTGTTATAAAGGAAGCGCAGCGACTGCCCCTGATGGGTGCTGTCATCCGGCAAGGTGGCGCTAGCCTGGGTGATGTCAAACGACACGGCGCCGAAAATGCCCAGGTTTTTAGCCACTCCAAGGTTGAACGCACGATAGCGATCGGCAAGCTGGGTGCCACCAGACAGCGTCCAGCCGTCAGCCAGCCCCCACATCAGGGTGCCCTGGCCAAAGGTGGGCTTTTCTTGCTGATCGTTGCCGCTGCGATACTGCCCCACCATCACCGTATATCTCACCTGCCCTTGGCGCAGCAGCCCAGGAACCGACGTATAGGGCACGGTAAAGACCTGAGCCGTGCCGTCGGCTTCCTGAATGCTGACCTGCAAATCACCGCCGCTGCCCGATCCAGACAGATCGTCGATGGTAAATGGGCCTGGCGGCACCGTGGTCTGATACACCTCAAACCCATTCTGCTTGACCGTGACCCTGGCGGTGCCGCGGGCAATTCCGCGGATCACGGGAGCATACCCTCGCTGGCTGTCTGGCAACATATTGTCATCCGTCGCCACCTGTACGCCGCGGAAGTTCACGCCGTCGAAAACGTCCCCTGAGGTATAGCCGTCACCCAACGTCAGGCGACTGCGCAGCAGCGCAATGTCCCGCTGCAAATAGGTATTGACGTGCTGCCAGCGGTTTTGATTAGCGCTCGATCCACCGCCGCTGGTGTAGCTCCAGGTAGTATTATCCCGCAGCCGCCAGGCCCCCAGATTCACGCCGCTTTGTAAGTTAAGGAAGGCGTAATTGCTGTTGCTCGACTGGCTGTTACGGACATTACTGCCGGTGAAGCTGTAATTGAGCAGCCCGGCAGTGATGCCGTTTTGCCACTGGTCAGGCGGGATATAACCACGGGCAGAGTTGCCCATGTAAGCCTGAGGAACACTGATAGACAGGCGCTGCCGCCCAACGTCAAAATCAGTGGAGGCTTCCTTGATCAGCGAGGTTAATGGTACGCAGGCTTCCGATGCCAAGATGGCCATTCCCGGGACCGCCCGGGTATTGACACCCATGGTGGCCAGTTGGCTGCGAGTCAGGCAAGGCACCAAGGCCTTGTTATCGGCATCGGCCCGGAAAGAGACATCCCGGGTCGACATAAACCCGTCATTCATATAAATGTCGACACGGTAGATACCCGGAGGCGCCTCAAGTCCCTTTTCGAACCCAGACAGATCGGCCACCTTCGCCGGATCGTCAGCCAGAAAACGAGGGTTGAAGTAATTTTCCGCTCGAGCCGATGCATCGCCACATAGCGCCCACAGCATCAAGGCCAAAGGCGTTAAAGTCAGCTTTAAGATGGGGGCACCCTGGTGGTTATCGTTTATCACTCTGCGACTTTCCGTGCCGTTTTTCAGGTATAGCATGATCCCTCCGGTTCGATACAGGTCGCCCGGCTGCCTGATTTATCTGGTTATAGCTTGATGAAGTGGATAGCGGCTCCAGGCCTTACTGCATCACACCCTTGAATGCCGGCGTTTGGGCACCGTAATCGTTGATAGTCCGATAGGAAATCGTGCTGCCTGCATCGGCGGGGAGCGCCACATTGGTCGATCCCATAGGCGATACCATGGTGTTTGCCAACTGCCGAGTGCCAGCGTTCAACTCGCTCAGCGTGATGAAATAAGGGGTAGGATTGACGATCGTCAACTCTTTGCCGCTACGTTTAAAGCGCAGCTGCTCCGCTGCCTTGTCTGGCGCAATGCTCAGCCCATTGGGGCGATAAAACAGTTTGATACGGCTGGTAATAGCCAATTGCAGGGTGTTCTCATCCTGGCGTGATTTGTCCAGTGAGGGGATCGCTTTGACGTTAACCCAGAACAGGCTTTCCCGATCCTTCGGCAAGCTTTGATTAGTCGCATCAATAATGCGCAACGTGTTTTCTTTTTTTCCCTGCATCAAATATAACGGTGGCGTAATAATCAGCCGACCATCTTTTTGGCCATCAGCGTTTTCTACCCAGGATTGGATCAGATAGGTACTTTTCTCATCGTTATTGCTGACTCCCAAAGTCACCTGCTTCTGATCGGCAGGATAGATCACCCGGGTCGCGCCCAGGCCGACTCCGGCGTTTGCCATGCCAACATGCCCCGCCGCCAACAACAGCAGCACGGACATCACCTTTCCAACCTTCGAAATTGTTCTCACATTTACCTCGTCCATCAGGATCTGACTTCCATAACACTGCGCGGCCAAGGGCCAAGCATTCGCAGCGCTATTACTTTTCATCTTGCGGCCAAGGCCTACTGATAAGTCAGTGCGAACCAGGCCTGAGCGTTAGCCAAACCATTGTTCACCGGCTGTCCGGTGGCGCGGTATTTCGCTACGAAATGCAGGATCACCGGCCCCTCTTGCAACGGCACCCAGTACCGCGGCGCAGTATTGAGTGGAATAAATCGGCCTCTGTCGTCGAACAACGCCACGGCTACGCCAGAGGCGACACCTGGCCCTTCACCAACAGAAAGCACCTGCGGATTATTGCTGTCTGCCATGCCATGGAACATGACCCCCACGTTACGGCTGACCGCGGTAGTGCAGTTCTGCAGATGTAAATCAAAGGGGACTGGATCGGCCTCATCGCCAGGCATACGAAACCGGTCGGTGGTGATATTCCCCATCGATACCGTCAAGTTGCGATCTCCGGCTTCCACCGAGCAGGTTTCAGCGATCACTTCACCCTGAAAGCGCATCAGGCCACCGAGAGGTTGTTCCTCCCAACGATCGTCAGCAACGACCTTCCCCGCCAACAGCAGGGTTAGCAGGAGTCCCGCTCCCATTCTCCACATCGCACACTCCTTGCCTCCGGTAGCTGAAAATCAGGCCTCCCTGGCCTGTAATCATCATCCTTGATAAGCTAATTCAGCTTACTGATACTGCACCTTGAAGGTCGCATCAGCGTTGGCAATACCGGCAGTGGCTACGCCGGTCGCGATATAACGAGCCTGGAATGGAACAATAACGGTGCCATCAGAGAGCGTAGTAGCCGCACTGAAGGTAGCGCCATCAACCGCTAACGCAGTACCGGTGCGATCAAGGATCTGAACGCCGACGTTAGTTGCATTACCAGCCGCAGAGCCTTGCAGGGCCAGCGCAGTAGGATAGGTGGCGTTAACCGCTGTGCCGCTGAAAGCGACAGCTGCCTGGGTAGCAACGGTAGAATCACAATCATTCAGCTGGATGTTGAACCCGGTAGCGGAGCTAACATCACCAGCGGTAGCCAGTGAAGTCGTTTTAACCTGCCCCAATTGCACTGTCTGGCCAATAGAACCGGCATCCACGGCACAAGCCGCATTAACAACTTCCCCTTTAAAATGGATAGGGCCACCGTTGACGGTAGTAACCGTTGCCGCATTAGCGACGCCAGCCAGAGAAAGAACTGCGGCAATACCAGCAACCAGTGATTTGATTTTCATACTATTTTCCTTTGAACACATAATGTTTCATAACCATGAAAAAGTGTGGAGGTCGATTCCCCTGGCGGGCAACCGCACAGACTTCATTTCTACTCACGGCCGGACCTCCCTATTCCGTTCAGTTTTCGCCAGCAACATGAGACATTTGGGGCTATTTTGTCTCACCCTATAAAAAAGCGGTAAATTAATAAATTACGAATTAATTGACTATTTTTAATATTCAAAACCAGGAAAAAAATATTAAATGCTTTGCAATAAGTTCATTATTGTGACTTTGGTGAGATTTTCGATTAACAGCAGAGAATTTATACCATGACAAAATTGCGGGAGGGGAAGAGGCTGTTCTGATGAGATAAAAAAATAAGCTTACTTATCATTATGATAAAACGTAATTCAGGAATATTCTAACATGAGGTATTGCAAAATCTTACCGAACGTTGAAGAATTAGGAACAGTTTAGCCCCAATTGTTCCATCTTGCGCCTGATTATTTACCAATAAATCCTTTATAACCAATCCGTTACGATCCCACATCCCGACAAAGCGCGCCGCGTTGCTTGCGGTATAGCGGACGGTATGCCTGATGTTACGATGCCCCAGATAATCCTGAATCAAGCGAGTATCCGTGCCCCTTTCCGCCAATTCATAGCCGCAGGCATGGCGCAGCATATGGGGATGCGTATGGGTAGCGGTGCCCGCCAGTTCCCCAGCCTGACGGATAATGCGCCAGGCCTGACCGCGCGATAGCTGGGTGCCACGCTGAGAGATAAAAACAATCTCTGGATCCACGGCAGGCTTCCACTGTGCCCTGACCTGGTTCCACTCCCTAATCGCCTTGCATTCATCACTCATCAGAGGATGAACGGTAGAGAATCCATTCTTAAGCCGGCGTATATTTATCCGTCCTTCAATCATTTCCAGGTCGTGATAACGCAAGTTCAACAACTCGCTGATACGAAACCCGTGGCGGAAGGCAAGCAGGATCAGGCAACTGTCCCGTACCCCGGTCTGTTTATTCCGGGCAGCACTCATCAGGTTGTTAACTTCGGTGAGAGTGAGAAATTTACGTTGTGCCACAAAAAACTCCTATTGCAATTATGCTGGATATTACTCGCTCAAGAATTAATAAAATCTGTCGCTGACAGATTGTTTAAAGCATAGCCTATTGTGATGAAGGATTACCAAATAAAAAATAGCATTAAGCGCCAGACGACTAAAACTGTTAACACGACAAGACCCTAAAAATTTAAAGGTTTATTTTCCACCTCCTACAAATATAAGATTTATCTCACCAAAAGTGCGTTTTGTAAGCAAAGCCAGCGCTGGCCTGCCGCCCACCGCCAAAGTGAGGATTTTTCCTAATCACTATGCTAGACAGTAATTAATCGAATAGTATTTTAAATTTTGTAATAAGATGAAAATGCCGTCACGCTATTTTGCTAATCAATTGTTCATCATGTTATTTTTAACCGTCCAGAATGTCACATAACCTTAGCGGTAATACATTCGCTAATGACGTGCACAGGGTTTATTGATTGAGAAGTTTAGATAAAGGGAATGCAGACAACCGGTAATAAAAAACTGCCCGCTAGGCGATCGTGGAACAGGTCGGAAACGGCTGGGGATGTCAGCCTGCAAAACGCAGGCTGACGTCTTCAGGGGAGAACGTTAAAGAATATCCACATTAATCACTGCCGAGCCGCGGAAATCCCCCCCCGCCAGATTACCGTTAACCTTCAATATCGAAGAGATAGGCACGGCAATCGTTTGGTTGGCCTCGATCTTTTCAAGGCTGCCGACATTGGCTGGCTGGTCACGCACAAGCACATCCGCCGCCAGTGAACCATCCGTACGCAGTTTGATACCGCTAGAGGTGTAGCCGACCAGCGTGACTTTAACCGTAGCACTGGCGGTGCATTTAACGTACAAGTCCGAGGTTTTTTTCAACCCTGGCACGCTATCGGCCTGAATATCCCCATAGCTGATGTCTACCGAAGTGCCTACCAGTGAACAGGCGGGGCCTGGCGGTGGCTGAGGTTTCCAGGCGTCACCGGTTCCACTACCATGTTCGAGAGAAACGTTCATAGACGGACCATCAGCAGGACGTTTGCCTATTTCTTTACCCAGTCCGAAGAAATACTTTTCATCGCCTTGCAATGTATACGTGATAGGGAGTATTGACGCCAAAACCTCACTACAGTTGCCACTTGCCACTCCCCTAGCTGACACAAGAAAGCGTTGGTACATCCCCGAACTGGTACCCAATATAGCGTAAAAGTTAACTGTAGTGCCGGTTCTACACGTAGTGGTGGATCCACCGATCCCATCAGGCTGGGCACTAATGGTTAATTGCTTTGGCCCCGTCCAGCTCACATCGATCCCGAGAGCGTGACCATATACGGGCATTATCAGGCCGATAATCACGGCCGTTTTTTTAAGCTGTGCTGTCCCTATTAACTTCATCTCTGTTCCTTATTGCTCTGCGCTATTGCTGATTAGCCTCTTCACAGAGGCCTAGCGGCGTCAGCCCTTAGTCATAGGTCAATGCAAAGGTCATGCTGGCACTGAAAGGACCACGATTAATGGTTCGGTTGGTAATCGCGTCTGGCTCACCTTGCACATAGGCCATCATGCGCAGATAGTTGTCCCCTGCCGCTAACGGGTAGCGATAGGGGCCTAACTGGTTCAATGGCAAAGGAGCGCCATTTTCTGACTCAATACCAATACCAATGCCCGATGCCTGGCTGGAGGCATCCAGCGCCAGTAATCCCGGCAAGGCGGGATTTTCCACTCCGGTGAACGTGACCTGCACCGATTTGCCTAGCGTCAGATCGCAGTTGCTCAGGTGCAGTTTGAACTTCCAACTGGTGGTTCTTTGATTGTGATACAGCTGTTTGTCGATCACCGTACCAAAATCCAGTTGGACGGTTTCCTCACCCGGCGGGATGATGCAAGGTTCCGCCACCAGCGTGCCATGTAAGCGCATGTTTGCCGCCTGAACGCCCTGGCTCAGTGCAAGCAGAGCGACGGTGGCACAGAGATATCTCAGTATTTGCCGCATATCAGCTCCTTATTGGTAATCCGCAAGCAGCGTTGCCGTAACTTCAAACGTCCCTTCTGTCAGTTCGGTGCCCGGTTTTTTAACCGGCACAGCTTCTAACAACGGTGGATTGAGCGGGTCAACAGCGATAGGCGTACCGAGCTCAAACGGCTCGCCGTTCTGGTAAATTTTGATGCCCAGATTGGCAATATTGGTCTGCAGCGTAGCCGGCTCAAAGGCGGCGACCGGGCCGAGCAGCGTCAGCACCATGCTCCAGGCAGGCCCCGCAGTACAGTCCAGCACGTAATCAACCTGTCGGCGGTGCTTCACCCCATCCACGCTCTTGACGCCGATCCGGTCAAAAGGCACATCAATGTCTTTGTCGTTATTCACCAGACAAGGGGGCGGCTCAATCAACGTACCGCTAAAGCTCATGTTTTCTACCGCTTGCGACGGGCATATGGCCAGCAGAGCAAACGATAGCAATAGTGACATCCCTGCAACCGATCTCATTCCTTTCTCCCGTTTCACTGGTAGTCGACCACCATCGTGGCTGCCGACGTAAAGTAGCCAGCGGTCAGGGTGCTCCCTGGGCGCTTCACTAAAGTGGCAAACAACTTTGGCTGATCCGGCAACGTGAAATTCAGCCAGCTATTCACTGGCATTGCCTGGCTGTCACTCGATAAGGCAATCCCCAGATCGCCCTTCGAGGTTTGCAGAGCGCCGGCGAAACCGGCGTCCATGCCCTGGATCTGCATTTTTAACGCGTTGGTGTTGCCTGCCGAGCATTCCAACGTGTAAGGCACCGGCTGGCGGTAGTTGATACCATCAACCCGGGTCGTCATCACCTCGTTGGTAAAATCCACCGTGATGGTTTGATCCCCGTTAATCACGCAGGGCGGCGGCAGTAAAATATTGCCCGAGATAGTCAGGTTGGACGTCGCAGCAACCGCTGATGACATGCCCAAAACCAGTATCAAACCTGCAAATCCCGTCGACGTTTTCCACGGCATAGTTCACCTCTGTTGCGCGTAGGCTATGAGTTACGTTTGCCAGGTTCTGCCTGACAGGTATCACCCGCACAGCGGAAAATAAGTTCTGGGCGGCCACCGAAGTCATTCACGTAGGTCAGCACCGGCGCACTCCCTAAAGCACTGACGCTGGCGCTTAGCGGTGCATTGGATTTAGGGGGGACCATCAACGGCACAAACCCTTTGGCGCTCTGGCCACCTTTAGTGGTGCTAGCCTCAACGATGGTGATGTAATACGGCGTCGGGTTGTTGACCACATAGCGATCGCCTTGGCGCGTCAGCGTCATTTTTTCCTGCCACGGCGTACTCATCTGTTCCTTGGTCGGTTCAATCGCCTGCGGGCGGTAGAACAGTTTAATGCGTGTCTGCAATGCAATTTGCAGCGTGTTCGGCTTGTCGCTGCGCGGTGGAATTTCACGCAGGTTGAAATAAAACAGCGATTCACGATCCTGTGGTAGTTGCTGCAAAGCAGGCAGCCCCTGCACTTTCACCTGGCTTTTGGCACCAGACTCAATACGCTGCACCGGAGGCAGAACGATCAGCGGGCTGGTGATCTTATTGCCCTGTTCATCCTCAATCCACCCCTGGGCCAGATAAGGCAGGTGTTTGTTTTCATTGCTGACGTTCATGCTGACAGACTTGTTGGAAGCGTTATAAATCACCCGGGTACGATCCAGGGCAATCGCCGCATTGGCCTGTGAGGTAAAGATGGCCAGCAGCAGTGCGCCAGCGGTTAATAAATGTGTGGTCGTTAATTTCATCAGTCTTTTTCCGTTCAGCTTCTGTTTTCCGTTTCCGGATTTTCCCCTGCGGCGATTGGCCGACAAGGCAGCAGTAAATTCTGTGTCCCATGTTGTGGGATATGCGTTGGCAGCGTTATTTCGCACTGGGTGATGCCATTCCAACTGGTGGTCATCTTGGCGCCGGGTTGTATGCCGCTCAGATAGACGCTGCCGTCATCGTTGATAATACCGACGTCCCGTTTCTTGCTATTTTGTACCGTGGCACCGAAAGGCGGTGATGACCCATCAGCCAGACGAACCACCGCCATCGCTTTTTCACCAGCCACCACTTCAAAACGCCGCAAACCAATTGCCCCTTCGGTCAATGTCGCTTGCTGCACCGAGCTGAGCGCTTCGGTCTTGTCATCCAGCGCGTTCAGATCGATGCTGACCTGGTTGCGGTAGTAGCTGTTGAGATCGGACACCACGGCTTTACCAAAGCGGTTGGATAAGGTGGTGGCACCATAGCCGCGCACAGGAACGCCTGCGACTCCATCGGTATCCAATAAAATGCGCGTTCCGCCAGGCATGCCAATCCGATGCATGGCCACGCCCTCCCCGGTCGCCGTCACCCCACCTTGCAACAGCAGGCCCATGGAACTGGAGCGCCCAGCTTGATAACCCGCGTTGGCACTCACCTGCGCGTCGTTGCCCAAGTGGGTGTAGTAACCGCTGGCAACCGCGCCTTGGCGGGCACTACCTGCACTGATCTGATAGGAGTCGGCATCATTCACGCGGCCGAAATAGCCCACCTGGTGAGTATTTTCATTGCGATCCCATGACCCGCTGTAACTGATGGAACCAGAGTGGCCCCAGGGAATGGTGACCGCCAGATACATGCCGTCGTCGTTGGTGCCGTTAAATTTGTTGCGATAGGCGGTCAACGAGAGGTTAAGATCCTTGAACTTGCCCAGATCGAAGTATCTCGCCAGCGACAGGTTGTAATGATCGTTGGCACTGTCATTCCAATAGGTCTGGTGGCTGTAATTGATAAAAGTGCTCAGGCCCAGCTCGACAAACTGCTTATTGAACGTAACGGTGTACATCTCCTTGCTGCTCTGGGTGCGGTAACCGGTAGTCCGTGCATCCAAAAATTCGCTCATGTTCATAAAGTTGCGTTCGGAGAAGCGATAGCCAGCGAACGTCACCTGGCTGTCATAATCGTCAAAACGTTTGGAATAACTGAGGCGGTAAGAGTTACCAAACAACGAGCTTTCCTGCGGCAAATTAGCCCGGGATTGGGTGACATCGAACGACAGTGCGCCCAGCATCATCAGATCGCGGCCAACCCCCAACGCCAACGCGTTATAGTCGTCGCTCCCCACGCCGCCGCCGTACAGTGACCAGCCGTTGCTAACCCCCCAGGAGAACTCGCCGGTGGAGAACAGTGGCCCGGTGACGTTATGTTTCCAATCGGTCGGTCGGCCTGCCGCGAGTTTATAGCGCAGCGAACCTGGACGGGTCAGATAGGGGATGCTGGCGGTGTTTACGGCGAACTCCTGCACGCTGCCATCCTGTTCCTCGACGCGAACCTGCAGTTGGCCGGAAACCGCATCATTCAAATCCTGAATGCGGTACGGGCCTGGCGCGACCTGAGTTTCATACAACACCCGGCCCTGTTGGCTAATAGTCACCTTGGCATTGCTTTTGGCAACGCCACTCACTTCCGGGGCATAGCCGCGCAGGTTAGGTGGCAGCATGTTGTCATCGGTATTGAGCGTAACGCCGGTGAAACGGAAGCTGTCGAAAATATCTGAATTGAGAAAATTCTCCCCGAGCGTCAGGCGGGCAAGCAGCTTGGGCAAGGCGCGATAGGCGTAATAACGGCTCCAATCCAGGCTATTTTCGCCGTTGGTGCCAGACTGATTGCGCATCTGCAACTGCCAATCCGCGCGCAGACGCCAAGGGCCAAAGTTGGCCCCGGTGGTCCCATTACCACTCAGGCTATAGGCCTGATCCTGGTGCTGCTGGCGCGTAGTCAGGAAGTTCAGGTTATAGTCAAACAACGCACCGGTAATGCCGTTGTCCCAACGGGAAGGCGGATCCCAATTTTCAGAACTGTATTCAAGATAGGCTTGTGGCACGCTGAGCTGCAGGGACGAAGTCGCCAGGTCGCCCTGAACCGTCAATCCTGGAATGCTTTGCAGATCGATACACTGCCCATCGTCTTCCCAGACAATGTCCTTGAGCACGCTGTCTCTCAGGCCAAACAGCTCTATCAATTCAGGCGTCAGGCAAGGTTCGCTGCTTTTAGGATCTGCTTTAGATGGCGCGAAGGTGATTGAACGCTCCGCTATTTGCTGCCGGTTGAGAAACACCGCCATGGTGTAAGTCCCTGGCATAATATAGCCGCCACGGGAGAAATGACTGAGATCGAGATTCTCCCGATCTTTAATATCCAACACATCGGTATTGAACTGGATATCCTCTGCGGCATGCGTAAGATAAACCGGGCTTCCCAGCGATAAAGCAATACAGACCCACAATCCGCGCAGCCGGAAAGTAGAATTCGCAACAGGTTTGGCCATCGATAAAAATTCCGTTTATCAGTAATAATCCATTTTGAAACGCACGGTGGAACGGTACTCACCGGCTCGCAGTATTTGGTGATTCGGCAACAGGTTTACGGTGTATTGCAGCAGCTTATCTCCGGAGCTCAACTCTGCCAGGGGCATAGCTACGCCGGGTAATGCGATGTTGCCTGATTGGTCTTTGATCTGTAGCCCAACGCCTTGGGCCTCGCCTTCAATACCCAGCAAGGCACCATCCTTCAAACCATCAAAGGTCACGCGGAATGCCTGCCAATCGGGCATCGTGGGATCGAAGCGTGGCAAGGTGCAGTTAATTAAGCGAATGACAAAAGGTTTAGCGATACCTTGCCCATCATGAGCAATTTGTGACGCAGGAACGGTGATCATCTCAATCACTTGCTCACGGCTGCTCATCTCAATGGCGCAGGCAGTTTCAATAATGCTGCCTTCCATGACGACACGGCCCCGTCCCAAAAACGTATCTGCCATTGCGGTTACGCTAAACAGAGTGCTGAGCAGGCAGCTCGCCACGATATATTCCATTTTGTTCACGCTGTTAATTCCCTTCGACACCATGACCTTCAGAATAAACATGCGGGTTTCCCCGCATGTGTGACCGCTTGACCGGTTAAAACTTACTGATAAGCCAGGGTGAAGGTCGTCGTGGTGCTGAAGTCGCCTGGGACGATTTCTGCAGCAGTTTTACCGTCAACACCCATGTCGCCCTGCAGGTAAGCAGAGAAGTTCAGAATGTTGGTTTGATCCTGGATGCCCTGTGGAGCAGTTGGTTGACCCAGTTTGATCAGCGTGCCGCTACCGTCGGTGATAGCCAGGCTAGCGCCACGAGCAGTACCGGTGATGCCCAGCAGATCGGCGTTACCCGCAGAAGTTGGACCTGTGAAGGTGGTGGTTACCGTTTTAAGGGTAGATGCATCACAGTTTTCCAGATGGATGTAGAAGTTTTCAGGGGTAGATTTGCCGCCGTCTTTCAGTGCCACGTTAGCGATCTGGCCCATCGGGATACGCTGGTTGTCATCGCCTGGGGCGATAGAGCAAGGTGCATCAATGATGGAACCGTAGAATTCGATTGTGCCATGGCCCGCGTCCTGTGCAGCATTGGCAGCAGAAACAAAACCCAAAGCGATTGCGGCAACTGTGAATTTGTTCAGTTTCATTATTTCTATTCCTTTATAAATTGATTGATATAAACGACTAATTAACCATCCATGTCAAACATGGTCTGGGCACTGCAAAAAACATGAGGCGACCGCCCATTATCCAATAGGAATACGCTTCATTTTTTATACTTCCGGCACTCAAGATTGGTTATATCGGTCAGCCTTCTACGCTGGTACCGTAATAGACCCGCAAGGTCTTATATAAGCCAATCTTATTGGTGCAACCAATTTTCTTCATAACGGACACGCGGTGACTGCTGACCGTCTTAATATTAATCCCTAAAATCGCACCGATCATTTTTGGCGTGTAACCGCGAAAAAGATAATAGCAAATCCGCTTTTCTCTGTTGCTTAACGCAGCCAAGGTCCCTTTAGGGATAAACTTGTCGCGTTTTGCCCATGTTGTATTTGGTGAATCGGCAATTTGTGTCAGCAGTGCATTAGAGCACTCATTGGTCGCAATAAAAACAACCCGATCTCTGTAGCGTTGCTCAATGCTTAGCGACAATATATTCAATAACGCCGTACTGGCAATCACTACCATCAACGTTCGGCTTTTCTTTTCACGTATCATTTCGCTAATCAGCAATGCACTGCGTGCCGAACCATCCGATATCGAATGCTCAAAGGCAACATGACTATGCTGTTGCTGCAACTTAATCAAGCTACACCTGATACCTTGTAAAAAGTAGCTATTATTGCTGGAGATATGGAATGAAATCTCACTTATATCTTCACTATGATAGTCGAAATCATATTCACCCACACCGTACCCGTCATCCATAACGCTACCAAACTTATCGCCAAATCCATATCGGCTATCGTACATCTGCTTCCCGCCACTATCGCTGAAAAGTTGGATGCATGTTAGCGATCGACTCCAAAATGCCATAATCAATTTATATCAACCTGTGAAATTTCATTTAAGTAATATAAAAAAATCAATAAAATCATATCATTGTAAAAAATTTCACTTAAGATCAACTTACCTTAAGAAGATGCCTAGAGCGGTATATTTGAGCATTAATCGACATTAATCAATTTACTAATCAGAAAAATCTTGCTAAGTTTTATAACGCAAGACCAGGAGCAGCCTGGTTCCTGGCTGTTCAACGGTGATGCATTAGCAATCAACAAGAAAAATCTCATTTAATAAATTGTATGCTATCCGTTATTTTTTGTTTTAATAACGCTCGTGATTTTGAACAAGGAAGTAAACGAAATGACTAGTAATTGTCGCGGTTATTATTATCTCATCGGTGACAGCGTTGAGTTCTGGCCTGAGGAAAACCTGCTTTACTCTCGTGTCAACGGTGAGAAAATCACGCTATTTATCGCAGCCTCACGCTGCCTTCAGCTTTTATTAAGCCAACAAGGTGAACTGGTTCCGCAGCGGAACCTGTTTGAAGCCGGATGGCAAAAAAATGGCTTAGAGGTGTCTAACAATACCTTTTACCAAAACATCCTTATGTTACGTAAAGGATTAAAGCTTGCCGGCTATGAGCAAGCAGTGATAAAAACAGTGCCCCGCCAGGGTCTTACCATTCCCTCAATAGTTCCGGTAGCAAGAATAATACCGGACATGAGTACAGCCTCTGCCGAAGAAATATCCATTACTGCGGAGGAAAACCAACCGTCAACACCCAGCAAGGTGGATAAAAAAGCATCCTCCCGGCCTCGTCATGTGTGGGCAATATTGCTTAGTCTCTCTTTCGGTATCGGTATTGTGCTGTTAGCTGCGTGGAATAGCTCTGAGAACAAGAATTTCTTCTCAAATTTTAACTTCGTAGGGAATATAGAGCAGTGTTCGGTCTATCTCGACAACGGCCAGACATCGTTGCAGTCCTACATGCAATTTATTGCGCAAAACAACTTCACCTGCAAAAAACAGGAAGTTGTCTACTTTACCGCCAACCCATTGGTTCCACGAGCCTCGGTAATTCGCTGCGAATGGCCATTTGCTTCAGGGACAAAGAATCTCTGTATTTCTGAATATTATCTGGAGTGGCAGCATAATGAATAAGCCCCAACTGTTCGGCGTATTTACACTACTCTCTTTGTTGTTCCTGTTGCTCGCGCTGGGGGCATACCGCCTCTATAGCCAATATCAGCAAACCCATTTTAGCTGCGAAGCCATGCTGCTGGTTCACAAAGATGATGCGGAGCTGGCCCTCATGGTTAACTTTATCTTCCAAGGTAATAACGGCATCGTCAGTCTGAAGGGAACCCTTAAGGAGGGCGACAAAACCACTAGCGTAAGCAGAAGAAACTATTTTGATTTCAGTCAGATAAAAACAGTTTATCACCTTAAGTCAATCTCGGCAGTGACCACACCGGCCGACAACAGTGACACCAAAGCTCTCGCCCGTTACCTCCCTCTTTTTTACCTGGAACCGGGACTAAAATTCGACTTCACCGCTTACTCTGCTACCAAAGAAGGGTATGTTTTTTCTACCGGGCAGGTGCCGTCATTTTACTGTGCACGTAAGTGAAATGCTGCGATACAGAGATAGGTGACCAGCAAAGGGTTGTTTGACGTTAACGAGTTTCGCGTTGTGCAGACCTAGCCCCTCCCCCCAAACCCCTTATGTCTTGATCTTCTCCGCCTTAGCGGAGAAGATCCCCGACAGATTATCGGGAGATAGCCGGTGAGCTCCCCCTAACCCTGGTGCCTATGAGCCCGTGGGAGAGATTGTGCCCCGGCTGTCTATTTCCCTGTCGCCTTCTAGACCGAACGGTATCCTGTGCCTATGAGCACCCACATATAAGGATGGTCCGGCGATTAATTACAGACATGTTTATGGAGTGCCATCATGCGCAGAACCCCATGTCGGTGTTGACATCGCCAAACACAAATTTGATTTTGATGTCGCCGTACCGCTGGACAATCAGAAGTATAAAACCAAAAAGTTTGCCAATACCCCTTCTGGATACCGCGAGTTCGCGGCCTGGTTGAGCCGCTTTGGCGACTGTCATGTCTGCATGGAAGCCACCGGGAGCTACAGCACGGAACTGGCCACTTATCTGGCAGACAACAACTACCACGTCAGTCTGATGAACCCGGCGTGTATCCATTCCTTCGGCAATACAGAACTGGCCCGGAACAAAACGGACAAAAGCGATGCAGCGACGACAGTCCGGTACTGCACACTGCATCAGCCTGATCCGTGGTTCCCGGCCCCGTTGAGTGAGCCAGTTGACCGCGTGTTGGTCAGGTATCTTAAGAACCCGGAAGCGATGCGTCAGATGGAAGAAAATCGCGCAGGTGGGCGAAGCAGCCATCGTCCATTCACTCAACGAGCACATCGCCACGTTGGATGAACAGATACGAGAAACGAAGTAGAAAATCGGTCAGCATATCTATGATAACCCGGTCCTGAAACGCGTCATGGGAGTTGATTAAAAAATATTTCAGGAGTGGGAGAGATACAGAGCCTCCAGCCAGGGCTTCGATGGAATCCAGTATCGGTTCACCAGAAGCAAGGTCCTGGTAGCGTACGCAGAACTGAATCCACAGCGATGGGAGTTGGGGACGTTTAAAGGGAAAATCGGGAATCCAAGTGGGACACGGCGGGTTGCGAAGCGCGTTATACATGAGCCCGCGGTAGTGGCAAGTCTAATTCAACGGTGTGGTTAAAGACCGAACAGAAAGGCTGATGTAGCGTGAGCGTGAGAAGTCAGGCAAAGCGATAGCGACCGTCGAGGGAAGCTATCACACAGACACCCGCGGACGTCTGGGACCGGAGCGGCGGTCCTCGTCGGCATTGTGAGGATAGAGTTACACAGGAGTATTTACGGGTCGCTTTAAGGAAGTCAAAACCCGCTTCCACCTGCGCCACCGCAGGGGGATTAGGAACAACAGATAGCCTCAACACGGCCGTGGATCGGTGGCCGTACGCACAGTAGAGTCTCCTCATAAACGGTCGGTACTGAAGCTGCACGTGGACACGGTGGAACCGTATATTCACACACGATCACGATGATCTTACTGGTGTCGCATGCAGAGACTTTCGGGATGTTTGTTCACGGTCTGGGACCGCATCGATCAGGAGATATCTATAGAATCTCCAACAGAAGTACACCATTCGCATTTGTCACACCGGCGCTAGACGCCGTACCAGACAAAGTAACGGTAAGGTTTTTTGTCCCTGACAGGAGCTGATTCAATCGGATCCAATCCCCGTTGACCGGCAAAGAGATCCCGTTGAAGCTGACAGACGCGTAGACACCATTACCAAACGACAACATATCGTTATCAGACAGGGCACTTGTGAGGGATAATTTGTAATTCACCGGAACCCCGGCCCCACAGGTAACGGACAGGGGCACAATCTTACTCACCGATACGGTAGGAGAAAGAGATTCGAAGGAGACGTTCAGGTTGGATTGGTCGATTGTACAAATTGATGATGTTTGGCCTGGCGCAACCCCATCCACCACACTGTCCACTTTAACATCCACAGTGATCATTCGTGTACCACCGGTCGTCGTCGTAGCCCGACAGGTCACATAGTTCAAATCGTAAGGCACGATGTAGGCGAATTGACCGGTCAGAAAACTGTTCCCACCCCCATTGGTCCCGGTATATGCAAAGGCGAGGCCGCCACGGTATAGCCCATTCAAATAATCCTCAATCGCACGGTCCCAGGATGGGACGGAGTACACAGAACCGGTAGGTGGTACCGGTCCGAACCCAGCTGGACATTGTTGCACTGCATGCAAGGAACCGTATCCGGCCACAATATTCGGATAACCGTCGGGGGTGTATGTACCGGTTGGCAGGGTACCGTTCACCGCGATACGCACGGCGGACGACACACCACTCTGGTTGTCGGTGGTATATGTTGCAAAGACACCAGATACGCGACTGTCACCAGAACCTTGTGCGGTGAGGGAGCGCGGAAACCCGTCATAGGTGTAAACAACAACGGCACTACACAGGTTGGAAAAAAACAAAAGAGTGAAAGAATACAGGGCGGCGAACAGGCCAGGACGGATGAAAATGGATGTGAGACTCATTTATATAGCTCCTGTTTAAATATTTAAACTTTTCATTTCAATCCTCACGGGTAAGGGATAAATAACCCCGCTCTCGCTGCTCGTAAAGCCAAGGATCGTTTTTCTAATACTGATAGCATCTGGCACTAAAACCAATGCGTCTGTTTTTTCATTGCTTTAGCGGTACTTATCACCCTTTCCGTGTCCCCAGTAAACCAGCGCCCTAACCAACCAAATCCTTTCGACACCCGGCCAATTTGTGTTTTTTCCGGGTGTTTCTCAAAACCATCATCCGCGAGAAAACCATTCAGTCGGGCAATAGCACGCCTCAAAGGCCAACGGGTGGGCGATAACAATAAAAAATCATCCATATATCGCTCGTACAACAGGTGTTGCAGCCCACTCATGGCCTCATCGACGTGATAGAGATAACAACCTCCGAGCAACGGGCTCAAAGAGCAGGCCCTCGCGATCCCGGATGTCGGTGTAAAAAACTCTCCGCCCCATTCCACACTGTAATGCACATATTGGGTCAGTAAATCCCGATAAACCGGGTGCTCAATGCGCGTAAACAACCATGCCAATAAGCGTGATTTGGGAAAATGCACATAATACCCCCGGATATCGGTACGAAATACATACCGATATTCATTCGATAATACAGCCGAACGCACCCGTGTTAATGACCCGGACACGCCACCATGGTTTTTCAAATGGCGACAGGCAGGATGCCGGGGGAGGTAGGGCATGATGCAAAGTGTCAACCATTTCAACACCAACGCATCGCTTGACGACCACATCACCACTGCCGTGTGTTGTGTATCGATCCGCTGCATCGGCATGAGTCGATAATCCCCGTTGCTCACTTGCTGCCATAAGCGCTCCTCCTGGGTCTGCCAGTGAAAACGCAGGTGCCAGATATCGGCATTCGCTGGCGCATGGCGACGTTGATGGACAAGCCAGCGGTATGCCTGCTCCCACGCCAATCTTTCGATAATATGACGAGGCCTATCTTCATTCATGCTCTCCCCCAGCGATACGCCCCTGCTTTCAAACTCTGGCCTCCTTACGTTATTCATATTCCAACGTAAAGGTTGCCGTTGCGGTAAACGCACCACGTTGGATGGATTTATTCTGTAGTGCCAAAGGTTCCCCCTGCACAAATGCCTTCAGGTTGAGCGCGTTATTGTTGCTTGCCTGTAGTTGCTGGGTATACTTGCCGCTATTGATCGCCAGCAGTTCACCCGCACCGTTCTCCAGCCCAATCGCCACGCCTTTGGCCGTACTGCTGCTGTCCAGTGCTAAATACCCCGGCAGCGCACCGCTGGCCATACCACTGAACGTTACCTTGACCTCACGCCCCAGCGCCAAATCACAGTTGATCAACCGGATAGCGAACGGCTGGCTGTGGGTACGGGTATTCAGGTACAGGTACTTGTCAATCACCGTGCCAAAATCCAGCTCTACGGCTTCATCACCTGGATAAATCTCGCAGGCATCTTCGATCAGCGTGCCGTCAAAATTCACCGTCTCGGCCATGCTGGGAGCGGTCAATCCTGCCAGCAGCAGCGACAGCGCACATCTATAGCTTTGAATTGCTGTCATGACAGCCCTCTTGAATTACTGAAACGCAATGGTCAGCGTGCCGGTGGCGGTAAAATCATCGCCCACCAGCTCGGTGCCCGCTCGTTTTACCGGCACGGCAGACAGGATCGGCGGTGTGCCCACATCGATCGCAAACGCCTTATTTAACTCCAACGGCTGACCATTTTTCTGGATCTGGATCCCCAACTTACCGCTATTGAGCAGCGTTATCGTACTCAAGGTGGCATTGTCAAAGCCCGCCCCCGCCAGGGTGCCGCCAAAGGTCAGCGTGACATCCCACGACTGGCTCATGTCCCCTAGGCAGATAAGCTGGTAGGGGATATCTTGTTTAAAGGCAACACCATCCACCTTGCGCACCCCGACCTTACCAAAAGATACCCTGATCGGGTCCTGCTGCCCTAGTTGACACACAGGGGGAATAATCAGCGTACCGTCAATCTTCCAATCGGCCTGAGCCACCGGGCTGAACATCACCCCGGCCAATACGCTCACGCTCAGCGTTTGCATGCACCAACTGCGTAAGCTGCTAATCATTGATAGTCCACCTTGAGTGTCGCAAATGCACTGAAGTACCCACCGTCCGTATCAAGGTAACTGGTCGCAGTATCCTTGACCGGGGCCACCTCCAGCGTTGGCAAGGTGGTGTAGTTTATGGCAAACGGCTGATTAATCGCCTGTTGGGCATTATTAACGTAAAACACCACCCCTAATTTGTCATTGCTGGTTTTTAATGCCCCATTGCTGCTAAAGGTGGTTGCATCGCCCTGCAAAGTCATTCTGAGGTCATTTTTCGCCAGATTGGTACAGGTCAGGCTCAACGGTACTGGGCGTTTGTAGTTATTACCATCAATGCGCGTCAGCAAAATATCGCCAAAATGCACAACCTGCTGCTGGTTATTGTTCAACGTACATTCCGGCGGCGAGTGAATGGTCAGCGTTAAATTAAGATTTGCCGTAGCGGCCTGACTCTGCGGCAGGGTCATCCCCAGCGCGGTCATCAACAGGCACATTACCCCGACCTGGTGTGGGGAACTCAGTGGTAATCGCATGGCAGCTCCTAGTCGTAACTCAGTTGAAATTGGATCTGCGCCCGATAAGCACCTGCATCCAACCCGGCTGAGGTTCGCACCGGGGTAATGTAATAAGTCAACTGGTTTTGCCCCGATGATACCAACGTTGGTGCGCTATATACCCCCGGCGTAATGGCGACATTACGCTGATCGCTTATCAACAATCCGAGCCCTTTGGCGCCAGAAACCGCCATCAGTAACGGATTTTCAGCCGTAGCCGGGGCCAGAAAACGGATCCTCATTGCTGGCATATCGGGGCTCCACAACTGATTGCCCAATTGATCGTGATTACGGCTCTCACCACTAAGACAATCCTCCAGCCGCAGCTGCACGGCAAACGGCGTGCCCTGTTTGCCCACCTGCTGCAACTTACCCGTACCAACATTACCCAGATCCACCGTCTGCCAGGCCGAGGACATATCCAGGCGGCAGGCGCTTTCCGTTAACGCCCCCTGCACCTGTAGAACTCCGTGTGCACCGTCCACATCCCAGTTGTCTACTTTTCCCAGTTCGGTCGCCTGTGCCAACGGAGAGAGTAAAATCAGCCCCACCGCAGCTTGCCAATAGCCATATTTACCGTTCATATTCATCCCTGTGTTGCCCAAGAGGTTCGATTGTCCTGGCTGCGACATCACTTCTTCGCAGGCACGACCTGGCACTGATTGGCCTGGCAGTTGAAAGACAGGGTTGGACGACCGCCGTAGTCATTGATATAGGTCAGCACTGGGCTGTTCCCCAAAGCACTGGCGCTTACGCCCAGTGATTGGCTGCTTTTCGGCGCGATCATCAACGGCTCAAAACCGGCCACCGTTTTGCCGTCTTTCTTCGGCAGGGCATCCACCAGGATGACGTTATACGGCGTCGGGTTATTGACCTTATACTGGTCCCCTTCCTTGGTTAAGGTCAGCTTTTCCTGCCACGGGTTATTCATTTGTTCCCGGGTAGGCACAATCGCGTCTGGGCGATAGAACAGCTTGATGCGGGTTTGCAGCGCAATTTGTAAGGTGTTCGGTTTATCGCTTTTTGGCGGTATCTCTCTCAGGTTGAAATAGAACACCGATTCCCGATCCTTGGGCAGGTTGGCCACATCTGGCAGCACCTGGATTTTTACCTGGCTTTTAGCCCCGGGCTCAATACGCTGTACGGGCGGTAATACGGTAAAGGGGGAGGTGATCTTTTCCCCTTTTTCATTTTCAATCCACCCTTGCGCCAAATAAGGCAGTTGCTTGTTTTCGTTGCTGACATTCAGGCTAATGGATTTTTCATTGCCAGAAATAATGGCTCTGGTACGGTCAAGCGCGATCGCTGCCTGTGCTGAGCTGAGGCTGGTCATACTCAATACGCTGGCAACCAGCACCGTAGAGAGCCTGTTATAAAATCCCTGGCTGTTGGGTCTATTTGATTTAATGTTTTTCATTACGTTAATATCTCTTCACTATAAAACGCCTGCCCTGCATGCGCAGTATAATAAGCACGCGTTGACTGTATGATTGATAGATAACCTGGACTGCGGGTTATCTATTCGCCTTGGTTATTTGCAAGGTAATAATAGGTTCACCATCAAGTCTTGTGTGTCTGATAACGAAGCTGGCAATATAACCTCACACTGGATTTTGCTATCCCAATTGACCGACAATTTTTCACCGGGATTTAACCCAGACAAGTATACATTGCCGCTATCATTCACAATCCCTACCTGCTGCTTACGTTGGTTAAACACCGTGGCACCAAACGGCGGATAGCTGTTATCTGCCAAGCGAATGATCGCCATCGCTTTGCTCCCAGCTATAACATCAAACGCCCTGTAGCCAATGGCACCTTCTGTCAATGTCCCTTGTTTGACGGACTGCGCGACTTCGGCATTGTCCGGCAGTGCATTCAGATCCACACTAACCATGCTGCGGTAGTAACTGTTGGTGTCCGTGAGCACCGCTTGCCCCCGGCTATTGGTGCGCACAATAGCGCCATTACCGCGTAGCGGGATATCAGCCACACCATCTGTATGAACAAAGATCCGCGTGCCGCCCATCTGGTTACCACGGTGGATCGCCGCACCTTGCCCGGTGGCAGTCATGCCCCCCTGCATGGAGAAGCCGGCTGAAGTGTAGCGATCCTGTTGATAGGTGGCGTTGGCGTTAACCTGCGCCAGGTCCCCTTGACGGCTATAGAATCCGCTCACCAGGCCGCCGGAACGTCCCCAGCCACTGCTCACCTGATAGTTACTGCGTTCATCGATACGATCATAGTAGCTGACACGCTGGCTATTGCCACTTTTGTCCCAGTCACCGCTGGCGCTCAACGAGCCTGTATTCCCCCACGGCAGTGACAGCGACACATACATCCCATCATCATTGCCACCATTGAAGCGGTTACGGTATGCCGTCAGGTTCACGCTGATATTCCTCACCCGTCCCACGTCAAAATTACGCGCCAGCGAGAGGCTATAACGATCGTTGTCCGGCTGATTCCAATACGTTTGGTGATAATAGTTCACATACGCACTGAGCCCGAGATCGGTAAACTGCTGGTTATAAGAGAGGGTATACATCTCTTTGCTGTTAGACTGCCGTATACCGGTCGTCCTCGCATCCAGGTACTCGGACATACTCATAAAGCCCTCTTGCGAGAAACGATAACCGGCGAAGGATATCTGGCTGTTATAAGTATTAAAGCGTTTGGAATAGCTCAGGCGATACGAGTTGCCGCTGTAGCTTTTTCCGCTTTCGTTCACACCCGCCACATCCGGTAAATGCGCAACGGAACGCGTTACGTCAAACGACATCGCCCCGAACATCAGTAAATCACGCCCGACACCCAGTGCCGTAGCGAGGTAATTTTGCTCTGCGGTCCCGCCCCCATACAGTGACCAGCCGTTGCTGACGCCCCAGGAGAACTCGCCGCTGGCAAACATGTCGCCATTAACATGGTGACGCCAGTCGCTTGGGCGACCAGTTGTCAGTTTGTAGCGCACCATGCCAGGGCGCGTCAGGTAAGGAATGCTGGCCGTGCTCACGCTAAAGGACTGGGTAGAGCCGTCTTGCTCCTTGACCTGCACATCCAGTTCCCCTGCTAGCGCATCGCTCAAGTCCTGAATACGGAAAGGACCTGCTGCCACCTGGGTCTGGTAAATCACGCGGCCTTGCTGACTGATGATAACCGTGGCGTTACTTCTGGCCACGCCGGTTACCTCAGGTGCATAACCGCGTAAGTTTGGCGGCAACATATTAGTGTCGCTGACCAGGCTCATCCCGGTGAAGCGGAAACTGTCAAAGATATCGGAAGCCAGAAAGTCTTCCCCCACCGTCAGCTTGCTGTTCAACGATTTAATCGCGCGATAGGCATAGAAACGTGACCAGTTAAATTCGTTGGTTGCCGCAGCCCCAGAGCGTTTGTCCTGGCGCATTTGCCAGTCGCCCCGCAAACGCCATGCGGATAAGTTCGCCCCGGCGACCCCGTTGCCCCCAGCGGTATAACTGGAGCCGGAACCGTTTCTTTTTTGCTGACTGACCTGCGCGTTCATGTTGTAGTCCAACAACAATCCAGGAATGCCTTCTTCCCAGCGGGACGGCGGATCCCAGTTTTCTGCGCTGTATTCCAGATACGCCTGCGGAATATTGATATACACTGCAGACTCGGCCATATCCGCCTTGACGTCGGTGCCCGGCAGGCTTTCCAGCACCAGACACTGATCCTGATGCCACCAGTTGAGCGAAGACAGCTGCGCTTTTTTCAGCCCCAACTGATTGACCAGTGCCGGGCTCAAACAGGCCAGACTATTTTTCGGGTTGGCAGGGTCGGCATAAAAAAACACCGTCTGCTCGGGCAGCGTCTGTTTATTCGCATAGACCGTAAAACTGTATTCTCCCGGCATCAGATAGCCCGGCCGCGAAAACTGGCTCAGGTCAATATTCGCTTTGTCGTTGACATCAAGAATATCGGTGTTGAATTCCAGATCTGCCGCCTGGGCATTGCCAATAAGAGAAAGACCAATCAGCACTTTCAATACGCTCAAGCGAATATTGGCAGGTAAACGGATATGAATGTTCATCTTTCCTGTTTTTCTCGTTGTATCCATACGGGAGTGAATACTTCACCCCGAGGCAAAAAGGTAAACTAACCCACTAATATCGAGTTATTCATAATCCAGTTTAAAAGCGAGCTGACTGTTATATTGCCCTGCAGCCAAAGGTTGCCGATTAGCAACCAGACGCAGCCGGTACATTAAATCGCGACTTCCTGGCGTTAACTGCTGTGGTAACATGCTGCTACCGGGGACAGATAACTCGTTATCCTGATTACGAATTTCTAACCCGACACCTTTGGCCTGCCCACTGACATTAAATAATCCCCGCTCATGCGGGCCATCAAAAGTAATACGAAAATATTGCCAATCCGGCCGGTGGTCATTTTGTTTTTCTAATGCGCAGTTAACCAAGCGGATAGTAAAGGGGCGTGCGGCACCTTGCCCGTCCCGTAATAGTTGGCTGATTGACAGACTACCCATATCAATCGTTTGGTCATGACTCCCAACATCAATGGCACACGCCGTTTCAATAATGCTCCCTTGCATTTTCAAGGTTCCTTCAGCAAAGACTGAAAAGGGTCCTGTTAGCCACACCAGCACCAATGAAAACACCAGCGATATTGATTTGCGAGCCATATTAACCTCTTAAATCCTTTTAAAAGCCTGACAGAGGCGCTATAGCCCCCCTGTCAGGTTGTACATCGGCTTATAGGTAAGACAGGGTAAAGTCTGCTACAGAGCTGAACTCACCGGCAGTGATGGTGCTCAGCGCACCTCCGTTACCCACCAGGTAAGCAGAGAAACGCAATGTGTTATTGCCGTTCTGGATCTGCTGGAAGTCTGTTGGAGTCCCCAAAGTCATCACGTTACCGCTGCCGTTAGTGATCTGCACACCCGCACCTGAGCCAGTACCTGTGATGCCCAGTGTTTTCTTGGCTGCATCAAAAGAAGCTGCTGCGCCGCTGAAAGTCAGTGTCACACCGCTGGTGATGCCTGTGAGATCGCAGTTTTCCAGAGCAATATCAAAAGTGCGAGGGGTTGATTTACCGCCATCGACCAGCGCCACGTTAGAGATTTGGCCCAAATCAACGGTCTGATCGATGCTGTCAGGAGAGATAGAGCAAGGTGCATCAACGATAGAACCTTTAAAGGTCACTTTCCCGTGCCCCACGTCAGCAGCAAAAGCAGAACCCGCCATCAGAGTAGCGCCAACAAACAATGCAATCGTTTTTACGTTCATGAAATCCGTTCCTATGAGTTAACTACAATAAATAAAATGTTAGATGGGCATTGAAATACTCACACCGCACCTGTTATCACTACCCAACAATGATACCGTTGCTTGGGATTGGCGTTATAATACCGCCACCATAAAATACTTAAATCAGACAATCCTCTTTGTTTTCTCTTACTGTCTTATGAGGCAATACCTCAACAAAAAAAACCTTAAAATACATATCGATACTAGGAAATGTCTGATTTGAATTATTATAAACAAATCAACACTTGCTAAAAAGGAAGTCAGGAATACCCATCTCAGGATATTGTTATCGCCATTTTCAGCACGAAAGACATTACACGATCGATTTTTTATATTTGTATAATCTCCCACAGCGAGTTGACCGTTGCCAAATAACCCGTATACCTTCATGCCACTAACGTGGCACAATGATGGTTATACTCAGGCTGAGAAATTGCGGCGCTGTACTCTAGCCAGGTAGCAGCGTAGGCTGGTTTGATGAAGCAAAGTCAGGTCTTAACCTATAGGGGGAGGCATGGTTTTTACGATTTCTAACATGATTGCGTTCAGAAGCGAAGACGGGGCAATGTGGAACATTGCACAGCCTGAGAGAAGACTCTCTTTCACCACTATTCCTACCCGGCTGTTCACCTACCTGCTGGAAAATGCCGATAGGATGGTAAGCCGGGAAGAACTGCTCAATAACATATGGGATAAATACGGTCTGGAACCGTCGAATAACTCGGTCAATCAGTATATCTCACTGATCCGTAAATCATTGAGTGAGCTTGGTTGTGACGAGGAGATCATCAAAACCGTCCCGAGAGTGGGGTTTTATATCCCTGGAGAAACGGTGTCTTACAGCCAGGAAACAGCACAGAGCATCGAAAACTCGAGCGGCGCCGCTCAGCCTGTCATACTGCAACCAGGGCTAAACCGAAGATATCAGTACGCATTGCTCGCCTTCAGCTTGATGATCGCAATCGTCTTGGTGCTACAACCTTTCCGTACAGCGCTTGG
Organism: Serratia sp. PL7; assembly: GCF_945957435.1. NCBI lineage: Bacteria > Pseudomonadati > Pseudomonadota > Gammaproteobacteria > Enterobacterales > Yersiniaceae > Serratia > Serratia sp. PL7. The sequence goes on along the minus strand of NZ_CAMFLB010000030.1, from coordinate 22,271 downwards.
CTACCTGGATTACCGTTTCCCCAAATCTACGTTGTATAAAATTGGCACTATAGCAACCTGCCCGGTTTACAGTCTTAATGATAACTCGCCCAACACCGCAGCTCGCAAAGAACAACTGGCTCAAGAACTGGCCGCAGTGAATGCCCCATGCATCAATAATGAGGTTTTTATTTTTCACTCAGGCCAGCACTATGCCTACCAACAGTCTGGCAGAGCATTCATAACCCGTTGCAGCAATAGTGATAATTCTCTATTACATTTCTCTGAGTGTAAGGCCGTCTATGCTTTTGCCAAATAATCGTTCAGGCAAGTTCATCGTGTTGGCTGCTCTCGCCCTGGTCGCAGTAGCCTTATTATTCAACCTGCTGATGAATAAATTTTTCGTCACCGAGAGAGGCCCGAAAGTGAGTTGTGCCGCCTTTTTCCTGGCAAAGAACGAGTTTCGAACCAAGGGTGTTATGAGTCTACATATTGATGGCGTCAGTAGAGGGAGAATGCATATCTCAGCCACAGTGAGGGATGATATGGGCGTAGTAAAGTATAATCTTCTGCGTAACGTCAATTTTGAATATCGTTACGAAGGTAATGGTTACATTGACTTACAGCTGATGGATGTCAATAATATTGCCAACGATAATATGCCAAATGAACTGTTTAACCAGTCTATTTTTGATTTTTCGGTAAAAAACCGGCAACTGAGGATCACTGAAGTGGGTGATGGCTATTTATTGTGGAATGCCTTTTCGCCGGTGATGATGTGCATCCGCAGTCAATAACCAGCCCCATTCATGGCCGCACAGTAAAGCGTTAACCTTTCCAGGTGGCAAGTGCGATGGCTGAAGGAAGAAACCCAACGCCATCGCACAGATGTTCAGCGGTTTATTGCACATAAGATAAACTATTACCGAATTTAAGCATATACAGCTCATTGAAGTTTCTTGCACCATACCGTTTTACCGCCTTCACCTTATAGCCACTGACCGTTTTTATCGACATGTGCAACATCGCCGCTATCTGCGACTGCGTGTACCCCTCGGTAAGCAATTTTAATACCTGCAGCTCTTTCTGCGATGACTTCAGTATCCCTCCCAGGACATCACCAAAGATATTATCTGCCAACGCTTTGGGTTCTGTCGTGCTCAAAACTCTGATCAAGCTTTTCAAATCGTCAAAGGTGATTTTTTTGTCGACAACCATATCGGACAGATGCTTAATCACAACTGAACATTCTTTACCTTTAGAAAGCAGGGTGATCACATAAACCACCTTATTGTCTTTTCGCAGATCATAAATTTTTTTGATAGTACCGAACATATCGTTTGAGTCACCATCGATGAAAGCCACATAGCCATCGTCATCCCGCACATTTGCATGTGGCTCAGCGTTTAAAAACTCAATGACTGAACCGAAAGTCACTTTACTCAAAGAGCAAGGGTAATCAGTATCAAATAAAAACATGGATATCTTCCTGCAAGTATAGAACTTAGATTTTGTGTAATACCAGGCATGAGGCCATCCAAGATAACCTTGTTCATTGTTAATCGACGTCAGGGCCTAACCCCTTATGGGTTTTGCCGATACCTACCTGGTGCTGAACTTATCGTTACTGCTCAGGATTGACGCCGCGCCAACCAGACAAAACCCAGTAAACAGCGCCCCACATCAATCTGAGGCTTAAGTTACAGGAAAAGCCACCACACAGTTATTTATAACTTAAATAACATTAATTATAGGTTTAAACTCTGATTTTTAATTTTATTATAGAATAAAACATAGGATCACATCCATCAGCAAGCGTAACGTCCAGCAATGAATCATCATCCTGCTTAACATCAACGCCAGGAATGCGCGAGATACGTGGGTAAGTTCAAAAGTTGGGACTACAACTTTTTCATCACAGGATGCGCTCTAGCTCAATACAACAAAAGGGTAATAACTTTATAATCATGAACATCCCAATATGGTTCTGAATGGGTATACACTGATATAGCAGAGATAATGAGTAGCCAGATCTTACTTATGATCCCAGTTATGAATGGGGAGATTACCAAGCCGTAGCCAACAAGGGGAAGGGAATGGTTTTTACAATCTTTAATATGATTGCATTCAGAAGCGAAGACGGAGTGATGTGGGATCTAGCCCAGCCTGATAGAAGACTCTCCTTCACCGCTATCCCAGCACGACTTTTTACCTATCTGCTGGAAAATGCCGATAGAATGGTCGGGAGAGAAGAGCTACTTAATAACATATGGGATAAGTATGGTTTGGAACCCTCGAATAACTCGGTCAATCAATATATTTCACTAATCCGTAAATCATTGATCGAGTTAGGTTGTGAGGAAGAGATCATAAAAACTATTCCAAGAGTAGGATTTTATATCGCTGGGGAAATGGTATCTTACAGCCAGGAAACCACAAAGAACATTAAGATTACGACCAGCGAACCACAACCAAGACGAAGCAGATGGCCTAAACCTTTGTTACTCGCAATCAGTTTTATTATCTCAACCTTATTGATTCTCCAACCTTTCCGTTCCGCTACGGGGTACCTAGAGTATCGTATTCCCAAGTCAACACTGTATAAAATAGGCACCATAGCGAACTGTCCTGTCTATAGCCTTAACAATAACTCACCTGACACGGCTGCACGCAAAGAACGGCTAGCTCAGGAGTTGGCGGATTTGCATGCTCCGTGCATCAGCAATGAGGTGTTTGTTTTTCACTCAGGCGAACACTACACCTACCAACAATCTGGCAGGGCGTTCATAGCTCGTTGCGCAAATAGTGACCACACCTTATCTCATTTCTCTGACTGTAGGGCCGTCTATGTTTTTGCTAAATAATCTCCCTGGCAAACTGGTCGGGGCTATTGCTGTTATCCTGATCGCTGCAGCATTGCTTGTTAATCTCCTTATACACAAATTTTTCTTCACCGAGCAAGGTCCGAAAGTGGAGTGCTCCTCCTTTTTCCTGGTACAGAGCGATTTGCAAACCAAAGGCGTTATGAGCCTGCATATTGATGGCAAGGGCCACGGGGAAATGGGCATTTCAGCCACGGTTGTCGATAGTGCAGGCACCGTAAAGTACCATCTTCTACGTAACGTAAATTTTGACTATCGCTATGAAAAAAATGGGAACTTCGCCTTGCAACTGGTGAATATCAATAAAAATGCCAGCGATAATATGCCTAATGAATTGTTAAACCAGTCCATTTATGATTTTTCAGTAACAAAAAGACGGCTGAAGATCACCACGGTGGGTGATGGTTACTTATTGTGGAATGGTTTTTCACCGGTGATGATGTGTATAAAAAGTCAATAACCAGCTGGCTAATAGTTAGTAACGGTGATGGCTTGAATGGAAAAACTCAAGCCATCGCACAACAGTGTAGAGATACATTACACATTGGATAAACCATTACTAAATTTTTTCATATACAACTCATTGAAGTTTCTTGTCCCATGCCGTTTTACTGCCTTAGTCTTATAGCCACTTACCGTTTTTATCGACAGATGCAGCATCTTGGCTATCTGCGATTGTGAGTACCCCTCCAGCAACAGTTTTAATACTCTCTGCTCTTTCTGTGACGATTTCAGGATCCCTCCCCAAATATCGCCAAAAATATTGTCTGCTAACACCTTCGGTTCTGTAGCAATCATAGCACTGACCAAAACGTTCAGGTCGGCGTAGGCAATTTTTTTATCGACCACAAAATCTGATAGGTGCTTAATCACGTAAGAACACTCTTTGCCTTTAGAAAGCAGCGTGATCACATGAATTTTTTTATTTTCCTTTCGCAGATCATAAATTCGCTTTACAGTGCTGTGCGTATCGGCCATATCGCCATCAATAAAAGCAACATAACCTGTACCATTACGTAAACCAACGGTTGGCTCACTATTTAAAGTTTGAACAATAGTGCTGAATGCACTCTTACTTAAAAGAACAAGGATAGTTAGTGTCGAACAAAAGCATGAGATAATACCTGTGCTAGTATATTTTCCATTGGAAATATCAGGCTCAAAATTATCCAAGATAACCTTGTTATTCTTTATCGACGTAAAAGTATACCCATCATGGGTCTTGCCGATGCCAGCCTGATGCCAAACTCTCTTTTCACGGTTGTGTTGCGCCCAACATTCTGGTTACGCAACACATTGAAATAGAGCCTGTCTGGCCGGTTTACCCCTGCTTTACGGACGCTCTGATTTCCCACGTTTCGATGGCACAAGGGGCCAATCCCCCGGCATACAGAAAAATGCGCCTTCAGAAATCCAGTTAGCCGCTCGAAGACAAATCAGCTAAAACATTGATACAAATGAATTTTTGACACAATTTACGCCAACCAGAGAAAAACAGCACCTTATAATTAAATTTTCTTAATTTATAGTATAAAACACCAAATAATAAGCACACAAGACAAAACTAAAGAATATAAATTCAATAAGTTAAAGTAAAAGTTATTGCAGGAGTGGGTGTTTCTGCGTTTTACCCAAGTAACGGTGACAGAACACCCCATGGCATAACTTAATGAGATCGCGGTTTACAGCTGCAGGGACGAAGTTTTAGTGAAGAGACAAGCCTCGCGTCAAAAACAGAGCCGCGCAGAAAACATCTGGGAAAGTTCTCCCCCTCTTGACACAGACTGCATCCTATTGATAACTTGCTTGCAGGCTAATGGGCTTAAAATTGATTATGTTGCTTATGTAACTTCAACATATAGAGCTCGTTGAAATTTCTTGCACCATGCCTTTTGACAGCCTTGACCTTATAACCACTGATCGTCTTTATCGATAAATTTAGTATCTGAGATATTTGGTATTGAGAGTATCCTTCCAGCAACAGTTTCAATACGCGATACTCTTTCTGTGAAGAGTTCAAGATATCCCCCCAGATATCGCCAAACACATTATCGGCTAACGCCTTGGGTGCTGCCGCTACCATCGAGATGATCAGGCATTTTAGATCATAATACGTAATTTTTTTATCAACCACATAATCAGAAAGATGCCTTATCACGGAAGAACAATCTGCCCCCTTTGAAAGTAAGGTGACCATATAAACAGTTTTTCCACTCTTTCGCATCTCGTATACAGACTTAATAATACTGTGAGGGTTAGTCGAGTCTCCATCAACAAAAACAATAGCACTCTCATCATCCTCAAAATGTGCTTTTTGTTCAAAGTATAAAGAATTGATTATATGTTTAAAAGTTACTTTACTCAATGTACAGGTATAATCTGAATCTATTACAATCATTGGAATAGTTACCTCCTGGTAAAAAAAATCCTTCCATATTGGAGTACCGCTTAGTCATGGTTAAAAGATACCGCACAGATAATTATTTTCTGCCAATAGACAATTAGTTTACAGCATAACAATAAAGACCATCATTAATAAAATAACAGTCATATTTCACTTAACTTCATGCGCTGCCAAAAAATAATACCCATTCATAAATTATGGAGTAACACTATGCATTAGACTCATTAAATTTACGTCTTTTGGTATTTAATGGGTCTATACAAAACCACCTACAACCCCATTTTACGTATTGGAAATTATAGAGTCTTAATTTTAACACCAAGTGATATCAGTATATTATTAGTGAATTATTGTCGTCAAACAATTTTACCCCTTATACCACTACCCCATCTAATATTTACAAATATTCACACTCTCTTTGTCATTGTTTATAAATGAATTTATTCAATAACACCTTAAATAATAAGACAAACAGAGAAAATAAAAAGAAAATTCCCATTTAAAAACATTGAAAAAAACAATAACATCATACAAAGTCACCCTCTCTTTTTTTAAAAGACCTTTTTAAAGTACCCGCATTATTATTAATCCATTAACTTTAGTTTTTTATCACAATAATGAAGGTTGGCATGCATGAATAACCATAACCATAGTAAGTCAATATAAGTAATCAGGCTGTACCCAAGCCCCTGGCTAGACACGCAGTTTCTAACCTGTGCCACTGCATAAAAGGTGATTCAAATCAGCAAAGAGGCACCATCACAAAACGCACAAATTCCATTTTGTCGACGAGAACAGCCACAATGCTTTTGAGTTTTTCTTAGCGCTCAACGCTGTTCCCCGTTGAAACCTTGATCAACAAAGTCCCCCGAAGCAACCTCTTTCACAGGGCAGTACCGAAGCTTAGAACCCCATCCAAACCATTACAACCCCAGTTTGCGAAGCGCTTCCAATTTTTAGCTGCGACTGGCTCTTACTCTCTAGGCTAGACTTACGGCAGAAAAGGGTCTGAACACCTATCGCACTATAAATGACACGCAAGCCTAGGTTTTTGCCGATACCGCTACTGTTTTTGTCCCATAGCTTCGTTTTTTTACCGGCTATAGGCGACAAAGGTTTGCCAGCCTGTTTGCCGGTCATATATGCTCAATCCCTTGACCAACCGATTGATTTATTTGAGCAGCGCTTGCTGTTGCTCATCCTGAACGTTTTGGCGGTTTTTAATGAGGCGACGTGATACCCAATGACGACAACGAATATCACAATCAACTTTGAATTCAATGGATTGGAACAGTAACGTTATGACAAGCACCGAAAAACTCGATTCGCACACCCCTATGATGCTGCAGTACTTCTCTAGACAATCTAATGTCATGATCTAAAATGAATAAATATAAAAACCCTCTTCAAAAGTTACTTATAGGCTACATATGAAAAGGATAATCGGTTATCTCTTCACATTACTCTTACTTGTTGTGCTTGTGTATGCAGGATTAGTAAAGGGCGATGTATTCCCTGAATGGATCATGAGTAAGAAGCTCATGATTCGTTGTGGATTGATAGGTGTTCTTGGTGGAACTCTTTACTGCATTCGTGGAGTATATCTAAACAAATGTGTTAGGAATTGTTGGGATGACCGTTGGCATGTTTGGTATGTATTAAGACCTATCGTTAGTGGCATCTGCGGTGTAGTGGCTTATCTATTCCTTAAAGCTGGATTAATAGTGTTAGATGCATCACAAAATGGCAGTGGTGGTGACTACGGATATATGGCATTTGCCTTCTTTGCAGGGTTGAATGTCGATAAGTTCGTTGGCAAAATTGAAGATGTTGGTATGGCTATTTTTGGGATTGAAAAATCTCGCACAGCAAGATCGGGTGATAATTCCGATCAGAAATAATTAAAAAGGATATGATATGTCTGCAAAGATATGCTTCTTTCCCGTTGGGAATGGGGATATGACCCTCATCCAAACGGAAGATGATAAAAATATTTTAATAGATTGTCGCATCAGGGATGGTGAAGAACATCCTGATGTTCGCACCCAACTCAGAGAAAAGCTTCCTCGAAATAACGAAGGTCGTTTGTTTGTCCATCTTTTTATTTGGACTCACCCTGATTCAGATCATTGTGATGGGGTGGCTGACCACTTTCATTTAGGAAAACCAGAAGATTGGAGTGAGAAGAACGATAAAATTTTTATAAATGAGATTTGGTCAAGTCCAATTGTATTCAGGCGACACCATGCACAAAATCATCCGTTATGCGATGATGCAATAGCTTTGAATAAAGAAGTTAAGAGAAGAGTTAATCTTTATAAAGAAAAAAATTATTTGGATGGAGTTGGAAACCAAGTTCTGGTCTTAGGAAAAGACGAAGATGGGAAAACAGACGACATACCAGGTATCCTATTAGAATTAGACCAAACAACCCGCTGGATTAATCAAAGTTATTCTTCATATTTTGAAGCTCATTTATTGGGTCCTTCACCCAAGAAAGATCTTGATGAGTTGGAAGATAAATTAGGTAAAAATCATTCCAGCGTAATAATAAATTTTGAAATTAAAGGTGACAATAAAACTGCACACTTTTTAAGTGGTGGTGATGCAGAAGTCGTTTGTTGGGAAGGTGTTAGAGATCGTTTAACCAATAAATATTCTATGTCATGGTTAGATTATGACATTTTACAAGCACCACATCACTGTTCTTGGCATAGTCTATCTCATGATAGTTTAAGCAAAAAAGGAGATGATGCTAAAACTTCCGAGAAAGCTATGGAAGTTTTTAATAGAGCAAAAGAAAAAGCATTTATAATTTCAAGCTCTAAAACAATTGAAAATGACGAAAAAGATCCTCCAGCATACCGAGCCAAAGAAGAATATGAAAAAATAGTAGATGATGTGCAAGGTCAGTTTTTATGTGTGTCAGACCATAAAAAGAATGGAGAGAATATTCCGTTAGAGATTGAAATTTCCGATAACGGTATTAAGAAAATTGCTGCATCTGCATTAGGTATGGCCGAATCATCAAGTGCCGCTGTAAATAGACAAGGTGGTGGTGGTTATGCCTGATTGTCTTAATAAAAAGATAGATCAGTTGAGCACTATCCTTGCACCTTATGGTGCAAGGAAGCTTTCTACGAATGAATTATCAAAATTCAACGGTAAATATGTTTGTGCTTGGGAATTAGTAACTGATTTAGAATTTAGTAATGAACCTATTGTATTGCAACTAAGATACAAAACTCTTAGTCAATTTGACATCCCAGATGTGTTTATTTCCTCACCAAAAATTGATGTTTGCCAACTCCCACACTTGGAAAAAAATGGCAAGTTATGTGTTTGGCCTGACAGTTATATCATCGATCATAATGATATGACCTATGCAGTCGATTTACTAAACGATGCTATACTAATGCTAAGAAAAGGAATAAATGGTGATTTAAATGAGGATTTTATTGATGAGTTCCAGAACTATTGGATTTATCAATGTAATAAAATAGATCGACTTATAAGCCAGTGTGATCTAACAAATAAAAACACAAGGTTGGTTTTCGGTTATCGGACCCGGAAATTTGGAGTAATATATTCTGACACACAAAAAGAATTAATTAACTGGTTGGAAAACCAAAAAATATTGCCATTAGAATCGGATGGAAGTAATTCAAAAGATAAACGAATAAGGCAACAGCAACTCTCTAAAGTAGTTTCAATTCCATTGATATTCTTCAATGAAGCCTGGTATCCGAGTCAGTATCCCAAAACTGCAAGGGATTTTTTTGAACTCATAAATCAGCAACAGGAAGATCCAGAAAGCACTATTGAATTGATCTTAAGATCTTGTGCTAATATGTTCAATGTCAAGCCCATAATTCTAGTTTCATTCCCAACGCCTTCTGGGATGAATATTATAGGAATACAGATTCCTAAGGGAGTTAGTGATCTTGCCACTGACCGCTTTGATACCAGAGGTATTAGTCGGGGTCGATTCAGAAATACAGCTTTATTAGATGGTTATAGAAATTACATTGATGGAAAGATTTTAAAAAATAGAATAGGCCAAACTAAAACAGAAAATCTTATAGTAGACCGTTCTGACGATTCTTGGTTAACGGGTCGTGAGCATAACAAAACTTACAAGAAAATCTCTGAACATAAAGTAGCTATCGTCGGATGTGGTTCAGTAGGATCTTCGGTATCAAGACTGTTACTTCAATCAGGCATTAGAAAAATGATGCTTTGGGATGATGATTTAATGAAGAGTGAAAACTCCTCTCGTCATCTATTAGGATTTGATTCTGTTTATAAAAATAAAGCATTAGCTCTTGCCTCAAGGCTACGGGAAGAGTTTCCAAATGTCTATATAGAAGCTTTTAATGAAGATTGGACAGAAGATTCCAAGAATAACAAAAAAATTGCAGAAGCCGATATTATAGTAAGCTGCACTGCACATTGGAATACTGAACAGCAGTTAATTAAAAGACAGTCGGAAGACATTCTCGGTGCTATTGTCTTTGCATTTGTTGAAGCTCATGCAATGGCGGGGCATGTAATAGTCAACCAAGTGGATTCTAATGCTTTTAATAGCTGGCATATTACAGAAGGCAAAAATATAGGTGCATTAAAATATCCTGCTACTTACTGGAAAGAAAATACTCGTAAAAGAATAGCAGCATGTGCCGGAGAGTTCCAACCATACGGAGCTATCCCTTTGACTAATTTACATGCTCTAACGGCAAGAACTGTAATAGATCTAATCATGGATCGTTTTTCAAATAAATCTTTTGCATATAGTTACATAGGAAGAGAAGCAGAGCTTTTAGAACTTGGTGGTAACTGGAATGATAAATGGATTGCACAATTCGGAAACCCAGGAAAGGGTGATTGTATTATACCTTTGATTTTTGAAAATTCTAATTGGGAAAAAAGTGATGCATAAATTTCATTGTGCCGAATTAGATTTCAAAATATGCATCAGCCAAAGCATAGTAGATGAATTATTTTCTCATCGTCAAACCCACTGTTTTAGTAAAGAATCAGGAGGTATGCTATTTTCCAATAATCTCAATGATTCTGAGATTGAAATCAATAAAATAACTACACCAGGCTCTACTGACTTGAGGAAAAGAAATTATTTCAAGTTAGATGAGAAAAAAGCCAAAGAAGATATCATATCGTTATTCAAGCAGGGTTTCCACTACTTAGGTGATTGGCATACACATAACGAAGGAATGGCAAGCCCATCAGGAACAGATATCCGCAGTATCCAAGACTTATTTATCAAATCAGGTCATACAAGACCTTTTTTTCTCATGCTAATAATCCCAAACAAAGAAAATATTTCACACTGTTATTTATCAGCAGCAGATGGGAAGATGTTATATAAATTCACATATCAAAAACCAAACAAATAAAAAGGTTGTAATTATATGAATAGCACAAGTAAATCATATCCACGGTGGTTAATCATATTAATACTGTTATTTATTTTTGCTGGCTTCGTTGTTCTTGGGGTAATAATTAATCATAAGTATCACTCTAATGAAAGCTTATCTAAATATATACTCTTAATTCCCCCTGCAATTTTGTCATTAGGTTTTTCTGTATTTTATAAAAGATACGAAGTACAAGCTGAGTGGCTATTTTCATTTGCGACAGCTTCGGCTGCGATAAGTTTATGCGTTGATTCTTTACCTGGTGTCCAAAATGACCTTTTCCCTATATTCCTTCAAAGCGGGTTAGGCTATGCACTTCTCGTAATAATTGCAGCATTGTCGTTCGCAAAAATAATTTCGGCTTTCGTCAGTAGATTCATAAACTAATCATATTTCAATTCTTAAAAGTGTAGTTAATATTTTCAGTTGCTACACTTTTTTACAGGAAAGAAAACAAAAGGGAATACAATAATATAATATATAGGTAGTAAAATTATAAATGTTTCACCAAGACTATTGCTGTTAGCTAATAGTTCATTAACGAAAAAAGTGTATATGAATGATAACAGGAACATAAAAGCCAACAGATATAGTATTTTTTTATTATTAATCATAATCAGGCCTCATCTATTTTAACAATAATCCATTGATACAACATTATATGAGTATGTCAATAGCATCTATATAGATGCAAGGTATGACTAAACGAAGCGGAGCTTCGTTTAGTCTCCTTGTTTTTCGCCCTTCGGTTGAAAAAGAAAGAAAGTCAAAGTCTTATCTAACTAATTGACATAAATTGCATTTCTATTATAACTGTATTATGGGTGTGCAAGGATTGCTCACCATAAAGCGAATACACATATGAAAAGGAGTTTCTATGAGTAATACAATAACCTTATCCTATACAAATGATTTTAAACCAGTCAATAATCATATCCCCCCTGCTCAATCTTTGCGAATACATTGTGTCAGTGTTCGATTTAATAAAGAAGAATTGGCTATTCTCAATAAAAACAGAGGTGACAAAAGCAAAGGCGAATGGCTTCGATTAACCTCTTTGATAGGCTTCCTCCTGTCGTTCCTGCTATCAATGTTGAAGCTTGGAAATCACAGTCTAACATATCCCAAAAGCTGAACCGCCTTATAAGCCATCTTGATGCAAAAAGTAGCAATAGTGAGTTAGCTAAAACAGAGATCTTCGCAGTCAAGAAACAGATCAAAGAGCTTCGCTCGTGCCAGACAGCCTCTATGAGTAGGTATTCCTATGAAGTGAATGCAACAGCCCCTCATCCCTCTAAAAAATGGTCATGAGAGCATGATTGTCAGGATTGCAATTAACCATCAAATTCTTTTTATTTTTTTAGCTTTATCTGAATTTTCTAATATGATTGAAGAAATTATTTTTTCTTCTTTTTTTGCAATTAGAGATTGGATATTAATAGTACCATAATCTAAATTATCACCCCACCAGTACATGAATTCTTTTATTACGGGAGTGATATTGTCTATAACCTCTTGAGATCCTTCGTTATAAATAAAAGATAATATTTTTAAATTTTCAACATCAATCTCTTGCACAATTACCCGAAACATATCATCAGTTGGATATAAATTCGTTTCATTTAATGATATATTTAATTTTTCAAGCATCTCATTCATAAGCAAGTCTACTTCATTGAAGGCCGTATTATATTCAGTCATTATTTAACCTCTTGTTTTAAATTTATACAACATTATAATTAATCACTTTAAGAAAGAATATCAAGAATTTTTGTGAAATAAATAATATTTATTATAAAAAGAATTGCTTGAGTGAATAATTTTTTAATTATAAGCACCATACAGTGTCATCTATTCAACCGAAGCGGAAATTTATAGCATCTTCTGTGCTGCAAGAGAAGCTTTAAAATAAATGCAAGTTAAGCTGTATATCTGTATATAAAATATCAGGCACTGCGATTTTTTATTATTATAGCGAAATGAAGCAAGGGCTAACTCAGCGAAGCCGCTGCGCTTGCTTCTTCGAGTTCCCCTTGCTTTTCTGCCCTTCGGTTAGAAAAGAAACCAAACCGCTACCAACCTTGAATATCTATTTTTTTGAATAGCCCCCCCCCTCCTTAACTACCACTATCAAAAATAGAAAAATCATCTTACAAATAACCCCACACATCATTTTAGATTGCGACCTTATTAAATTAAAAATTCAACCTTAGATGGAATTTAATGTATAAGGAATGTCTTACTGTAACGGAGAATTTTAAACATTAAAAATTATAGATATGGTTTGTCATAGCCTGTACATCTATTCACCCCATGCATATGCACTAAAAAAGCATTTTTTGAATACTGGAGTTGCCCCTGCTAAAACGGACACGGCTAATTAACTGCTAATATGGCATCAAGATATTAGCGTGGCGATTTCATGTTCAACCCCTTGTGTGGATGCAGATTATTATAATCCTCTATCCATTCTGCCATTTTTCCATCACTGAGACTGCATCCGGCAGATCATTTACTTACACGTAATTCCGCTTGAACGTCTTTACAAACGATTCTGCCATGCCGTTGCTTTCCGGATGCGTACTGGTGTAGTACACACGATGAACCCCAGTGAACTGGCGAATGTGCGCGTGGCATCGGCTATGCTGCAATTATGCCAATGACAGTGGCTCCATTGACGGCAATGACCTGACATCTACAATCCCGCTACAAAGCACTTACTCCATGAGTCATTGCACTTGCTGAGCTAAACAAACACACTAAAACCAGATAATAATTAATCGCTGTATAAGCTCGTAACAAGCGGAACTTTAAGGCAAAATAGGGCCATCGTCCCCCTTCACAAGGTTACGCTAATGGCCAGAAAACCTAAAGAAATCAAAACAGACCCGTTAGAGGTCATCCTGTGGAAAGCAGCTGACAAGCTACGTAAGAACATTGATGCAGCCGAGTACAAGCATGTCGTGCTGGGCCTGATTTTCCTTAAGTATATTTCTGATTCTTTTGAATCTCATTATGAGTTGCTGAAGGCTGGTGAAGGCGAGTTCACAGGCGCTGACCCGGAAGATAAAGACGAGTACACTGCTTACAACATTTTCTTTGTCCCTGAGCTTGCACGCTGGAACTATCTAATATCTAAGGCCAAGCTACCCGAAATCGGTAAGCTGGTTGATGATGCTATGGAGCTTATCGAAGCGGGTAACCCACAGCTAAAAGGTGTGTTGCCGAAAGTCTACGCTCGCCAGAACCTCGACGCCACTGTACTGGGTGAACTGATAGATCTGATTGGCAACATTGCACTGGGAGATGCCAAAGCGCGTTCTGCTGATGTATTAGGCCACGTATTCGAATACTTCCTTGGTGAATTTGCACTGGCAGAAGGCAAACAGGGCGGTCAGTTCTATACGCCAAAATCCATCGTAAGCCTGCTGGTTACCATGCTGGAACCCTATAAAGGCCGAGTCTTTGACCCTTGCTGCGGTTCCGGTGGTATGTTCGTTCAGTCAGAAAAATTTGTTGAAGCGCATCAGGGAAATATTGACGATATTTCGATTTACGGTCAGGAATCCAACCAGACCACCTGGCGTCTGGCAAAAATGAACCTGGCAATTCGTGGCATTAACTCCGAACACGTTCGCTGGAATAATGAAGGTTCATTCCTTAACGATGCTCATAAAGATTTAAAATCTGATTTTATCATTGCTAACCCACCGTTTAACGTTTCCGACTGGTCCGGTGAGCAGCTTCGTGGTGATGCCCGCTGGCAATATGGCATTCCACCTGCTGGCAACGCTAACTTTGCATGGATGCAACATTTTTTGTATCACTTGTCTCCTAAAGGGCAAGCGGGTGTTGTTCTGGCAAAAGGGGCATTAACTTCTAAAAGCTCTGGTGAAGGTGATATTCGTGCTGCACTGGTAAAAGATGCCAATGTGATTGACTGTATCGTCAACTTACCGGCAAAGCTGTTCCTGAATACTCAGATCCCTGCTGCATTATGGTTTATGCGCCGTGACCGTCATAACAGCAACCAGTATCGTGATCGCAGTAAAGAAATTCTGTTTATCGATGCCCGTAATCTTGGTCATTTGATTAATCGTCGTACCAAAGTGCTTTCTGACGACGATATTAAAACCATCGCAGACACCTACCATAACTGGCGTAACAAAGGTGGCGACTATGAAGATGTGGCGGGTTTCTGTGCGTCCGTAGACATTGATGAAGTGGCTAAACTCGATTATGTGCTGACTCCCGGCCGTTATGTTGGCCTTGCTGACGAAGAAGACGATTTTGACTTTAAAGAACGTTTTACGGCTCTTAAAGCGGAGTTTGAAGCACAATTGGAAGAAGAAGCGCATCTGAATAAGTCTATCGCTGAGAGTCTGGCGAAGGTGGTATTATGAGCGAGTGGACACCTATAAAATTAGGTTCAATTGTAAATATAACAAATGGGTTTGCATTTAAATCTGAAAATTTTCTAACATCTTTAACATTTAATACTTTGCCTGTTCTGAAAATTAAAAATGTGGCTAATGGGGATGTTCATTTAAAAGATGTTCAGTATCACTTAATCGATAGCAAATATGATAAATACACGTCTTCCAAAGGTGATATCCTTATAACTTTAACCGGTAATCACCCACAAGCTCTTACTCAGGTTGTGGGGGCGGTATCAAAGCAGAAGTTTGATACACTTGCATATATTAATCAGCGAGTTGCTAAAATAGACCCAATTTCCAGCCTGGCCTTTAAGGATTTCATTTATTATTTTCTTAAAGAAAAATCGACTCATGATTACTTAGCAAGTCAATCTTCTGGAAGTGCAAATCAAGCAAATATTTCAAAAGCAGATATTGAAAACGTAGAGTTATTACTTCCTCCGGTCACTGAACAAATAGCCATCGCCTCTGTGCTGTCCTCTCTTGATGACAAAATAGACCTGCTTCATCGCCAGAATAAAACGCTGGAATCTATGGCTAACACCCTGTTTAGACAGTGGTTTATTGAGGACGCGCATATACACTGGACGGAAAAAAAACTGTCCTCTTTTGGAAGAATAATTTGTGGTAAAACGCCTTCAAAAAAGAATTCTTTGTATTTTGGTAATGATGTTCCTTTTCTAAAAATCCCTGACATGCATGGCAAGGTTTTTGTATTCAAATCAACTGATAATCTTTCATTTGCAGGGGAGCATAGCCAATCAAAAAAAACAATTCCACCAGGAAGTATATGTGTTAGCTGTATCGCTACTGTTGGTTTAGTCTGTATAACTGATGTAAGCATGCAAACAAACCAACAAATTAACTCCATTATTCCTAACAAGGAATATTATAAATATTTTTTGTATCTTTTAATGAAAAGCATGGGTGATGAATTAAATAACCTGGCAAGTGGCGGTACTGCAACATTAAACTTGAACACTGGGGATTTTTCTAACATAACATTTCTTTCCCCTTCAGAAAATGAGCTGAAAATATTTCATCAATCCATTTCAAGTTTTTTTGATAAGTTAAAATTAAATTCAAAACAAATTAATATAATTGAAAACCTTCGAGACACTCTTCTTCCCAAACTGATGAGTGGTGAAGTAAGGGTTCAGGATGCAGAAGAAGCAATCGCGTCAGTAGTTTAAAATAATTAAGCGGGTATGCAGCCCGCCCTCTGGTTAAGCAGCAATAAGGACAGTACGCATGGTAAAGATGACCGAATCCGATATTGAAGTAATGGCGATTGAGCACCTGCAAGGGCTGGGCTATGAGTATGTTTACGGCCCGGATATTGAGTCCAGTGGTATTAATCCGTTACGTAGCTATCAGCAGGTTATCCTTGAAGATAAGGTGCGTATTGCTCTACAACGCCTGAATCCGCACCTTAGTGAACAGAAGTGTGAGGAAGCCCTGAAACAGATGATGCAGATCAGCACACCTGATCTAATGGCAAACAATCTGGCCTTTCATCGCCTGTTGACCGAAGGGATCAATATCGAAGTCAGTAAGGATGGTAATACACAAGGAGAGCTGGCCTGCCTGATCGACTTTAACGATCCCACTAATAATGAATTTCTGGTCATTAATCAGCTCACCATCAAAGAAGGCAATCATACCCGCCGACCTGATCTTATTTTATTCATCAATGGCCTGCCATTAGTCGTTATCGAACTTAAAAATGCCGCTGACGAAAATGCTACGGTAACAGGTGCCTATAATCAGATTAAAACCTATCAGAACCAAATCCCCGGTCTGTTTAACTACAATGCTTTTAATGTAATATCTGACGGGCTGGAAGCCAAAGCGGGGACGGTTTCTGCCGATTTCAGTCGTTATATGACGTGGAAAACTGCTAACGGTAAAACGCAAGCCACCAGTACCCAACCACAGCTTGAAGTTTTATTACAGGGGTTGCTTAATCCTGTAACGCTGCTGGATATGATCCGCCACTTTATCGTGTTTGAGGCCAGCAAACATGAAGACAGCAAAGGGATTATCAGTATCCGTACTGTTAAAAAAATGGCGGCTTATCACCAGTACTACGCGGTCAATGCAGCAGTTCTTTCCACTATTCGTGCCTCAGCGGTGAATGCGGACTCCCCCTCTGCCGAAGTGGCACTGCGCCAGCAGGGACGTAACAGTAAAGATCTTGTTAATGCGCAAAAAACCGGAGATCGCAAAGCGGGCGTAGTCTGGCATACTCAGGGTTCCGGTAAATCGCTTTCGATGGTGTTTTACACCGGGAAAATTGTGCTGGCGCTGGATAATCCGACAGTTGTTGTGATTACTGACCGTAACGACTTAGATGATCAGCTATTCGGTACGTTCTCTTCCGCGACCCAGCTACTTCGTCAGACACCAAAACAGGCCAACAACCGGGAAGAACTCAAAGAATATTTGCGCGTAGCCTCTGGTGGTGTGGTGTTTACCACTATTCAAAAATTCCAGCCTGATGATGGCAGCAATATCTATGAGTTGTTGTCAGACAGAACCAATATTGTCGTTATCGCTGATGAAGCCCACCGTTCACAATACGGTTTCAGCGCCAAAGAAGTTGACGTGAAAGACAGTGAAGGCAACGTTACAGGTAAGCGCACTGTTTATGGCTTTGCCAAATATATGCGTGATGCCTTACCTAATGCGACCTATCTCGGCTTTACCGGAACCCCCATAGAAAAAACGGACGTCAACACGCCTGCTGTTTTTGGTAACTATGTTGATATCTACGATATCTCGCAGGCCGTTGAAGATGGTGCAACAGTTCGTATCTTTTATGAAAGCCGTCTTGCCAAAATTGCCATCAGTGATGAAGGTCGTCAGCTTATTGAAGACTTTGATGATGAGTTTAACGAGGACGAACTGACGCTCACGCAGAAAGAACGTTCTAAATGGGCCAGAATCGAAGGTTTGATTGGCAGTTCAAAACGTATTAAAGCGATTGCGGCGGATATGGTTCTGCACTTTGAGCAGCGCTTAAAATCCAATGCCGATCATGGTAAGGGCATGATTGTTACCATGTCTCGCCGTATTGCTGCTGAACTATATAAAGAAATCATAGCCTTAAAACCTGAATGGCACAGCGATGATTTAAATGACGGTATAATAAAAGTCGTCATGACCTCTTCTGCTGCTGACGGGCCAGAAATTGCCAAGCACCACACCACCAAAAAAGAACGTCAGGTTCTGGCTAACCGTATGAAGGATGACGACGACAAGCTTAAACTGGTGATAGTGCGTGATATGTGGCTTACCGGCTTTGATGCACCAAGTATGCATACCCTCTATATAGACAAACCGATGAAGGGCCATAACCTGATGCAGGCCATTGCCCGTGTGAACCGTGTGTATAAAGATAAGATAGGCGGTCTGGTTGTTGACTATCTGGGCATTGCCTCTGATTTAAAAGAAGCCCTCTCCTTTTACTCTGATGCAGGTGGACGTGGAGATCCTGCTGAGGTTCAGGAAGAAGCCGTAACGCTCATGCAGGAAAAGCTGGAAATCCTGGAAGGCATGATGCATGGATACGATTACAAAGCTTATTTTGCCGCAACTACCTCACAACGCCTGACAATTATTCTTGAATCAGAAAACCATATTTTAGGGCTGGATAACGGTAAAGGTAAAATGCGTTTCCTAGCTGCGGTTGCAGCCTTATCGCAGGCATTTGCATTGGCGACACCGCACGATAAAGCAATGGAAGCGGCACCCGAAGTAGCATTCTTCCAGGCAGTAAAAGCCAGACTGAATAAATTTACTGAAAACTCAGACGGATCAGAAGAAGAACACAATGACAGTCTCGAAGTTCGGGTAAAACAGACTATCGATCAGGCTCTGGTTACCGATAAAGTTGTTGATATTTTTGACGCTGCTGGGATACAAAAGCCTGATATTTCCGTTCTTTCTGAAGAATTCCTTCAGGAAATGAAGGATTACCAACACAGAAATATTGCTTTGGAAACGCTTAAAAAACTGCTTTCTGACGAGATCAAGGTTCGCTCGAATCAAAGTATCACCCAAGGCAAAAAACTGATTGATATGCTGACCTCTGCAATCAATGGCTACCAGAACAAGGTACTGACCGCAGCGGAGGTAATTGATGAGCTAATCAAGCTTGCCAAGACTATCCAGGAATCTGACAGCCTTGCCACCCAGTTAAACCTCAGCGCTTATGAATATGCCTTCTATTCTGCTGTTGCAGATAACGACAGTGCTCGCGAGTTAATGGAAAAGGAAAAACTACGAGAACTGGCAGTCGTACTTACGGAGGCTATCCGCAACAATGTCAGTCTTGACTGGACAGTGAAAGAAGCAGCAAGAGCAAAAATTCGCGTGGTGGTAAAACGTCTGCTCAAAAAATATGGTTATCCACCCGATATGTCCTTGCTCGCCACAGAGACCATTTTGAAGCAGGCTGAACTTTTAGCTGGAGAATTAGGAAAATGATTCCCTAAATTTTTAGCATATAAACTATTTTAAGTTATACAGGAGAAGCTAATGGATAGCAGGCCATATCTTAAAACAGTACTATATATACTATCACTGTGGCTTTTATTTTTATCATTATTAATTATGTCCTACGATAAGGTTTTGATAAAAAATGTGTGGGACTATATTTTCACGGAAAACATTACTCTCTCAATCTCGTCATTGAAAGTGAGAAATATCGTTTTCATAGTTAGTTTGATTTTCATCTTTATTGGTGCCATTATTTTAATAGCCCTTGCAAATAGCTTTGGTTCGGGTTGGTCTGTTGCATGCACTGTCTCGGATATCAGCAATGAAAACCATGAACATTTAGAGTTTTTAACCACTTATATAATGCCCTTAGTTTTCACTGATGTCGATAGTAAGAGAACTGTATTAAATTTAGGATTGATGATATTTTTAATCGGCGCAATATACGTAAAGACAAACCGGTTTTATTCTAACCCATCACTTGCAATACTCGGATTCAGAATATACAAAGCTAATGTCCATGACCGTGGAGTGAAAAAATGCACAGTAATCTGCCGCAGTGTTCTAAAGAGCACAGATAATATAAAGTATATAAAAATCGACAATGAAACTTATTTGGCTAAAATAGTGTAGAGGTCATGACATGTTCACTAACATTGAAAATATTTCAAAATCGAAACGCATCTCTGGCGAAGCTTTTTTTGTCACTGATATTCAAGGTACGATAGATATATTTAAGGTTAACCTTGAACCTGATGCTGAAAAAGATCTGACCACTTCATTTTCTAAAAGCTTAATCAATAATATTATTGAACCTAACAGAGGTAAAGTGGCCGTTCCACTTGTATCCACTTTATTAGAAAGAGATAAACAAGTTTTCGAATATGATCACTTAGCAATTAATCATCTCCCAATTGAATTTACTAAAATGAACAACGTGCTAAATTTCGGTGTCAATGGGAATGCAACACAGTTTGATTTTGCAACACAAAGCCTGACATCGGTAAAAGCCGTAATTTACCACCTTTGTGATGGTAATGGAAACAGCGTAGTCATTTACCAACATAAATATCCTGTTTCTCTACATAAGAAAACAAAAAAGTCTTTCTTGAGTCTAAATGGCAGAACCTTAGATAAGATCACTCATGACAGTATTGATATAAATGACACGATTGACTTCTTCTTTTTTCAGAATAAGTACTATGCGCTAAACATTAAACTTCTTGAAAGAATGTATGGATTAGAAAGTGTAATAGATAATCTTGCAAATAACTCAACGCCATTAATAATAAACCTTGGAATTGTTAATACACAAGGTATGCCAGTGCCACTAGATATTTTCAAGGACATGTATAAAGACAGAGCATTTATGCGTAGACTTGCTATGGTTTCAAAAGGGAATTTAGTAAAAACGGGAGTTTCAGTCCCTCAAATACAACAAGTTATGCAAAAATTCCCTGTATTTCAACGGAATATTGATCTAACAGGAGGATTAATAAACCTTAATACTAAAGATCAAAAGAGATACTTTATTCGGCTTCTAAATAATGAAGCATCTTTTGCAGCACTTGATAACTCGCCCTTCCTGGCTGTTGAAAAAGACTCCGCTGCTTAAATTTTAAATGAGCATCCTCAAGCCGAATAACTTAAAGGATGCTCTTCAAATTTTAATAAGAATTATCAACAGCAAAAAACCTCATAAAAAACACTACTCATTTAATTTCCAAAATTAAGAAGAACATTAATAACCACCATTATATTACATGATCTTTTCCATATCCTATAGCATTACTCTCTATAGTATTAATATCTGCGCCTCTAATTATCTCCTTTATACAGATTAGCTCCAATATGGATAAATATTCTTGTGAAAATGGTTGATCCACATCACATAGGATAACCTTAACGTCCCTATGTTCCATTAAGTTAAGAATAACCTCAAGCAAACCAAATCAGATACCCCCTAATAAAACAAAAGTAAATTTGAATACCGTAAAATCTGGTGTCATTAATATCTTGAAAACAACAAAAAAGGAGATAAATAATGATATCAAGAGAAAATAATAAAAATAACCTATTCCGTGTAAAGTCTAAAAATGGTGTCCTTCGTTGCCTTAAGGCTGGCATGGATATAAATATGTGCAATAGTAAAGGTCAAACTGCTCTTTTTACCTGTAATGTACCTGAAGCTATACAGGCAATGATTGACGCTGACATTGACATTCACCACTTGGATAATGACGGTAATAATGCATTATTCTATGCTCAAAATGTTGAAACAGTGGAACTTCTTGTCAGCAATGGTATTAATGTTAACCACCGGAATAAGTCAGGTACCCTTGCGATTCAACATATTGATGTTTCACCAGGGTTAGTAAAATATCTTATCAAAGCTGGACTAGATATCCATACCAAAGATAGCTATGGCAACTCCTTTCTTTTCATTCCATTTGAAGGATATGTATACGATGCACTCATTGAGGCTGGTTGCGACATTAATCATAAAAATTTAAGCGGGCAGACAGCATTCGATTACTGGCAGTCAGAAAACCACAGCATAGCTGGTAAATATACTCACTGGGAATCTAAAAACGATAACTACATTCGTTTTCTTATCCGTAATATTCAT
>NZ_CAMFLB010000029.1:0-109102 GCF_945957435.1 Serratia sp. PL7 | reverse complement strand
AGGCGTATACTACGCGATTCCCCTGAAGAGTCAACCTTTATTTCGGTGTTTTCACCGGGTTGGTCTTCCTGGCTGGGTGACTTGGTTCTCGTTAGAGGAGTCGTTGTTCCCGGTCAGTGGAGGCGCATTATAGGGAGTTCTCAGAAGGGCGCAACCCCTAAATTCAAAAAACTTTTCAAGCGCGGCTTTTTTCGGCAAAACGCTGTCTTGTTCGTCGTTTTTGCCACTTTTTCCCGAAAACAGCCGTAAAAGCTGGCGCTCCCTGGCGTAAAATGAAAGATAACAATGCAGTTAAAGGAACCGCAGCCATGCAATTCGATGCTCAACAACAGGCGGCACAGCGTAATCTTTCTTATCTGCTGGCAGAAAAGCTCGGCCAACAGATCCTGGCCGGTGAATATCAAGCCGGCAGCATCCTGCCAGGCGAGATGGATTTGGCAGAAAAGTTTGGCGTCAGCCGCACTGCGGTACGTGAAGCGGTAAAAATGCTGGCGGCCAAAGGCATGCTGTTACCGCGCCCCCGCATCGGTACCAGAGTTATGCCGCAAAGCCAATGGAACTTCCTCGATCAGGATCTGCTGACCTGGTGGATGACCAGGGAGAACTTCGGCCAAGTAATGCAGCACTTCCTTATCCTACGCACGTCGCTCGAGCCTCAAGCCTGTTCATTGGCAGCAATCAATGCCACCCCGGAGCAAAAGGCGCGATTGGTCACGCTGATGGCAGAAATGCAGGCGCTACACGTGGATTTTGACCGCGAACGCTGGATTGAAGTCGATACCCAGTACCACCAGTTGATCTATGAAGCCAGCGCCAATCCGTTTCTCACCTCGTTCGCCAACCTGTTCAGCTCGGTGTATCAAAGCTATTTCCGGGCGATCACCGGTAATGAAGTGATCAAGCTGCAACACCATCAGGCCATTGTGGATGCCATAGTCGCCAGTGACAGCATCGCAGCCCTCACTGCATGCCAAACATTGTTGCAGGGGAATGCGTAAACTCCGCATCTATATATAGAAGGAAAATGAGATCACGATGACAAAATCTGCACGCAGCATGGCAGGGTTGCCTTGGATCGCCGCGATGGCGTTCTTTATGCAGGCGTTGGATGCCACTATTCTCAATACCGCCTTGCCGGCGATAGCCCACAGCCTCGACCGTTCCCCTTTAGCAATGCAATCGGCGGTGATCAGTTACACCCTGACGGTTGCGATGCTAATCCCGGTGAGCGGCTGGCTGGCCGATCGCTTCGGTACCCGGCGGGTGTTTATTATCGCCGTATCCCTGTTTACCTTTGGCTCGTTATTGTGTGCCTTGTCCCCGACGCTGAGTTTCCTGGTTGCCTCACGTATTTTACAGGGGATTGGCGGCGCGATGATGATGCCGGTGGCACGCCTTGCCCTGTTGCGGGCCTATCCGCGTAGTGAGCTGTTGCCGGTACTGAACTTTGTCACCATGCCTGGCCTGGTTGGGCCAATAATGGGGCCGCTGCTTGGCGGCTGGCTGGTGACCTACGCTACCTGGCATTGGATCTTCCTGATTAATATCCCGATAGGCTTGCTCGGCATCGTCTACGCCCGCAAATACATGCCGGACTTCACCACACCGAAGCGGCCATTTGATTTCATCGGTTTTATGCTGTTTGGCCTTAGCCTGGTTCTTATCTCCACCGGCCTGGAGCTATTCGGCGAGCAGGTGCTGGCCAATTACATTTCTCTGGGGGTGTTCCTGAGCGGCTTTGTGATGCTGTTTGGCTATATCATTCACGCCCGCCGCCACACTCAGCCACTGATTGGGCTGGATCTGTTCAAGACCCGCACCTTTTCCGTGGGCATTGCCGGTAATGTGGCCTCGCGGCTGGGGACCGGCTGCGTTCCGTTCCTGATGCCGTTGATGCTGCAGGTAGCCTTTGGCTATTCGGCGATCGTCGCCGGTTGCATGATGGCCCCGACGGCGGTGGGTTCTCTGATGGCCAAGTCTACCGTTACCCAGGTGTTGCGCTGGTTCGGCTATCGTAAGACGTTGGTGGGTATCACTATCATTATCGGCGTGTTGATTGCGCAGTTCTCACTGCAAAGCCCAGGTATGCCGCTGTGGCTGATGATTTTGCCGCTGTTTGTTCTAGGGATGGCGATGTCGACGCAGTTTACCGCCATGAATACCATCAGCCTGGCAGACCTGAACGATGGCAACGCCAGTTCCGGCAATAGCGTACTGGCAGTGACACAGCAGTTGTCTATCAGCTTTGGCGTGGCGATCAGTGCCGCCGTGTTGCGCTTCTATGGCTCGATGGAGATCGGCACCATGATCGATCAGTTCCACTACACCTTTATTACCATGGGGATAGTGACCGTCGCTTCGGCCTTCGTCTTTATGCTGTTAAGAAGAAAAGACGGCAATAACCTGATCACCGGCAAAGAGCAATCACGCAAAGAAGCGAAGGTGACCCGTTAGCGGTAACCGACAGAGTCTCTCTCCACCAGCTCTGGCGTCAGCACCAGGATCTGGGCATCACGTTCGGGGTTTTGCAGGCGGTTGATGAGCGCATCGATCGCCAGTTCTCCGAGCGAATCTTTGGGCTGATGAATGGTGCTGAGCGGTGGGGCCAGATATTTGGCCAGTTCGATATCGTCGTAACCCATCACGGCCATATCCCGTGGTACCACCAGCCCGGCCTGATACAGCGCCTGATAAACGCCGACGGCGACGGCATCGTTGCCAGCAAACACCGCATGGGGAGGCTCGGCCAACGCCAACAACTGCCTCATGGCATGCACACCGCCTTCAAACTCAAAATCGCAATACACCTCATAGCCCGGCAGGATTTCAAGACCGGCACGCTGCATGGCTCGGCGATAGCCTTCCAAACGATGGCGCGCGGTGGTTTTATCCAGCGGCCCGGCGATACAGGCGATTTGGCGATAGCCGCGAGCGATCAGATGATCGGTAGCCATTTCCCCCCCCAGCAACGAGTTATCCTGGATGATATCGTTGGCCCCTTCGAACGGCGACCAGTCCATCATCACGATCGGTAACGAGGGGTAGCGGCTCAGCGCATCCTGAGAGGGGCGGTGGTTTTCGGTACACATCACCAGTAGACCATCCACTCGCTTTTGCAGCAGCGTTTCCATGCTGCTGTTCATACGCGCCACATCTTCCTCGGTGTTGCACAGGATCAGGCTGTAGCCGCGCTCATAGCAGCTGCGTTCAACACCGCGCACCACTTCGGCATAAAACGGGTTATTGCTGGAGGTCACCAGCATGCCGATGGTGCGCGTCGTATTGAGTTTCAGGCTGCGCGCCAGTGCAGAAGGGGCATAGTTAAGCTGTTCCACGGCCACCATGACTTTGTGACGCACGCTGTCGCTGACAAAGCGATTGTTATTGATCACGTGCGAGACCGTCGAGGTTGAAACACCCGCCAGGCGGGCGACATCTTTCATGGTAGCCAAAGCGTTATCCCTGTTGCTGCAAGAAGGCGTCAATCTCTTCACGCCATGGCACGGAAGGTTGTGCACCCGGCCGGGTAACGGCAATGGCCGCCGCCGCATGAGCGAAACGCACCGCATCACTCATCACTTTGCCTTCGAGCAAAGCAGTAACCAAGGCACCGTTGAACGTATCACCGGCCGCGATGGTATCTACCGCCTTGACCTTAAAGCCCGGTACCAATTTGCCTTTACCGTTTTCGCTCAACCACACACCACGGCTACCGAGGGTGATAATCACGCAGCCGATGCCTTTATCATGCAGGATGTTGGCGGCACGCTCGGCGTCAGCGTCATTATTCACCGCGATACCGGTCAGCCGCTGGGCTTCGGTTTCGTTCGGGGTGATCATGTCGATCATCGCTAACAGTTCGTCAGGCAGCTCACAGGCCGGAGCCGGGTTGAGGATCACCTGGGTTTGGTGCTGCTTGGCCAGTTTGGCGGCGGCAATCACCGTTTCCAACGGTGATTCAAGCTGCATCAGTAACGCATCGGCATCGATAACCCGTTGCCGATAGCGGTTGAGATAATCGGGAGTGACCGCCGCGTTGGCACCGGCATCGATACCAATCACGTTCTCGCCTTCGGCATTGACGAAAATCAGCGCCACGCCGGTGGTGCTGCCAGTGATAGCTTCAATCGGTTGGGTATCGATGCGATCGGTTGCCAGCTGTTGGCGAATACGTTCACCAATATCGTCTTCGCCTACACAGGCAATAAAGGCGATATCCGCACCGCTGCGCCCGGCAGCTACCGCCTGGTTAGCCCCTTTGCCACCAAAGGCCACCTTATACTGCTGGCCGATCACCGTTTCGCCCGGCTGGGGAAACTGGTTGATATTGAGGATATGGTCGGCATTGATGCTGCCCAAAACCACCAGCTTTGCTGTTTCCATCACAGGGATCCCTTAAATTGCGCGCCATCGTCACGCCCCGTTCCGATGGCGCTGGAGATGACTTACTTGGTAACCAGTTTCAAATCAACCGGGATAGTCGCCGGTACTTTCTCGCCTTTCAAGATCTTATCTGCCGTTTCTACGCCAATCACACCGATCTGATCCGGACGCTGTGCCACAGTGGCAGCCAATTTACCGCCTTCAACCGCTTTCACACCGTCTGCGGTACCGTCAAAACCAACGACGATCACGTCCGTTTTACCGGCTGTTTGCAATGCACGCAGAGCGCCCAGTGCCATTTCATCGTTCTGTGCAAACACTGCTTGCACGTCTGGATGCGCGGTCAGCAGGTTCTGCATGACGTTCAGACCCTTGGTACGATCGAAGTCCGCCGGCTGGCTGGCCAGCAGTTTAAACTTGTTCTGCTCCAGTGACTGTTGGAAGCCTTCACCACGTTCACGGGCAGCAGATGTCCCGGCAATGCCTTCCAGCTGGATCACTTTAGCGTCAGCACCGGCTTTCTTGGCAATAAAGTCACCGGCCATTTTACCGCCCACGCGGTTGTCGGAGGCGATATGGCTAACCACTTCGCCTTTCGCTGCCATACGGTCGAGCGTAATGACTGGGATCTTGGCCTGGTTGGCCATCTTGATGGCGTTACCTACCGCGTCAGAATCGGTTGGGTTAATCAGCAGCAGTTTCGGGTTCTGCACCATCAGATCCTGCACGTTGGCCAACTCTTTCGCCGGGTTGTTCTGGGAGTCCAGCACCACCAGGTTATAACCCAGCTTGTTGGCTTCCAACTGCGCCCCCTCTTTCATCGAAACAAAGAACGGGTTGTTGAGTGTAGAAACCACCAGCGCGATGGTGTCTTTTGCCAGGGCGTTAGCACTCAGGGTGGCGGTTAACGCGATGGCCGAAACTAAGGTTGCCAGTTTTTTCATTTTCATGGTCGTGATTCCTGTAGGGGAGAGGTTACTTGTTACTTTTGTTGTCTACCAGAACCGCCAGCAGAATAACGGCTGCTTTCACGATCATTTGGTAGTAGGAAGAAACACCCAGTAAATTCAAACCGTTATTCAGGAAGCCAAGGATCAGCGCCCCGATCAGGGTACCGACGATGCGCCCTTTACCCCCAGCCAGGCTGGTACCACCCAGCACCACCGCAGCGATGGCATCCAGCTCATAGCCGGTACCCGCAGTAGGTTGTGCAGAGGACAGGCGCGCCACTTCAATGACCCCAGCCAGTGCCGCCAGCAGGCCGCACAGGGAGTAAACGATGATTTTAACCCTATCGACGCTGATACCGGAAAGGCGGGTAGCCGCTTCGTTGCCGCCCAGCGCATAAATATAGCGGCCAAGACGTGTATGATGCAGCATATACCAGGCGGCGATAAACACGATGGCCATGATCCAGATCGGGGTAGGAACGCCCAACGGACGGCCAATCCCGAACCAGCCGAAGGTGTCGGCAACGTCGGTAAAGCCGGTATTGACCGGGCTACCGTTGGTGTACACCATGGTCACACCGCGCAGTAACAGCATCATCACCAGGGTGGCGATAAAGGCCTGAACCTTGCCTTTGGCAACGATAATCCCGGTGCAGGCACCTACGGCAGCCCCCAACGCCAGCGCAGCGGCAACAGCCACCACCGCATTGACTTCAAATCCGACAATCGAAGCGGCTACCGCTCCGGTCAGCGCCAACAGCGATCCGACCGACAAATCGATGCCGGAAGTCAGGATCACCAACGTCATGCCGACCGCCATAATGGCGTTCACCGAGGTTTGCTGCAAAATATTGAACAGGTTATTAACGGTGAAGAAATTCGGGCTCATCGAAGACACCACGGCAATCAGCACCAGCAGGGCAATCAGCGATTTCTGCTCCAACAGCCACTCTTTACTGAACCAGCGCTTAGCTGCGACACTTTGTGAACTCATATCTTTACTCCTGCTTTACGCCGTATTGCTTGCCGACAGCTGCTGCCATCAGCACTTCCTGGGTGGCCTGTTCAATCGGGAATTCGCCGCTGAGGTGGCCTTCGTGCATCACCAGGATGCGGTCACTCATGCCCAGCACCTCCGGCATTTCCGAAGACACCAGAATGATGCTCAGCCCTTCCTGCTTGAACTGGTTGATTAACTGGTAGATCTCTTTTTTGGCCCCAACGTCGACGCCGCGTGTCGGTTCGTCGAGGATCAGTACCTTTGGCCGGGTCATCAAGCCACGGGCAATTGCCACTTTTTGCTGATTACCGCCGGAAAGCAGGCCAATCGGTTGCTCCATCGACGGCGTTTTAATATTGAACAGGCGAATAAAATCGCTGACGGCGATCTGCTCGTCGGCATGTTTCAGGCCACCACCGGCACGGCTGAAATAGCGTAGCGCGGTGAGCGACATGTTTTCCTTCACCGACATCCCCAGTACTAAACCATCACGCTTACGGTCTTCGGAGATATAGACGATACCGTTGGCCAGGCCGTCCTGAGGAGTACGAGTTACCACCTCATGGCCGTCCAGGTTGACGGAGCCGCTTTTACGTGGTGCCGCACCGTACAGGATCTTCATCAGCTCGGTACGCCCAGCCCCCATCAGGCCAGCCACACCCAGAATCTCACCGCGGTATAAAGTAAAGCTGACGTCATGCACGCCAGGGCCGGAAACGTGGCTCACCTGCAGGCGTTTTTCACCGCGCGGCAGATTCAGCCGTGGATACTGCTCTTCCAGCTTGCGGCCAACCATCATTTCAATCAGCGAATCTTCATTCAGTTCGGCAACCGGCCGCTCGGCAATAAATTGCCCGTCACGGAATACGGTCACATCGTCGCAGATTTCGAAGATCTCTTTCAGGCGGTGTGAGATATAAACAATACCGCGGCCTTCGGCTTTCAGCTCGTTGATCACTTTAAACAGCGAGGCAGTTTCGGTATCGGTCAGGGCATCGGTCGGCTCATCCATGATGATCACTTTGGATTCAAAGCTCAGCACCTTGGCAATTTCCACCATTTGCTGATCGCCAATCGACAATTCCCCCACCAGCCGATGGCTGCTGTAGCGCAGGTTCAAACGTGCCAGCAGTTTGTCCGCTTCGGCATACATGCGTTTCCAGTCGATGCGGCCAAAGCGGTTAACGAACTCGCGGCCAAGAAAGATGTTCTCGGCAATGGTCAGCTGCGGGATCAGGTTCAGTTCCTGGTGGATGATGCCGATACCCGCTTCCTGCGAATCCTTCGGCCCATTGAAGGCCACTTCTTTGCCGAGGAAATATTGGCTGCCCGCATCTTTATTGTAGATACCGGTCAGCACTTTCATCATGGTGGATTTGCCGGCACCGTTTTCCCCCACCAGCGCCATTACCCTGCCGGGATAAACGCTCAGGGCAGCCCCAGAAAGCGCCTTCACACCGGGAAAGGCCTTATCGATCCCTTTCAGTTGCAGTAAAGGTTGCATAGGCGCCTCAGAAAGTTACGCCGGAGCACAGGATCACGTTCGCGTAGGGCGAACATTCTCCGCTGCGGATCACGGCTCGGCTATGTTCGGTTTGCGCTTTAAACGCGCTGTGACTGATATAGCTAATGCTGATGGTATTGCCCTGGCTTTGGCCAAGCTGCGTCAGTTGAGCCAGCAACGCTTGGTGGAGCGATGGGTTATGCTTGACGATCTCTTCCGCCAGGATAGCGCTCTCTACCTGCATTTCCTGCGTCACGACACCGACAACCTGCAAAAATGTCGGCACCCCTTGGGTCAGCGCCAGATCGATACGCGGCGTCACGGCCGGGATCGGCAAGCCCGCATCACAAATCGCGATCTGATCGGTGTGGCCGAGACGAGAGACCACCGCAGAAACATCAGAATTCAGTAGTACGCCTTTTTTCATGAGTAAACTCCAGCAGCGAAACGTTTCGCTATTGAGTCAGTTTAGAAAATCAGCAGGGGAAGACAACCTTGTAATAGCGGAAATGTGATCGCCATCGAAACGTTTCGCTCGCGTTCGATAAAAGCGCAGATAAAAAAGAAGGGCCCAGCAAATGCTGAGCCCCTGATTTAGATTTCGACCTGGGTTCCCAGTTCGATGACCCGGTTGGGCGGGATCTCAAACTGGTCGGCAGCCCGCAATGCGTTGCGGCTCAGGGCGATAAACAGCTTGCCGCGTAGGAACAGATACCACGGCCGTTTGGTGAGGATCAGCGATTCATGGGACATAAAGAACGACGTCTCCATCATCCGGCATGGCAGCCCTTCCAACCCACAGCGATGGAAGACTTCCTCAACGTTCGGCGTTTCACGCCAGCCATAGCTGGCCACCACCCGCCAGAAGGTCGGGGACAGTTGTTCAATCGTTACCCGCCGGACGTTATGCACATAAGGGGCATCTTCGGTACGCAAGGTCAGCAGCACCACCCGCTCATGCAGCACTTTGTTGTGCTTGAGGTTATGCAGCAGGGCAAACGGGATCACGTTAATCGCCCGCGACATAAACACAGCGGTGCCAGGCACGCGAACCGGCGGTGATTTTTCCAGTGAGGCAATCAGCGCTTCAAGGGAGTTGCCGTGCTCATGCATCCGACGCAGCAGACGGAAGCGTTCGCTCTTCCAGGTGATCATGATCAGGAACATGACCAGAGCCAACGTCAGCGGCAACCAACCGCCGGAGAACAACTTCAGGGCGTTAGCCGAGAACATAGGCACATCAATAATCAGCAGGATCGCCAGAATACCCCCCACCAGGAAGCGATTCCAATGCCAGTTCTTGATGGCAACGGAGGTGATCAGGATGCTGGTCAATACCATGGTGCCGGTCACCGCAATACCATAAGCCGCGGCCAGGTTGCTGGAGTGCTCGAAGCCCACAATCACCAACACCACGGCGATATACAGGGTCCAGTTGATCACCGGGATATAAATCTGGCCGGACTCCATTTCCGAGGTATGAATGATGCGCATCGGTGACAGATAGCCCAGACGAACGGCCTGGCGGGTCAACGAGAAGACGCCGGAAATCACCGCCTGCGAGGCGATAACCGTGGCCAGCGTGGCCAATATCAGCAGTGGGATCAGCGCCCAGTCTGGGGCCAACAGGAAGAACGGGTTCTTGATCGCTTCTGGGTTTTTCAGCAGCAATGCCCCTTGGCCGAAGTAGTTGAGCACCAGCGAAGGCAGCACTACGGTGAACCAGGCCAGGCGGATCGGGAATTTGCCAAAGTGGCCCATATCGGCATACAGCGCTTCCACACCGGTAATCGACAGCACCACCGCACCGAGCGCGAAGAACGACACCTTCTTATATTCAACAAAGAAGTTGAAGGCCCATTTCGGGTTCAGCGCCTGCAACACTTCCGGGTTGGCGATAATGCTGCGCGCCCCCAGCACCGCTAACACGATAAACCACAGCAGCATCACCGGGGCAAACAGTTTGCCTACGCTGCCGGTGCCATGTTTTTGGATTGCAAACAGTAAGGTCAGTACCAGAATGGAGAGCGGGACGATGTAGGGATCTAGCGACGGTGCGGCAATCTCCAACCCCTCTATGGCCGACATCACCGAGATCGCCGGGGTGATCACCACCTCGCCATAGAAGAAGCTGCCACCAATCAGGCCCAGGATCACCAGCAAGGAGGTGGTACGTGCCGAGGTATGGCGCCCTGCCAAAGACATCAACGTCAATATCCCGCCTTCACCGGCGTTATCCGCACGCATGACGTAGGTGAGATACTTCAGGGAAACGATGACAATCAACATCCAGAAGATTAAGGAAAGAAAACCAAACACCACGTCGGGACGGACGTCAAAACCGTAATGGCCGGAGAAACATTCTCGCAAGGTATAGAGCGGGCTGGTGCCGATATCACCGTAAACGACCCCAATAGCCGCCAGGGTAACCGCCGATAAAGACTGTTTATGTTCTGTGCTCATAGTTTGCTTCTTTTGCTAGATCATCCGTCAACCGATGCATCAGCATCAGGCTAAAGATACGGGCTCTAAGATCCGTCACACCCGGTAAAAGGCGCACAGTATGCATCATTTATAGCACTTGCCTACTCTACTATCTGACCCCAAAAATAAACAAAATGTGAATCAACCCCCTTGTTGAGCATAGAAAAATTTTACTAATCAACCAGCTATAAGGCTAAAAATAATGATGGTTTATCATCGGATTCTCTAGCAAGATTGGCTGTCGGCCTGGGTGGCAGGCTCTAACCTCCGGACAACGCGAGCTATTTTATGGCGTCATCAACACTTCTGGCAGAACGGATCTCCCGCCTCAGCAGTGCGCTGGAGAGCGGCCTTTATGAACGGCAAGAGGCTATCAGGCTGTGCTTGCTGGCGGCCTTGTGCGGGGAAAGCGTGTTCTTGCTCGGCCCACCGGGGATCGCCAAGAGTCTGATCGCCCGCCGGCTGAAATTTGCCTTCCGCAGCGCTCGCTCATTTGAATACCTGATGACGCGCTTTTCCACGCCCGAAGAGGTGTTTGGCCCACTGTCGATCCAGGCACTGAAAGATGAAGGCCGCTATCAGCGCCTGACTGCGGGTTATCTGCCCGAAGCCGAGATCGTGTTTCTTGATGAAATCTGGAAGGCTGGCCCGGCTATCCTCAATACCCTGCTGACCGCCATCAACGAGCGCCGTTTCCGTAACGGCAATAGTGAAGAGCCCATTCCGCTGCGCCTGCTGGTCACCGCCTCCAATGAATTACCCGAGGCCGATAGCAGCCTTGAAGCGTTGTATGACCGTATGTTGATCCGGCTGTGGCTTGATAAGGTGCAGGATAAGCAGAATTTCCGCTCTCTATTGGTGGCCCGGCAGAACGAAAGCGACAACCCGGTACCCGAGGCGCTGAGCATCAGCGATGAAGAGTTCCACCAATGGCAACCGCAAATAGATAAGGTCAAACTGCCGGAAAACTGCTTTGAGCTGATTTTCCTGCTGCGCCAACGGTTAGACGCTTTGGAACAGGCACCTTATGTTTCTGACCGGCGTTGGAAGAAATCCCTGCGCTTGCTGCAGGCCTGTGCCTTTTTCAGCGGCCGCGACACCATTGTGCCGTTGGATTTAATGCTGTTGAAGGATTGCCTGTGGCACGATCGGACATCATTAAAATTGTTACAGCAACAAGTCGATCAGTTGCTGACCGAACAGGCCTATCAGCAACAAACCTTGTTGATCCAGCTACAGCAGATCCACACCCGCTGGATGCAGCATCAACAGCAGCAGAGCCATCGCCAGGCCATCCAACTGGTGAAAAAAGGCGGCATGTTCAGCCGTAAGCCACAATATGTGCTGGAGCATCCGCTCACTGGCACCACTTTGACGCTGCTGCTGCAAAAACCGTTACAGTTGCACGACATCCAGGTTAACCACCTGAGTATCGAAAGCAGCATGCTGGAAAACTGGCTGCAAAAAGGCGGTGACGTGCGCGCCAAGCTCAACGGCATTGGTTTTGCCCAGCAGATCGATCTGGACGTCGATGAGCAATTGCACCTGACCGTGCTGGACGTCAGCCGCCAGCCCTCCCTGCTGGCCCTGCCGGGTAAGCCGACCGGGGGAACCCCACCAGAATTCCTGGACGAAATAGAAACACTAAGCCAGCGCCAGGCGGAACAGCGGCGGTTATTCAGCCAGCATCAGCCTTGCCTGTTCACCCCTGCCGCCGGGTTGGCGAAAATTGAAGCCAGCCTGTTGCAGGTGGCCGAGCAGATCAAACAGCTGTCCCAGCAAATGCGCGGCCAGTAACCATGCTGAGCCTCGAAACGCTCGATATGCTGCTGTCGATCTCCGAAGGCGAGCTGATCGAAGAGCTGATCATTGGCATGTTGGCCACGCCGCAGTTGGTGGTATTTTTCAATAAATTCCCGGCGATACGTCGGGCGATCAACCGCGATCTGCCTCATTGGAAGCGGCAACTGAAAGATCGCATTCAGCAAGCCGTGGTGCCGCCGGTGCTGGCGCAAGAGTTTTACCGCTATCAGCAATGCCAGTTGGAAAGCCACGGCCAGTTCTCGCAAAACCTTAACGATACGCTCGATCTATTACGCCAATGCGCGTCGCCGTTTTACGCCCAGGCACGGAGTATGGTGGATGCCGCAGATCTCCCCGCTCATCCGCTCGATGGCAGCTTCCAAACCCTGTTTCTGCAACGCTGGCGCATTAGCCTGACGCTGCAGGCCACGATGCTGCACCATAAGTTACTGGAGCAGGAGCGTGAACAACTGATGGCCGAGCTGCAAGAACGGCTGGCTCTGAGCGGCGCACTGGAACCGGTGCTGGCAGAGAACGACACGGCCGCGGGCCGATTGTGGGATATGAGCAAAGGCCATTTACAACGTGGTGACTACCAACGGCTGGTGGAGTACGGAGACTTTCTGCAACAGCAGCCAGAGCTACAAAAGCTGGCACAACAACTGGGCCGCAGCTATGAAGCCAAGGCGGTGCAGCAACAAGATGCGCAGCCTGAACCATACCGGGTGATGGTGCAGGTACCCGCCATTCAGCCGGAAGAGGTCAGCGGTATACACCAAAGTGACGACATCCTGCGGTTACTGCCACCCGAACTGGCAGCGTTGGGCATTGAAGAGTTGGAGTTTGAGTTTTACCGTCGGCTGCTGGAAAAACGCTTGCTGACCTATCGCCTGCAAGGGGATGCCTGGCAGGAACAGATCATGATGCGCCAGGTCACTCATCAGCAGCAGGACCGGCAGCCACGCGGGCCGTTTATTGTCTGCGTAGATACCTCCGGCTCAATGGGCGGCTTTAATGAACAATGCGCCAAGGCCTTTTGTCTGGCACTGTTGCGCATCGCACTGGCAGACAACCGCCGCTGCTACATCATGCTGTTTGCCAGCCAGATTGTGCACTATGAACTGACGGCCGCCAGCGGTATCGAACAGGCGGTGCGGTTCCTGGGTCAACATTTTCGTGGCGGGACGGATTTGGCCGCCTGCCTGAATGCCACCGTCAGCAAAATGGCGGAAAGCGACTGGTTTGACGCCGATGCGGTGATTATTTCCGATTTTATTGCCCAGCGGCTGCCGGAAGAGGTGTTCAAGAAAGTGAAGTCACAGCAGCAAAGCCACCAGCAACGCTTTCATGCGGTGGCCATGTCAGCCTATGGTAAACCCGGCATCATGCGCATCTTCGATCATATCTGGCGCTTTGATACCGGGTTAAAAAGCCGTTTACTACGGCGCTGGAGTCGCTAGCTTTTACAGCAGCCCTTCAACGCTCTCGCGTACTTCTGGTCCCCACACGCCACACTGTACTTGCCCAATATGCGACAGTTGCAGCAACAGCATCACCAGGCGTGATTGACCAATCCCGCCACCAATCGTCTGAGGCATTTCACCACGCAGCAGGGACTGGTGCCATTCCAACTTCAGGCGATCCAGATCGTCGGTTAACGCCAACTGATGTTGCAGCGCCGCCGCATCGACACGGATGCCCATCGAGGAGAGTTCAAACGCATCCTGCAATACCGGGTTCCACACCACGATGTCACCGTTCAACCCTTTCAGCCCTTCAATACCTGGCGTGGTCCAGTCATCATAATCCGGTGCACGCACGTCATGGGATTTGCCATGTGAGAGTTTGCCACCAATACCAATCAGGAATACCGCTCCCAATTCTTTGGCGATCGCACGTTCACGGCCTTTGGCATCCAGCTCAGGGTAACGTTGCAGCAGCGTTTCGCTGTGAACAAAGTGGATCTTTTCTGGCAGGAACGGTGCCAGACCAAATTCACGGCTCACCGCGGCTTCCGTTTCTTTTATAGAGGCATAGATCCGCTTGACGGTATCTTGCAGGTAAGCCGGGCTACGTTCGCCATCTCCCATAACACGTTCCCAATCCCACTGATCGACATACACCGAGTGGATCGGCGTCAGGCGATCTTCATCCGGGCGCAGCGCTTTCATATGGGTATACACACCTTCACCCGCGCTGAAATCGTGCTCGCCCAGGGTTTTACGCTTCCATTTAGCCAGCGAGTGCACTACTTCAAACGTCGAGTCCGGCAGGCTTTTGACTTTCACCTGAACGGCTTTTTCGCTGCCAGAAAGGTTATCTTGAGTACCGTCACCCAGTCGGCTGAGGATCGGAGCCTGCACTTCAATCAGGCCAAGCTGCTGTTCCAACTGGCGAGAGAAGAAGGATTTCACGAAGCTGATTTGTTGTTGTTTTTGGATAAACTGCTTTTTCATTGCCGTATCTCTTGAATAACCTGTCTAGTTGCCAATGATTAAGCAACAGAATGGCACCTAAATTCAATATCCATCAATCAATATTGCCTTTTCGCTTTTAATCGGTCATTTTTAAACGGTGATAATTCAATAATCAGCAATTAAAGGGGCATTTAATGGCAGAAATTTATCAGATCGATAATCTCGATCGCGGCATCCTCAACGCATTAATGGAAAATGCCCGCATGCCTTACGCTGAACTGGCGAAGAATTTTGCCGTCAGCCCCGGCACCATTCATGTGCGGGTGGAGAAGATGAAGCAGGCCGGGATCATCACCGGAACGCGGGTTGATGTGAACCCAAAACAGCTGGGCTACGACGTCTGCTGCTTTATCGGCATCATATTGAAGAGTGCCAAGGACTACCCTTCGGCGCTGAAAAAACTCGAAAGCCTGGAGGAAGTCGTGGAAGCCTATTACACCACCGGTCACTACAGCGTGTTTATCAAGGTGATGTGCCGCTCGATCGATGCGTTGCAACAGGTACTGATCAACAAGATCCAGACCATCGACGAGATCCAGTCAACGGAGACGCTGATCTCGCTGCAGAATCCTATCATGCGTACCATTACGCCTTAGGCTGGTGTTTGT
Organism: Serratia sp. PL7; assembly: GCF_945957435.1. Lineage (NCBI taxonomy): Bacteria > Pseudomonadati > Pseudomonadota > Gammaproteobacteria > Enterobacterales > Yersiniaceae > Serratia > Serratia sp. PL7. The sequence goes on along the minus strand of NZ_CAMFLB010000029.1, from coordinate 93,893 downwards.
TAGGATAGCTATATAGATAAAAAAGGAGCAATGCAATCCAATGAAGGAACTGATGCAAAACCACCCGCTATTCAAGGATTTTCCGGTTAAAAACGTTAAGGTTTTCCGGGATAAATATCGCGAAGCGGGTAACCAGGGCATGCTAAAGGTATTAAGTCCGTTGGCCGCTGTGATTTCCGTGTTACTCGTTATACCGACTCTCTTGGGCATAGGCCTGTCATTCTTACTGGTAATTGCTTATCAGGATAGCTTCATTAGTACTTCACTACCCCCGCTAGTTTACTGGATTTGGGGCTGTACTGCGCTAGCCATCGGGCTGGTGGCCATAGGGTGCTCATGGTTGGTCAAAACCCCTATGCGCGAGCAACAGCGATACTATCAGCAGGGGAATTTAGGCCAGTTAGAAGACAACAAGCGTCAAGCATTGCGCCTGGACATAGTCCAAACTTATTCACATGGCTTTTGGAGTGAAACACTTGAGCACTACCCGATCGCCGCACGCCTGCAAGATCCCGTTAAGACATTTCCATTGCTGGATCCATCACAGCCCAAAGATCACCTTAAAGGGTTGTACGATGACTGGAACATCGCCGACGCCAAGCACTATCGCGAAGCTGTGAATAAACTTTTGGCCGGTATGCACTCCCAGCATTTTGCCTTCGACATGCGCCATTCGGTAGAAGATGATACCTGGGTGAGGAATCTGGCCGCACTGATTGAAGAGCCTGTCGGTTATATTCATAGCTGCATAACCCCAAGCCCGGAGCAACGCTCGCCAGCGCTGATTTGGGCCTTCGATCTATGGCGGGTGATCACACTGAGCCGCTCATGTTTTTGTGCCGGTTTGATCGCAGAACAAGAAGCCTGGGACAACATATTGAAAACAGCCGATATAGCGCATGAACTCTTTGCCAGTTTTGACGAATTCAATAAGAACTACCGTCTCGGTCATGCCTTTTGGAGTAACGACTTCGACTTGGTAAAGGGCCGATTAGCGCAGTTCAAGGACTATCAGCAACACTGTCATTGGCCAATCAAATCGTTACCTTGGCCAGCACGCCCCGGTATTGAGCTGAGTGAAGATATGCTCAGTGGCTTTGCTCATCTACAGCCTGAGCAGCCGTTCATATCATCGATTAAACCCGAAGATTACGTGTCGTAATAAAAATTTATTGGTCAGTGAGCTTATGGCACGCTGGCCGCTTTCTTCCTTACCCCGCCCCCCTTTCTCGATTAAATAACCTCAAATCAAAACATTACACAAAGAGAATGCCGTTATTCTGTGAGAAATTAACGCCTTAATCGCAGACTCTGTACTAGACAAGATCGTTATACCCATATTATCCACAGGTAGATCCCAGCTGATTCACAGAGTACAATACGGCCTCTTGAGTTTAAGGTTGGGATCATTCATTCATGGCAGACATTACTCTGATCAGTGGCAGCACGCTTGGCAGCGCAGAATACGTGGCTGAACATTTGGCCGAGAAACTCGAAGAAGCAGGTTTCTCAACGGAAATGCTGCATGGCCCTGAATTGGATGAATTGACGCTGTCGGGCCGGTGGCTGGTGGTTTCCTCCACTCACGGTGCCGGTGATTTACCGGATAATCTGCAGCCACTGCTGGAACAACTGGCAGAGCAGCAACCTGATTTATCGCAGGTGCAGTTCGGCGCCGTCGGTTTGGGCAGTTCTGAGTACGATACCTTCTGTGGTGCGATCAAACAGATCGACGATCTTTTCCAGGCTCGTGGAGCGAAAAGGATCGGCGATCGTCTCGAGATCGACGTGACCCAACATGAAATTCCCGAGGATCCTGCCGAAGAATGGCTGAAGAATTGGATTATTTTACTCTAATTCGGTTAAAGATCGCGCGAACGATTGTGTATAACTAGGCTCGAAAGCAGGGTATAAGCGGTAGTTATCCCAATAACAACCGTCGTACGCTTTCTGTCCTGTGGATAACATGCCATTTAGATCCCAGCTTATACTGGCCAGGATCACCGATCATTCACAGCAAACGATCCTGCTTAATCGGCTGATCTTTCTGTGGAATAATCACTTATCCACAGAGGATCGCGATCCTAATAAGAGATCTAATAAAGAGATCTTTAAATAAAAAAGATCTTCTTTTAATTACCTAAGATCCTGACCGCTTGGTCGATCGACTAAACTTGAGTAGAATCCTCCCCCCAGGGCAAACAACGATCGTTCGCAAGTACTCCGAGGTGCTGTTCCATGTTTTATCCAGAGCAATTTGACGTCATTATCATCGGTGGTGGCCATGCCGGAACCGAAGCCGCCATGGCTGCGGCACGTATGGGACGTCAGACTTTATTACTGACCCACAATATCGACACGCTGGGACAAATGTCCTGTAATCCGGCGATCGGTGGTATTGGGAAAGGGCATCTGGTCAAGGAAATCGATGCACTCGGCGGGCTGATGGCCAAGGCGATCGACCATGCAGGTATCCAGTTTAGGATACTAAACGCCAGCAAAGGCCCGGCAGTGCGAGCCACTCGGGCTCAGGCAGATCGCGTCCTGTATCGCCAAGCCGTTCGTACCGCATTGGAGAACCAGCCAAACCTGATGATCTTCCAACAACCGGTTGAGGATCTGATCGTCGAAAACGATCGAGTGGTGGGTGCGGTGACCCAGATGGGGCTGAAATTCCGTGCCAAAGCGGTAGTACTGACCGTAGGCACCTTCCTGGATGGCAAGATCCACATCGGCCTGGAAAACTACAGCGGTGGCCGTGCTGGGGATCCTCCGTCGATCTCTTTGTCACAGCGTCTGCGTGAACTGCCTCTGCGTGTCAATCGCCTGAAAACGGGTACACCTCCCCGTATCGATGCACGCACCATAGATTTCAGCGTTCTGGCTGAGCAGCATGGCGATACGCCAATTCCAGTGTTTTCTTTCCTGGGCAACGCCAGCCAGCATCCACAACAGGTGCCGTGCTACATCACGCACACCAATGAAAAAACCCATGACGTGATCCGCAACAACCTCGATCGTAGCCCGATGTATGCCGGGATCATCGAAGGGATCGGCCCACGCTATTGCCCGTCGATCGAAGATAAAGTGATGCGCTTTGCCGATCGTAATGCGCACCAGATCTTCCTGGAGCCTGAAGGGTTAACCAGTAACGAGATCTACCCGAACGGGATTTCCACCAGTTTGCCGTTTGACGTACAGATGCAGATCGTGCGTTCGATGGAAGGGATGCAAAATGCCCGTATCGTTCGCCCTGGCTATGCCATCGAGTACGATTTCTTCGATCCACGCGATTTGAAGCCCACATTGGAAAGCAAATTTATTCAAGGTCTGTTCTTCGCAGGCCAGATCAACGGCACCACCGGTTACGAAGAAGCTGCTGCGCAGGGCTTGTTGGCCGGGTTGAACGCCGGGCGTTATGCCGTTGAAGACGAAGGCTGGTCACCACGCCGCGATCAGGCTTACCTGGGGGTGCTGGTGGACGATCTCAGTACGCTGGGAACCAAAGAGCCGTACCGCATGTTTACCTCACGTGCCGAATACCGTCTGATGCTGCGTGAAGACAACGCCGATCTGCGCCTGACGGAAAAAGGCCGTGAACTGGGGCTGGTTGATGATGAACGTTGGCAGCGCTACTGCGAAAAACTTGAGCACATCGAACAGGAACGCCAGCGTCTGCGTGATATCTGGGTGCACCCGCATTCAGAGAACGTCGAACAGGTTAACGTCCTGCTGAAAGCTCCTCTGTCACGTGAAGCCAATGGCGAAGAACTGCTGCGCCGCCCGGAAATGGATTATGGCCAACTGACCGCGGTGGCAGCTTTTGCTCCTGCACTGGCAGACACCGAAGCCGCTGAGCAAGTGGAAATTCAGGTGAAATACGAAGGCTACATCGCTCGCCAGCAAGATGAGATCGACAAACAACAGCGCAACGAGAATACCGTGCTGCCGCTGGATCTCGATTATCGCCAGGTCTCCGGATTGTCCAACGAGGTGATCGCCAAACTGAACGATCACAAGCCTAACTCGATCGGTCAGGCTTCGCGCATTTCCGGCATCACCCCAGCAGCGATCTCTATTTTGCTGATCTGGCTGAAAAAACAGGGCTTACTGCGCCGCAGCGCATAAATCCGCTCACCGAGTGGCCGTTTGCCTATCTGCTGAGCAAACGGCCGCTGACATCATATCAAGCCTGAATTATCATAGACTGCCTAAGAGAGCAGTTGCAGATTGGCCTGCATGTTCCACGCCTGTCAGAGGACTCTGTTGTGCAAAAAAAATTGGATTCGTTGCTTTCAGCGGCTGGAATTTCGCTTCCCGATCAACAAAAGCAGCAATTGTTGGGCTATGTCGCTATGCTCGACAAGTGGAACAAGGCTTACAACCTCACTTCTGTACGCGATCCGCAGCAAATGCTGGTGCGTCATATCATGGACAGCATTGTGGTGAATGCCCATCTGACAGGTTCACGCTTTATCGACGTTGGCACCGGCCCGGGTTTGCCAGGCATTCCGTTGGCAATCGTGCGGCCCGATGCCCATTTCACCCTGTTAGACAGCCTGGGCAAGCGTGTACGCTTTCTGCGACAGGTGCAGCATGAGTTGGGGCTGAATAATATCGAGCCGGTACAGAGCCGTGTGGAAGAGTTTGTGGTAGAACCGCCGTTTGACGGTGTGATCAGCCGGGCTTTTGCTTCACTGCAAGACATGTTGGCTTGGTGTCACCACCTGCCAGCCAAAGGGCAGGGGCGTTTTTATGCGCTGAAAGGGGTTTGCCCGCAAGACGAGTTGGCCCAGTTGCCAGAAGGGATTTCTCTGGAGTCGGTGGTGCGTTTGCAGGTGCCGGAGCTGGATGGCGAGCGCCATTTGATCGTCCTGAAAGCCCACTAAAGCCAGATCAGAATTGCTTAGCATCAAATAATCAGTGATTGGTGTAGGGTACAGAAGGTAAATAGCAAGCAGTCTAATCAGACAGGCCCTTTCTTTCGTTTATTTACTTTTAATTAACATTGTTATGTCAAAAATGCATCATTTCAGTAGGTGATAGTCACGTTAGCAACAATGTGTGAAAGATTCCGATTTGCTGTCAGTGTTAATTGAGTGTTGCTTTATTATTCCTGTGAATGTCAATAAAAGGTTTTTGCGGGGTATAAGGATTGTTTTTGAACGGTTACGTTGTAATGATTTGATTTATAATATTTTTTGATCGCCCAAAAAGCTAAAGACCTAGGTCGTGAACCTGGGCTATAACTCATTAATAGTCAGTATTGTGATCGGTTGCACGTTTCTTACCGCAACCGTGGAATAGTCAGACAAATAAATGCGAGCGATTATTCCGGCCATTTTCTTGTGAAAATAGCCCTAAAAGGGGAAATTTAAATAATTGTTCACCTTTTCGCTACTTATCGATTGAATTCGTTGGAGTGGCCCGTATAATTTGCACGTTTTTTGCTGCTTGACTCAGAACCGCAAAGGCAGTTTTATACGTCGGCATACCCCCTCAGGGGTACGGAGAGAACAAACGTCATGTCTGTGTCCCTGTACAGCGGAAAAGTTGCACGCAAGTTGCTGTTGCTGCAGTTAATGACTTTTGTTTTGATCAGCGCTGCTTTCGGCCTGAAAAGTCTGGAGTGGAGCGGTTCGGCACTGGCAGGTGGCCTGGCTGCCTGGTTACCCAATGCCATGTTTATGCTGTTTGCCTTGCGTCATCAGGCACAGACGCCGGCACCCGGACGGGTTGCCTGGTCGTTCGCCATTGGTGAAGGGCTAAAGGTCGTGATCACCATCGTTTTGCTGATCGTGGCGCTTGGGGTGTTCAAAGCGGCGTTTGTACCGCTTGGCCTGACCTATTTAGCGGTGTTGATTGTGCAGATAGTGGCACCAGCCGTGATTAACAGTTACCGAACTTAACTAAATAAGGGTAAGAGGCATCATGTCTGCAGGAGAAGTCTTGACTCCACAGGAGTATATCGGTCACCACCTGACGCAGCTTCAGGTCGGGACGGGGTTCTGGTCGATTAACGTCGACTCGATGTTTTTCTCCATTGTCCTCGGGGTGGTCTTTCTGGCGGTATTCCGCAAGGTAGCCAAAAACGCCACCAGCGGCGTGCCCGGAAAGTTGCAAACCGCCGTTGAGCTGATCGTTGGCTTTGTCGACAACAGCGTAAAAGATATGTACCACGGCAAGAGCAAGGTCATTGCTCCGCTGGCGCTGACGGTGTTCGTCTGGGTATTCCTGATGAACCTGATGGACCTGATCCCGGTCGACCTTCTGCCGTTCATCGGTGAGCATTACCTTGGCCTGCCAGCACTGCGTGTGGTGCCTACCGCCGACGTGAACATCACGTTGTCGATGGCGTTGGCCGTATTTGTCCTGATCCTGTTCTATAGCATTAAAATGAAAGGCATTGGTGGGTTCGTCAAAGAGTTAACCATGCAGCCGTTCAACCACCCGGTATTTATTCCCATTAACCTGATCCTTGAAGGTGTCAGCCTGCTGTCCAAACCTGTTTCACTGGGTCTGCGACTGTTCGGCAACATGTATGCGGGTGAGTTGATCTTCATCCTGATTGCTGGTCTGTTGCCGTGGTGGTCACAGTGGATGCTGAGTTTGCCTTGGGCAATCTTCCACATCCTGATCATTACGCTTCAAGCCTTTATTTTCATGGTTCTGACGATTGTCTATCTGTCGATGGCATCTGAAGAGCACTGATTTTCTTAAAACACTTGCACTATTAAACTGAAACAAACTGGAGACTGTCATGGAAAACCTGAATATGGATCTGCTGTACATGGCTGCCGCTATTATGATGGGGTTAGCGGCAATCGGTGCTGCGATCGGTATCGGCATCCTGGGTGGTAAATTCTTGGAAGGCGCTGCACGTCAACCTGATCTGATCCCTCTGTTGCGTACACAGTTCTTTATCGTTATGGGCCTGGTTGACGCCATCCCGATGATCGCTGTTGGTCTGGGTTTGTACGTGATGTTTGCTGTCGCGTAAGTAGGGTTCACACTCTACAAAGAAACCACATTATTAACTTTTAAAGAGGCATTGTGCTGTGAATCTTAACGCAACAATCCTCGGCCAGGCTATCGCGTTCATCCTGTTTGTCTGGTTCTGCATGAAGTATGTATGGCCGCCAATTATGGCTGCCATCGAGAAGCGTCAGAAAGAAATTGCTGATGGCCTCGCTTCCGCAGAACGTGGCAAAAAAGATTTGGACTTAGCGCAAGCCCATGCGACCGACCAGCTGAAAACTGCCAAAGCGGAAGCCCAGGCGATTATTGAGCAAGCAAACAAACGCAAAGCTCAGATCGTGGACGAAGCGAAAGCAGAAGCCGAGCAGGAACGTAACAAAATCGTGGCGCAGGCTCAGGCTGAGATCGAAGCCGAACGTAAGCGCGCTCGTGAAGAGTTGCGTAAGCAAGTCGCGATGCTGGCAATTGCCGGTGCCGAGAAGATCATCGAACGTTCCGTGGATGAAGCTGCTAACAGCGACATCGTTGATAAACTGGTCGCTGAACTGTAAGGAGGGAGGGGCTGATGTCTGAATTTATCACCGTAGCTCGCCCCTACGCCAAAGCAGCTTTTGACTTTGCCGTTGAGAACCAAAGCGTAGAACGCTGGCAGCAAATGCTGGCGTTTACTGCTGTTGTCACGCGTAATGAACAGATGGCGGAACTGCTTTCCGGTGCTGTTGCACCTGAAACCTTGTCCAACACGTTTATTGCGGTTTGTGGCGATGAGCTCGACGAACATGGCCAGAACTTTATCCGTGTAATGGCCGAAAATGGGCGTTTACTGGTCCTTCCTGCGGTGCTGCAACAGTTCATCGAACTGCGCGCCGCGCTGGAATCCACCGTCGAAGTCGAGGTGCTCTCATCGAGCGCACTGAACGACACACAGCAAGCCAAGATTATCGCTGCGATGGAAAAACGTCTGTCACGCAAAGTTAAGCTGAATTGCAAAATTGACAAGTCTGTACTGGCCGGTGTCATTATCCGTGCCGGTGATCTGGTGATCGATGGCAGCGTACGTGGCCGTCTCGAGCGCCTGGCAGACGTCTTGCAGTCTTAAGGGGACTGGAGCATGCAACTGAATTCCACCGAAATCAGCGAACTGATCAAGCAGCGCATTGCTCAGTTCAATGTAGTGAGCGAAGCTCACAATGAAGGTACCATCGTTTCCGTCAGCGACGGGATCATCCGCGTACACGGTTTGGCCGAGGTTATGCAGGGCGAAATGATCGCACTGCCAGGCAACCGTTACGCAATTGCATTGAACCTGGAGCGTGACTCTGTAGGTGCCGTGGTAATGGGTCCGTATTCGGATCTGGCCGAAGGCATGAAGGTAAAATGTACCGGCCGTATTCTGGAAGTTCCAGTTGGCCGTGGTCTGCTGGGCCGTGTGGTCAACACCCTGGGTGCACCTATCGACGGTAAAGGCCCGGTTGAACATGACGGTTTCTCTCCGGTTGAAACTATCGCACCTGGCGTTATCGAGCGTCAGTCTGTTGATCAACCTGTACAGACCGGCTACAAATCGGTCGACGCCATGATCCCAATCGGTCGTGGCCAGCGTGAGCTGGTGATCGGCGACCGTCAAACCGGTAAAACTGCCCTGGCGATCGATGCGATCATCAACCAGCGCGATTCCGGCATCAAATGCGTTTACGTAGCTATCGGCCAGAAAGCGTCTACCATCGCTAACGTGGTACGCAAGCTGGAAGAGCACGGCGCACTGGCCAACACCATCGTGGTTGTGGCTACCGCGTCAGAATCCGCTGCACTGCAATACCTGGCGCCATATGCCGGTTGCGCAATGGGCGAATACTTCCGTGACCGCGGTGAAGATGCGCTGATCGTATACGATGACCTGTCCAAACAGGCTGTTGCTTACCGTCAGATCTCCCTGCTGCTTCGCCGTCCACCAGGTCGTGAAGCTTACCCAGGCGACGTATTCTACCTCCACTCCCGTTTGCTGGAGCGTGCTGCGCGTGTTAACGCCGACTACGTTGAAGCCTTCACCAAAGGTGAAGTCAAAGGCAAAACCGGTTCACTGACCGCTCTGCCGATCATTGAAACCCAGGCGGGTGACGTTTCCGCGTTCGTTCCGACCAACGTAATCTCGATTACCGATGGTCAGATCTTCCTGGAATCCAACCTGTTTAACTCTGGTATTCGTCCGGCGGTTAACCCGGGTATTTCCGTATCCCGTGTGGGTGGTGCAGCACAGACCAAGATCATGAAAAAACTGTCCGGTGGTATTCGTACCGCTCTGGCGCAGTATCGTGAACTGGCTGCGTTCTCTCAGTTCGCTTCCGATCTGGACGATGCAACGCGTAAACAGCTGAGCCACGGTCAGAAAGTGACCGAGCTGCTGAAACAGAAACAGTATGCGCCGATGTCCGTCGCACAACAGTCTCTGGTGCTGTTTGCCGCCGAGCGTGGCTACCTGAACGACGTAGAAGTGGCGAAAGTCGTCAGCTTCGAAGCCGCTCTGGTTGCTTTTGCGGATCGCGAGCATGCCGAACTGCTGAACCACATCAACCAAACTGGTGCTTATAACGATGAGATCGAAGGCAAGCTGAAAGGCATCCTCGATACCTTCAAGGCAACCCAGTCCTGGTAACGCATAGCGGCCTGCCGTTGCAAGACGGCAGGCCGCTGGCAATGAGGAGAAGCAGAGATGGCCGGCGCAAAAGAGATACGTAGTAAGATCGCCAGCGTGCAAAACACGCAGAAGATCACTAAAGCGATGGAAATGGTCGCCGCCTCCAAAATGCGTAAATCGCAGGAACGCATGGCGGCCAGCCGTCCTTATGCAGAGACCATGCGCGAGGTGATTGGTCACCTAGCTTTAGGGAATCTGGAATATAAGCACCCGTACCTGGATGAGCGTGACGTTAAGCGCGTCGGGTATCTGGTGGTGTCTACTGACCGTGGTCTCTGCGGCGGCTTGAACATCAACCTGTTCAAGAAGCTGTTGGCAGAGATGAAAGGCTGGTCTGAAAAAGGCGTTGAAGCTGATTTAGCGCTGATTGGCTCAAAAGCAGCCTCTTTCTTTGGTTCCGTGGGCGGCAACGTGGTTGCCCAGGTGACCGGCATGGGGGATAACCCTTCCCTGTCGGATCTGATCGGTCCAGTGAAAGTGATGCTGCAAGCCTACGACGAAGGTCGTTTAGACAAGCTGTACGTTGTCAGCAACAAATTTGTTAATACGATGTCCCAGGAACCGCAGTTACTGCAACTTCTGCCATTGCCACCTTCTGATGACAGTGAACTGAAGAAAAAATCCTGGGATTACCTGTATGAACCCGATCCAAAAGTGCTGCTTGATACCTTGCTGCGCCGTTATGTGGAATCGCAAGTTTATCAGGGCGTCGTGGAAAACCTGGCCAGCGAGCAGGCCGCACGAATGGTAGCGATGAAAGCCGCAACCGATAACGGCGGTAGCCTGATCAAAGAGCTGCAGTTGGTATACAACAAGGCGCGTCAGGCCAGCATCACTCAGGAACTCACCGAGATCGTTTCGGGAGCCTCCGCGGTTTAAGCTAGGTTTACGAATTACGTAGAGGATTCAAGATGGCTACTGGAAAGATTATCCAGGTAATCGGCGCCGTGGTGGACGTCGAGTTCCCTCAGGATGCCGTACCGAAAGTGTACAACGCTCTTGAGGTTGCAAACGGCACCGAGAAATTGGTGCTGGAAGTTCAGCAACAGCTGGGTGGCGGCGTGGTTCGCTGTATCGCAATGGGGACCTCAGACGGTCTGCGTCGTGGTCTGGCCGTAACCGACCTGCAGCACCCAATTGAAGTACCGGTAGGTAAAGCTACCCTGGGCCGTATCATGAACGTATTGGGTGAACCAATCGACATGAAGGGCGACATCGGCGAAGAAGAACGTTGGGCTATTCACCGCCCGGCGCCAAGCTACGAAGAGTTGTCCAGCTCCCAGGATCTGCTGGAAACCGGTATCAAGGTAATGGACCTGATCTGCCCGTTCGCCAAGGGGGGTAAAGTCGGTCTGTTCGGTGGTGCTGGTGTAGGTAAAACCGTAAACATGATGGAGCTGATCCGTAACATCGCGATCGAGCACTCCGGTTATTCTGTGTTTGCGGGCGTGGGTGAACGTACTCGTGAGGGTAACGACTTCTACCACGAAATGACCGACTCCAACGTACTGGACAAAGTTTCCCTGGTTTACGGCCAGATGAACGAGCCACCAGGTAACCGTCTGCGCGTTGCGCTGACCGGCCTGACCATGGCTGAGAAGTTCCGTGACGAAGGTCGTGACGTACTGCTGTTCGTCGATAACATCTACCGTTATACCCTGGCCGGTACCGAAGTGTCCGCACTTTTGGGCCGTATGCCATCGGCAGTAGGTTATCAGCCAACGCTGGCGGAAGAGATGGGTGTTCTGCAAGAACGTATCACCTCTACCAAGACCGGTTCAATCACCTCTGTGCAGGCTGTTTACGTTCCTGCGGATGACTTGACTGACCCATCACCAGCCACCACCTTTGCTCACTTGGATGCAACCGTGGTACTGAGCCGTAACATCGCTTCTCTGGGTATCTACCCGGCCGTTGACCCGCTGGATTCCACAAGCCGTCAGTTGGATCCGCTGGTAGTTGGCCAGGAGCACTACGACGTAGCGCGTGGCGTGCAGTCTATTCTGCAACGCTACCAGGAACTGAAAGATATCATCGCCATCCTGGGTATGGACGAGCTGTCAGAAGACGACAAGCTGGTTGTATCCCGTGCGCGTAAAATCCAACGTTTCCTGTCTCAGCCGTTCTTCGTGGCAGAAGTCTTTACCGGTTCTCCGGGCAAGTTCGTATCGCTGAAAGACACCATTCGTGGTTTCAAAGGCATTATGGACGGCGACTACGACCACCTGCCGGAGCAGGCGTTCTACATGGTTGGCACCATTGAAGAAGCAGTGGAAAAAGCCAAGAAACTGTAACGCCTTGAGAGGAGGGTGATATGGCTATGACTTACCATCTGGATGTCGTCAGCGCGGAAAAACAGATGTTTTCCGGCCTGGTGCAGAAGATCCAGGTGACAGGCAGCGAAGGCGAACTGGGGATCTTCCCTGGCCATGCGCCGCTGCTGACTGCCATCAAGCCTGGCATGGTGCGTATTGTTAAACAGCACGGTGAAGAAGAGTTCATCTACCTGTCCGGCGGTATCCTTGAGGTACAGCCGAGCGTGGTAACCGTGCTGGCGGACACTGCCATCCGTGGAACGGACCTCGACGAAGCGAGAGCGCTGGAAGCTAAGCGTAAAGCTGAAGAGCACATCCGTAGCTCTCATGGCGATGTCGACTATGCTCAGGCATCTGCTGAACTGGCGAAAGCGATCGCGAAACTGCGCGTTATCGAGCTCACCAGAAAAGCGATGTAAACTCCCACGTTGCCTGCAGCGTGTGGAAATAAGAAAGCGGCCCCTGTGGGTCGCTTTTTTTTTGTTTTAAAATAAGCGTTTCAACCGGCCAGGCATTGTGCTGTATTAGCGCTGCCAGTGGAATTAAGCGTCGCCGATCACCGACAGTTTTTTCGCTGTACGGTTGGATTGCAGCCATTGGCGGCAGGCTAGGAGCCATGCGGCCTGCGCCGGATTCGTGTAGAGAAATATGTAGTAATTCCGTCATCAAACGGGTTTACTTTCGTCCATCAAAATGGAGTTATCAGGTTGCTTATGTCTAACAGCGCAATGAGCGTGGTTATCCTCGCCGCGGGCAAGGGAACACGCATGTATTCCGACCTTCCCAAGGTGTTACATCCGCTGGCGGGTAAGCCAATGGTGCAGCACGTCATTGATGCTGCCATGAAGCTGGGTGCCCAAAATGTCCATCTGGTTTACGGCCATGGCGGCGAGTTGCTGAAAAGCACCCTGCGCAATGATGCACTAAACTGGGTGTTACAGGCTGAGCAGTTGGGAACCGGCCATGCGATGCAGCAGGCGGCTCCGCATTTTGCCGATGATGAAGACGTGCTGATGCTGTATGGCGATGTGCCACTGATCGCCGTCGAGACGCTGACGCGCCTGCTGGCAGCCAAACCTCAGGGTGGCATTGGCCTGCTGACGGTGAAGCTGCAAGACCCGAGCGGTTATGGCCGCATCGTACGTGAAAACGGCACCGTGGTGGGCATTGTCGAACATAAAGATGCCAATGATGAGCAGCGCCAGATTAATGAGATCAATACCGGCATTCTGGTGGCCAACGGCCGCGATCTGAAGCGCTGGCTGGGCAAGCTGAACAATAATAATGCCCAGGGTGAATTCTATATCACCGACATCATTGCCCTGGCGCATGCTGAGGGTAACAGGATTGAGGCCGTACACCCGGCGCGCCTGAGCGAAGTTGAAGGCGTGAATAACCGCCTGCAACTGTCGCAGCTTGAACGCGTGTATCAGGCCGAGCAGGCAGAGAAGCTATTGCTGGCTGGCGTGATGCTGCTGGATCCGGCGCGCTTCGATCTGCGTGGCGCGCTGGAACATGGCCGCGATATCTCCATCGATGCCAACGTGATTATCGAAGGCAAGGTCAAGCTGGGTAACCGCGTGAAGATCGGTGCCGGCTGCGTGCTGAAAAACTGCGTGATTGGCGACGACTGCGAGATCAGCCCTTACAGCGTGCTGGAAGATGCGCAGCTGGAAGCTGCCTGTACTGTTGGCCCATTTGCCCGTCTGCGCCCTGGTGCCGAACTGGCAGAAGGTGCCCACGTCGGCAACTTCGTGGAAATCAAAAAGGCCCGCCTGGGCAAAGGTTCCAAAGCTGGTCACCTGAGCTATCTGGGCGACGCCGAAATTGGCGATGATGTGAATATCGGTGCCGGTACTATCACCTGCAACTACGACGGTGCCAACAAGCATAAAACCATTATCGGCGACGGCGTGTTTGTCGGCTCGGACACTCAGCTGGTGGCTCCGGTCACCGTAGGCAAAGGGGTGACGATCGCTGCCGGTACCACGGTGACCCGTGATATTGCGGATAATGAGCTGGTGTTGAGCCGGGTCAAGCAGGTGCACATTCAAGGCTGGCAGCGTCCAACCAAGAAGAAGTAGGCCCCCTCACCCCAACCCTCTCCCACAGGGAGAGAGAGCTGTTAGCCCCTGCTCTGTTGGGATAGCAGGGGTAATCATAGCAACCGCGATCGCCCCTTCAATCAAGGTGAATCAGCCGGTGCTAATGTAGAAGACGTAATTTCAGACACTCTCGATCGATCCCCTCTCCCTGTGGGAGAGGGTTAGGGTGAGGGCATCACTGTTTTGCTCTGTACTTTCGCTAAAGAGCACAGAGCAAAACATAATAATCCCCATTCTCTACAGGCTCGGGGAAGCACGGTAAAACCGGCAAAAATCAGGTCAAGGCATCGCAAGTGCCCTGAAAGGCACTTAATTAGGAATACGACTAATGTGTGGAATTGTAGGTGCAGTAGCGCAACGTGATATCGCCGAGATCCTGCTGGAAGGTTTACGCCGCCTGGAATACCGGGGCTATGACTCAGCGGGTCTGGCCGTGGTGGATAGCGAGGGTAACGTCAGCCGTTTGCGTCGTGTCGGCAAGGTACAAAAACTGGCTGAAGCGGCAGAGCAACAGGATTTGCACGGCGGTACCGGGATTGCCCATACCCGCTGGGCGACGCACGGTGAGCCTTCGGAGGCGAACGCGCATCCTCATGTTTCAGATTACATCGCGGTGGTGCATAACGGCATTATCGAAAACTACGAACCGCTGCGCGAACAGCTGATTGAGCGTGGTTATCACTTCAGTTCTGAAACCGATACCGAGGTGATTGCTCACCTGGTGCATTGGGAACAGAAGCAGGGCGGTACACTGCTGGAAGTGGTACAGCGTGTGATCCCACAGCTGCGTGGCGCTTATGGCACCGTGGTGATGGACAGCCGCGATCCTAGCGTATTGGTAGCTGCCCGTTCAGGTAGCCCGCTGGTGATTGGCCGTGGCGTGGGCGAAAATTTCATTGCCTCTGACCAACTGGCCCTGCTGCCGGTAACCCGTCGCTTTATCTTCCTGGAAGAAGGTGACGTAGTAGAAGTGACCCGCCGCACCGTCAGCATTTTTGACAAGCAAGGTAATGCGATTGAGCGCCCAGAGATCGAATCTCAGGTGCAATACGACGCCGGTGACAAAGGCGCGTACCGTCATTACATGCAAAAAGAGATTTTTGAGCAGCCAATGGCGCTGAAAAACACCCTTGAGGGGCGTTTCAGCCATGGCAAGATCGACCTGAGTGAGCTTGGTCCGCACGCCGACGAACTGCTGTCAAAAGTGCAGCACGTACAGATCATCGCCTGTGGGACTTCTTACCACTCCGGGATGGTGGCACGTTACTGGTTCGAGTCGCTGGCCGGTGTGCCTTGTGACGTCGAGATCGCCTCTGAATTCCGTTATCGCAAGTCAGCGGTGCGCCCAGGCAGCCTGATCATCACCCTGTCTCAATCCGGTGAGACCGCCGATACGTTGGCAGCGCTGCGCTTGTCCAAAGAGCTGGGCTATTTGGGTTCCCTGGCCGTGTGCAACGTGGCAGGTTCTTCCCTGGTGCGTGAGTCTGACCTGGCGCTGATGACCAAGGCCGGTACCGAAATCGGCGTTGCCTCGACCAAAGCCTTTACCACCCAGCTTGCTGTGTTGTTGATGCTGGTGGCGCGTCTGGGCCGTCTGAAAGGGATGGCGGAAAGCGTAGAGCATGACATTGTGCACGGTCTGCAAGCGTTGCCTGCGCGTATTGAGCAGATGCTGTCACTGGATAAGAGCATCGAAGCGTTGGCGGAAGGTTTCTCTGACAAGCATCACGCACTGTTCCTTGGCCGTGGCGATCAATACCCGATCGCTATGGAAGGAGCGCTGAAGCTCAAAGAGATCTCCTATATCCACGCAGAGGCGTACGCAGCCGGTGAGCTTAAGCACGGCCCGCTGGCGTTGATCGATGCCGATATGCCGGTGATCGTGGTTGCACCTAACAACGAGCTGTTGGAGAAGCTTAAATCCAATATCGAAGAGGTGCGTGCTCGTGGTGGCCAGCTGTATGTGTTCGCCGATCAGGATGCCGGTTTCGTCAGCAGCGAAGGGATGACCATCATCCCACTGCCGCATGTTGAAGAAATAGTTGCACCGATCTTCTACACCGTGCCGTTACAGTTGCTGTCTTACTACGTCGCTCTGATCAAAGGCACCGATGTGGATCAGCCACGTAACCTGGCGAAATCCGTTACTGTGGAATAATCGCTAACCCTCCTGCTATGAATACCGTGTTGGGTTACTCAACACGGTATTTTTTTAGCCCCAGTTTTACCATTAACGCTATGATTGGCGGGTGATGCTACAGGGAAGGGAATACGTAGATAATGAATATTTTGATTACAGGAGCACGCGCACCTGTTGCGATTGAGTGGGCGCGTATTGCGTTGCGTAGCGGGCACCGCGTCTGGTTAGCGGATAGCCTGAGGTGGCCGCTGGGCCGCTTTTTACTAGGGATTGAAGGTTATCTACGGCTTCCCTCCCCGCGCCAGGACCTTGCCGGTTATCAACAGCAACTGCAAGGCTATCTCGACCTACATGCTATTGGGCTGCTGATCCCCACCTGCGAAGAGATCTTCTACCTCTCCCAGGCGTTTGCTACGTATATCGGGCCTACCGAGTGGCTGATACCTGAACGGCGGTTGCTATTTGAACTGCACCATAAGTACCAAAGCCTGAGCCTGTTAACGGGATTGGGTGAGGTACGGACTCCCGCAACCCGAATGCTGACCTCTTGCTCGCAAATTACCGACGATCCTCAGACCATTTTGAAACCGGTTTATTCACGCTTTGGTCGCCGAGTGATCCGTACCCCAAACCCGGGTGTGTTGAACGATCGGCAGCTCAACGAGCATATCCCATGGGTGCAGCAGCAGAAATTAGAGGGTGTGGCTTTGTGCAACTATGCCGTGTTCGAACACGGCAGGCTGATCGCGCATCAGGCTTATCAACCCAAATACTGCTTCAATCAGGCTGCAGGTAGTTACTTTGTCCCTCATCAGGACTGGAGGCTGGACGATTTTGTCCGTCAGTTTGGGGAGAAAACCGGCTTTCATGGCCAGGTGGCGTTCGATTTTATCGAACAGGACGGGGTGATTTTTGTTATTGAGTGTAATCCCAGGGCCACCAGCGGCCTGCATTTGCTGGGGGCTCAGATGTCCATCGCTGCCGATGGGCAATTGCAATACCAGCCAGCGCCGCCCAAGGCAGGACATGTGGGCGTGATCATACTGTTATTCTTTGCCTGGCAGGCTTGGCGCGATAAGCAGTTGGTGACGCTATGGCGGGACTTTCGCCAAGCGCCTAATCTGCTCAACGATCACCGTTGGCCGATAAGTGCCGGAGCGCAGTGGTGTGCGTTGTTGGAAATGGGATACCGCAGCTTACGCTATCGGCGGCCTCTCACCGATGCCAGCACCTTTGATATCGAGTGGGACGGTTAGCATGGAACAGGTTAATCATTGGCAGCGCCTGCAACTGACTCTGTTGCAACAGCCAGGCATGATTGCCAACCTCCAGACGTCGATGACCGAGTATCAACAGGATGGCTTCTGGATACCGGCGACGGTCAATGATTACGTACCCGGTAATTGCTATGTGGTTTCCCCGCTGGCGCTGATCGTCGATTACGCGCGGGATGAAATTATCAAAATCGATAACGGCGCGTTGCGGGCGCTGTGCAACGGGTTGACGCTGTTGCTGAAATGGCCCTTATTGCTGGCACACGTCGATCGGCTCCAGGTGCTGAATAATCAGTGCCTTTCCACCAATTTGACCAGCAGCCACTGGCAATCCCTGGATACCGACGCGTTGCGGCAACAGGCATTGCAGCGCTATCCCCAGCATACGTTGATGATCCGTTCACTTAATGGGCAGCAGACTCCTGAGCTGTTGGCACGACTCTCCCAGCAAGGTTGGCTGCCTATCGTCAGCCGTCAGGTCTATTGCCTGGACGATCCTTTACGCTGGTGGGGTAAAATCAACGCGCGCCGGGATGACAAATTACTGCATCAGATGGGATGGGAGTTCAAACGGCTGTCTGCCAAGGATCCCGAACAAATGCAGTGTGCCGAACGCCTCTATAACCAGCTCTACCTGGAAAAATACAGCCGCCAGAATGTGCAGTTCACCGCCGGTTATTTATCCCAGGCCTCGCAGCTTGGTGTGTTGCAACTGTACGGCTTGTTCCACCAGCAGCAAATGGTGGGGGTGTTGGGAATGGTTCAGTTGGAACAGACGGTAACGGTGCCGATCGTCGGCTATCGGACAGAATTACCCACATCATTGGCGCTATATCGTCGTCTGCTCGCCTTTGCGTTACGTTACGCCATGGAGCACAAGCTGTTTCTCAATTTGAGTTC
Organism: Serratia sp. PL7; assembly: GCF_945957435.1. Taxonomy (NCBI): domain Bacteria; kingdom Pseudomonadati; phylum Pseudomonadota; class Gammaproteobacteria; order Enterobacterales; family Yersiniaceae; genus Serratia; species Serratia sp. PL7. The sequence continues at coordinate 75,486 of NZ_CAMFLB010000029.1, read as the reverse complement.
CGGCGCACCAGATTTTAAGCGGGTTCGCGGTTGCCAACCGGAGATTGAATACAGCATGGTCTATGTCCGGCACCTGAACGTTTATCAGCGTAGCGTTTGGGCGGTGATTTCCTGGCTTTCCCGCAAGGTCTATCAGCCGTTATTGAAACGCTATCAGTTATGAATATTACTCAGATATCGCCCTGCAACTTGGGGATAGTGCGCCAGCGATTGGCAATATGACAAACGTGTAAAAAAGAGCGAAAACCGCTCATATTCAGAGAGATAGTGCAGCAATAGGCAGATTTTTGCAGATTGTTTTATGTCTGAAAATGACATCATCTCACTGATTTTAATCAAATTAATATCAATTACTCTCCGCTGTAATATAACTGTCATATTTCGTACATTTTACTGTCACCAAACTGTCCTATTTTCCCTTCTGCAGCAATACTTACTCTGATGAAAACGACTCAAAGTCGATTTTTGAAATATCCCATTAGGAGGGATTATGAAACTGATGCGTACCACCGTCGCCAGTATTGTGGCAGCGACTTTCTCTTTGGCCTCTGTGTCCGCCTTCGCTGCTGCTAGCCTGACCGGTGCAGGTGCGACATTCCCCGCTCCGGTGTATGCCAAGTGGGCAGATTCTTATCAGAAAGAAACCGGCAACAAGGTTAACTATCAGGGGATTGGTTCTTCTGGTGGTGTGAAGCAAATCATCGCCAACACCGTTGACTTTGGTGCTTCTGATGCCCCGCTGTCCGATGAAAAACTGGCTGCGGACGGCCTGTTCCAGTTCCCTACCGTGATCGGTGGCGTGGTACTGGCGGTGAATATTCCGGGCATCAAATCCGGTGAGCTGACCCTGGATGGTCAAACCCTGGGTGATATCTACCTGGGCAACATCAAAAAATGGAATGACCCGGCGATCGTTAAACTGAACCCGGGCGTCAAGCTGCCGGATCAGGCTATCGCCGTGGTGCGTCGTGCTGATGGTTCCGGGACTTCTTTCGTCTTCACCAGCTATCTGGCCAAGGCTAACGCGCAGTGGAAAGAGAAAATTGGTGCAGGCTCAACCGTTAACTGGCCAACCGGCCTGGGTGGCAAGGGTAATGACGGCATCGCCGCGTTCGTTCAGCGTCTGCCTGGCTCTATCGGCTATGTTGAATACGCTTACGCCAAGCAGAACAACCTGGCCTACACTAAATTAGTGTCTGCCGATGGCAAACCGGTCAGCCCAACCGAAGAGAGCTTCAGCGCCGCAGCCAAAGGCGCGGATTGGAGTAAAACTTTCGCGCAGGATCTGACCAACCAGAAAGGCGACAACGTCTGGCCAATCACCTCCACCACCTTCATCCTGGTGCACAAAGAGCAGAAGAAGCCTGAGCAGGGCGCAGAAGTGCTGAAGTTCTTTGACTGGGCTTACAAGACCGGTGCCAAACAGGCTAGCGAACTGGATTACGCCGCCTTGCCTGCCGAAGTGGTTGAGCAAATCCGTGCTGCCTGGAAAACCAACATCAAAGACAGCTCCGGTAAGGCCTTGTTCTAACAACGCAGGGGGTGCGGAAGACCGTGCCTCAACCTGACTGTCGGGGCCTGGCGTGCCGGGCCCTTCAAGCTTTAAACAGAAGAGTAATCTATGGCTGAGTACAAGCCGACCATTAAAGCACCGGGTAAAAACGGTGACATCATCTTCAGCGCGCTGGTCAGACTGGCGGCGCTGATTACCCTATTGTTGCTGGGCGGCATTATCGTTTCGCTGATTATCGCCTCCTGGCCAAGCATGCAGAAGTTCGGTTTTGCCTTCCTGTGGACCAAAGAGTGGGATGCGCCAGCCGAGCAGTTTGGTGCGCTGGTGCCGATCTACGGCACGGTCGTCACCTCGGTGATTGCGCTGATTATCGCTGTGCCGGTCAGTTTTGGTATTGCCCTGTTCCTGACCGAGTTGGCCCCTAACTGGCTCAAGCGCCCGTTGGGGATTGCGATAGAACTGTTAGCGGCGATCCCAAGCATCGTTTACGGCATGTGGGGCCTGTTCGTGTTTGCTCCGCTGTTCGCCAAATATTTCCAGACCCCGGTGGGGGAAGTGTTGTCCGGTATCCCGATCGTAGGCGAGCTGTTCTCCGGCCCGGCATTTGGTATCGGTATTCTGGCTGCCGGGGTGATCCTGGCCATTATGATTATTCCTTACATTGCGGCGGTAATGCGCGATGTGTTCGAACAGACCCCGGTGATGATGAAAGAGTCGGCCTATGGCATCGGCTGCACCACCTGGGAAGTGATCTGGCGCATTGTGCTGCCGTTCACCAAAAACGGCGTGATTGGCGGCGTGATGCTTGGCCTGGGGCGCGCCCTGGGGGAAACCATGGCGGTGACCTTTATCATCGGTAACACCTACCAGCTCGACAGCTTCTCGCTGTATATGCCGGGCAACAGCATCACCTCGGCGTTGGCCAACGAATTCGCTGAAGCGGAATCCGGGCTACACACCTCTGCATTGATGCAGCTTGGGCTGATCCTGTTTGTGATCACCTTTATCGTCCTGGCGCTATCGAAGTTGATGGTGATGCGTCTGGCCAAGCGTGAGGGTCGCTAACATGGCAACGATGGATATGCAAAACCCGGTAGCACTGGCGGAAAGCCGCCGTAAAATGCAGGCCTGGCGTCGGCAGAAAAACCGTCTGGCGCTGTTCCTGTCGATGGCGACTATGGCCTTTGGCTTGTTCTGGCTGGTGTGGATCCTGTTCTCGACCGTCACCAAGGGCATCGACGGTATGTCGCTGGCGCTGTTTACCGAAATGACGCCGCCGCCGAATACTGCGGGCGGTGGTCTGGCTAACGCCATCGCCGGTAGCGGCTTGCTGATCCTGTGGGCGACCATCTTCGGTACTCCGCTGGGCATCATGGCGGGGATCTATCTGGCGGAATATGGCCGTAAATCCTGGTTGGCAGAAGTGATCCGCTTTATCAACGATATTCTGTTATCCGCGCCGTCGATCGTCGTGGGCCTGTTCGTTTACACCGTGGTGGTGGCGAAGATGGAGCACTTCTCCGGTTGGGCCGGGATCATTGCGCTGGCCCTGTTGCAGATCCCGATCGTGATCCGCACCACCGAGAACATGCTCAAGCTGGTACCGGACACGCTGCGTGAAGCGGCCTATGCGTTGGGGACACCAAAATGGCGCATGATTTCCGCCATTACGCTGAAGGCGTCGGTCTCCGGCATTATCACCGGCGTACTGCTGGCGATTGCGCGTATCGCCGGGGAAACCGCCCCGTTGCTGTTTACCTCGCTGTCGAATCAGTTCTGGAGCACCAACCTGATGCAGCCGATCGCCAACCTGCCGGTCACCATTTTCAAGTTTGCCATGAGCCCGTTTGCCGAATGGCAACAGCTGGCCTGGGCCGGGGTGCTGTTGATCACTCTGTGCGTACTGTTACTGAATATCCTGGCGCGTGTGATTTTCGCCAAGAAAAAGCATTCATAAAAATTTAGGTGCCGCTCAGGCGACACCGTGAAAAGAGAGAAGTCTTGATGAGTATGGTTGACTCCACTTCCAGCAGCAAAATTCAGGTACGCGATCTGAACTTTTACTACGGCAAATTCCATGCGCTGAAAAACATCACGCTGGATATCGCCAAGAACAAGGTGACCGCGTTTATTGGCCCGTCTGGCTGCGGCAAATCGACGCTGCTGCGGACCTTCAACAAGATGTACCAACTCTACCCCGAGCAGCGTGCCGAAGGCGATATCCTGCTGGATGGGCAAAACATCCTGACGGATAACCAGGATATCGCGCTGCTGCGTGCCAAGGTGGGTATGGTGTTCCAAAAGCCAACGCCGTTCCCGATGTCGATTTATGACAACATCGCCTTTGGCGTGCGCCTGTTCGAGAAGTTGTCCCGTGCGGATATGGACGAGCGTGTCCAATGGGCGCTGACCAAGGCGGCACTGTGGAACGAGACCAAGGACAAGCTGCACCAGAGCGGTTACAGCCTGTCCGGCGGCCAGCAGCAACGCCTGTGCATTGCGCGCGGCATTGCCATTCGCCCGGAAGTGCTGTTGCTGGATGAGCCTTGCTCAGCGCTGGATCCAATTTCCACCGGCAAGATTGAAGAGCTGATCAGCGAGCTGAAATCTGACTACACCGTGGTGATCGTGACCCACAATATGCAGCAGGCGGCGCGTTGTTCCGACTCCACCGCATTTATGTATCTGGGTGAGTTGATCGAGTTCAGCGATACTGACACTCTGTTTACCGCGCCACAGAAGAAGCAGACCGAAGACTACATTACTGGCCGCTATGGTTGATTAGGATGCATCATGGATAACCTGAATTTAAACAAACACATTTCCGGCCAGTTCAACGCTGAACTCGAGCACATCCGCACCCAGGTGCTGACCATGGGCGGGCTGGTGGAGCAACAGCTGACCGACGCCATTACCGCGATGCATAACCAGGACGGTGAACTGGCCAAACGGGTGATCGAGGGTGATGCCAAGGTCAATATGATGGAAGTGGCGATTGATGAAGCCTGTGTGCGTATCATTGCCAAACGCCAGCCGACCGCCAGCGATCTGCGCCTGGTGATGGCGATCATCAAGACCATTTCCGAGCTGGAACGCATCGGCGACGTAGCGGACAAAATCTGTCGCACCGCACTGGAGAAATTCTCGCACCAGCATCAGCCGTTGCTGGTCAGCCTGGAGTCACTGGGCCGCCATACCGTGCAGATGCTGCACGACGTGCTGGATGCCTTTGCGCGTATGGATCTGGATGAAGCCATCCGGATTTACCGCGAAGACAAGAAGGTCGATCAGGAATATGAAGGCATCGTGCGCCAGTTGATGACCTACATGATGGAAGATACGCGCACCATTCCGAGCGTGCTGACGGCGCTGTTCTGTGCCCGCTCTATCGAGCGTATCGGCGATCGCTGCCAGAATATTTGCGAATTCATCTTCTACTTCGTCAAAGGCCAGGATTTCCGCCATATCGGTGGCGATGCGCTGGACAAGCTGTTGTCAGACGGTAAAGACGAGAAAAAAGCGTAATTCAACCAGTGAGTTATTCCACAAGGCGCTGAAAATGGCGCCTTTATGCCATTTAAAAACCGTAAAGTTAAAAAGGTTATAACTATAGCGTTTAATATTATTTCCTGACCTAAGTGAGGCTTGCTAGCTTATCAGCCAGCGGGACATCAATCACTTGGGAGCTTTTCATGAAACAGCGCGTCTTAGCCTTATCTCTGTTAGCCAGCCTGACCAGCCTTGCCACCGGTGTGGCACATGCCGATAAACTCGATGATATTCAAAAAGCTGGCGTGGTGCGTATTGCGGTATTCGACAGTAACCCACCGTTTGGTTATGTCGATCCGCAAAGCAAAAAGCTGGTGGGTTATGACGTGGACGTGGCCGAGGCTATCGGTAAGGCGCTGGGCGTCAAGGTTGAACTGCGCGCCACCAACCCGGCTAACCGGATTCCTCTGCTGGTGTCAAAAAAGGTTGATCTGATCGCGGCCAACTTCACCATCACCGACGAGCGTGCCAAAGAAGTGAATTTCAGCGTGCCGTATTTTGCTACCGGCCAGAAATTCATTGCCCATAAGGGCGTGCTGAAAACCCCGGAAGACATCAAGAAGCTACGCATCGGTGCAGATAAAGGCACCGTGCAGGAAATTACCCTGCGTGAGCACTATCCAACGGCCAAAGTGATCTCTTACGACGATACCCCACTGGCGTTTGTCGCCTTGCGTAACGGCAACGTGCAGGCTATTACTCAGGACGATGCCAAGCTGGTTGGCCTGCTGGGCAACCTGCCAGCCGCGCAAAAAGCCGACTTTGAAATCTCTCCGTTCAGCATCACCAAAGAGTATCAAGGCGTTGGCATTCCAAAAGGCGAAGAACGTCTGACGGCCACCATCAACGACACCTTGATCAAACTGGAAAAAGATGGCGATGCGGTGAAGATTTACGATCGCTGGTTCGGCCCGGAAACCAAATCCGCCCAACCGCGTGGCGATTTCAAGATCGGCCCGTTGGATCAGCAACCTAAAGCCTAATCTCCCTTCTCCCTCTCCCCCGGTTTTGTATAGTGGCGGAGAGGGTTGGGGTGAGGGGAAGTACCTCGCATGAATCTGCAACAACTCTCAGACTGGCTGTTGGCGCCGCAGTATCTGAGCTGGCTATGGAATGGCTTCTTGATGACCTTATGGCTGTCGGCCTGTGCCGGGCTGGCGGCAACGCTGCTGGGTTTTGGCCTGGCGGCGATGCGGGACAGCAGCCTGCGCCCGTTAAGCTGGCTGGCGGTGGCCTACAGCGCACTATTTCGCAATACTCCTCTGCTGGTGCAACTGTTCTTCTGGTATTTTGCCGCCGGGCAAATCCTGCCCTCCTTCGCCATGCAATGGCTGAATACCCCCCATCAGTTAGGCCTGTTCGACTGGCCCTCGTTTGAATTCCTGGCGGGCTTCTTCGGCTTGACGCTTTATTCCACCGCGTTTATTGCCGAAGAGATCCGCTCCGGCATCCGTGGCGTCGCCAGAGGGCAAAAGCACGCGGCCTACGCGTTAGGGCTGACCGGCTGGCAATCGATGCGCTATGTGGTGCTGCCGCAGGCGCTGAAAATCGCTTTCCCGCCGTTGCTGGGGCAGTACATGAACGTGATTAAGAACTCGTCGCTGACTATGGCGATCGGCCTGGCTGAGCTGTCTTACGCTTCGCGCCAGGTGGAAACCGAAACCTTGCGGACCTTCCAGGCGTTTGGCGTGGCAACGGTGTTGTATATCGCCATTATTGCCCTGTTGGAAGGTTGGGGCATGTGGCGTCAACAGCGTAAACCGCTGGGGGGACACTAAGATGGACTTTACCGTTATCCAGGAAAACCTGGGCTACCTGCTGTGGGGCACCTTCCCGGACGGGCCTTTGGGCGGTGCTGCGTTGACGTTGGCGATCAGCCTGATGGCCGGGCTGGCGTCGGCAATTCTGGGGACGCTGCTGGGTGTCGCGCTGGCGATGTCGCGTGGGGTGCTGGCTGGGTTATTGGCGATGGTGCTCGGATTCTTCCGCGCCATCCCAGTGATCATGCTGATTTTTTGGACTTACTTCCTGCTGCCAATCGTGTTTGGCGTCGACATCCCGGAAATTACCACCGTGGTGTGCGCGTTGGCGTTGATCGCCTCGGCCTATCTGGCCCATGCGGTAAAAGCGGGGATCGTGGCTATCGGTGCCGGGCAGTGGCAGGCGGGGCTATCGCTCGGTTTAAACCGCTGGCAGGTGCTGCGGATGATCGTCTTGCCGCAGGCGCTGCGCATGATGGTGCCTTCGTTTATCAACCAGTGGATCTCGCTGATTAAAGACACTTCGCTGGCGTACATCGTCGGCGTGGGTGAGTTGACCTTCCTGGCTACCCAGGTCAACAACCGCAGCATGGTTTACCCGATGGAGGTGTTCCTGTTTGTGGCGCTGGTCTATTTCATCTTCTGCCTGACGCTGGACGTGCTGGCGAACGGGTTGAACAAACGCCTTAGCCCGCAGACTAAAGCGCTAAAACGCAGCTGGCGCTGGTGGCGCAATCGCCCGCCGTTACCGGCTAGTTAATCAGGCTACAGTAGCAATGGTTGCCCCTATCTATACCATGGCTAATTAATTGGCATGATATTGGGGCTTGAATTATTATGATTTCTTATCGCATTGCGTTAAATTTATGATGATGATCAATGCATTGCGTTTTTATCATGCAGCTTGAGTTATTTAGAGTATAAATAAGAGTGATTTATATATTTCCATTGGATGGTTATCATTATGAAAATTAGTGCGTTATTTATAAAAACGGATCCAGGTCGGCGGCGGTATGGCGTTGCCTTGTTTGTTGGCATTATTGGCGGGATCCTCTCTGCTTTTGTCAAGTGGGGGGCAGAGGTTCCGCTACCGCCAAGAACCCTGAGTGATGGCCGGGCTGAATTTAACCCGCCCTATCTTTTTTTAAGAGATTATCTTGGGATAGATCCAACCGGTACGGTATATACCTTTTCTGAGCATATTATTAATCCGGTTATGGTTACGCACGTCATATTTTCGTTGGTCTTTGCGATTGGTTACTGCTTGGTTGCCGAAGTTTTTCCAAAGGTCAAACTTTGGCAGGGGGTGCTGGCGGGTATCATTGCCACCGTTGCCGTGCATGGCATTAGTTTCCCTTTGCTTGGTTTGACTCCTCCGCTTTCAATGCTGCCATTTGATGAGTACCTTTCTGAAATTTTGGGGCATATATTTTGGTTTTGGGTGATTGAGATAGTACGTCGGGATTTACGTAACAGAATTACCCATGAGCCTGATGCCGAAGTTCCGCTGGGATCCTATCGTTAATCGATAACGTTCAGCGGGGTATTCTCCCCGCTGAATATCAACGAACTCGATCAATTCCCTCTCCCTTGGGAGAGGGGGAGAGTTAGGGGCATTTACAACAATTGCCCCAGATTAACGTATTTGGTTTCCAGATACTCATCCAGACCAATATCCGCCCCTTCGCGGCCTAGCCCAGATTCTTTCACTCCGCCAAAAGGCGCAACCTCGGTAGAAATAATCCCTTCATTCACGCCAACCATGCCGCTTTCCAGCGCCTTGGTCACGCGGAAGGCTCGCGCCAGATCACGCGTATACAGATAGGCTGCCAGCCCAAACGGCGTAGCATTGGCACGGCTGATGGCGTCATCCTCGTCGCTAAAGCGGAAGCAGGCGGCCAGCGGGCCAAAGGTTTCTTCCTGCGCCAGACGCATCCGCTCGGTGGCGTTGGCCAGCACGGTAGGCTGGAAGAAGGAGCCGCCGAGCGCATGGCGTTCACCACCGCACACCAGTTTTGCACCCAGCTTCAGGGCGTCCTGCACGTGTGCCTGCACTTTCTCAACCGCTTTCAGATGGATCAGCGGTCCCTGCTGCGCGCCAGGCGTCATGCCCGGAGCCACTTTTAGTGACCGTGCGGCATCGGCCAATTTCTCGACAAAGCGATCGTAAATGCCGTCTTGCACGTAGAAGCGATTGACGCAGACGCAGGTTTGCCCGCTGTTGCGGAATTTGGCCGCCATGGCCCCGGCGACTGCCGCATCGAGATCGGCATCGTCAAATACGAGGAACGGCGCGTTGCCGCCCAGTTCCAGCGACAGCTTTTTCACCGTATCTGCCGCCTGGCGCATCAACAGCTTGCCGACCGGGGTTGAGCCGGTGAAGGAGACTTTGCGCACCAATGGGCTGGTCATCAGCGTTTCACCAATGGCGGCGGTATCTCCGGTGACCGCGTTAATCACCCCGGCAGGAACCCCTGCCTGTTCAGCCAGTACAATCAGGGCGAAAGCGGAAAGCGGGGTTTCGTTGGCAGGTTTGACCACCGCAGTACAACCCGCAGCCAATGCAGGGCCAAGCTTGCGTGTCAGCATCGCCAGAGGGAAATTCCACGGAGTGATCGCCGCGATCACCCCAACCGGCTCCTTAAACGTGAGAATTTGATTGCCACTCTTGGTTGCCTGAATTGTCTTGCCGTAGGCGCGTTTACCTTCTTCGGCGAACCATTCGATAAAGCTGGCGGCGTAGACCACTTCGCCGGTGGCCTCGCTCAACACCTTACCTTGCTCGGTGACCATCAATTCCGCCAGTTGATCTTTATGCTGCACGATCAGCTGAAACCAGCGTTGCAGGATTTCTGCCCGCGCCTTGGCCGTTTGAGCGCGCCATGCCGGGAGTGCAGCGGCGGCGGCTGCAATGGCGGCCTGCGTTTCAGTGCGGCCTGCCAGCGCAACATCGGTAACCTTTTCGCCGGTGGCCGGATTATTGACCGGGTAAGTGCTGGCAGCCGTTTGCCAACTGCCGTTGCAGTACCAGCCGGTACGAAGCAATGAAGCATAAGCCGTCATGCGATATTCCTTGTCTCTAGGTTATCTACTGCAAAAAAACCGCGCGCCGCACGGCTTTCACGCGTAATACGCTTGCCTGCGGTGTAGTCGTTAATCACATCGCAAGGGGTATAGTTGCGCTCCAGCTCGTAGCGTTCATCTTCACTGAGATGGGTATCCAGTGCCGCCACGGCGCTGTCGATCTGTTGTGTTGAGTCCGCTCCAACCAGCATACAGTCGACCCCGGGATGGTTGATGACCCAGGCCTGGGCAATCTGGGCGGCTGGGACTCCGCGCTGCTGGGCAACCTGGCTTACCGACTGTGCCACGTTAAACGAGGTGGCATCGGCATACATTTCCTGGGTGAAGAAGTCGGTTTTGTTGCGCACGGAGTTGAAGTCGCAGCTCAATAACCCCCTGGCTAATGGGCTGAAGACCGATACCCCCAGCCCCTGATCGCGGCAGAATGGGATCATTTCACGCTCTTCCTCGCGGTAAGCGCAGTTGAGTTGCAATTGCATATTGATCGGTTTGGCGTAGCCGTTGCGTTCGCAGCACCACAGGATTTTGGCCAACTGCCAGGTATACATGGTCGATACGCCGACATAACGCGCCTTGCCGGAACGCACGATATCGTTCATTGCCGCCCAGGTTTCTTCGATCGGCGTTGTCACGTCGAAGTAGTGCAGCATGTAGATATCCACATAGTCGGTGCCCAGGCGACGCAGGCTGGCGTCGATGCTCTCCATGATATGTTTGCGGGAATGCCCCTGATTGTTGAAACCAGCGCCAATCGGATAGCCCACTTTGGTGGTCAGCACCAGTTCGTCGCGGTTGGCAATGCGCCTGATCACCCGTCCTACCACCTCTTCCCCGGCACCGCTGGAGTAGAAGTCAGCCAGATCGATAAAGTTGATGCCGCTTTCCAACGCGTGGCGGATCAACGGCTCGCTTTGCGCTTCATCGAAAATCCACGGTTTCCACTGTTTGCTACCCATATTCATGGTGCCGAGGCACAGGCGAGAGACTTTCAGGCCACACTGGCCCAGATTGATGTATTCCATGGCGCTCTCCTCATGCCTTAGGGGTGTAGAAAGGGTTGCCTAACTGCGGCAGGGCTTGGGTCAGTTGGCTGCGCGTTGGCAATTTTTCCATCGCTGCACGAATTGCCTGGGTACAGGCACGATAGTTATTGCGATAAACCTCGTCGATATCGTTACAGCCTGGGTTCACCCAGTTGGCGGTGACGATGCACCACTCATCTTCCGCCTGTGCAGGCAAAATGCCCTCCAGCAGCGCCTCGGTCACCGCTTTGGCAATGGCGGCCTGCGAGGCTCCCCAGGTGGCATTGCCATGCAACTCACCGCCGATCTCCGCTTTATTGACGTACAGCGTCATCGGCTTGGCAGGCACATTGGGTTTGATCACCACCATAAAAGGACAATGCCCTTGGCTGGGGGAGGCCAGGCTTGAGGCGAATGCCTGGCCGACTACGCCATTACGAGGGCCGATCATGATATTGATATGCGAGGCATTGACGCCGTTACCTTCAAACCCTTCACCGATATACATTTCCACAAAAATCTCCTGTTCTCATCAAGGTGGTGTTATTTAGCCGGAACGGCGAAAGCGTTGTCTGCCTGTGATACCGGGCCTTGCGCAGCATCAACCAGCGTCAGGCCTTTGGTTTCTGGTGCCCAGGCGATGGAAACGATGGCGCCAATAATCAATATCAACGCCAGGATGGCGGTAGTGGTTGGCATGCCGTAATGCACGATGGCCAGGGGCAGCAGGCCAGTACCGATAGCCGAACCCAGACGACTCATCGAGGTGGCGAAGCCGACACCCATTGAACGTACTTCTGTAGGGAAGCTTTCGGCGGGGAAAACGCCCACCAGGTTGCTTACCGCGGACATCACTAGCGTAAAGGCGGCAAAGCAGGCGATCAGCCAGGCCGTTTGGCTGGCAGGAATAATGCTCAGCATCACCAGACAGGCGGCGAGGAAGATAAAAGAGCCAATCAGGAAGCCACGGCGTGAGCAAACCACCGTCAGCACAATCCCCAACAACGCCCCGACGATCAGCAGGCCGTTCAGCAACAGGTCGGTAGAGAAGCTGTTATCCAACCCCATCACCTGGAGAATGGAGGGCAGGAAGGTATAGATGGCGAAATAGGGGATCACCAGACAGACGAAGAACAGGCTGTTAAAGGCGGTGCGGCGGCGGTATTTAGGGCCAAAGAGCGACAGAAAACGCTGTTTGGACATCACCGGGGCCTCATCGATCAGCAAGACATTCGGGCCGAAGTATTTATGCACGATCGCCATGGCCTGTTCGCGCCGCCCCTTACCCATCAACCAGCGTGGGGATTCCGGCGTGCCGATGCGCATCAACAGAATGGCCAAAGCGGGGATGGCTGAAGAAGACAGCAGCCAGCGCCAGGCATCCGGCCCTAATGCCGTCAGGAAGTGGCCTGCGAAACCGGCAGCCACGTAGCCGAAAGTCCAGATCACGCTGAATGAACCGAGTAACACACCCCGGTGTTTACGGGGAGAAAACTCGGCCAGCATGGTGTGCCCTACCGAGAAATCTCCCCCAAGCCCGATCCCTACCATTACCCGTAGCAGGAACAGCTGTTCTGGCGTGGTGGCGAAGAATTGCAGTGCCGAGGCGAGGGTAATAATCACAAAGCTGAAACTGAAGATTTTCTGGCGGCCGATGTAGTCGGAGATCCACCCTAGAACCAGGCTACCCATAAACAGCCCGATCAGCGCCGAGCTGCCGAGCATGCCCTCCCAGAATGGAGTAAGGCCCATTTGCGGTTTGATCTGGGCCAGTGCGAAGCCGATCACGCCCAGCACATAGCCGTCGGTGAAGTGAGCGCCGAAGGTCAGCCCGGCGATTTTGATATGGAACCGATTTAACGGGACGTCATCCATGCGGATCTGTTGTTGTGTTAAATGCTGCATCTACCTGTCCTCCTGTTGGAGCGGTGCTTGTAGGGATGTTGTTGGTTTTTTGTTTTTATGACGTTAACAATGTGGCAGCGAGCGAGGCGCTAGGCGAGTGCGTTTTAGTCATACCCCTCAGCAGAAAATGCATGTGATCTGCCTCTGGTTTTAGGCAAATAAACGCTGCGCACCCTGAGGTAATGCAGCAAATTGACAACATGTTATTAACATTGCGAGTGTTTGATGCCGAGGTAAATGGACGGTGAGAAAACTTCCATCTCTCAGTATGTTACGAGTCTTCGAGGAAACCTGCCGGACGCTGAGTTTCAGCAAGGCCGCCGACGCTCTGTTTATCACTCAGAGCGCGGCTAGCCGTCAGATGAAGCAGTTGGAGGAGTTTCTTGGCAAGCTGCTGTTTGTGCGCAGCCACAGCGGTCTGGCATTGACGCAAGATGCCATGCTGCTGCTGCCGGTGGTGCGGCAATCGTTGGATATTCTGGAGGAGGGCGTGCGCCACGTGCAACTGCATAATCCCTTGCAGCACCTGCGCTTGCAGATTGCACCGACCTTCGCCACCCGTTGGCTTGCCCCGCGTCTGGTCACGCTGCGCCAGCGTAATAGCCAGTTGCAGATTGCCCTGATCAGCGAAACCCGGCAGAAATACTGTGATTTTGACTGTGCGGTTCGTTTTGGCCAGGCTTCGGAAGGTGTTGATGGCGAATGGCTGTGTCATGAGCAACTGGTGCTGGTGGGCAGCCCATTGTTGATGATCAATGGCGTGTTTCCTCCGCTCAATACCCAGCCGCAGCTGCATATTCTTGATGGTGATAGCCGGATGGACACCTGGCAACGCTGGTTGGCAGCGGCAGGGCGCAGTGAGGTGCAAGAACTTGGCGGATTGGAGTTCAGCACCCAGGATCAGGTGATCAACGCTTGTATTACCGGCGCGGGCTATGCGGTGCTGGATAAGATGATGATCCGCAATGAATTGAACAGTGGATTGTTGATACTACTCTCGCCGCTGGAGCTGAAAAGTACCAACGGCTACTGGTTGGAGATCCCGCCAGGTAAGCGGGAATTACCCCGCGTACAGTATTTTCATGATTGGTTGCGGGCCGAGATTGGCCGGGTAGACGCGGTTAACGGGTAAGTTGCCAACCCCGCTGTTGCCACAGCGTAGGCAGTTGTGCCAGATCGTCAAACGTCGTCACCAACGGGTGATCGATCGGTTGATTATGAGGATCGGCGCAGAAGTAGAACACCGGAATGCCAGCCGCGATCCCCGCCTGGGCACCGGCAACGGAATCATCCACCAAAATACAGCGCTCTACGGGCACCTGCATCTGTTCGGCGGCATGGAAAACGATGGCCGGATCGGGTTTCCAGCGTTGAATATCGTAACCGCTGAACAACCGGTCATCAAAATAGGACAGCATGTCGGTTAACCCCAGGGAATGCTGCATTTTGCTCACCGGGCCGTTAGAAACGGTGCACATCGGGGCATTCATTTGTGCCAGCAGCTCACGCGCACCGGCAATCGGCTGGAGCTCGGCATCAAACAGACGGGCCACTTCCTGGCGAAAAATCGGCTCCAGATCGCTGGTGGGTAAATTTACCCCTTGCTCAGCGTTAACCCGCTCAATAATCTCGTAGAGTTTGATCCCTTTGTACTTTTTAAATACCTCTTCCAGTGCCAGCTCGATGCCGTAGTGGGCAAACATATGCACATAGGCCTTGCTGCACAGCACTTCGCTATCTACCAGTGTGCCATCGCAATCAAATAAAACACATTCAACCTGATTCATTGGGGTAAGCGCCCTCGGTTAAGTCATGACTGCTGTTACTTTAACCGGATCGCAGCGGGTTGTCCCCCTTTGGCAATCAATCTCAATAAATACAACTTGTTGGCCGTTATAGCCGTAAAGATGGCGAAAAAAACCTGTGAGCGAGGTCAAAACCCGGACTTTTTGTTATAGGATAGCCAGCGACAGTCCTAATCCCTCTTCGGAATTCTATAATGAGCAAACAAGACCTCAGCCTTGATGCCAATCAGGGCTTGCTTGAGCGCGTGTTTAAACTCAAGCAGCATGGCACCACGGTACGTACGGAAACGATTGCCGGCCTCACCACCTTTTTAACCATGGTGTATATCGTGTTCGTTAACCCGCAGATCCTGGGTGCGGCGGGCATGGATACCCAGGCGGTGTTTGTCACCACCTGCCTGGTTGCCGCATTGGGCAGTATCCTGATGGGCTTGCTGGCTAACCTGCCGGTGGCGCTGGCTCCAGCGATGGGCCTCAACGCGTTCTTCGCGTTTGTGGTGGTCGGCGCGATGGGGATTTCATGGCAGGTCGGCATGGGCGCTATTTTCTGGGGCGCAATCGGTTTCCTGTTGCTGACCATTTTCCGTATTCGCTACTGGATGATTGCCAATATCCCGCTGAGCCTGCGCGTGGGCATCACCAGCGGTATCGGCCTGTTTATCGCCATGATGGGGCTGAAAAACGCCGGTATCGTGGTCGCCAACCCGGATACGCTGGTAGCCGTAGGCAATCTGACCTCCCACAGCGTGCTGCTGGGAGCCTTGGGCTTCTTTATTATCGCGGTGCTGGCTTCGCGTAATATCCATGCTGCGGTACTGGTTTCTATCGTGGTAACCACGCTGATCGGCTGGGCATTGGGCGACGTGAAGTATGGCGGCGTATTTTCCCTACCGCCGGACGTCACCTCCGTGGTCGGCCAGGTGGATATCGCCGGGGCGCTGAATATTGGCCTGGCAGGTGTGATTTTCTCCTTTATGCTGGTCAACCTGTTTGACTCCTCGGGTACGCTGATCGGAGTGACTGACAAGGCTGGCCTGACGGATGAAAACGGCAAGTTCCCGCGTATGAAGCAGGCGCTGTACGTGGACAGTATCACCTCGGTAGCGGGTGCTTTTGCGGGTACGTCTTCGGTCACCGCCTATATTGAAAGCTCCTCTGGGGTGGCCGTTGGTGGGCGCACTGGCCTGACCGCCGTGGTAGTAGGCATTCTCTTCCTGCTGGTGATTTTCCTGTCACCGCTGGCGGAAATGGTGCCAACCTATGCTGCTGCGGGCGCGCTGATTTATGTGGGGGTGCTGATGACCTCCAGCCTGGCGCGGGTGAAGTGGGAAGATATGACCGAAGCGGTTCCGGCCTTTGTGACCGCCGCCATGATGCCTTTCAGCTTCTCGATCACCGAAGGGATTGCCCTGGGCTTTATCTCTTACTGCATCATGAAGCTGGGCACCGGCCGCTGGCGTGAAATCAGCCCCTGCGTGATCGTGGTGGCGCTGTTGTTCGTGCTGAAAATTGCGTTTGTTGACGGGCATTAATACCCGCGACATAGGGGCCTAACATGCGTTAGGCCCTGATAAATTCAGCAACATTGAGGGGCATTCTGCCCCTGTAACTCTCAAGCGCCCGGTGAGGCATCCTCTTCTCTACCCATTACCCAGCGTAAAGGCCGGTTATACCGCGTCTGCCAGCCACCGATATTATCTTCCCCCTCGGCAAAATTGGCGATCTCGACCTGATTTTTGTCTCTGAACAAGTCAGCAAAATTAAGAGCCAGCGCTCGATCGTTGAAATTCTGCCGATCGTAATAGGCAATCATGATGCGTTTGTTTTCTGCCAGTGAATGCTTCGCCGGGAGAAGGCGGCCCTTCGGGGCAATCAGCAGCGCTCCGGAATAAAACTGCGGGTAATTGGCCATTAGGTTAGCCGCATGTAGCGCCCCCTGACCACGGGCGGTCAGGTAAACCTGTTGGAGATTGAGCTTCAGCTTGGGGCCCAGGCTTTCCAGGGTGCGTTGAATGGCGCTCTGGGTGCTGGTAGAACTGTAGTTAGACCAGCGAAAGCTCCCTTCCGCCAGCATCTGCGTGCCGTTTATCTCAATATAGGCCACCCCTGCCTCGGCAAACAGCAACCGATCTTCTGGGATGATGGTGGCGGCTTTCCCGTAGGGGTGGAGGTAGACGATGGTTGGCCAGCCTCCTGCCGGTGGCTCGCCATTCGGCACGGCATAGTGAGGTTTACCTTCAAATTTTGCGGCGTGTTGTTGATAGCGCGCTTTGGTGGTCGCCAGAATTGAACGGTAGGTGTCACTTTGCTGAATGCTGCTGAACGAGTCGTCTTCCAGCAGATTGTAGTAATACCACAATCCTCGCTTGGCGCTAAGTTGCAGATAACGTTCGGCTAGCTCGGTCTGGCCCTGTTCGGCCGAGGAGGCAGCCAGTTGAAAGGGGGCCCAGATATTACGGCCATCTTCACGCATCAGCGTCAGATATAACGACGTGGCGCCGGCTTTTTTATCCTCCTGATTGTAGGCTGAGCGGGGCAACGGTTTACTCAGCGGGCTATGGATAGGCAGTTCTAGCGGCTCTTCTCCCTCAGGATAGAGCATGGGTGCAGCAAACAATGGACTGGTGGCAAAAGCCAAAAAGATGGCTAAAATAAAAAAAGGCATGATTTTATAACTTTGTTTTTCAATAATATTAATGAGAAAACGATTAAAAACGGCGCCTTCGATAGTGTTATCTCCGGGCGCCGCCTGGCAGCTTATTTTACGCGGCGGATATAGTCGCTGAATGCGGACAACTGGCCGGTCAGGAAATCCCGTGTGCCTTGGTCAACCAGTTCACCCGCCTGCTCATCAACCTTATTCTGTATCACTCCCCCCATAAACTCAGGTTTGTTGATTACCATGGCATCCAGGAACACCAGGATCTGGCGTAGGTGATATTGGCAACGTGCGCCGCCAATCGGCCCCATTGAGCTGGTCTGGATCGCCACCGGTTTGCCGGCCAACGGTTGGTTAGGCAAACGGGACAGCCAGTCGATGGCGTTTTTCAGGCCACCTGGCACAGAGTAGTTATATTCTGGCGTTACGATGATCACGCCGTCAGCCTGGCGGATTTGTTCGGCAATGGCTTCTACCGTGGCCGGGAAACCCTCTTCTTGCTGGTGGTCTGCATCGTACAGTGGGATATCGCGTATGGAGGGAAGGGCTTCGATAGTGACACCCTGAGGAGCTAACTGAGGTAAAGCGCGTGCGACTATGGCGTTATAAGAGCCTTTACGCAGGCTCCCCAGTAGCGTGACGATCTTTAGTGCTTGCTCTGACATTTTGATTCTCCCTTTTCTGATGAACAGACTCAGCTTAGAACAACCAGCAGATAATAGGGCAAATAGGTGATGTATCCTAGGCAGAGTCTAAGTTTTTATCTGTTTTTACAATTCAAAGCAGTAAATCATGCGTTAAGGAAAGTTTTGTTTTGTATATTCCCCCGAAGACAGACGTTAAATCGGTGCTTTCAACGTGTAACAGAAGCGAGGCTGGTCAATTTCAAAAAGTGCGTGGAGGGAGGTGGGTTACGTGATGAAATTTCGTCGCATTTCTGTAAGCCCTGGCTTTCGTCATATTGCCAGCAGATCAGCCGATCCAAGCCAGGCTGATGGGCACAGGCCCAGCTGAGATACTCACCTGCATCACTCATGACGTGCACGTTGGGTAGGGTGTTGCAGCGTAATTGGCCGGAAAAAGGGTGCAAATTCAGCAAACCCTGGCCGCTGTTACCCAAGCCGGCCAGTTTCAGCACGCATTGGCGAATGCTCCACAGTTGGGTTTCAGCTTCCAAACGGTCGTGCTGTGCCGCAATCCAGGCGTTCTCTGTGGTGCTGGAGTATTGATGCAGCAGGTTGTGACTCCGCGCGCGCATCACCTCAATATCCAACCCTACCTTGCCTTCCAGGCTCAGTAGCACGCCTATGGTATTGCCAGCATAGGCGAGGCTGAAGTCAGGTAGATGATGATCGGCAAAGCACGGTCGCCCGGTCGGTGCCGTAGCAATGGGGGGAAGTACCGGGATACCATACAAATAAAATATCATTTCGGCCAACAGGATCCGGCCTTGCAAAAAACGCCGACGGCGCTTGACGGAGAAGCTAGCAGTTCTTTCGATCAGGTCTTTAGGTAGCCGATGGGTCTCTAAACGCTCTGCAACCGTATCCCATCGGATAAAATGACAAGCCATTGTTCACTCCATGACCGAGGCTCATAAAAAAACTGGAGTGCTAGAGTAAGCATTACGTTAAGATTTTTCATTAAGAATTCGCATGATCTTTTTCTTAATTATTCTTCTGTTGAATGAAAAAACAGCGGAGTGGCAGGAGTGCGGCGCGGGGCAGACTTTGGCGGGTGTAAAAATAAAGCCAAGCATAAACAGTGAGTTAATGCTTGGCTTTGGACGCTGAAGAGGTCGTGTATCTGAACCTTGGGTTACTTACCAATACAGAAGCTGGAGAAGATGCGCCCGAGCAGGTCATCGGAGGTAAACTCCCCGGTGATTTCGCTCAATGCCTGCTGTGCCAACCGCAGTTCTTCGGCCAGCAACTCCCCCGCGTAAGCGCTCACTAACTGTTCTTTACCCTGCACCAGATGCTGTGCCGCCTGCTCCAGTGCTTGCAAATGACGGCGGCGGGCCAGGAAGCCACCTTCCATATTGCTGGTGAAGCCCATGCTCTGCTTCAGATGGTCACGCAGCAGGTCGATCCCCTCACCGGTACGCGCCGACAGGCGAATAAGTGAGTGACCATTTACTTCGCTCAGGCCCAATGCCTCGCCGGTAATGTCGGCCTTGTTGCGCACGACGGTGATCGGCAAAGTGCTGGGCAGACGTGCCATAAATTCTGGCCAGATCTCGGCGGGTTCGGTGGCGTCGGTGGTGGTGCCATCCACCATAAACAGCACGCGATCCGCCTGTTCGATCTCGTTCCAGGCACGTTCGATGCCGATACGCTCAACTTCGTCGCTGGCTTCCCGCAGCCCGGCGGTATCGATAATGTGCAGTGGCATGCCATCGATATGAATATGTTCGCGCAACACATCGCGCGTGGTACCTGCAATGTCGGTGACGATAGCCGCTTCACGTCCTGCCAGCTCATTGAGCAGGCTCGATTTGCCAGCGTTGGGCCGCCCGGCGATCACTACCTTCATCCCTTCACGCAGCAGGCTGCCTTGACGCGCTTCGGCTCGTACGCCGTCCAGATCGGCCATCACGCCGTTCAGCTGAGCTTCGATTTTACCGTCCGAAAGGAAGTCGATCTCCTCATCCGGGAAGTCGATCGCCGCTTCTACATAGATGCGCAGGTGAGTGAGCGCTTCCACAAGCTGATGGATACGGATGGAAAAAGCGCCTTGCAGCGAGTTCATCGCTGAACGGGCTGCCTGTTCGGAACTGGCATCAATCAGATCGGCAATGGCTTCAGCCTGGGCTAAATCCAGCTTGTCATTGAGGAAAGCGCGCTCCGAGAACTCTCCTGGGCGGGCAATCCGCACGTCTGGCAGCGCCAACACGCGCTTGAGCAGCAGATCGAGGATCACCGGCCCACCGTGGCCCTGTAGTTCCAGCACGTCTTCACCGGTAAAGGAATTGGGGCCGGGGAACCACAGTGCAATCCCCTGATCCAGCGTGCTGCCTTCGGCGTCACGGAACGGCAGATAATCGGCATAACGAGGCTTGGGCAGTTTACCGAGTACCGCCAGGGCAACGTCCTTGGCTCCGCGGCCTGAAATGCGCAGGATGCCGACACCGCCGCGTCCGGGCGGAGTAGCAAGAGCAGCGATGGTATCGGTGGTGTTCATAGCGGTTTATCTCTCTGACAATATGCAAAAAGGCGGTCTAATGACCGCCTCTACTGGCAACGTGGCTGGTGTCGTAGGGGCACTGGCCCCTACGGATGTTGCCTAAAACAAGACTAGACTTTCTTCTTGTCGCGGCTGTGCAGACCACGTTTTTCCAGCCCGCGGTAAATCAGCTGCTGCTGGACGATGGTCACCAGGTTACTGACGATATAGTACAGCACCAGACCAGACGGGAACCACAGGAAGAACACTGTGAAGATCACCGGCATAAAGGTCATGATTTTCTGCTGCATCGGGTCAGTCACGGTGGTTGGTGACATCTTCTGGATGAAGTACATGGTCACACCCATCAGCACTGGCAGGATGTAGTACGGGTCTTGCGCCGACAGGTCATGGATCCACCAGATGAACGGCGCATGACGCAGCTCAACCGAGCCCATCAGCATGTAGTACAGGGCCAGGAAGATTGGCATCTGGATAACCAGCGGCAAGCAACCCCCTAACGGGTTCACCTTCTCAGCTTTGTACAACGCCATCATTTCCTGGCTCATACGCTGCTTGTCATCACCGATACGTTCACGCATCGCCTGCAGTTTTGGCTGCAGCATGCGCATTTTGGCCATCGAGGTGTACTGCGCTTTGGTCAGCGGGTACATGATGCCGCGCACGATGAAGGTGATGATGATGATCGAGAAGCCCCAGTTGCCGATGAAACTGTGAATGAACTTCAGCAGTTTGAACAGCGGTTGGGAGATGAACCACAGCCAGCCGTAATCAACGGTCAGATCCAGATGCGGTGCCAGTTGGGCCATCTGATCTTGCAGCTCTGGGCCAACCCACAGGGTTGCATTCAGCTGCTTCTCAGCACCTGGCTGTACAATTACTGGCTCAGCTTTAAAGCCGATGGCAGACAGGTTGGTACCTGGCTTAGAGGTATAGAACGTGTTGACGCCCTGAGTCTGCGGCACCCACGCGGTGGCGAAGTACTGTTGCAACATCGCAATCCAGCCGCCCTGGGTGGTGACGTTCAGATTCTCATCCTTGTCGAACGCATACTTTTGGTATTTGTTGTCGCTGGAAGAGTAAGCCGCACCACGGAAGGTATGCAGCGCAAAGTTGTTGCTGCCGGTGTCACGATGCTTAGGCAAGTCGGTGGTCTGCTTCAACTGGCCAAACAGGGTCAGTTCCAGCGGAGTCGCGCTTTTGTTGACGATGGAATAGTCCACGCCAACGGCATAATGGTTACGCTTGAGCACAAAGGTCTTGGTGAAGACCGAGCCGTCTTTGCCGGTAAAGGTCAGCGGAATACGCAGTTCATCCTGGCCATCAGCCAGCGTGAAGGTATCCTGCGCCGCCTCAAACAGAGGACGCTCGCCGTTTGCCGGGTTATCCGGGCCGTCTCTGCCCGTCAGGCCGCTTTGTGCCTGGTAGACGAATGACGGAGTGGATTCCAGCAGCGTAAATGGAGTCGATGAACCCAGGGTATCCGGGTAGGCCAACAGTTTAGCCTGCTCGATATCGCCACCACGGGTATTGATGGTCAGCGACAGCACGTCAGTGTTAACGGTGATCAGTTTACCCTGGCCACTGCCTGGTACAGCTGAACTTGCGGCATCACCGGTTGCTGGGTTCGCAGTCTGTTGCGTGGTCTGGGTGGCTGCTGGTTGCGGAGCGTTGTCCACTTGCCAGGCCTGCCAGATCATGAAAGACACGAACAGCAGAGCGATGAGGAGAAGATTGCGTTGCGAATCCATCGTTAGTGTTCTCTGTTATCGTCGGTTTTCGGCGGCACGGGATCATCGCCACCTGGGTTCAAAGGGTGGCATTTTAATACGCGTTTCAATGTCAACCAACTGCCTTTTAACATGCCAAACCTGCGTAATGCCTCAATTGCGTAATGAGAACATGTCGGCTGGAAGCGACAACGTGGCCCAAGCAGCGGGCTGAGCACGAGCTGATACGCCCGAACCAGCCCGATCAGGATGCGGGAGCCTGGCGACAGTGGCGACGCCATAATTTTTCCAAAGCTTCCGTCAGTGCACGATTATCCAAATCCGCTATCCCTTTTTTGGCCACCACCACAAAATCCATCGCCGGTAGTTCGTGCTGACGTAAACGGAAGCTCTCGCGGGTTAGGCGTTTGATCCGGTTGCGTTCATGCGCGCGCTTGACGTGTTTTTTGGCGACGGTAAGACCGATGCGGGGATGCCCCAGCTGGTTCAGGCGGCCGAGGATGGTGATTTGCGGCGTGCCAGCCCGTTGTGGCTGCTGGAAGACGAAAGTGAAATGAGTGGGAGTTAACAAACGTAACTCCCTAGGAAAAGCGAGCTTAACCACTCAGCGGGTTAGCTTTTATTACTTAGAAACAGTCAGACGAGTACGGCCTTTCGCACGACGGCGGGCCAGAACTTGACGACCATTCTTGGTGGCCATACGAGCACGGAAACCGTGGCTACGGTTACGCTTCAGTACGGACGGTTGGAAAGTGCGTTTCATAGCGATTTCTACCTAAACTTAAATGAAATACTGATAAGTCAAATGCGTTTGGCTACTCGGCGTGAAGATGACCGACGCCTCAATCGCAATACATAAAGAGGCGGGATTGTAATAATTGTACAGTCCTGAGTCAATTCACATCGCGCTAGCCTACCTGGTTGTCTGCCAATTCGGAGTAAAATCCGGTGTTGGCCCGTGGTCACCGCAGAATCCTGTCTTGGCTAAATGACTCACCATTAAGGAACCAGGTATCACACGTGGGCGAAGATTATACGGACTCGGGGGTAAATCACAAGGATCTCCGTACGATCCTGCGTGTTTTCTGCAAGGATCCGCGTGGATAACCAGGTATAACCTGTGAAAGGCGCTAAAACCCGGCCCCACAGGCTCAGATCTCATCGGTGTCGATCCAGGGCTGGTTAAAAACTGGCCACTCTTCACGGGCTGTGGATAAAATGGATCTAATCTGTGATGAAGGGGAGGATCTCTTGCGCAGATTGCGCTATGATCCGTCATTCCGATCGCGATCCCAAATCAGGATCGTTAAGGGCATAAACCGTGAAAGGCGGTTCGCATACCCTACAGGTTTTTCAGCCAATACCGGGCGTGTGTCAAAAATCATGAGTTATAAAAAAGTAGCCTGATTCTTTTCTTTTTATTGATCTTGTTCGAGTGGAGTCCGCCGTGTCACTTTCGCTTTGGCAGCAGTGTCTTGCCCGATTGCAGGATGAGTTACCTGCCACAGAATTTAGTATGTGGATACGCCCATTGCAGGCGGAACTGAGTGACAATACCCTGGCGCTGTATGCGCCCAATCGTTTTGTGCTGGATTGGGTTCGCGATAAGTACTTAAACAATATCAATGGCCTGTTGAATGATTTCTGCGGTACGGATGCGCCGCTGTTGCGTTTTGAGGTGGGCAGCAAGCCACTGACACAAACCCTCAGCCAGCCCGTGATGGCCAGCGTCAACAGCGCTCCGGTTGCCCCGGTGGTGCGCACGGCTGCACCGTCCCGCCCAAGCTGGGACAATGCGGCACCGCCGCCTGAGCTGTCCTATCGTTCCAACGTCAACCCCAAGCACACCTTCGATAACTTCGTTGAGGGTAAGTCTAACCAGCTGGCTCGTGCTGCGGCGCGGCAGGTGGCAGACAATCCGGGGGGCGCTTATAACCCACTGTTCCTGTATGGCGGTACCGGCCTGGGTAAAACGCACCTGTTGCATGCGGTAGGCAACGGCATCATGGCGCGTAAGGCCAATGCCAAAGTGGTGTATATGCACTCGGAACGCTTTGTGCAGGACATGGTCAAGGCGCTGCAAAATAACGCCATTGAAGAATTCAAACGCTACTACCGCTCGGTGGATGCGTTGCTGATCGATGATATTCAATTCTTTGCCAACAAAGAGCGTTCACAGGAAGAGTTCTTCCATACCTTTAACGCCCTGTTGGAAGGCAATCAACAGATCATCCTGACCTCGGATCGCTATCCAAAAGAGATCAACGGGGTGGAAGATCGTTTGAAATCCCGCTTCGGCTGGGGCCTGACGGTGGCGATCGAGCCGCCGGAACTGGAAACCCGCGTCGCGATCCTGATGAAAAAGGCCGACGAGAACGATATCCGTCTGCCGGGCGAAGTGGCGTTCTTTATCGCCAAACGCCTGCGTTCCAACGTGCGTGAGCTCGAAGGGGCGCTGAACCGGGTGATCGCCAACGCCAACTTTACTGGCCGCGCCATCACCATCGATTTCGTGCGTGAAGCACTGCGGGATCTGCTGGCGTTGCAGGAAAAGCTGGTCACCATCGACAATATCCAGAAGACGGTGGCCGAGTACTACAAAATCAAAATCGCGGACCTGCTGTCTAAACGGCGTTCGCGCTCGGTTGCCCGCCCGCGCCAGATGGCGATGGCATTGGCAAAAGAGCTCACCAACCACAGCCTGCCAGAAATCGGCGATGCGTTTGGTGGCCGCGACCATACTACGGTGTTGCACGCCTGCCGGAAGATTGAGCAGCTGCGTGAGGAAAGTCACGACATCAAAGAAGATTTCTCCAATTTAATCAGAACATTGTCGTCATAGCCCATATGAAATTTATCGTTGAACGTGAGCATCTGCTAAAACCGCTGCAACAGGTGAGCAGCCCACTGGGTGGCCGCCCGACGCTGCCAATTCTGGGTAACCTGCTGCTGCAGGTGACGGAAGGTTCCCTGTTGCTGACAGGTACCGATCTGGAGATGGAGATGGTGGCCCGCGTTGCCCTGTCTCAGCCCCATGAAGCGGGCGCGACGACCGTCCCCGCGCGTAAATTCTTTGATATCTGCCGTGGCCTGCCGGAAGGGGCTGAGATTACGGTGATCCTCGAAGGCGACCGTATGCTGGTGCGTTCTGGCCGCAGCCGCTTCTCGCTGTCCACGCTGCCGGCGATAGACTTCCCGAATCTGGATGATTGGCAGAGCGAGGTGGAGTTCACCTTGCCGCAGGCGACGTTAAAGCGCCTGATCGAAGCCACCCAGTTTTCGATGGCTCATCAGGATGTGCGTTATTACCTGAACGGTATGCTGTTTGAAACCGAAGGGGAAGAGCTGCGCACCGTGGCTACCGACGGCCACCGCCTGGCGGTGTGTTCGATGCCGATTGGCCAGCAGTTGCCTACTCATTCGGTGATCGTGCCGCGTAAAGGGGTGATGGAGCTGGTCCGCTTGCTGGACGGTGGTGATACGCCGCTACGGGTGCAGATTGGCAGCAACAACATCCGCGCTCACGTCGGTGACTTTATCTTCACCTCCAAGCTGGTTGATGGCCGTTTCCCTGATTATCGCCGCGTATTGCCGAAAAATCCGGACAAAACGCTGGATGCGGGCTGTGACCTGCTCAAGCAGGCGTTTGCCCGTGCGGCCATTCTGTCGAACGAAAAGTTCCGCGGTGTGCGCCTGTACGTCAGCCAGAACCAGCTCAAGATCACCGCCAACAACCCGGAACAGGAAGAGGCGGAAGAGATCCTCGATGTCAGCTATGATGGCACCGAGATGGAAATTGGTTTCAACGTCAGCTATGTGCTGGACGTGCTGAACGCGCTCAAGTGTGAAAATGTGCGCCTGCTGCTGACCGATTCCGTTTCCAGCGTGCAGATCGAAGACGGTGCCAGTAAGTCTGCCGCCTACGTCGTCATGCCAATGCGACTGTAGAAATTATCGGGCTATCTTACTTGCCCCTTTGCGATTGGGCAGTGCTCGCAATCCTCACGTACTTTAAGTACGCTGCGGTTGCTGTGTGCTGGCCGCACGCAAATGACCTGCGACGATAACGCCCTGGATTGTTAGATGATTAAGACAACTACAGTATGGCTCTGACGCGCTTACTGATTAAAGATTTCCGCAATATCGAAGCTGCCGATCTGGCACCTGCCCCGGGGTTTAACTTCCTGGTGGGGGCCAACGGCAGCGGCAAGACCAGCGTGCTGGAGGCGGTGTATACCCTTGGCCATGGGCGCGCATTTCGCAGCCTGCAGGCCGGGCGAGTGATCCGCCACGATCAGCCGGAGTTTGTGTTGCATGGCCGGATCGAAGGCAGCGGGCGCGAATTATCGGTAGGACTGAGTAAAAGCCGTCAGGGTGACAGCAAAGTGCGCATCGATGGCCGCGATGGCCATAAGGTGGCAGAGCTGGCACAGCTACTGCCCATGCAGTTGATCACCCCCGAAGGTTTTACCCTGCTTAATGGCGGGCCGAAGTATCGGCGTGCCTTCCTGGACTGGGGGTGTTTTCACAACGAACCCGGTTTTTTCACCGCCTGGAGCAACCTGAAAAGGTTACTGAAGCAGCGCAATGCCGCGCTGCGCCAGGTCAATCGCTATGCGCAGATCCGCGCCTGGGATCAGGAACTGATCCCGTTGGCCGAGCGTATCAGCGAGTGGCGGGCAGCTTACAGCGATGCAATTGCCGCGGATATCACCGCGACCTGCGCGCAGTTTTTGCCCGAATTTGCCCTGAGTTTCTCTTTCCAGCGTGGCTGGGACAAAGAGAGCGACTACGGAGAGCTGCTGGAGCGCCAGTTTGAGCGCGACAGGGCGTTAACCTATACCGCGGTGGGGCCGCATAAAGCGGACTTCCGCATTCGTGCCGAAGGTACGCCGGTAGAGGATTTGTTATCGCGCGGTCAGCTTAAACTGCTGATGTGCGCATTGCGCTTGGCGCAGGGTGAGTTTCTCACCCGCCAGAGCGGGCGGCGTTGCCTGTATCTGATTGATGATTTTGCCTCCGAGCTGGACACCGGCCGTCGCCGGTTGCTGGCCGATCGCCTGAAAGCCACCCAGGCTCAGGTTTTTGTCAGTGCGGTAAGCGCTGAACAAGTAACCGACATGATGGGTGAAAAGGGCAAGATGTTCCGCGTGGAACAAGGTAAAATAGAGGTTCAACCACAGGACTAAAATGAGCGAGAAACGTTGATGTCGAATTCTTATGACTCCTCAAGTATCAAGGTATTAAAAGGGCTGGATGCGGTACGTAAGCGTCCGGGCATGTATATCGGTGATACTGATGACGGCACCGGTCTGCACCACATGGTATTCGAGGTCGTGGACAACGCTATCGACGAAGCACTCGCTGGCCACTGTAGCGACATTCAGGTGACGATCCACGCCGACAACTCCGTCTCGGTGCAGGATGATGGCCGTGGTATCCCAACCGGTATCCACGAAGAGGAAGGGGTGTCTGCGGCACAGGTCATCATGACCGTACTGCACGCCGGCGGTAAGTTTGACGACAACTCCTATAAGGTATCCGGCGGTCTGCACGGCGTAGGCGTTTCGGTTGTTAACGCCCTGTCAGAAAAGCTGGAACTGGTGATCCGCCGCGAAGGCAAGGTCCATGAGCAAACTTACAAGCATGGCGAACCACAGGCCCCACTAAAAGTCGTCGGTGAAACCGACCAGACTGGGACTACCCTACGCTTCTGGCCGAGCTTCCAGACCTTTACCAATAACGTCGAGTTTGAGTACGACATCCTGGCCAAGCGCCTGCGTGAACTGTCGTTCCTCAACTCGGGCGTCTCTATTCGCCTGAAAGACAAGCGCAACGACAGAGAAGACCACTTCCATTATGAAGGCGGTATCCGTGCGTTTGTGGAATACCTGAACAAGAACAAGACGCCGATCCACCCAACGGTGTTCTACTTCTCAACCGTGAAAGACGATATCGGTGTGGAAGTGGCGCTGCAGTGGAACGATGGTTTCCAGGAAAACATCTACTGCTTCACCAACAACATCCCGCAGCGTGATGGGGGGACTCACCTGGCCGGCTTCCGTGCCGCGATGACCCGTACCCTGAACACCTACATGGATAAAGAAGGCTACAGCAAAAAGTCCAAAATCAGCGCCACCGGTGACGATGCGCGTGAAGGTCTGATTGCCGTGGTGTCGGTGAAAGTGCCCGATCCTAAATTCTCTTCCCAGACCAAAGACAAGCTGGTGTCTTCGGAAGTGAAAACGGCGGTCGAATCGCTGATGAACGAGAAGCTGGTGGATTACCTGATGGAAAACCCAGCAGACGCCAAAATCGTGGTTGGTAAAATCATCGATGCGGCCCGTGCTCGTGAAGCGGCGCGTAAAGCGCGTGAAATGACCCGCCGTAAAGGCGCGCTGGATTTGGCTGGCTTGCCAGGCAAACTGGCGGACTGTCAGGAACGTGACCCGGCGTTGTCCGAACTCTACCTGGTGGAAGGGGACTCCGCGGGCGGCTCAGCCAAGCAGGGCCGTAACCGTAAGAACCAGGCGATCTTGCCGCTGAAAGGGAAAATCCTCAACGTTGAGAAAGCCCGCTTCGACAAGATGCTGTCCTCACAGGAAGTTGCCACGCTGATCACCGCGCTGGGTTGCGGCATTGGCCGTGACGAATACAACCCGGACAAACTGCGTTATCACAGCATCATTATCATGACCGATGCCGACGTCGACGGCTCGCACATCCGTACGCTGCTGTTGACCTTCTTCTATCGTCAGATGCCGGAAATCATCGAGCGTGGCCACGTGTATATTGCCCAGCCGCCGTTGTACAAGGTGAAAAAAGGCAAGCAGGAGCAGTACATCAAAGACGACGAAGCGATGGATCAGTATCAGATTTCCATCGCCCTCGACGGCGCGACCCTGCACACCAACGGTTCTGCACCAGCCTTGGCGGGTGAGCCGTTAGAGAAGCTGGTGGCTGAACATTACGCCGTGCAGAAACAGATTGGCCGGATGGAACGCCGCTATCCACGCGCGTTGCTGAACAACCTGATCTACCAGCCAACCTTGAACGAAGAAGATCTGGGCGACCGTGCCAAGGTGGAAAGCTGGATCGAATCGCTGGTGAAATTGCTCAACGATAACGAGCAGCACGGTAGCAGCTACAGTTCTGTGCTGGTTGAAAACCGTGAACGCCAGATGTTCGAACCGGTGCTGCGTATTCGTACCCATGGTGTGGATACTGACTACCCGCTGGACTTTGAATTTATCCGCGGAGGTGAATACCGCAGGATCTGTGCGCTGGGCGAAAAACTGCGTGGCCTGCTGGAAGAAGATGCCTATATCGAACGTGGCGAACGTCGCCAGCCGGTAGACAGCTTCGAACAGGCGTTGGAGTGGCTGGTGAAAGAATCGCGCCGTGGCCTGTCGATCCAGCGTTATAAAGGGCTGGGCGAAATGAACCCGGATCAGCTGTGGGAAACTACCATGGATCCCGATCAGCGGCGTATGCTGCGCGTAGCGGTGAAAGACGCTATTGCAGCCGATCAGCTGTTCACCACCCTGATGGGCGATGCGGTTGAACCACGTCGTGCCTTTATCGAAGAAAACGCCCTGAAAGCGGCGAATATCGATATCTAACGCCTTATTTGGCTATTAAAAATCCGCGCCGGTTCGCCCGCGCGGATTTTTTTATGCCGTTTTTAGCACTAACATGGCAAGCTGAAACGCGTTAGCATGAGAAAAAACCACTGGGAGACACTCGAATGGCTATTGAACTGATTGCAATTGATATGGACGGCACGCTGCTCAATCCGCAGCACCAGATTACGCCTGCGGTAAAGCAGGCGCTGACCGCCGCGCGCGCTAAAGGCGTGCATGTGGTGCTGGCTACCGGGCGGCCTTATGTCGGCGTGCAGGACTATCTGCGTCAGTTGGATATTCAGGGTGAGGGCGATTTCTGCATCACCTATAACGGTGCCCTGGTGTTGAAGGCGACGGACGGTGCCTGTGTGCTGCAAGAAACTCTCGGCTTTGACGATTATCTCTATTTTGAGCAGTTGGCACGGGAGCTTGGCGTTCATTATCAGGCGTTTGATTTTGATACCCTTTACACGCCGAATAAAGACATTGGCAAATATACCGTCCATGAATCCCAAATGACCGGTATCCCGCTGAAATACCGCAGCGTGGAAGAGATGGATCGCACTATGCGTTTCCCGAAGGTGATGATGATTGATGAGCCTGCCTTGCTGGACGATGCGATAGCCCGCTTGCCTTCAGAGGCCTGGGATCGCTACACCATCATGAAAAGCGCCCCTTACTTCCTGGAGATCCTGCATAAGAATGTGGATAAGGGCGCGGGCGTCAGAATGCTGGCCGAACATTTGGGTATCAAGCAGGAAAACGTGATGGCGTTAGGCGATCAGGCTAATGATATTGCGATGATCGAGTATGCCGGGATGGGCGTAGCGATGGGCAATGCTATTCCAGAATTAAAGGAAATTGCCCAGCACGTAACCGGCACCAATACCGAAGACGGCGTCGCACTGGCGATCGAGAAGTTTGTGCTGTAGTTGCCCCTCACCCCAACCCTTATGTCTTGATCTTCTCCGCCTTAGCGGAGAAGATCAAGACATAAGGGTTGGGGGACAATAGCCTGCAGGTATTTTTCCAGCACAACACAACCGCCACTTTTTTCCCCTAAACTCGAGAACCAATTAGCAGGCGGCAGCCAATGCCACACCGGCAGTGCTTTCGATAATCTATCGGTATAATCATTTGCACTGTCCGCTTAGCTCAGGAACATTCATCGTATTTTGTGCTTTTTTGGTCAACGAGTAACTGACTTGGCATTTCTGCTCTGTGCCATTGCCCCACTGAACATTAACAACACCGCGTTCAGCAAGACCAGTCAGATACACTTGACCGTTGTCTCCAACGATAAAACCCTGTTCGGTTTTCTGTGCCTGATTAGTCACTGTTGCGCCGAACGGTACAGGGGTTCCATCTTTCCGTAACACTGTCATCATCGCACGTTGTCCGACGTTAGCCTCGAAGGTGGCGCGGACTAAAGCTCCCCGAGTAGGAACAACACTTTGGGTGTTTTGCACTATATCAACCTCATACGGTAGCGTTTCGGTATTTAACTGCACCTGATTTTTACGGTAAGGAGTGCCATAAGGGACGATGGCGTAGCCACGCCCGTCGGTTTTAACCCCCGCTTGGTTGCCTACACTCACACCGGCAGCACCCTGCGCCTTTACCAGTACAGTTGTTTCTCCCAGTTGCTGGCCAAAAGTCACTCCATCCTCATGCGCTACAATACCACCCTGCAGGCCATAGCTCAGCCTTTGGCTATTTGGTTCATAGGCGTAACCAGCGTTGATTTGGCCGTAGGTTCCGCGATAATCTGCATTCAGGTTAGTCGTGCTGCCCCCGCCCTGGTTGACGTGCCCTTGCTGCATACTCCAGTTCAGATTGTTGTTCGTCAACGCGGTACCACTCAGGCCCACAGTGTTTGTTGTGGCGTTTTTCTGACTAGTGCTCATGCTATAGGTGGCATAGCTATTTCCCATCCAACGATTGAGTGGCACGCTTACATTGAAGGAAAATACCTGATCACGTTCGTAGGTGCGCCCGCTGTTTCCCCTATTGTTGCCGCTAGCTACTGAATCTTCGTTGTAGTTGTAAGAAAATCCATAATTGATGCCATTCCAACTGTTATTGTAACCGGTACCGATAGAACGCATGGTTCGGTTGTTGTTCCAATAGTCCTCGCTCACCCAGCTCAAAGATAAAGCACCAGCGCCTTCCCACAGGTTTTGACTGAGTGTCACTTCGGAACGGTTGCGCCTGCGTTCCATCTGCGACTGCACACCTTCATTTCGATAGGTATCCATAACCTCTTGCAGGCTGTAGTAGCCGTCGGTTGAGTATCGATATCCGGCAATCGCAAGGTTGGTTCCTGTCTGAACAATATTCTTGCTATAGCGGATACGTAATGATTGGCCACTCTCATCTGGCTGATCCTGCTGCGTAGACCTGGTATGGGTGATATCAGTGGAAAGTGCGCCGAAACGGCCAAGGTTTTTACCCAAACCGATTGCCACTGACTGGTAATTATTCGCAAATTGTACACCGCCATAGGCGGTTAAGCCGTGAGGCAGACCGTATATACCCGTCAGTTGGCTGAAAGGCGTCTGAGCCACTTTGCTGTCATAGGAACGATATTGCCCACCGGTTAAGGTATATTTGAAATATCCTTCACGCTGCAGTACGGGAAGTGAAGCAAATGGTATGACAAGTTGTTGCTCACTGCCGTCGGCTTCTTTGATTGTCACAAACAGGTCACCGCTGCTGCCGGTCGGGTACATATCATTGATTTCAAATGCACCTGGAGCTACAAAACTCTGGTAAATCACATAGCCGTTCTGGCGAATGACAACCTGAGCATTGGTTCGCGCCACGCCACGTACTACCGGGGCATAGCCTTTCAGGCTGTCGGGTATCATGTCATCGTCCGACGCCATCTGTGCACCACGGAACGGTACGCTGTCAAACACGTCGCTTGGCGAAGTACTGTCCCCCAGAATCAGTCGACTCTTCAGCGCGATGACGTCGCGTTGTGCGTATGAGTAGACAGTACTCCATTTATCCTGCCCGCTATTATCACGTTGCCAAGTGGTATAGTTGCGTAACCTCCAGGGCCCGATATTTATACCGGGCCGCAGGTTGGCAAACTGACTGCTGCTGTTAGCGTTGTTCGTACTGGCAGTGGCACCTTTCAGACTGTAGTTTAACAAAAAGGCTGAAATGCCATTATCCCACTGTTCTTCAGGTACATAGCCACGAGCCTTCTGCGACATGGCTGCCTGTGGAACACTCAGCAGCAACTGCTGAGCGCTGAAGCGAAATTCAGCACTGGCCTGCGGAATTGCACCTAAATTAGCACACTGGTTTTCCACATCACTGATGTTGGTAAACAGTTCTGTTCTTACCCCCATAGCTTGTAATTGTTCAACGCTCAGGCAAGGTTGCAGGCTTTCTTTACCTTCTTTATTTTTCGACGCTTTAAACTCAACATCACTTGTGCTCTGGCGTTCTTTGTTGAGATAAATATCAACTCGATAAGTGCCCGGGATCTGCATATTACTATCTTCAAATACGCTCAGATCTGCGCTGCCTTGATGTGAATTATCAATCTCAAGCAACGCTGGATTAAAGTAGTCCTGAGCCTGTGCATCGAAAGATACGCTAGCCAATAAAGTTAATTGAGCGGTAATTAAATACCCCCACTTGCTGACACGTAGTAAGCGGTGTATATAATTTTTATTATTCATCCGTTTTAATCCATTGTTTGCAAGGAAACTGTTCGACCGTTGTATTAGCATTTTTGAGTGCGTGCTGAATTTCTTGGATAATTTACTTTTACTTAAGATAGTTACATTTTGCTCACATGTTCTTTGCCCACGGCACCGTAATCACTGATAATCATCCAGCTTACGCTGTTGCCGGTAGCTCCTGCTGGCAATGTAAATCTCGCCGTATCACCTGGTGCGACATAAGTTGCCTCTTTCACTTCTTTACCGGTCACTTTCACTTGCTGGAAGTTCATGTAAAAAGAGGTAGGGTTGGTGACTTGCAGAGTGTTGCCATTACGCTGCCAAATCAGTTTGTCAGTCACTTCTTCTGGGGTGCCTTTCAGGTTCTTAGGCCTATAAATCAGCTTGATACGTGTTTTCACCGCAATTTGTAGAGTATTCTTGCTCTCATCCTTTACCGTTGATGGGATGGATTTAATGTTGAGCCAGAACAGTGATTCCTTATCTTCTGGTAGATTGCCGCCCACACGGACAACACGCATCAAGTTTTCCTGCCCTGCATTTAAACGGAACAGTGGTGGAGTGATCATGAAAGGGGCTTTTTTAGCGCCGTCCACGTCGTTCTCAACCCAGCTCTGGATTAGGTAGGGCACTTTGTCTGGGTTGCTGACGGCCAGTGAAGATTCCTTCTTGCTACCGTCATAAATCAGACGTGTACCGCCGATAACCACACCTGCCTGCGCAGTACTGCTGATCACCAGCAATGTCGTCAGTAGAGTAATAGGGGAAAATTTCATAAGAGACTCCAATATCTATAAAAAAATAGGCCAACCCATTTTTGTGTCGGCCAGGGTTCACAATATTTACGCCATAGCCCAAATAATGGGCTGCTCAGACCTTAGTTGTAATTAATGGTGAAGTTAGCCGTTGCGTTAGCTTTACCTGGTTTAATCTCAGCAACATCAGCGATAGCAATGTAGCTCGCGGTGAAACCAAGGTTATTCACCGCACCTTTTGTCAAGGGATAAGCCTGGGAAGCGCTAAACAACGGCAACACATTGTTGCTGGCGTCAGACAACTGGATGCCAACGCCTTCTGCAACATCTACATCAGGAGACAGAGCTAATACGCTGTTGTCGCCATTAACAGTCGCGCCATCAAATTTAATTTTCACACTGGTTACTGTGTCCGGGCAATTTTTCAACTCCAGAGAAAACTGTGTAGTAGATACCTTGGAGCCAACCGAAGAGAATGCCGTTTTTGAGATTTTACCTAGCGTTACCTCCAAGGGTGAACCTACAGAGTTAGTCACTTCACAAGCGGCATCAGTGATTTCACCGGTGAAATTTATTTGCCCATCTGCAGCGTATGCTGTTGTACCAACTACAGAAGAAGCCAATACGGTCATTGCAATAATATTCTTTTTCATTAAGTTATTCCTTACTTACTTTATTAGTTAATAATACTGTTCTCTATATTAAGAGGTGTCAGTATGGTTTGACTCTTTAGCGAACAAGTGTAGAACGGCCTTTATATAAAGGCTGCTCTCAATAAACACGATAAGAAATTTATCGAAGCTGATACATTAAAGAGGACATCAAGGTAACTCGCATACTTATGCTTGTGTATTTCTTGATGTGGTGAACTATAGTCCCCACATGCTATTCGTGTAAATAAACTTTTAATTATCAGTGATAACAAAATTTATTTTTATCAAGAAAAATCTTGATTATCAATGCGAAGGATAAAGTGATTGGTAATTTACAATTATTACTATTTTTTAATTCAAGATATTATTACTTTTTTCTATCGCTAATAAAAAATAGTTCATTCTCGATTGTGAAGGAAAGTATTATAATAGATCTTGATTCAAAGATAGCGATTTATCTTTATCACATGATAGAAAATGTTGTTTCAACGCACTGTCGGCATGAAAACGCCAAGATCTACCCATGGTAACAATTTGTATCTAGTTAATAACCATATGTCGCTCATTATAACTCAGGTAAAGTATAAGTGAAAAAAATAAAATTCAAGGTGTGTTTATTCTTCGTGTCAGTATGGTTTTTCATGCCATTCTGTGCCCAAGCCTTCACATGTTCGGCCCAAACAACGGCGACTACACTCACCTTGCCCGATATTTCGATACGAAAAGATTTACCCGTCGGTTCACCGATTGGTAACTTAATTACTACAGATTTTATTGAGACATATAAGTGTACAAATACTGTCCCGCTCATCACTAGTCAGAGTTTTGGGATCAAAGCTGCTGGAACGTACGTAACGAAAATCGATGGTAAAAGAATCTACGCTACCGGTGTTGAAGGGGTCGGCTACGCAATTCAGGGGCAGTCAGGTAACACTTGTGGTACCTTAGCTTGGGTTGATGGAACCAATATGGGCGACACGAATGCAAATAACAGGCTTTTTTGTAATGCCAATGGCTTGTTATCAACCCAGGCGATAACAGGTCAGATCGGGGTACAGCTTTATAAAACAGCGCAGGTCACAGGCTCTGGTTCTGTACGTTCTCGACAAGTAGGTTCATTTATTATTTTTAATAATAGAACCAGCTGGACGCAACCAGAACCTACTGTATCTATAAATTCATTCAATATAAAAACACTGACCTGTAGCGTCGACAGCAGCACGATCAGTGTTGTAATGGGAGACGTAGATAGAAATGCATTTAAGGGCGTTGGTTCTTGGCCCGGAGATGCTAGAACTAAAGTTTTTACCATTCCTCTCACATGCGCAGCTGAAACACGGGTCACTGTCCAAATAGACGGTGATACTCCAAATGCAGCAGAGGGATTATTGAATTTAACCGCGTCGGGTAATAGCGCCACTGGTGCAGCTGTCCAGATCTTGCACGATAGCAAACCATTAGCACTCGGCAGCAAAGTCGAAATCGGTTTGTCCACATCAGGAAGTAACTCGCTCGCATTTCAGGCCCGTTATTATCAAACCTCTAATGATATAACCCCTGGAAAGGCAAATGCGACGGCGACATTCACGCTTACTTATCAATAACAACTTCGCTGTAGACAGTCACAGGGTTCAGTAGTAACCCTGTGCACCCCTCGCCGTTCGATAAATGTCTGGAAATGATTGACGAAGCCAACAGAGGACTACCGGCGTTCTACCAGAGCAGTTGCTATAGAGAGATTGCCGCGCCTGCGAGCGGATAATGAAGTGGCGTTTCTAGCGGATAATCACGAGGGTTTTACCCCGCGAGAGGAAGTCAGTTTGCGTTACGGCTAGTAGATGGCATTAGCGTTCTCAGAAAGTAGGATTTTATGAAGCGTCGATGTAAGGCGGTGATTATTGATAAAATCCATTAAAACAGAGTGTTAAGTGATTATTTTAAAGTGAGCGTTATTAAGGTCGTCATTCCGTATTAAGTTGAATGGAAAAGCCAGTGCAGGTAGACGAACCCGCTTTGATAAAGAGGCTTAACCTCATGGGTATCGGTATCCACGCAGGGTGGCCGCTACAGGATAAGGAATGTGGTGTTCTGATCCTGATTGCAGCCAGAAGTTAGATTTATTCAATAAAGCCTCTTTTTGAGTAAAGATACCCTGGAATTCGAATTAGATAATTGATGATGGTTTGCAGTGATAAGTTTTTCCTATAAGAGATGAATAAAATTATTTTAAATTAATTTGTCGTAGTTGCGTTGTTAACATGTGTGTGTAGTAGTCTGATTTTCATTGTTTTTTTTAATTTAAATAAGTTTTTTATATCGCTGATAAATAAAAATTACATTTACAGTATTATCTTTTTTTGTCTATATTAATCGCGTTAAATGACACCTCGCGTAAAGCGAAGAATATCCTTTTTGTGAATGCCTTTCACAGAGACGTTATAGGACGCTATTGGCCGAGCGGTTATTTAACCGTAATGAATAGTATTGCATGGATTGATGTTTCGACGTCACGTTAAATCATAAATGCGCATTGGTCGCATTTGAAAGGAAAGTCTTAAATGAAAAAGAATATTATCGTTGCTACTTTGGTTGCTGCTGCCGCTATGGCCACTGTTTCTGCTTTTGCTGCTGATGGCCAGATTAATTTCACCGGTTCTGTAATCGATGCTGCTTGTAACGTTACTAATGCTACCAGCGGTTCTTTAGATGTTAGTTTGGGTAAAGTGTCTAAGACTGCGTTTGCTGCTGCGGGTGACAAAACTGCAGCTACCAAGTTCACCTTACAGGTGAGTGGTTGCCCAACAGGCGTAGACAGCGTCAACGTTAAATTCGACGGCACTACCGTTGCTGGTGACAACAGCGTTTTAGCCCTGACTCAGGACGCTGGCGTCGCTACAGGTGTGGGTATCCAGTTGGCTGACGCATCACAAAGCGTACTGCCGTTAAATACAGCTTCCACCAATTACGCTCTGACATCAGGTGCGGCCAACCTTGATTTCGTTGCGCGTTATATCGCAACGGCAGCAACCGTAACCAGCGGCCCAGCCAACGCAGTAGCAAGCTTCTCTATTGTTTATAACTAAGAACTAATCTGGTTGGCGATAATTATAAATAACGGGGCTATAGCCCCGTTATTTATATCGTGAAGGATATAAAATATGAATTTCTCACCTGCGCTAATTTTAGCACTGTTATTTACCGCTCATATGTCACAGGCAGGTGTCATTGTAGGCGGAACCCGACTGATTTATGACGGCAATAAGAAGGAGTCTTCACTGAGCGTCAGCAACCCGGATAAAAAAGCGTATTTAGTGCAGACATGGGTTGAAAGCACCGATGGTGTTGAGAAAGCCCCCTTTATTGTGACCCCACCGCTATTTCGCTTGGACGCTGGGCAAGAGAACCTGCTGCGTGTAGTGCGTGCGGGCGGCAATCTACCAGAGGATAAGGAATCACTATTCTGGATGAACATCAAGGCCATTCCGTCGGCAGAAAAAGAAAGTGACAGAAATACGCTACAAATTGCCATCAAAACACGTATGAAGCTGATTTATCGCCCTCATGGATTGAAAGGGGCGCCAGACAACATGGCCGACAAACTCACTTGGCAGCGCAGTGGTAATGAGCTTCGCGTGACCAACCCGACCCCGTACTACATGAACTTTCAAAAGGTAAAAGTGGCGGGTAAGGACGTGAAAGAGGCAACCCTTGTGGCCCCAGGCACTACTGCCCGCTTCGCCTTGCCTGCCGGTGTGAGTAGTGGAAGCGTGAGTTGGACCATCATCAATGATTTTGGCGGAGCCGGCAAAGAGCATACTGGCTCACTTTAAGTCACAAAGGGTACAGATAAAAACGCGGTAACTCAGAAAAGCCTTGAACGTTAAAACATCGGAAGAAAAGGCATTCTTCTGTAGGCCGCTGGAAAAATGAATGAATAGTGACAAAGGCCAAGTTAATTATATGACTAGAAATATGCAAAAAAGTCAGTCTTCACTGCGTGTCAGCCCGCTTGCGTATTTTATTGCAGTACACATGACCCTGTTGGGGGGGGTGTCCTTTGAAACACAGGCACGTGAGTTTTTTAACCCGGCGCTGCTGGAGACAGATAATCCACAACACGGGAAAACCGACCTGTCAGTGTTTGAAGAGCGGGCGATGCAGGCTCCTGGCTCTTACCGGGTAGATATCTATCTCAATAATGAACAGCAGGACACGCGTGAAGTTGAATTCAAGATAGGGAAAAGCGCCGAAGGTAAAGAGGGGCTGCAGCCTTGTCTGACGGTCGCTCAACTGAATGAAATGGGTGTTAAAACCGACCTGTTTCCTGCCATTGGGAAAGCTGAAGCACAGTGTGCCAACCTCAATGCCATCCCGCAAGCCAGCGCCGAGTTCCGCTTCAGTGCTCAACAACTCTTGCTGAGTATTCCCCAGGCGGCGATGTCGCAAAAAGCACGGGGCTACGTACCGGAAACCCAGTGGAATGATGGTATTTCGTCTTTCTTGCTGAATTACAGCCTGAGTGGTGCAAACACCGTTGCCCGTGACAATAACAACGGCGATAGCAATAGTCAGTTTGCCAACCTGCGGCCTGGCATTAACTTCGGCCCGTGGCGGTTGCGCAACTACACCACCTGGAACCGTGACAGCCAAGGTAAGAGTGAATGGAGCACAGTGTATACCTACGCTGCACGCAATATCGTTTCGCTCAAGAGCCAACTGGTGCTGGGGGACAGTACTTCACCAAGCGATGTGTTTGACGGCGTACCGTTCCGTGGTGCACAGATGGCGTCGGACGATGACATGATACCCGACAGCCTGAAGGGCTATGCACCATCAGTGCGGGGTATTGCCCGGAGCAATGCCCAGGTGACCATCCGCCAAAACGGCTATGTGATTTACCAGACCTTTGTGGCACCAGGGGCTTTTGAAATCAACGACATGTTCCCGACCGGCGGCAGCGGCAACCTGTACGTGACCATACGTGAGTCGGACGGCAGTGAACAGGAACTGGTGGTGCCATATGCATCACTGCCGGTGCTGCAGCGTGAAGGACGCCTGAAATACGCGGTGACCAGCGGGCAATACCGCTCATACGACAGCAGCGTGGAGAAAACCCCCTTCGGCCAAGCCACCGCAATTTACGGCTTGCCCTATGGGCTGACTGCCTACGGCGGTGGGCAGTTCGCCAACGAGAAGTACCACTCTCTGGCGCTGGGGATGGGAAAAAACCTGGGTGACTTTGGTGCCTTGTCGACGGATGTGACCCAGGCATGGTCGACCATGAAAGACCAACCACAGGAGAATGGTCAGTCGTGGCGTATCCGTTACAGCAAGAACTTTGTCCAGACCGGGACCAACTTTGCGATTGCGGGTTACCGCTACTCTACCGACGGCTACTACTCCTTGCAGGAAGTACTGGATACCCATCGGGACCAAGCCAGCCAACCGTTGGTTGAACGCCGCCGCAACCGTTCCGAACTGACCATGAACCAGAACCTGTGGGAAGGGGCGGGTACCCTTTCGCTGAGCTGGATCAGTGAAGATTACTGGAATAGCAATCGCACCATGCGCTCTATCGGTGCGGGGTACAACAACAGCTGGAACGGTATCAGCTATGGGTTGAACTACAGCTATAACGAGAACGCTACCGCCAGCGGCAGCAATGGCAGCGGGCGCGTGTATGACAAAGACCAGGTGTTTTCGCTTGGTGTCAGCGTGCCGTTGGACCGCTGGGTGAGGAATACCTACGCCAGCTACAGCCTGAATACCAGTCAGAAAGGTGGGACCACCCACACTGCGGGTATGAATGGAACGGCCCTGGCCGCTAATAACCTGAGTTGGGGGGTGCAGCAGGGGTACGGTACCAACGGTGTGGGTAACAGCGGCAGTCTGAATGCCGATTACCGTGGTACTTATGGGCAGGTGAATGCCGGTTATGGTTATGACAACAACAGTCAGCGCCTGAATTACGGAGTGCAGGGGGGGGTTGTCTTGCATGAGAACGGTGTGACCTTCGGTCAATTACTTGGGGAAACTGTGACACTGGTGAAAGCGCCGGGTGCCGTAGGTGTCGATGTCGGTGGCCAAACTGGGGTGAAAACCGACTGGCGGGGTTATGCCATAGTGCCGTACAGCAGCCCATATCGTAAGAATCAGGTGCGGTTAAATACCGAAACACTGCCGGACAATGTCGACCTGACGCTGTCGAGCCAGAACGTGGTTCCAACGCGAGGGGCGGTTATCCGCGCCGACTTTGCTACTAACGTGGGGCAGCGTGTTTTGA
Source organism: Serratia sp. PL7 (assembly GCF_945957435.1). Taxonomy (NCBI): domain Bacteria; kingdom Pseudomonadati; phylum Pseudomonadota; class Gammaproteobacteria; order Enterobacterales; family Yersiniaceae; genus Serratia; species Serratia sp. PL7. Next base: position 34,256 of record NZ_CAMFLB010000029.1, on the reverse strand, counting down.
TGACCTTGCTTAAGGTTGGCAGTGTACCAGTGCCATTTGGCGCAACGGTCAGTGACCCGATGCAGAAGACAGCGCAGGGCTTTATCGTGGGCGACAACGGTCAGGTGTATATGACGGGGTTGGCGGAGAGCGGCTCCCTCAATGTGCAATGGGGAACCGAAGCAGATCAGCGGTGCCAGGTGAATTATACGCTGGCGAAACAGACAGTAGAGCATGCCAGGGTTCAGATCCTGAACGGGCAATGCCGGTAAGGGAAGTGTGATGGGAATGAAAAAGATAGCGGCGATTGTGTTCTGTATGCTCGCGGGCATGAATATGGCCCAGGCGGCGTCCGTCTGGGGGTCCTGTACTCCTGATAAAGGGACACAAGTTTTTGGTTTTGATTTTAAGCCAAAAATTGCCACGGTGGCAGAGAATCAGGCGGGACTTACTAAGGCAAGAATATATAACTGGAATCTGGGAGGAACATATCCTGGTACGTGTAACTGTGGCACTAATGAGGGAGGCAATAACTACTACAAAGCCGAGATACCGGGCTTGGTATTCGATCGCACTCTGAGTGGCCTGAATTATTATGCAATAAATAAATATCTCTCCATCGCCAGTGAACTGTATATTGGCGGGAATGTTAAAGATTACGTTGCCACACCTATAAACGATTATAGTAATAATTCTGGCACCATGTGTGCAGTTTCCTCGAATTATGCATCAGGTAGCCAAGGGTATGTTTCTTTATATTTTATCCGTCCTTTTGTAGGGGAAGTAGTGATTCCGCCGACGCCAATACTGAAGATCTATGGCACAAAAATAAAGGGACGCTATGACACGATACCGTTGGCACAGGTCACCATGAGTGCAACGGTAACTGTCCCTCAATCCTGTAATATTAACGCGGGTCAGGTCATTAACGTGAACTTTGGGGATATAAAAGCGGGCGATATAATAACCAAGGGGGCGGGGGTTGACGGTTTTACCCCCAAAGTCGTGGATTTGACGCTGGCGTGCAGCAATATTTCTGATGGTGTAAAAATCAGTTTATCTATCAACGGTGAAATCTCATCGGGGGATGAGACCGCGCTGGCAACCAGTAATACAGATATCGGTATACGGATATTGGATGCCATGGGGGGAACTGTCACACCTAACGGTGGGTTATTACCCGTTAGCATGAATTACGCAACCCAAACTGGTACTAGCACCATGAGTGTGGCCCCGATTAATGTGACTGGCAACAGGCCATCCGCAGGACTGTTTAATGCAACTGCCACCATAAGAGCGGAGATGGAGTAATTAGGGGAAAAGGTAGCCATTTTATACTTGTGAGAAAAGCTGGCACGCATTGATATTGACCATGGGGGCAGAATATCTGCCTCCTTTTTAAGTGTCAGGGATTTAGCTTAAATCCGCGTCTAGGCCGTAAACTCATTCCCGACATTTTCCATTCCTTAGCCCTTCACCTTAGCCCTCTCCACAGGCAAGTGTTCATCAGGTACTCGATCGGTACTGCGGAAGAGGGGGGGAGATTAGTCACCCAAACCTGAGTGGTGTGAAACAGCCAGGCCGATCGGGTACTATGGCGGTTCTATGCCAGCCGGTATACAGGAGCCGCCATGAGCCATCAGGAACGACAACTGACTTTTGATCCGCGAGGTCATCAGCTCACCAACATTAACGTCTGGACGCCGTGCAGCCAATGGCTGGCGTATGACGTACGGCCAAGCGGCGCATCCTTTACCGGGCTGAGTATTGAACGGGTGAACGTTGCCAGCGGTCAGGTGGAGGTGGTTTATCGGGCGCAGCATGGAGCCCATGTCGGCGTGGTAACGGTGAGCCCGGATGCGCCAGCGCGTTATGTGTTTATCCATGGGCCGGAACACCCGGACAGCCACTGGCATTATGACTTCCACCATCGCCGTGGCGTGATCGTCAGCGAACCGGATCGTGAATTGGCGATCACCCTCGACGCCCTGGACATTACTGCCCCCTATACCCCTGGTGCGCTGCGTGGCGGTACCCACGTGCATGTATTCAGCCCAGATGCCAGCCGCCTGAGCTTTACCTATAACGACCATGTGATGCATGAACTCGATCCAGCACTGGATTTGCGCAATGTCGGCATAGCGGTGCCGCTGCAAGGGGTTAATCCGCCCAAGCAGCACCCGCGTGAATACGACGGTAGCCATTACTGTGTACTGGTTAGCGCAACCACGCCAATCCCGCAGCCAGGCAGCGATCAAATCAATCGGGCTTATGAAGAAGGCTGGATTGGCCTGCAAGGCTATAGCAAACCCGATGGCAGCCGCCAGCGTTGGGCGTTGGCGTTTATCGGCGACACCCTCTCGCAGCAGGGGGAAAAACTGCCGGAAGTGTTTGTAGTGGATTTGCCGGAAAACGATGCCGACTATGCCAAAGCCGGAGATGCTCCCTTGCAGGGAACGGCAACAACCTTACCTGCCCCCCCGTTGGGGGTTCAACAACGGCGGTTAACCTATACCGGCCAACGCAAGTATCCTGGGGTTGCCACCACGCCACGCCATTGGTTGCGGAGTTCGCCAGACGGCAGCGCCATCGCCTTTCTGATGCAGGACGATCGGGGCATTGTGCAACTGTGGACTATTTCCCCAAATGGCGGGGAGGCGAATCAGGTGACACAAGCGGATCACAGCATCCAGTCGGCCTTCAGTTGGCATCCGCAGGGGGGCAAGATTGCGCTGGTGTGTGATAACAGCGTGATGCTGTGTGATATCGCCAATGGCAATCTGCAGCGCCTGACCAAGCGGACTGCGCAGCCACCACTGGGGGACGCCGTGGTGTTTTCACCGGACGGCAAACAGGTGGCCTTTATGCGTGAAGTCGCCGGATTTAACCAGATTTTTGTGGTGGCGGTTTAACTACGGCCCGGCCGGTGCTGGCGAGGTTGCCATGCCCTGGCCTGGATTGCCGCTGACAGCCAGATTTCGTTCTTCATCATGCTGGATACGCGCTTTGGGTGAGGCTGCCGCTTTATCGCTGCCTGAGCGCAGGTAGTCGTAAGGCAGCAAAATGGTGTCCATTGCCGCCGACAGGGGCAGGTCGATCGCCAGCAGGGGCATCATGGCCCAACTGGTATCTTCGCTCTTCATCATATCGACATTGGCGCGCGTACCGGAGTAATAACCCTGGTCGGCCCCGGTGTGGCTGGCTACGCTGGAGCAACCGTTAGTGGTCAGCAGCAGGCAACCGGTCGCTATCATTTTTTTTATTGGTTTCATTCGTCCATCCTGAGGGGGTACACATCCCCTGAAATTTGCTGATTTATAACATCCAGCCAAAGCATTGAAAGATGCAACGTTCCGCACTGTGGCGGCTATCTCACTTTGAGTGTATGTGATAAACAAATTTTCGCCGTTTCCATTGGCAATTATTTCATCATCACCAGTTGAAATGTGGAAAGCAAACCCCATCTTCTTTACAAGGCCAAATTAAGAATTTGCCGTAAGGGAATTCAAGCCTTATAGCCTGTCCATGATGGAAGGCTTCATTATCAACCTCGCTGAAGTGCCTTAGGAGGCTGTTTTATGCGCAACTTTGATCTTTCCCCGCTGTACCGTTCCGCGATCGGTTTTGATCGCCTGTTTAACACCCTTGAGGCTGGCCAAAGCCAGGGTAACGGTGGCTATCCACCGTATAACGTTGAGCTGGTTGATGAAAATCATTACCGCATTGCCATCGCGGTGGCCGGGTTTGCCGAGCAGGAACTGGAGATCACCACGCAAGACAATCTGTTGATTGTGCGCGGGGCCCACACCAACGAACCTGCTGAGAGAACCTATTTATATCAAGGCATTGCCGAGCGTAATTTTGAACGCAAATTCCAGCTGGCCGAGCATATTCAAATTAGAGGCGCCAAACTGGAAAACGGCCTGCTGTATATCGATCTGGAACGTATCGTGCCGGAAACATTAAAGCCGCGTCGGATCGAAATTAAGTAATTGTTGTATCACCGTGCCTGCCGTTAGGGGGCAAACTTTGAATCTCGCTTCTTTGAAGGAGTTTATACTATGCGTAACTACGATTTATCCCCACTTCTGCGTCAATGGATCGGTTTTGACAAGCTGGCCAGTTCAATGGGCGGCCAGGAGCCACAAGGGTTCCCGCCATATAACATTGAGAAAAGCGACGATAACCACTATCGCATTTCCCTGGCGTTAGCCGGGTTCAAACAGAGCGAACTGGATATTGAAGTGGAAGGCCCGCGCCTGACCGTGCGTGGCAACCCCACACCGCCGGAAAAACAGGTGGAGTATCTGCATCAGGGGCTGGTGTGCAAAGAGTTCACCCTGACCTTTACCCTGGCAGAACACCTGCAGGTGGCCGAAGCCAAATTTGAAAATGGCCTGCTGCACATCGTTCTGGTACGTCACGTGCCGGAAGCCTTGCAGCCACAACGCATCAGCATCGGTAGCACTCCGGGGCTGGAAGCCAAATAACCGGCTGAAAAAAAACAAAAACTTGCGGGGGAGGTCCATTCGGGCCTCCCCCGTTGCATTCTGTGGCATACCCCACATTACCCCCCCGCGCCTTATGTCAGAATCCCTATTAATTGCAGGTATTTAATCGCATGCCGATTGTTAAACTTTGGTAAGGATGTGACGTATGAGTGATATCGCCCTGACCGTCAGCATGTTGGCGTTGGTGGCTATTCTCGGGTTATGGATTGGCAACTGGAAAGTGTATGGCGTGGGTTTAGGGATAGGCGGCGTCTTGTTCGGTGGCATCATCGTCGGGCACTTTGCACAGACTTACCAGATCACTCTCAACGGCGACATGCTGCACTTTATCCAGGAGTTCGGTCTGATCCTGTTTGTTTACACCATCGGTATTCAGGTTGGCCCTGGTTTCTTCTCGTCCCTGCGCGTTTCCGGCCTCAAGCTCAATGGCTTCGCCATTCTGCTGGTGCTGGTGGGCGGCGTGGTGGCGGCGATTGTCCATAAGCTGTTTGCCGTGCCGTTGCCGATCATTCTCGGCGTGTTCTCCGGTGCGGTTACCAACACCCCGGCGCTCGGTGCCGGGCAGCAGATACTCACCGATCTGGGTTCCGATCCGGCGCTGGTTAACCGCATGGGGATGGGCTATGCGATGGCCTATCCGTTCGGTATCTGCGGCATTCTGCTGGTGATGTGGCTGATCCGGCTGTTCTTCCGCATCAATATCGATAAGGAAGCGCAGGAGTTTGAAGACAGTCTGGGGAGTAATCGCGAACTGTTGCAGACCATGAACGTGGCGGTGCGTAACCCCAATCTGCAAGGCATGGCCATCAAGAATGTGCCGCTGCTCAACAGCGATGACATCATCTGTTCGCGCCTCAAGCGCGGCGATTTACTGATGGTGCCAGCCCCGCATGAGACGCTGGAACTGGGGGATTTCCTGCACCTGGTAGGCAAGCGCGAAAAGCTGGAAAATGCCCGGCTGGTGATTGGCGAGGAGGTCGACGTTTCGCTCTCCACCCGGGGGACTTCACTGCAAGTGGTTCGTGCGGTCGTGACCAACGAAAAGGTGCTGGGTAAAAAAATCCGCGATCTGGAGTTGAAGCAAAAATATGAAGTGGTGGTCTCGCGCCTTAACCGTGCCGGGGTCGAGCTGGTGGCAGGCAGCAATGTTACGCTGCAGTTCGGGGATATCCTCAACCTGGTGGGGCGGCCAGAATCTATCGAGGCGGTGGCGGCGATTGTGGGTAACGCCCAGCAGAAGCTGCAACAGGTGCAGATGCTGCCGGTCTTTATTGGTATTGGCCTTGGGGTGCTGTTGGGATCTATCCCGCTGTTTATCCCCGGTTTCCCGGCGGCGTTGCGGTTGGGGTTGGCCGGTGGTCCGCTGGTGGTGGCCCTGATCCTGGGGCGTATCGGCAGCATCGGCAAGCTGTACTGGTTTATGCCGCCCAGTGCCAACCTGGCGCTGCGCGAACTGGGGATCGTACTGTTCCTGGCCGTGGTTGGCCTGAAGTCTGGTGGGAACTTTATTGATACCCTGCTGCATGGCGATGGGTTGGCATGGGTCGGTTACGGTGCGTTAATCACCTCGATCCCGCTGATTAGCGTGGGTATTTTGGCTCGGGTGGTGGGTAAGATGAACTACCTGACGCTCTCCGGCATGCTGGCTGGTTCAATGACCGATCCACCGGCGCTGGCCTTTGCCAACGGCCTGCACCCTACCAGCGGCGCTGCGGCGCTCTCTTATGCCACGGTCTACCCGCTGGCAATGTTCCTGCGCATCATGTCACCGCAGCTGCTGGCGGTGCTGTTCTGGGCGATGTAGCCAGCAAAAGGGGCTCCGCTTGCGGAGCCCCAATATACTGCTGACAAAATCTCAACCGATTACGCTTCCTGGTGCGCGCGCTCAACTTCTTCGGCCAGGATCATCACGCCACGCTCAATATCTTCCGGATTAGGTACATAGTTCATGCGCATACATTGATGCGTATGCGGCCATTCATGCTCCAGCCCCGGGAAGAAGTAGTGGCCTGGCACCATCAATACGCCTCGCTTTTTCAGCCGTTGATACAGCAGCTCGGTGGTGATGGGCAGATCCTTGAACCACAGCCAGAGGAAGATAGCCCCTTCCGGTTTATGGATCAGGCAGCGCTCTGGCGACAGGTAACGGCGAATAATGCCGATGGTCTGCTCGACACGCTGCTTGTAGAACGGGCGGATCACCTCGTTGGATAAACGCAATAGATCACCACGCTCAATCATCTCCGTGGCCAGCGCCGGGCCAATGCTGCCTGGGGACAGGCTGATGATGCCGTTCATATTGGTCAGTGCGGTAATGACCTTCTCGTCGGCAATCACGATGCCACAGCGTGAGCCAGGCAGGCCCAGCTTGGACAAGCTCATGCACAGGATGATGTTCGGGTTCCACAGCGGCGTGGCTTCGCTGAAAATAATACCGGGGAACGGCACGCCGTAAGCGTTATCGATCACCAGTGGGATATCACGCTGCTGCGCCAACAGATCGAGCTTCATCAGCTCTTCGTCGGTGATCACGTTGCCGGTCGGGTTGGTGGGGCGCGATACGCAGATCATGCCGATGTCGTCACCGATGTTCAGATGCTCAAAATCGACGTGATACTTGAACTGGCCGTCTGGCAGCAGTTCGATATTGGGTTTGGCAGAGACAAACAGCCCTTCATCCAACCCGGAATCGGCATAGCCAATATATTCTGGCGCCAGCGGGAACAGCACGCGGCGGCGGGTGCCGTCGGCGTAGCGGCCAGCAAACAGGTTAAACAAGTAGAAAAACGCGCTCTGGCTGCCATTTGTCAGTGCAATATTCTGTGGTTCGATCTGCCAGCCAAGCTCTTCTTGCAGCATGGTGGCCAGCGCTTTCAGCAGGGCGTCTTTGCCTTGTGGGCCGTCGTAGTTGCACAGTGCCTCGGTCAGCTTGCCCTGATCGAGCATCTCCTGGCACAGCTGTTTGAAGTAGTTGTCCATCTCTGGGATGTGCGCCGGGTTACCGCCGCCGAGCATGATGGCACCTGGCGTGCGCAGGCCTTCATTGAGATCGTCCATCAAGCGGGTGATGCCCGCGTAACGGGTAAATTTGTCGCCGAAAAGTGAAAAATTCATAGCTGCTGCAATATGGTTGTAAGCGGGTAGACGCCCACCATACCGCCAGATAAAAGCGGGTGCAATGCGGCTGACATCTTACCCGCCGGGCATAGATGTTGCTCGGCGGGGTTTTTACAGCATAACACGCTGAATTATTGTGACCGATCGCCAGCCCACACCACCATCACCTTATCGCCCCCATGCTGGCGACTAAAGGCATAGTAATTAGGCGTTTGCTGGGATTGCTGCGTACCGGCACCGATTGCCGGGTGGCGCTCGCGGAACTGGCCTAGCCGCTGCCAATGTGCCAACAACGGCGCTTTGGCTTCTTGCAATTCACCCCAGTTCATATCCGAGCGCGTGCCTTGTAAAGGATCGGAGCCGGTAGGGCCAAACGGCCGGCCACTCTCATCACCGTAATAAATCTGTACCGCGCCCGGGGCCAATAACAGTAGGTCTGCCGCTCGTTGCTGCAAAGGCAACGCACCTTTGGCATCGCTGGCGAAGAACAGGCGAGTGTCGTGCGAGGAAATATAGCTCAGCACGTTGAAGCCCTGCAGCTTGTTCGCCATCTGCTGATAGGTGGCATCGATATTGGAGAAGCAGCCCAGCGCCTGCGAGGCCTGATCCTGAAAATCGAAGTTGATCATCGCATCGAAGCCGTGCTGGTAATAGTCGCTTTTCATCACCCCGTGGCCCCAGGCTTCACCGGTCATCCAGAACGGTGCGTTATCCAGCGCCTGCTTGGGGTTGGCCGCTTTCCACTCTGCCAGTGCCTCGGTGGCTCGTTGCTTTAGCAGGTCCAGCGTGGGTTTATCGACGTGTTTGGCGGTATCAACGCGGAAACCGTCAATACCGTAGTCGCGCACCCATTGGCTGAGCCAGACCGTCAGATAATCGCGGGTGGTGGCCCCTGGGATTTCGCGCGCGGCGGTATCAGGTTTATGGCGGAAGAACGACGGTAGGCCGCTGGCTCCGGGCGCTTCAGTTTTGATGTCCGGAAGGAAAGCCAGTGACATGGTCAGGTCGTCAAAGCCCGGTGAGTCGTAATCGCCGATATCGGTGCGGATCCAGTTTTTCCCCCACCATTGGCTCCAGCCTGCTTTATCGCTGAAGTTGATGTAGTCGTTAAAGCTGTGCCAGCTCTGGCCAGGCCCAGGTTGCCAATCGCCCCAGTTTTTGCCGAGGGTTTTTGCGGCTTCATTACCCTTCAGGTACAGCGAGCCGAACTGAAACTGCTGCATATCGGCCAGCGTGGCATAGCCGACGTGATTGACCACCACGTCAAACAGGATGCGGATCCCACGTTGATGTGCTTGCTCCACCAGATTACGCAGATCCTGCTCGTTGCCCATATTGGCATCGAGCTTGGTCCAGTCCTGGTGGTAGTAACCGTGGTAGGCATAATGTGGGAAATCCCCTTTGGTACCGCCGCCTACCCAGCCGTGGATCTGCTCCAACGGGGAACTGATCCACAGGGCGTTGACCCCCAGTTGTTGCAGATAATCCAGCTTTTTCGTCAACCCGGCGAGGTCGCCGCCGTGGAAGGTGCCGATCTCCTGCATGCCATCACCTTGGCGGCCATAGCTGTGATCGTTGGCCGGGTTGCCGTTTTCAAAGCGATCGGTCAGCACAAAATAGACCGTGGCGTTATGCCAGTCGAAAGCCGCCTGTGGCGGCGTATTGGCTGATTCCAGCAATAGCAGCCCCCCGCTGTTGGCCGCCGGTTGCAGGGTGACCTGGCCCTGAACCACCGTGGCGGTCTGGCCGGAGTAAAAATCACGCACCGTTTCGCCTTCGGCAAAGGTGTCCTTCACCGCGATCGTGATCGGCTGGCCATCCCAGCGTTGGCAGGTGCGAGCCACGGCGGCGACGGTTTTTTCCGGTTCGGCCTTCAGGCTGAGCTGCAAGGTAGGCGTACCGCTGCGGGTATCGATCCGCACCTGATAATCACCATCGCGAAATAATCGCCAACTGACCGGCTCGCTATCGCTACAGGGCTGCAGCGACAACGTCTGGTTCAGCTTAACCGCGTCGCTGGGCTGCCAGCACTGTTGGTTCTGATACAGCCGCAACGGCAGTTGGCCTTTGGCCAGGGTAGCCTGGCTGGTAAATAAACCGCTGGTGGGTTCACTGAAGGTCGGGAAGCTTTGCAGCGTCCAGTTGGCCAGCGCTGCGGGTGACAGCAGCATCAGCAGGGGAAGGGTCAGGCGTTTCATAGGCTCTCCTTACTCGTGGCAGGAAGCGTTTTTATCGTAGGGTAGCCCAGTGTGCTTTATGCAGAAAAAATCGCCTCCTCCCAGGGTAAGAATTTGGGGGCGGAGGAGGAAGGGGGAGAGGTTTGACTATGCGCTGTTGGTTTTTTAATCTATATTGTCATGTATACATTGTAGTGTGAGGTAAACTTATGAGCGTGATGTCTGTTCGGCTATCCGACGATCTCAGTGAGCAGCTTGAAGCCTTAGCAGAAGCGACCGGCAGAACGAAATCATTTTTGGCGACTCAGGCGATACAAGATTTTTTAAGCCGCGAGGCATGGCAGGTTGCTGAAATTCAACAGGCCATCGTTGAAGCCGATAATGGTGACTTTGCCTCTGATGATGAAATGGCGGCCCGTTTTAAGAAAATGGGGGTGACTATTAGCAATGAAAATTAAATGGCTAAGGAAAGCTGCAACAAATTTTGATGATGAATATGAATGGCTTTACCAAGAGGATCCGCAAGTAGCGACAGAATTTGCTAAAGAGGTGGTTCGCTCGGTGAACTTGCTGGTTACGCAACCTGCTTTAGGAAGACCTGGTCGAGTAATGGGTACCCGAGAAATTGTCATGCAAACTTTCCCTTACTTGATCCCTTACCGGATTAAAAATAAGGAAATACATATTCTTAGAGTATTTCATACACGAAGGCGACCGCCGGAGAAACGCTGGTAACTGAGGTTATTATGGTTTTCAACGACCCGCTAGAACACCAGAAAGTGAGTGATGAGTTTGTCCGTCAGGCTGTGATTAATGGGGTAGTAAGTGACGAAAGTCCATTATCACTGCTGGAAATCGCCGAACATCGTAAGCACCTGCGTAATAGTGAAACGCTTACAGGTTCTTTTGATGAGATGCCAGTTGGTAAACGCTGGCATCTCATAAGGGTTACTTGTTCAGCAGCTGCGGGTTAACGCAGTTTTCTGTGACCGTACCGGTCAAGGCGGCAATCAGGTTATCCACGGCGCACTCGGCCATCCCGTAGCGAGTCTCATGGGTGGCGGAACCGATATGCGGCAACGCGACCACGTTGGCCATTTTCAGCAGCGGCGAATCGACCGCGACCGGCTCTTGCTCGAACACATCCAACCCAGCGGCGTGAATGGTGCCGTCCTGTAAGGCTTCAATCAGCGCTTGCTCATCCACCACCGGGCCACGCCCTGCGTTGATCAGAATTCCGCTCTGCTTCATCTTCGCCAGCTGTTCGCGGCCAATCAGATGGAAGGTTTGCTCGGTGAGCGGCAGCGTAATGCACAGGAAGTCCGACTCGGCCAGCAGCGTATCAAGATCGCAGCGGCGGGCATTGAAGCGTTGCTCTGCTTCTTCATGTGTACGGCGCGCGTTGTACAACACCGGCATGCCAAAGCCGAAGTGCGCACGCTGAGCCAGCGCCAGGCCGATGCGGCCCATGCCGAGGATGCCGATGGTTTTATGATGCACGTCAACGCCGTACCAGTCAGGCCCGATGCTGCCTTGCCATTCCCCTGCTTTGACCCGCTCGGCCACCTCGACCACCCGGCGTGCGGTGGCCAGCACCAGGCTCATGATGGTATCGGCCACGGTTTCGGTCAGGACGGTTGGGGTATGCATCAACAGCACCCGGTGGGCGTTGAGCGCTGCGACGTCAAAGTTGTCGTAACCGACGGAGACGGTGGATGCCGCACGCAGTTTGGGGGCGCGTTGCAAAAAGGCTTCGTCAATCTTGCCGCCGGAACCGAGGATGCCTTCGGCCTGTTGTAGCGCCTGATCGAAGGCGGCGTTGTCCAGTTGCAGACCGTCGAAGGCATGAACGGTAAAGTGCTGGTCCAGCTTGGCACGCAGGTCGGCAGGAATACTTTTGTACAACACGATTGCAGGCTTCATCAAATAACTCCATCTGGCGAACGAGATGTTCAACATAACATATTGCAGGAGAGTGAAGGGCTGAGCCCCTCACTCGCAAGATTAGGCCACCTGTGGCTGAGCTTCGTTACGTGCAGGCTTGACGATCAGCGTCAGCCCCACCGAGGCCAGCAGCGCGATAGCCATAAACATATAAGAGGCTGCCGGGCTGCCGGTCGCCCCGTTGAGGTAGCCGACAAACCAGGAGCCGAAGAAGGAGCCCAGCGCGCCCATGCTGTTAATCAACGCCATGGCACCCCCGGCGACGTTTCTTGGCAGCATCTCCGGAATGATGGCGAAAAACGGACCGTAAGGCGCATACATGGCCGCCCCGGCGACCACCAGCAGACCATAGGAGATCCAGAAATGGTTCGGGCCAATGGCGTAGGAGGCGAAGAAGGCCAGCGCGCCGATCAGCAACAGCGGCCAGACAAACAGCTTGCGGTTCTGCATCTTGTCCGATGCCCAGGAAACCACGATCATCGCAATGGTGGCGGCCAGATAAGGTACTGATGACAACCAGCCCGCTTCAACCATCCCCATCTGCATACCGCTGCGCAGGATAGAAGGCAGCCACAGCACAAAGCCATACACGCCGATGCTCCAGGCAAAATATTGCATGCACAGCAGGATCACGTTGCGCGAGCGGAAGGCTTCGCCGTAGTTGCGTACCGCCTTGATGCCTTTCTGCTCCTCGGCCAGTTGCTGTTGCAACGCCAGCTTTTCCTGATCGCTCAGCCAGCCGACCTGTGACGGCTTGTCTTTGACCAGTACCCACCAGCAAAATGCCCAGATCACCGCTGGAACCCCTTCGATGATAAACATTTCACGCCAGCCAAAGGCGTGGATCAGGTAGCCGGAAACCACCGACATCCACAACACCGTGACCGGATTGCCGAGGATCAGGAAGGTGTTGGCGCGGGAGCGTTCAGACTTGGTAAACCAGTTGCTGATGTAAATCAGCATCGCGGGCATTACCGCAGCTTCCACCACACCGAGGATAAAGCGGATCGCCGCCAGCATCGGGATATTGCTGACCATGCCGGTCAACGAGGCGCACCCGCCCCACAGGATCAAACACCAGAAAATCAGCTTCTTGACGCTGCGGCGTTCGGCGTAGATGGCACCGGGAATTTGGAAGAAGAAATAGCCGAGGAAAAACAGGGCACCCAGCAGAGATGACATCCCTTTGGTGATGCCAAGATCGTCATTAATCCCGGCGGCGGAGGCAAAGCTAAAATTGGCGCGGTCCAGATAGGCCAGGCTGTAGGTGATAAACACGATGGGCATGATGTACCACCAGCGTTTGGCCGCAATAGTTGCTTTATTCATGTGCAGAACCCTTCAGTGGAGTCTTCTCACCAGCGCTGGCTTGTCGCCATCCGCTGGGGCTTGTGCTCTCCCGGCGTGCCTCGGTTGTAGGGACAGAGGTGGGCGCTCATTGGAGCAAATGATTATTCCGCCAGTGCGGCGCGGGTTGGCAACCCTTCGCTGTCGCCGATGGCCTGGATGGCCAGCGAACCGATCTTGTTGCCGCGTTGCACTGCCTGTAGCAGCGTTTTGCCTTCCAGCAGGGCGCTCAGCGTCCCTACTGCGAAGCCGTCTCCGGCACCGACGGTATCTACCACGTTGGTGACTTTGACCGCGGGTACCGCAGCCTGGTCGCCGGCGGCGGTTTTAAACCAGGCACCCTCTGGCCCGGTTTTGATGATCACGGCCTGTACGCCGCGCTCCAGATAGAAGTCGGCGATACCTTCTGCGGTGGATTGCCCGGTCAGGATCTGGCCCTCTTTTAACCCTGGCAGCACCCAGTCGGCCGCGCAGGCCAGCTTGTTGAGCTGTTCGATCATCAGTTCCCGGCTAGACCACAGCACTGGGCGCAGGTTGGGGTCGAAGGAAATGGTTTTGCCCAGGGCGCGCATCTCGGCAGCGGCGAAATGGCACAGCTCCAGCGACTCGGCAGACAGGGCGGCGGCCACCCCACTCAGGTGCAGGTGGCGCGCCCCAGCGAAGTAGTCGCGGTCAAAATCGGCGGTGGAAAGATGGCTAGCGGCGGAGCCTTTGCGGAAATACTCCACACTGGGATCGGTTCCATCTGTGTTTTTAGATTTCAGCTGAAAACCGGTTGGGTAGCGGCCATCGACGGTGACCTGCTGGGCGTTAACCCCTTCTTTCGCCAGCTGTTGCAAGGTAAAGCGGCCAAAGGAGTCGTTACCTATCCGGCTTACCCAGCCGACGTTCAAACCCAGGCGGGCCAGCCCGATCGCCACGTTCAGTTCGGCACCGGCGATGCGTTTGGTAAAGGTTTCTACCTCGGCCAAATCACCCGTTTGCGCGGCGACAAACATCGCCATGGCTTCACCCAGCGTTACGACGTCTAAAGAATTTTGCGTGTTCATCATGCCTGCTCCCCGCGTAACACATCCACGTAATGGCGGGTTACCGCCTCCAGATCGCTGCCCTGTAGTGGGAACTCGATGCCGCGCGGCACGTCCTGCGGCAAGCGGGCCAGCACTTCACGCCAGCTACCGTCGGTGTCATCCAGGGCGATGGCGCGCCAGCCGCGTGGGCCAAGGGTGGCGGCTTTAACATGAATATAGCCAACGTGTGCGGCCAGCAGATTGGCGGCGGCCAGGGCGTCTTGCCCCACCCAATGCCAGTTGGCCATGTCGAACGTCATGCCGACCGGCAACTGGCTCGCTTCCACCGCATGGAAAAAGGCGTTCATCAACGACAGGATGCCGCAGTCTGGTGTTTGATCGTTCTCGACCACCAGTTGGGTTGCGGATTGCCCCAGCGCGATTTTTAACTCGGTAAAGTCAAAGCCCGGCTGGTAGTGACCCAAGGCTAGCTTGAGACGGCTGGCTTGCAGGATCTTCGCCTCAGCCAAAAAGGCGGGCAGATTCGGGTTCAGGGTATGCTGTGGCGTAAACAGTGACTCAGGTGCGGAATACACGGCGGCCAGTTGGTGTTGCTGTAGGGCTTTTGCCAGGGTGGGTAAAGCGTCCAACTCCTGCGGGGAAAGCAGTTCACGGCGGATTTCCACGCCGTCGGCACCTGCCTGGGCGATCAGGGGCAACAACGCCGCCTGGCCACCTAGTTGCTGCACCCTGTCGTTGCCGTAGGCGCTGGTTACTACAATAATCTGTTGCTTCATCTTTTGGCTCCTGAGGTGACCTATCACCACCGCTACTGTTGTTGTAACGGTAAATGGAACCGGTTCCATTGAAAAGCAGCAGCATGCAGAACTATGATCGCAATCACGGAGTTGGTTAAAAAATGGCCCCTCACCCCAACCCTCTCCCACAGGGAGAGGGAGCTGTTAGCCCCTGCTCTGTTGGAAGAACGAAGATAATCTCAGCAAGGCTTGAGCTTCCATTTATCCAAGGAGAGTCAACGAATGCACATGATGGGTCACCGTACTTTCAGGCTAACTCGAACGGTCCCCTGTGTGGCGCTGCCAGAGTAAGTGGTGAGTTCGTGCAGTTTCGGAAAGTAGGTAGGAAAAACAACAAAGACAAGGTGTTACGCAAAGCAATCAACGAACTCGATCGGTCCCCTCTCACTAACGGAGAGGGTTAGGGTGAGGGGTCAACGCAGGGTGGAGCCACGAACGATCAGCTCACCGGAGAATAGCTGCTCGCTAACGGGAGCATTGAGACCCTGAATACGCTGCACCAGCAGTTCCAGCGCGGCATGCCCTATCTGGTAGGTGGGCTGTTTCAGGGTGGTGATCCCCACCCCGGCCAGTTCGGCCCAATCCAGTTCGTCAAATCCCAGCAGGCCAATATCGTTGCCCCACTGCATGCCCAGGTGGCGCATAGCGCGCGCAACTTGCAGCGTTAAGGCACCGTTGGCCGAGATCACCGCTTTGCGCATCCCGCGATGGCGGGTGTTGAAGGTCTGTAATACCGTTGCCAGCTTTTCGGCGTCGTTTAGCGGAGTTTCGGCCTGCTCAGCGGACAAATCGGGATGTTGGGCCATCGTCTGGCGAAAAGCGTGCAGACGCTCAAGCCGGGTATTCACGGTGCCAATCGGCTCACTGAGGAACAGGATAGCCTCGAAACCCTGTTGCAGCAGGTGTTCCGTTGCGGTGGCGGTGGCCTCGTGGTTATTCAAACCCACCACATCGCAGGCAAAGTCGGGGATTTTACGGTCGATCAGCACCATCGGCAGCATCGACTGTTGCAGCATGGAGAGCGCGTCTTCACGCATCCCGACGGCGTTCACCACAATCCCTTCCACCCGGTAGCTGCTCAGCAACTGGAGGTAATGCTGTTCCTGATTGATCTCGTTATTGGTGTTACAGACCAGCAGGGTAAAGCCATGCTGGCGGCAGGCTGCTTCGATGCCGCGCATCACGTCGACGGAATAGGGATTGGTGATATCGGCGATGATCAGACCGATCAGCCGCGTTTGTCCGCCCTTCAGGCTACGTGCCATCTGGCTTGGGCGATAGTCGAGCTGCTGGATCGCAATATCGATACGTTGCTTGAGGGCGTCGGAGAGCAGGTGCTGTTCACCATTGAGATAGCGCGACACGCTGGTTTTGCCGGTTTGGGCGTGTTTTGCCACATCACTGATGGTGGCGCGCCCTGAGGCACGCGTTGCTTTATCACTGCTCACAGCCAATCTCCCCTGCGGTTCAATGCCAAGGAGACTAACACACCAAGCCTAAAGCCGGGAATGACCCATGTCAGGAGGTGGCCTCCTGCGCTTTGGCCTGCGGCTGGATTTTCTTGTCGGGGCTGCTGAGGGTGAAGACAGAAATCAGCGTGACACCCAAGGCAAGGCTGCCGAGGACCAAGTAAGTTTCGGCGAACCCCATACGGTCATACAGGCTACCTGCAAAGGCAGAAAGGAAGATGGCGGCCCCCTGTTTGGCAAACTGGAAACCAATCAGATAGATCGTGGCGGAAAGGCGGGTATCAAAGTTGGCGGTGATGTACTTGAAGGAACCGACCAGCAGGAAAGGCACTTCCAGCGCGTGCAGCATTTTCAGCATGATGACTTCCAGTGCGGTTGTGGCAAAGGCGGAGCCAATAATGCGTATCGACATGATGGTACCGGCCAGCAGCAGAGTATTTTTCGCCCCGATGCGGTTAATAATCCACGGCGAACAGAACATGATCAGCGCATTGGCCAACTCTCCGGCGGTGGTCGCATAGCCGAAGACCTCGGTACCGCGCTGGGGAGAACTGAAGAAGGTTTTAAAGAAGTTGGCAAACTGTTGATCGAACACGTCATAGACGCAGGCTACCCCGACCACATACAGGATGAACATCCACATCTTCGGCATCCTGAACAGCTCTGCCACCATCCTCAGATTGAACTGGCTCTGATTGGCCCCCAGCTTGCCCATGACAATGGCGTTAGGATTTTCGCGCGGGTTGGCCAGTATCAGGAGTAGCATCAGTAGCACTGCCGCTCCAGATCCCATCCAGAAGACGATATCCGGATTGATGTTGAATAACACTCCGGCGGTAGACGCACAGATCCCCCAGCCGAAACAGCCAAACATCCGCGCCTTGCCGTATTCGAAGGCACTTTTGCGGCTGACTCGTTCGATATAAGCCTCAACGGCTCCAGCCCCCCCTGAGAAAGCAAATCCGATATAGGCCCCGCCCACCATGGCTCCGAGCAAGACGTTCATTTTCAACAACGGTGCAAAGACGTAGAGGAAGAAGGGAGCAAAGAAAAACAGCAACAGGGTAATCACCCAAAGCAGATGTTTTTTCAGCCCGAGCTTATCGGAAATAATGCCGAAAATGGGTTGAAATAGAATGGCAAACAGAGACAGACAGGAAAATACCAGGCCAGTTTCGGTTTTATTCAGCCCGATGACTTCCGACAGCCAGATCGGCAGAAACGGAAAGCAGGTGGCCATAATGAAAAAGTAGAGGAAAAAGAAAGCGCCAAATATCCAGAAATTACGGTTATTTTTATAGGTACAGACGGTGGCGTTCATGGTGATTGTCCTTCCACGACGAGCTTTGGGTGTGCAGCGGCTCGCTGTGGTGAGCGCTGCACCTGCAAATCTATGGGATAACTCAGAGCTGTTCCAGGCCGATCAGCATGGCGCTTTCCGGATCCAGTACCGGTAATGCCAGGCCAACCTGTGCCAGCCATTCCCCGCTAACGTCGCAGGGCTGTTTCATCCAGGCGGGCAACTGGCGCATGGTATGGCCGCCCTGCTGCTGGTGAATAAGCGGCGGGGTATCCAGCAGGGTGATGCGATAACGAGCATCCGGCCTCAACCCTGGAATGCGCAAATTACCCGGCAGTTGGTGATTTGGCATCGTCAACTGGCTGACCAAAATGACAGCTCGCTCCTGTCCTGGGGCAACCACGCCATTAATCTGGGTGCTTGGGTCGTGATGATCGATACGGATAACATCGCCGCTATGTAGCAATGGCCGGAGAGATTTGTGCAACGCCACATAGCGGACGAAACCAAGCTGTTCTGTGTCGCCTTCTTTAACCGGGTCAAGTTCTATACCCATGTGACCGAACAACGCCGTCAGGCCGCGAAAACCGATGCTGTGCTGACGTTCGGTGGCGTGACACCGTCGGTTGCCGATGTGTGAGCCCATCACTTCCGGGGGGAAGAAATAGCTCATGCCGCGTTGAATAGTTTGGCGTTCCAGCGCGTCGTTGTTGTCGGAGGTCCAGAAGCGGTGGCAGCGTTGCAGGACCTCAAAATCAATACGGCCCCCACCGGAGGCGCAGGATTCGAATTCCACCTGCGGGAAGCGTTCCCTCAAGCTATCCAGCAAGCGATAGAATTGCTCGGTCTGGGCTGTCAGCGAGGCGCGGCCAAGGTGAGCGGGTTGTACTATCTCGCGGTTCATGTCCCACTTGATGTAGTCGATATCATGATTGCTCAGTAGCCAGTTCATGCGTTCCAGCAGGTATTCGAAGACCTGTGGGTTGCACAGATCGAGCACGTACTGAAAACGCCCGGTAGGTTGCTGATAGCCCGGTAAACCTAACACCCAGTCGGGGTGAGCCCGGAACAGATCGGAATCTGGATTGATCATCTCTGGCTCCACCCAGATACCGAATTCCATGCCTAGTTGTTTAACATGCTCGATCACCGGAGCCAGCCCGTTCGGGTATTTTTTCTCGTCCAGGTACCAGTCGCCAAGTGCGGCACGATCGTGGTCGCGTCCACGGAACCAGCCGTCATCAATGATAAAGCGTTCTACACCCAGTTCGGCCGACTTGGTGGCCATCTGCATGATGTACTCGGGCTGGTGGTCGAAATAGATGCCCTCCCAGGTATTGAGATGCACGGGGCGCGGCCTGTGGTCGGGGAAGCGCAGAATATTCTGGCGGACATAACGGTGAAACTGCTGGCTAAGAGCATTCAGACCAGTGCGAGAGCTGGCAGCATACAGCCAGGGTGTGCTTAGGCTGGCTCCGCCTTCCAACTCCTGCTCGCCTGGCAGGTACAGGGCCTCTGCCTGCAACAGGCGGCGGCCATCGGTTTTCACATCGGCGCGCAGACGATGGTTGCCGCTCCAGCCTAGATGGATACCCCAGACTTCCCCCTGTTGCTCGCTGAAGCCACGGCTACCTACCATCATGCCGGGGAAGTATTCATGAGAGCTGCGACCTCGGCGGTTTTCCTGCAGGTACCCGCCATGCTCAAGGGTGACGCGGTGCGGTTGGAACTCGCGGATCCAGCGGCCATGGAACGCCATCACTTCACCAGCATGCTCTGGCAATGGCAGTGTCAACGCCAAGCGGTTAACCCAGTAACGAGCAGCATGGTGATTGATCAACGTATGGCGCATTTTTAGCACGCCGCTAGCGCTGTCCAATTGCAGTTCGCTGCGTAGTTGCAGCCCTGCCTGTGGGTCTTCTGCCAGGATCAGCAACTGATTGTCCTGATGCGTGATTTCGCTGGTAGTGAACACGGGTGACCAATCGTAGCCGTCACGATGGCCTTCCACTCCCGGCGAGCCAAACAGACCGCGTCCAGATTCTGCCGCTAGCGTCAGAGGCGTATCTACATCCAGCCTGCCGTTTGGCACCGCCCGGCCCAGCGTCAAGACATCCTCCGGCATAAACCCGCTTAAATGGGGGCCCCAATAGAGAATTTCGGCAAACGGCTGGCAACGAACAATGACGTCGGTCGTGGGGCTGGTTAACCGCACAATGGTGGGTTCCATCTTTTGACTCCTTTACGATCTTTGGCTCAACTCAGTGGCGTCATCATTGATCCGAAACGTTTCGGATTAAAACCTAAACGTTTCGGATCTGTGATCTGGTCGGGCAAAAAACGGCGTTGTTTTAAACGATCAGGAGGTCAAGGGGAGTTCGTCCGGGTTGGGTTTTAGCACCGGTTGCCACAGTACTTGTAATTTTTGCAGCGGTTCACCACGGATCAGGCCAAGGGTCATTTGCGCGATTTGTTGGCCGACTTCCGCGCGGGTGGCTTGGACTATGGCGGCTACAGGCAGGTCGAGCAGGCTTTCCGCTGGTAATCCGTCATACACCACCAGAGAAACCCCTCCGGGGCCGAGTTTATTGGCATCACGTAGCGCCATTGCTGCCCCCTCGCCGTGACCGTTGCCGTCGGTAATGATTGCCGTCGGCGGATCGGCCAACGCCAATAACGCTTGGGTGGTCAGATAACCCGCGCGACGGCTTGGCGTGATACTGCACAGATAATCGTCACGTTGTTGCAGTTGGTGGCTGGCCAATCCATCCAGATACCCTTGGCGGCGCTGGCTGATAAACGACTGCTGGTTATTTTCGCCCAGATAGGCAATTTTCCGGTGGCCAAGCGCCACCAGATAGTCCACGGCCATCAGGCTGCCAGCGCGGTTATCAAAATCAAACCAGGCGTAATCTTTCTCCAGCTGGCTGCGGCCCAGTGCCAGAAAGGGGAAGTTAAGCCGCTGTAATTCCTGCAGACGCGGATCGTTGTCTAGCGTATGGGCAACAATCAACGCATCAACACGTTTGCTGGCAATCAGGCGAGTAAAGGCATGATGGGGCGCATCATCTGCCACCAACAGCAGATCGATCTCGTGGCGTACCAACTCGTTGCTGATACAACCGATCATTTCCATCAAGGTAGAGTTACTTAACGTGTAGTTATTGAACGGGAAAACCAACCCAACGGCGTCGATTTTGCCCATTTTCAAACGGCGTGCCAGGGTATTGGGGCGATAACCCAAACGCTCTGCCTCAGCCTCTACCCGTTGGCGCGTATCTTGGGCGACGTCGCCGTAGCCATTCAGGGCGCGACTCACGGTGGTAACGGAGAGATCCAATGCTTTGGCAATCGCTTTCAGGGACATATTTCACTCTACAGAAGGTATTGGGATGCCGGGCGAGAGTAACACAGGCAGAGGAATTGGCGGGAGAGGCGAGGGCAGGAAATGCGAACTGGCGGGGCAAAGGCCCCGCACTGTGTGCTTACAGCGGGCTGAGGGTGATCTCAACGCGGCGGTTTTGCGCCTTGCCTGCGGTGGTGCTGTTGGAGGCAATCGGGTTATCCGGGCCGGCACCGATTGAACGGATGCGGTTGGCGGCGACCCCTTGGGTGATCAGCGCGCTGGCCACACCGTCTGCACGTTGTTGGGACAGCGTCATATTGTGCGCGCGAGCCCCAGTGCTGTCGGTGTAACCCACCACGTTGACGGCGGTTTTTTCATACTCTTTCAGCACCATCGCTACGCCGGTCAGGGTGTTGGCACCCGCCGGTTTCAGCGTGCTGCTGTCGGTATCGAAGGTCACGTTGTTTGGCATATTCAGCACGATATTATCGCCCTGACGGGTAACGCTAACGCCGGTGCCTTTCATTTTGTCGCGCAGTTTGGCTTCCTGCACGTCCATGTAGTATCCGGCTCCGCCGCCCAATGCGGCACCGGCTGCGGCGCCGATCAGCGCGCCTTTACCCCGGTCTTTTTTGGATGAAGAGATCATGCCGATACCGGCACCCAGGGCTGCGCCAACGCCAGCGCCAATACCGGACTTGCCGGCTTCTGACTCCCCGGTGTAAGGGTTGGTGGTACAAGCCGATAGCGTCATGGCAACGGCTACTGCACCAGCAATTATCGCAATGCGTTTTTTCATTGTTAGTTCCTTTAAAAGCAGGGATATCTGCGTGCGCTACTCCAAACTGGAGGCGCTAAATCATCGGCATTCAGCCGCGAGCCCCAAACGGGCCGCGCAACTATGACGTACCTTTTGGCCAGCAGTTCCGATAAAAATCGTGACAAATTATAAACCTGTAAGCCAGGCAGGAAGGTAGCCGCCAAATCGCCGCTTGGGAACCAGAACAAACTGAATTAATGCAGGAAGGGTTGATCTTTAGGACAAAGGGGCGAAGAGTTTCGCCCCGATGAGATGCGGTTAAGCCAACGTTTCGCCATTGCTGGCGATCACGCGGCGATACCAGTCGAAGCTCTGTTTCTTCGAGCGGGCAAAGCTGCCGCTGCCGTCGTCGTGCTTATCCACGTAGATAAAACCGTAGCGCTTACTGTATTGCCCGGTGGTGAAGGACACACAGTCGATGCAGCCCCAGGGAGTAAAGCCCATCAGCTCAACGCCGTCGTCTATCACCGCTTTTTTCATCTGCTCGATATGCGAGCGGAGATAGGCGATGCGGTAATCGTCGTGGATCTGGCCATCGGCCTCGGGCTTATCCAGCGCACCGAAGCCGTTCTCGACGATAAACAGCGGCTTCTGGTAGCGTTCATAGAGGATGTTGAGCGTATAGCGCAGCCCCACCGGATCGATCTGCCAGCCCCAGTCGGACGCTTTCACATAAGGGTTCGGCACGCTGCCTTCAAAACCGGCCAGCGCCGTGCCCGTGCCGATGGAGTCCGCCTGCACCGCGTTACTCATGTAGTAGCTCAGGCCGATATAGTCCGCACAGCCTTCACGCAGGATCTGCTCATCTTCCGGCTGCATCTGGATGTGGTAACCCTTGCGCTCCCATTCGTGCAGAATGTAGGACGGGTAATAGCCGCGCATATGCACATCGCCAAACAGGAAGCGTTCACGCATCGCCTCTTGCGCATACATCACATCGTCCGGATTACAGGAGAACGGATACAGCGGTACCATGGCGATCATGCAGCCAATCTGCAATGCCGGGTTGATGGCATGCCCCAGTTTGACCACCTGTGCGCTGGCGACAAACTGATGGTGCAGCACCTGGTACATGCACTCTTCCGGGTTCGGTTCCTGGGTGAAAATCACCCCTGAACAGCAGTAGCCGAACAGCGGGGTCTTCCAGTTGCGCTGGTTGTTGATCTCGTTGAAAGTCATCCAGTACTTCACTTTGTGCTGGTAACGGGAGATGACCACTTCGCTAAAGCGCACAAAGAAATCGACCACCTTGCGATTCTTCCAGCCGCCATACTCTTTCACCAGATGCCATGGCATCTCGAAATGGGAAAGGGTGATCACCGGCTCAATGCCGTATTTCAGCAACTCGTCAAACAGGTTGTCGTAGAACTGTAATCCTTCCTCGTTCGGCTCCAGCTCATCCCCTTGCGGGAAGATGCGCGACCAGGCAATAGAGGTGCGGAAGCACTTGAAGCCCATTTCGGCAAACAGCGCGATATCGCCTTTATAACGGTGATAGAAGTCCACCGCGTCGTGGTTGGCGTAGAGGTAACCAGGTTCAATGCCGTCGGTGATCACGCGATCGACGCCGTGGGCACCGCTGGACAGTACATCGACGATGCTTGGGCCTTTACCGCCCTGATCCCAGCCGCCTTCAACCTGGTGCGCCGCTACCGCGCCGCCCCACAGGAAATCATCCGGTAACTGTTTTTTCATAACGTTGGTTCTCTTGGTAGATGAATTTAGGCCATTTCAGGCTTGTTGAGCGGTGCCGTTGGCGCAGGCTGTTCCTCTTTGAAGCCGACGATATAGGTTAGTACGGCACCCAGCACAAACGCCACGCAGATGGACAGCAGGAAGCCAAGGAACTGCGGCATATGGCCTTCTTTAAAGAACACCGGCAGCACGGCAATCCCCGGCAGGCAATAACTCCATGACACCGCGTTGAAGGCTCCGGCAATGGAACCACCGACCGCGCCGGCGACACAGCCGCAAATCATTGGGCGTTTCAGACGCAACGCTACGCCGTAGATGGCGGGTTCCGTGATGCCAAACAGCGCGGTCATGCCTGCAGACAGCGAAACGCGCTTCATCTCCGGGTCTTTGGATTTCAAATAGACGCCCAGCACGGCACCCGCCATGGCAAACACCGGCGAGGCCTGCAGGCCGGTAAAGGTGTCATAGCCCAGCGTGGCATAGTTTCCCACGGTGACCGGCGTGATCCCCCAGTGTACGCCCAGCGTTACCAACGGCATCCACAGTGCGCCGACTACCGCTCCGGCAATGGAAGGGCTGAGGTGATACAGCGTGTTATAGACGCCGCCGATGGCCCCGCCAATCATGTTACCGATCGGGCCAAAGGCCAGCAGCGTCAGCGGCACCATGATCGCGATACAGAACATCGGCGTGAACAGGTTGCGGATCACCAGCGGCAGGATGCGTTCAAAGAAACGCTGTACATAAGACATGATCCAGACCATCAGGATGATCGGGATCACCGAGGCGGTGTAGCTGAGATACTGCACCGGCATGCCCAGGAAGGTGAGGGGACCGGCGTTAATCGGGATACCGGCCACCTCGGCCAGCACCCTGGCAATCTGTGGGTTATTGACGGCTTCCTGCATCAAGGCCTGCATGGCCGGATCGGCAGAGTTCACCAACAGAATTTTATTGGCAGTGAGCATGTTCATATAGTCTGGAGAGACCAGCGCACAGGCCGCGATCACCGCGGTGAACGGATTGACGTTGAATTTTTTCGCGGCGGTGAAGGCTACCATCACTGGCAGGAAGGTGAAGCCGGTCCAGGAAACGAAGTTCAGAATACGATAGGTGCCACTGGCCGGATCCATCCAGCCTAAGGCAGCAAACAGCGAGATGAGCCCCTGCAATACCCCGCAGGCTGCCAGCGGATACAGGAAGGGGGCGAAGATGCTGGAGATAATGTCCATCAGGCGGCTGACGATGCCGACGTTCGGCGCGCTGACCGCCACGTTCTCATCCATATTGACCAGCTTGAGCACTTCCCGATAGGCATCGCCGACGTGGTTGCCGATCACCACCTGCAATTGACCACTGGATTCGATAACGGTAATAACGCCTTTGACGCGTTTCAGCGTGTCTTTATCGGCCTGGCTACTGTCTTTTAAAATAAATCGCAAACGTGTGGCACAATGTGTGACATTAATCACATTATTATCGCCGCCAATCAGGCGTACGATCTCTTTTGCCGAGTCAGCATAATTAATTGCCATCAACGTAACTCCATCTGTGGTGTACAGAAATATCGGACTTTATTGTCGCTCTAAGGTGATTTCTAAAGGGATAGTAGCAAACAGCAAGGGAATGTCACGATATAACAAAATGGCGAAATAGTGATTTGTCACATGCAAAAAACAGGGTGTTATTTAGCGTGATTTAGCTAATAAAATTAATGGCCGAGACTTTTTGCCAGCTTTTTGCCTATCGCTTCCAATATATACATTACAGGTACTTGAGTAGTGATATCATATTCGCTGGCAATGCGGATTTGCGGCATGTGGTAAGAGAGATTAAAGTCCGCCATGCGCGCCAGTGAAGAGGTTTCGCTATTGGTAATGCTGACGATTTTACAGTTATGCAGGCTAAATTGGCTGGCCAGTTTAAGAATTTCCGGCGTTTCTCCAGAAACCGATAAAATAATGGCCACCGCATTTTTATACATATCGCTGCTGATGGGATAATAAGGGTCATCGATATAATTACTGAATTTACCAACGTTAGAGAAAAAGCGAGCGCCGTACTTACCTAACGTGCCGGATGTTCCTGCTCCGACAAAGATGATCCGTTCCGCGTTGGCAATGTGTGCTGCCGCATCCGTAATTAACTGCTCAAACTCTTCATTGTTAATACTTTTGAAGAAGCTGACAATTTCACTGACACCGGAGGTTAGCAGCAGCTTGTCTTCCTGTTCCAGATAGAGTTTAAAGCGAATGCGGAATTCCGAATAGCCGCTGAAATTCATTTTCTTACAAAAGCGTAATACCGTGGTGGTGGAGACCTTGGCACCGTCCGCCAGTTCGCGAATGGTCATATACATAACCTTGTCCTTATTTTTGATGACGTAGTTGTACACCATCAATTCAAGACCGTTGAGCTTGGATAAGGCGATATGGGTAAACATGCTGGATCTCGTTGACAAGGTTGGCTGCCAAAGTACCAGAAGCGGGCAGGGATGACAAAGCCCGCCCGCGGCTTCTTCAGGGATGGCGCAGTTCCGCGGTGGCCCAGTTCATGATCAGCGTATGGGCCTGGGTCTCCTGATTGAACTGGCGTTGTACTTCACTGAACCCAAGCTTGCGGTAAAAGGCGCAGGCCCGCAGATTCTGCTCGTATACCTCCAGGCTTAGCCAGCCGTGCTGTTGCTGTACTTGCTCCATCAGCGCGGCTCCGACGCCTTGGCCGTGGAAGCGCTCATCGACAAACAGCGCGCCCACAAAGCGTTCATCCAGCACGCTGATAAAACCGGCGATCTGCTGGTGGTGCAGATAAACCCAGGTTTTGGCACGCGGCAGATAGCTTTCACGCACCAACTGGGCAGTTTGCTGCCAATAATCGGCCGCGATAAACGGATGGGCCTGGGTGGTGCTTGCCAGCCACAGCGTCATCAGCGGCTCGATATCGGCCGGAACGGCGGTACGGATCATGCCTGGCGCTGCTTTGGGTGGCAGAAGCACCCCGTAAGATGATCGTTCACCAGGCCGCTGGCCTGCATAAAGGCATAGCAGGTGGTTGAGCCGATAAACTTAAAGCCGCGCTTTTTCAGCGCCTTGGACAGGGCATCGGACTGTTCGGTTTTGGCGGGGACTTCGCCAAGCGCCTGCCAGTGATTGAGCAGCGGCTTGCCGGTGACGAACTGCCAGATAAAGGTGACAAAATCTTCTCCGGCGGCCTCCATCGCCAGATAGGCTTTGGCATTATTGATAATGGCCTCGATCTTGCCGCGATGGCGGATAATGCCGCTGTCTTGCATCAGCGTTGCCACGTCTTGTTCGGTCATGGCTGCAATGCGCTGCGGATCGAAATTGTGGAAGGCACGGCGGTAGTTTTCACGCTTTTTCAGCACGGTGATCCAGGAAAGACCCGCCTGCTGGCCTTCCAGGCACAGCATTTCGAACAGCTCGCGTGCGTCGGTGGTGGGTACGCCCCATTCCTGGTCATGATACTCAAGATATAGCGGATCGGCGGTAACCCAACCGCAACGTTCGTTGGCCATACGAGGATTCCTTATGCTGTAATTATTTACAGGTAATCATCGCCGTAAGCCGCCCGCTTGGCAACCCTTTGCACGATTTATCGTCAGTTAACTTGACGTTATGTGAATCCCCGCAATATTTACTACACGGCTATGGTGATAACTGCCAACGATAAGAACAGGATTTCCTCTATCTATGACTAGGAGTCTATTTATGCCTCTGAAAAGACAGGGCAAGCACACCCCAACTGTGCTTGCCGTGGCGTTAGCTTTTTGCCTCAGTGCTACGGCACAGGCTTACGATCAACTTTACGTGTTTGGTGACAGCCTGAGTGATACCGGCAATAACGGCCGCTTCACTTATGACAGTAACCAACATCAGCTATATGACGAAATACTGGGCCAGCGTATCGGTGCTGCGCTGGTGGCGTCCGATAACGGTGGCTACAACTATGCTGCCGGTGGTGGTGTTGCCGTACCGGCGCTAAACCCGGCGGACAACACCGAGGATCAGCTACAAAGCTACCTTGCGCGGGTTAACGGCAGGGCCGACGGCGACGGTTTGTATATTCATTGGATTGGCGGCAACGATCTGGCCGCTGCGGCGATGAATGTGGCAACCGCACCGGAGGTGGCCTTCACTAGCGCCTTGGCTGCGGCGACGCAGGTGCACGCTTTACTGAACGCCGGTGCCGGGACGGTAATAGTGCCAACGGTACCGAATATCGGCTCAACCCCGCAACTGATGGAACTGATTATTCAGCAGGCGCTGGGGCCAGTGCAGGGTGCGGCCATACTGGCGGCGTATGGCAAGCTTAATACTCTCGCCACGCCGGATAACGCTTCGCGCCAGCAGGCGATCCATCAGGCTTTAGGTGCCGCTGCACAGCAGGCCAGCAGCAATCCTCTGGTGCAGCAGGCCATTGCTGCCCAATTGAGCGCGGCTTTTGACAGTTTCAGCGCCCAGGCGGCCCAGCTTACCGATTTTTATAACCAGAGCGAAGATCGCCTGCTGGCTCAGGGCGGCGGTAATATCGTGCGCGTTGATGTCAACAAACTGTTCAGCGAGGCGATCGCCAACCCGGGCCAGTTTGGTTTTACCAACACTGCCGGTATGGCCTGCCCAGCGGGAGTTTCTTCGGCGGTATGCAGTTCGTCCATGCCAGGTTTTAACAGCGAGCAGGCTTATCTGTTTGCCGACCATTTCCACCCCAGCCCGCAGGCTCATCAACTGATCGCCGATTATATTCAGGCGGTATTGGATGGCCCGGCGCAGGCGGTGGCTCTCAACCAGGCAACCGCCGCTTTCGCGCGTGATAGCCGTGCTACCTTGGACAGCCGTCTTCAGCAGTTACGCACCAGCAGCAATCCGCAGGGGTCGTTGGGCGTGTTCGGCGGCTATGCCGGGCAACGTTACGATTATTCTGCCAATACAGTTGCCGGGGATGGCGACGCCACCACGCATAACCTAACGCTGGGCGTGGATTACCAACTGACGGATGAGTGGCTGATAGGTGCGCTAATCTCGGGTTCCAACGACAATCAGCAACCTTCCAGCCGTTACGATTATAAGGCGCGCGGTGTGCTGCTGTCGGCCTTCAGCTCCCTGACGCTATTTGAGCAAGGATGGGTTAATGCCGATTTGCACTATGCCAGCGTGAATTACGACGACATTAACCGCAGTATGCAGTTGGGTTCGCTAACCCGAACAGAAACCGGCGATACCGATGGTAAGCAGTGGGGCGCACGCGTTACGGCGGGGTATGACTTCCCGATCGCTTCGTACCTCACCACCGGGCCGATGGCCCAGTTTGCCTGGGATTACAGCAACGTCTCCGGTTATAGCGAGAATGGCGACGACAGTACGGCCATGCGTTTCAACGATCAGACCTATCATTCGCAGATCGGCGCTGTAGGATGGCGATTGGATAGCCAGCTCGGGATAGTTAATCCGTATGCGGAGGTGAGCTATCAGCACCAGTTTGGTGATGGCGTTTACCGGGCAGGCGGTGGATTGAAATCGACCCAGACCTCATTCACCCGCGACAGCGCCAGCCAGGATAAAAACTGGATGGATATCACCTTGGGGGCGAATATGCCGTTGAGCGATCGGGTGGCGGCGTTTGCGACGGTTTCGCAAACCAGCGGCTTGAGCAGTGGTGAGCAATTTATGTACAACGTGGGGGTCAGTGCGCGTTTTTGAAGAATGGCTTTAAACTTAATTGCCCGGTGCCAGACGGTTTGGTGCTGGGAAGAATAGGAGGGAGCTGTGCTTACCATTATTACGGGACAGTGCCTGATATCAGGGGCTGTCAGCCCTGTTAGCCATCGCCTTGCCCAAGCACTTCACCGAAAAAGTACAGTGTCTGACTGTACTTTAGTATAACTATCATTTGTTCCTAAAAGACTTTATCGTTACGCCATAAGAACAAAAGATTTAAATAAAAAAAACTGATCCCGTTTAAAGGATCAGGAGCCAATTCGGCCAACACCAGGGAAATTTTGTTGTCATTATTATAAATAACAGGTTGTCTGTCAATTGTTCTCTCGCTCGCTAATCAACGAGTGGGAGGCTTTTGCGTGCCTTAAATATATAAAAAACGTATCAATTTCAGCCCCTATCATTAGTTTTTTAGCTTTAACCCGGTGTCGATAATCAGAAAGTCAGTTATTATCAGATATGACGTAGTGTTTTTTGCTGAATGTTAACATTTTTGGCAAAAAAACACCCAATTTAAAACACTTCAGCAACTAAACGTTTATCACGCAAACTGTCGCAAACTCGTTATTAACGCAGCGAAAAAATCAGGTTTTGATGTCTTGGGGTGAGTGTGGTTAAAAAAGAACAGTGATTTCATTAAATATATCAAGCATTAAAATCTTCACGGTGTTATTGCTTAAAAGCTCACGGAATTTTTTTACTTACTATTAGTTTTCTGTTTTTTTTATGATAAAATATTACTTCTATGCTGTGCTCTGAAATTTGTAACGGGAATTTCAATAAGGAGACTTTGCGTGCCGAGTTTATTCTTTAATAATGAATTTATTAACTCAGTCATAAAGAGCTATTTGGAAGTGAACTTACAAGAGTATAACAGCATAAAGTACGCTTATGCGATCATGAGCAAAATAAATCCTGCCGACTTCGCCATTATTTCCAACAAAACAGAATGGTTTGAGTTTTATACCGCAAATAACTACCAGTTCATCGATCCGGTATTGATTGCCACATCCCGCAGAGTGACCCCTTTCTTCTGGGATGAAAGTATTACGATCAGCTCCGGGGCAAAATACCCCAATATTTTTGATATGGCCAAGAACTATAATGTCATCAATGGCTATACGTTTGTGTTGCACGATCACAACAATAATCTGGTGGTGCTGTCTCTTATTATGGATGATTCCTGTGACGAAAATATAGAAGAGATTCTCAAAGAGAACCAACATAAACTGCAAATGCTGTTGATCACCGTGCATGATAAATTAATCGCACTTTATCACGAACTGAATAACACCAGCGATTATGACCAAATCAACCAAAAAGAGCTGCTCTCCAAGCGCGAGAATGAGGTGATTTACTGGGCAAGCATGGGAAAATCCTATCAGGAAATTGCGCTGATTTTGGGGATCAAGCTCACCACAGTAAAATATCATATCGGCAACGTGGTCAAAAAATTAGGCGTTACCAATGCCAAACATGCCATCAGGCTTGGCGTTGAACTGAAGCTCATCAGGCCGGTGTTTTCCGATCGGGAATGAGAGTGATCAAGAGCTCAACGTTGCCTTCCGGCTTGAACGTGTCGATGATCATTGTCGGGTGGTGTTGCGGTATTACACACCGTTGCTTAAGCCAACCCTAAATTGGGGCCTATCGCCTGGCTCAACCCCGTTCAGGCAACAGCTATCAACCCGATCCCTTCCTAACTGGCCGCGAAGCGCGCTTTTTTCACGAAGATTGACACTTGCTGCGGGATTCTGGCTGTATATCTTACGGTCAACGGGTATACTGACCCATTCTGTTAAATCCACTTGTATCGCGTGCGAAATCAACATGCAAAAGTTTGATACCAAGACCTTTCAGGGTCTGATCCTGACACTACAGGACTATTGGGCGCGCCAGGGCTGCACCATCGTGCAACCGCTGGACATGGAAGTTGGCGCGGGGACATCCCACCCGATGACCTGCCTGCGTGCACTGGGCCCGGAGCCAATGGCCACCGCCTATGTGCAACCTTCACGCCGCCCAACCGACGGCCGTTACGGGGAAAACCCGAACCGCCTGCAGCATTACTACCAATTCCAGGTGGTGATTAAGCCATCGCCAGAAAACATTCAGGAACTCTACCTGGGTTCCTTGAAGGAACTGGGTCTGGATCCGACCATCCACGATATCCGCTTTGTGGAAGACAACTGGGAAAACCCGACGCTCGGCGCCTGGGGTCTGGGTTGGGAAGTGTGGTTAAACGGCATGGAAGTCACGCAGTTTACCTATTTCCAGCAGGTTGGCGGTATGGAGTGCAAACCGGTCACCGGTGAGATCACCTACGGTCTGGAACGCCTGGCGATGTACATCCAGGGCGTGGACAGCGTCTACGATTTGGTGTGGAGCAACGGCCCGTTGGGCGTTACCACCTACGGCGACGTGTTCCATCAGAACGAAGTGGAGCAGTCCACCTATAACTTCGAATACGCCGATGTCGATTTCCTGTTCTCCTGCTTCGAGCAGTATGAGAAGGAAGCGCAAACGCTGCTGGCATTGGAGAAACCGCTGCCGCTGCCGGCTTATGAACGTATCCTCAAGGCTGCTCATACCTTCAACCTGTTGGATGCACGCAAGGCGATCTCGGTTACCGAGCGTCAGCGCTATATTCTGCGTATTCGCACGCTGACCAAAGCCGTTGCCGAGGCCTACTACGCTTCCCGCGAAGCGCTGGGCTTCCCAATGTGTAACAAGAAGTAGAGGCAGCTATGACACAACAGACTTTCCTGGTGGAAATCGGCACGGAAGAGCTGCCGCCGAAGGCTCTTCGCTCACTGGCAGAAGCCTTTGCTGCCAACTTTACCGCTGAACTGGACAACGCTGGCCTGGAACATGGCGAAGTAAAGTGGTTTGCCGCTCCGCGCCGCCTGGCGTTGAAAGTGACGGATTTGAGTGCTGCGCAGGCCGATCGTGAAGTTGAAAAACGTGGTCCAGCCATTGCTCAGGCGTTCGATGCCGAAGGCAAACCGAGCAAAGCGGCCGAAGGTTGGGCGCGTGGCTGTGGTATTACCGTCGATCAGGCCGAGCGCCTGGTGACCGATAAAGGCGAATGGCTGCTGTATCGCGCCCATGTGCCAGGCCAATCTGCCCAGCAACTGCTGGCCGGTATGGTGAGCACCGCGCTGTCCAAGCTGCCAATCCCGAAACTGATGCGCTGGGGCGATAAAGAAACCCAGTTCGTCCGCCCTGTGCATACCGTGACCATGCTGCTGGGGGCAGAACTGATCCCTGGCACCGTGCTGGGTATCGACTCAGCACGCACTATTCGCGGCCACCGCTTTATGGGTGAAGCCGAATTCACCATCGATAACGCCGATCAATACCCGCAGATCCTGTTGGAGCGCGGCAAAGTGGTGGCGGATTATCAAACTCGTAAAGCGTTGATCAAGCGCGATGCCGAGTTGGCTGCACAACAGATTGGCGGTAAAGCCGATCTGAGCGAGAGCCTGCTGGAAGAGGTTACCTCGTTGGTCGAATGGCCAGTGGTGCTGACCGCCAAGTTCGAAGAGAAATTCCTGGCGGTGCCTGCGGAAGCGCTGGTGTACACCATGAAGGGCGATCAGAAGTATTTCCCGGTGTATGACGCCGCGGGCAAACTGCTGCCAAACTTTATCTTCGTCGCCAATATCGAGTCGAAAGATCCGCAGCAAATCATTTCCGGTAACGAGAAGGTGGTGCGCCCGCGTCTGGCAGATGCTGAATTCTTCTTCAATACCGACCGCAAGCAACGTCTGGAAGACAACCTGCCGCGTCTGGAAACCGTGCTGTTCCAACAGCAACTGGGCACCCTGCGCGCCAAGACCGACCGTATTCAGGCCATGGCGGGCTGGATCGCCGGCCAGATCGGGGCTGACGTCAACCACGCTACGCGTGCGGGGCTACTGTCTAAGTGCGATCTGATGACCAACATGGTGTTCGAATTCACCGACACCCAAGGCGTCATGGGCATGCACTATGCGCGCCACGACGGTGAAGCCGAAGACGTGGCAGTGGCGTTGAACGAACAGTACCAGCCACGCTTTGCCGGTGATGAACTGCCGCAATCGTTGGTGGCCTGCTCGTTGGCGATTGCCGACAAGATGGACACCCTGGCCGGGATCTTCGGCATCGGGCAACATCCAAAAGGTGATAAAGACCCGTTCGCACTGCGCCGTGCTGCGCTGGGCGTGCTGCGTATTATCGTTGAGAAAAACCTGCCGCTGGATCTGCAAACCCTGACCGAAGAAGCTGTCCGCCTGTATGGTGACAAGCTGACCAACGCCAAGGTGGTGGACGAGGTTGTCGACTTTATGCTGGGCCGTTTCCGCGCCTGGTATCAGGAAGAAGGCCATGCGGTGGATACCATCCAGGCCGTATTGGCACGTCGTCCAACCAAGCCAGCCGACTTCGATGCGCGGGTAAAAGCGGTGACGCATTTCCGTACGTTGGAAGCAGCAGCGGCATTGGCGGCGGCCAACAAGCGCGTTTCCAATATCTTGGCCAAATCCAACGATACGCTGCTGGACCAGGTCCACGCTTCGGTATTGAAAGAACCGGCCGAGCTGAAGTTGGCAACCCACTTGGTGGTGCTGCGCGATAAGCTGCAACCGTTCTTCGCCGAAGGCCGCTACCAGGAAGCGCTGGTAGAACTGGCCGCACTGCGTGAAACCGTGGATGCGTTCTTCGACAGCGTGATGGTGATGGCAGAAGATGAAGCGGTGCGCGTGAACCGCCTGACGTTGCTGAGCAAGCTGCGTGAGCTGTTCCTGCAGGTCGCGGATATCTCCGTGCTGCAGTAATGGTGTAAAGCCCAAGAAAAAGCGCCTGCGGGCGCTTTTTCATCTCTGATGGCGGCAGCGAAACGATAGGTTATTCTGAGTACCTCGCATAATCACATTTCGTATCGCTGGCAGTTGATCTATTCTTTAGACGCACGGAGGGCGGCAGACGGCATGGAATCTGATAAAAGA
>NZ_CAMFLB010000028.1:0-112004 GCF_945957435.1 Serratia sp. PL7 | reverse complement strand
CTAAATGAGCTGGGCTTTAACAGCGACTGGATCGAAAAGTGCCTGGCGCACGAGGACGGGCGTTCGTCGCGCGGCGTCTATAACAAGGCCGAGTATGAGGTGCAGCGTCGGCATATGATGCAGCAGTGGGCGGATACCGTTGACGCCTGGATCGATGGCCGGAAGTATGCCCCCGCGCTTTTGCCGCAAGCTATGCCCTTGATGGAACTGGATCCCGCCCTTTGACCGGGCGGGATTTACGCTTGGAAACATCAGGATGTTGGGCACGCCGGATCGGCGCAGCCCGCCGTGCCGTGAGCCAAGCCTCGACCTCGGCCAGGTCCCATACGATACAACGTGGCGAGAGCGCGAACCGGCGGGGAAACTCGCCACGCTGCTCCATTTCATAAATTGTGCTGTCGGCCATCGGTACCATCTCTCGCAACTGTTGCCGCCGGATTGTTCTCCGAATTTGTGTAGTTTCGATCTTTGCCATTCTCAATCTCCTTCATTGCTGAGGCGATTGAGAATGATAGATGGTGATAGTGAAAGCCCCTTCGAAACGCATTGCGGTGTTTTCGGGCTATAGCGTACACATCGGCGGGTTCTTCCTGACTGCTAGGAGCAGCATAGGGGCGAACAGGCGCTGATGGACAAGCTCGAAACGTGTGGGGCCTGCAACAACGCCGACGCCTGCGGTAGACACGACTCCCTTCAAAAAGTGGTTTGTCTACCAATCCACAGAAAAACACGACGAGTTGAAAGCGGCGTGTTTTCAGGGGGTTGAGAAGGAAGGAAAAGAGGCTGGCGATATTCGGTTTTTCGCTCTAGGTGCAGTATAGGTGCAGAGAGCGTCGGCTAGAATCGGCGGCAAATGTGCGGGTGTGGTGGAACTGGTAGACGCGCCGGATTCAAAATCCGGTTCCGAGAGGAGTGTCGGTTCGATTCCGACCACCCGCACCACCTTTAATCTCAAGGTAAACCGACGGCCAAAAAGTTCGAATCTCACCCGGCTCGCCAGGCACTCCCTCGTGAACTCATCGATCACATTCAGCATGCGGAACCTCCGCCCGTTATGGGTGCGGTCCTCGACGAAGTCGTAGGACCAGACGTGGTTGGGATATTCCGGCCGCAGCCGAATGCAGGACCCATCGTTCAGCCACAAGCGGCCCTTCTTCGGCTGCCTGTACGGCACCTTGAGCCCCTCCCGCCGCCAGATCCGCTCGACGCGCTTCATATTCACCACCCAGCCCGCCCGGTGCAGCAAGGCCGTGATCCGACGATAACCATAGCGCCCATAGCGGGTGGCGAGTTCGACGATGTCGGCGGTCAGGGCCGCCTCCTCGGCTCGCGCCATCGGCATCTTGCGCTGTGTGGATCGATGTTGCCCCAGAACCCGGCACACCAGCCGCTCCGATACGCCGAGCTTGGCTCTGACGTGCTCGACACAGCGCCGGCGCCGGGCGGGGCTCAGAAGTTTCCCGACGCAGCTTCCTTCAGGATCAGCTTCTCCAGTGTCAGGTCAGACACCGCCTTGCGCAGCCGCTCGTTCTCCTTCTCGAGATCCTTCAGCCGCTTAACCTGGTCGCTCTTCAGGCCGCCAAATTCCTTGCGCCAGCGATAATAGGTGAATGCCGTCACCCCGATCGCCCGGATCGCCTCGGCTACCGGCCGTCCCTGCGACACCAAAACGTCGACCTGCCGAAGCTTCGAGACAATCTCTTCAGGCTTGTGCTTCTTCTGCGCCATCGCTCAATCCTCCAAAGGCTCGAAAGCCTAATTCAGGGAGGACCACTTTTCAGGGGGCAGACCAGTCGATGTCGCGCAGGTGAGCTTCATCGCGCCTATCATCGTGGATACGGCGCTCGGCGCGATCGACCGTCACATCGGCGAGTTCAAAGTGCTGGTTCACTGCAACCAGGGCCTCTCGCGGTCGCCCTCGATTGCGTTGCTTTATCTACTGAAACACACGGACGCGCTGGGGTCGCAAGATCCCGCTGCCGCACTGTTGGCGTTTCGGAGGCTCTACCCGCCGTACGCACCTGCTCAGGGCATGGCGGACTATGTGCGGCTGAATTGGGCGAAGTATTTGCAGGATGGCTAGCTCACTTTCGGAGCTGTTCCAAAGATGACCTTTCGGGAGCGGGAGCCGCGAGCCTACTTGTGACCGACTCGCGTGGAGTGTCCGCTTCCGGCACTGAACCCAAGTTCCGCTAGTGACTCGTTTCGGACCTTCAGCATGTCAGCTTCGCGTCCGCACGATAAGCTGACATGCCCGGGAGCTTCAGTCTTTTCTGGCGGAGTGCGCATTGCCCATCGGCCATATCCAGGTGTCCAACTCCGATGGCACGCAAACGCTGAAGCGGCAGCGCGACGCGGTGTTCGCGACCAACCTTTCCGGTCGATAACGTCCTGGTCATTTTGCCGAGCTTGCGGATTAGCCGCGAACCACCTGCTCAAGACCAGCCCCGGCGAGCCGGGCGGCGGCGAGCAGGCGATCGAGATCGTGCCCGTTGCGAGCGCTGGCGGACAGGCCGGCCATGACGGTGCTCATATAGTCGGTCACGCGCTCGGCCTGTTCGGGATGGCGCGCGGCGACGAAGCGATGGATCGCCTCCTCCGCCGCCGCAAGGAACGTTCCGGCCGCCTCGCGTGCCTCGCGGTCGGTGCAGCGCACACCCTCGATAACGAGGCACCCCGCCGCGTCCGGATCGGCGGCATAGCGCCGCGCCGCCGCTTCCAGCACCGCGACGAGGCATTCCGCGACCGGGCGATCGGCGTTCAGCAGATCGAACAGCGGGATCGCGCCGGTACCGGCATAGCGATCGAGAATGCGGCTGTAGAGCTCGGCCTTGCTGCCGAAGGCGGCATAGAAGCTGGGCGGGTTTATCCCGATCGCCTGAGTCAGGTGCGCGATGCTGACGGCATCATAGCCACGCGAATGGAACAGCCGCTGGGCGGTCGCGACCGCTTCGTCCGGGTCGAACAGGCGCGGTCTGCCGCGTGCGCGGGATAATTTTGTATGAACCACTACAAATACCTTGACGGGTGTTTCAAGTCGTTTATGTAGCGAGTCGTAAGTTATTGATCAAGGAAAGTCCGATGGGTGTGTTTGAGGCGAAATCCGTTCTCGTGCTGGGTGGCAGTCGGGGGATCGGCGCGGCGATCGTTCGGCGTTTTGTGGCAGATGGTGCGAAGGTGACCTTTACCTATTCCGGTTCGCCTGACGCGGCCCACGCGCTGGCGGCCGAAACGGGCAGCACCGCTGTCGAGACGGACAGCGCGGATCGCGACGCGGTGATCGCGCGCGTGAAGGACAGTGGCGCGCTCGACGTGCTGGTCGTCAATGCCGGAATCGGTGTTTTCGGCGATTCTCTGGAGCAGGATCCGGACGCAATCGACCGGCTGTTCCGGATCAATATCCACGCGCCCTATCATGCCTCGGTCGAGGCCGCGCGCCAGATGCCCCAGGGTGGCCGGATCATCGTCATCGGATCGGTGAACGGCGACCGGATGCCCGTTCCAGGCATGTCCTCCTACGCGCTCAGCAAGTCTGCGCTGCAAGGGATGGCGCGCGGGCTGGCACGCGACTTCGGGTCCCGCGGGATCACGATTAATGTGGTGCAGCCCGGCCCGATCGACACCGACGCCAATCCGGCGGACGGACCGATGAAGGAGCTGCTGCACAGCTTCATGGCGATCAAGCGCCACGGCCGGCCAGAGGAAGTCGCGGGCATGGTGGCGTACCTCGCCGGCCCGGAGGCGGGGTTCGTTACGGGCGCCATGCACACCATCGACGGCGCGTTCGGTGCCTGATCCGACCTCGCCCGCGCCGATGACCACCATCGGCATCATCGGCGCGGGCGAGGTCGGCAGCCAGATTGCCCGCGCCGCCATCGCCAACGGCTATCGGGTTGTCATCGCCAACTCGCGGGGGCCCGAAACCCTGGCCGGGCTGGTCGCGGAGCTCGGGCCGCCTGCCCGCGCCGCGACCGCTGCCGGTGCGGCGGAGGCGGGAGAATTCGTCGTGATCGCGGTCCCGCTCAAGCTGGTCAACGACATGCCCGTGGCGCAACTGGCGAACAAGATCGTGCTCGACACCAACAACTATATGCCGTGGCGCGACGGGCGCTATGCCCTCGTCGATACCGGCGCGAAGACCGAGCACGAACTGCGGCAGGACCAGCTGCCAACGTCCAAGGTCGCGAGGGCGTTCACGCATATCCAGGCACCGCGCCTGTTGCTGTCGGCGCGGCCCGCTGGCACGCCGGGGCGGCACGCGCTGTCGGTGTCGAGCGACTATCCCGAAGCGGTGGCGCTGGTCACGCGACTGTACGACCAGTTCGGCTTCGACACGGCGGACAACAGCCCGCTTAGCGAGTCCTGGCGGAGCGCTCCGGGTCAGCCCGCATGGCACGCGCACGACCATCAAACGCGTCCCGCGCTGATTGCGAACCTTGCCAAGGCGACACCGCTCCCACCGAGATAGGGCAGACTGCCTCTGCCCGACCACACCGCCCATGCCTACGAGGTCTTCGCCGTTCTCTCGCCCGCGCCGGCATCACGTTCATGTCGGCCTGCGCCTGCCGCGGTCGGTATCGCTGAGAGGGCAGCAGCGATCCGCGATCCCGCCGACAAGGCCTACGGTGTTCGACTGAAAGCGGGAGTCTGTGTGAAGAGCGGAATGTCGCCTTTCAGCCAAGTCGGTAATGACCGCTGCTGGCGCGAAGCCGAAATGCGCCGCCGATCGCCTGTCTTTCCACGCCATGGCCACCGATTATGCGACGGGCGCGCTGAAGGGGTGGGCGAGCTCGGTACGTAACGCTATTCTACGCCTGCCTTCGATCGCTCTTGCGGCCCTGCGCTGGCCAAGCCAACAGGATCGCACCGGATCGTAGCGTAGGGAAACATCGCACGCCAGCGCACAGTATCGCGCCATGGCGTAGGAAAAAGCGTGGCTCGCCGGAGTCGGTGAAAATGCGAACTTCGATCTGCCGATTCCCCTCAATCATATCCAAAGGCCCGCCGTCAAGATGCGCAAGCGTGATCGACTGAGAGCAGAAAGGATTGTCGCTGCCGGCGGGCCGATGCCGAATCTCCGAGAGCGCGCAGTGATGTTGGCGGAGAAGCTAGGCGAAGTCCGCACCCGTGATTTGACGGAGGTCGGCATTCCTCGGTGCTACTTAACAAGGATGTGCGAGGAAGGACTGTTGATCAAGGTTGGCTACGGGCGTTACCGCGCTGTTCCGCGGCGAGCCGCTTAACCGGAACGCTGCCGACCGTCAGTCCGAAGATGGGCCGAATAGGCGCACCGCGCTGTCGATGATCAGTTGGGGTCGCGGTTGGTGTAGTTGAGAGCAACCCAGGCGTATCCGACAGGGTTGCGGCGGACATGGCCGATTCCGGGGAACGCCGTATGGAGCATGGCAATCAAGGTCTCATTGCGCGCGAACTCGTCGAATGCTTCAGCGCGGAGCCGCATTAGAACTACGAACCATCACCGCTATCGATGACTTGCCGGACAGTCGGGTTCGCTTCAGGGAGCGCCAGTTCCGAAAAGTGCCGTCGGATATGATCCAGCTTGGGATCGATGTAGCGGCGGCAGAAGGGCCTGCTCGGGTCGGTTCGATAGTAGTTTTGGTAACGCTCGTCCGACGCTCTGAAACCTTTAAACGGGAGGACCAGGGTGTGCACCGCCTTGGCAGACGCGCCGGCGAAGCGGACGATCGCCTGTTCGGCCTCCGGCCGCTGGCTCTCTTCAAAGATGTAGATCGCGCTGCGGTACTTGCTGCGAGGCGAGCGGGCCCTGGCAGCGGAATGCGTTCTGAGATGCACCTCGGACAGCGTCGCCAACGGAATAACCGATGGATCGAAGGTGACGATCACCCCTTCTGACCAGGTATCTGCCGGCGCGTCCGACCGGACAAAGCCCTGGTCGACCTGGGCGACGCCGCGCAACGCCTGGAACACTCCCTCTGTGCACCAATGGCATCCCCCTCCAAAGCCGGCCTTCGCCATCATCACCTCCCACGCCGAGGCGTGAATCCTGACGTAGGTTTGCCCGGCAAAGCGCTAGCGGCTGATTTCGAAGAGGAACCACGCACGGCGCTCAGCCTCGTCCGTCCAGGCATCGATCAGGCCGGACGTCGCATTATCCTTCGCCTTGTCCGCGACGTCCTTTGCGCGGCGAAACGACTCGACCATGTGGAGATTGTCGGCGCGGAGCTCGCCCAGCATGTCCTGCGGTGTCACGAACTCAGCATCATTGTCCTTGATCGTCTGGTGGCGCGCGATATCGCCGATCGATCGAATGGTGGTGTTGCCCGTCTTTCGGGCGCGCTCGGCGATCGCATCGGTGACGGCGAGGATCTCTGCGGCCTGCTCATCAAGAAGCAGGTGATAGTCCCTGAAGTAGGGTCCGGAGACGTGCCAGTGGAAATTTTTTGTCTTCAGGTAAATCGCGTAGCTGTTCGCCAGAATGATCTTCAGAGCGTCGGCGACAGTCATCGCCGCGCATTCGTCAAGATCAGAAGGTGTCGGAAGGGCGGAGGCATTGTTGTTCGTCATCGCTTAGACTTTCTCAATCTGGCTACACGGGATCCAGCACCGATTCCCCCACGGATGGCGATGTATAGAAGATGAATTCATTGCCAGACGAAGTCCAATGGCCGGTGGCTATAGTTTCGATACCTTTGAGCGACATGCGCAGTCTTGGGGGGCCGGGCGTCGCAGGCGGACCGGTCGGCCGGGACCTCCACCTGCCCGTCAGGGGGCCGGTCGGAAATCCAGCACGAACGCGACGACCTTTTCGGCGGACATCTCGCACGGCTTCAGCAATGTTCTATCTGATGTAACGCGATAGAGGTTGAAGCTGACAATGTCGGTCCCGGCCAACTCCCTGGCGAACAGGCTGTTGCGACGTCCGTCACCGGATCGCCGGACAGTCACGCCGAAACGCCGGCCTTCGTAGGCGCCTTCGCTGTATCCCTCGGGAAGCTCCGCGAAGGCGGCATCGAACTCGGCATGCTCCATCTCAATCCAGTCGTCTTGATTCGACAGAAGCCCAAGGGTCCGAGGCCCTCGGCGCCAGTCCGCGGAGAAGGTCCGGGGCGGAGCCCTGTAGCCGACGCGGCCTGGGATGGGCGGAAAAGCCGTCCCGCGGGCGCTTGCACATGGCGCTGAGGCCGCCACCTGTCCGCCTGCTACGCAACCTCCACGCCTTTCCAGAAGGCGATATGATCCCGGATGCCCTCGGCGCCTGGCGTCGGATCTGGATAGGTCCAGGCTGCGTTCACGTTGAGCGCGTCTCCCACACGCACATGGAAGTAGCGCGCGGTGCCCTTGATCGGGCAGACGGACGTGTGCGGGCTCATCTCAAGCAGGCCAAAATCGACTGCCGACGGTGGGAAGTAGTGGTTTCCCTCGACGACGACCGTCTCGTTGCTTGTGGCGATGGTGGCGTCATTCCAGATAGCTGAGACCAACGGACTCTCCTTTCGTATTCATCAACCGGCACGGGGCTTGCGGGCTGTCTGCCCCAAGGCCGCACCCCCTCAGATGGCGGGCGGCGTGCGCCCCAGGAGTTTGTCGAGTTCGCCTCTGACATCGAGCTCGAAAAGCTCGTCGGAGCCACCGACATGCGTGCCGTTGATGAAGATCTGCGGCACGGTGTTTCGACCCGACGCTTCCGTCATGGCCTGCCGGTGAACCGGATCCGCCTCGATATCGAGTTCCTTCCATTGCACGCCCTTCTCCTCGAGGAGCATCTTCGCCCGGCGGCAGAACGGGCATCAGTTCGTGATGTACAGCAGCACATCAGTTGTCATATCGCGTCTCCGACAGTTGGAAGCGGATCGCTGTCATGGCGTTGATCTACCGTCAGCCGCGTTCGAGGAGGGCGACTGTGCCTTGACCGCCGTCGGCGCAGATGCTGACGATTGCGCGCGATCCGGGCGGCATGGCCCAAAGTTCCTTCACCGCCTGGCTGAGGTCGCGCGCGCCTGTAGCGCCGAACGGATGACCCAGGGCGACCGAGCCTCCATTGGGATTGACGCGGTCCCAGTCAAAATCGCCCATAGCCGCCTGGACACCGGCTGTCGCGCGCACCCACTCCCGATCGGTGATGGCCGCGACGTTCGCCAGGACCTGGGCTGCAAAGGCTTCGTGGATTTCCCAGAGTGCGATGTCGGAGAAGCTGAGTTGATGCCGCGCGAGCAGGCGCGGAATGCCATAGGAGGGCGCCATCAGCAGGCCCTCGGTGTGGAGATCGACGGCAGAGATCTCGTAGTCGACGAGCCGCGCGTAGGGGGTGCCCGCCGGGAGTCTCGCCACACCGGCTTCGGTAGCGACCCAACACCCGGCGGCTCCATCCGTAATCGGTGAGCTGTTGCCGGCGGTCAGGGTTCCCCTCCCGCTGTCGCGATCGAAGGCGGGCTTGAGTGCGGCCAGCCGTTCGGGCGACGTATCGGCGCGCGGGTTCGCATCGCGCGCCAGCTCAGGCAGCGAAATCACGAGATCGTCGAAGAAGCCACGTTCCCAACCAGCGACTGCCCGCTGGTGGCTCTTGAGCGCCCAATCATCCTGCGCGACGCGCGAGACCCGCCAAGCCTTGGCGGTCTCCTCCATATGATCACCCATCGTCCTTCCGGTGATCCGGTTTGCCCAGCCCTTTGTGGGGAGCACGTAGTCTCGTGGAGTCAGAGACTGGAGGGCGGCAAGCGCGGCGGTCGCATCCTGCGCAAAGAGGTCGGTGAGCCGCTTCGATGCATCGGCCGTCAGGGCGATTGACGGCCGGCTCATGACTTCGGACCCGCCGACCATGGTGAGGTCGGTTCCTCCGCCCAGCATCCCTGCCGCAGCGAAGGTCGCCGTCATGCTGGTCGAGCATGCCAGGACGACGGAGAACGCCGGAACAGTCGGATTGAGCTTGGCATCAAGCCAGGTTTCGCGAGCAATATTGCTCCAGCCCAAATTCGGGATCACGGTTCCCCAGACGAGGAGATCAGGCTCCGCCTGCGCCGCCATCGCCTGCACGACAGGCACGGACAGAGAGATGGCATCGTAGGCAGCCAACGCGCCTCCGCCGCGGCCGAAAGGCGTCCGAAGGCCAGCGGCAATGAAGACGGGTTCGGCAAAGCGGCTCATGATGATCTCCAAAATTAATCCGTGGGCTGCACGTCCACGATCGGCGGGACGCGAAGTAGCTTGCGCCGCTAGCCGCCGTAGCGCTCGGTTTTGACAATGGAGGGGTCCAGGCCGGCCAGCAGCGCGCCCTCGGTCGCGATGTTGACGAAACCGTTGGACCCGCAAACGAATACTTGTGTGGGCTTTCGGTGAAGCCGGGCCAGAACTTCTTGGACCATCACGCCGTCGATCCGTCGCGCAAAGTCCGATGCGCGGATCGGGTTCTCGCGCGTAATTGCCAGCGCCAAGGCGAATGCCGGATCGCTGCATTCGATGGAATGAAGCTCTTTTGAGAAGAGAACGTCTTCAGCGGTTCGTGCGGACAGGAGCAGCGCTGTCGGCACGACCTGGGCTAGTGCGCGGCGCTGCCGGATCATCGCCATCAACGGCACGAGGCCGGAGCCTGCCCCGATCAACAGCACTGGGTCTATGGCAGGTTCAGGCCATAGGAAATGGCCGCCGAGCGGACCACGAAGCTCGATTTCGTCGCCGATCGCCGCGACATCGTGGAAGAACGGCGAAACTTCGCCATCCGGCAGGCGCTCGATAGCGAGCTCGACCGTCGGGAACGAGATTGCCGAAGACGCAATCGAGTAACTCCGCATCGCACTGTAGCCACCGGGCGCGGTCAGCCGGACATCGACGTGCTGCCCTGCGATGTGCGCGAACGGTTTGCTCAACCGAAGGAAGAAGCTCTTGATACTCGGGGTTTGCTGGACGATTTCGTCGATCACGCATGACTGCCACGCGATTTGCGCGCCGTTTTCAGTCATTGGTGTATCGCTGCTCGCGCCACGGATCGCCATAGATGTGATAGCCGCGCAGCTCCCAGAAGCCCGCCTCGTCACGCGTTGTGAATTGCAGCGCGTTCACCCATTTGGCGGACTTCCAGAAGTAAAGGTGCGGAACCAGAAGACGCGCCGGCCCTCCATGATCGCGGGGAAGCGGCTTGCCCGCATAGTTGAGGGCGACCATCGCTTTCCCGGAGAGCAGATCCGCCAGCGGGACGTTTGTCGAGTAATTATCGTAGCAGTGCGCCAAGACGAAATCGGTGGGCCGATCGAGCCCTGCATCTGCAAGGATGTCTTCGATGAGTACGCCCTCCCAGGCGGT
The DNA here is from genome assembly GCF_945957435.1 of Serratia sp. PL7. Classification (NCBI taxonomy): domain Bacteria; kingdom Pseudomonadati; phylum Pseudomonadota; class Gammaproteobacteria; order Enterobacterales; family Yersiniaceae; genus Serratia; species Serratia sp. PL7. The sequence continues at coordinate 101,729 of NZ_CAMFLB010000028.1, read as the reverse complement.
ATCCAGCTTGGACCAGGACGTGACGCAGTGAATGTCTCGGGTCATCTTGGTCTTCGGTAGGGCGTTGAACTCGCTCCAGTTCCACACTTTGACGGGCTTCGGACCGATCTTGACGGTGAATTTCCAATCGGAGGGCTCCACGCTCGGCGTTGGCCCGGCCGTCAGAACAGGGAAATTCTCCACGAGATGCTGACCCGGCGGAATCCGATCGGACTGGTCGCCGCCTGGACCGCGGCCTGTGAAACCTCTGGTGACCATAGCGAAACCCCCTTGCTTGTCACGACAGACCAGAACCTGATTCAGTTCAGAATTCTGTAAAAGATCTTTGCGCGCACAACCGCCGAACGAGCCAATTCACTGAAAATCAGAATACCGGATTCTCTATTAGCGTAGAGAAAAGTGTTGGACCATTTTGAGTCGTGGTTGTGCGTGAAGACTATAGCGTCAGTCCAGTATGATTTCCCAATACCCTGTAGCTATAGTTTCGATAGCTTCGAATCGGCATTGCAGGCGTATCCCCGTCAGCGGATTTCGAGCGGACGCCGTCGCTTGCCAACGTTGGTGTGAGACCGGCGGGCGAGATCGCCCCTGCCAACGCGACCGCTGAGAGGTCGACTCCTCAACCGCTTGGGCGCTTATCGCCTCCATCCGGATGCTCACCCGCCGAACAGCAATAAACCGCTATTTTCGATAAACTTCTGAATCCGGCTCCGAGGTATGGAAACTATGTCGTACCGCTATTGGATATGTTGCGCGCATACCTTCATAGTCTGACACGCGAAATCTTTAAATCCTGAGTATATTTCGGAAGAAATTTCGATCTGATCGATAAGACTTCAGGATACAGCAAGCTGGAGACACCGATGAAAGCCGTTGGTTACAAGGTTCCGGGACCCATCGCCGAGGACGCCTCTCTGGTCGACATTGATCTGCCTCGGCCTGTCGCTGAAGGAGGCGATATCCTGGTTGAGGTGAAGGCTGTCTCGGTCAACCCGGTCGACTACAAAATCCGCAGCAGCACGCCGCCCGCTGATGGCGATTGGAAAGTGCTGGGATGGGATGCGGCCGGGATCGTGCAAGAGGTCGGCCCCGACGTGACGCAGTTCGCGGTAGGCGACGAGGTCTATTATGCCGGATCGCTCATAAGGCCTGGCACCAATGCGGAGTTCCATCTCGTCGACGCCCGGATCGTCGGTCGTAAACCCGCGTCGCTCGACTGGGCGGAAGCGGCGGCGCTGCCACTCACGACGTTGACGGCCTGGGAAGCCATGTTCGATCGCCTGGACGTGACGAAGCCCGTTCCCGGGGCGGCGGCGGCGATCCTCATCATCGGTGGTGCGGGTGGGGTCGGGTCGATCGCCATCCAGATCGCTCGACAGCGCACGGATCTCATCGTCATCTCCACCGCCTCTCGGCCGGAAACCCAGGAGTGGGTTAAAGGGCTTGGGGCTCATCATGTCATCGACCACTCTCGGCCGCTCGCGCCACAGATTGCCGAGCTCAACATCGGCGCTCCCGCTTTCGTGTTCTCGACCACGCATACCGAGCAGCATGCATCCGACATCGCCGAACTGATCGCCCCGCAAGGACGGTTCGGATTCATCGACGATCCCAAGGCGCTCGACGTCATGCTGTTCAAGCGCAAGGCAGTGTCGATCCACCACGAGCTGATGTTCACACGGTCGCTCTACGGCACGCCCGACATGGATGAGCAGGGCAAGATCCTCAATTCGCTGGCGGTGCTGGTGGACGACGGCAAAATTCGCACGACGCTAACCGAAAAATTGTCGCCAATTAATGCCGCCAATCTGAAGACGGTGCACGCACTGATCGAAAGTGGCGCGGCAAGAGGCAAGATTGTCCTCGAAGGCTTCTGATGACTGCCACCGCCGAACGTCTTTTCTAACCTCAAGAACGCCGGACGGATTACGCCACGGTGAAGGAAATTTCATGACGAAATCCATTGCCACCGCCTCGATCAACCGCGAAACCGCCGTCGCCCTCATCGACGCGGCGATCGCCGCGGCACGTACAATCGGCATCCCGGCTGCGGTCGCCGTCGTCGACGCCACCGGTAACCTGCGCGCGTTCGAGCGCACTGATGACGCGCCGTTTCTCACCGTCGATGTTGCCATCGACAAGGCTTGGAGTTCCGCCTCGTTTGGGTACCCGACCCATGTCTGGAACGACTATGTTTCGAACGATCCAAAAGTGGCGCCGCTGGCCTATCGCCCCCGGATGGTCGCTGTCGGCGGAGGCTATCCGATCCTGGAAGACGGGAAGTTGATCGGCGGGATCGGCATCTCCGGAGGCAACTATCAGCAGGATCAGGATGCGTGCGTCGAGGCACTCACGAAAATCGGGTTCGAGCTGCCAGCCTGACGACTTTAAGGCCATCGCCAGCGGCGGTGGCCTGCAGATGCGACCTTATGAAAGACTTTAAGATGGAAGCGTTCGTCGTCTTCACCCGCGAAGAAACCACCGATCCGGAAGAACTCGCAACCTATTCTGCAGGCGTCGGCCCATCGTTCGATGGCCACGACGTAACCTTTCTCGCCGCTTATGGCGCGATGGAGCATTTGGAGGGGCCGCCCGTCGAAGGGGCCGTAATTTTGCGGTTCCCGACGATGCAGGCCGCCCGTGATTGGTATCATAGCCCCGCCTACCAAACCATCGCTGCGCACCGTTTTGCCGGTTCCCGCTATCGCGCCTTTGTCATTGAGGGGCGGCGGTGACACACCGACGGAAGAACGGCGGGGCTGGCCACGAGGTATCGGTCGGCGAACTCGCATCCTACAACCTGTAGGGGATCAAGGCGGTGAGGTTCGCGTGCCATCGCCACACGCGACCACTCATCGGACTTCTGCATCGGAATTGGAGGATCAGATGAGCGTCGACGAACGACAAGCCCCCGAGCTGCGGGTGCAGAGATGGATTGGCGCGGATGGAGAAAGCATCGCGCCGCTCAAGCTGTCGGATCTCGGCACCGGCCCGAAAGTCCTCTTCGCCTTCCAGCACTGGTGCCGTGGCTGCCATTTGCATGGATTTCCGACGCTACAAAGGTTGCATGGTGCATTGAGCGCCAAGGGCGTGGGCTTCGCGGTGATCCAGACCGTCTTCGAAGGAGCGGATGAGAACACCTTCGAGAAGCTGCGCGTGAACCAGCTCAAGTATGCGCTTCCTGTCGCGTTCGGTCAGGACGAGCCACCTGCCGGCGCGACGCTTCCCACCTTCATGGAGGACTACCGCACGCGGGGAACGCCCTGGTTCTCCGTGATGGACGCTGGCGGCCGCATCGTATTCTCGGACTTCCATCTCGACGCCGATCAGCTCGTGAAGGGACTGGAGCTGGTGTAACCGATGCGGCGCTGGGTCATCCTGATTGCCACCCATCTCGCGATGCTCGCCATGGGCTTCGCGGGCGGTGTCTACACGCTGCCGATCCTGACCGCCCCCCAGGCCCCGGACGCGGCGGCCTTGCGGACCATCTCAGCCGAGACGCTCTACGCAGGGCGTCTGGCCCGCGATCTCAAAGGCAGCGACCTGCTTCACTGGGGGGAAGGCGAGATCCGGGTCTCGCGCGACCGTATCGCCCATATCGGGCGCCTCGCCCCTGGTCCCGACTACAAGCTCTACCTCGCACCACGTTTCGTCGACACGAAGGAGGCCTTTCTCCTAATCAAGGACAGATCAGTCCGCGTGGGCGATGTGAAGACGTTCAACGGCTTCATCGTCGAGGTGCCTGCCGGCATCGATGTCCGTGACTACAACACGGTCGTCATCTGGTGCGAAGCATTCGACCAGTTCATCAGTGCGGCAGAGTATCAACCCTCAAGTCAGGCCCGAGAACGAGCCCGGCGATGGATACCATGAGGTCGGCGGGCAAGCGCGGCCTCGTTCTCGCGCCGGTGGCGGCGCTGCTGCTGAGCGTCGCCGCTCTGCTGCTGGGCAATGGCCTGCTGAGCACGCTCCTGATCGTGAGAGCCGGCCATGAGGGGTTCTCGACCGGCGCGATCAGCGCGATGATGTCCTTCTATTTCGCGGGTTTCACGATCGGCGCGCTCGTGTTGCCACCGATCATCGTCTCCGTGGGACATGTCAGAACCTTCGCCGGCTTCGCGGCCATTGCCTCGATGACCGCCCTTCTCCATGTGGCGTTCGTGGAGCCGATCGCCTGGATGCCGCTTCGCCTGATTACCGGCTTCGCCTACGCGGGCATGATCCTCGCAACGGAGAGTTGGCTCAACGCCCACGCATTGCCATCCACACGCGGGCAGCTCCTGTCGATATTCGGAGTTGTCTCTATGGGCTCATGGGCAATCGGGCAGGCGTTACTCAACATCGCACCGCCCGCCGACGTGACATTGTTCCTCATCGTGTCGCTGCTGATATCAGCGGCGGTGGTTCCGATCACCTTGCTGCCCAGTCATCCGCCGGCCCAGGTGGAACAGGAATGGGTCGCGTTCAGGGACCTCGTCCTCGTATCACCTCTCGCTGCGGCTGGCGCTTTCCTGGCCGGCCTGGCTATCGGTGGTTTCTGGGGCATGGGCGCGAACTTTGCCCAGAGCATCGGCCTCGATGTGGGCGGTATCTCCGCCTTCATGGCTGCGGTTCTTGGTGGAACGCTCGCCTTCCATTGGCCACTCGGTTGGCTTTCGGATCGAGTGCCCCGGAATCTTGTCATCGCCGGTGCGGCGCTGGCGTCCGCAGCGTCTGCCATCGGCGTAGCGTTGGCGGTGGAAGCGCCTCTGCCGCTGCTCCTTGCGGCAGGTGCGCTGTTCGGCGGCTTTGGCATCCCGATTTATTCGTTGTGTCTCGCCGTCGCAAACGACGATCTTCCGGCCGGTCGGCTACTCGGCACCGCGCGCGGGCTTCTGTTGCTCAACGGGATCGGGACAGCCGCTGGCCCCCTAATAGGAGCAGCTGCAATGAATATCGTCGGCCCTGGCGGCCTGTTCCTTTATGCGGCGGCGTTGCTCACGCTCCTGGCAGTGCTGGCCATCGCCCGCAGGCAGCCGAGGCGCGCCAACCAGGCCAAGGCGGCCCCCCGTTCTCCGAGCACGCCGATGATAACCGGATCTCTCGATACGATGATATGCATGGAGAAGCGGGCGCAGGGCGTGCGGGATTAGCGCGGCACGGCGCCTGCACGAACCGCGGGGTCAGGCGATGATAGCTGTTACGCGAATTTCGATACGCATGGTTGGAAGCCCCAGCGCTTCGATTCCCAACTGCGTCCAGATTGGAGCGCGGTCGGGCATGTAGTGGCGATACAGCTTGGCCATTGTTTCGTTGATCACGGGAGGGAATCCACCGACGTGATAGGAATTGACGTGGACCACATGCGGCCAGCGTGCTCCGGCGGTCGCGAGCGTCCGTTCCACGTTCTTGAACGCCTGCTCGATCTCTTCCTCAATCGACTCCGGAATGACGAGATCGTCGTTCCATCCGCCCTGTCCGGAGATCTCCACGCGGTCACCAATGCGCATTGCCTGAGAATAATGAAGCGCGTCATGCAGGCGCGTCCCGTATCCGGGGGTGATGAAGAATGAAGGTGTTGTCATGAGTTTGCCTTTGATGAGCCAGGTCAATGCGGCTGCAAGTGACCGTATGCATGCAGAAAGAGATGCAGGGCGTTCGGCACTAGCGCGCCGGCTGCGGTGGAGGGCTTTATTCCACGTCTTCTACGGTGAGGTCCCGGCCGTTGAACTGCACGGTCTCCCCGGCTCGGGCACCCTCGATCGCTTCGAAGATCGGCGCCATCGTGGAAATGCCCATGAGCTCACGCCCCTGACAGGTAAACTTGCTCGTTGACACCGCGATCACAAAGTGGCGGCCGGACAGCTTGACGACAGCGCCTTCGTTGACGGCCAACTTGGGGCCGAAATCGATCGTCCTGAGCTTTTCGAGTTTATTGGCGTAGTCATGGAGCGTGTCATCGAGCGCTTCAGCGAAGTCGCTCGCGACCTCGGCCTGAGCTAGTTCGTCGTTTTCGATCGGTTCGCTCCGATCGAGCCGAGCGGTAGAGACATAGTCCAGGTAGTTTTCGCGAGCGCTGTGCAACGCTGCTGTCTCCAGCAAGAGCATAGTTTCTCGTATGTGGTCCTTGTTCCAGTCCATAATCACCTCCTAATTTTCGATGTTCTTAAAGTTCAGCCTGCAGATGTGTGGGCCAGGATGGCCAGCCTTTCCGGCTAAGCGACACCGCTATTCGTCGCTGATGACGTCTTCGCCCTGGTATGGAACCCTGATCAGCCGAGGATCTCGAATGATGCTCGTGACGAGCCAGACATATTCCTGCTCGGCGGTATCGAAGCCGAGGATGCTGAAGGATTGGCCGAAAGGGCATGGCGGGAAGTCTGGAAAGCCCTCGCGCAGAACGTAACGCTCGGGATCGCTGTGAAACTCGCTCTTGTAGACTTTCCGTAGTCCGTGCTTGCTCGGCGCGTCCTGGTCACCTGCCGGTGCTGTTTCCCGATGCTCCACAAGGCGCTCGGACAAGTCGCGGGGGCAGATTTCGTGGAACACGTCGAAGGCGTCGATCAACAGGCCTTTATGCTCTGTCGCCGGATCGGTGATCGCGTAGATGTTGGAGGCATCTTCGCCGTCGTCCCCGCTCTCGAGGCGCAACGCCGCATCGACGCGAATGCTGCATGCATCGAGGGTTGACCCTAGTTCGAGATCGACGAGATTGCCGTCCTTGACGCGGTATTCGCGGTCATAGCCGTTGGCGATGAATGACTGGACTGCTTCTAGAACGTCGGTCACCTGGGAGGTCATGGAAGCACCTTCATCTTGAACTGGATTGGACACGCTCGCGCACAAAGCGCGCTGTGACTCGGCGGACGGAGAAGCTCGCGAAGTGCGTTACTCATAGCCACTTGGCCTTCTTGAAGCGCATGAACAGGAGAAGGCAGAACACCGCTATCACTCCGAGCACGACGAAGTAGCCATATGGCGTGTCCAGTTCCGGCATGTGCTTGAAGTTCATGCCATATATTCCGGCGATCGCCGTCGGGACCGTCAAGATCGCCGCCCAGGCCGCGAGCTGGCGAGTGACCACACCGATCCTTTGCGCTTCCAGAAGGCTGCTGGCCTCGAAGACCGTGGACAGGACAAGCAGGAGGCCGTCGACCATGGACTGCACGCGGTGGACATGGTCCGCGACGTCGTGGAAATATGGTGTCATTTCGGCGCTGATGCAGGGAAAGTGGCCGCGAACGAGCTTTCGCACCAGCTCGGCCATAGCCCCGAGCGTGCGCTGGAACCGCGTGAGTTCGGACCTTAGTTCGAAGATTCGCGCCACCTCTTCTGGCCCGAGGAAATCGTGCAGCGACCGTCGCTCCATCGCCAGGACGTCGTCCTCGATCATTTCGAAGATGGGCAGATACTGGTCGACCACTCGGTGCAAGATCGCGTGCAGCACATAGTCGACACCCTTGCCGAACTGCGTCGGCGATGCCTCGAGTTGCTCCCGAAGTTTGCCCAGCGCTCCGGCATTGCCGTGCCGCACGGTGATAAGGTGATTGTGACCGGTGAAGATCGCCATCTTGCCGTAGCTGATCCGGTCGCCGACCAGCTCGGCGGTCTGGGCGACGACGTACAACTCATCGTTGTAGACCTCGAGCTTGGGCGGGCACAGCGGGTGCATGGCGTTGTCGATCGCCAAAGGATGGAGGTTATACGTCGTCTGGATCGCGCTGAGTTCGTCTGCGGTGGGCTCGCTAAGCGCGATCCAGCAGAAGCCCGAGCGATTCTCGTTTAGTTCGACGTGCTCATCGAGCCTGATTTCACGGACTCGCTTACCTTCGTTGTAATAATATGCGGCGATAATGGTCATGCAGGCCTCGCAGGAATTCGCAGGCCACGCTGTACAGCCGGTCGCGCCAGCCCGCGTTCGAGCCATGCCTGCACGTTCGAATAGCTGCTTAGGCCGAGGATGTCGCCCGCTGCGTAGAATTCGACCAGCGCATTCACCCAGCCAAACGTCGCAATGTCCGCGATCGAGTAATCATCGACAATCCATTCGCGGCCCTCCAGCCGGTGATCCAGGACCCCGAGAAGACGCCTGGATTCATCAACAAAGCGCTGCCGAGGTCGCTTGTCCTCATAGTCCTTGCCGGCAAATCGCAGGAAAAAGCCTAGCTGTCCGAAGGTCGGCCCAACGCCCGACACCTGAAAGAACACCCAGGCCAGAGTCTCGTACCGCTGGGCGGGTGTTGTTGAGATGAGCTGCCCCGTCTTGTCGGCCAGATAGATGAGGATCGCACCGGTTTCCCATATGCCAATGGGCTGGCCGTCAGGGCCAGCCGGATCGATGATCGCGGGTATGCGGCCGTTGGGATTCAACGACACGAACGCTGGATCCTTCGACTCGTTGTTCGAGATGTCGACGAAGTGGGGCTCATACGGCAGGCCAGTCTCCTCCAGCATCATCGAGACCTTGACGCCGTTGGGCGTGGGGGCCGCGTATAGTTGCAAGCGATCCGGATAAGATGCTGGCCAGCGCTGCGTGATGGGAAAGGAGGAGAGGTCTGTCATATCTGGATCCTGGCACTGCGACGGCGGCTGAATGGAATGATCTGCTTCAAGGCCGGGTTCGACGACCGCGTCGATTGACGCGGTCGTCGGAGGTTGCGAACCGGATCGGCGCGGCACTAACGGCAGCGAAGCCTATTCCGCTGCAGCCCCGGCCGCAGGGCTCACATCGCCGGCCTCATGCCGCTTTGGAAGAACCCAGTCGGGACGGACGAAGTGGCAGGTGTAGCCGCCCGGCCGCTTCTCCAGATAATCCTGGTGATCGGGCTCGGCCTCCCAGAACTCGCCGACCGGCTGGACCTCGGTCACCACTTTGCCATCCCACAGCCCCGAGGCATCCACATCGGCGATCGTATCCTCGGCGACGCGCTTCTGCTCCTCGTCGACATAATAGATGCCCGACCGGTAGGAGAGCCCACGATCATTGCCCTGGCGGTTCAGCGTCGTCGGATCGTGGATCTGGAAGAAGAATTCCAGGATGTGCCGGTAGCTCGTCACTGTCGGGTCGAAGACAATCTCGATCCCCTCGGCATGCGTGCCGTGATTACGATACGTGGCGTTCGGAATATCGCCGCCCGTGTAACCCACACGGGTCGAGATGATGCCGGGCCGCTTGCGGATCAGATCCTGCATGCCCCAGAAACATCCTCCTGCGAGAACAGCGCGCTGATGCATGTTAAGCCTCCTCTACTTGATCGAGATATTCACCGTATCCCTCGGACTCCATCTCGTCGCGCGGGATGAAGCGAAGGGACGCAGAGTTGATGCAGTAGCGCAGACCGCCGCGGTCGGAAGGACCGTCCGGGAAAACGTGGCCCAGATGGCTGTCGGCGTGTACCGACCTGACCTCCGTCCGGACCATGCCGTGTGCACTGTCCCGCACCTCGTTCACGTTTGCCGGAACGATCGGCTTGGTGAAGCTGGGCCAGCCAGTACCCGAATCGAACTTGTCCGTTGAAGCGAACAGCGGCTCTCCCGACACTATGTCGACGTAGATGCCAGGCTCCTTGTTGTCGTTGTGCTCACCCGTGAAGGGCCTTTCGGTCCCCGAATCCTGGGTAATCCGGCGTTGCTCGGGGGTCAGGCGGTCAACTGCTGCCTGTGACTTCTCAAACTTCATGATAGTCTCCAATAATTAATCTAGAGAGCTCGACACACTGTCATTTATCTTTGCAGTCATTGCGCCGACTATAGCAGTGCGCCCCAGATTTATCCAATACGCTGCGCGTATAGTTTCCATAGCGCCGAAGCTCTTCACGTCGTGATTCAGTTCCACTCATACCGGGCTGCCAGCTGCGCGATGTTCCGTATCTCGACCGTTGCCGTGGAGCCGGATACTGTCGCGATCACGACTTCGCGCTCCAAGACAAATCCGTCGATCGGCCGAGTGACGAGGCCTTGCACGGTCGGCGATCGTTCCGGAAGAATGCATATGGCGTGGCCGTCAGCGACGACCCGTTGCACCCAGTCCTCGCGATCTGATCGAAAGCGAGGTCGCATGAGCAAGTCCCGTCGCGCGAAGTGATCGAGGATCCGATCGCGAAACTCGCATTTCAGGCGATCGACGAAAGGAAACTCGAGCAGGTCTTCGCCGCGCACGATCTCGTTGGCAGCCAAGGGATGGTTTGCAGAACAGCCGAGCACGAAGCGCTCCCGAAATAGAGGATGCACATCCAGCTTGCGTTCCGGTCTTGTTTCACGCGGCATGATGCACGCGTGGTATTTTCCTGAAAGCACCTCCGATGTGTCCTCGTTCGACTGGAGCGAGTGCAGCTTGATTTCGATGGATGGCATCTCCGCCAATGCGCTCTCGAAGAATGCCGTAAATTCCTTTGGTCCGACGGTGGGCGCGACGGCGACATCCAGCACGCGGTGCCCCCCCATCGCCCAGTGCTCCGAGTGATTGCGAACGCTCTTCATCGCGACCACCATGCGCCGGAATTCTGCCTCGACGTCATGGCCAAGGCCAGTCAGGCGGCTGTTCTTCCCGTCGCGATAGATCAGCGGCCCGCCAAGCTCATCTTCCAAGCGGCGGATCGCGCGGGTCAGACTTGGCTGTGACACACCGCTCAAGCGAGCGGCCGCTGTGAAATTCAGCGTCTCGGCCAAGTTGATGAAATAGCTGACTTGATTGAGTTCCATAGTCCTTTGGCCCACGCGCCTGACTGATACCTCTTCCGTGAGACCGCCTTTGGAACGCAGGTCGCAGAAGTATGCTTGGCGCATTATAATCATGATATAGGGGCTTGTCTATATGCGCCAGACATATAAATGATAGCCTGAGATGACGATTACCGGTTGGCGGTGCGCTCCGCTCAGCTCCGTCGAAGGTTCTGAGAGCGCAACCGCCAAGCCGCGTGCTGGAGGTTTGATGGACATGGCAGGAAGATCATTTACGTTTGTCAGTGGGGCTGGCTCTCCGCTGTCCGGGCACCTCGAACCGCCGGAAGGGACGCCGCGGGGCTGGGCGATCTTCGCCCACTGCTTCACGTGCGGGAAAGACAGTCGCGCCGCTGTTCACATCTCGCGCGCGCTGTCGCGTGCGGGCATCGGGGTCTTGAGGTTCGATTTCGCCGGGACCGGGATCGGCGGTGGGACGGGAGAACCTGTGAACTTCGCGTCGGACGTCGAGGACCTTCGGGCCGCCGCAAATGCGATGGCGGCGGCGGGCATGTCACCGTCCCTCCTCGTCGGGCACAGCCTGGGTGGCACCGCTGCGATCGTAGCCGCCGCCGACATGCCTGATATTGCGGCGGTAGCGACGATTGGTGCGCCGGCCGACCTTCAGCATATCTTGCGCCTCTTCGGACCGAATGATCTGGACACCATCGCGAGCGAGGGCGAGGCCTCGGTGGAGATTGCCGGTAGGCCCTTCCTCATTCGCCGAGGGTTCCTTGAGGCGGTTGAGGGGATCGACGTCGAGAAGGCCATTGCCTCCCTGCGACGGCCGGTGCTGGTCATGCACTCTCCGCTGGATCAGGTGGTCGGCATCGACCACGCGTCGCGCATCTTCGTCGCGTCCAGGCACCCTAAAAGCTTCATCTCGCTCGACAACGCGGATCACCTTCTCACCGACGTCGCGGACGCGAACTACGCCGCGGCCATGGTGGCGGTTTGGGCGAGCCGCTTTCTCCCACCACTCAGCGCGGATCTTCCGCAGATCGAGGTTGCGGAGGGCGTCGTCGCCACCGAAACTCTTGCAGGGACGTTCCAGCTCAAGGTCCGCAGCGGCGAGCACACTCTGTTCGCCGACGAGCCAGCATCGGTCGGTGGCCTCGGGACCGGACTATCTCCCTACGAACTCGTATCTGCCGGCCTCGCAGCCTGCACGGTGATGACGATGCGTCTCTATGCGAACCGCAAGGGCTTTCCGCTCGAACGGGCGAGCACGACCGTGCAGCACGAGAAGGTGCCGGACATGATGCCACCCGACCGGTTCACCCGCACCATTGTCCTCGATGGGCCGCTGAGTGATGATCAGCGCGCTCGGATCCTCGCGATCGCTGATCGGTGTCCCGTCGATCTGAGTCTCATCCGGGGTTCGGACGTGCAGACCGAGCTCTTGAGCGCCAGTCAGGCTGCGGATCCCGCGAGGCTGGCTTGACCGTGGCGCACACGGAGGAGGGCGAACGGACTGTGAGCCAATCGCCTACCGGCAATAGGGCGGCCGCGACAGAGCGAGCAATTCTCGCAGGCGGCTGCTTCTGGGGCATGGAGGATTTGCTGCGCCGAGCCAGGGGAGTCATTTCGACGCGTGTCGGTTACACAGGCGGAGAAATGCCTGATCCGACCTACGCGAGACATTACGGCCATGCGGAAGCAGTGGAAGTGACCTTCGACCCTTCCGTTCTCGCCTATCGCTCGCTCTTGGAACTCTTCTTCCAGATACATGACCCCACGACCTACGAGCAACAAGGCAGCGATGTCGGTCCGAGCTATCGATCGGCGATTTTCTACACCACCGAAGTGCAGAAGGAAGTCGCCCTCACAACCATCGCGGAAATCGAGGCATCAGGAAGCTGGCCTGGCCCGGTCGTGTCGGAGATCAACCCAGAAGAACCCTTTTGGGAGGCGGAGCCAGAGCACCAAGAATACCTGGTGCGCTATCCTGGGGGCTATAGCTGCCACTTCGTGCGCCCGACCTGGCGGTTGGACCGCTCAGACGAACGCCCAGCTGTAATACTTGACAGAAAGAGTTGATGATGACCGAAACCGTGACTAATCAGGCCGCCTGGCAGAAAGCGCCGGGGCAGCCACTGAGGATCGGTGTCACCGCTCTGCCGCATCTGGCGGCGAACGAGATATTGATCCGCAACGCGGCCATCGCGATCAACCCACTCGACTGGATTCTGCAGGACGTCGCGCTTTTGCCATGGCTCGACTATCCCGCGATTCTCGGCAGCGACGTCTCCGGTGAGGTCGCGGCGGTCGGTGGCGCGGTCGAGCGGTTCAAGGTCGGCGATCGAGTCATCGGACAGGCGGTCGGGACAACCGTAAATCAACCTGCGCAGGGTGCGTTCCAGCACCACACGATCGTGCTGGACCACATGGCGGCGCCGATCCCCAACAACATTGCCTTCGCTGATGCGGCAGTCCTCCCGCTTGGCCTTGGCACCGCCGCAAGCGGGCTCTACGGACGGACACAGTTGGCTCTCGCGCCACCGTTACACTCGCCGACCGCGCGTCCAGAGGTCGTTCTGGTCTGGGGTGGATCGTCGAGCGTTGGCTGCAACGCCATCCAGCTCGCGGTGGCGTCGGGCTACAGGTGCGTCGCCACCGCTTCGGCGCGCAACGTCGGCCTGTTGAAGGAGCTGGGTGCAAGCGAGGTTCTTGACCACTCGAGTCCAGCCATCGTGGAAGACGTGATTGAGGCAATGCGCGGGCGCAGTCTCGCTGGAACGCTTCACGCGACCGGTCACATGAAAGACTGTTTTGCCGTAGTTGCGAGATGCGAGGGCTCGCGCCGGGTGGCAGCGACGCTGGCCCCGCCCGACGAGCGTTCATTTGGAGTCGAGGCGACGCACATCTCCGGGACGAGCCTCAAGGATGACGAGGTTGGTCCAATGATCTACCGCGAATTCCTGCCGCAGGCTCTCGCGGCGCGCACGTTCGTCCCCGCCCCTCCGGCGAAGATCGTGGGCCAGGGCCTTGAAATGCTCCAGGCTGCCTTGGAAGCCCTGAAGGCGGGTGTATCCGCAGCGAAAATCGTCGTTACCCTGCCTTGAGTGACCAGCCAGGCGGTTTTTCGCGTTCGCAGTCTGAGGTGGCCCGCACTTTGCCGATTGGGAAGCTCTACCGGGAAAACGCGTGTGGGACGCGCGCTGCGCTCCTGCCGGAGCATGCGTTCCCGAAACCTGTTCCCGACTGCTTTTCCCCGAAACTACCTATCGGACATAGAGAAATGGGAATGCAGCGAGTGGTTTGAACGGCCGCTTCCGAAACCGCGTTCCGATCAATTGAGCGGCTAAAAGTGGGGCGATCACCGACATATTAGAATGAGACCGCCATGCCCGATCGGCCGGCTTGACGCGTAGCCAAAAGAATGCGGCTGATGGTAGGCTCGCTGACATTATGAAGCCCCGCCATCTGAGCAGCGTTGAGCTGCCGCAATTGCGAGTCTCCTACGCGTCGTCGTTCTTCTCGCGGTCCACACCTCGCTCATGCAATTCGGCATCGACGGGGCAGTTCGTGCAGCCCTCGTAGCAGCACAAGCGGCAGATGCGGTATGACTGCTCGAGGTTTTCCAAGCGATTTCGGAGAACGCGTTCAGCGATGTCCGATAAGGTTTTCAGTTCGTCTGGATTAAGGATCGATAGCCCTTCGGCAATCACTTGATCGCGCGAGGCCAGGACCTCGTCGCTCGCGACCTTGCCAGTTGGAGTAAGATAGAGGGATCGCGCGCGCCCGTCTGTCGAATGCTCCCTACGCTCGATCAATCCCTCGCTTACCAATCTATCCACCAGGCGAACAGTTCCAGCATGTGAAAGGCCCACCCCGATCGCAAGCATACGGATCGAGAGCCCGGGCTTGTGCGCGAGCAACGCCAGCGCTGAGGCGGCGGGTCCAGCTTCCGGCGCCCGCGATGAACTAGCGCGAACGATGTCGTCGCTGATCATGAGTGCGAACGCCCCGAAAATGTTTCGATCTCGAGGTCCATCCATTGCCACATCTATATGTGCGCGGAGCATAGACAGCAAGCCATACCGTGGTCCTCTTCCTCCGCGCGGCTTGTGGAAAATGTCCTGTTTTAAAAGGGTTTCGGAGGATTTCGACTGATCGAGCGCGCCGAAAAAAACGGGTCCGGCTCGTTAAGGCAGCGGAACCGTTGATACCTGGCGGCTATAGGGCAAGCCTTTTCGCTCGGAATCGCCGTAGGTCGCGCCCGAGAATCACTCCGCGTCAGCGCTGTCATCCAGGCCGCGCAGGTGCAGATCAGCGAGACCTAGCTTGCCCCCGGCGTCGCACTTCCATCGTGTCACCGCGCGCGATCACGATTGTATCAATCCCATTGAGGAACAGTCCGTGCTCCACGACGTCGGGGATTGCGGCGATCGCTGCTACGATTTCGGTGGGCATGGTTATCTCGTCCAGGGCCGCGTCCATCCGTACAGGCTGGACGTTTGCCAACGGGCTATAGGCCCACCCGGAGCGCCAGCCCCATCAAGTCAAAATCCCGCAAAGGTCGCGCGTTTGCTGGGTAAAGGCATCGCCGATGAGGATGGCTTCGTGAGGCAGCGAAGCGCGAACCAGCCGCTCGACATATCTCGCTTATTAGTATATGCGTCGCGCATATACTGCAACGCCTGCCCGAAGCACGTAGACGACGTTCGTGACGTTCCCACGGGACCACTGTTGAGGAATTTTAGATGAGCATTTTCGACCGTTATGAATTTCTTGTCCCCGAGCACGGTCGGAGGGATCTTGGCCTGCTTAGATGGGCTCTCGTGATCGTATTTCTGTGGTTCGGCGCGATGAAGTTCACAGCGTACGAGGCCTATGGTATCGCCCCGTTTATCGAACACAGCCCGATCATGAATTGGCTCGGCATGTTCGGGACGCAGGGGCAAAGCTATTTCATCGGCGTTATCGAGTTATCGACCGGTCTCGTTCTGATCCTTGGTGCATTTCGTCCACTCTTCTCTGCGCTAGGCGCACTAATGTCAGCAGCGACCTATCTGATCACGCTGACCTTTTTCATCACCACTCCAGGTGTCGCGGAGCAGACTGCCGGCGGCTTTCCTGCGATTTCGGCTGCACCAGGGCAGTTTCTACTGAAGGACGCAGTTCTGCTAGCGGCGTCCCTCGTGCTGCTGCGTGCTTCGGTCCGCCACAGAGGGGCGCTTGTGCCCTCGTGACTGTGGTCCTCTCGTGACGGCGGCGTGCAAATCCTGCAGAACCTCCGCGGGGCATGGATGCTCCGTCGCGATATCGAGCCCGGAGGCGCTCAGCTGCATGGCGACGCGGTCTTCGCCCGTTTCGGCGAAGGCGCGCTCGCTTATCGAGAGAGCGGCATTCTCACACTGGCAGATGGCAGAGTATTCTCCGCGTGCCGGCAGTATCGCTATCGCTTGAGCGAGGACAGTGTTGTCGTCGAGTTCGCAGACGGACCTCATATCGGGACGCAGTTCCTCAGCTTGAGTTTCTCGCGGACGGATACCGGGTTGGAAGCGAGTGGCGTCTATGCCTGCGGAGACGACACCTACCATGCAACCTACAGGATTCTGGGGCCGGCGGCCTTTGAAGTGGTCATCATGGTCCAAGGGCCTGCAAAGGCATACGAGCTAGTCAGCCGATATTCCCGGTCGGGATAAATGCTCATGTCAGGAGGGCAAGTCCTCTGTTGCCCTTATCATGGCCGTGAAAGGCAGCGCCGGAATAACTTACCACGCGCTGCAAATCCGAAGACGATTGTCGTCGTCATCAGAAGGTAGGCGACTATCCCACCAGGTGAAAGAGTCGGAACCGCTGCGAGGATCAACCCATCATTCCCGCCGGGTATGAGCGCGATGCCGATACCCATCAATGTGCCGCCGACGATAGATCGCAGAATGCCATTGGCTGTCGGCAGTTGGAGACGCAGATTGCCTTGGCGAAAGGAGGCGGTTAGGGCGCCTGCGATCGAAGAGATCACCGCAGTGAGCGCGACCTCGCCGGCCGGCGACATTCTGAGAGGAAGGGCGCGTTGAATCACGTCTGCGAAGGTCCAGGCCGGCGAGAGTGCATATAGAAGTCCGCCAGTGATACCGAGTCCAATCATCGAAGCGCCGAACGACCAACCCGGCTTTGTTCGCAGAACGCTCTTCGTGGAAACGAAAACGAGTGCCAGCACGAGCACAACTAGGAAGGCTAGGAGAGTAACGAGGCCTGTTGCGCTCGGTTTGGAGATTAAGCTTGGCCATGTTGAATCGTAGCCGAACCTGCCATGGTCGGCAACCAAGATACCAATCGTTAATCCCAAGGGTAGAGCTAGAAGTCGCATCTCCCCATCCCCAAGCCGCGCCAGCGATCCGAGCAGGCATGTGTCATTAATGAGTGCGCCGAGGCCGAAGGCGATGGCGCCGATGAGCAGGAGGAAATTGATGCTGGTCGAGGGTGCGAGTGTTGCGCCCAGTGTTCCCGTCCAGACTATCGGGACCGCAACCAGGCCTGCCGCTGCCGACGCTGCGAGAAATCCGACGAACATTTTCGGCGGCTGTCTTCTGTGTAACTCATGAGCGGCCACCACTAAACAGGTTCCGCCTTGGTTCGCCGCATATCCGAACCCGAAGGCAAGTACGCATAGAAGAAGTTCGAGCGCAAACGATCCCATTATTTCAAGCCTGCCTGATCATATCGTCAGCCTTCTGATGCGACGTTCCAGCGTGGCGAGCGCCCCGGCTTAGCTTTACCACGGGAAGGCGCGATCCTGCTGTAGCCGCACAGATGGCAAAGGCTGACCGAGCCATCTTTGTCGAAGCCGTTTGCCACAAGGAGCCGCTCCGACAGCATGCCTAGAATGTCGAGGTCATTGGGCGACAGGGGCGAAATACATTCGGAGATCACCTGCTCCCGTGCCTTGAGCAAGGCGTCCGTTATCTTCTTCCCCGAATTGGTGAGGTGAATGAAGCGCGCCCGCCTGTCGGTGATTTGTCTTCGTCGTTCCACCAACTGTTCGCGCTCGAGCCTATCGATCAATCGCACCGTCCCGGCATGAGAAAGCCCGATCGAGGTAGCCAAAACGCTGATCGGCAGTCCGGGCTCCATGCTGAGTAACACCATCACGGCGGTCCCCGGGCCGCTTGGTGAAAACGAGGCCGAGACACTGGCGATGCTGTCTGCAACCGCCAACGCGAGTGCACCTAAATGGTACTTGGCGACCTCAGGCTCCATACCGCAAGAATATATGCTTCGCGCATAGACTTCAAGCGTGTGAAAATGTATGACCGCCGCATGCATCTATGACAGATTCGGACATGGTCATGCTCATTGAGGGGCTCAGCTCGGATTCCACATCTGAGATCAACGGACGTGCTCGTTCCCCAGGCGCTAGCGGGGGTGGGCTCGATGAAAGTGGACGTGCATGGGTGCCGCTCACCGGGCGCAGGCGGTTCGCCGATGAGACCGCCGGTATGATCGGACGGGTCTCATGCCCGACCTGACTCTTGATCTCCGATACCTGAAGTACGCCGTTCAGGTCGCCGAGGCCGGCAGCTTCCGCCGAGCGGCGGAGCGCCTATCGATATCGCAATCCACCGTCAGCCGACGTGTGCAGCTGTTTGAGCGCCAACTTGGCTTTTCTCTCTTCAAGCGTACGCGAGCGGGGGCAGGGCTGACTCCAGAAGGTGAGCGCTTCCTTCAACAAGCGGTGGTGGGAGCGCGCTACCTTCGTAACGCCGCAACGGAGATCCGCTCCGCGCGGAAACTCAAGACCGGGCTCGTGAGGTTTGGAATGCTTGAAGCGTTCCCGGCGTGCCCGATCATCAACATTCTCTCGGCATTCAGAAATAGACATCCGACGATCGAGGTAAAGCTTGAGGAAGGCACTTCAGAAGAAAACACTTTGGGGGTGAAGCGCGGATTACTGGACGCAGCAATCAGCCTGAGTGCGAGCAAGAGCCCTCAGTTCCAAGTTCGACGTCTCTGCGAACCAGATCTGTTCGTGGCATTGTCCCCGCTTCACGAGTTGGCAGCACGGCCACAGCTGTCGTGGGAGGACATTTGTGACGAAGTCTTCCTCGTTCGCTCGGATGGCGCTGGGCGTGAGCTCGCTGGCATACTCCGGCGCATGGTGGGCGCCGGAGACGGAGCGGTTCAACTCTCGATCCAACAAGTCAGCCGAGAAACCCTGCTGACGATGGTCGAACAGGGCTTCGGCTTGACCATCACCAGCGTGATCTACCGGCCGGATATCGCGTTGATCCCGCTCCCATCGGCGCGGGCGCCGACGGCCGCTATAATTTCTTCCAGTGACAACGACAACCCGACTCTGCCGCTGCTGCTGAAGTGTTTCGACACCCCCTCTAGAGCGGGGACCACGGATTAATCGGCGCTCCCCGGCGTCAACGTTCGCCTGGCTTTGGCGAAGCCACGGTCTGTCGCGATGAACCGTTGTAACATCGGGACGATTAACCGAGCTGGGTCAACAGCGGACTGACCTTGCTCTCGGCCCAATAGGTGGGCGTAGTCAACAAGGTCCTGGTGGAGAGCTGCAGGTAGCTCGACCTGTACCTTAAGCGGCTTGTCGTCCGCGATGGGGCCTAGCTTAAGCTTCGACATCATCAACCTCCATATGGCTCCAGTACCAAGTCTCGCGTCACGATAACGCGCACGGGAAATCCGGGCCGAATAGTGATCGTGGGCGCGACGTTGAGCTGACGCCTCACAATCTGCTGCCCTGCGTCGTTGATGGTGTCCTGCCCACCGTTCCGGATCGCCTGAACGAGCTGATCGTCGTTGTCGACCGCGAGTTCGGCGCCGACGCTCAGCAGTGTCGACAATCCCGCAGCCTTGGCCAGATCCCACCAATGGTAATCGACGCCATCCTGCAGCCCGGCGAACCCTTCAGCGTCAGCACCAGGCTGGCGCTCGAGAACGATCGAGCGCCCGTTCGGGAAGACGAGCCGAGTCCAGACGAGCAGGACTCGGCTCTGGCCGAACTGCACGTTGTTGTCGTACTGCCCGACCACACGAGTGCCTTGCGGCACAAGCAAGATACGGCCGGTTGGGCTGTCGTAGATGTTTTCGGTGACCTGCGCGGTGATCTGGCCGGGTAGATCGGATCGGATGCCGGTGATCAGCGCCGCGGATATCACTGCTCCCGCCTGAAGGACGTTCGGCGATACTGGCGCAGCGACGCGATCGGGCGCAACCGTCCTGCGATCGGCCGCGGCGTTCAGAAACGCGTTCTGCCGGTCCTGCGCCGAGGGCGTGGCGGGCGGCGGAGCGAGGCCAATGCTCGCCAAATCCGGCACCGGCGCGAGCGCTGGGGCAGCTCCCGCAGCAGCGGGTGTGCCCCGGCTTTCCGATCCGGAGAAGAGACGGCTGGTGCGCGCGGTCTCGATTTCCTGAAGGCGGCGCTGCTCTTCCGGGCTGATGCCGGGATTGGGCGTGGCCGTCCCGGGTGTGGGCACCGGCTGTCCGCGATCCTGGGTACTAAGGATCGGCCGGCCGAGGTCACCGGGAAGAGGGGGACCGAGCTGTGGCACGCCACTGTAATCTCGCGGCAGGCCGGCCAGTCCGTCAGCGGTCGAGCGGTTCTCGGTCGAATAGAGTTCGTCGTTCGGCCGACCGGCGTCGCGGGTCTGAAGCGCGTAGATCAGCGCACCTCCGAGCCCGACGCTGGCGACAAGACCGAGGCCGGCGAGAACCTTCCGCGACAACCGGGTGACGCGGGGCGGTTCGGCCCGCAGCCGCATCGGCGCAGGCCCGACCGGCTCGCCGGTCAGGGGCTGCGCATCGTCGTCCGGCACTTCCTCAATCCGGGGCGGGTTCTCGCTCACGAGGTCGGCCTCCCGTCTGTGCGGACGATCCTGACGCGCTTCTGCTCGCGGCCGGAGCCGAAGCGAAGTTCGGCAGCCGCGAACAGACGATCAACGATCATGTGGTGGCCGCGAACGCGATAGTTCACGAGCTCAGAGGTGTTGCCCTCGGGGCCGACGACGAAGAGTGGCGGCATCTCGCCCTGACCGATGCCGCGCGGAAACTCGATAAAGACCTGGCGTCCGTCGTCGAAGGCGCGCAGCGGCCGCCACGGCGCACGGTCGCCCTCGATCGCATAGCGGAAGTTGACGTTCGCGAGATCGACGCCGCTCGCCACCGGCTGGGCCGCCTGCGCCTCGGCGTTCTGACGGCGCAGCGCAATGAGCTGGTCTTGCGGATACTGCCATGAGACCGACGCCATATAGGTGCGCTCTGTCGAGCGCAGCTCCATGTGATAGGTGCGCATGTTGGTGTTGATGACGAGGTTTGTCATCAGGTCGGCGCGGGTGGGCTTTACTAGGATGTGGATCTGGCGCGTTGCCCCCGATCCGCTCTCGGTGTCGCCGATGATCCAGCGCACTGTGTCGCCGGCGGCCACCGGGCCTGCGCCGACAAGCTGCTCCCCGGGTTGGAGCGCGATGTCGGTGATCTGCCCGACGGCGGTATAGACTTGATAAAGCGCCCCTTGAGTCCACGGGTAGACCTGCATCGAGTTAATGAAGCCGTCGCGCACCGGCTGGACTCGTGCCGCCTCGTTTGCCTGGTTGACGCGAGCGGTCGGATTAGAAGGCTCCGGGGCACGCCGCGTCTCCTCCACACGCTGCAATTGGCCAGGCAGCGGCAGCGGCCGGGGCAGCTCGACCACGGTGACCGGCGCGGGTGGATCGACGGTCTGCACCGCCGGAGCCGCATTGTCGTAGGAAATCTCCGGCGGCGGATTGGTGGTCGCGCAGCCCGCGAGCGCGGTCGCCGCTAGCAGAACGACCGGGAATGCGGCTCTACGGAGAGCCGGGAGTACGTGTGTGTGTGAAGCCGGGTTTCCGGCTTTACGGAAATACGGCTTCATTGCCCAAGCTCCCGTGACCAGTTGATGGCGTTGACGTAGATGCCGAGCGGGTTCGCCCTGAGCCGGTCGGCGTTTCGGGGGATCTGCACGACGATCGTCAGGATCGCGGTCCAGCGCGTGGTCTCGGCGAGCTGGCCATTTTCGTATCGGCGCTCGACCCAGGCGACGCGGAAGCTGTCCGGGGACGCGCGGATGACGCTGGAGACGTCGACAGCGACCTGCTGCCGGCCGACCCGTGTAAAGGGGTCGTTGGAGCGGGCGTAGTCATTGAGCGCCATGGCGCCGCGGTCAGTCGTGAAGTCGTAGGCGCGCAGCCAGTTCTGCCGGACGATGATCGCATCGGCCGGAATGCTCCGGACCTGCTCGATGAAGCGCGCTAGGTGGAAGGCAATCTGCGGATCGGTCGGACGATAGTCGGCCTCGGCGGGCGCGACGGCCTGCGCCTGACCGATGCGATCGACTTGGACCACCCAGGGTACGATCGTCCCGCGTGCTGACTGCACGACGAGCGCGATGGCGAACCCGGCCGATAGGATCAGCGAGCCGAACGCCATGAGCCGCCAGTTCTTGGCCTGCACGCGCGAGGCGCCGATGCGCTCATCCCAGACCTGGGTGGCGCGTTGATAGGGCGTCGCCGGCTCGGGGGCCTTGCCATAATGGGTAGAGGGTCGTTTGAACATCAGCGATCGCCTTCGGAAAGATTGATGGAAGAGCCGCCGCCGTGGGCGTCGCCGGAGCGGACGGCATGGGCCGTGGCCTGGACGGCATGGGTCACGTGCTGGGATCGGCGCATCCGCTGCGCCCAGGCCGGCGGACCGCCGGCGTTCGCGGAACCGGCGGCAGCGGCGCCATCACCGGCCGCGTCACCGCCGATCGAGCCCATGGTGGAAGTGCCGCCTGTCGCCTCAAAGGCGGCCTTGCCGCCAGCGTTGAAGCTTGAGCGCATGCTTTCGGCGGCACGCGATGCGGCGCGACGCAGAGGTGAGACGGCGGCGCTGCCGCCGGCACGCACGACCCCGCCGAGACCGGAAGCGACACCGACCGCGCCGGCCTGCCCGGCTGAGCCAAGGCTGTAAGCGGTGGACGCGCCGCCGGCGATCGCAGCACCGCCACGAGCGGCGGCGGCGGCACCACCGGCCAGCGCAGCACCACCCGACGCAGCGGCGCCGACGGCGCCAGCGCCGAGCGCGACCATGCCGCCTGCGGCCAGGCCAGTGCCGACTGCTGCTCCGGCGCTGAGCTGGGGACCACCGGAGACGATGCCGCTTGCAATACCGGGACCGAAGATACCGAGGCCGAGCAGCGACAGCGCGGCGAGCACGATCGCCATCGCTTCGTCGATTGTCGGGTTCTGGCCGCCGAAACCGGATGTGAATTCTGAGAAGAGCGTCGAGCCGATGCCGATGATGACGGCCAGCACCAGCACCTTGATGCCGGAGGAGATGACGTTGCCGAGCACGCGTTCGGCCATGAAGGCCGACTTGCCGAACAGGCCGAACGGGATCAGCACGAAGCCGGCGAGCGTCGTCAGCTTGAACTCGATGAGCGTGACGAAGAGCTGGATGGCGAGGATGAAAAAAGCGAGCAGCACCAGCGCCCAGGCCAGGAACATGCAGGCGATCTGGATGAAGTTCTCGAAGAACGACCAGTAGCCCATGAGGCTGGAGATGGAATCGAGCAGCGGCCGTCCGGCGTCGAGCCCGGTCTGAGCGACCTTGCCAGGGCGCAAGAGGTCGGCCGTGGTGAACCCGGTGCCGCTAGCCTTCAGGCCGAGGCCGGCGAAGCTCTCGAAAATGATCCGGGCGAGGTTGTTCCAATTACCGATGATGTAGGCGAACACGCCGACGAACAGCGTCTTCTTCACCAGGCGGGCCATGATGTCGTCGTCGGCGCCCCAGCTCCAGAACAGCGCCGCCAGCGTCACGTCGATGACGATCAGGGTGGTGGCGATGAAGGCGACTTCGCCGCTGAGTAGCCCGAATCCGCTGTCGATGTAGCGGGTGAAGACCTCAAGAAAATGGTCAATGACGCCGGTGCCGCCCATGATCTTATCTCGCCTCGTCGAGCTGCGGCGGCGCGATCGGTGCGGCGGGCTCGAAGGCCGGCTGATCGGTGCGGTCCGATTGGGGTATGAGAGTGTTTCGCGGCGCTGGCGGGATGTCCGGCAAGCGCTCGGTAGGTCGCGCGCCGGGCGCGAGGAAGCGGTTGCGGTTTTCGGCCCAGGCCCGCAGGCACGCCGGATCGCGCGGCCCCGCTTCGCCGAGCACCTGGCAGCGGATCATTTCGTCGCGCAACGGATCGCCCTGCGCTTGGGTGGTCCGGTCGGACGGCCACGCCTCCCGCACTTCCTCTTTCCGGTTCATCTCGATCGCGGTCGCAGTGATCGCGACGGCCACGAACACCACAGCGCCGAGCCGTGCGAGCATCTTGCCGTCCATGGCCGCGCCCTCAGTTGCCGTTCGGGAACATGCGGGCGTTGCCGGGCTGATAGCCGGTGCCCGGCGTCAGGAACCGTCGGCGCTGTTCGCGGGGTCCGCTTGGAAAAAGGAAATTATCCTACGCTAAGCGCATTTTTTGCACAGATGGCTACCGACTGAACGTAACGTGTGAGTCATGATCAGAAATGTGTTAACTCTAGGAATTGACACGACTTACTGTTTGATGGGGAAATCATGTTTAGCTATCTCAAGGCTATGTATCATCAATCAAAAATTCAGGCTGAACTCAAGGCACAGATACATGAACAAACTACGGTTAATGCTATCTGTCATCACCCTGAATCAATCGAGATCATTGCGGTTTGTTCGACTGATGCGTATTACCGAAAACGTAAGGACGCTGCTTTTCTGACAACCTGTTCTGTGCTCATGCGTACTTTAAAAGATGAATCCGTACCGATGGTACTACGGAAAACAGCATGGCGATTATTGAACGAAAGATACCAACGAATTAAGTTAAATCAGGCTTATAGGATAGAAAATTTCTTGCTTGTTGCCGATTTTGAATATGCTCTCGAAGAACATGATGAACTAGCAGAGTAGTACTAGTGAGGCGATGAATACCGACAGTTAACGTGCATGTGACTTAAACGTCCGAAACCGAACGATTACGTACAGCATGTAGACAACATGTCCGAAAGTAAGCAAAACCATTAACGGACAGCCGGATCATTTCGTACATCCCTTACGGTCAGGGGTTCGCGCTCAATGGAACGAAATCACCCGTTAGCTTAAAACGCTTAACGTAGGATAATTTCCTTTTTCCAAGCGGACCCGAGCAACAACTGTTGGTCAGTTGCAACTGAACTGAATTGGGATCATTGATATGATGGATGATGAAATAAGCAGCTCACCGCCCCTGTGGCGTAAAATCCTCCACGGCATCCTGGATGACTTGCTAAATTCGCTGGGATATCCGGCCACATTGCGCCGTCGCCTAAACAACGGGATTTTGCCAGTGAGTCACCCGCAACTGCGGAACACGTTCTGGCTGCGTTCCGTGGTTTGTTGGCAAACCTGGCTCGAATACGAAAAACACTGTATTCGCTACCTGCGTCTCGGCCACGACGGTGATTATGATTACCTCCAGCGCCATATTCCTCAGCTGGATGGGCTGATAAACAGCGAGACCTCAGAAAGTTTTTGTTGTGATATTACGGCCGTTGGGGGACTGAGTGCATCGAGTGATTGTGACCAGGAGCTCTCCAGCCTGGATGCGTTTGCGCAGCAGTGTTGCCAGGAATTGGCAATACCACTGACCAGAGATCGGTTAAACCGTAATCTCAGCCACCACGGCTTACGGCTGTCAGAGATGGTATTCAGCCAGTTTACCTGGATGCCTGCCCGGCTTTACTGGAACAATGTCGACGGCGCCCACCATTTTGCAGCAGCCCGTTTCCTGGCAACACAGTTGAGTCAGCCGGTTTCTCTGACAGGCCAGTTGAACACCTATAGTATAAATCCGCAAAAAATACGGCAGCTGACGGCGCAGTGGGATTTGTTCCTGGTACCGGAGGGAATTGTCTATGGCGAATTTAAAGACGCGCTATTGCGACTGAAATGCCCGTTTGGCGTATCCAATCCTCCTCACTGGGAAAATGGAGACGAGCAGCATTTCCGGGTTATCTGGCTGGAGCGGCACCAAACGGCTCCGGCGCGCGTATCACGCCTGCTGGCGCAGGCAGGATTTCCGTCACTCAGTCAGCAGCTGAGTGAGCTGAAATAGTCCAGGGCACGAGTAAAAGTTACTTTTACCAGGATAAACACAGGGGCGAGGTCGTCGCCCCATCTTTAGTCTATTTCACAAATTTCCATACACCAGGGGGGATTTTGTCATACAATTTCCCCATTGTCAGCTCTGCCAGGCGATGATCCACGGCAGCGTTAAAATGCTCAAGTTCAGAATCTGAAAGCGAATACTTATTTTTTTCAATAACCTTTTCCAGCGTTTCCCCTGAAGTACAGCGCCTCAATCGTAAAATCCATTCATTTTTGGTCATTTTTTCTCTGCAGGTTCTGTGTACTGTTTGAAATTCTAATATTCTAAGTATTAAAGTCAGTCATCAACGGACTATTATCTTTGTACTCTTTTACGAACAAACCATTTTGCGTATATGAGATAAACCACAGAAGTTAGAACTGCGGACAGACTATATATCCACATAACAGGAATCTCATTATAAAAACTTATCGACTGGCCGCTTTTATCTTCCAGAACCAGAATTGCTTTAAAATATTCAGTCACCTGAAAGAACTGGTAGAAGGGTTCCATCAAAACATACACACAAAATAAATTAAGCAGATATTTTAAAGTCAAATCATGCTCATGCCCGTTGAAGGGAGCATGCTGCGCAAAGCAGGCCACCCATCCCGAAAAGACCAGAATACATATCGCTGAATAAACCACTGCCCATACCGCTGCTTTCATAACTGCCCCACATATTATTGTTTGTAGATAACGCACGTGGCATTCAGGTGTTCAAGCCTGAGGCGTTCTCTTTCAGATAGTCACTGATACTGAGGCTGGACAAACGAATTTTATCAGAAATTTCCCTGAACTGCTCCTCCCACCCGGCCTGCAGCTCCCTGATGGCTGCTATCTGGATAGCAACACTGAAAGGCGTTCTGCCCAGTTTCTCGGAAAGCCAGAAAAGATGATTGCCAATCTCTTCGTCCGGGACCGAATCGAGCGCATCACTCAGTAAGGTTTTTTCGTCTTCCTGCCAGGGATGACCGGCTCGCGGAAAACGCGGATCAGGCTGGCGGTCTTTTTTCTCCCTTTTTTCCCGTCTGGCAACATCCGACGCTTCGCCTTTTTTCATGCTGACGCGTGCTTTCATGGCGCCGATGGCCGCCACGGCCCGCACCAGGGTTTCACGCTCCTGTCGGGTGAGCAGATCATCACCACAAATCAGGGTGTTCAGATTATCGATCAGAGTGTCCAGTCGGGTTTCAGTGACTTTCATTGTTCAGCTCTTGTTCCTTGTGGTGGTTGGGGACGGTCCCGGTTCTCATGCACCAGGCCGGAGACCGTCAGCCAGGTTTTGCAGCGCGTGCCGGTCACGCTAAGATGAACGTGGCCTGCTGAAGACAACGGGCTCAAGACCTCTCTCCTGCTTCGGCGTCGTTCCACACCATCACCGTGGCCAGATGCTCCGCCACCTCCCGTCCCGTGTAACCGGCCAGGAT
Organism: Serratia sp. PL7; assembly: GCF_945957435.1. Taxonomy (NCBI): domain Bacteria; kingdom Pseudomonadati; phylum Pseudomonadota; class Gammaproteobacteria; order Enterobacterales; family Yersiniaceae; genus Serratia; species Serratia sp. PL7. The sequence goes on along the minus strand of NZ_CAMFLB010000028.1, from coordinate 74,480 downwards.
AGCCAGCGCCCGGGAGGCCGCTTCACGGGACAGCGGACTGCGGAACCCGAATCCGTCCGTCATCAGCAGCCACTGCAGACGCTCAGTCCAGCTCTCGCCGGGTTTGCGCACCGGCGAAAACACGATGTCCACCAGTTGATCACGCCTGCAGTACAGCTGCAGTTGTTCCAAGTCGTCCAGCAGACTGTTCAGCTCGCGCCGGTCAAATTCTTCCTGACTCATCAGCGGCCAGCGGATGCGGTGCCACTGCAGCTCCTGCGCCTGGTCGGCGGTGAATCCCGCTCGGGCCAGCAGATCAGCCAGCGCGGCTTCTCTGTCATCCTCATAGCCTGCCGCCGTAAGCGGGAGCGCCTCCGGACTGTCGCGCAGAACCTGCAGCAGGCGCGCCGGCGCCGGCAGGTCGCGGAGCGCCTCGTCAGGCAATATAACAGCCTGTCTGATCTCCTCATTCAGGCCGGTGATCCCCTCCGCCTGCAGCCCGGCGTCCAGCTGGCGGTACCAGGTGCCGGTCTGGTCCGCCGGCGCGGTAACGTTCCGCGTGCCCTCCTCTGGCGTGGCGCTCTCATTGATCTGCACCCGGACCGCAATCCCCGCATCGTGGCAGGCTTGCAGCCAGGTGGCGACCTGCAGGGCGTCGCCTTCCAGGCGTGTCACCTGCCCGGCCGCATTCCACAGCTGTAGGCAGGTGGTGCCGTCAAGACGGATCACGTAGTCACCCCGCAACGCCAGGTGCCAGCGACCGTCCAGCTCCACCGGCCGGTCGTCAGCCTCATCTGCCTGGACAGGCGGGACCAGAGGCAGAACCCGGATCGCCGTCGCGCGCTGCTCCGCCAGGACGCGCGCCTTTTCGTCAGCGAGAAACGGGGCGGCCAGCGCACGTCCGGCATCCGTCAGCTCGACGGCCAGCTGCAGGTTCGAGGCACGCAGGGTGCGCAGCCAGCCCGCAGCTTCCATGCGCCGGCAGGAGGCGCGAAGGTTCGGCCCGTATACCGGGGCGTCCCCGCCCTGCTCCAGCACCCGCTCAATATCCCGTGTCGCCACCGGCCCCGGACGTTTCGCATCGAGGGCGGCCAGCACAATCAGTACCCGCCGCTGCAGCGGTGACGGCCGGCGTGAGGTTACTGCCGGCATGCATGTTCCTCCTCAGAAGCTGTGCGCCAGATCATTTCCGTCATTCGCAGACGATCGGCTTCCACCACAGTATCCGGTGCTTTTCCGGCCTGAGTAAGCAGATACCAGTAATCCAGGGTGGCGCGTGCCCAGTCCATTTCAATTTCTGCCTCGCGGCCGGAGGTCCCGGTCGCATTCTGAATACATGTTTTGATGTACTGTTCAGTGATGGTGGTTAGTTGCTCATAGCTGAGTGAAAACGTCACTTCGTTATCCATCCTGCACGCTCCGTCTGATAATCTCCGGTTTAGTTAAAAATCATACTTCGTATGATTCTGATATAAAATGATAAACATCATGCCAGCTCAGTATGATTTTATGCATTTTCTTTAATTATCATATCTCTTGCGGATTTCCCGCCTCACAGATCCTAGACTGGCCCCCTGAATCTCCAGACAACCAATATCACTTAAATAAGTGATATTCTTAATACTAGTTTTTAGACTAGTCATTGGAGAACAGATGATTGATGTCTTAGGGCCGGAGAAACGCAGACGGCGTACTACACAGGAAAAGATCGCTATCGTTCAGCAGAGCTTTGAACCGGGAATGACGGTCTCCCTTGTTGCCCGGCAACATGGTGTGGCAGCCAGCCAGCTATTTCTCTGGCGTAAGCAATACCAGGAGGGAAGTCTTACTGCTGTGGCTGCCGGAGAACAGGTCGTTCCTGCCTCTGAACTTGCTGCCGCCATGAAGCAGATTAAAGAACTCCAGCGCCTGCTCGGCAAAAAAACGATGGAAAATGAACTCCTTAAAGAAGCCGTTGAATATGGGCGAGCAAAAAAGTGGATAGCGCACGCGCCCTTATTGCCCGGGGATGGGGAGTAAGCTTCGTCAGCCGTTGTCTCCGGGTGTCGCGTGCGCAGTTGCACGTCATTCTCAGACGAACCGATGACTGGAAGGACGGCCGCCGCAGCCGTCACACGGATGATACGGATGTGCTTCGCCGTATACACCATGTTATCGGAGAGCTGCCCACATATGGTTATCGTCGGGTATGGGCGCTGCTTCGCAGACAAACAGAACTTGATGGTATGCCTGCGATCAATGCCAAACGTGTTTACCGGATCATGCGCCAGAATGCGCTGTTGCTTGAGCGAAAACCCGCTGTACCGCCATCGAAACGGGCACATACCGGCAGAGTGGCTGTGAAAGAAAGTAATCAGCGATGGTGCTCTGACGGGTTTGAGTTCCGCTGTGATAACGGAGAAAAACTGCGGGTCACGTTCGCGCTGGACTGCTGTGACCGTGAGGCACTGCACTGGGCGGTCACAACGGGTGGCTTCGACAGTGAAACAGTACAGGACGTCATGCTGGGAGCAGTGGAACGCCGCTTTGACAGCGAGCTTCCGGCGTCTCCAGTGGAGTGGCTGACGGATAATGGTTCATGCTACCGGGCGAATGAAACACGTCAGTTCGCCAGGATGTTGGGACTTGAACCGAAGAACACGGCAGTGCGGAGTCCGGAGAGTAACGGAATAGCAGAGAGCTTCGTGAAAACGATAAAGCGTGACTACATAAGTATCATGCCCAAACCAGACGGGTTAACGGCAGCAAAGAACCTTGCAGAGGCGTTCGAGCATTATAACGAATGGCATCCGCATAGTGCGCTGGGTTATCGCTCGCCACGGGAATATCTGCGGCAGCGGGCCAGTAATGGGTTAAGTGATAACAGGTGTCTGGAAATATAGGGGCAAATCCAGTCATGATGATCCCCTCCGGCAATATCAGTTTCAGATTAACGCTGTTGTGATTATGATTTAACTACACACTAAAGGCAATCTGACGTTTAATCATACCTCTTATCGCTACCGGGTAAGCCGTCAGGCATTTCCCGGTTTAAAAAGATATGCTGACAGTTCTGCTGCAGTTATATCAAACTCGAGTTTCTGGATTAATTCTGCAAGTTTTTTCTCTGCAGTATCACGATCAAACTGATTTTGTACTATCTGGATAGCAACCTGTTTTAGCTCAGGAGGGAGGTGTTCCAGATTGATATGATTATCACCCGAAATGTCATCATCCGGACTTTCGAAGAGCCAGCCGTAACTCATAAGGTCACCTGTTCTATTTCACAAATTTCCAGACACCTGGCGGTACCCGGTCATACAACTTTCCCATCGTCATCTCCGCCAGCCGGTGATCAACCGCGGCATTGAAATGCTCAAGCTCATCATCTGACAGAGAATATTTATTTTTTTCTATAACCCTTTCCAGGGTTTCCTTCGATGTACAGCGCCGTAGTCGTAAAATCCATTCCTGTTTCGTCATTAGTTTTTTATATCCTGAGGCTTCCCTGGTATTTAATTTTACAAATAACGCAAATTTCTTTCAGGCGTTATGGCCCGTGCCGTTCTGCTTCAGATAATCACTGATGCTCAGGCCGGACAAGCGAATTTTATCCGAAATCTCCCTGAACTGCTCCTCCCAGCCGTCCTTCAGCTCCCTGATTGCCGCGATCTGGAAAGCAACACTGAAAGGCGTTCTGCCCAGTTTCTCGGAAAGCCAGAACAGATGCTTGCCAATCTCTTCGTCCGGTACCGAATCGAGCGCATCACTCAGTAAGGTTTTTTCGTCTTCCTGCCAGGGATGACCGGCTCGCGGAAAACGCGGATCAGGCTGGCGGTCTTTTTTCTCCCTTTTTTCCCGTCTGGCAACGGCCGGCGCATCGCCTTTTTTCAAGCCGACGCGCGCTTTCATGACGCCGATAGCGGCGACGGCCAGTACCAGCGTTTCACGCTCCTGGCGCGTGAGCAGGCTGTCCTCGCAAATCAGGGTGTTCAGGTTATCGATCAGCTTATTCAGCCCGGGTTCAGTGACTTTCATTTTATGCTCATATTCCTTGTGTGGTGGCGATCAGTCCCGGCTCTCATTCACCTGGACGGTGACCGGCAGGCCTGCATCAAAACAGGTCTGATACCAGCTGGCCACCTGAAGGGGATCGCCCTCTTTTATCCGGCGTATGCCGCCGGCATCCGTCAGCTGCAGGCAGGTGGTACCGTCCAGACGGATCACGTAGGCCGCTTCCCTGATGGTGTAATGGCCGTCATCCAGCTGCAGCTCCACCGCGTCACCGGCAGCCGTCTGGCGTAACGGCAGACGCCGGACGTCTGTCAGACGTTGTCGTGCCGTTTCAGCCTTGCTTTCTGCCTGGAAGAGCGGTTCTGCAATGCCGCGACCGGCCTCCGTCAGCTCGACGGCCAGCTGCAGGTTCGGGGCGCGCAGGGTGCGCAGCCAGCCCGCGGCTTCCATGCGCCGGCAGGAGGCGCGCAGGTTCGGCCCGTACACCGGGGCGTCCCCGCCCTGCTCCAGCACCCGCTCAATATCCCGCGTCGCCACCGGCCCCGGACGTTTTGCACCGAGGGCGGCCAGCACAATCAGCACCCGCCGCTGCAGCGGCGACGGACGTCGGGATTTTTCCCGCATCATTGTCCCTCGTTCCTCTGAGAAATGAGCGTTTTTAACCGTTTATAGTCTGCTTCGACCCGCGTGGTGGCCAGGCCCGTGTGTCCGCGCAGCGCCAGGAGATACCAGAAGCGGAGGATGTCATGAGCCTTGTTCACTTCCCAGACATAATGGGTGCCATCCCTGCGAAAATCGCATTGCTTTATTTCCTCTTCTGCCATCTGCGTCATTTGCTCATAGCTGAGCGAAAACATCATTTCGTCATCCATCCTGCCCGCCCCGTTTGATAATGTCCGGTTAAGTATAAAATCAAACTTCAAATGATTTCATACTGAATTGGTGATAATAATATCAGATATGATTAAATTGTTAATGCTAAATATCATATTAAGTATGATTTTATGTTAGATGCCAAATTATCATATCCATTGCGGGTTTCCCGCCGTGCAGATCCGATTTCTGGCTGTCCCGGATCTTCACCCCTCTGCGTCGTTTTTGTCCGGTCATGCCTGCGGATTTATCAGATGCAATACACTGTATTTAAACTGTTATTTTTCCATTACGCGGCACCCGCGCTGTTCAGCGCGGGCGGGTGTCACCGCGCCAGTAAACACCGCTTTGCTTCTTTCCTGACCGTGGTACACTTCCGGAAAGTCTCAGATAGCGTAAAAGTCGGATCCACCAGAAACCGGCATCCGGTAATTTACTGGTGTTGTTATAAGGTTGCTAATTATTAGATAATGAAAATGTTACGACAGGGAGAATCACCTAAGTGACAGTGAATGATGCTGCACATCATAATTGCTCTGAGTGATTATTAACCTGCAAACCAGAAAGGAGGTCAGGATGGGACGTTCCGTTAAGGTCAAAATCGGTGGAAGGGAGTTTGCGTCCAAAAAAGCCGCTGTGGACTATTTCATGGATCAGCGTGAGGCTGTAAAGGGATCTGGCCCGCTCCGGGAAGGTCAGTTCTTTGATGAGCTGCTGGAGCTCTATACACGGTACTGTGAGGTCACAAACTGGGAGTTGAGTAACAGAGTGATTTACGCATTCAGTGTTGATTATGAACCACGCAAGAATGGCCAGACCTGGGCATCGCATCTCTGCTACTGGGTGCAGTTTTCACCGAAGGACAAATTATCCTTTTCGGTAAGGGAAGCAGTGGATGAGATCGCAAAAGCTGCAGCTGAACAACCGTAGCTGAGTGCGGGATTTCCGGATAAGGTACCGAACCGGGGCTGTTAAAAGATTCTGGAGCTGAAATGAAAAAGGGAAAAACGTCAGAACCGGGGCTGCTGGCCAGCGACAGCGACTGGCACAATAATGCCTGCCTGAATTACATGCCGGATCATGGTACAGCTTACACCGAAGGTTACAGGCGGGCTGCTGATATTCTGATTAACCACATTGATGAATCCGGGCGGGACCAGGATTTTCTGGTTTATCCGGTGTTGTTTCTCTACAGGCATCACATCGAACTCATTATCAAACAAATTATTGGGCTGGCTCTGGCACTGACAGAAGAGCCGGATAAACGCCAGTACAAAAAAGATGACCATAACCTGAATACCTTATGGCCGCTGGCACAAAAGCTGATCCTGGACGTTGATGACAGCTACCGGCCTTCCGATTTTAAAATCGTCAAAGAGGTGGTTAAAGCTCTTCACCAGGTGGATGAACGGGCGACAGATTTCCGTTATGCCCGGAGAAATGACGGCACCCGCAGCCTCGAGGGGATCCATTACGTTAATACTCGTCGCTTCGGGGAAAAAATGGGGGAGGCTTCAGATTTACTGGATGGAATAGATAACCGCCTCCGGTACCTGCTGGACTGTAACGCCGAATGGAATAGTATTCTGGGCAGCTTCTGACAGCCAGAAACGGTGCGAAACTCCATCAGACTTACCTGAACACCCAATGATACGGAGATATCGATTATGACAGGCCTCATACCTTCAGCTACTTCTCAGGGCTCGATGGCCGCCCTGCCACGGTAAGACGCATCTTTCGCGGAAAGCGCACCCGTCATGTGATGATGTTTGACGAAATGTCAATGCTGTACGAAAAAGAGAAAACCCGAATGATAAAGGTATATGTATATGAGTGATAACAACAATTCTGTTTCACACCAGACCATTGAACTGCTGACACGCTGTCTGCAGCTGCAGTCAGAAAAAGACGGTATTCAGCGCCCCACGCCTGACAAAGCGCTGGTTGGCGTGCCCGTTGATGACTTCACCCGCCAGATCCATCAGGCCTGCCTGTACGCCTCGATGACCGACAGCCTGCTGGCCCTGCAAAACCGACTGGCCGATACGGGCCGGCAGCTGGAACAGCAGGGGCAGATCCACGTCGACGCCGGCGAAAACTACGCCGTGGCCGCTGTTGCCTGGCTTGAACGCTTTACGGGGACAGAGAACGCGCAATGACGGTACCTGTTCCGGCCATTCCCGGCGTACACTCTGGTGTGATCCCATCGCAGCTGCCGGTCGCTGTCGACTATCCGGCGGCACTGGCCCTGCGACAGATGGCGCTCGTACAGGATGAGCTGCCGAAATACCTGCTGGCGCCGGAAGTGAGTGCCCTGCTCCACTATGTGCCTGATCTTCATCGCAAGATGTTGCTGGCGACGCTCTGGAATACCGGCGCCCGGATTAACGAAGCCCTGGCGCTGACCAGGGGAGATTTTTCGCTGGCTCCACCGTATCCGTTTGTTCAGCTGGCCACCCTCAAGCAGCGTACAGAGAAAGCGGCCAGAACGGCAGGAAGAGCACCTGCAGGCAGTCAGGCCCATCGCCTGGTTCCCCTCTCCGATCACCAGTACGTCAGCCAGCTGCAGATGATGGTGGCCACCCTGAAAATTCCGCTGGAAAGACGAAACAAGCGCACCGGCAGAATAGAGAAGGCGCGTATCTGGGAGATCACAGACCGTACCGTTCGCACCTGGCTTAGCGAAGCGGTGGAGGCCGCAGCGGCCGACGGGGTGACGTTCTCAGTACCGGTGACCCCCCATACGTTCCGTCACTCCTACGCGATGCACATGCTGTACGCCGGTATTCCGCTGAAAGTGCTGCAGAGCCTGATGGGCCACAAATCGATTAGCTCGACGGAAGTCTATACGAAGGTGTTCGCACTTGATGTTGCTGCGCGTCATCGAGTTCAGTTCCAGATGCCCGAAGCGGATGCGGTGGCCATGCTGAAAGGGAATACTTAGTGTAGAGGGGAATGATGCTGGCGAACGTCCTGCTCGCCGCTGAGGTCTGTCAGAAGTTATCTGGCCCAACTGGCGGGAATATCTGCACTGTATCCCTGATACCGCTCATAAATCGCATGCTGAAGCATTTTAATACGATCTGACAATGTGTCGGCGTCCGACATATGCCGCCATTCCCCCTCAATAGTGGGTTTCCAACCATCCGGGAGATTGAGCGTGATCAATACCTTTGTATCACGAATAATCACCCCGTCAGTGAAAGGATTAAGACCACTCCTTACGGTATTGTTTATCTGTATATATTCAAGTTTCATCTTGTTTCCTCATGTTGTCCGGATCGCAAGCATAGATATCTGAACTCAAATTGCCTAGCTAAGCGTTTGGATATGCCGCTTTTTACCCCTTATACAGCGAAGCTGGCCAATGGCCAGCCCGCATGGACTTATCGCTTTTGCCAGTATATCAGCATGGCAAGGAACAGGATTGTTGCCCCCTGAGAAGCGGGTGAGGCAGTCAGGAACGTCTCCAGCAATGGCATTATCGTAAATCTCCGCATTATTAATTTAAGGTGTGTCATAGGCCTTGGCCCCGTTTACAGGAAGTAGTGTTCTGTCACGACGGCAGCCAGGGTTAATAAAAACGATTCGAATATGCCTGCAGGGACGATAGAAATCTTCGTGCGGGTTGTCACGTTGGCGGAGTAGGTCAACAATGAAGAGAACAAGCTTTATGCCTTACGTCGCGGAAAATTAAATGTAAGGCGTTGAAAAGTCGCTTACGCAACTCAGTTATGGCGGGTCGGATCTCTCACAACCGGTGGAACTGGACTGTATGTTCTGTATGTCTAAATTCCGGCCACGGATATGAGCGAGCCAGCAGTGCTCGCCGCAGCCGAGCGACAGGGCAAAGCCCCGAGTGAGCGAGGAAGCACCAGGGAACAGAACTCATAAATTCTGCATACGCTCAATGCCTGAAAAATCACCTCCCCTAGGGGTTATCCACTTATCCACGGGGATATTTTTATAAGATCTTTTTTAATAGTTGTTAGATCTTTATTTTTAGAATGCTCACAGGCCTTTATCCATGCGGGTTCCAGGGAGGGATCTGTGACAAACCGCCCTTTCAGTGTGACAAATTACCCTCAAATAGCCGTCCTTTCTGTGACAAGTTGCCCTTAACCCTGTGACAAATTGCCCTCAGGAAGTGTTGCTTTTCACAAAGTTATCCATCTCTGTTGACTCTGTTTTATAAAGTGTGACAATCTGAAAACCTGTCACACTTCACATGGACCTGTCATGGCGGAAATAGCGGTTATAAACCATAAAAAACGTAAAAATAGCCCGCGGATTGTCCAGTCAAATGAGCTGACTGAGGCGGCATATAGTCTTTCCAGGGATCAAAAACGTATGCTGTATCTGTTCGTTGATCAGATCAGAAAATCCGACGGCTCCCTGCAAGAACATGATGGCATTTGCGAAATTCACGTTGCTAAATACGCTGAAACATTCGGGCTGACCTCCGCTGAAGCCAGTAAGGATATACGACAGGCTTTAAAAGGTTTTGCAGGTAAGGAAGTGGTTTTCTATCGCCCTGAAGAGGATGCCGGCGATGAAAAAGGGTATGAATCCTTTCCCTGGTTTATCAAACGTGCGCACAGTCCATCCAGAGGGCTTTACAGCGTACATATCAACCCATATCTCATTCCCTTCTTCATCGGGCTACAGAACCGGTTTACGCAGTTCCGGCTAAGTGAAACAAAAGAGATTACCAATCCGTATGCAATGCGTTTATACGAATCCCTGTGTCAGTACCGTAAACCTGATGGCTCAGGTGTCGTGTCTCTGAAAATCGACTGGATCATGGAGCGCTACCAACTACCTCAAAGCTACCAGCGTATGCCGGATTTTCGCCGGCGTTTCCTGCAGGCAAGTGTTGATGAGATCAATAGCCGGACACCAATGCGCCTCTCTTACATCGAGAAAAAGAAAGGCCGCCAGACGACTCATATCGTATTTTCCTTCCGTGATATTACCTCGATGACAACAGAATAGTTTGAGGGTTATCTGTCACAGATTTGAGGGTGGTTCGTCACATTAGATCCGGCAGGTTGAGGGTGATTTGTCACAGTTTTGCTGTTCCATCCCTGGTGGCCTGCGCTTATTCATAGTTTTTTGGCTATAACCGGTAGTGAAACCAAGTTTGAGGGCAATTTGTCACAATACATGAGTGCAGTTTGTCACAGTTAAATGAGTGCAGTTTGTCACAGTTAAATGAGTGCAGTTTGTCACACTAGGTCTTCCCCTCTTCCCGTTAGTCATGTGACATGAGGGGGCAAGTTCGTCATAATCAATGAGGGCAGATTGTCACACTTGTTGCTCTGATCAGGCTATCCGTGTGTGCCTATACTTGTGGTGTTTCCCGCAGCCCTGGCCGTCCATGAAGTTGACCTGTTTCCCACAGAGGATGGATAACTCTTCTTGTGCTGAGCGTAAGAGCTATCTGCCTGTACAGTTCCTCCCCGCTTCCTCGCCAGTTCGCTCGCTACGCTCGGTTACATGGCTGCGGCGAGCGCTGATACCCTTCTCTATACCCTTTTGTACGAGTTGTTGTGTGATGGTCATAAGTGCGTCTGCGTGTTGCGGCACTGTGATTGAGTGGCACGCCCGTCGAGCTTCTCCCCCCTCCTGTTGAGAGCGAAATCAAAACAATATGATTTTTTGCTTGCAACATGACTCTTTTTGTTCAAAATGACAAAAAACGTCATGAGGTGATAAATGGACAATATTGAGCAGTTACGGAAAGTTGCTACACGTGCAGGTAAGCTTCTGACATCTTTGAGCGAGAGTATCCGCCAGCAAAAAGAGGAATTGAAGCTTACCGAGTTCTATCAGGAATACAGCAAAGCCGCTCTGTATAAGCTGCCTAAGCTCAGTAAAGGCAGTGTTGAGTATGCTGTGGCCGAAATGGAAGCCGGTGGCTACATTTTCAAAAAGAAACCTTCTGGTAATACAATGAAATACGCGATGACGATTCAGAATGTCATCGATCTGTATAACCATCGTAAAGTACCCAAGTACAGGGATCGCTTCGATAAAGCCTTTACGATTTTTGTATGTAATCTTAAAGGTGGTGGTTCCAAGACAGTTTCTACCGCTTCATTATCACATGCTTTTCGAGCTCATCCTCAGCTTCTGTTCGAAGACCTGCGTATTCTGGCCATCGATTTCGATCCGCAGGCATCTCTGACAATGTTCCTGAGCCATGAGAATTCAGTGGGCCTGGTTGAAAATACGGCTGCTCAGGCCATGCTCCAGAATGTGTCTCGTGAAGAATTACTTTCCGATTTTATAGTACCGTCTATTATCCCTGGTGTTGATGTAATCCCCGCTTCCATTGACGATGCATTCCTTGCTGAAGGCTGGAAGGGATTGTGTGAAGAACATCTTCCAGGGAAAAATATTCATGCTGTGCTTAAAGAGAACATTATCGATAAGCTCCAGCATGACTACGACTTTATTTTCCTTGATAGTGGTCCTCACCTTGATGCGTTCCTGAAAAACTGCATTGGGGCGGCAGACCTGATGTTGACCCCTCTTCCACCGGCTACGGTTGATTTTCATTCTTCCCTGAAGTTTGTGGCCAGCCTCCCTGCCCTCATAGATTCCATCGAAATGGATGGGCACACCTGCAATCTCATCGGTAATGTCGGCTTCATGTCCAAGATCCTGAACAAGTCTGATCACAAAATTTGCCATAGTCAGGCCAAAGAGGTTTTCGGTGCCGATATGCTAGACATGGTTCTGCCGAGACTGGATGGTTTCGAACGCTGCGGGGAGACTTTTGACACAGTTATTTCAGCAAATCCAGCAACCTATGATGGAAGTACAGAGGCACTAAAAAGCGCAAAATCAGCAGCGGAAGACTTTGCGAAGGCAGTCTTTGATCGCATCGAGTTCATTCGTACTAACGGAGGTATGTGATGTCGAATGAGAAAAGAAAAACCATCGGCAGACAGTTAAATACTCAGGCGTCAATGGTCGAAATGACGGACACCGGTAGAAGCCAGGTATTTACCTTAAAAACCGGCAGGAAGGTAACGTTCAGGTTTGTTCGGGTGCCTGCATCTGAAGTTGAAAGTAAGACCTTCGTAAACCAGGAAAACAACGGAAGAGATCAACTTGCACTGACCAGGGAGTCCCTGAAATCCATTATCCAGACGATTAAGTTTCAGCAGTTCTTTCCCTGTATTGGTATTAAGCAAAGTGAAAGGATTGAGATACTGGATGGTTCAAGACGGCGAGCCTCAGCAATTTTTGTCCGTACAGGCCTTGATGTAATGGTCACCGAAGAACATTTATCAGCTGATGAAGCTCGCCAACTGGCTAAAGATATCCAGACAGCTAAAGAACATAATCTTCGGGAGATTGGCCTGAGATTGATCGCTCTTAAAGAGTCCGGATTTAATCAAAAGGAAATTGCTGAACTGGAGGGGTTATCTCAGGCTAAAGTTACCAGGGCGCTGCAGGCGGCGGCCGTACCGCAAGACTTGATTTCTCTGTTCCCGGTTCAGTCGGAGCTATCGTTTAGTGACTATAAACTTCTTTTAGAAGTTAATGAAAAACTCAGTGAAAAGGGATTAACGCCTGAAGAACTCATTCAGTCTGTATCAGCTCAGCTCGATGCAATTTTGAGTGATGGCGAACGACCAGAAGACGAACAGAAAGCCAGTATTCTGAAGCTGATTTCTCAGGCATCTCAGGCATTGATAGATCCATCTCCCAAGGAAAAGTCAGTGGTTTCCCCACTCTGGTCTTTTGAAGAAAAGGACAAGTTCGCGCGTAAGCGTGTGAAAGGGCGTACGCTGACTTATGAGTTTAGCCGTATGTCAAAAGTGATTCAGGATGAACTGGACAAGGCTATCAACGAGGTCCTTGACAGAAATTTGAGTCAATAATTTCGCCATGGCGATTTCACATCTAACTTATTGTAATTAGGCAGTTTAGGCTGAGAATTTCAAGGTGAAATCGCCAAAGTTTCACGCCAGTTTCGCTGCAGGAATATCTGACCATCGTGTCGTATAAGCAGGAGAAAGCATCTCCCGTTTCATCTGCCATTCCGGGGCCATACCCCGCCCCGCAAACCATACTTTACCCAGCCCTGAGTTGTTGATCCCGTCCAGAACCCTCATCAGCTCAGCACTGTGAGGGCGTGGCGGGCGTTCGTCGAACAGCTGCAGCTGCGAAACGCCGGAGCCGGTGAAGTCATTCAGCATAACTCCGGCTTTGGCATACCGGTGCCCATCCCTCCAGATACGCTCCAGAGCCGTTGTGGCGGCTGCAATGATGTCCCTGGTGTCCTGAGTGGGTGTAAGAAGTTTTTCCGTAGCCACGTTGCCGTAGTAAGGCTCTTTAACGGCGAACGGAGACGTTTTGATGAAAACGGAAATATGCCGGCAATACTGGTGCTCTTTACGCAGCTTTTCAGAGGCCCGCTCTGCGTGCTGACAGATAGCCTGACGGAGCGACTCGTACTCCGTGATCTTCACGCCAAAACTGCGGCTGCAGACAATTTGCTGTTTCGTCGGAGGGGCTTCCTCAAGCGAAAGGCAGCTTTCCCCGTTCAGTTCCCGTACCGTTCGCTCAAGGACGACAGAAAAATTTTTGCGGATGAAGGCCGGGTTCGTCAGAGCCAGATCGAGCGCGGTCTTTATGCCCAGCACATTTAGCTTGCGTGCAATACGGTTACCCACCCCCCAGATTTCTTCAACCGGCTGCAGTGAAAGCAGTTTCCGCGTTCTCTGCGGATTTCCCCTGGTCAGAGCGAGTACGCCACGAAACTGTTTCCACTCTTTTGAGGCCCACTGGGCTGATTTTGCGAGGGTTTTCGTTGGTCCGGCGCCCACGCCAATGGTCAGGCGGGTACAGTCATACACGTGCTGACGCAGCTGCCGGCCGAAGTCCTCAAGCTCCATACAGTGCCCCACGCCGGTCAGGTCGAGGAACATCTCATCAATTGAATACTGTTCCACCCTGGGGGCCAGTTCCTCCAGGCAGTTCATCACGCGCGCCGACATCGAGGCGTAAAGTTCATAGTTACTTGAAAACGCATATATTTTTTCCGGGTACCTTTCGTTTTTTATCTGAAACCACGGAGTCCCCATTTTGATCCAGGGCTTCGCCTCGGCGCTGCGAGCGATTACGTTCCCGTCGTTGTTGCTCAGGACGACTATTGGCTTTCCTTTCAAATCCGGTCGGAAAACACGTTCACAGCTGGCATAGAAGCTGTTCACATCGGCCAGGGCAAACATCAGTACATCTCTCTCGGGCGGTGGATGATATGCGTGACGACGCCAAAGATATCCAGCTCGTCGGGGTCAGGATAAATCGGCGACCAGGAGGCATTCATGGGCTGCAGCGTCAGTCGTGGCGTCAGCAGAAGCCTTTTCACCGTAAACTCCCCCTGTACGCTGGCGACAACGATATCGCCGTGCCGCGGCTTTTCAGCACTGTCCACAACCAGCAGATCGCCATTGTACAGACTGCCGTCGGCCATGCTGTCTCCGCTGGCACGCAGATAGTAAGTCGCGCTCGGATGCCGTATGCAGTAATCATGGAGATCCAGATCGGACTCGACATAGTCAGCTGCAGGGCTGGGAAAACCGCAGCTGGCCAGATCGGCAAACAATGGATGGGCCTGTGGCGGGAGTTCTTTCCCGGTGCTGAAAAGCTGTAGTTTCATCTTTCCTCCTGATATCTCAAAACACTGGTTATGCATACAGTATATTTGACAGCGTGACGATAATCCAGAACGCCCGCCGCACGAACATTTTGAGTAAATAAAGGTGCTCAAAATGTCATTGTTAATCATTTTGATGTATTTATATTGCTCATATTGAGAAATATAACTTTGTTTTTTTCATTTTGCTCTTATAATTAGTATCAAATTGAGTGTAATTAACGGAGCATAATGATGAATATTTACTGCGATGATGGTTCAACTAATGTTAAGCTGGCATGGTTTGAAGGAGATGAGCTTCAGACACGGGTCTCTGCGAACTCCTTCAGGCATGGCTGGAAAGTGGCGGAATTCAGTGCGGCAACGTTCAATTATCAGGTGGGCACGCTGAAATACACCTGGGACAGCGTCAGCCGGGATGCCATCCCGACAACAAACGTGGAATATCAGTACGGTGATCTCAACCTGCTGGCTGTGCATCATGCGCTGCTGAACAGCGGACTGGAGCCGCAACCGGTGAGCCTGACCGTGACGCTGCCCCTGAGTGAATATTACGACGGGGACTGCCAGCGGAACGAGGAGAACATACGACGCAAACGAGAAAACCTGATGCGTGAGCTGGTTCTGAATAAGGGCAGAGCATTTACCGTAACGGACGTGAAGGTGATGCCGGAATCACTGCCGGCGGCGTTCTCCCGTCTCGCGGAGCTGAAGCCCGGACCCGCTGAGACCACCCTGATTATTGATCTCGGCGGAACCACGCTCGATGCCGGCGTGATTGTCGGACAGTTTGATGATATCAGTGCGGTACACGGTAATCCGTCTGTCGGCGTGTCACAGGTCACCCGCGCAGCTGCAGGCGCGCTGCGGGCGGCAGACAGCGAAACCAGCGCGCTTATTGCCGACACGGTCATCCGCAACCGCAATGATCGTCAGTATCTGCAGCGTGTGATCAACGATGCAGGTAAAATTGACGAGGTTCGGAACAAAATAACAGAGGCAATCACCTCCCTGGGTGCGCGAGTCACCAGTGAGCTGACTGCCTTCAGGAACGTTAACCGGGTATTCCTGGTCGGGGGAGGGGCCTCCCTCATAGAAGAAGCTATCCGTCAGGCCTGGCCTCTGGCCCCTGACCGTATCGAGGTTATAGGCGATCCGCAGATGGCGCTGGCCAGGGAGATTGCCCTTTACAATAAAGAGGACTAAACGTGCCGGACGGCCAGTATTCTTTCTATCTGCACAGCGACGATCGCACCGACATCGCGGCGATGGCAACCATCAGCACCATCTCACAGCCCCTGCGCGGTGAGTTCATCCGTACCGCCGCCACCGCCGGGGCGGTGGTATACCAGGTGGATGCCCGTTTACCGGCGCTGATCCCGGTGTTCTTTGCCGGGCAGCTGAGCGCTGCCCGCCTTTGCGCTGTTATGGCCCTGGTCTCCGGAACCTGGTCCTCACTCACAGGACTTCCAGATGAGCCCGAAAATGGTGAGGCTGCTCTGCCCATGTCACCGGAGACGGAATACCAGCGCCGGCGTTACACCCTGACGCTTCAAAATGGCCGGAGTGGGGAACGGGTGGAAAGTGTGCTGACGGAAGCGTCATCCCGTCTGCGTGGGGATCTGCTGAGAAACCTGATTATCACCGGTCTGGCCCTCCACACGACGGCACCGGAACTGCCGCGCCTGTTGACCAGTATGCCGGTACCGCCCACCTCGGTCAGTGAGCTGCAGGCACTGGTTCAGCAGATGGCCGGCACCACTGCCGTGAACAGGGCTGCTGCTGCAGTACCGGATACGCCGGCAACATCTGCCATGCCGGTGTCTGGTTCGGATACCCGGGAAATAAAGAAAAATATGCGGCGTGCATTCGGTGACTAAAAGTACGAGTCACATCCAGTAATATACCGATATCAAATGGTTTTCATCCCCAGGGAGATTCTCATGTCACCAGGATTCAGAAGTGTTCTCCGTTTCGCCCGCATTCCCGTCGACAGCAGTGAACTGGTCCGCAGGAAATTCGGCAGCCGACTGATTGGCATTGTGACGCTGTGTCTGCTTCCGCTTCTGGTTTTTGACGTTCCGCAGTGGGTTTTCATTTTGTCGCAGGTCATCTGGGGGGCAGGCGTCTATATTGGCCTGTCCGTGGCCGGAGACAAGACCCGGCCACGCTGATATCCTTTCCGCTTTGCTTAAAAAAAGAACAGCTGACGCGGCGCCTGTCTTAGTGCTCTTCTCCGCCACCTGCCTCCAGGTTATCCACAGCGTTAAACAGACGTTTTGTGGATAGCGGGTTCCCGACAGTTTCTTCTGCTTTCACCCGTTAACCCGTGCCTCCGCTGCCGCACGCTGCCAGTGTGCCGCGTCCGGTTTGCCACGGGACGGGCGCCTTTACAAATCCTGCCTGGCGTGGTGGCGGTTTGCGCCATGCTGAGGAACGCCCTTCAAGCCGCTTTCGCGGCATAACCTCGCCGTCGAAAAGGGTGCGGCAGATGGTGTATTACCTGGTATCCGCGACTGACCTGGAGCAGGCCGAAGCGGGTGTCCTGGAAATGGGGCGCACCTGGTGGCCATCCCTGAAACGCGAGGATGACCGGCATCGGTAGGAGTATCCCGGTGGTCTGGTTTGACAGCATCATTCTGCTCGAGGACGTGGAGAACAGCACCCTGCGCGGGCTGAAGTTCCTCGATGTGTGGACCGTGACCGGCGCGCCGGATGCCCCGGTACTGCGTGACGAGTGGGGGAATGACTGGCGGGATACCACACGCTGACATGACATCTGCCGGGCAGAGCTCCTGCCCGGTACGTCAGAAAATAATGATGTCGCGTTGCTCCGCATCGATGCCGCGCCTGGCGCGGGGATAGTCACTGCCCGGAGCCAGTGTGCCGCGCCCGGGCGGACACGGGACGGGCGGCTTTTCCGCTCCTGTCCGGCGTCGTTGTGATTTTACGCCATCCACTCGCATTCTGATGATCGCCCTTCAAGCCGCTTTCGCGGCATAGCCTTGCCGTCGGAAAGACTGACGGCTGCGGTATTCCACGGTCAGCTTGACCCGTTACCGGTCGCGGCGTACAGGCTCCGGGCAGCAGGGAACGGACGTCGTACCGACGTCCTCCTGAGTGCCCCCTGTCACCACGAGGTATCCCTATGTCCCGTTTTATCCTGGGTAACTGTATCGATATTATGGGCGGCTTTCCCGATCGCGCCGTCGATTTCATTCTGACCGATCCCCCGTACCTGGTCGGCTTCCGTGACCGTTCCGGCCGCACCCTCGCCGGCGACAAAACTGACGAATGGCTTCAGCCTGCCTGCAATCAGATGTACCGCGTACTCAAAAAGGACGCGCTGATGGTCAGTTTTTATGGCTGGAACCGCGTCGATCGTTTTATGGCCGCGTGGAAAAGTGCCGGGTTCAGCGTGGTCGGGCATCTGGTGTTCACCAAAACTTACGCGTCCAAATCCGCCTATGTCGGCTACCGCCATGAATGCGCCTATGTCCTGGCAAAAGGCCGTCCGCCTCTGCCGCAGGACCCGCTGCCGGACGTGCTGGGCTGGAAATACAGCGGCAACCGCCACCATCCGACCGAAAAGCCAGTGACCAGTCTTCAGCCGCTGATCGAGAGCTTCACACACCCGAACGCCATTGTTCTCGACCCGTTTGCCGGCTCTGGTTCCACCTGTGTGGCTGCCCTCCAGGCTGGGCGCCGTTACATCGGTATTGAACTGATGGAGCAGTACCACAACGCCGGAATCGCCCGCCTGTCAGCTGTCCAGCGCGCCATGCAGCGCCCGGCCGCCAACGACGTCTTTTATCCGGAGGCCGCGTAATGAACTATGCCGGACACGAAAAGCTGCGCGCAGAGGTGGCGGGACTGGCCAACAACATGTGTGACCTGCGGGCAACGCTGAACAACATGGAGCACCGCTACCGCTTTGATTCCGATGTGCTGGCCGAACGCCTGACCCGCCAGACGCTTTTTCGCATCAATGCCCTGTTTATGGCGGCGTACAACGACATTCTTGAGCTGGATGCCTGCTTTAAGGACTAAGGAGAAAAACCATGTACGGAACCTGTGAAACCCTCTGCCGGTTGCTGAGTGAGCTCTATCCCGCAGAAACCCCGCTGAACCTGATTGTCTGGTCCCCGGAGGATATCGAAGCGCTGGCCGGTGGGATGGAATGTGTCGTATCTGAACAGGACATAAAGGCGGTGCTGGAGCGCATGGACGCCATACCGGAAGACCAGCGGCTTGAGTCGGGTGTGTCTGCCGGTGCGGTGATGGACCTGATCGATGAGGTAAAAGAGGCCGTTCCGGGAGTCCTGGTGCCGGCTGACCTGCTCGAAACCCTGCTCATCACCACGGAACAGGCGTTGTGGGGCAGGGAATGGGCCGCCCGGGACGGTAACTATCCTGTGCCGGAAAGCGTTACTCACCGCCTTGCTGATGCAGCAAAAGTGCGTGCATTACTGAAAAACTGACATCCACACGCCGCCCGGGCGGCGTGTCATTACCCTGTTTCGAGGAAGATACCATGCAGGAAACCACCACCTTAAACGCCCTTGTGATGCGCCGTGCACGTGATCTGCTGGCTGATTACGGATGGCCGGTCCATACCGATGTTGGCCAGCGTGATCCGGTAAATAAACCGGGATGGATAAGTATTTATGTCCGTCTGGACGCGGCCGCTATTGTTCACCTGCTTCCTTTGCTTTGTACCGGTGGAGTACCCGCAGCGCTGCAAACTGCCATGACAAAAATAGCCGGGACGCCAGCGCAGATTATTTTATCCGGCAGCCGCTATGCCGACGCGCCGCAACTGCCGGAGGACGGAACACAGATAACCTTTCCCTGGGCCGGGGAATGGCTGACAGAGCCTGAAATTCAGGCTGTGACGGATTGCCTGTTTCGTGCCGTGCGGGATATTTCCCGGCAGGTCCGGGAGGATGCGCGCCGGATTGAGGCCGCACTGACCACGCGCGGGGAAACGCTGTTTTACCGCCAGACACGAAATTTCCGTCTGGTTGTGAAGGAAAGTGATATGCCCTGCTGGCTGGACGAAGAGGACGACAATGTACCGGTGGTACTGGATGCCCTCCAGAACAAAGGCGCGCGCTACAGTGCCGTTGAGTACTTTGTTATCAGCGACAAAGTGGATCAGATCCTGGCATGTGGGCAGATATGTGATGTGTTACGGATACCGGGAGAGCCTGCGCGCCGGTGGATGGATTTATCCCTGTTACATGAGGTCATGGCAGAAGCGCGCGCAGAAATCACCTTTGTCCGCAGTGCCCTTTCAACAATCCGGTCAGTGTCGTGAACCGCCGGGGGTTGCGGCCCCCGGGAGCATCCTGGAAGGATAAGGCTGTCGCCGGCTCCGCTTTTCCTCGGCCCCGTCCCTGCGTGACGTTGCCTGAGAGCTTTCCACTCTGTCAGTGCTGTGCGTGTGCGGGCGGTGTCGCAGTCCATGTGATGACGGAGGTTTTACCATGCAGTATGTGACAACGCGCCCTGTCCTGAATGTTGAAGAGTCCGATCGGCTTTCTTTCCTGCCGTACATGTTCGGCACGGATTTCATGATCGCAGAATTACAGGTGTATGCCCTGGCGAAAAAATGGATGCCTGAAGTTGACGGCGGTTTCTGGCACTTCATCCGCTTACCAGAAGGGGGTGGCTACATGATGCCTGATTGCGGGCGGGTTCATCTGGTGAACGGTGAAAACTGGTTCGATCGTACCGTCAGTGCCGACGCGGCGGGCATTATTCTGACCAGCCTGGCAGTTAACCGTCGTCTGGCGTCCTGGCATGACTGCGGTAACCCGGCCCTGACCCACCTTTACATGCTGCGTGATGCCCAGATCTGGGATCACATTACCTTTCACCCGGAATGCAACGCCATTTACGCCGCGCTGGACTGATTAACGACCCGGACGGCATGTATCCAGTAACGGAATCATACACGGCGGGGAAATCCCGCCGGTTAAGGAGAATACCGATGAATATTGCAACAGAAACCCGTGAAATACTCCGACAGTACAAAGCCCTGATTAATGCCCGCCGCCGTGATGCCGGTCAGCGGGAACTGACAACCGCACAGGTCATGGATGAAATCTGCGAGTACATGACCTGTCAGTGTGCCGTGTATCTCGCCGGTCATTTCATCTTACAGGGTGGAAAAGGACGGTAAGCACGATGGCAGGCGCAGGAGGAGAGGGCGCCTGTCTGCCCGCGCGCAAAACCCTGGCAGGCTGTGCCTGCCGGAGAGGCGTTTCGCCGCGCCTGCGGCGCCGCACACGCTCTCTCCGTTACTGGTCGATAAGATCGACGAAAGGGGATACTCTCTCCTGAGTTGTTTCTTAACCGGTAATGCCGATGTCAAAGTGGAATATCGCCTCTTTCTCAAAAGAAGAACAGGACAAAGTCTCCGTCGATAAAGCGGCCGCTGCCGTCGCATGGCAGGAGCGTATGAACAAGCCTGTTGTGCCCGAACTCGCGGAGCGTGAACAGCCTGGGCATCTCCGTGAGTATTTCCGGGAAAGATTGCGTATTCACAGACTGAACAGTCAGCAGCTGCCGCGCGCAAATGCTCCTGAATATCAGAAGACAGAAGAAAGTTAAGGAGAGTGGGCCAGTGGTTGCTTTCCTGAATTCAGCCTGGCACAGCATTGTGCTGTACAGAAAAGGAAAAAATTTCCGTTCCTGACGTTCCTTTTTCACGACGGGCGTCCAGGCGGGCTGTCGTGAACGGAGCCAGCCTGGCTGTCTCCGCCCTGCCGGGCTTCCATCCCATGACGCAACGTCAACGGCAGGCTTACAGCCTCCGTTCCGGAGGCGCCGCCCTGTCGCGCCGTGCCCTGCGCTCCCTGCACCCCGGCCAGTGACCGCCGGGCTGTAAGGGGCACCGCCGTTTCGCGTGCCGCGCTCCGACGCTGCGGCGGGTCCCCGCTCTGTTCCGCTCCTGGTGCATCACCCGTTTAAGCCCCTTTCGCCTGGGCTGAGACAAGCACAACCCGCCTGGCTGTCCAGGGCCGGCGTGGCCTTTCGCAATAAATTTTCCCCGGCCATTCCGCAGGCTCCATTAGACCGGAAAAAATTTCCCGCTCACCCCGGACATCTGCACCGGGCCGTGCTCGTTGACGCCCTTGCGGCGAAGGTTCTCAAACGGGTGAAGTTTATACCATCGGGAATATCGCAGCCGGTTCCCGCAAACGTCAAAACCGCGGCTCCCGAAACTCAACGGGTGATGTTCTTTAAAAATCAGGAAAAAAACGATGCTGATTAAAGGAGGCAGAAGAAGCAGACAACGAACCGCAGAAATGAAAAAAGCAGGGTAGCCCCTGCTTAATCCACGCCGTAAAAATCGCTCGAACGGTTCTACGGCTTCATTAACTACCAGAAGGAGTTAACGTAATGATCGTTACCATTGTTTCACCTTCCGCAGAGGCTGTAAAGCCCCGCCGTCATCCGCGCATTTTCCGCGCCGATATTCCCGCGCCGGAGATTGACCCCGCGTTAAAGGCTTTTGGCCGCCATATCGCCAGAAGTCACCGCAAGGGGCGCGGCGTTCATATCCCCGCGATGAAAAACGCCGCTTTTGGGCAGGTGCTCCGCACGCTCGAACTGAAACGCGCATTTAACTGATGAGGTGAGCCGCCCCGCGAGGGGCGGCAACCGCAGGAAGGAGAAAAGTTATGACTCAGGCTTTTGCACAGACACTCAGTGCTGACACTATCCCGCAGACCGGCGCTGAAGAGGAGATCGGCCAGATGTATCGGGGGACCTATTCCCCGGATGATAACAAGTTGCGGCTTTATGCCTCGCTCCGTCTCGATGAAGAGACGTATAAAAAAGTGCATGATGCGGGGTTCCGGTGGGCGCCGAAACAGGGACTGTTTGTGGCGCCAGCCTGGACACCGGGCCGCGAGGATGTGTTACTGTCTCTCGCCGGTGATATCGGGGACGAAGACAGCACACTCTTTGACCGTCAGGAGCAACGCGCGGAACGCTTTAACGACTACAGCGACAAACGCGCCGGTGAATCTGAGCGGGAGCTTGCGCATGTGGACGCGCTGGCGTCGGCTATCCCCTTCGGTCAGCCGATCCTGGTTGGCCATCATAGCGAACGCCGCGCGCGCCGGGATGCGCAGAAGATTGAAAACGGTATGAAACGCGCGGTGATGCTGTTCGAACGCGCAGAATACTGGGAAGAGCGCGCGCAGGCCTCTTTACGGCACGCGAAGTACAAAGAGCGTCCGGATGTGCGTTACCGTCGTATCAAAAAAATTGAGGCGGAATTACGCAAGGCAGAAAAGCACATTGCCCGGTCTGAAAAGTATCTGACGATGTGGCGCGCGCAGACTCTTGATCTGAAAATGGCGTTACTGGTCAGTAATTATGACCATATTTATGCCAGCTTCACGCTAGACAAATACCCCCGCCCGGCAGAGAAAAGCCAGTATGAGGGCTCGATGTCTCTCCATTCTGCCCTGTCTGAGGACATCATTACTTTTGAACAGGCGCGGGATATTGCGATCCGCTGCCATGAACGCACAATCCGCCATCAGCAACGCTGGGTTCATCATTATCGCAACCGTCTGAGCTATGAGCGCGCCATGCTGGATGAAAGCGGCGGTGTGGTCACCCGGACACAGGAATTTGAGCCTGGCGGGCAGGTGCTGAGCCGGGGCGAGTGGTTAACCATCATCCGCATCAACAAAAGCAATGGTCAGGTTAGTTCGGTGGAAACTCCCTGTTACCGTTTTCTGGGCTACGGCGGCACCATGAAACTGACCCCGGACCGCATCACTGACTATAAAGCTCCCTCAGCCGAAGAGGTCAGCACCGCGAAACAGGCCGCAAAACGTCCCCCGATCGTCAACTATCCGGGGGAGGGATCCCGGGAGATGACCAAAGCCGAATGGGCCAGAATGCCGGGGGACTATAAGGCTGTCCGGGGTGTGGCCGAAACTGAGACGCACGGCGCGTACCGCTTTCGCCGCTGCATGACGCACGGCTGTACGCTGGTGAATGTCTATATCACTGACATGAAAACCGTTGAAATTCCGAAAAAATGACAGGCAGACTCCCCGGCAGGTTGCCGGGGAGATCAGGGAGGTTGACTTATGCACAGAGAACTCAGGGCGCGTATTCAGACGATGCGGGCCAGGCTGGATGACCGGATGCCTGTGACAGAAATCCGGGCCAGTTCACAGCTGTTTGTCTCGCCCGATCCGCTCTGTCGTCGGCTGGTCAGTCTGGCGGAGGTGGTGGACTCTGATCATGTTCTGGAGCCCAGCGCCGGAACGGGCGCCATTCTACGGGCGGTCAGGGAAGGCGCGCCACGGGCACAGTGTGACGCCGTGGAGCTGAACGCGGATTTGGTCTGCCATCTCCGGGATCATTTCCCGGGCGTCAGCGTCTGGCTGGGTGATTTTCTGGAATACCGGCCGGAAAAGCACTACAGCAAAATTATCATGAATCCACCGTTTAACCATGCGCAGGATATCCGGCATATACAGCGGGCAGTGACGCTGCTGGCACCCGGCGGCGTGGTCACTGCGGTCTGTCTGAACGGGCCGCGACAACAATCCATACTGAAGCCGCTTGCTGATGTCTGGGAGCCATTGCCGCGAGGCACATTCACGTATACCGACGTTTCAACTGTTCTGCTCAGGATAGCTGCCTGAAAGCCGGTTAGCCCGGCGGGGGAGTGTGCCCCCGTCTGGCCGCGCCGGAAAAGGCCGCACGCCTGCGGCGCAGGAGGACCGGGCCGCGCTGACGCGCCGCCGGCTCTCCCTCTCCGCGTTCATCCTGTCCCTCTCTTCCTTCTGGTATTCTGGTTTACTGTTGTTCCTTTTTTCCTGTTCCGGATGAGCCGCTGATGGAGCGTGGTCATCCATCTGTTTCTGCCGGCTTTTCTTTTTGCTCTTCGTTTATTTCAGGTCCTGCAGTGGGCGTCCGGGCGGGCTGTCGTGAACGGAGCCAGCCAGGCTGTCTCCGCCCTGTCGGGCTTCCATCCCATGACGCAACGTCAACGGCAGGCTTGCAGCCTCCGTTCCGGAGGCGCCGCCCTGTCGCGCCGTGCCCTGCGCTCCCTGCACCCCGGCCAGTGACCGCCGGGCTGTAAGGGGCACCGCCGTTTCGCGTGCCGCGCCCCGACGTTGCGGCGGGTCCCTGCTCATTTCCTCTCCTGTGCCTTTTCACCGTTTAAGTCCCTTTCGCCGGGGCTGAGACAAGCACAACCCGCCTGGCTGTCCAGGGCCGGCGTGGCCTTTCGCAATAAATTTTTTCCGGCCATTTCGCTTCTCTCCATTAGACCGGAAAAAATTTCCCGCTCACCCCGGACAGCTGCACCGGGCCGTGCTCGTTGACGCCCTTGCGGCGAAGGTTCTCAAACGGGTGAAGGTCATACCTCCGGGAACAAAACAGCAGGTTCCCGCAAACGTCAAAACCGCGGCTTCCGGTAACTCAACGGATGATGGGGTTTTAAAAGCAAAACAACGGAGTAAGGAGAGTCATCATGGCAGCACGAGGCATCAATAAAGTCATTCTGGTTGGTCATCTGGGGCAGGACCCGGACGTGCGTTATATACCCAACGGGAGCGCGGTGGCCAACCTGACGCTGGCCACATCGGAAACATGGCGTGACAAACAGAGCGGGGAACTGCGCGAAAACACCGAATGGCACCGTGTGGTCATGTTCGGCAAGCTCGCGGAAGTGGCGGGGGAATACTTGCGTAAAGGCGCTCAGGTCTACATCGAGGGCCAGCTGCGCACCCGCAACTGGCAGGATGAGGCCGGAACCACACGCTATGTCACCGAGGTGCTGGTCGGGCAGAACGGCACGATGCAGATGCTGGGTGGGCGTCGTGAGGGCAGTTCGTCAGAGAGCGCCGTACCTCATCAGCCCGCACAGCCGCAGACTCCGGTACAACCTGCTGAACCCCCTGTGGCATCCCCGAAAGCGAAGGGCGGTAAAAAAGGCCGTCAGAGTGCCGCGCCGTCCCAGCAACCCCCGCAGCCGTCCCCGGATGATTACCCGCCGATGGATGACGATGCCCCGTTCTGATAACCCGTTTCAGGCCGGCCCTGCCCAGGTGGGGCCGAAAGGAGAGAGATGAGTATTTACGATAACGGTCCGTTACCGGATGACACCTTCACCAGAGCACAGGCTGAAGCGGTGGCGGCACAGTTTGAAAATGTCGCCATTGAAGACGATCAGGGTTCGCATTTTCGCCTGGTCGTTCGTCAGAACGGCGAAATGGTGTGGCGCGCATGGAATTTTGAAGCGGATGCCGGGAAATGGCTCAACCGTTATATCGAACGTTATGGCATCCGTAACACGCAATAAGCAGTAAGAGGTGCCGGACAGGGGGGGCTGTCCGGCAGACAGTCATCAATATCAGAGAGGTATCAATTATGTCTGCAACAGAGTCTAAGGTAAAAACTGCACCAAAAACCAGCAAAAAATCGGTGAAACCTGCCGAAGCCGCCGCCCTGAAAGCGGCTCTCGATGCCGCGCCGATTGAGTATGTCCCGGTGACGGCACTGGTAAAATCTCCCCTGAACGTCAGGACCATCCCTTATCCGGTGGAGAAAGTACGCTCAATGGCAGACTCCATTGAAGCGCTTGGCCTGTTGCAGAATCTGGTCGTTCATTCTCTTCATGACGGGCAGTGTGGTGTGGCTGCAGGTGGTCGTCGCCTGAAAGCTCTGCAGCTCCTGCAGAGTGAAAACCGTATCGATGCCGGATATCAGGTGATGGTGAAAAAGGTACCTGATGAACTGGCTGTTGCGGCATCAATGGCAGAAAACGAACAGCAGATGGCAATGCATCCGTCTGAACAGATCGCCGGGTTCCGCACGCTGGCAGCACAGGGGAAAACCCCCGCGCAGATTGGTGACTTGCTGGGGTTCGGTACCCGTCATGTTCAGCGTATGTTGAAGCTGACCGAACTGGCTCCCGACATTCTGGAGGCGCTGGCGAAGGATGAAATCACCACCGAACACTGCCAGTCACTGGCGCTCGAAAGCGATCAGAAACGCCAGGTGGAAGTGCTGGAATCCGCCCGCAAACGGTCCTGGAATAATGAAGTATCAGTGTCCTCGATCCGTAACCTCATTACCTCAGAAGAGGTCTCCACAAACGGCGACAAATTCCGCTTTGTGGGAGAGGCCGCATTCAGTCCGGAAGAAATCCGGGTTGATCTCTTCAGCAGCGAAAACGGCGGCTATGTCAAAAGTGCTTCTCTCGATACCGCCCTGCTGGAAAAACTGCAGAGTATCGCGGAACACCTTCGCGAAGCAGAAGGCTGGTCATGGTGCGATGGCCGCCTTGAACCGATTTCTCACTACGGGAAGGATACTAAAATCTGGCGTCTGCATGCTGTCCCGCCTGTGGCATATACCGAAGCCGAATCGGAACGACTTGCCTTCCTTGCACAACGCGAAGAAGAACTCGAAGTACAAAATACCGGGGATGACGGGGAGCGTGTTGCAGGTGAACTCAATGAGGTCTGGCATGAACAGCAGACCATTGAGTTTCGCGCTGAACACCGGACATGGCCCGATGAAATGAAGCAATCCGCCGGAGTGGTGGTTTCCTGGACTGGTCAGGAGGTGAAAGTACAGCGCGGTGTGGTGCTGTGCGCCGATGAAAAAATAAAGGAGAAGGATGCATCCACCGATCAGGCTCCTGAAAAAGTCGATCCGCTGGACGCCGTCAGTGTCCCGTTGCTGACCCGCCTTTCTTCTGAACGCACACTGGCGGTTCAGGCGGCCCTGTTGCAGCAGCCGCAGAAAGCCATCGCGCTGATGGTCTGGAAACTGTGTAATTCGGTTTTCCATACCACGACGTCCGTCAAAGAGCCGTTCTGCATTAGCGTGAGTGTGTCGCATTACGCGCTGACCCGTGAAGCACCTGACGGTGAAAACAGCGTTGCGTTTCAGGCAATCCAGGCTGAAAAAGAACGCCTTGAAGCCCTGCTGCCGGAAAACTGGCGAAAGGATATGACCACCTTCTTTACGCTCGATGGCGCAACCCTGATGGCGTTGATGGCTTTCTGCACCGCCTGTTCTATTGATGGTGTACAGGGCAAGGATGAGTTTGGTCGTAAACACCAGAGTTCGCTGGATGGGGTGGAAAACGCCATCCAGTTTGACCTTCGCGACTGGTGGAAACCGACGGCTGATAACCTTTTCTCGCACATGAAGCAGCCACACATTGTACAGGCACTCTCTCAGGCCGGACTGACTGGCGCAGCACAGGACGCCGCGAAAATGAAGAAAAAGGATGCCGCTGAACATGCAGAGCACTTCCTGTCAAAAACCCGGTGGGTTCCGGAATGGATGACCAGTGCCGACAACCAGAAACAGCCTGCCGCAAAGTCTGAACTCAGTCTGGCAACGAGTCAGAGCGATACAGACGCTGATGTCGACCACGTCACCGACCATAACAACCCGGCCTGCGCCGCCTGATAACGGAGACGCCGCCCTGGGGGGCGGCGGTAAGGAGAAACCTATGCACACGATCATTACCACCGATGTCCTGAAAACCATGTTCGCCGGAGAGCTGGAAGACTACCGCGCCGCCGGTGAAGATTTTCGCCGTGAACTCACCCATGCCGTGATGCGGGATCTGTCCTGTCCGGAGAGCTGGGACGTCAACGGAGAGTACAAAAGTGAATTCGGCGGATTCTTTCCGGTACAGATCCGTTTTTCCCCCTCTCACGGTCATTTTGATGTGGCGGTCTGCAGTCCGGGAGAGCTGAGTACGCGCTGGATGGTCGTTTTTGTGACCCGTGGCGGCCAGCCGTTCTCCGTTGTTCGTAGCATGGAAACATTTAACCCGGAGTTGATCTCCCACACGCTGGCACTGATAGCGTGTCTCGATACTGACGGCTATTCCTTTGCCAGTATCATCAGCACCCTGGCTCAGGAGGGCGAACTGTGATCCCCTCATCCCATGCCATTGTGACCCTGAAACCTGCACGCCAGGCTGCTTTGCAGGCCATCATGTTCGTGGAAGACGCCCGGTTTCGGGGAGCTCGTTTGCCCTCGATGCCCCATGTCCGCACGTTCCTGCGCATGCTGACCGGTTGCAGTCGAATTAACAGCGCCGTCGCCCGGAGTATTCCCGGCCTGCACCGTGATCCGAAAGACCGGCTGAATAATCTGAAGCAGGTGGAAGAGGCACTGGATACGCTGATTGCCAGTCAGGGGGAATGCTGCCCGCTGCCGCTGACAACCGATGTTCAGGCTGAACTTTTTCCGGAAGTGATTCACACCCGAACCGATCGGCGGATGCAGCGTGAAAATATTGCGTTCACCCGGAGAGTTCGGCGTGAAGGCAAAGAGATAGCACATACCTGGTTGCTGCGACAGAACCTGCTGGGGCAGGCTATCACGGAGCTTAACTTTCAGTCACCGGAGACCGTTAACACCTGGTACCGCCAGTGGGCTGACGAGTTTGACGCGCGGGATCTGGAGCCTGCCTTCTGGAACTGGCGATCGCGGTTTGCCTCGCTGGTCTCCCTGGACTGGCTGCGGGATGCCGGGGAGCCGCTGTATGGTGTCATGCATGAAATCAGCTTCATTGTGAGAGAGACACCGGAGTCTGTGCGTCAGGCAGAACGCTGGCAGGTCCCGAACAAGCTGACACACCGGAGCCGCGGATGAAGTGGCGCTATTCCCCGCGCTGGAAACTGGACCGGACCGCATAAACTGGTCTCCGACGTCGTGGAAGCCGGGAAACCTGCTCCCTAATCGATCATGTCGCGCTGGGTGGCGGGCGCAGGATATGCGGTGTGCGTGGGTTTTCTCTTTGGGAGGCAGAGCGTGCCGCTTAGATTGGTGCCCGGACAAAGGCAAGCAGAACAAATCCACCCCTGGATTATCGAAATACTGGCCTTGTCCGGGCAATCCATCGTAGCCATTTGAAAAGCCACAGGCACGTAAAAATTCTTTCAGTCCGTGATAATGACCAGGCCGCTAAGATAACTGCCAGAAAATTAGCTTATAGGTTAACTTTACTTTGATTGAAATTAGCCTGTAGGTTAATATACAGGAAACGGGAGGTCACATGTTTAGCGTCGTTTATCATCCGGATGCCAGGGAAGAAGCCACAGCATTACCCGTAAAAATCAGGGTGAAGTTTGACCGTCTCATCGGCAAACTGGAATATGATGCCCGGTTGCTGCGGGAACCAGACACCAGGCCTCTGGGCGATGGACTTTTCGAGATCCGCACGATGGGGACGGACATCGCCAGGGGCATATGGGTATACCACAAAGGCAATACCATCATTATGCTGCGGGTTTTCATCAAAAAGTCACAGAAAACGCCAGCGAAAGAAATCGATCTCGCCAAAAAGCGTTTAGCGGAGGTACTCAATGAAACTGGTAAGCCATAAAGAACTGCATAGCGAGTGGATGCAGGACGATGAATATCGCGCTGCATGGCAGGAAGAAGAACGCAAGGAGAAGCTCAGAGAGCTGCTGGCAGAATGGCGTAAGCATGACAACCTGACAAAAGCGCAGGTTGCTGAACGCATGGGGGTTACACCTCCGGTTATTTCCCGCCTGGAAAACAACATCACCAAAGCCAGCATTGACACGCTGACCCGATACGCTCATGCCTGCGGTATCAAGAAGCCTGTCATTGCACTGTACTGAGCAACCGGCCGGGGCTGGCCTTTTGTTTCTGTCAGCCCCAGCATTTTGTCTTATAGCAATTATGCGCATGTGTTGTATCGATTCTCACAGACAGGGCATGACAGAAGGTGGCGTAAATAACCAGAAGGGCAGGGGATAACCTGCCCGACTGCGGGAAAAGGCTGCTCACCTGCGGTGCCGGATAATACCGGCTGCGCTACGCGCCGCCCGTATTATTACGGCGCGGGCTTATCTCATCATGATTAATTATTCATCCCTGTTATATCTCATCCGGCATGCTGCTTTTTATCCCTTCCGGTATTTATCCTTACAGGCGAACCCAATGAATTCCGATCCGGGCGTCGTCCCTTTAGGGACACGGCTGTCGTGAACAGAGCCAGCAGGCTGTCTCTGCCCTGCGGGCTTCCATCCTGACGCAAATTCAAATTCACGCTTGCTGCATCCTTGTCAGGATGCGCCGCTTTCACCGTGCCGGCGATAAAGCTGCCGTCACTTTTATGGCGCCACGCCGTTCCGACGTGTCGGGTGTGTGCATCCTGTCCCCCCGGTGAGGCCATCCCCCGTGTGTCCTCACGCGGAGGGCTGGTCGTAGCACCGCCGTGTCGTCGCACAAGGGGTAAATAAACTCCGCCAAAAACTTTTTGCCAGGGACCGCAAAAACTTTTTGTCTCCGCCCCTTGTTCTCCTCCTTACAGCGTTGCTCCTTTGCCCTGTGCCGCGAGAGAACTCACCAGGGAGATGGACAACCATCACCACAGGAGAAAACCAGAATGCACACACGAAACGTCAAAACCGCCGCTCAAGAATCTTCCAGAAAGATGGGGGGAAAAGCCGTGTCATACACGATCCTCGTTGCTGATAAGCCAAAAAACTCAGAGGAAGAGTGGGACGTCATGGAATTCAGCAGCCTTGTTGCGCTGAAAAAATATCGCAGAAGCCACCCGGAAAAAATGAGCTTCAGCTATGGCTATGCCCTCAGCCGTGGCGTGGATAAGCAGTTCTGTCATATCAACGTGGCTGAAGCGGATCATTTCAAACAGTTTGTGCGCCTGATTGAGCGTGCAGGCTTCAATATCCAGGACAACCAGCTATGAACACACAAAACAACAACGTCAACACCGCCGCTTTTGAATCTACCGAAAGATGGGTTATGGCCTGCCCGGAACCGATCGCAGCAAAGGTACTGGCATTTCACGGAAAGAGCGCCAGCTATGCCTTTAATGTCCTGGCTGATTTGAAAGCTGCCGGTGCGTCATATGCACGTCGAAACATTATCGCAGATATGTTCCGGCGTTTAGGCGTGAAGTAACCAATTGAACCAGAAGGAGAAAACTATGTACTTACACCTCACCGAATCTTCAGCCCGTCCGGGAATGCAGGTGACTGCCGAAGCCGAGCATGAATACTGGCTCAGTCGCCAGAAAGCGGCGGTGAAAGCGCCCGCTGAAATCGACGTTCACGCCTTCCATGATGCGCTGGGCCTGATGTACCCGCTCAACTGGTCAACGAGTGAGAACGGCGGCTGGGAGACGTTCATGCTGCAGGAAATGGTCTGCGGTGACGCGGCAGAGATTTATGCCCGCTATGGAGCCAGATATTTCCGGCTGCGGGATGTGTGCAACCTGAGCCATGCGCAGATTAAAACGCGCATAAAGGAGGGATTTAACCTGTTCCAGAAATGAAAAAAGCAGGCTTTCGCCTGCTCATTCCGCGCCGGATACGTACCCGCAAAAGTTTGCATCCGGCATATGTAAAACCAACATGGAGATTAAACCATGCAATTTGACCCGCAAATCGTCGCACAGGCAAACGCGTTTGTAAATGCTTTACGCAGCGGGAAGCGTGCCCACGTCCCCGCTATGCGCCTGGAATACTGGCAACAGTTTTTGACCGTGGTCTACAGCGGCCTCGGTCTGGCGTGATGTGAAACCTGCCGCTCCGTAAGGGGTGGCTTTTTCAGGAGGTAAAATAAGGAGGCCGCGTAAATAACCGGAAGGGCAGGGGATAACCTGCCCGACTGCAGGAAAAGGCCGCGCACCTGCGGTGCAGAATAATACCGGCTGCGCTACGCGCCGCCGGTATTACTCCGGCGCGGCGTTATCTCATCAATATTCTTTATTCATCCCTGTTACATCTCTTCCTGCATGCTGCTGTTTATCTCTTCCGGAATTTATCTCTGGTGAGAGATTAAATAAATACTGACCCGGGCGTCGTCCCTGTCGGGACACGGCTGTCGTGAACAGAGCCAGCAGGCTGTCTCTGCCCTGCGGGCTTCCATCCTGACGCAAATTCAAAATCTCGCTTGCTGCATCCCTATCAGGATGCGCCGCTCTCACCGTGGCGATAAATACCCGCCATTCTTTGGCCTGAACGTGAATCCAATAAAGACCGGATTGACGTTCAGGGTTGTGTGCATTCTCAATTCTGCGCGATATCGCCCGACATCATCTTTCGCGGAGGGCGGCTTTTAGCATCGCCCGTGGCGTAAATAAAGGGTATATAAACGCTTCGCGCCCCTTTATTTACTCCCCGTCAGCTGCAAATTGCCCTTTGCCGCTCAGTGATGAAGTCGAACGATTTAATAAAACGCGAAGGAGACAACCAGCATGCACACAATACACGTCAACACC
Source organism: Serratia sp. PL7 (assembly GCF_945957435.1). Classification (NCBI taxonomy): domain Bacteria; kingdom Pseudomonadati; phylum Pseudomonadota; class Gammaproteobacteria; order Enterobacterales; family Yersiniaceae; genus Serratia; species Serratia sp. PL7. The sequence goes on along the minus strand of NZ_CAMFLB010000028.1, from coordinate 41,655 downwards.
GCCACTCGTGAATCAGACGAACAATTTAAAACAGATAAATATCTGCGCTGTGCAGTGACCGATAACAAGGCGTGTCTGGATTTTATCCAGGCGCTCTTTTTTACCCCGTCTGCGGATAATATGGCAGATAACTGGTTACGCCAGCACTCCGATTACGACGGTGGTTTCTGGTCTTACTGGATTATTCCGCAGGGTGTCGGTGGGAATATTGCACCAAACCGTATCCAGTTCATCACCACCCAGACCAGATATATTGCGCCGGAAGGTGAGCAACGTTACAGGATGAACATCCCTGAGAATTATTTTGAGAATGAATTCAGCGCCGATGCAGCAGGAATTATTGCCACGCTGATGGTGATGAACAGTCTGTCCTGGCAGGTGTCAGAAATGGGGCCGGAATATGCACGGATCTGTCATCATCTTGTGTCCCGGCAGGATGCGTTGAGGAATTATGTCAACATTATCCAGCATCCCGAACGTCATTTAATCTGGCGTGCGATTGGTTAGTCGTGTAATGAAAGTAAAGGCCTCACGAATGAGGCCTTTACTTTTTAACAGCATGGGGTTGTCCTGCATTTTTATTGGTTTTGATGGCCCGGTAGATAACCTCAATCTTCCTCGCATATGCCAGTCGTCGCATGGCCTGCCTGTCCGTTCTGCGGAACCCGGCGTTGTAGGCACCGACCGCCTCCCAGCTTATACCCCATTTCTGAAACGCCAGTGCCAGATAATATGCGCCGGTGTAAATATTCAGGCAGGCATCTGTCAGAAGATTTTGCGGTTTAATTCCGTACCGCGACAGTTGCATATGGTGCTGCGAATCGATTTGCATCAGTCCGGCACCGTAGCCTGTTCCCGGATTTTTTCCGATGGCACCCACCACCCATTTTGACTCCTGCCATGAAATAGCCCGGAGCAGATCCGGATCTATTCGATAATCCCGTCCTGCCATATCAAAACAATCCGCTGCCATTGACGAACTGGAAAATAAAAAAAGAGTGAATGCCAGTGCCATTCCTTTCATGGTTATCCCTCCGGGGCCAGATGCCGGAATTACGTTAACCCATCCCAGATGCAGACTCAACAAATATGCACTCCTCACCACAAAATCACCACACCCCACGCAAAATTAATATTTTGCAGATTTGGCATTTGAAACAGTGAGTTAAGGAAAAAATAATGTGCAGCACATTATTTAATGTGCTAAAGCGATTCGCTTATGAATCTGAAGCGATTCGTTAATGAATTGCACGCGATTCAGTAGAGACTAATTTTTCTAAAAACATGTGTTTACAAGTATCGTGAATCTATATTAGATTCGTCAAAAATCGAACAGTGATTCGTGAGGGGATTCATCATTCTGTTGTGATGAATCTAATGGTGAATCGTGCAGAAAACCGCTTCTTCAATATGTTGTATATGTCTTAAGTCTCCGGGTATAAATAAGAGGGTATATGGCTAAAATTCAGGTGTACGTTAATGATAATGTTTCTGAGAAAATCAATGCAATTGCCGTTCAGAGGCGTGCAGAAGGTGCAAAGGAGAAAGATATCAGCTATTCAAGCATTGCATCCATGTTACTTGAACTCGGATTGCGTGTATATGAAGCACAACTGGAGCGCAAGGAGTCAGGCTTTAATCAAATGGCCTTTAATAAGGCCTTGCTTGAAAGTGTCATAAAGACTCAGTTTTCAGTGAATAAAGTTCTGGGTATTGAGTGCCTGAGTCCCCATGTTAAAGACGATCCCCGGTGGCAATGGAAGGGAATGGTTCAAAATATCCAGGAGGATGTTCAGGAAATCATGCACCGATTTTTCCCTGAAGATGAGAGTGAAGGCGAGGAATAGAATAAGACTTTTCGTATGATGCATCTTGTTAGCTGGTAATTATGTTTTTATTGTTATCGTAAAAATTATTGTTCTTTTCTTGATAGTTATTTCAGTATAAAGATCTGCTTTAATTTGATGACTTTGTAGGAAGTGAGATTTATAATTTAAACGTAGTTTAAAATTTGTGAAACATTGGTGTAGAGAGGTATCAGCTCCCTACACCAACTATCCATAGAAACCTTCTAAGGAGGCACCTATGTGTGCGATGGATCGTAGTGGTGTTGACAGAGTAAGTCAATCAGTAAAGGATGTTCTTCTTCACATAAAAGAACTGTATCATTCTTCACCAGTTTCTGTGTGTGTCAGAAACTCTGAAAGAGAATTCCTCTATAAAAACACTTCATTTGACCAGTTGTATGCTTATCTATTAAATAAAGAAAAATCTAATTTCAAAAATGTTGTACCAATAGAGGTTGATGTGTTCCTCTTGAGGCTAGAGGTTGAGTGTAGCTTACTTGGGAATGGTGGTGTTTTAAGTAAGTCCTTTTCTAATAAAGGAACTGGCTTTAACGTTTATATGGAATGCCGCCAGGCAGAAAACGGTGATATTATCGTGATTTGGATGCTTAATTTGTTAATAATTAGGCCTCTTGCAGGATTTAGAGTTTTTAAACAGGACCTACATTCCAGAAAAAAATTTGATGAATTAATAAGCCGTTTAACTGATAAAAACCTCATAACACTCTCCTTTTATATGTCCGGGTTTGATGTTTCAGAAATATCAATTGCTATGAACGTTGAAACAAAAACCATTGATTCAAGAATCGAGAGATCAAAAAAACTAATTAAGCAGTATTACCCCTCATTTGTTCAGTTTAAATATGAATGTTTCCGTAACAAGGCAATATACTTTTTTATTGAACAAACACTCGATTATCTTTTGTTAGAGCTTTGTTAAAAAAGTGAGGGGGATTTCCTGTATTCCCCCCCAATCAAATCTATGCAATGATTTGACTATGAGATCTCTAATCGGAGAAGTTGTGTGTCAAAGCGTTATACCAACACTGGAAATAAAAATATTGTTTCCGTTTACCTTGATGACGACACTCATGCAGTTTTAGTTAGCGCAAAGAACCGTAGTGGCAGAACTAAATCAACCGAGGTCGCGATGCGTCTCAAAGATCATCTGAGACGCTTTCCAAACTATATCTTTTCTGAACAACGAGAGGAGGAAGAAAGATAGTAATTTAATCAACTAAATACAGATGTGATTTTCAACTAACGTATACATTCTCTTTAAAGGAAATAAATATGAATGCTGTATTAAGTATTCAGGGAAATACTTTCTCTGAAGAAACCAAACCGTCTTTTCTGTCACGTGTTTTCAACAAAAAGTCAGCCCTGAAAGTGACCAAGGCTGTGCTGCCGGTAGCCGCTCTGGCGGCGTTCTTCCCGGACGCCGCGATGGCCACCACCACGGCGACCGACCTGATGAAATCCGGGGATGCTACCGTTAAAGGCACGTTCGGTAAGTCTTCCAGCGTCGTCAAGTGGGTGGTTCTGGCTGAAGTCGTAGCAGGCGGCATCATGTACATGATGACCAAAAACGTGAAGTTCCTGTTCGGCTTCGCCATCATTTCGACCTTTATTACCATCGGTATGTCGGTCGCCGGTTACTGACAGGAAATACGTGATGACGGGAGACGAATTAAAGAAATACCGTTTCCCGGAAACACTGACTAACCAGAGCCGCTGGTTTGGCTTATATCTTGATGAACTTATCCCGGCAGGGATTTGTCTCGGCTGGGGTTTCTGGACCAGTAAGTTCTTATTTGGTATAGCTGCAGCGGCACTGGTTTTCTGGGGTATCAAGAAACTGAAAAAAGGGCGGGGCAGTTCCTGGTTACGCGACCTGATTTACTGGTATCTGCCCACCTCCCTTCTTAAAGGTTTCTTTCATGATGTTCCGGACTCCTGTTTCCGGCAGTGGATTAAATAAATCAACGGGGAAATAACATATGGAACATGGTGCCAGACAAAGTACCACGCGTGTTATCGCCGTGGGGTTTATCTGTCTGGGGACGCTTTTTACCCTCAGCCTTGCGACAAATATCATACAGAGCATTAATAACTATCGCCTGCAGACAGAACAGAAAGTGGTAGTCACGCCAATGTTGTTCAGCGCGCCATTTGCTGTATCACAGAATCAGGCGGACGCGTCATATCTGGAGCAGCTGGGCCTGAGCTTTATTGCATTACGTCTTAACGTCACGCCGGAAACGGTCGACGCCCAGCATGCCCAGCTGCTCCGGTATGTTTTTCCCGGGGCGCAGAACAGCCTCAAAATCCAGCTGGCAGAAGATGCTAAGCGGATAAAAGACAATAATGTGAATGCCTCTTTTTATATGACGTCTGTCCGTGCGTACCCGGCTGAAAATCGGGTGGATATCCGCGGAGAACTGAAAACGTGGATAGGGGATTCTGCCCCCTACAGTGAAATTAAAAGTTACGTCCTGCAGTTTAATCGTGTGGATGGTGTCAGCTGGCTGGCGCGTTTTGGAGAAATAAATAATGAAAAACATTAACCCGTTATTTCTCTCCGGTTGCCTGTTTTTTTCGCTACCTGCGATATCGGCCACCCTCAGCGGTACGCTGGCGCCGACCGTTGTTCCCCTGGCGAACGGCGGGCAGGCAAACATCGCCGTGAGTAACACGGACCCCAACCTCTTCACCGTTTCCGGTGACCGTATTACTGCAATTAACAGTCTGGACGGTGGTCTGACAAACCAGGAGCAGACCGACAGCGGTGGCGCCATTCTGGCCACGATCAGCAAAAAACCGTTCACCTTTATTGTGGAAACCGAGCGCGGACTGAACTTTTCCATCCGGGCGGTACCACGCGCCGGGGTTGGCCGGACTATCCAGCTGGTCTCCGAGCTCGTGGGGACACCGGGTCCCGCTAAATCATGGGAAGAATCCGGTCCGTATGAAGGTATTCTGGTTTCTCTTAACCGTGCTGTTCGCCAGGGTCAGATCCCTGATGAATACCAGGCTGTTCCTGTCACATCGGAATCACTGCAGGTGCCCGCTGGTCTGCGTGCGACAGCGGAAAAAGTCTGGACCGGGCATCACCTGAAAGTGGTGCGCTACAGCCTCGAAAATATCAGTTTTTCGCCCCGAATGATCCGCGAAAGCGATTTCTGGCAACCCGGCACCCGCGCCATCATGCTCAGCAGCCCTGCTGGCCAGCTGACCGGTGGTGGCCGGATGCAGGTCTGGATCACCACCTCTGAAGGGGGGCGCTGATGGCCAACTTCAATACGATCATCAAACGTAAGCAGTACCTGTGGCTGGGCCTCATTCTGGTCGGTGGCGCGGGCGCCATCGGGGGGGGAATGTATCTTTCTGACCTGAACCTGAGTTCGGAAGAAGAGGCCCCTGTGCAGGGAGAGCCGGCCCCGGATATGACCGGTGTGGTTGACAGTAATTTCAACAGCAAAGTGGAGCAGCATGCGACAACGGAGATGCAGGCCACTGCTGCGGACCTGAACAAGCGCTTTGGCGCGCTGCAGGGCGAAGTGGACATACTGAGTAAGGGCCGTGCTGCCGATCAGGTTCGTATCGAGCAACTCAGCAATGAGAATGCCGCGATGCAGGAGCAACTGAGGACGCTGGGCGTCAGGCCATCCGTTCCTGGTGGAGAGCCGGCGCCGACCCCTCCCTCTCCGGCACCCGGGCCGGAAGGTGAACCGCAACCGGCAAATTATCCGCCACAGCCTGGTGGTGCGGTACCACCGCCGACCGCTTTCTATCCGGGTAACGGTACTGTGCAACCCCCGCAGGTCAGTTATCAGTCTGTACCGGTACCGAACCAGATCAACCGTAAAACGTTCATCTACAACAAAGGGAAAAAGGGCAGGGAGCTGCCGTATATCCCGTCAGGCAGTTTTGCGAAAAGCAGCCTGATCGAAGGCGCCGATGCGAATGCTTCCGTGACCGGGAATGAATCAACCGTACCGATGCAGTTACGCATCATCGGTCGGGTGGAAATGCCGAACAGTAAAACCTATGACCTGACCGGCTGCTTTGTCGGACTGGAAGCCTGGGGGGATGTCTCCAGTGAGCGTGCCATTGTCCGGACCCGCAATATCAGCTGCATCAAAGGGGATAAAACCATCGACCAGCCGATTAACGGTCACGTCTCATTTATGGGCAAGAACGGTGTGAAAGGCGAGGTGGTGATGCGTAACGGCAAAATCCTCGGCTGGGCCTGGGGCGCAGGCTTTGTTGACGGGATTGGTCAGGGCATGGAGCGGGCTTCGCAACCTGCTGTTGGCCTGGGTGCAACGGCATCCGTTGGCGCCGGTGACGTGCTGAAAATGGGGATTGGCGGCGGGGCATCCAAAGCCGCACAGACCCTGAGTGAGTATTACATCAAACGCGCTGAACAGTATCACCCGATCATCCCGATTGGTGCCGGTAACGAAGTCACGGTGGTGTTCCAGGACGGTTTCCAGCTGAAAACCATTGAAGAGCTGGAAGCGGAAAAGAACGGGCAACAGCAGGCGCAGAACCAGGCACAACCTGAACAACCCGAGAGCAGGTCGCAGCAATCCGGCGGGAACCTCAATGGTTTTAATACCGATGAGATGCTGAAGAAACTGGGCAAGCTTGACCCGCGTGAGTTCTCGCCGGGGGCTGCACCTCAGGGAGATAACAATGGTTAATACAGGAAAAATCGGGGAGAAGAAAAGTCTGTCAGTTCCTCAATCTGCAAATTATTTAGACCCGAAAATTTATGAAGAGCTTATAAGAACTGCTGACAGTGTCGCTGAGGCTGTATTCAGGAACAGTTACTGGAAATTAATTTTTAATAAATAAACAGAGGACAGGTGAATATATGAAGGAATTAATAATGTTAATTCCTCTGGGCAGCGCTTTGCTTTTAACAGGGTGCGCGGGCACAGAGACGGAGTTCGAATGTAATGCCACGACATCGGATACCTGTATGACGATGGAGCAGGCAAATGAGAAGGCGAAAGCAAAAGAGGAAAGTGCTTCGGCAAAGCCGGCTGCGGCCGGGTTGCTACGACTGGCTGACGGCAATTTCAGAACGACGTCGCCGGGTTCATACCCGTTGCCGCCACAACCCGGGTTTGTGAAAACAAAAAGTGCATCGGTTGCGCCGGTAAATAAAAGCAATTCCGGTTTGCTGAATAATACCGCTGCGGCAGCCAGACCGGTTTATACCGTGAATACGGTTATGCCGTCAGTGCGTCCGGTAACGGTATCAACCCTGACTTCACCGCCGACGGTACCCGGCCAATATCCGCGTCCCCTGAGAAAGGGGGAACAGATAACGTCGTTGTGGGTGGCACCCTATATCGACACCGATGATGTTTATCACCAGCCGTCGACGGTTTTATTTGTTGTCACACCATCGGCATGGGGTCAGCCCCGCATTAACTAATTAACAGCGCCGTAAATGGCGCTGTGAAGACGCAATGAATACCGGATTTAAAACGAGTGCCCTGTGCGTTGAAAGGGATGGGCGGTAGCGTGTTTTATAGCAGGAGAGATTATGGACAATAATAAGGCTTTGCTTTCTTTATGTGTGCTGTCGGTCGTGTTGATGAGTGCTGTGTTAGTTTTTAAGCAAACCCAACCCGGCAATGACGATTTAATTAAAGACGGGAAGTACTGGACCACTGCGTGTTCCCTCAAAGAAGTTGATATCCCCACAGGAATGTTTACCAGTAACATTAATCGACTGGATTGTTCAGGTGTTGTTGTGAATGTAGTGACGGATAAATACGATCAGGCAGTATCCGCGTATAACAAATCTAAAAATCAGGGGTGATACAGGATGATTAAAGCGAAAATACTGGAATCAAAACCTGTGAGCCACGGAACGATACTTTGAGAAACTATTCAGGAGAGTGAAATGAACGCATTTTACTATGGTATCAATCTGGGATGGATAGCGGGAATATTTCTGGCACTCTTTATTGTAGAGGGCATCCTGGCAGCATCAATGTGTGCAATCCCACAGAAGTATCAAAGCCGTTTAAATGCTGGAAACACCTTTATCTGGAGCTCACTGGCCGCCGTGGTGGGACTGGCTGGGATACTCCCGATCCTGATTATGACGGTATCAATGGATGACCTGGAAGCGGGTAAACACTGGCAAACAGAATGCAAGCTAATGGAAGTCAACATTCGGGATGGCGCCTTTTCAGAGGCTGTGAATAAGTTAGATTGCGCCGGGGTTATCATCAATGTACCTTCCGAAAAATATTATCGTTATATCTCTGAGTGGCAATTGTATAAGGCTAAAAACAAATGAAATCAGATGAGGCGAGCTGGTTTAAACATGCTCTTAATTTGTCTGCAGCAATCATTTTTGCAGGATTCCTGTTTTATCCTGTTTACACGAATTACAGAGATAACAAAATGGCGACTGAACAACAGTTGCTGAAAATTTCTCAAGGAACACCCTGTGCGGGAGAGGCTTTTCGGAAGGTGCTTCTTAATAATTCGGAGACGTTAACCCTTCGCTCAGCGAATAAAATTGCCTCAGAGTGTGACGAGAGGGATAAGCAACTTCAGGTATTAAGTAAAACACGCTCCGATGAGGGGTGAATATATCCGTAGTGGCAATTGCATAAGGCTGGCGATAAATTATTTTACCCGGTTGGCATAATAATTATTAATGAGATTTTTTAATTATGGCTTTGATTAAAAAGTATGGCTTTCTGCTTATTCCTGCGTTGTACTGGCTCATCTATCTGGGTGTCAGATTGACTTACAACGGACTGGCTGGAGAGTACACACCTGATTTCATTCAGAGTATACGCCATGACGGTGTGTTTATTATCTGCAGCTTACTGGTGTTTTATATTGCCTGTTTAAGAGTTGATGTCAGTGACGGAGAGCTTTCAGGGGTGCTCTTTTTGGCTGTTATTCTTTTTCATGTTGCTGCATTAATTATCTCGCTTCTTATCTGTTTATGGCAGGGGGCGCTGTTGTCGGATGTTATTTTTATCTGGCAACTGGGCACCTCGATGATGATGTTAGTGTTCATCCCTGTACTCACTTTTAGATATGCTTAGTTATCCCATAAAAAATACAGCGTCTGACATGTCTGTTGTTTGCTGCTTCATCTCTTTTTTTATTATTTAAATGCTCATTAAGGAATGCTCACATGCGTAATAACCTGATGGATACCGTCGCTCAGGCCGTGAATTCGCTTGTGTCGGCACTACAGTTGCCTGACGAATCTGCGAAAGCGAATGACACGCTGGGCAGCATGAATTTCCCCCAGTTCAGCCGGATTTTACCCTATCAGGATTATGATTCTGAAACAGGGCTTTTTATTAACACGAAAACGATCGGCTTTATGCTGGAAGCCCGGCCCCTGCCGGGGGCAAACAAAGATATTGTCGCCACTCTGGAGCATTTGTTGCGGACAAAAATCCCTCGTGGCGTGCCGTTCACTATTAATCTGGTGTCCAGTAAGCTCGTCGGGGACGACATTGAGTACGGGCTGCGTGAATTTAGCTGGAGCGGTAAGCAGGCGGAGAAGTTCAACGCCATTACCCGTGCCTATTATCTCCGCGCGGCAGAAACCCGCTTCCCTTTGCCGGAAAGCATGGATTTACCCCTGACCCTGCGAAACTATCGGGTCTTTATTTCCTGCTGTATCGCGAGAAAAAAGAAAAGCAAAGCACAGATAGTCGAGCTTGAGAACCAGGTCAAAATTATCCGCGCCTCACTGGGTGGCGCATATATTCCCACGCGTGTTATGGGAGGGGCTGAACTGGTCGAACTGATGCGCGAAGTGATTAATCCTGATCCGGGCGAGATGTATCACAAGCCCTATAAACTGGACCCGTATCAGGACCTCAACTATCAGTGTGTGGTAGACAGTTTTGACATGAAGGTCACGGCCGGACACCTGAAAATAGGCCGTCTTGGCCACGACGGGAAAGAGACGGCCACCAGGGTGACCAGTTATCACCTTGAACGGGATCCGGAAATTGCCTTTCTCTGGACCAGTGCAGATAACTACGCCAACCTGTTGAACCCTGAGCTCTCCATCTCCTGCCCGTTTGTCCTCACGCTGACCCTGATGGTGGAAGATCAGGTGAAAACCCAGAATGAAGCGAACCTGAAGTTCATGGACCTGGAGAAGAAAAGCAAAACCTCTTACGCCAAATACTTCCCGTCAGTGGAGAAAGAAGTCAAAGAATGGGGTGATATCCGCCAGCGGCTGGCGACCAACCAGACCAGCCTTGTGTCATATTTTTTCAACATCACCACCTATACCCCGGACAATGTTGAAGCCTCACTCACCACCGAACAGCAGGTGCTGAACAGTTTTCGTAAAGGCGGTTTCCAGCTGATCCCCGCCCGCTACCATCACCTGCGCAACTTTCTGGCCATGCTGCCCTTCAAATCCGGTGAGGGTCTGTTCAAAGAGCTGCAGGCGGCCGGGGTGGTCAAACGGGCCGAAACGTTCCAGGTCGCCAATCTTCTGCCCGTGGCGGCCGACAGCCCGCTGGCCCCGGCGGGTCTGCTGGCGCCGACCTACCGCAACCAGCTGGCGTATATCGACCTTTTTTATGAAGGGATGGATAACACCAACTTCAATATGGCGGTCTGCGGCACCTCCGGGGCAGGTAAAACGGGGCTGATACAGCCGCTGATCCGCAGTGTGCTGGACTCCGGCGGTTTTGCCTGGGTGTTCGATATGGGCGATGGCTATAAGTCCCTGTGCGAAAACATGGGCGGGGTCTACCTCGATGGTGATTCGCTAAAGTTTAACCCGTTCGCCAATATTCTCGATGATGCCCACTTTGACCTCTCCGCGGAGCGTATCCGTGACCAGATGTCAGTGATGGCCAGTCCGAACGGTAACCTGGACGAGGTCCACGAAGGCCTGTTGTTACAGGCCGTGCAGGCGGCCTGGCTGAGCAAACGGAGGCATGCCCGCATCGATGATGTGGTGGCGTTTCTGCAGAGCGCAAAAGACAGTGAAGAGTATGCCGACTCTCCGACCATTCGCAGCCGCCTGGACGAGATGATTATTCTCCTCGATCAGTACACGGTGAACGGGATTTACGGGGACTACTTTAACTCGGACAAACCCACCCTGCGCGATGATGCCCGGATGGTGGTGCTGGAGCTCGGGGGGCTTGAATCGCGCCCGTCACTGCTGATTGCCGTCATGTTCTCGCTGATTATCTATATCGAGAACCGGATGTACCAGTCCCCCCGGAGCCTGAAAAAGCTCAACGTCATTGACGAAGGCTGGAAACTGCTCGATTTCAAAAACGAAAAAGTGGGGCAGTTTATTGAGAAGGGGTACCGGACCGCGCGCCGGCATACCGGCGCCTATATCACCATCACCCAGAATATAGTCGACTTCGATTCCCCCACCGCATCCACCGCTGCCCGGGCGGCCTGGGGTAACTCCTCGTACAAGTCGATCCTCAAACAGTCAGCCAAAGAGTTCGCCAAATATAACCAGCTGTATCCGGATCAGTTCTCAAAACTGGAGCAGGACATGATCAACAGTTTCGGTTCTGCAAAAGAACAATGGTTCAGTTCTTTCATGCTGCAGGTAGAAGCGAACTGCTCCTGGCATCGTCTGTTTGTCGACCCGCTCAGCCGGGCCATGTATTCCTCCAAAGGCGCGGACTTTGAATTTATCCAGGCGCGGCGGAAGGCGGGTGTCGATATCCATGACGCGGTGTATGAGCTGGCCTGTCGTAACTTCCCGGCGGAAATGGCTGAGCTGGAAGCCCGCATCGCGCACGACAGCGTAAGGAGTGCAGCCTGATGGAAAACCACGCAGAACAGCAGAAAACGACGCCCCGGCCGTATCGACGGGGGCTGGCCATCGTTGCGCTTGTTGTCTTCGTCCTGGCGACCAACGTCTTTCTCACGCGGGTGGTACTGGAGTACACCACGCCGCGGGTGGTGGCCTTTGATATGAAGAAAACGCTCGACAGTTTTATGGACAGTGTCAGTCAGAAACAGCTGTCAGAGGCGCAGTCCAAAGCGCTGTCAGAGCGGTTTAACAGTGCGCTGGAGCAGAGCCTGGCGGATTACCAGCAACAACATCATGTCCTCATCCTGGTGTCGCCGGCGGTGGTTCAGGGGGCCCCCGATGTGACCCGTAAAATTCAGACGGACATTGCCCGGCGAATGAAAGGAGGCCAGGAATGACGCGACTGAAATTATGTCTGCTCGCCGGCTGTCTGCTTTCGCCGCTGACACAGGCCGCCGACCTCGGTACCTGGGGGGATTTGTGGCCCGTCCGTGAGCAGGACATGCTGGAACTTATCACGCAGCGGCTGCAGGGACTGCAACAATCCGGCCAGTGGGATAAGACAATGGGCGAGTTTAAGCAGCGGGTGATCGAGAACAGCCAGCGCCCGGCCCCGGTGGAGGGGCTGCACAGAGCGGAGAAATATGCGCAACGCTGGTTTGACCCCAGTATTCGCCTGACGGAAGACCTGAAGGATAACGAAGGGCGGGTGTTTGCTCACCAGGGCGAGCTCATCAATCCCCTGAAAACCGTGCCCTTTATGCAGACCCTGTACTTTATCAACGGCGACGATCCTGACCAGATAGCCTGGATGAAACGCCAGGTGCCGGAAACGCTGATGAGCAAGATTATTCTGGTCCGGGGCAGCGTCCCTGACACCTCGTCCGCGCTGGACAGCCGGATTTATTTTGACCAGAACGGTGTGCTTTCAAAACGGTTCGGCCTGACCAGGGTGCCGGCGCGTATTACGCCGGCACCCTCCGGTGAGCGGCTGAATATCGAAACCTTTCCTGTTAAATAAGGACGTTTCAGTGAAATCCCTGACCCTGTTTCTGAGTGCCCTGATGATGTGGGGATACAGCCTCAGTGCTGCTGCGGACCCCTCCTGCGAGGGACGTTTTGTTAACCCGATCACCGATGTCTGCTGGCAATGCATTTTTCCGATGTCCATCGGGAGTGTGTCGGTCGCGGCCGGTGGTGGCCCGGATACCGTGAATCCGGCCAGTCCGGTTCAGTACTGTCCCGCACCGCCCCCGATATTTGTTCGTATCGGTCTGGCGATTGGCTACTGGGAGCCGATGGCCATGACGGATGTCAGCCGTTCACCTGGCTGCATGGTGAACCTCGGGGGATTCAGTATCAATCTCGGCAAGACCGGGATGGGTACGGCTAAGAAGGATGACAAGCAGGTGAACGGGGCCTTCTATCACGTCCACTGGTACAAGTATCCGCTGACCTACTGGCTGAACATCATTACCTCAGCCGGGTGCCTGGAAGGAGGTGATATGGATATTGCCTATTTATCCGAAATCGACCCGACCTGGGTGGACAGCAGCCTGACCACCATTCTGAATCCGGAAGCGATTTTGTTTGCTAACCCGATTGCCCAGGGCGCATGTGCGGCAGATGCGATTGCCAGTGCATTCAACAAACCACTCGATATTTTGTTCTGGTGCGCCGGCTCTCAGGGGTCGATGTACCCGTTCTCCGGCTGGGCCAGCAACGAGTCCAGTCCCCTGCAGTCATCGCTGTTACTCAGTGAGCGAATGGCCTACAAGCTTCATCGGCAGGGGCAAATCATGGAGACCGTCGGCGCAGATGTGGCGGTCTGCTACGAATACCCGTCTCCGATCATCCCAAAAGAGCGGTGGCGCTATCAGATGGTGAATATGTATCCGGACAGCGGTCAGTGCCACCCTCTCGGGCGCAGTGTGATGCGCTGGGAGGCGGGCAGAAATCCACCCAACACGCGGAAAAACTACGGCTACCTGATGTGGCGTAAACGTAACTGTGTCTACCTCTGACAGGAGTCTCTCATGAAGTTGATAAATGTATTAATGATTCTGGCATTACAGTCAGGTTCAGCAGTCGCTGCAGTTACTCCGGGTAGTCCGACTACGGCAGACAGGGAGTGGCTGAAACAGCAGGAAAACCTCAGTGAACAGTTACGTCAGCATCCGGACAAACAACTGCAGCAGGAACTGGAAGCGCAGATTAACCGTAACCCACTCGCCAGCGCTGACCGTCAGTTTATCGACAATCTGGCCAGCCAGCAGAATGCGTCAAACCAGACAAAGCCAGAAGAAGGGGCGGTGTACTTTGTCTCCTTTTCGATACCGGAAGAGGGTCTGAAGCGAATGTTGCATGAGACCCGGCAGTACAGCATCCCCGCTACCTTGCGAGGACTGGTCAACAACGATATGAAAGCGACCACGGATGCGGTGATGCACCTGGTGAACGACGGGGTGACTGACGGTGTGCAAATCGATCCGACGCTCTACACGCAGTACAACATCCGTAGCGTGCCGGCCCTGGTGGTGCGCTGTCAGGCCGGCTTCGACGTGGTGCATGGCAATATCAGGCTGAAACAGGCTCTGGAGAAGGTCGCAGAGAAAGGGGACTGCGCGAACACAGCCCGTCATATGCTGGGGGGGACGAAATGAGATCGCTTCCCGTCATTGCAACCGTTCTGGGGGCCTTTATCGGGTTTGCAGGACCAGCCGGTGCAGACAGTAATACGGATTACAAAGTCGGTTCGGATTTCGCAAAACAGGTTCAGGGAGGGGGGCTCGATGCCCTGAAAAACTTTAATGGTGAGCAGACCTTACCCGGTTATACCTCCCGACCCGACCAGACGAAATACTACGGTGGCGTGACAGCCAGCGGTGACAGTTCCCTGAAAAGTGACTCTGCTTCGGAGTTCAGCCAGAACGAGGCCGGACAAAGTATCACGGAGTCGTTCACCAACCGGCCCCCTGACAGTATTTCAGCGGATGCCCCCTTTATTCAGGCGGCACAGGACACCGAATCCCGGGCGGACAGCATTGTCGGCGATACCGGTCAGGCCTGTACGGCACAGGTGGTTAATCGTAGCGAGTTCACGAACCATACGTGCGAGCGGGATTTGCAGGTGGAGAACTTCTGCACGCGGGAGGCGACGCTGAAAGACAACGCCACGACGCAAAAGGTCAGTCGTACCTACCAGCAGGCTGTCCCGATGAATTTCACCCGAAACAGCACCCGATGGAGCGGGACGCTGACCATCCCGTCGACAGGGCGGCTGCTCAGCGTGTCTGTTGACGGTGAACCTCTGCCGGTTCCCTGGATTTATGAATGTGACAACGAAGGAAAGGTCAGAGACAGTTGCAAGCTTGCAGTCAGTGAAAACATCAGCCTCTTTGATAAAACATTCCCTGTTGATGTGATGACCTGGCCGAATACGGTGACGACGTGCTCCGGGGGCCAGAACACACACTGTACAAGTCATTACTACGATGGCACCGGGAAAATTCATCAGTCTTTCAGCATGGACCGGAACGTTGTCGCCGGGCAGAGCTTTCCGGTAACGAAAACGTCGAAAACCCAGCCATCAGTGAATGTTAAATCCATTCAGGTGACGGTCATACTAGTCATGGAGGAGACGGAAACCGTATTTGCACCAGAGGTGGTCTGGGTTGAAAGTTGTCCGTTCAGCAAGGACGAAGGCACGAAAACAGGTGAAGAATGTATCAGCCCGGGCGGGACAAAAACCCTCAACCTGGGCGGGAAGGCGTATTCCTTCACAGAAGCATGCTGGAAATACAAGGACACCTGGCTCACACAGCCTGCGGATCATGGCTCCTGTGAGAGCCTGATGAACAATACAGCCTGCACGCTCTCTTCACGTCAGTGTGCCTTCACCGGTGAAGACGGGACCTGTCTGCATGAGTATGCCACGTACTCCTGCGAAACCCGGACCAGCGGTAAGCAGATGATCTGCGGCGAGGATGTATTCTGCCTTGATGGTGAATGCGATAAAGCGGTCAGCGGCACGAACAACGGCTTTGGACAGGCAGTTTCGGAGCTCGCGGCGCTGGCCGCTGCGGGTAAAGATGTTGCGGCGCTGAACGGGGTGGACGTCAGGGCATTCACCGGCAAGGCAAAATTCTGTAAGAAGTTCGCTGCAGGCTTCAGCAACTGCTGCAAGGACAGCGGATGGGGCCAGGATGTGGGCCTGGCACGCTGCAGCAGCGAAGAGAAGGCGCTGGCCAAAGCGAAAACCAACAAGCTGACAGTCAGTATTGGTGAGTTTTGCTCGAAGAAGGTACTGGGGATCTGCCTGGAGAAAAAACGCAGTTACTGCCAGTTTGACTCAAAACTGGCTCAGATAGTCCAGGAGCAAGGCCGTAACGGACAGCTGCATATTGGGTTCGGTGGCGCCAGCAGTCCGGACTGCCGGGGGATCACGGTAGCAGAACTGCAGGGCATTAACTTTAATCAGCTGGACTTTACGAACTTCATGGAGGACCTGATAAATAACCAGAAAATACCGGATAACAGTGAGCTGACTGATAAAACAAAACAACGCATAAAAGAACTTCTCACGCAGTCTTCAGCAAAATGATTTCTGAATAATTAAATTTAAAGGTGATAACAGAGTGTATGGGGATGGGGCACTGTCGCTTGTTTTCTATGTCATCGCGTTATCCCGTATTGAAAATAATAAGGATGGTTTAAATGAACAGACTGGTCAGGTCCACCATTTTTTTGTTTTTTATTCTAATAATGCCATTTTCAAACGCCGCAAGCAGAGAGGAACTCGAGAAGCTGTATTCAATGCAGATGCCCGGCACTGTCATTCAGTGTAAGAGAACAGATGAAACGTTTTTTACAAAAATAAGAATGATTTCCCGGTATACGGTTACGGAGCAAAGTGAAAATAAAACAAAAATGGATGGGTGGGTTGCCATGTACGCCACCGGTCTGAAAGCGTTACGATTTGAAGCTGAATTTAAAGCTACCCGGACAATGCTGGATGCTCGTGATATGTGGGAGGTCGACCCCGACTCACTGGTTATGAAAGTATCAGGTGAGGATGCAAAACGCTTTAAAAATAAGGGAGGGGTTGATTTTTTCAGGGATAATAGCAGGTTAAACTATGACGATCACTCTGATATTCGATTTACTACCTACCCCGATTATATTATCGGGGAGGATGACCCCGGATTCTTTACATCAAAAGGCGCAGAGGAATGTACCACTCGCTTTGCTGACAGTTTTCCCGCGGGGAAAACCGGGCTGAAGGTGAAGGAGGATAACAGTAATAAGGAACACAACCATGAAAATTAACTTTCATAAATATCCTGCCGTCGATTTTGTAGTGAGATTACTGCTGACAATAATCATTATCTCCCCTGTGCTGTATTTCTCATGGGATGCCGTCAAAGGGACGTCAGGTAGTGATTATATTGAGAGTGTGGTTTTTATTCTCATGGTCGGTTTTTTCTGGCTGGTGAGTTACCTCTTCTTTACTGCACTTCAGGATGTATTCAAAAAAAGGAGGGTGAATAAATGAAGCAGATAACCACATTTAAAGAATTAAAAAAATGGCGCAAAGTCACAGGAATGATTTTTGTGCTTGCCCTGTTGATTTTCTGCATGGCGACGTTATTAGCGAGTGACGATCCTGTTGTGGCGGTCCGTTCTCTTTTATTTATTGTTTTCCTCACGATTATAGCCAGACGACTTTTGCCATGAAGACGGGGCTTCACTTCGTTAATCAGCAAAATAAACAGGAGGGTTCATGGATGAGAAAAAATCGTACGGGGTGGTGATGCTGTTTGTCGGCGTGTTTGTCGTTTTTCTGATCAGCATCATGTCTTACAGCCTGTGGCGAGATAAGCAGATTAATGCGTTTATGGCCACCAACCGGGCCTGGGGTATTCAGTGTGACCGGGTTTCTCAGGCCGCGTGGGTGGTTAAAGAAGGGGAGCGGGTGAACCTGGAAATGAATTCACTTCCACTGTACTGCAGCGGGTATCGCTTTGAAGCCCGCAATGACGCAGGAAAAACACGGCGTCTTCTTGATAAATACAGCGTTTATCAGCACCTGACACGCCAGCCGCGTTAATTCATAAAAGGGTATTTACCATGCGAACAATACATGCCGCCATGCTGGCGGGGTGCCTTTGCTGCGCCCTGATGCCAGCCTGGGCGAAAGACGCGGGCTGGCAGTGGTACAACGAAAAGCTGAAAAAACCGGAGCCGGATACGCCGCCCGCGCCTGCGGCTCCGCCGGCCCGAATGGACATTATGGCAAAACTCGCCGAACTGCAGAGCGCCACCAAACGTTCACTGTATGAAGCCATTCTGTATCCGTCGTCTGACAATTTCGTGAAGTATTTCCGTCTGCAGAACTACTGGACGCAGCAGGCCGGTCTGTTCTCGATGAGCGCGAAGAAGGCCATGCTGGAAAACCCGGAGCTCGATTACAACCTGCAGTACAGCCACTACAACGGCACCGTGAAAAACCAGCTTGCGGCCGACTACGCCGAGCAACGCAAGGCAATCTCCTCCCTGGCGCAGCACTATGGTGTGATGTTTTTCTACCGCGGCCGGGAGGCCATTGACGGGCAACTGGTCCAGGTCATCAAAAACTTCCGAGAGACCTACGGCCTGAGCGTGATACCGGTCTCTGTTGACGGCGTGGTGAATCCCCTGCTCCCTGACAGCCGGATGGACCAGGGCCAGGCAGAGCAGCTTGGCGTGAAGTTCTTCCCTGCGATGATGCTGGTTAACCCGAAAAGCGGCCAGGTGAAGCCTCTCAGTTACGGCTTTATTAGCCAGGACGACCTGGCGAAACAGTTCCTCTACGTCTCCAGCGACTTTAAACCCAATTTTTAAGGAGCGTGTCATGCGAAAGATTCGTTTTCCCGATTTAGACATTACCGGGATGTGGGTGCTGGCCGTGGGCGTATTTTTCCACCTTATCGCCCGGCTGGTAAGGAAGCAGCCTGAGCTGGCCGTCCAGGCCGGGGAAATATTCGGGCTGGGCATGGTCGTGTTCGGAGGGTACCGCATTCTCAATGCTCTCATTGCTGACGCTGAAAAACAGGAGAAAGCCCGTGAAAAGCAACCTGAAGATAATTAACGCTGGCGTCGCGACGCTGCTGTTACTGGCATTTTCACGGTCTTCCGTTACCCACGCTGGCACGCTGGATGACGTGAAATCACTCTGGGACCCGCAGGGCATAACTGGCGCGGCTCCGGCGACATCCGCTGGCGTATCTGCGTCTGCGAAGCCGGTCTCTCAGGCCCGCTGGTACCGGCTCAGCAACGGCAAACAGGTCAACCTCAGCGACTGGAAAGTGGTGTTGTTTATGCAGGGACACTGCCCGTACTGCCACAAGTTTGACCCGGTCCTGAAGCAGTTATCAGGCCAGTATGGTTTCTCCGTGTTCTCTTACACCATTGACGGGCTGGGGGATGAAGCGTTTCCCGAAGCGCTGCCGGCACCGCCTGACGTGATGCAGACCTTTTTCCCGAATATTCCGGTGGCCACGCCGACCACGTTTCTGGTCAACGTGAACACGCTGGCGGCATACCCGATTCTGCAGGGGGCCACGGATGCACAGGGCTTTATGGCCAGAATGGATACGGTGTTTCAGATGATGGAGGTTCCGGGGAATGGACAAAATTAAGATGGCTGCGCTGGCAGGTGGCTTTCTGGTGGGGGTCTCTCTCCCGGCTTCTGCTGATGTCAATGGCGACATGAATAACTTCTTCAATAAGCTGGGGTTCGCGTCCAATACCAGCCAGCCGCAGGTCTGGCAGGGGCAGGCCGCGGGCTATGCCTCTGGCGGTTCGCTGTATGCCCGGACGCAGGTGAAAACCATTCAGCTGGTCAGTATGACCCTGCCGGATATTAATGCCGGCTGTGGCGGCATCGATGCCTACCTCGGGTCGTTTTCTTTTATCAACAGCGAGCAGCTGCAGCGCTTCGGCAAACAAATCATGTCCAATGCTGCGGGCTACTTCTTTGACCTCGCGCTGCAGACCACTGTACCGGAAATCAAAACCGCAAAAGACTTCCTGCAGAAGATGGCCAGCGATATCAACAGCATGAACCTCAGCAGCTGCCAGGCGGCACAGGGGATCGTCGGGGGACTGTTTCCTCGTACCCAGGTAGCCCAGCAGAAGGTCTGCCAGGACATCGCCGGTGAGAGCAATATCTTTGCCGACTGGGCGGCTTCCCGTCAGGGGTGTTCGGTTGGCGGCCAGATGGACAAGGTGCAGGATAAGGCCAGCGACAAGGACAAAGAGCGGGTCATGAAAAACATCAACATCATGTGGAATGCCCTGTCCAAAAACCGGCTCTTCGACGATAACAAAGAGCTGAAAGAGTTTGTGATGACCCTGACCGGCACCTTGATTTTTGGGGAAAACAGTGAAATTACGCCGCTGCCGGCACGGACCACGGATCAGGACCTGATTAAGGCGATGATGGAGGGGGGAACAGCAAAAATTTACCACTGCAATGATTCCGATAAATGTCTCAAGGTGGTTGCGGATGCGACGGTCACTATAGCCGCAAACAAGGCGCTGAAGAACCAGATTTCCACGCTACTGAGCAGCATCCAGAACAAGGCTGTGGCGGATGAAAAACTAACGGAGCAGGAGAAGGGCTTTATCTCCAGCACCACCATCCCGGTCTTTAAATACCTGGTTGACCCGCAGATGCTCGGGGTCTCGAATACCCTGCTTTACCAGCTGACGGACTATATCGGCTACGACATCCTGCTGCAGTACATTCAGGAGCTGATCCAGCAGGCGAGGACGATGGTGGCCACCGGGAACTACCCGCAGTCAACGATGGATATGATCCTCGAAAACCTGAATCAGGCGAGTGTTCAGATAGCCGCCTTCCAGTCCCGGGTCCAGGTCCAGCAGGACGCGTTGCTGGTCGTTGACCGGCAGATGAGCTACATGCGCCAGCAGGTGTCTGCCCGAATGATGACCCGTTACCAGAACAACTACCATTTCGGAGGGAGCCTCTGATGCTGGAAATCTACACGATAGCCGGCGGCGACTGGTTCAGGGGCAACCTGAATGCCATTTCCGCCTTCATGAGTACCGGTACCTGGTCCTCTATTGAGAAAATGTGCATTGCTTTTTCCGTGCTGATCGTCGCCGGCAGCTGGGTGAAAAAACACAACATCATGGATCTGGTCGGCTGGGTGTTTGCGCTGACGCTGGTCTCGATGCTGGTCGTCATCCGCAAACCGGTGCAGATTATCGACTACAGCAATGTGTCCCAGGTCTATCAGGTTGATAACGTGCCAATTGGGCTGGCCATTCCGGCGTCACTGACCACGCGTGTGGGCAATGCTCTGGTGCAGAGCTATGAGATGATTTTCGCCCTGCCGGACAGTGTGACGTACAGCAAAACGGGGATGTTATTTGGCGGGAACCTGGTGGCGAAAAGTACGGACTTTATCTCGCAGAATCCAGAAATCACCACCCTGTTCTCAGACTACGTGCAGAACTGTGTGATGGGAGATATTTTTCTCAATCACAAGTATACGTTTGAGGAACTACTGAACTCGTCTGACCCCTACACGATTATTTTTTCTAACCCCAGCCCGCTTCGCGGCGTTTTTGACAAAAACAATCAGTTTAAAACCTGCCAGGAAGCCTCCCGTGATTTGAAATCAGCCCTGGCGCTGGATACCCAGACCGGCGGGAAGACCTGGAGCTACTATGTGCGCCAGCTTTTTGGGGGTAAACCTAACCCGGACCTGCTGTTCAGCCAGATGATCGGTGACAGCTACAACTTCTTCTACAGTTCGGGGCAGAATGCAGGGCAGATTATCCGCCAGAACGTGACGATGAATGCCCTGCGCAGCGGAATCCAGAGCTACGCAGCCCGCAGTGGCGATACGGCCAGCCTGGTGAACATTGCCAATACCTCGTCGCTGGAAAAGCAACGTCTGGCCCAGGCGACAATGGGACATCAGGCGCTGCGTTCTCTGCCCATGATGCAGACAGTGATACTGGGTATTATGTTTGGCCTGTTCCCGATCATGGTCATGGCGGCGATGTTCAACATGATGACCATGCAGGTGCTGAAGGGCTACGTCTTTGCCCTGATGTGGCTGCAGTCGTGGCCTCTGCTGTACGCTATCCTGAACAGCGCGATGGCTTACTATGCGAAGCAAAATGGGGTGCCGGTGGTCCTCTCTGAACTCTCTCAGCTGCAGCTGAAAAACTCGGATATTGCCACCACCGCGGGCTATATCTCGATGATGATCCCCCCGCTCAGCTGGGCGATGATTAAAAGTATGGGAGCAGGTTTCTCCAGCGCCTACAGCCACTTTGCTTCGTCCGGCCTCAGCTCCACGTCGCAGGCCTCCTCCAGCGTAGTGGACGGGAACTATTCGTTCTCAAATATGCAGACGGATAATGTCAGCGGGAACAGCTGGAATACCAACAGCACCACCGCGTTTGGGCAGATGACCCGACAGCTGGCGAATGGGGGGATGGGTACCCAGACCCGGGATGGGTCTATGGTCTGGGATAGTAGTGGCGCCATGTCAAAACTCCCCGTGGATATCAATGTTGGTCGGCAGATAGCCAGCGCACAGCAACAGATGGCCCGGGAATCAGATGTTCAGGCAGAAAGCTCTCTGCACGGTTATAACAGCAGTGTGACGAGTGCCTGGAACAGCCTGAAGCAGTTTGGCACAAATATGGGGACCAGTGCGTCCATGACGTCAGGCGCTGATAATACTGAGTCGTCGCAGGATTCGATGGCCAGAAGTAAAATGTGGAGTGCTGTTGTTTCTAATGCAAAAGCCAACAACATCAGCAATGAAGAGTCTTTCCAGCAGTTGATGGATAAGTCAACGAAAGGGTCTGTATCTGGTGAGATGTACGGTAATGCTAAGTGGGGGTCTGGTGACCAGCTGGCTGGGAAACTGGGTAAATGGGCTACGGGTCTCTCTGCTGAGGGGGGGGCTAAAATTAGTGCTGGCTTGAATGCATCAAGTGGCTCTACTGACTCGACAAATGAATCAGGAAGATCATCCTATGACAGTCGACATGATACCAGTGGTCAGGCAGCCAAAGACTTTAAAGAAGCATCTGATTACTTTACCAGCCGTAAAACAACCACATCGGGTAATATAACGGACAATAATGCCAGCTCGCGTGTTGATCAGTTTGCTGCATCACTCTCTAGTGCTAAAAACAGCTATGACCAGTATACGAACAGCCGGACACGTAGCCACGAATACAGTGAAATGGCTTCACGTACAGAGAGCATGAGCGGACAGATGAGCGAAAATCTGACCCAACAGTTTGCAAACTTTGTTCAGCAACAGGCACCACAGGATGCTGAAGCCATTCTGACCAACACCAGTTCTCCGGAAGTTGCAGCGCAACGTGAAGCTCTGGCGCGTGAATTCGTCAAAGCTCAAGTTGAACCTAAGATTGATGGTGCGTATCAACAAGGTCGTGAAGCCATTGGCCAAAATATGCCTGGTGTGTCAGGCGGTGGTGACAGTGGGTCGGTAACGGCCGACTACGGGCATAATGCCGGTAATATAGAAGCCATGACACGAGATGCAGGTATTAAGGATAATGTGGGGCCGAAAGTGGATGGAATGATAGTGCAGAATAACCAACAGCATCAGGAATCCCGTGAAACCATACAACAGCAAGGCGTTGGAGTGAAAAAAGAGAATGCTGAACTGGAAAATGACCACAAAACAAAAGGAAATGATTTCAAAAGTACTTATAATGAAAGGAAAGAAAGTCAGACTAAATTGCCTGGCGCAGATACGACAAAAGAGCTATTGGATAAGGCAGCTAAGTTAGAAAAAGATAAAACAAAAAAATAGGGAGTATAGGATGTTAACCCATAAAATAATACAAAGTGAAATCGAGGAGTTAAAACAGATCCTGGTTCATAATGATTTAGAGATCCCATCATTCTGGCGCTGTATCTGGCCTGGCCTAGTATGCATGGTGTGGTTTTTACTATCATCCTATCTCTCGTACTGGTTGAGTGATTATGCTTCTGGTCTCGAGAGACTAGCTGCCATGGTTTTTTCTGGTGCAATAGGTGTTTTTTCTATCATTGCAACCGCGAATACCAGAGCACTCTTCCTTTCTTTACCTCAATCCTTCAGGGAGAAATCGTTGTTTTTTGGCTTTTTAGCTAAGAAATGCAGAATTTATGGAGTGGTTGTTTTTGTTATCTTCTCATGTTTAGCATTTTTCTCCGCATATAACGCTATTAATGCGGTTGTCTTTATTGTTATTACAGGATTTAGCCTTTTACTAACAATTATGGTAATGAATATTGATCTTGGTCGCTATCAGTTAGCAACACTTACGTCCGTTATCGAATCGGTAAAAAGCAAAGAAGTTAAGTAATAATAATGGGTTAACTTCCGCTATTAACTGGCCGTTTTTTTAAATTCGGCTTGTTAATCTTCATGTTCTGCAATCAGTTATTTTTCAATATTTCTTGTTCTGTTCATAAACGACTCACAGGTACGCAAATTTTTTGTGTGCCTGTGAGTCGTTGCCGGCTTGCCCGGTTATCTTTATCCATGATGGTTAATTGACGGATTAATGCCATGAGTTTTAATGCCAAAGATATGACGCAGGGCGGTCAGATTGCGAATATGCGTTTTCGCATGTTTGGTCAGATTGCCAATATTATATTTTATGTGCTGTTTATTTTATTCTGGGTGTTATGTGGGCTGATGCTGATGTACCGTCTCAGCTGGCAGACCTTTGTGAACGGCTGCGTTTACTGGTGGTGTACGACACTGGCGCCGATGCGCGATATTATTCGCTCTCAGCCGGTCTATACGATTAGCTATTACGGAAAGTCTCTGGAATATAATGCGGAACAAATTCTTGCCGATAAATATACTATCTGGTGCGGTGAGCAGCTGTGGACGGCATTTGTTTTTGCCGCCATTGTGTCGCTGACAATCTGCGTGGTGACGTTCTTTGTCGCCAGCTGGGTGCTGGGCCGCCAGGGGAAACTGCAGAGTGAGGATGAAAATACCGGGGGGCGCCAGCTTTCCGATAAGCCCAAAGATGTGGCCCGCCAGATGAAACGCGATGGAGCGGCCTCCGATATTAAAATTGGCGACCTGCCTATTCTTAAGAATTCTGAAATCCAGAATTTCTGCCTCCACGGAACCGTGGGCTCCGGTAAATCCGAAGTCATCCGCCGGCTGCTGAACTACGTCCGCGCCCGGGGCGATATGGCCATCATCTACGACAGGTCCTGTGAGTTTGTCAAAAGCTATTACGACCCGTCACTGGATAAAATCCTCAACCCGCTGGATTCGCGCTGTGCGGCCTGGGATTTGTGGAAAGAGTGCCTGACGCTGCCGGATTTCGACAATATCTCCAATACCCTTATCCCGATGGGCACCAAAGAAGATCCGTTCTGGCAGGGGTCCGGTCGCACCATCTTTGCCGAAGGCGCCTACCTGATGCGCGAGGACAAGGACCGCAGTTACGAAAAGCTGGTTGATACCATGCTGTCCATCAAAATAGACAAGCTGCGTGCGTACCTGCAGAACACCCCGGCCGCCAACCTGGTCGAGGAGAAAATTGAGAAGACAGCCATCTCCATCCGTGCCGTGCTGACCAATTATGTCAAGGCCATCCGCTACCTGCAGGGGATTGAAAAGAACGGCGAGCCGTTCACCATCCGGGACTGGATGCGCGGTGTCCGTGAGGACCAGCCTAATGGCTGGCTGTTTATCTCCTCGAATGCCGATACGCATGCCTCCCTGAAGCCGGTTATCTCGATGTGGTTGTCGATTGCCATCCGCGGTCTGCTGGCGATGGGGGAGAACCGTAACCGGCGTGTATGGATTTTCGCTGACGAACTGCCCACGCTGCACAAGCTGCCAGACCTGGTTGAAATTCTGCCGGAAGCCCGAAAATTTGGTGGCTGTTATGTGTTCGGAATCCAGTCCTATGCCCAGCTGGAAGATATTTACGGCGTGAAGCCTGCCGCCACGCTGTTTGACGTGATGAACACCCGTGCCTTTTTCCGTTCCCCGAGTAAGGAGATTGCCGAGTTTGCCGCCGGCGAAATCGGTGAGAAAGAAATCCTCAAGGCCAGCGAGCAGTATTCCTACGGGGCAGACCCGGTGCGTGACGGTGTGTCGACCGGGAAGGAAAAAGAGCGGGAAACGCTGGTCAGCTACTCCGATATTCAGACGCTGCCTGACCTGTCCTGCTACGTCACCCTGCCGGGGCCGTATCCGGCGGTGAAACTGGCCCTGAAATACAAGCCCCGACCGAAAATCACCGAGGGCTTTATTCAGCGCCGTCTCGATGCGCGCGTGGATGGAAGACTCAGTGCGCTGCTGGAAGCGCGGGAGGCCGAAGGCAGTCTGGCGAGGGCGCTTTTCACTCCGGATGAGCCTGTGTCTGAGTCAGCCGAAGAGAAAGCCGGTGTTCAGCCTGAGCAGACTAAACCTGCTGAAGACAGCGTACTGCCTGTGCCGGTAAAAACCTCGTCGAAGGCAGCAGAGGGTGCCGGTAAGACGCCAGACGTCCCGTTATCTGGCGCTCCCGTCACGAGAGTGAAAACCGTTCCATTAATCCGGCCTGAACCTGCTGCTTCGGTGACCGGCACTGCTGCAGCGGCATCCACTGCCGCGGTGATTGCGACTGCGGGCGGGACGGCGCAGGAACTGGCGCAGCAGCCTGTCGAGGCGGACCAGAATATGTTGCCGGCCGGAATGAACGAGGATGGCGTAATTGAAGACATGCAGGCCTATGACGCCTGGCTGGAAGGTGAACAGATACAGCGGGATATGCAGCGACGCGAAGAGGTCAATATCAACCACAGCCGCAGTGAGCAGGATGATATCGAAATCGGAGGAAACTTCTGATGATGTCGATTGGTTCGGTAAAGTCGGCGGGGAGCGCCAGCAATTACTATACAGACAAGGATAACTATTACGTTATCGGATCTATGGATGAACGCTGGCAGGGAAAGGGCGCGGAGGCGCTGGGCCTTGACGGGAAGGTGGACAAGCAGGTGTTCACTGACCTGCTGAAAGGAAAGCTGCCGGACGGCAGTGACCTGACCCGGATGCAGGATGGCGTGAACAAACACCGGCCAGGTTATGACCTGACCTTTTCCGCCCCTAAGAGCGTGTCTGTCATGGCCATGATCGGTGGGGATAAGCGGCTGATTGATGCCCATAATCAGGCCGTCACAGAAGCCGTAAAACAGGTGGAAACGCTGGCGGCGACCCGGGTCATGACGGACGGAAAAAGCGAAACCGTGCTGACCGGCAATCTCATTGTGGCGAAATTTAATCACGACACAAACCGCAATCAGGAGCCCCAGTTGCACACCCATGCCGTGGTCATCAATGCGACGCAGAACGGCGGCAAGTGGCAGTCTCTTGGCACCGATACGGTGGGTAAAACGGGCTTTATCGAGAATGTGTACGCAAATCAGATAGCCTTCGGAAAACTCTACCGGGAGGTGCTCAAACCTCTCGTTGAGAAACTCGGCTATGAGACGGAAGTGACAGGCAAACACGGCATGTGGGAGATGAAAGATGTGCCGGTTGAGCCGTTTTCCACCCGCAGTCAGGAGGTCAGGGAGGCTGCAGGCCCTGATGCCTCCCTGAAGTCCCGCGATGTGGCCACACTGGATACCCGTAAATCGAAAGAAACCCTCGATCCGGCAGAAAAAATGGTGGAGTGGGTGAACACCCTCAAAGAGAGCGGTTTCGATATTCACAGCTATCGCGAGGATGCCGATAAGCGCGCTGCAGAAATCAACCGTGCGCCCGTCAGTCCGGCGAAAACCGACGGCCCGGATATCAGCGACGTGGTCACAAAAGCCATTGCCGGTCTCAGCGACCGCAAAGTGCAGTTTACCTATGCCGACATGTTGGCCCGCACGGTTAGCCAGCTGGAGGCGAAGCCGGGGGTATTTGAACTGGCCAGAACGGGCATTGATGCGGCTATTGAGCGCGAACAGCTTATCCCGCTCGATCGCGAGAAAGGTCTGTTCACCTCAAACATCCACGTCCTTGACGAATTGTCCGTTAAAGCGCTGAGCCAGGAGGTTCAGCGCCAGAATCATGTCTCCGTCACGCCAGATGCCTCTGTTGTGCGTCATGCACCTTTCAGCGATGCGGTCAGCGTGCTGGCGCAGGACCGGCCGGCGATGGGGATTGTTTACGGACAGGGAGGGGCCACGGGGCAGCGGGAGCGGGTGGCTGAGCTGACGCTGATGGCCCGGGAGCAGGGGCGCGATGTGCATATCCTTGCTGCAGATAACCGGTCTCGTGATTTTCTCGCCGGGGATGCCCGTCTGGTGGGGGAGACGGTCACCGGCAAGTCTGCCCTGCAGGACGGAACCGCGTTTATCCCTGGCGGGACGCTCATTGTGGATCAGGCAGAGAAGCTGAGTCTGAAAGAGACCCTTTCCCTGCTCGATGGCGCCATGCGCCATAACGTGCAGGTTCTGCTCTCCGACAGCGGCAAGCGTAGCGGAACCGGAAGCGCGCTGACAGTGCTGAAAGAGAGCGGGGTGAATACGTATCGCTGGCAGGGTGGAAATCAGACGACGGCAGACATCATCAGTGAACCAGACAAGGGCGCCCGCTACAGCCGTCTGGCGCAGGAGTTTGCTGTCAGTGTGCGTGAGGGGCAGGAAAGCGTGGCACAAATCAGCGGGGTGCGAGAACAGGGCGTACTCAATGGCATTATCCGTGAAGTCCTGAAAAATGAAGGTACGCTGGGGGCGAAGGAGATGACAGTCACTACCCTGACGCCGGTGTGGCTGGACAGCAAAAGCCGGGGCGTGCGCGACTATTACCGCGAAGGGATGGTGATGGAGCGGTGGGACCCGGAGACACGGAAGCATGACCGGTTTTTGATAGACCGGGTGACTGCGAGCAGCAATATGCTGACCCTCAGGGACAAAGAGGGGGAACGTCTGGACCTGAAAGTTTCGGCTGTCGACAGCCAGTGGTCGTTGTTCCGGGCCGATAAGCTACCGGTAGCGAGCGGAGAACGTCTGTCGGTGCTGGGGAAAATTCCTGAGACGCGGCTGAAAGGCGGCGAGAGCATCACGGTGCTGAACGCGGAGGCCGGGCAGCTGACGGTGCAGCGTCCCGGGCAGAAAACCACCCAGACCCTGGCGGTGGGCGCCGGGCCGTTCGACGGGATTAAAGTCGGGCACGGATGGGTGGAAAGTCCCGGCCGTTCGGTCAGCGAAACAGCGACCGTTTTTGCCTCCCTGACGCAACGCGAGCTGGATAATGCCACGCTGAATCAGCTGGCGCAGAGCGGAAGCCATATCCGGCTGTACTCTGCACAGGATGCGGCCCGCACAACAGAGAAGCTGGCCAGGCATACCGCCTTCAGCGTGGTGTCTGAGCAGCTGAAGGCCCGTTCAGGCGAGACAGACCTGGATGCGGCCATCGCATTACAGAAAGCCGGGCTGCACACCCCGGCAGAGCAGGTCATTCACCTTTCCATTCCTTTGCTGGAAAGTGAGGAGCTGACTTTCACGCGCCCGCAACTGTTGGCCACCGCGCTGGAAACCGGCGGAGGTAAGGTTCCGATGACGGAGATAGACGCGACCATTCAGGCGCAGATTAAGGCTGGCAGTCTGCTGAATGTGCCTGTGGCCCCAGGCCACGGTAATGACCTGCTGATTTCCCGCCAGACCTGGGATGCAGAGAAAAGCATTCTGACAAAGGTGCTGGAAGGAAAAGAGGCCGTTGCACCCCTGATGGACAGTGTACCGGGAAGCCTGATGACGGACCTGACGTCAGGGCAGCGTGCTTCCACCCGGATGATACTGGAGACTACGGATCGGTTCACGGTGGTTCAGGGCTATGCCGGGGTGGGGAAAACCACCCAGCTCCGGGCGGTGACGGGAGCCATCAGCCTGCTGCCGGAAGCGACCCGGCCTCGGGTCATCGGTCTGGGGCCGACACACCGCGCCGTGGGGGAAATGCAGAGCGCCGGCGTGGATGCGCAGACTACCGCCTCGTTCCTGCATGACACGCAGCTCCTGCAGCGTAATGGTCAGACACCGGATTTCAGCAACACGCTGTTCCTGCTCGACGAGAGCTCAATGGTGGGGCTGGCCGATACCGCGAAGGCGCTCTCCCTGATTGCGGCCGGGGGAGGACGGGCGGTGCTCAGCGGCGATACCGACCAGCTGCAGTCCATTGCGCCGGGCCAGCCGTTCCGGCTGATGCAGCAGCGCAGTGCCGCCGACGTCGCCATTATGAAAGAGATTGTGCGCCAGGTACCTGAGTTGCGACCGGCGGTCTACAGCCTGATTGACCGGGACGTGAACCGCGCGCTGGCGACGATTGAGCAGATTACACCGGAACAGGTGCCGCGAAAAGACGGGGCCTGGGTGCCCGAAAACTCCGTGGTGGAGTTCACCCCCGCACAGGAGGAGACGATACAGAAAGCGCTGAACAAGGGTGAAAGTGTGCCGGCAGGTCAGCCCACCACGCTGTATGAGGCACTGGTGAAGGACTATGCCGACCGTACCCCGGAGGCGCAGTCACAGACGCTGATTATCACCCATCTGAATGATGACCGGCGGGTGCTGAACAGTCTGATTCATGACGCGAGGCGGGACAATGGTGAAGTGGGCAGAGAGGAAGTCACTCTGCCGGTACTGGTGACGAGCAACATCCGTGACGGAGAGCTGCGCAGACTGTCGACCTGGACGACTCATAAGGGGGCCGTGGCCCTGGTCGACAATGTCTACCACCGTATCGGGAGCGTGGATAAGGAGAACCAGCTTATCACGCTGATGGATGGTGAAGGGAAAGAACGGCTTATTTCACCCCGGGAGGCGTTGGCTGAAGGTGTCACGCTCTACCGTGAGCAAGAGATTACAGTGTCTCAGGGGGACAAAATGCGCTTCAGCAAGAGTGACACGGAACGCGGCTATGTGGCCAACAGTGTGTGGGAGGTGAAATCCGTTTCAGGTGACAGTGTCACGCTATCTGACGGCAAAACCACCCGCACGCTGAACCCGAAGGCTGATCAAGCGCAGCAACATGTCGACCTTGCCTACGCCATCACCGCGCATGGTGCTCAGGGGGCCAGTGAACCGTTTGCCATCGCACTGGAGGGCGTGGCGGGTGGTCGGGAACGGATGGCCAGCTTTGAATCCTCCTATGTCGGGTTATCACGTATGAAACAGCATGTTCAGTTGTATACCGACAACCGTGAGGGCTGGATAAAGGCCATAAATCATTCACCAGAGAAAGCGACAGCCCACGATATTCTGGAGCCGCGTAACGACCGGGCCGTGAAAACGGCCGGCCAGCTGTTCAGCCGGGCACGAGCGCTGGATGAGGCGGCTGCAGGCCGGGCCGCCCTGCAGCAGTCCGGCCTGGCGCGCGGGCAGTCTCCGGGGAAATTCATTTCGCCGGGCAAAAAGTACCCGCAGCCACACGTGGCGCTGCCGGCGTTCGACAAAAACGGGAAAGACGCCGGCATCTGGCTCAGTCCGCTGACGGATAACGACGGACGTTTGCAGGTGATCGGCGGTGAGGGGCGCGTCATGGGCAATGAAGAAGCCCGGTTTGTGGCGCTGCAGAACAGTCGCAACGGCGAAAGTCTGCTGGCCGGGAATATGGGCGAAGGCGTCAGGATTGCACGCGATAACCCCGACAGCGGGGTGGTGGTCCGGCTTGCCGGAGATGACCGCCCCTGGAACCCGGAGGCCATCACCGGCGGTCGCATCTGGGCTGATCCCCTGCCGAATCCTCCGATCAATGATACCGGTACTGACATCCCGCTCCCGCCAGAGGTTCTGGCACAGCGGGCCGCAGAAGAGGCACAGCGCCGGGAGATGGAAAGACAGACGGAGCAGGCGACCCGGGAAGTGTCCGGAGAGGAGAAGAAAGTGGGCGAGCCGGGCGAGCGGATAAAAGAGGTTATCGGGGACGTCATTCGGGGTCTCGAACGTGACCGGCCAGGAGAGGAGAAAACGGTGCTGCCAGATGACCCGCAGACCCGGCGTCAGGAAGCGGCCGTTCAGCAGGTGGCCACAGAGAGCCTGCAGCGCGACCGTCTGCAGCAGATGGAACGGGATATGGTTCGTGATCTCAGTCGTGAAAAAACGCTCGGGGGCGACTGACTCGCCTGCGGCTTGTCTGCCCCGGCAGGGTGCCCGATTAAAATCGGGCACCCTGCCGGGGCGCTGATAAAAGGAAAAGGAAGATGACAACATATGAAACCCGCCTCAACGCTGTCGATCGCTGGCTGCTGGGGCTGCTGACCTGGACGCCAGGACAGACGGATATCATCAAGACCGTCGCGCTGGTTCTGATGGTCATCGACCATACCGGTCTGTTGCTGGCCGGGAATAATGAGGTGATGCGTCTGCTGGGGAGGGGCTGTTTTCCGCTGTTCGGGCTGGTCTGGGGGATGAATCTGGCCCGACATACTGAAATCCGCCAGTCTCAGCTGAACCAGCTCTGGTGCTGGGCGTTGATCGCCCAGGGCTCCTTTATTCTCATCGGATACCCGTGGTACATGGGGAATATCCTGTTTAGCTTTGCGGTCACCGGTCAGGCGCTGCGCTGGTTCAGTCTGCAGACCCGCAATGATATTCTGCTGGCGATCGCCATTGTCGTGGCCTGGCTCCCTCTGTCTGCCGACAGCTACGGTCTGGCCGGGGTTTTTATGCTGATCAACAGCTGGCGACTGTGTCGGGCGAAAGAACCCGCAGAACGTATCGGGTATGGCGTGCTGTGGGCTGTCATGGTGTTGCTGATGAATGCCCATGATATTACCCAGGCCATCGCCGGCCTGATGGTCGCCTTGCTGGCCCTGGCGGTCTGTTCTGACATCGGTCGTTCTGTTCGGCGCTTCTGGCCGCGGCATTTCTTCGTGATGTTCTATGCCGTACATCTGGCGGTGCTGGGGATTGTTGTCTAAATGTAAAAAAACCCGGACAGAGGTCCAAGGAGCAGAAATAGTGCCCGCAACTGTGACAAAGGGAACATCATCGCCGTGTCCACAGTTTCCTGAGATGAAACGATGATGCCGTTAGCGTATCGTATACGTCAGACCTGATGCTTTATTGATATGGCCCCTTATGAGTGAAGAAAAACGTCCTGTACTGAGCCTGAAACGAAAACCCGCGGCAGACAGTGCTGCCCCCACCAGTGATACGGCCACTCCTGGTGTGGTACGCCGAAAAAAGGTCGTGGTGGTGTCGGCGCCGCCCGCCTGGAAGGTCAAGAAAGAAAAGCTTGAACGTGCGAAACAGGCCGCGGAAGCCGCCGCGCGTCAGGCTGAGCCCGTACCGGTCAAGGCAACAAAGGCTCCCCCTCCGGTGCGCTATCTTCGGCTGTTGCCGCCAGAGCAGGCGATCATGACCCTGAAGGTGTTCTGGCCACAGCTGTTCGATGGCAACTCGCCACGTCTGCTGGCCACGGGAATGCGTGAACAGCTGCTTGCCGATATTGCGAGTCGTGATCTGCCGCTGTCGCATAAACAGGTGATTAAGTGCCTGAAAAGCCTGACCCGGTCTGCAGGTTATCTGTCCCGAATGCGGGAAGGTGCCTCCCGCTATGACCTGCAGGGGAATGTGGTGGCTACGGTCACTGCTGATGAAGCGCACTACGCCAGTGAGCGCATGATGAAAGAGCTGTTACGCGCTGAACGAAAGATGAGTCAGACCGTTTAATTCATTTCCTGCCACAACAGTATTCATCGTTCTACAACCTCTCCGCTAAAGACTTAACGGCTTTAGCGGACGAACTTATTTTATCCATGCTTAACCTGTTAAAGGAATAAAAATGAAATTCAGATTCGGATTGTATTTTCTGCTCCCATTTATTTCAGTTGTCGTTTTGAATACCAGTTTTGCTCAGGATAATGCACCTGATAAAACGTTTTCCGTTACCCAGGAGAAAAGAATTGGAGAAATCGCAGCGGATTATCTGCGTGCTCATCCCGAGATACTTATTCAGATGAGCGAGACACTTCAGCAGGAGCAGGAGGCGAAACAGACTCGCGGTTTTAAATCCGCAGCACTGGAACAACAGGGAAACATTCTGGGTAATAAAAATATCCCCTCCTGGGGGCCCGGGGACGGAAAGGTGATGGTGGTTGAATTCTTTGACTACCAGTGCATCTGGTGCAGCCGCTTCGCGCCGGAACTGGAGAAGGTCATCAGGAGTAACCAGGATGTGCGCTATTTCTTTATGGAGTGGCCGGTCTTCGGGAGCCGATGGCCGGTTTCATTACTGGCAGCCAAAACCGGTCTGCTGGTCTGGAAGGAAAAGGGGCCGGAGGCATATCTGGCATACCATAACGGTATTTATGCGACCGGATTAATTGAAGGCAGGCTGACCAAAGAGACAGTCACGAAAACATCAGGTGATATTCAGTTCAGACAGGATACCATTGATGAAGTTAATACCACGCTGAAAAATATTAAAGACATCGCCACGGCAACGGGATTAACCGGTA
Organism: Serratia sp. PL7; assembly: GCF_945957435.1. NCBI lineage: Bacteria > Pseudomonadati > Pseudomonadota > Gammaproteobacteria > Enterobacterales > Yersiniaceae > Serratia > Serratia sp. PL7. The sequence goes on along the minus strand of NZ_CAMFLB010000028.1, from coordinate 7,470 downwards.
CGCCGGGTATTATTGTGATGCCGGTGAAGGGCGCGACGGAAGAAAATACCACGGTATTTTCCGGAATGACGGAGTCGGAAAGTCTTCAGGCGGCAATAAATAAATCCCGTCACTAACACCTCCTTTTAAATCCGTCTTATTAAAGGACTGAATTTATGTTCAGCTATTTTATTTTACGCATTGAGAAGCAATTATTCTGTTATTTGTATGGGGGCATGCTGGCGCTGTTTCTGATACTCCTGTCTCCGTTTTTTTTCACAGGAGGGGGACTGCTCCTGGTGATGCTGTCAGTTGCGTTGTTCTGGGGCGGGCTGGCCCTGTATACGCGGCATACTGACCGGATGAGAAAGCCTGACGTTTCTCCACTCGTCAGTGTCCGGGATGGTATCCAGGTGGTGCCCGAGCCGCCAGATGATGATGGCTGGTTCCTGGGCTCCGTCCACGATACCGGCGACGGGCCAGTCTGCTACTGGTTCCGTCAGACGACAAAAGCCTGACGCCTCCCCATGGCGTCGTTGTCCAACCCCGGTAACGGGGAAAAGCCAGTCTCCCCCGCTCCCGGCGTTTCTTAAAAATACAGTGAAGGAAATAGTGTGAAAATAAACCGTACTCTCAGCAGATGGTGTCTGCCTGCATTGGTCACTCTGAGTCTGTGCACACCCGTACCGATCGTTTATGCCGCGAGCATCGATACCGGGTTTTCCCCGGAAGGAACTGCCCTGCGGCTGGTTCTGAAAACCATCGCGACCGCACGACAGGAAATCCGGCTGATGGGGTATTCCTTCACCTCCCCGGAGGTGGTTCGTTCGCTCATCGAGGCGAAACGACGTGGGGTGGATGTCCGTGTGGTTCTGGATCAGAAGGCAAATACCGGAACGGCCAGCGAGGCCGCCATGAACCTGCTGACCAGCGTGGGCATTCCGGTTCGTACGGTCAGCGCCTACAAAATTATGCATGACAAAGTGATCGTCGCGGACGGGCGCAATACAGAGTCCGGGTCGTTCAATTTCAGCCGTGCAGCTGACCGTTCGAATTCAGAGAATGTGCTGGTTGTATGGGATGACCCGACAGTTGCCCAACGTTATCTGCAGCACTGGCAATCCAGGTGGGATGTCGGTACTGACTGGCGTTCATCGTACTAACGATCACACTGCCCACAATTTTTCTGCGCCAACAGAAAAAAATGTATTTTACATTAAATTAATGTGCAGCTCTCGCTGCCTATAAAGACATGTAGTATCTTTGTTCAAGTATTCAGTTATATGCTTGAGGAGGCAGAGATGTCACAGGTCGTAAACGCAGTTACTTCCTCATCTAAACGTCCCTACAGAAAGGGCAATCCTGTTTCTGCGGCAGAACGTCAGCAGAAAGCTGTTGCCCGAAAAAAAGCGACGCACAAAGAGGTGAGAGTATTTGTGCGAGACAAGCTTAAAAACCAGCTTCAAATCATGTGTGAGAATGAAGGAATTACTCAGGCAGAAATGATTGAAAGGCTGATTGAAAGAGAATCTGCGAAACTTGGAATTGACGTAACGACGTCACATTCTTGATCATACCTGCTATGAGTGCTAGATTACTGATCGTTTAGAGATTCTTGGTTGGCCACGCCGTAAGGTGGCAGGGAACTGATTCTGTAAAAAGGTTTTTTCCGGAATCAGAAAAGCAAAAACCCCGATAATCTTTCCAAGTTTGGCGACTCTAGAAGATTATCGGGGCCCTTAACTAAACTGCATAGAGATTGTTGCTCTATGCAGGGAGTATAGATTCATGCTCAGAAAAGTTCAATACCTTCTGTGCTTACTCCTTCGGCGCAACATAAGCGCAGGAAGCGGTGACTGAACAGAATCCAAAAAACTCGTTCCATTACGTGCAAGTGAAAAATGCTGAGCCGCGTTTTATGGCGCGGGAAGGCAAAAAGACACTGCCGTTTTGTTGTAAGCTGATGGCTAAAGCCGAAGGCTTTACCTCCACGTTTGATTTTTCAATTCATGTCGCCTTTGCCCGCTCACTGGGTAAGCGTCGGCGTATGCCTCCTCTCCTTCGCCGGCGTGCGATTGATGCGCTTCTCCAGGCAATGTGTTTCCATTACGATCCGCTGGCCAATCGCGTGCAGCGCTCGATTACCAATATGGCCATTGAGTGCGGGCTGGCCACGGAATCTGCCAGTGGCAACCTGTCTATCTCACGGGCGACCCGCGCGCTGCGGTTTATGTCTGAGCTGGGTCTGATCACCTATACAACGGAATATGATCCGCAGATTGGCTGCAATATTCCGACGGATATGACGTTCACGCCAGCCCTTTTTCAGGCTCTGGATGTGTCAGATGTGGCCGTCGTGGCCGCGCGCCGGAGTCGCGTGGAGTGGGAAAATAAACAGCGCAAAAAACAGAGTCTGCCGCAGCTGGGGATGGATGAACTGATCGCCAAATCCTGGCGGTTTGTACGCGAGCGTTTCCGCAGCTATCAGGCTGAGCGTAAATCTCATGGCCAGAAGCGAGCAACCGCGCGGCGGGATGCTTCGCGCCAACGGAAGGACATCGAGACGCGTGTTCGTCAGCAGCTGACCCGTGAATATGCCACCGGCCGCTTCAGAGGCGATCGTGATGCGCTCAAACGTGAAGTTGAGCGACGCGTGACGGAGCGTATGCTGCTGTCACGGGGCAATAACTATACCCGCCTGGCGCCGTACCCCGACCCAGTATAGCCTTCTCATTTTTGTTATCCGGCTGGCGCCGGAGACTTTCGCACATCCGTCTGCTGAGCCTGGCTGATTTCTGACCGATAGTGTTATGGCCACACCGATTGGCAACGCATTCCCCCCACCTGGTTGATGATATTTCGGTGCTCCGGTGCCGGTTTTTTTGCCCGGTTTTACTTATACACACTTAACTGCATGGGAACTTTTCATAAAGCTACAGCCGACAGGGTGTCAGGGTGCCTGCCGCAGAGGTTTCAGACCGCATGGTTCCCTTTAAAGACCTGCTCTGTACTTCTTTTAAAGATCTGAATATCTTTCGTCTCAAAGGAAAACCTGTTCGTCGTCTGTCCTGTGGACAGTCTCAATGAGGCCTTTGCTAACAGCGGTCGCAAGCGCCCGCGCCGCTCAGATCCAGAAGTACCTCCCGCCGACAAGCGGCGGGCATATAACCTGCACACAGATTAGTTACATCATTCAATAGATCCCTTTTTTAAAACAAACCCCGGCGACGTTCTGCAACCACAAGCCCCTCCCCACCACTGAAAAGCGCCGCCGCCCCCGGCCGAAGGCCGGGGAAAGACATCGCTTTTAATGATGAGTGTTGTAACTACTCTTCTTCATCGCTGTGGGTGGAGCTGCGGTCAGTTGTCTGGTACACGCTCGTAAGCGGCCCTGCGGCCCTGCGGCCCGCTAACGCGGAGATACGCCCCGACTGCGGCCTCGCCTTGCCGGGTCAACTCCGACCGCGTACAGCGGCGTCTGAGATGTTTTTCGCGGGTATGGCTTTGCAGCTACCATGTTAAGTTCCCTGGTGTCGCTGAGATTTTTTATGAACATCCCCCTAAGCGTCAGCAGCAAGCTGCCGCCGCTAAGGCCCCGGAAATCACGCCCTTTACGTCGTAAACGCCGTAAAGCCCGCTCACCGGGGTTAAAAGGGATTACATTAACTTCTTCATTGCTGTTAGCGGGTTAAAGCTAATCAGGGCAGGGGGAGGATGGCAGAATTTATAGCCCGGTAACCGGCTACGCCGGGCTTTCGGCGCCATTTGACTCCACAGACACATGTAACCTCATCTGGCGCCTCCATGCCGCTGACGCGGCATCCAGAAGCTTCCCGATGCTGTAAATCTTAACGTCTGCTTTGTTCAAAAAGTAATTCGTGCCTAATATACGTTCATTAACGTATGTCCCAGCTTTGATACAAATAAATGCACCAGGAAGCGGCAGGCTGAGTAACCAAGAACCCCTTAGAATATAGGATGATTTGTATCGGCACTCATTACACCATGCTTTCCGATTAACGCCGCATAGCAAGTTGAACTTTGCTACTCTGTGAAAGGTAGTGTCTTCTATCCAGTGCGGATTTAATTAATGGAATAAATGATTATGAGTGAAAATGATACAATCCCGAAGAAGTCTACAAGCCAGATTAACAAAGCGGTATTTTTTACATCTGCTTTGCTGATTTTCCTTCTTGTTGCCTTTGCCGCCGTATTCCCGGATGTCGCCGACAAAAATTTTAAACTACTTCAGCAACAAATCTTCACGAATGCCAGCTGGTTCTACATCCTTGCTGTGGCCCTGATTTTACTGAGTGTCACGTTCCTGGGACTCTCACGCTACGGTGATATCAAGCTGGGCCCGGACCATGCGCAGCCTGATTTCAGCTACCACTCCTGGTTTGCGATGCTTTTTTCGGCAGGGATGGGGATCGGACTGATGTTCTTTGGCGTTGCCGAACCTGTAATGCATTATCTTTCGCCTCCCGTCGGCACCCCGGAGACCGTTGCGGCAGCGAAGGAAGCAATGCGTCTGACCTTCTTCCACTGGGGACTGCACGCATGGGCAATTTATGCCATTGTGGCGCTGATTCTGGCGTTCTTCAGTTACCGTCACGGTCTGCCGTTAACCCTGCGCTCCGCACTCTATCCCATTATCGGCGATCGCATATACGGGCCTGTAGGTCATGCGGTTGATATTTTCGCTGTTATCGGCACGGTCTTTGGCGTTGCGACCTCGCTGGGTTATGGTGTTTTGCAGGTGAATGCCGGTTTGAACCATCTTTTCGGGGTGCCCATCAATGAAACGGTGCAGGTTATTCTGATCGTGGTCATCACGGGGTTAGCGACGATTTCAGTGGTGTCCGGCCTGGATAAGGGAATACGTATCCTGTCTGAGCTCAATCTGGGTCTGGCGTTGTTGCTCCTGGCGCTGGTCCTGTGTCTGGGACCAACCGTGCTTCTGCTGAAGTCATTTGTGGAAAATACGGGCGGTTATCTTTCGGAACTGGTGAGTAAAACGTTCAACCTTTACGCGTATGAGCCTAAGTCGAGCAACTGGCTGGGGGGCTGGACATTACTGTACTGGGGATGGTGGCTTTCATGGTCGCCGTTTGTGGGGATGTTCATCGCACGGGTCTCCCGCGGGCGAACCATTCGCGAGTTTGTCACCGGCGTGCTGTTTGTTCCCGCGGGTTTTACGCTCATGTGGATGACGGTGTTTGGTAACAGCGCGATCTATCTCATTATGAACCAGGGGGCCACAGACCTCGCCAGTACCGTTCAGCAGGATGTGGCGCTGGCCCTGTTTAATTTCCTGGAGCATTTCCCGTTCTCTTCCGTGCTGTCATTCATCGCAATGGCGATGGTCATCGTCTTCTTTGTCACGTCTGCTGATTCAGGGGCAATGGTTGTTGATTCTCTGGCATCAGGTGGAGTGGCAAACACACCCGTCTGGCAGCGAATATTTTGGGCCTCGCTCATGGGCATTGTCGCAATTGCGCTTCTCCTTGCCGGAGGGCTAAGTGCGCTGCAAACAGTGACAATAGCGAGTGCATTGCCATTCTCAGTGATCTTACTGATATCTATATACGGACTTTTAAAAGCTTTGCGCCGGGATTTGACCAAGCGTGAAAGCCTGAGCATGGCGACAATTGCTCCTACGGCTGCACGTAACCCAATTCCCTGGCAGAGAAGGTTACGCAATATCGCGTATCTGCCGAAGCGATCTCTTGTGAAACGTTTTATGGACGACGTCATCCACCCCGCCATGACGCTGGTTCAGGAAGAGCTGAACAAGCAGGGGACGATAAGCCACATCAGTGACGCAGTCGACGATCGTATTCGTCTTGAAGTCGATTTGGGTAACGAGCTGAATTTTATATATGAAGTGAGGCTTCGCGGGTATAGCTCACCGACCTTCGCGCTCGCCGCGATGGATAATAATGAGCAGCAGACTGAACAACATAGATATTATCGCGCTGAGGTATATCTCAAAGAAGGCGGTCAAAATTATGATGTGATGGGCTGGAACCAGGAGCAGCTGATTAATGACATACTGGACCAGTACGAAAAACATCTGCACTTCCTGCACCTGGTTCGTTAACAGCAACATGCCGTCCTGGGGGCGGCAATTATTTATCCCGGCCGCAATATGAGGAATGCAGAATGATTTCACGCTGGAAATGGATTCTGAAGCAGACATTTAAAAAGCTATGGTTCAGGGCAACGTTATTCGCCATTGTCGCGATAATAACGGCCCTTTTATCAATTCTTTTTAAATCAATGATACCTGAGTCGGTTTCCGTGAAGGTTGGTGCGGAAGCAGTCGATAACATTCTGAACATACTGGCATCGAGTATGCTGGCAGTGACCACTTTTTCGTTGAGTATCATGGTCACAGCCTACGGTTCAGCCACTACTAATGTGACTCCCAGAGCTACGCGTTTAGTTGTTGAAGACGTGACCACACAAAATGTACTGGCCACCTTCATCGGTTCTTTTCTCTTCAGTCTGGTAGGGATTATTGCCCTCAATATGGGAGCTTATGGAGAAAGGGGGAGAGTCATTTTATTCATTGTCACACTGGTTGTCATTGCCTTAATCCTCATCACATTGCTTCGCTGGATACAGCATTTGACCTCTCTGGGGAGGGTTGGTGAGACAACGGCAAAAGTAGAACAGGCGGCCATCGAATCATTTATTGCGAGAGCAAGAAATCCCTTTCTCGGCGGATATCCATGGCTTGAGAACAATGAACAGCCGAAAGGAACGGTTGCAGTTTATCCGAAGAAGATTGGCTATGTTGAATATATTGATATGGTGAAACTTAGCAAACTGCTGACCAATGATCCCCGTCATGTATACCTCGTGGCGCAGCCAGGCAGTTTCATACATCCATCCATGCCAGTTTTGTACCTGAGTCAAGGCCAGGAGTCATCAATCAGCGCCGATTTACTTGAGACGATTATTGTCTCGGATGTACGTTCATTTGCTCAGGATCCCCGATTTTGTCTTAGCGTCATGGCCGAAATAGCCTGCCGGGCCCTTTCCCCCGCAGTGAACGATCCTGGAACCGCCATTGATGTCATTGGCAGAGGTGTTCGTATACTTTCCACTTACGCGCAGAATAAATCTGATGAAATAGAAGTGAAATATCCTTCAGTTCATGTTGCACCACTTCAGAATAACGATCTACTGGAAGACTTTTTCTCACCTGTCGCGCGCGATGGCGCCAGTATGAGGGAGATTCAGATAAGAGTCCTTAAAGGACTGTCTATGCTGAGTAAGGGTTGGCCTGGGGTATTTTCTGAGGCCGCGCATAATTTAGCATTTGAAACATTAGAGCATGCAACACGTGCTGACCATATAAATTCTGAAAAATATCTAATAAAATCAATTTATTATAATTTATTTGGTGGCGAAGATTCTAATAAAAAACCATAGTTGCGGAGCAAGCGATTCGGTTGTTGGCAAGTAAAGGGGGTCCGCTTG
>NZ_CAMFLB010000027.1:0-119935 GCF_945957435.1 Serratia sp. PL7 | reverse complement strand
ATAAAGCCGAAAGCCCTGAACTGACGTTCAGGGCTTTTTGCTGTGCGTAAAACGCAAAAAAGCGCAGCTAGGTTGCGCCTTTCAACCACTCGACAATAAAATCGGTGATGCTTTCCGGTTGATTGAGATCCAGCTGCTTAGTCGTGATGGATAGCGGTCGGTCGCTGGCTACCGCCACGACAAACTGATCCAACATGTCTTCCAACGGTCTGCCGATCTCGGCCCGATAAAGCAGGATCTTGCTGACCGGCTCATGTTTGAACCCTTCCACCAGAATCAAATCGACCTTATCGGTATCAAAACGCTCTGCCAGGTAGTGCAGGTCCAACGGTTGTTGTTCCGGCGTTTCGGTCATTAATGCCCAGCGGCGATCGCTGGCGACCAACGTTTGGTCGGCACCCGCTTTGCGCAGCTCATAGCTGTCTTTACCCGGCGTATCCACATCCATATCGTGGTGCGTATGCTTTATCAGGCCAACCCGCACCTGGCGCTGTTTCAGCATCGGGATCAGCTGCTTGAGCAGGGTGGTTTTTCCCGTTCCGCTATAGGCACCGATAGCCAGTAAAGGGGGCAATGAACGATTCATTTTTTTAGCTCTCGCGCTTGCTGCCAGTGTCGGCAGTCTTCCGGCGTATTCAGGTTATGAAATGCCGCTTGTTGCCCGCTGAACACCACGCGTTGTGCGTTAATCTGATGCAGGAACAGCATCAGCTTGCGTTCACCTCGCGCCAGATAGTCAGCCAGCTGCGGCGCTATTTGGGTATGCAATAATGCCAGCGTAGGGTGATCTCGTTCACCATCGCTGGCAAAGGCCGCCTGCGCCGCGCCTTTTTGCCGCCAGAGTTGTGCGACTAAGTCGGCGGGAAAGTCGGGGACATCACAAGGGACGAAGACCACCCACTCGCTGCGAACCTGTTTGAGCCCGGCGAGCATCCCGGCCAACGGCCCGGCGAAATCGGGCATCAGATCGCCAATCACCGGCAAACCGCTTGCCTGGTAACGTGCCTGATTGCGATTGGCGCTGATGGCGACGGAAGCCACCTGCGGCCGCAACCGGGCCAGAACATGCTGATAGAGTGCGATACCGCCAATCGACACCAGGCCTTTGTCCTCACCGCCCATACGCGTGGCTCGTCCGCCGGCCAAAATTACGCCGCTGATTTCTTTATGCATCTCGTTTATCCCGCCTTGTCGATGCGCTGATTGTAGCGCTAAAGCCGGCGTGACATCAGGATTTACCTTTATTGACAAGCCGGTTCTTTCACTGCGTGGGTAAGCCTGTTACTTTGTGAGTTTATTCATGCTATTGGACGATATTGAGATGAAAACGCATCGCGTAAATGAGTTGATCGAGCTGTTGCACCCGGCCTGGCAGGAAGATCCCGATCTCAATTTGATGCAGTTTTTGCAAAAGCTGGCCAAGGAAGCGGGCTTCCAGGGCGAGTTGTCTGAATTGAGCGATGATATTCTTATTTACCACCTGAAAATGCGCGGTAGCGCCGGCACGGATCAGATCCCGGGCCTGAAGAAAGATTACGAAGAAGATTTTAAAACGGCGCTGTTGCGCGCTCGCGGCGTTATCAAGGACTGATCCTCGTGCGGTGCGAGAAAGCATAGCGCGTGAAATGCGCCATTAATGCTACTATTTCTCATTCCCGGCACCATGCTGTCAGCGATCAAACGAACGTTATGAATAACTCTGCTTTTAATTTCGACACTCTGTCGCCCGATTTGATTATGGACGCGCTAGAAGGGGTTGGCCTGCGCGTCGACTCCGGTCTGACGGCGCTGAACAGCTACGAGAACCGCGTCTATCAGTTCATGGACGAAGATCGCCGGCGCTACGTGGTGAAGTTTTACCGCCCGGAGCGCTGGAGCGCTGCGCAGATTGGTGAGGAGCATCAGTTCGCTCTGGATCTGGCTAAGGCGGAGATCCCGGCGGTAGCGCCGCTGGCGTTGCAAGGTGCTACGCTGCATACGCACGGCGGTTTCTTCTTTACCCTGTTCCCCAGCGTGGGGGGACGGCAGTATGAGATAGACAACCTAGATCAGTTGGAATGGGTGGGCCGTTTCCTGGGGCGCATCCATCAGGTCGGTGGTGAGCATTTGTTCGCCGAGCGGCCGACGATGGGGGTTGAAGAGTATCTCACCGCCCCGCGTCAGGTGTTGGCCGGTTGTGAGCTGTTGCCGGCCGCGCAGCGTGATGCGTTCCTGCAGGCGACGGATAAGCTGATCGCGGCGATCAAGCCGCATTGGCATCTGAACTGGCAGCCGCGCCGTTTGCACGGCGATTGCCATCCGGGCAATATTCTGTGGCGCGACGGCCCGCTGTTCGTCGATCTTGATGACGCGCGCAACGGCCCGGCGGTGCAAGACTTGTGGATGCTGCTGCACGGCGAGCGGCGCGATCAACTGATGCAGCTGGACGTCTTGCTGGAAGCGTACGGCGAATTTGCCGAGTTCGACCAGCGTGAGCTGGCGTTGATCGAGCCGCTGCGGGCGATGCGCATGGTGTATTACCTGGCCTGGGTCGCCCGCCGTTGGCAGGATCCGGCCTTCCCTAAGAGTTTTCCGTGGATGGCGGAGTCTGATTTCTGGTTATCTCAGACTGCGGCCTTCACCGAACAGGTTAAGCTGTTGCAGGAGCCTCCTCTGCAGCTGACGCCAATGTATTGAAGCTTTAACACAATGGAGAGTTTAGTCTTATGAAAAAAATATGGTTGGCGCTCGTTGGCATGGTGATGGCATTCAGTGCCTCGGCGGCACAGTTTAGCGATGGCGCTCAGTACGTGACTCTGGACAAGCCGGTGACCGGCGAGCCGCAGGTATTGGAGTTCTTCTCCTTCTACTGCCCGCACTGCTACCAGTTCGAGCAGGTCTATCACGTGTCCGAAAACGTGAAAAAGGCGCTGCCTGCCGGCACCAAAATGACCAAGTACCACGTGGAGTTCCTGGGGCCGCTGGGCAAACAGCTGACTCAGGCGTGGGCGGTGGCGATGGCGCTGGGCGTGGAAGACAAGGTGAGCCCGCTGATGTTTGAAGCGGTGCAGAAAACCCAGACCGTGCAAACGCCGGACGATATCCGTAACGTCTTCGTGAAAGCGGGCGTGACCGCCGCAGATTATGATGCGGCCTGGAACAGCTTCGTGGTGAAATCTCTGGTGGTTCAACAGGAGAAAGCCGCAGAGGATCTGCAGCTGCGCGGTGTGCCGGCGGTATTTGTGAACGGCAAATACATGGTTAAAAACGATGGCCTGGACACCAGCTCGATGGACGCTTACGTGAAGCAGTTCGCCGATGTGGTTAAATTCCTCAGCCAGCAGAAATAAGCCAGATTCAGCATGAAAAACGCCGGCATTGCCGGCGTTTTTTTATCCATATTGCCGTTTCAATTTATCCAGCAACCGGTCTTTTTCCTGCCACAGCGTATTCAGCCATAGCTGGAAGCGCCGCTTGAACTGCTTGTCGTTGAAGTAGTCCCCGTGCAGGGTTTCATCGATCGGCAACGTCTCAATTCTTACCACGATACGCGTCAGACGACCGCACAGCATGTCCAGAAAAGGCCGTTGGTTATTTTCCGGATAGAGCAGGGTGACGTTCAACACTTTGTCGAACTGATTGCCCAGCGCGCTAAGGGTAAACGCGATGCCGGCGGCTTTGGGCGCCAGCAAATTGCGGTAGGGTGAATTGCTTTTAATTTTCTTGGCTTCGGTGAAGCGTGAACCTTCGACGAAATTGACGATGGTGGTTGGGCGCTGGCGGAATTTTTCGCAGGAATGGCGCGTCGTTTCGATATCCTTGCCGCGTTTCTCAGGGTGCTTGAGCAAATAGGCACGGGAGTAACGTTTCATGAATGGCATATCCAGCGCCCAGCAGGCCAGGCCGACAAAAGGTACCCAGGCGAGCTGTTGCTTGAGGAAATACTTATTCATTGGAATATGATTTCTGAACAGCACGCACAACACGACAATGTCTGACCAACTTTCGTGGTTGCTGATCAGCAGATACCAGTTTTTACGATCCAGCCCTTCCAGCCCTTCAATATCCCAACGCAATTGCCCGTTAATGCGCAATAACAGCGCCAGCCCCTGGCACCAACACCACATCATGAAATCGGCGAAAGCCGAGATATATCGCCAAACGGCGGGAATAGGCACCAGGAGTTTCACGATGCCGGCCAGCGTGATGGGGATGGAACACAATACCGTCACCAGAATAGTGAGTATGACGGAAATGATAAAGATAACAGGCGTTAACAATCTTGGCATGGTTATGGGCTGACGGTTGTTGGGAACATCGTTGCATGCCAAAGCGCATGAACAAAAGTCTATTTTAACAGAGATCGTCGGGGTAAAGCGCCGCTAAAAATCACTGTTTTTCGTCTCATCGGATAACCATTTGCTGAGTTTTCGTGCAACTTTCTCAGCTTGTGCTAGGGTAATTGAGGCGCCGAATTTGATTAATAGTGCGATTAAAATCCGGCGAAAGTTATATCCACAAATTCAATAAAAGCCAGTAATAAAGCGTCGCCGGAATTCGTTCTTTTAACGCGGTGATTTAAATAGGAATTTTATTCGCCGTTATAACGATAATCGTAGCGTTATAATTCGGTCTCTTTTCTATGCACAAAGTTATCCACAGGTAAGATCTTGCGGATCCTCGCGCACCATCACATCATTTTCGTCCGCAATGCACGCTAAGGTTCGTCTCCGACGGCCAGCTATGGCATGCTTACCCCTATGTCCGATCACGATAAAGAAACGCTATGGCCCAGATTGCAGAAAACCCACTAATCCTGGTTGACGGTTCCTCCTACCTCTACCGCGCTTATCACGCCTTCCCGCCGCTGACCAACTCGGCGGGCGAGCCAACCGGCGCGATGTATGGCGTGCTGAATATGCTGCGCAGCCTGCTGCTGCAGTATCAACCGAGCCACGTTGCCGTGGTGTTTGATGCCAAAGGGAAGACGTTCCGCGATGAGCTGTTCGCCGAATACAAGTCACACCGGCCGCCGATGCCGGACGATCTGCGTGCGCAGATCGAGCCGTTGCACAGCATGGTCAAGGCGATGGGCCTACCGCTGCTGGTGACGCCTGGCGTTGAGGCGGACGACGTCATCGGTACGCTGGCGCTGGAGGCCGAAAAGGCCGGCCACGCGGTGCTGATCAGCACCGGCGACAAAGATATGGCGCAGCTGGTGACACCGAACGTCACCCTGATCAACACCATGAACAACACGATCCTCGGTCCGCAGGAAGTGTGCGACAAGTACGGTATTCCGCCGGAACTGATCATCGACTTCCTGGCGTTGATGGGCGATTCATCGGACAACATTCCCGGCGTGCCGGGCGTGGGCGAGAAAACCGCCCAGGCGTTGCTGCAGGGCATCGGCGGTTTGGATGCCTTGTACGGCAATCTGGAAAGCATCGCCACGCTGAGCTTCCGCGGTGCCAAAACCATGGCGGCCAAGCTGGAGCAGAATAAAGAGGTCGCATATCTCTCCTATAAGCTGGCGACGATCAAAACCGACGTCGAGCTGGATCTGACCTGCGCTGAGCTGACGGTGTCCGAGCCGGATGTCGATACGTTGCAACAGCTGTTCAAACAGTACGAGTTCAAACGCTGGCTGGCGGACGTGGAAGCCGGCATATGGCTGGAAAACAAGAAAGGCGCGGGTGCGAAAGCTGCCGGCGCCGCCAAACCGGCCGTCGCTGAACAAGCGCCTAAGGCGCTGGCGGAGGCCAAGCTGTCCCAGGACGGTTATGTCACTATCCTGGATGAAGCGGCCTTCACCGACTGGCTGGCGCGGCTGAAAAAGGCCGACGTATTTGCCTTCGATACCGAAACCGATGGCCTGGATACGCTGACCGCCAATCTGATTGGCCTGTCCTTCGCGATCGCGCCGGGTGAAGCGGCTTATTTGCCGGTGGCACACGATTATCTGGATGCACCGCCACAGCTGGATCGCACCTACGTGCTGGAAGCGCTCAAGCCGCTGCTGGAGGACGAGAAGGCGCTCAAGGTCGGGCAAAACCTGAAGTTCGACATGAGCCTGCTGGCGCGCTACGGCATCGAGATGCGCGGCATCGCCTATGACACCATGTTGGAGTCCTATGTGCTGGACAGCGTCGGTGGCCGTCATGATATGGACAGCCTGGCCGATCGTTATCTGGGCCACAAAACCATCACCTTCGAAGAGATCGCCGGCAAGGGTAAAAACCAGCTGACGTTCAACCAGATCGCGCTGGAGCAGGCGGCGCCTTACGCCGCCGAAGACGCGGATGTCACGCTGCAGCTGCACCTGGCGATGTGGCCGCAGCTGAAACAGAGCGCAGAGCTGCTGACGGTGTTCAACGAGATTGAAATGCCGCTGCTGCCGGTGCTCTCGCATATCGAGCGTACCGGGGTGCTGATCGATCCGGCCATTTTGTCGGCCCACTCTCAGGAGCTGGCCAAGCGTTTGGCGGAACTGGAGGTGCAGGCCCATGAGCTGGCGGAAGAGCCGTTCAACCTGGCGTCGACCAAGCAGCTGCAGGCTATCTTGTACGAAAAACAAAAGCTGCCGGTGCTGAAGAAAACCCCGGGCGGGGCGCCGTCCACTAACGAAGAGGTGCTGGCCGAGCTGGCGCTCGACTACCCGCTGCCGAAGGTGATCCTGGAATACCGCGGCCTGGCGAAGCTGAAGACCACCTATACCGACAAGCTGCCGCTGATGATCAATCCGGTCAGCGGCCGGGTGCATACTTCGTACCATCAGGCGGTGACTGCGACCGGTCGCCTCTCCTCGAGCGATCCGAACCTGCAGAACATCCCGGTGCGCAACGAAGAAGGGCGGCGCATCCGCCAGGCTTTTATCGCACCGGAAGGTTACCGCATCGTCGCGGCCGACTACTCGCAGATCGAGCTGCGCATCATGGCGCATCTGTCACAGGATGAAGGGCTGCTGAAGGCCTTCGCCGAAGGGAAAGACATTCACCGCGCCACGGCGTCGGAAGTCTTCGGCGTGCCGTTGGATAAAGTGACCGGCGAACAGCGCCGCAGCGCCAAGGCGATTAACTTCGGTCTGATTTACGGCATGAGCGCCTTTGGCCTGGCCCGTCAGCTGGGGATCCCGCGTGGGGAAGCCCAGCGCTATATGGATCTGTACTTCGAGCGTTACCCGGGCGTGCTGGACTACATGGAGCGTACCCGCCAGCAGGCTTCCGAACAGGGCTATGTCAGCACGCTGGATGGGCGCCGCCTGTACCTGCCGGACGTCCGCTCCAGCAACGCCATGCGCCGTAAGGCGGCCGAGCGTGCCGCCATCAACGCCCCGATGCAGGGCACGGCGGCCGATATTATCAAGCGTGCGATGATCGAGGTCGACGCCTGGTTGCAAGGGCAGGAGACGCCGTTGGTGCGCGCGATCATGCAGGTGCACGATGAATTGGTGTTTGAGGTGCATGAGTCGGTGATCGAAGAAGCCAGCCAACGTATCCGCCAATTGATGGAGGGCAGCATGACGCTGGCGGTGCCGCTGAAGGTCGATGTGGGCGTCGGCATGAACTGGGATGAGGCGCACTGATCGCCGGTTTATCGCCGGATGTGCTAACTGGCGAGAACCTAAGCACTTTTCGTAATTAAGCTACAAGATGCGGCGATAGTTTCCCCAACTTCGCCGTTCTTGCGCCGCAAATTGTGTAAGTAAACTACAAAAAATTCTTTTGCCCTGCGAAAAAATGATGTAGAGTTACAGGCGTAGGGTACAGAGGTAAGATGTTCTATCTTTCAGACCTTTTACTTCACGTAATCGGATTTGGCTGAATATTTAGCCGCCCCAGTCAGTATTGACTGGGGCGTTTTTTATTGTAAAAACAGCAGCAAACCATACGTTTTTCCTATCGCTCCGCACCGCTTTTCGTTCCTGCTTCCATCCTTTCGACTCGCGTAATCCGGCGAGATAAGCCCCGCCTTGGCGATAAGTTTTTATGATGGCTTTATTTCAAAACTGTAATTAGATAACAAAAAATCCCGCCTTTGGCTGAACTGCGGGCATAAAAAAGCCGATGCGGTGAGGCATCGGCTCCGGCGTTCAGCCTGGGCTTATTCGCCGGTTTCGTCTTCCGGCAGCACTTCCGGTGGGATCTCGTTAAACCAGGTATCCAGCTTCTGGCGCAGCTTGTCGACGCCGATCTTCTTCAGCGACGAGAAGGCTTCAACTTGGATATCCCCCATAAACGGCAGCACCGCTTCACGCACCATATTGAGCTGCGCCTTGCGTGCGCCGGAGGCCAGCTTGTCGGCCTTGGTCAGCAATAACAGGACCGGCGTGCCGACGTCGACTGCCCACTGGATCATCTGCTGGTCGAGATCTTTCAGCGGATGGCGGATATCCATCAGCACCACCAGGCCTTTCAGGCTGTTGCGCATCTGCAGGTATTCGCCCAGCGCGCGCTGCCATTTGCGCTTCATCTCTTCCGGCACTTCGGCGTAGCCGTAACCCGGCAGGTCGACCAGGCGGATGCCGTCTTCCACTTCGAACAGGTTGATCAGCTGGGTGCGCCCCGGTGTCTTACTGGTGCGCGCCAGGCTTTTTTGGTTGGTCAGGGTGTTCAGCGCGCTGGATTTCCCGGCGTTGGAACGGCCGGCAAAGGCGACTTCAATTCCTGCATCCCCCGGCAGATGGCGAATATCGGGTGCGCTGGTGACGAAATGGGTCACATGATAGTTGTAATTCTTGCTGGTCAAAATTTTTCGTCTCCGTGAGGATGGCTAACTGGTTGGCGATTATAACTGCATCAGCGGTAAAAATGGCGTGTTTCTCGGTTTTTAACCGGCGGGACGCGATAAAACGGCAGTTATGCCGCGCGTGCATTGTGAGACATTTGCCATTCGAATCGCGGGTAATGTCGCTTTATTCGAAAGTAATATTTCTTTTTTTATTTTAAAAACAACATGTTGTTTTTTCGTTGTAGGGAAATGTTGTCCAAATCGGCGTCAGGTGCCTTGAGCCTTCGCAACAATAACGTAAAGTAGTCGTTAACGCAGGGTTGCGCAGGATTAGGGAACATCCGGGAAGGATGACAAATCTCAGGGAACGCACAGGGCGTGCAATGAGTGCCAGGATGAACGCAAAAGGAAGTGACCCTTTCGCACCGGAATAGGCGGCAGGCACATCGGATGGTGAAGTATCGGCAATTTGGATGCCCGCAGGAAGCGCGCTCGGGAAGAGCGGATGCGAATGGATTGCGCCATGGACGATTTTTCTTTCAGGATGAAGGACGTAGTGGCAGGGAATGCGGTTATAGCAGAGGGAAAAACCGGGATGTTGCATGTACGCAAGGAGCGCGTAACAGGAATACCCTTCGCGAGAAGGTGCGAAATAGGCGGCAGGTTTAACCTGCCGCCTTTTTTCTTTGTCCGCTTTCTGCTAGATTCCGCCGCAATTCTATACTGAATCTACATACCTAAGAGCACACGCTATGAACCAGCCATCAAAAGCACCTCGCGGCAGCGCGGCGAAGTCAAAAACGAAAAAGAAAAGCCGTATGGAGCTCGATCAGGAAGCGCGCGAGCGCAAACGCCTGAAAAAGCGCCGCGGCCTCGCTTCCGGTTCGCGCACCCAGGTCGAGTCCGGCAGCCAGAAAAACAAATCGGCGGCGGCAGCCAAAGATCCGCGTATCGGCAGTAAAGTGCCGGTTGCGCTGGTGGTCGACGAGACCAAAGTGAAGGCTAAACCGCAGCCGAAGCCGAAGGCCGAAGCGAAACCGCGCCTGTCGCCGGAAGAAGAGCTGGCGAAGCTGGAAAATGACGAACGCCTGAACGCGCTGCTGGATCGCATCGACGACGGCGAAACGCTGAACGCGGAAGAGCAAGCGTATGTCGACAAGACGCTGGATCGCATCGATGTGCTGATGGACGTGTTGGGTATCGAACTGGGTGAAGACGACGACGAAGAAGAAGAGAAGCAGGAAGATATTCTGAAGCTGCTGAAAGGCGGCAATCCGAAAGACGCCTTTTAACGCGCCATGTGGCTAATCCCGACAATAGCCCTACTCTTGATGTGTTATCTGCTGTGGTTATTCGGTAAACTATGGCGGCTGTCTAAGCGCAAAGCGCGTTTTCGCAGTGCTTCCGTGGCCAGACAGCGCAGACAACCGCCTCTCTCCCGGCCCGGTAGAAAAAGATATCGGAAGGAGTGAGCATGTCAGAGCAGACGATTGTCTGGGATTTGGCCCTGATCCAAAAATATAACTACTCAGGGCCGCGTTATACCTCATACCCCACGGCGCTGGAGTTTAACCAGTGCTACGACGAAGCGGCGTTTCAACGCGCCGCTGCGCGCTATCCTGAGCGACCGCTGTCGCTGTACGTGCATATCCCCTTCTGCCATAAGCTGTGCTACTTCTGCGGCTGCAACAAGCTGGTGACGCGCCAGACGCACAAGGCCGACGAATATCTGAACGTTTTGGCGCAAGAGATCGCCAGCCGTGCGCCGCTGTTCGCCGGCCGTAAAGTCGGCCAGATGCACTGGGGCGGCGGTACGCCAACCTACCTGGACAAAGCGCAAATCAGCCGGCTGGTGGCGTTGCTGCGCGAACACTTTGATTTCCTGCCCGATGCGGAGATGTCGATCGAGGTCGATCCGCGCGAGATAGAGCTGGATGTGCTCGATCATTTACGCGCTGAAGGCTTTAACCGTCTGAGCATGGGGGTACAGGATTTCAACAAGCAGGTGCAGCAGCTGGTCAACCGCGAGCAGGACGAAGCCTTTATTTTCGCCCTGATCGAGCGGGCCAAAGCGCTGGGCTTCCGCTCAACCAATATCGATCTGATCTACGGCCTGCCGAAACAGACGCCGGAAAGCTTCGCTTTCACGCTGCAGCGGGTGGCTGAGCTGAATCCCGATCGCCTCAGCGTGTTCAACTACGCGCATATGCCCAACTTGTTCGCCGCCCAGCGCAAAATCAAAGACGCCGATCTGCCGGGCGCGCAGCAGAAGTTGGATATCCTCCAGCAGAGCATCGCGTTCCTGACCGACGCCGGCTATCAGTTCATCGGCATGGATCACTTTGCCCGCCCGGACGACGAGCTGGCGATCGCCCAACGCGAAGGCAAGCTGCACCGCAATTTCCAGGGCTACACCACTCAGGGCGACAGCGATCTGCTGGGGCTGGGCGTGTCGGCCATCAGCATGCTCGGCGACAGCTATGCGCAGAACCAGAAAGAGCTGAAGCGTTACTATGACAGCGTGCAGGCGCAGGGCAACGCGCTGTGGCGCGGGCTGGCGCTGACGGACGACGATTGCCTGCGGCGCGATCTGATCAAAACGCTGATCTGTAACTTCCGATTGGCGTATCAGCCGCTTGAACGGCAATACGGCATCGATTTCACCGCTTACTTCGCCGAAGACCTGCAGCTGCTGGCGCCGTTTGAACGCGATGGGCTGGTGGAGCGCGACGAGCAAGGCATTCGCGTCACGCCGCGCGGGCGCTTGCTGATCCGCAATATCTGCATGTGCTTCGACCGCTATCTGCGTCAACAGGCGCGCAGCCAGCAGTTCTCTCGGGTGATCTGAGGATGAAAAAACAGCCGCTGATGCGGCTGTTTTTTTAACTGAAGAAGTTAATCAGCGCGGCGCACAACACCGCGGCGACCGCCGCCTGCGGGGTGTGGCTGGCAGCAGAGCCCAGCTCCGCGCCCTGAGAAATGAACACGATGAATGAGTCCAGCATCGTCAACCTCCAGAGTGTGCGACACGATCATACTGCGCCCGCTCCGGCTGTAAAGCCTGAGGTTGGCGTTTTTTTGTGCGCCGGACTGCGTTTTTCATCATCCACCCACGCTCCTATTCCATGCCCAGCTCTTTGAGCTTGCGGGTCAGAGTATTACGCCCCCAGCCCAGCAGGCGTGCGGCTTCCTGTTTGTGCCCCTGGGTGTGGCGTAGGGCGGTGGTGAGCAGCGTACGCTCCATCTCCGGCTGCGCTTCCGACAGCAGGTTTTGATGACCGGAACGCAGCGCGCGATCGGCCCACTGAGCCAGCAGCGTGGCCCAGCTGTCCGGCAGGCTGTGGCTGGGGCTCTCCGGCGCGGCGGTTTCGAACAGTTCGCTCGGCAGATCCTGAATCAGCACCTCTTGCCCGGCGGCCATCACCGTCAGCCAGCGGCAGGTATTCTCCAGCTGGCGCACGTTGCCCGGCCAGGGCAGGCGGGTCAGCGCGGTTTCGGTTTCCGGATGCAGGTTCTTGGCCTCGACGCCTAACTCTTTGGCGGCGATCTGCAGGAAGTGGCGCGCCAGCCGCGGGATGTCTTCCCGGCGCTCGCGCAGCGGCGGCAGGTGTACGCGGATCACGTTCAGGCGATGGAACAGGTCTTCGCGGAACTTGCCTTCCTGTACCCGCAGCTCCAGGTTTTGGTGCGTGGCGGCGATAATGCGCACGTCGACCTTCACCGGCGCATAGCCGCCGACCCGGTAGAACTGGCCGTCCGCCAGCACCCGCAGCAGGCGCGTTTGCACGTCGAGCGGCATATCGCCGATCTCGTCGAGGAACAGCGTGCCGCCGTCGGCCTGTTCAAAGCGTCCCTGACGGATTTGGTTCGCACCGGTGAAGGCGCCTTTCTCGTGGCCAAACAGCTCCGACTCGATCAGGTCTTTGGGGATGGCAGCCATGTTCAGGGCGATGAACGGCGACTTGGCGCGCGGGCTGTGGCGGTGCAGCGCATGCGCCACCAGCTCTTTGCCGGTGCCGGATTCGCCGTTGATCAGCACGCTGATCGACGAACGCGAGAGCCGGCCGATGATGCGAAATACGTCCTGCATCGCCGGCGCTTCGCCGATGATGTCCGCCGCCGGATCGCTGGCCGGCTGGCTGCGCACCGGCTGCTGCTGCTCCTGATAATGGCTGATGGCGCGCTCGACCAGCGCCACTGCTTCGTCGATGTCGAACGGCTTCGGCAGGTAGTCGAAGGCCCCTTGCTGATAGGCGCTGACGGCGGCGTCCAAATCCGAATGCGCGGTCATGATGATCACCGGCAGCATTGGATGGCGCTGTTTGATCTGTTTGAGCAGCGCCAGACCGTCTATACCCGGCATGCGGATGTCGGATAGCAGCACGTCGGGGGTTTGCGTGGCCAAGGCTTCCAGCACGTCATTGCCGCCTTCGAAGGTGGCGCAGCTCAGGCCCGCGCCGGTGAGCGCGCGCTCAAGCACCCAGCGGATGGAGCTATCGTCATCGACGATCCAGACTATCCCTCGTTGCATAGCAAACCTCACTGACGAATGGGCAGGTAGACCGAGAATTCGGTATGACCTGGCCAACTGTTGAATTCAATTTTTCCGCAATGCTGATCGATCAGATTGCGGGCGATGGATAATCCCAGGCCGGTACCGCCTTCACGGCCGCTGACCATCGGGTAGAACAGCGTGTCCTGCAGCTGCGCCGGCACGCCGGGGCCGTCGTCTTCGACGTCGATACGTGCCGCCAGGCGGTAGCGGGTACCGTGCAACGTAATCTGAAACGCGGTGCGGGTGCGCAGCGTGATGGTGCCGCCCGCCTCGCCCAGCGCCTGCAGCGCATTGCGGGTGATGTTCAGCAGCACCTGTTCTATCTGATCCGGGTCATGAGCCATTTCCGGCAGACTCGGATCGTAGTCGCGCACCAGCGTGACGTTATCCGGCATTTCCAGGGACACCAGTTGGCAGACGCGCTCCGCGACCTGATGAATGCTCTGGGTAATATGCTGGCCGGGCCGCTGCGGCCCGAGCAGACGATCCACCAGATTACGCAGCCGATCGGCCTGCTCAATGATCACCTTGGTGTATTCGGTCAGCGCCGGATCGGGCAGCGCTTTGGCCAGCAGCTGCGCTGCGCCGCGCAGGCCGCCCAGCGGGTTTTTAATTTCGTGCGCCAAACCGCGCACCAGATCGCGGGCTGCCACCTGTTGGGCATGTTGCAGCTGTTCCTGGCTCAGGCGGCGCTGATTGTCCATCGGCGCCAGCTCGACCAGGATATAGCCTTCCGGCAGCGCCTGAGCGGTCAGGGAAAGGATATGCGCGCGGCCGTCGACCACCAGGGTCACTTCGTTGTCCGTGAAGCCCTGCCCGGCGCGCAGGCTTTCACGCATCAGAGAGACGTTCAGCGAAAAATAACCGAGCAAATCGGGCAGCGGCGTGCCGAACAGCTTGCGGGAGCTTTGCGCCAGCAGCTGCTGTGCCGCCGGGTTGGCGTAGTGAACCGCCAGAGAGTCATCCAACAGCAGGATGCTGTTGATGAGTGAATTGAGGATCTGCCCAGCATCGGGCAGCTTGCCAGTTGCCATACAGCAGACTCCTGCACCTTTTTAGTGCATCTATCCTACTCCATCCGGGATCGGCGCGGTATGGAATAGTTTTGCAGAAAATACGGTGGAGAAAAAAACCCATCCGAAGATGGGCTGAAAGTTTCCACGGCAACAAAAAAGCGATAACAAAAATATGGGCGCCGTCCGCCTGCGCAGACGGCGCGGGTAGGGCTTAGACGCTGTAGTACAGTTCGAACTCAACCGGGTGTGGCGTCATACGAACGCGGTCCATCTCTTCTTTGCGCAGTTCGATGTAGGCATCGATCGCATCGTCGGTGAACACGCCGCCGCGGGTCAGGAACTCGCGGTCTTCGTTCAGTGCGGCCATCGCCTCGTCCAGCGAGCCGGCCACTTTTGGGATCTCGGCTTCTTCTTCCGGCGGCAGGTCGTACAGGTTTTTGTCCATGGCGTCGCCAGGGTGGATCTTGTTGATGATGCCGTCCAGGCCGGCCATCAGCAGTGCGGCGAAGCACAGGTATGGGTTAGCCGCCGGATCCGGGAAGCGGGCTTCGATGCGGCGCGCTTTCGGGCTGGCGACCACCGGGATACGGATGGACGCGGAGCGGTTACGGGCGGAGTAGGCCAGCATCACCGGCGCTTCGTAGCCCGGTACCAGACGCTTGTACGAGTTGGTGGTCGGGTTGGCCAGCGCGTTGATCGCCTTGGCGTGCTTGATGATGCCGCCGATGTAGAACAGCGCGGTTTCAGACAGGCCGCCGTATTTGTCGCCGGCGAACAGGTTGGTGCCGTTCTTGGACAGCGACATGTGGCAGTGCATGCCGGAACCGTTGTCGCCGAACATAGGCTTCGGCATGAAGGTCGCGGTTTTACCGAAGGCGTGTGCCACGTTATGCACCACGTATTTGTAGATCTGAATTTCGTCGGCTTTTTTGGTCATGGTGTTGAAGCGGGTTGCCACTTCGTTCTGACCGGCGGTCGCCACTTCGTGGTGGTGCGCTTCAACCACCAGGCCCATCTCTTCCATGGTCAAACACATGGTGGAACGCAGATCCTGCGAAGAGTCGACCGGTGGAACCGGGAAGTAACCGCCTTTCACCGCCGGACGGTGGCCTTTGTTGCCGCCGTCGTATTTTGTGCCGGAGTTCCAGGCGCCTTCGATGTCGTCGATGGCCACGTGGGAACCGCGGATGCTGCTGCCGAAGCGAATGTCGTCGAACAGGAAGAATTCAGGCTCTGGCCCGAACAGGACGGTGTCCGCGATGCCGGAGGAGCGCAGGAAATCTTCGGCGCGTTTGGAGATGGAACGCGGGTCGCGATCGTAGCCTTGCATGGTGCCCGGCTCGAGAATGTCGCAGCGAATGATCAGCGTTGGTTCTTCGAAGAACGGATCCAGAACCGCCGTGCTGGCATCCGGCATCAGTACCATGTCAGATTCGTTGATGCCCTTCCAACCACCGATAGAGGAGCCGTCAAACATTTTGCCTTCTTCGAAGAAGTCGGCGTTTACCTGATGAGCCGGGATAGTCACGTGCTGTTCCTTACCCTTGGTGTCAGTGAAACGCAGGTCTACGAATTTCACTTCATGCTCATTCAGCATCGTCAAAACGTGTTCAGCGGACATACTTAACTCTCCCGGTTTATCATTGTCGTCGTCGTGGAACGAATCTGTGGAACTGGCTTTTTTTCGCCTTGAAAAGACTAAAGCGAAAAGCGTGCCAACTTTTTAAAAAGGCGTTCATCGCCTTTCTGCGCGGGTTTTACCCAGCCACAGTATGCACCATCAGCGATAAATTGCACCGCCATGGTGCAATTGGGGTGAGCGTGGGCACCGAAATGGTGCAAAAGTGCAACGATTGCGGCTTTTTGCACCGTGAAAGGGATCACAAACTGACCGGTACGCGGTTGTTTATAAGAGATGGTTGTGATCTTGTTTAGTCCCTCGCTTAATACGTGTACAATAGCGCGCTATTTCTAATGCCCGAGGCAAAGCTGTGATCGAAAATTTGCGTAACATCGCCATTATTGCCCACGTTGACCATGGTAAAACCACCCTGGTTGACAAGCTGCTGCAACAATCCGGTACTTTCGGAGAGCGTGCGGAAGCCACCGAACGCGTAATGGACTCCAACGATTTGGAGAAAGAGCGTGGGATTACCATCCTCGCAAAAAACACCGCCATTAATTGGAATGGTTACCGTATCAACATCGTGGATACCCCAGGACACGCCGACTTCGGCGGTGAGGTAGAGCGCGTGATGTCGATGGTTGACTCGGTGCTGCTGGTTGTGGATGCAATGGATGGCCCTATGCCGCAAACCCGCTTCGTGACCAAGAAGGCCTTCGCCAACGGTCTGAAGCCGATCGTGGTCATCAACAAGGTTGACCGCCCTGGCGCGCGCCCTGACTGGGTTGTGGATCAGGTGTTCGACCTGTTCGTGAACCTCGACGCGACCGACGAGCAGCTCGACTTCCCGATCATCTACGCTTCTGCGCTGAACGGCATCGCCGGCGTCGATCACACCGACATGGCGGAAGACATGACCCCGCTGTATCAGGCGATCGTCGACCATGTGTCTGCGCCGCAGGTTGAGCTGGAAGCGCCATTCCAGATGCAGATCTCCCAGTTGGACTACAACAACTACCTGGGCGTTATCGGCATCGGCCGCATCAAGCGCGGTAAAGTGAAGCCGAACCAGCAGGTCACCATCATCGACAGCGAAGGTAAAACTCGCAACGGTAAAGTGGGTAAAGTGCTGGGTCACCTGGGTCTGGAGCGTATCGACAGCACCCTGGCGGAAGCGGGCGATATCATCGCCATCACCGGCCTGGGCGAGCTGAACATCTCTGACACCATCTGCGACACCAATGCCGTAGAAGCGCTGCCGGCGCTGTCCGTCGACGAACCGACCGTCACCATGTTCTTCAACGTCAACACCTCGCCGTTCTGCGGTAAAGAAGGTAAGTACGTGACGTCGCGTCAGATCCTTGACCGTCTGAACAAAGAGCTGGTGCACAACGTAGCGCTGCGCGTTGAAGAAACCGACGATGCGGACGCCTTCCGCGTCTCCGGCCGTGGTGAACTGCACCTGTCGGTGCTGATCGAAAACATGCGCCGTGAAGGTTTCGAGCTGGCGGTTTCCCGTCCGAAAGTTATCTTCCGCGAAATCGATGGCCGCAAGCAGGAGCCATTCGAGAACGTAACGCTGGATATCGAAGAGCAGCATCAGGGTTCCGTGATGCAGGCGATGGGCGAGCGTAAAGCTGACCTGAAAAACATGGATCCGGACGGTAAGGGCCGCGTACGTCTCGACTACGTGATCCCAAGCCGCGGTCTGATCGGCTTCCGTAACGAATTCATGACCATGACTTCGGGTACCGGTCTGCTGTACTCCACCTTCAGCCACTACGACGACGTGCGTCCGGGCGAAGTGGGCCAGCGTCAGAACGGCGTGCTGATTTCCAACGGCCAGGGCAAAGCGGTCGCGTTCGCGCTGTTCGGCCTGCAGGATCGCGGCAAGCTGTTCCTGGGCCACGGTGCGGAAGTGTATGAAGGCCAGATCATCGGTATTCACTCACGTTCCAACGACCTGACCGTAAACTGCCTGACCGGTAAGAAGCTGACCAACATGCGTGCTTCCGGTACTGACGAAGCGACTACCCTGGTTCCGGCCATCAAAATGACCCTGGAGCAAGCTCTGGAGTTCATCGATGACGACGAACTGGTAGAAGTGACGCCAACCTCGATCCGTATCCGTAAGCGTCACCTGACGGAAAACGATCGTAAGCGTGCCAGCCGCGGTCCTAAAGACGCTTAATCGCTGATTGAGTGTCTCATGCTTAGGGCGCGGTTCTCGCGCCCTGAGTTTTTTCCTCTGTTGTTCCCCGTTTGTGCGGCGCGCTATGCGCTTTTCCGTTCGCTCCCTGTTCAGCTGTTCCTTTTCCCGCTACAGTGAAATCTCACCGGCCCATAGGAGAGGACTATGCTGTATATCTTTGATTTAGGTAATGTGATCGTCGATATCGATTTCAAGCGTGTGCTGGGCGTGTGGAGCAATTTGAGCGGCACGCCGTTGGCGGTGCTGTCCGATCGTTTCACCATGGGTGAGGTGTTCCAGCAGCATGAACGCGGTGAAATCAGCGATGAAGACTTCGCCGGCAAACTGTGCGATGAAATGGGCATCGCGCTCAGCTTTGAGCAGTTCGCCACCGGTTGGCAGGCGGTATTCGTCGCGCTGCGCCCGGAGGTGATCGACATCATGCAGCGCCTGCGCAACGAAGGTCACCGGGTGGTGGTGCTGTCGAACACCAACCGTTTGCACTGCAATTACTGGCCGCAGCATTACCCTGAAGTGGCTGCCGCCGCCGATCATCTCTATTTGTCGCAAGATCTCGGCATGCGCAAACCGGAAGCCAACATCTACCAGCATGTGCTGGCCGCGGAAAACACCGCTGCCGCCGACGCGGTGTTCTTTGACGATCACCCGGCGAACGTCCTCGCCGCGCAGGCGCTGGGGATCAAGACGGTGCACGTCACCGATCGCGACGTGGTGCCGGCCTATTTTGCTCAATGAGCACAGGGCGCGTTAAGCTTAAGGCGTATCAACGGACATCAAGGAGTGACCATGTCGTTTTTCCGCCGCAAGAAGCTACCCTCTGCGATTAAGCCAAGCGTCACCTTCGGACGGCTGCTGTACCAACGCATCGACCACGATGGCCTGACGATGTTGGCGGGCCATCTCGCCTACGTTTCCCTGCTGTCGCTGGTGCCGCTGGTCACCGTGGTGTTCGCCCTGTTCGCCGCTTTCCCGATGTTTTCCGACATCAGCGAACAGCTGAAGAGCTTTATCTTTTCCAATTTCGTGCCGGCCGCCGGCAATGTGATCCAGAACTACCTGGAACAGTTCGTCGCCAATTCCAACAAGATGACCGCCGTCGGCACCTGCGGGCTGATCGTTACCGCGCTGCTGTTGATTTCCTCGGTGGACAGCGTGCTGAACACTATCTGGCGCAGCAAGAACAAGCGGCCGATCGTCTTCTCCTTTGCCGTGTACTGGATGGTGCTGACGCTGGGGCCGCTGCTGGTGGGCGCCAGCATGGCCATCAGTTCTTACCTGCTGTCGCTCAACTGGTTGGCGCAGACCGGCGTCAATGGCCTGGTGGATCAGGTGCTGCGCATCTTCCCGCTGATTTTGTCCTGCATCTCCTTCTGGCTGCTGTATTGCATCGTGCCGACGGTGCGCGTGCCGCCCAAAGATGCACTGATTGGCGCGGTGGTGGCCGGATTGCTGTTCGAACTGGGCAAGAAGGGATTCGCGCTGTACGTCACCATGTTCCCCTCCTATCAGCTGATTTACGGCGTGCTGGCGGTGATCCCGATTTTATTCCTGTGGGTCTATTGGAGCTGGTGTATCGTGTTACTCGGTGCGGAAATCACCGTGACCATCGGCGAATACCGCGACTACCGTCGGCAGAAGGCGGAGCAACAGGAACAAAAACCAGAAGGGCAGCAGGAATGATTGCGTTGATTCAACGGGTGTTAAACGCCAGCGTCACGGTGGGTGGCGAGACAGTAGGCAAGATTGGCCCCGGTTTGTTAGTGTTATTGGGCGTGGAGCAGGGCGATAACGAGCAAAAAGCGCAGCGCCTGTGCGAACGCGTGTTGGGATACCGCATTTTCGGCGACGAAAACGACAAGATGAATCTCAACGTCCAGCAGGCCGGGGGCAGCGTGCTGGTCGTTTCGCAGTTCACCCTGGCGGCGGACACCCAGAAGGGCATGCGGCCCAGCTTTTCGCGCGGCGCCGCGCCGCAGGAAGCCGATCGGTTGTATCAATATTTTGTAGGCCAATGCCGTGAACGCGGCGTAGAGACCCAGACCGGCGAGTTCGCCGCCGACATGCAGGTGGCGCTAGTCAACGATGGTCCGGTGACATTCTGGCTACAGGTCTAAGCATTCGGAGAACAGGCGTCTATGTATCACCTACGAGTACCCGTAACAGAGCAAGAACTGAAGGAGTATTACCAGTTTCGCTGGGAAATGCTGCGTAAGCCGCTGCACCAGCCGGTGGGTTCGGAAAAGGATGCCTATGACGCCATGGCCCATCACCAAATGGTGGTGGACGAGGCCGGTAAAATTGTCGCCATCGGGCGGCTGTATATCAATGCTGACAACGAGGCGGCGATCCGTTTTCTAGCGGTAGACCCGACGTTGCAGGATAAAGGGTTGGGAACGCTGGTGGCGATAACGCTGGAGTCCGTCGCGCGGCAGGAAGGCGTGAAGCGGGTGGTGTGCAGCGCCCGTGAAGACGCGGTGGATTTCTTCGCCAAGCTGGGCTTCGTCAATCAGGGCGAGATCACCGCGCCGCAGACCACCCCGATCCGTCACTTTTTAATGATCAAACCGGTGGCGACGCTGGACGATATCCTGCATCGCCCTGATTGGTGCGGCCAATTGCAGCAGGCCTGGTATGAACACATTCCGCTGAGCGAAAAGATGGGCGTGCGCATCAGCCAATACACCGGCCAGCGCTTCGTCACCACCATGCCGGAGATCGGCAACCAGAATCCGCACCACACGCTGTTCGCCGGCAGCCTGTTCTCGCTGGCGACGCTGACCGCCTGGGGGCTGATTTGGCTGCTGCTGCGCGAGCGCCATCTCGGCGGCACCATCATTCTGGCGGACGCGCACATTCGCTACAGCAAACCGATTACCGGCAGGCCGCGTGCGGTGGCGGATCTGGGCTCGCTGAGCGGCGATTTGGCGCGTCTGGCGCGCGGCCGCCGCGCGCGCGTGCACGCCGAAGTGCATCTGTTCGGCGACGAGGATAAGGGCGCGGTATTCGAAGGCACCTACATGGTGTTGCCGGCTGAGCCGGATGTGCCGCTGGATCAGGGTGGCTCTGAAGCGCTGGAAGAGTAGGGTGGCGGCCCTGCCCTGAGGGCGGGCCGCGCAGTGCATTACGGCAGTTGTTGGTTCACCGCTTGGCCGTCGCCGGCGGTGGCCTGCAGATTGCCTTTCAATGAGGCCTTGAACGGCCCGTCGCTGTTCAGCAGCCCTTTCAACTGCAGCTCAAGGTTGCCGTCGCCCGTCAGCGGCACCGGCTGCCATCCCCATTGCTGCAAGGTATTGATCGGTACCGAACGGCCGTGCAGCGTCAGCTGGAACGGCTTGCCCGGCAGCTGATCGACGGTCGCTTTGGCCTCCAGCAACCCATTGGGCATAAAGGCGCTGAGCTCGGTGACGGTGATCTGGTTGGCGTCGGCGTTCAGCGCCAGCGAAGGGCGCCGCACGTCGATTTTGTTGAAGGTGGCCTCGCTGCCGTTCAGGTTTAGCGAACCGGACCAAATGCCCAACTGGTGGTCGCGCGCCAGCAGCAGGTTGCTGCCGTAACCGTCCAGCGCGGTGATCTGGAATGGGAATGCCGGGTTGATATCGATGATCAGATTGCGGTTGGTGGTCAGCTTGGTGACGTACACCTCCGCCAGCCAGCCCGGCAGCGGTTTCAGCCACAGCTCGCGCCAGTCTATCGGCAGGGTGTACTCTAGCGCCGCCATGGCCACTTCATCCAGCTGCAGGCGTTTGCCGGCGCGCAGCCAGTTGCCGGAGGTGCGCAGCAGCCCGCCTTCCCAGCGGGTGGTGAATTGCTGAATGGCGATGCCGGCGGAAGAGAGCCGCAGGGTGGCGATCGGATCGATCAGGTGGAAACCGCCGTTGATCACGTCGCTGGCGTTGAAGTTGAGCGAGCCGTCTTCGCTGCGCCAGTCGCCTTTTTCGACGCTGACGTTTTGCAGCGACAAATCGAGATCGTTAACCGCCCATGCCTTGCCTTCCAGGCGCGCGTCGATAAGATCGAAACGCTTGAGGGTGACCGGCGGCAGAGCGGTGAAGCGCCGCATGAATTCCGCCAACGTCAACGGGGTCTGCAGGCGCACGCCGCTCAGCCGCAGGCGCTCCACCCGCCAGCTGCCGTCGGCGGCGCGGCTGGCCACGCCGGTCAGGTCGCCCTGCGCCAGATCGGCGCCGAAGTTGTTCAACAGCAGTTGGCCCTGCTTTTGCTCCCCCTGCACCAACACCTTCGAGGCGGGGATGCCGTTCAGCGTCATCGAACCGGCGCTGAACTGAAACTGGTTGTTGTCCCCCAGCAGATGGCCGGCCAGCGGGCGCCACGGCGTGATGCCGGCAGTGACCTGCTGCGCGTTGAGCTGCCACTCGTTATCGTTGGACTGCAGCGCCATGTTGCTCAACTGCAGCACGTCGGCCTGTACAGGCAACGCCGCCGCCTGTGGCTGCACGTTCAGCGTGCCGTCGCGCAGCGTGACGCTGTGAAAATAGCGCGGCTCGGTGATTTGGCGCAGGCTGAGGCCGAGATCGACGCGTTTGGCAACCAGCGCCTGCGGCTGGCCGCTGCGCGCCAGCTGCACGTCTTCCAGACCGATCTGGTCCGGTTGGCTCCACGAATGGGTGATTTTTCCTATCGACAGGCGGTATTCGCTGTTGTCGCTGATCCAGGCACTCAGGCGGCCTGCCGCCCAGCGGGTTTGCCCGACCAGGTACAGCACCACCACCGCCAGCACGATCAGCAGCAGCAACGTCAGCAACAGCTTTCCGATAAATTTCATCGTCTACATCCGCATCGGTCAAAAAAGATACCCTGTTTATGCCGCAATTGGCCGGGCATCTCAAGGGCAATGGTCTGATAGACAATAAAAAACGGCCGCAAGCGGCCGTTTGAACGCCAATGGGCGGGTTACTTTTTCTCGTGTTCCTGCGGGAACACCAGGTTCAGCACGATGGCGGTAATGCCGCCGGCGGCGATGCCGGAAGAGAGCAGGGTTTTCAGCCAGTCCGGCGCGAACTGCAGGATCAGCGGCTGCTGGGAGACGCCCATGCCGACGGCCAGCGACAGCGCCATGATCATGATGGCGCGGCGGTTCAGGCGCTCGCGCGACACGATGCGCACGCCGGAGGCGGCGATGGTGCCGAACATCACGATGGTCGCGCCGCCCAGTACCGGCTCGGGGATGTGCTGCACGAAGCCGGCCACCGCCGGGAACAGCCCCAGCGCGATCAGCATCAGCGCCACCACAAAGCCGACATAGCGGCTGGCGACGCCGGTCAGCTGGATCACGCCGTTGTTCTGGCCGAAGCAGGAGTTGGGGAAGGTGTTGAACACCGCCGACAGCATCGAGTTCAGGCCGTTGGCCAGTACGCCCCCTTTTAGACGCTTCATGTACAGCGGCCCGCTGACCGGCTGTTCGGAGACGTCAGAGGTGGCGGTGATGTCGCCGATGGTTTCCAGCGAGGTGACCATAAAGATCAGCATCAGCGGCAGCAGCAGGTTCCAGTCGAAGCCCAGGCCGTAATAGAGCGGCGTGGGAATAGTGATCGCCGCCGTGGGTGCCGCCGGAGCGTCGGCGGGCAGCATGTCCATCGCCCAGGCCAACAGATAGCCGACCGCCATGGCGATCACCAATGAAGCGACGCGCAGGTAAGGGTTGCGCTGGCGGTTCAGCAGGATGATGATCGCCAGCACCGCGCCGGCCAGCAGCAGGTTTTTCGGTGAGCCGAAGCTGTGATCGTTCATCGCGGCATAACCGCCGCCGATCGAGGTCAAACCGACCTGAATCAGCGACAGGCCAATGATCATCACCACGATGCCGGAAACCAGCGGGGTGATGATGCGGCGTGCCAGATGCAGCACGCGCGACAGCAAAATTTCGGTGCAAGAAGCGACCATCAGGGTGCCGAACAGCGCGGCCATCATGGTCGGCACGTCGGCGCCGCCGTTTTTCAGCGCCAGACCGCCCATGATCAGCGGCGAAACGAAGTTGAAGCTGGTGCCCTGAATCGACAGTAGACCGGAACCCACCGGCCCCCAGGTTTTGATTTGCAGAATGGAAGCCAGGCCGGAGGCGAACAGCGACATGCTGATGATGTGCTGGGTATCCTGCGCCGGCAGGCCCAGCGCCTGGCAGATCAGCAGCGCCGGAGTGATCACCGCAACGAACATCGCCAGAAGATGCTGGCCGGCGGCAAACAGCGTTTGCGGCAGCGGCGGGCGGTCTTCGAGGCGATAAATCAGTTCGCTGGCGCGGGATTCTGAGGCGGCTTGGCGTGTGGCATCAAGCTCGGAGGATGACATGCTCATGGTGTGGCGTTTCCAGATACGGCAAAGCAGGCATTTTAATGCGCCGCCCCGCAAAAGCAAACGGTTGCGCCTAAATATTATATTGTCAACTTTCCTGTTTATGTCGCATTTTCATTCATTTTTTCTTGTCATCTTAGCGTTTTTTACTTCTAATCCTGGACTCATCAAGTTTAAAAACTCAGTGGTTTTCTATAACTTATTATTTTTATTTGGATCTTTTCCCTTACATGGAGTACCTGGATGTTTCATCTTGATACTTATGGCACGTTAGTCGCCGCGACGCTGGTTTTGCTCCTCGGGGGCAAGTGCGTCAGAAGCATTCCTCTGCTGCGAAAATATACCATTCCTGCCCCCGTCGCCGGCGGTTTGCTGGTGGCCCTTCTGTTGTTAGCCCTGAAAAAGTTCGCCAACTGGGAAATCAGCTTTGACATGTCGCTGAAGGATCCGCTGATGCTGGCCTTTTTCGCCACTATCGGGCTGAACGCCAACCTGGCGCGGTTGCGCGCCGGCGGCAAGGCGCTGATGGTATTCCTGTTCGTGGTGCTGGGGCTGCTGTTGGTGCAGAACGCCATCGGCATCGGCATGGCGAAAATGCTGGGGTTGGATCCGTTGATGGGCCTGATCGCCGGGTCGATCACCCTGTCGGGCGGCCACGGCACCGGGGCGGCCTGGAGCAAGCTGTTCATCGAGCGCTACGGCTTTGAAAACGCGACGGAAGTCGCCATGGCCTGTGCCACCTTCGGCCTGGTGCTGGGCGGCCTGATCGGCGGCCCGGTGGCGCGCTATCTGGTCAAACACTCCTCTACGCCGGAAGGCACGCCGGAAGACAGCGTGCAGCCGAGCGGTTTCGAGAAGCCGGAAAGCGGCCGCCTGATCACCTCGCTGGTGATGATCGAAACCATCGCCATGATCGCCATCTGTCTGAGCCTGGGGCAGCTGATTGCCGGCCTGCTGAACGGCACGGTGTTTGAGCTGCCTAACTTCGTTTGCGTGCTGTTCGTCGGGGTGATCCTCAGCAACACGCTGGCCTTCACCGGTTTCTATACCGTGTTCGAGCGGGCGGTATCGGTGCTGGGTAACGTCAGCCTGTCGCTGTTCCTGGCGATGGCGTTGATGAGCCTGCGCCTGTGGGAGCTGGCTTCGCTGGCGTTACCGATGCTGGCGATCCTGGCGGTGCAGACGCTGGTGATGGCGCTGTACGCGATCTTTGTTACCTACCGGGTGATGGGCAAGAACTACGACGCGGCGGTGCTGGCCGCCGGCCACTGCGGTTTCGGCATGGGCGCCACGCCGACGGCGATCGCCAACATGCAGGCGATCACCGATCGCTTCGGCCCGTCGCACCTGGCATTTCTGGTGGTGCCGATGGTGGGAGCGTTCTTTATCGATATCGCCAACGCCATCGTTATCAAGCTGTATCTGCTGCTGCCGGTGTTCCCGGCGGTGGGGTGATATCGCGAGTCATCATGAGAAGGGCGCCTGCGGCGCCCTTTTTTATGCGTTGGAGTAGCGCGCCTTCTCCGGCAGCCAGCGTTCGATCAGCGCCTGGGCGTGTTCCGGGTAGTGCTGATGGAGATGGCGGGCGACGCGTTGCACTTCGGGGATCATCGCCTGGTCGCGCAACAGGTCTGCCACCTTGAATTCGGCGCTGCCGGTCTGGCGGGTGCCGAGCAGCTCGCCCGGGCCGCGGATCTCCAGATCGCGCTGGGCGATGACAAAACCGTCGTTGCTGTCGCGCAGCACCTGCAGGCGCGTCTGCGCGGTTTTGCTCAGCGGCGTTTTGTACAGCAGCACGCAGTGTGAGGCCACGGCGCCGCGCCCTACGCGGCCGCGCAACTGGTGCAGCTGCGCCAGGCCCAGCCGTTCCGGGTTTTCGATGATCATCAGGCTGGCGTTGGGCACGTCGACGCCGACCTCGATCACCGTGGTGGCGACCAACAGCTGCAGCTCGCCCTGTTTAAACGCCTGCATCACCGCCTGCTTTTCCTGCGCTTTCATGCGGCCGTGCACCAGCGCCACCTTCAGCTCCGGCAGCGCGGCTTTCAATTCTTCCCAGGTGGCTTCCGCCGCCTGCGCTTCCAGCAGCTCGGACTCTTCGATCAGCGTACATACCCAGTAAGCCTGCCGTCCTTCTTCCAGACAGGCGCTTTTCACCCGTTGAATGATGTCGGCGCGGCGGGTATCGGGAATGGCGACGGTGGTCACCGGCGTGCGGCCCGGCGGCAGCTCGTCGATGACCGAGGTATCGAGATCGGCATAGGCGGTCATCGCCAGCGTGCGCGGGATCGGCGTGGCGGTCATGATCAGCTGATGGGCGTGGAAGCCTTGCTCTTCGCCTTTCTCCCACAGCGCCAGCCGCTGATGCACCCCGAAGCGGTGCTGCTCATCGATAATCACCAGCGCCAGGCCGTTGAACTGCACCTGCTCCTGGAAGATGGCGTGGGTACCGACCACCATCGATACCTGGCCGCTGGCGATGGCTTCCTGCTGCGCGATGCGCGCCTTGCCTTTCTGTTTGCCCGCCAGCCAGCCGACCTGCAGCCCCAGCGGTTCGAACCACTGGCGGAAGTTGTTGGCATGCTGTTCGGCCAGCAGCTCGGTCGGCGCCATCAGCGCCACCTGCTTGCCGTGCGCGATGGCGCGCAGCGCCGCCAGCGCCGCCACCAGCGTTTTGCCGGAACCGACGTCGCCCTGTACCAGCCGCATCATCGGGAAGTCTTTTTGCATGTCGGCTTCGATGTCGGCCACCACGCGCGTTTGCGCGCCGGTCGGCGAGAACGGCAGCTGTGCGAGAAAACGGTTTTTCAGCCGATCGTCCGGCAGCAGCGGTTGCGCCTGATAACTCTGCGCGCCGGCGCGCACCGCCAGCATGCTGAGGTTATGCGCCAGCAGCTCTTCGAGGATCAGGCGTTTTTGCGCCGGGTGTTTGCCCAGTTCCAGATCCGCCAGCTGAATGTCCGGCGGCGGGCGATGCAGGGTGTGTAGCGCCTGCGGCAGGCTCATCAGGCCGCCGCTCAGCTCCGGCGGCAGCAGTTCGGCGATGGCGCAGGTATCCAGCAGCGCCAGCGCCTGGTCGGTCAGCTTGCGCAGCGTGGCCTGCCGCACCCCCTCGGTGGTGGGGTAGACCGGCGTCAGCGACTCCTGCAGCTCGACCTCGCTGGCTTCGCCCTGAATACGGTATTCCGGATGAATGATCTCCGCGCCGTGGTTGCCGCGTTTGATCTCGCCGTAGGCGGTCACGCGGCGGCCGGTGGCCAGGCTGTTCTTCATTGCGGCGTTGAAGTTGAAGAAGCGCATGGTGAGGATGCCGGTGCCGTCGCTGATCTGGCAGGTCAGCATGCGGCGGCGGCCGAAGCTGATGTCGCTGCGCAGCACTTCCCCTTCTACCGTGGCGTAGATGCCCGGCAGCAGATCGTTGATCGGATAGAGGCGGGTGCGGTCTTCGTAGCGCAGCGGCAGGTGCAGCAGCAGATCCTGAATGGTCTCGAGGCCAAGCTTGGCCAGTTTGCCCGCCTGGCTGGCGCCAACCCCGGAAAGCGTGGTGAGTGGGACAGCATCCAGCAGGCGGCCTTTCATTTGCGCACCGTCGCCTGCATGGCCGCCCACCATTCGGCGCTGGCGACCACCTGACCCTGTTCGTCGATCTGCGGACGCGGCAGCCCCTTGCGTTTGGCCACGTTGGCCAGCACCGGATAGCCGCCTTCGAACAGCAGACGCTGCTGCTCTTCTTCGTCCAGCATGCTGTTGTCGCGGCGGTACAGGCCGGCGTTTTGCCGCTGGCGCTGCGCCTCATACAGGATCAGCGCCGAAGCCACGGAGACGTTGAGCGATTGCACCATGCCGATCATCGGAATGACGATGTCTTGATCGGCGAGCGCCAGCGCTTCTTCGGTGATGCCGGTTTTTTCCTGGCCGAGCAGCACGCAGGTTGGCCGGGTGTAGTCCACCTCGCGGAAATCGACCGCGCGCGCAGACAGGTTGGTGGCCAGAATTTGCATGCCCTGCGCTTTCAGGTGACCGACCGCGTCGCCGATGGTGGGATGGGTTTTAACGCTGACCCAGCTGTTGCTGCCGGCGGCGGAGGAAACCAGGGTGCGCATGCGGGTGGTGGGCCACACGGCGTGGACCTGATGCACGCCGACGGCGTCGGCGGTGCGGATAATGGCGGAGACGTTATGCGGCTTGTGCACTTGCTCCAGGCAGACCGTCAAATCCGGCTGCCGGGTCGCGAGCATTTCACAAATCCGCGCATAGCGTTCAGGACTCATAAGCGCTAGTTTCGGTTGCGGTTAACTTTGATCACATCCGGCATGATACGGATTTTACGCATAATGTTTGCCAAATGGATGCGATCGCGGGTGGTCAAGCGGATAAAGGCGCTATAAACCCGACCGTCTTTCTCTTCGGTGTTCAGGCTCTGAATATTGGACTCGGCCGCGTTGATCGCTGCCGTCAGGTTGGCCAGCGCGCCCTGGTGGTTAAACATATCCACCTTGATCTCGGCGATGAACTCCTGCTCGGTCTCTTTATCCCACTCGACCGCCATGAACTTCTCAGGCTCTTTCTGATAGCCGCGAATATTGCGGCAGGATTCATGGTGGATCACCAGCCCTTTGCCCGGGCTGACGTGAGCGATAATCGGGTCGCCCGGAATCGGACGGCAGCACTTGGCGAAGGTGATCAACACGCCGTCGGCGCCCTTGATGGCCAGGTTACGCACGCCGGAGGTGGTGCCCAGGCTGGACTGATCGCCCTGCAGATTCTTCGCCACCACCACGCTCATGGCGTTGCCGAGGCCGATTTCCGCCAGCAGATCGTCCAGCGTCGCCAGCTTCATGCGGTCCAGCTCGTGCTGAATGTTTTCCTGCGGGATTTCGGCCAGCTTGCGGCTGCCGCCCAACGCATGGTTGAGCAGTCGGCGGCCGAGGCCGACGGAGTCGTCGCGCTTGAGGTTCTTCAACATCTGGCGAATTTTGGCGCGCGCTTTCGAGCTGACCACGAAGTTCAGCCAGGCGGCGTTGGGCCGCGCGCCCGGTGCGGTGATGATCTCGACGGTCTGGCCGCTGGTCAGCGACTGTGACAGCGGGTACGGCTGACGATCGACGCGCGCGCCGACGCAGGCATGGCCGATATCGGTATGCACCGCATAGGCGAAGTCGACCGGCGTGGCGCCGGCGGGCAGCTCGACGATGCGGCCTTCCGGGGTGAAAACGTAAATCTCATCCGGGAACAGATCGGATTTGACGCTCTCGATAAATTCAAACGAACTGCCAGCGCTTTGCTGCAGCTCCAGCAGGCTTTGCATCCAGCGTTGGGCGCGGATCTGCGCCGTGGTGCCGGTTTCGCCCTGTTCTCTTTCCTTGTAAGCCCAGTGCGCGGCCACCCCCATCTCAGCCATCTGGTCCATGTCTTCGGTGCGGATCTGCACTTCGACCGGTACGCCGTGCGGGCCGATCAGCGAGGTATGCAGCGATTGATAGCCGTTGGCCTTGGGAATGGCGATGTAATCTTTCACCCGCCCTGGGCGCGGTTTATACAGGCTGTGCACCTGGCCGAGTACGCGGTAGCAGGTATCGACCTCTTTCACGATCACCCGGAACGCGTAGATATCCATGATGGAATGGAAACGCTGTTCTTTCAGGTGCATCTTGAGGTAGATGGAGTAGAGGTGTTTTTCCCTTCCGCTGACGCGGCAGGCGATGCCGGCCTCGGTCAGCCGCCCTTCGATCTCGGAGAGGATTTTTTGAATCATCTCTTTGCGGTTGCCGCGCGCGGCTTTCACCACTTCCTTGATCACGCGATAACGGTTTGGGTACAGCGCCTCGAAGCCCAGCTCTTCCAGCTCGGTTTTCAGGTGATGAATACCCAGACGGTGGGCGAGAGGGCTGTAGATTTCCAGGGTTTCACGCGCGATGCGCCGGCGTTTGTCGGGGCGCAGCGAACCGAGGGTGCGCATGTTGTGCGTACGGTCGGCCAGCTTGATCAGCACGACGCGGATATCTTGCACCATCGCCATGATCATCTTGCGGAAGTTTTCCGCCTGCGCTTCTTTCTTGTCCTGGAACTTCAGCTTGTCGAGCTTGGAGACGCCCTCAACCAGTTCGGCGACGCTCTTGCCGAACAGCTGTTCCATATCTTGATAGGTGGCTGGGGTATCTTCGATGACGTCGTGCAGCAACGCCGCCATCAGCGTCTCGTGATCGAGACGCATTTCCGCCAGGATGCAGGCCACGGCGACCGGGTGAGTAATGTAGGGCTCACCGCTGGAGCGTGTCTGGCCCTCGTGCGCGTCGCGCGCGACGAGGTATGCCTGTTTGAGGCGCTTAATCTGCTCCTCGGGCAGGTAACGTTGAATCAGCAGATTCAGGCTTTCAAACAGGTACAAGGCGGACTCGCAGTCTAATTAACGACGACCTTCAGCAATCGCGGTAACCGCTTGAATCTCTGCGGCTTCCTGCTCTTGCTGTTCCTGGCGCTCACGCACGTCGAGGATCTGGCTGGTGATCAGGCCTTCTTCGATTTCGCGCAGGGCGATAACGGTGTACTTGTCGTTCTCTTCCGGAACCAGTGCATCTTTGCCGCCGGTCTGGATCTGACGCGCCCGACGAGCAGCGACCAACACCAGGTCAAAACGGTTACCAATTTTCTCTACAGCGTCTTGAACAGTTACGCGTGCCATATTTGTGCTACTCCACAGGTGACGAAAAGACTGGGCATGATACTGAAACTGCCTTCAGTCTGCCAATAGTTTGCTGATTAAAGCGTCATGCCGCAGCAACTGGCGGCCCAAACGCAGGCGTTCGGCGCGAATGATGGTCTTCAGATCGGACAGCGCCAGATCGAAATCATCGTTCACGATCAGGTAATCGTACTCCGCGTAATGCGTCATTTCCGCCACGGCCTGAGCCATGCGTTTGGCGATCACCTCTTCGGAATCCTGCCCGCGCCCGCGCAGGCGGCGGCCCAGTTCTTCCTTCGACGGCGGCAGAATGAAGATGCTGCGCGCCTGCGGCATTTTGGCGCGGATTTGCTGCGCGCCCTGCCAGTCGATATCCAGAAACACATCCACGCCGGTCGACAAGACTTGTTCGATGGCGGCGCGCGAAGTGCCGTAATAGTTGCCGAACACTTCGGCGTGCTCAAGAAACGCGTCCTGCTCGATCATCCGGCGGAATTCGTCTTTCGAGACGAAGAAATAATGCTCGCCGTGATTTTCACCCGGGCGACTGTCGCGCGTGGTGTGCGAAACCGAAACCTGCGTGTCGTACAGCGGTTGCGTCTTTAACAAAGCCTGAATCAGACTTGATTTACCTGCGCCACTGGGAGCAGAGACAATATAAAGCGTGCCTTGAGCCATGATGATGTTCGTTGATAACGGTTGATATGCCAAAAACAGCGGATGTGTATTTTCTCCGCACAGTATACACGGCTAACGCGCCGGGTGCAGCGTTAGCTCGCATTTTGCCCGCGGCTTTGCGTGGAAAAAGCGTCGAAAGGGTGAATTTGCGCGTCGAAGGGCGACATTTTTGCAGTTTTGGCCTCGGCGGCGGCGCGTTGCCGCCCCGAGATCAGTGATCCGGATGCTGGTAGTTGAACACCGGCAGGCCGAGGCGGAAGCGCAGGGCGATAAGACGCGCGCTCAGGCCGGCGACCAAGGTGAGGATCACCACCAGATTGTGCGGCAGGCTGAGGTGCTGCAGGCCGATATACAGCCAGGCGGCGCTGAAGGAGATGCCGGCGTAGATCTCCTTCTGGAAAACCAGCGGGATGCGGTTGCAGAACATATCGCGCAGCACCCCGCCGAAGACGCCGGTGATCACCGCGGCGATGGCGGCGATAATGGCGCTGTGCCCCATATCCAGGGCCACCTGCGCGCCGATGATGGAGAAGACGATCAGGCCGACGGCGTCGAGCACCAGGAACAGGCGGCGCAGATGGCGCATCAGAGGAGCCACCCAGGTGGTGACGATCGCCGCTATCGCGACGATGACGATGTATTCCGGGTGTTTGACCCAGCCCAACGGAAAATGCCCGAGCAACATATCGCGCACCGACCCGCCGCCGATTGCGGTGACAGAGGCGATGATGATCACGCCGAACATGTCCATTTGACGGCGGCCGGCGGCCAGCGCGCCGGTCATGGCTTCGGCGGTGATGCCGATGATATAAAGGATGCTCAGTAACATAAGGGGTTCACAGCGTACTTGCCTCAGAATGATGGCCGGCAGGGTAATCGCCGCCGAGGACGCGCGCCACTGAGTTTTTTTCACTGATGGCGTTTCGGATTAATTTAGCTAATCCAAACTCCGTTTTTATTGCCGATAACCAGCCTTTTTTAACATCTTGCTGTTAATAAAAGCATTAGAAATTTCGCGCTGGTTTCCATCGCTGACTATGCTTTTTGCAGCTAATCCTTCAACCGAGAAACCGAGACTGCAGATGAAAAACCCCCCGAAACTGGCCGCCGGCGCCGTGGTGGCCGCCCTGTTGCTGAGCGGCTGCGTGGCGCCAGGCCACCAGGCTGTGTCACCCATCCCGGCTTGCCGTACCGGCGATCCGATGATGCAAACAACGCTCTACTTCGGCCTGAACCGCCCTGCGGGGCCGGCGATCACTGCCGCCGAGTGGCAAACCTTCGTTGATAGCCAGGTGACGCCGCGTTTTAAAGACGGGCTGACGGTCTTTGATGCCAAAGGACAGTGGCTGGGTCACGACGGCAAGCTGGCGCGCGAGAACAGCAAGGCGCTGCTGCTGATTCATGCGCCGGACAAAGAGAGCGAGGCGAATATCGAGGCGCTGCGCAGCGGCTATAAGCAGCAGTTCGCGCAGGATTCGGTAATGCGGGTGGATGCGCCGGTGTGCGTGGCGTTTTAAAACGAACTCCCGGCCCTGCGGCCGGGAGTGGGGATTACAGCACCAGGCCGGCGATGGCCGCCGACAACAGGCTCACCAGCGTCGAGCCGTAAACCAGCTTCAGGCCAAAACGGGAAACCACGTTGCCTTGCTGCTCGTTCAGCCCTTTGATGGCGCCGGCGACGATGCCGATGGAGGCGAAGTTGGCGAACGACACCAGGAACACCGACAGAATGCCCAGCCCGCGCGGCGACAGCTCCGCCGCGATCTTCTTCAGTTCAATCATCGCCACGAATTCGTTGGCTACCAGTTTGGTCGCCATGATGCTGCCCGCCTTCAGGGCCTCTTCCGCCGGGATGCCGATCAGCCAGGCCAGCGGATAGAACACGTAGCCGAGGATCTGCTGGAAGCTGATGCCGAGCACCGCAGAGAACAGCGCATTGACGGCGGAGATCAGCGCGATAAAGCCGATCAGCATCGCCGCGATGATCATCGCAATCTTGAAGCCGGCCAGAATGTACTCGCCCAACATTTCGAAGAAGCTCTGATCTTCATGCAGTTTGTTCAGCTTCAGCTCCGGCTCGTCTTCAACCTGATATGGGTTGATGATCGACAGGATGATGAAGGTGCTGAACATATTAAGGATCAACGCCGCCACCACGTACTGCGCGTCGATCATCGACATGTAGGCGCCGACGATGGAGAGCGAAACCGTCGACATGGCGGTCGCGGCCATGGTGTACATGCGGCGCGGCGAGATATCGCCGATGATGCCTTTATAGGCGATAAAGTTCTCCGACTGCCCCAGCACCAGCGTGCTGACGGCGTTGAACGATTCCAGCTTGCCCATGCCGTTGACCTTGGACAGCAGGGTGCCGACCAGGCGGATGATCAGCGGCAGGATGCGGAAATGCTGCAAAATGCCGATCAGGGCGGAAATAAAGATGATAGGGCACAAAACGCCGAGGAAGATGAACGCCAGACCATCCTTGCTCATGCCGCCGAACACGAACTCCGATCCTTGGGCTGCGTAGGCGAGCAGGGTGTCGAAGAAGCCGGCGACGTGTTTGATCACGCTGAGCCCGCTGGCGGAGTGCAGGAAGAAATAGGCCAGCGCGCCTTCGATCACCAACAGCTGGATGATATAGCGCAGGCGGATTTTCTTGCGATTATTGCTGACCAGCAGCGCCAGGGCGATGATCACCACCAGGGCCATAATAAATTGCAGAATTTGTGGCATAAACGGTCCGTACGGTTCACGGGCAGGAAAAAAACACATTTAGCCACAGCATCGCCATCCTTTCATTACCTTGCGTGATAATTAGAACAAAATACTTATGGCATGCGGGATATCTTGCCGATTGTCATCCGCACGCGCTGCTCGGCAGTTTTTCATAAGCCCCCGGTGAGCCGGTTCCCCAGGGGTCTGCCGGCTCGCAACTTGATGCAATCACCGTCACTTATGTGCAAACGCCTGGAATCTGGCTCGCAACTGGCGCTTTTTCATGGCCTAAAGCATGGTTTTCTCGAGGGAGGCAGAGAAAAATGCCTGAACAAGGCGCCGTGACCGGCGCGCATTTTCTCGGGCAAGGAGGCGAACGATGAATACCGGCACGTTACTCAGGGCGCTGGCCAACGGCGTTAATCCCGACACCGGCGAGCTGTTGAAACCGGCTTCAGCGGCCTGCACACCGGAGGCTATCCGCCTGCTGTTCGCGTTGGCCAACGAGTTCGACGGTGAAGCCGAACTGCAGAAAAAAGCCCGGTTGACGCCGGAGGAGAAACGGCAGAAGAATCTGGTCGAGGGCCGAC
This sequence comes from Serratia sp. PL7, assembly GCF_945957435.1. NCBI lineage: Bacteria > Pseudomonadati > Pseudomonadota > Gammaproteobacteria > Enterobacterales > Yersiniaceae > Serratia > Serratia sp. PL7. Next base: position 84,842 of record NZ_CAMFLB010000027.1, on the reverse strand, counting down.
CTGCCAATGCCTACTTCCCCTGGCCGGAAGAGGAAAAACTGCGGCTGCGCGAGAGCCATGCGGCCGGGGCGACGCTGGAAGCGCTGAGCGATGAGTTCGAGCGCTCAACCTGGAGCATTGCGGTGCAGCTGCAGAAAATGGGGTTGATCGGTGAGGAGCTGGTGGCCGCCTATCGCTGATTTGCAGCCATAAAAAAGCCCGCGTGGCGCGGGCTTGATGACATAAGGGGCAGGATCACTCGATATTCTGGATCTGCTCGCGCATTTGCTCGATCAGCACTTTCAGCTCGATGGCGGAAGCAGTGACGTCGGCATTGATCGACTTGGAGGCCAGGGTGTTCGATTCGCGGTTGAACTCCTGCATCATAAAGTCGAGGCGGCGGCCGACGGCTTCTTTCTTTTTCAGGATGTTGTGCGTCTCTTTCACGTGCGCTTCCAGACGGTCCAGCTCTTCGGCGACGTCGATACGCTGCGCCATCAGCACCAGCTCTTGCTCCAGGCGGGTGTTTTCCAGCTGTACCTGCGCCTCTTCCAGCTTGCTGACCAGGCGCTCGCGCTGCCATTGCAGGATGTTCGGCATCTGGGCGCGCACTTTGACCACTTCGGCGCTGACGCCGTCGAGGCGTTGTTCGATCAGCGTCTTCAGCGCGGCGCCTTCGCTCTCGCGTGCGACGATAAAGTCATCCAGCGCGCCGTCCAGCGCTTGCATCAGCTCGGCGCTGATGGCGTCCAGATCCTGCTCCTGCGCGGACATCACGCCCGGCCAGCGCAGCACGTCGATCGGGTTGATTTCTCCTTCGTCGCTCTGCATTTTCACCCAGTTGGCGGCTTCGACCAGCTGTTTGGCCAGTTTTTCGTTCAGGATCAGCGAGCTTTGCGCGCTTGGATCCAGTTCGAAACGCAGGTTGCATTCGACTTTGCCGCGGGTCAGGCGGCCACGGATACGTTCACGGATCACCGGCTCCAGGCTGCGGAATTGCTCCGGCAGACGGATGTAGGTTTCTAAGTAGCGCTGGTTAACGGAACGCAGCTCCCAGGCTGCGCTGCCCCATTCACCCTTGATTTCACGCCGGGCGTAGGCGGTCATGCTGCGGATCATTGATGCGTACCCGTAATAGGAAAAGATGGGGCGATTATAGCGTCGCGACTGCGGGCAGGATAGGCATTACGTCACGAAGCCCGTATAATGCGCAGCCAATAGTTGATTTGAAGCCGGAGAGAGCCCATGCGTCCTGCAGGCAGAGCACCACAGCAAGTTCGCCCCCTGACACTGACCCGTCACTATACCAAACACGCTGAAGGCTCAGTGCTGGTTGAGTTTGGCGATACCAAAGTCTTGTGCACCGCCACGGTAGAAGAGGGCGTTCCGCGCTTCCTGAAAGGCCAGGGGCAAGGTTGGATCACCGCCGAGTACGGCATGCTGCCGCGCTCCACCCACAGCCGCAACGCACGTGAAGCCGCCAAAGGCAAACAAGGTGGCCGCACGCTGGAGATCCAGCGCCTGATCGCGCGCTCGCTGCGCGCCGCGGTGGATCTGAAAAAGCTCGGTGAATTCACCATCACCCTCGACTGCGACGTACTGCAGGCCGACGGCGGTACCCGCACCGCCTCCATCTCCGGCGCCTGCGTGGCGCTGGCCGATGCGCTGAACACCCTGGTGGCCAACGGCAAGCTGAAAGCCAACCCGATGAAGGGCATGGTAGCGGCGGTTTCCGTCGGCATCGTCAACGGCGAAGCGCTGTGCGATCTGGAGTATGTGGAAGATTCCGCGGCGGAAACCGACATGAACGTGGTGATGATGGAAGACGGCCGCATGATTGAAGTGCAGGGCACCGCCGAAGGCGAGCCGTTCAGCCACGATGAGCTGTTGGCGCTATTGGCGCTGGCCCGAGGGGGCATCGAAACCATCTTCCAGGCGCAGAAAGCGGCGCTGGCGGACTGATTTTTTAAGGCGACTGAGAAGTCGCCTTTTTTATGCCCGACGATCGGGCGGCAGTAATGACAAGACCCAAGCAGATTCAGACGAGGAGAAGCAGTAATGAAAGCCTATCAGCGCCAGTTTATCGAGTTCGCGCTTAACAAGCAGGTATTGAAATTCGGCGAGTTCACCCTGAAATCCGGCCGCACCAGCCCGTATTTCTTCAACGCCGGCCTGTTTAATACCGGGCGCGATCTTGCGCTGTTGGGGCGCTTCTACGCCGAAGCCCTGATGGACTCCGGCATCGATTTCGATCTGCTGTTTGGCCCGGCCTATAAAGGCATTCCTATCGCCACCACCACGGCGGTTGCGCTGGCGGAACACCATGAGCGCGACGTGCCTTACTGCTTTAACCGCAAGGAAGCCAAGACCCACGGCGAGGGTGGTTCGCTGGTCGGCAGCCCGCTGCAGGGGCGTGTGATGCTGGTGGATGATGTGATCACCGCCGGCACCGCGATCCGCGAATCGATGGAAATCATCGGCGCCAGCGGCGCTTCGCTGGCGGGGGTGCTGATCTCCCTCGACCGTCAGGAACGCGGCCGCGCGGATATCTCCGCCATTCAGGAAGTGGAACGCGACTATCACTGCAAGGTGATTTCGATCGTGACGCTGAAGGACCTGATCGCTTATCTGGAAGAGAAACCGGAAATGGCGGACCACCTGGCGGCGGTGCGCGCTTACCGCGAGCAGTACGGGGTATAAATAAAAACGCCGGGCATGCCCGGCGTTTTCGTTATTGCAGCTGTGCCGCCAATAGCGGCCAGCGGGCGTCGAATTCCTGCGTTGGACGATAGCGGAATTCCGAACGCACATAGCGCGACAACATGCCTTCGCAGAAGGCCAGCAGCTGGCTGGCCAACAGCGTTTCATCGACGATGAAGCCTTTGCCTTCGCGCAATTTGCGCTCTTTCAGCACCTGACGCAGCTGCGCCTCGATGCGTTCGAACAGCTGGTTGATGCGGCCCTGCAGGCGATCCTGTTCAAACATCAGCGCGTGGCCGGTCATGATGCGCGTCAGCCCCGGGTTGCGTTCCGCAAAGCCCAGAATCAGCAGTAAAATCAGGCGCAGACGATTAAACGTCTCTTTCTCGTCCTGCAAGATCAGGTTGATGCGGGTGATTAGGCTGTCTTCGATAAACTCGATCAGACTGTCGAACATCCGTGTCTTGCTGGGGAAATGCCGGTACAGCGCAGCTTCAGAAACACCCACGTTCGCGGCGAGCTTGGCGGTGGTAATGCGCTGGCTGCCGTCGCTGGATTCCAGCATCTGGGCTAACGCCTGCAATATTTCCTCGCGCCGATTCCTTTTCGTATTTTCTTTTTCTGCCATGTCTGATTAGACCCTTGCTAAAACTTAACTGACGGAAACCCGGGCACCGGCCGCTGCAGAGCAGGCTCTGTGCGGCTTATGTGATAGCTTTTTTACGATGCTGGGGTCAGCGGCCTTAACGGCCTTTTTCCGCGCTGCCTGGTGTGCGCTGCAATTGTCGCGGTAAAACCTTGCCGCAGAGACATCCTTCTCCCCGGAAAGGCAAGGTTCAGGCGACGTTTCCCTGCCGGCCATCGTGCATTGGGTGGCGCTTAGTGGCGCCCCGAGTGGCCGAAGCCGCCTTCGCCGCGCTCGCTACTGTCGAACTCTTCCACCAGGTTGAATTCGGCCTGCACCACCGGCACGAAGACCATCTGCGCGATGCGTTCGCCCGGCTCGATGGTGAAGTGCTTCTGGCCGCGGTTCCAAACGGACACCATCAGCTGGCCCTGGTAATCGGAGTCGATCAGGCCGACCAGGTTGCCCAGCACGACGCCGTGCTTATGGCCCAGGCCGGAGCGCGGCAGGATCACTGCCGCCAGGCCGGCGTCGGCGATGTGGATCGCGAGGCCGGTGGGCAGCAGCGTGGTTTCACCCGGCGCCAGCTCTACCGCGCTGTCCAGGCAGGCGCGCAGGTCGAGACCGGCGGAGCCCGGCGTGGCGTAGGTCGGTAGCGGGAAATCCTGACCGATACGCGGGTCGAGGATCTTAACGTCGATTTTTTTCATCATAACGGCTGACTATCTCGTCTATTAAACGTTGGCCAAGGAGTGCCTTGTCGCTCAGCGCCAGGCGCTTTTCTCCATCCTGCCAAAAAAGGTGCAGGGCATTGGTGTCGCTGTTGAACCCGTGCTCTGCAAGCGATACATCGTTAGCGCAAATCAAATCCAGCTTCTTACGCGCCAGTTTTTGCCGCGCGTATTCTTCCACATTCTGGGTTTCGGCGGCAAACCCCACGACAAACGGTCGATTTTTGGTCATCGCGGCCACGCCGGCGACGATATCGGGGTTTTTTACCATCTTGAGGACGATTTCATCACCCTGTTTTTTTATTTTTTCATCGGCGATCTGCTCGGGGCGGTAGTCGGCCACGGCGGCGCAGGAGATGAAAATCTGCTGCTGCGCCGCGCGCTGTTGCACCGCCTGCTCCATCTCCAGCGCGCTGGTGACGTCCACTCGGGTGACCGATGGCGGCGTCGGCAGGCTGACCGGCCCGGCGATCAGCGTCACCTGCGCGCCGCGGGCGGCGGCGGCGCGGGCGATGGCGAAGCCCATTTTGCCGGAGCTGTGATTGCTGATGAAACGTACCGGATCCAGCGCTTCACGCGTTGGGCCGGCGGTGATCATAACCTGCAAATGTTGCAGATCCTGCGGGGCGGAGAAATGCGCGTTCGCCAGGTCGACGATGTCCAGCGGATCCAGCATGCGGCCCGGGCCGACGTCGCCGCAGGCCTGGCTGCCGCTGTCCGGCCCCCAGAGCAGCATGCCGCGCGTCTGCAGCGTTTGCAGGTTGGCCTGCGTGGCGGCGGCGCGATACATCTGCTGGTTCATGGCGGGGGCGGCGGCGATAGGGGCGTCGGTCGCCAGGCAGACGGTAGTCAGCAGATCGTTGGCCATGCCGGCGGCGACGCGCGCCAGCAGATCGGCGGTCGCCGGCGCCAGAATCACCAGATCCGCCCACTTGCCCAGTTCGATGTGGCCCATGGCGGCTTCGGCGGCGGGATCCAACAGATCGTCGGACACCGGGTAGCCGGAAACGGCCTGCAGCGTCAGTGGCGTAATGAACGCCTTGGCGGCGTGGGTCATCACCACGCGCACTTCTGCACCCCTGTCGCGCAGGCGGCGCACCAGCTCTGGGCATTTGTAGGCGGCGATGCCGCCGCTGATGCCAAGCACAATATGTTTGCCGGAAAGTCCCGTCATCATCATTGTCCGATTGAAAGCCGAAAGATGCGCCATTTTAGCATATCCGCCGTTCAGGTGAGTGATTCCGCAATGGCTGCAGGGCGTTACATTGTGCTTTGCGAAACACTTCGCAATGTTATCAAACACCTGTCGAACGCGCCGGGCAGCACATGGCATGCTGTAGCCCTTTCAGGGAGGAACACGATGAGCAACCCGATTGTGGCGTGCTGGCCGGGCGCGCTGGCGCCGCGTGAAAAGCTGTTGATGCAGGGGGCGGCGGCGCTGTCCGACGCAGAGCTGTTGGCCATTTTCTTGCGCACCGGATTGCCCGGCGTGCACGTGATGCAGCTGGCGGAGCAGCTGCTGCGCCGGTTCGGCTCGCTTTATCACCTGATGTCGGCCGATCATCAGGCTTTTTGTAGCCAAAAAGGCCTGGGGGATGCCAGCTATACGCAGCTGCAGGCGATTGCCGAGCTGGCGCTGCGCTTCTTTTCCAGCCATTTGTCGCAGGAAAACGCCATGCTCAATCCGCGCGTCACCCAGCATTATCTGCAAAGCCTGCTGGCCCATCGCGAGCGAGAGGTCTTTTTGGTATTGTTTTTAGACAATCAGCACCGGGTTATTCGCCATCAGGAGATGTTTGCTGGTACCATCAGCAGCGTCGTCGTCTACCCGAGAGAAATTGTGCGTGAAGCGTTGAAGGCTAATGCCGCCGCGCTGATTCTCGCGCATAATCACCCCTCGGGTAAGGCTGAACCCAGTCATGCCGACCGTTTGATAACGGAACAGGTGGTGAAAGCCTGTCAGTTATTGGAGATCCGAGTGCTCGATCATTTGGTGATCGGTCGGGGTGAATGCGTCTCTTTTGCCGAGCGCGGATGGCTTTAAGCGATTTTTTCGCGATCCTTGTGGGATCTTTAGCTGTTCGGGACTTGAGCACTTACGCTTCAGAGCGTATACTACGCCACCTTTGAGAATCTTGGGTTTGGCGCAAGAGCCTATCTCAGCAGGTTTCTGACCTGATGTGTGGTTTCTACCTGATGACGAGAGTCTCCTCAGTATGAAGTTTGCTGAGATGGGCTCTAAAAGCCTGACGAGGCGGCCATACCCTATACGAAGCTCGAGCTGATTTGATTTTTGGAGAATAGACATGTCCCGAGTCTGCCAAGTTACTGGCAAGCGCCCGGTGAGCGGTAACAACCGTTCCCACGCAATGAACGCGACCAAACGCCGTTTTCTGCCTAACCTGCACTCACACCGTTTTTGGGTTGAGGCTGAGAAGCGCTTTGTAACTCTGCGTGTATCTGCTAAAGGTATGCGTGTTATCGATAAGAAGGGTATTGAGACGGTCTTGGCCGATCTGCGTGCCCGTGGTGAGAAGTATTAAGGAACTGCATCATGGCTAAAGGTGTTCGCGAGAAGATCAAGCTGGTTTCTTCTGCTGGTACTGGTCACTTCTATACCACCACGAAGAACAAGCGTACTAAGCCGGAAAAATTGGAACTGAAGAAATTCGATCCAGTTGTCCGTCAGCACGTAGTATACAAAGAAGCTAAAATTAAATAATTTTAGTGGATTAATGAAAAACCCGGCCTTGGCCGGGTTTTTTGTTTTATAAAGGGTAGAAAACGTCGGAGGGGAAGCCAGATGCCTGAATTACCGGAAGTTGAGACGAGCAGACGCGGTATAGAGCCTTATCTTGTTGGCCACAGCATTCAGTATGCGGTGGTGCGCAACGCGCGCCTGCGCTGGCCGGTTTCCGAGCAGATCCTGACGCTGAGCGATAGGCCGGTGCTCAGCGTGCAGCGCCGAGCCAAATACCTGCTGATCGAGCTGGAGAACGGTTGGATTATCGTGCACCTGGGCATGTCGGGCAGCCTGCGCATGCTGCGCGAGGAGAACGAAGATGAAGCGGGCAAACACGACCACGTCGATTTGGTGATCAGCAACGGCATGATCCTGCGCTATACCGATCCGCGCCGTTTCGGCGCCTGGCTGTGGTGCGAAGACCTGGCGACCAGCAGCGTGTTGGCGCATCTGGGGCCGGAACCGCTGAGTGAAGCGTTCAACGGCGACTACCTGTATGAAAAATCACGCAATAAGCGCACGCTGATCAAACCGTGGCTGATGGATAACAAGCTGGTGGTCGGCGTCGGTAACATTTACGCCAGTGAATCGCTGTTCAGCGCCGGGATCCTGCCCGATCGTCCGGCGGGATCGTTGAGCAAAGCCGAAGCGGAACGGCTGGTGAAGACCATCAAGGCGGTGTTGCAGCGCTCCATCGAGCAGGGCGGTACGACATTGCGCGACTTTTTGCAGTCGGACGGCAAACCGGGGTATTTCGCGCAGGAGTTGCAGGTTTACGGGCGGGCGGGAGAACCTTGCCGCGCGTGCGGCACGCCGATCGAATCCGCCAAGCACGGGCAGCGCAGCACCTTCTTTTGCCGGCGCTGCCAGCGCTGAGCATCACTCGGCGGCGAGCTTCGCCATCAGCGCCTGCGTAACCACGTCAGGCAGGAAAGGCGCGATATCGCCGCCGTGACGCGCGACCTCTTTCACCAGTGAAGAGGAGATGAACGACCACTCTTCGGAAGGCATCAGGAACACGCTTTCCAGCGTCGGCATCAAATGGCGGTTCATGTTCGCCAGCTGCAATTCGTACTCAAAGTCAGACACCGCCCGCAGGCCGCGCACCAGGATATTGGCATTCTGGTGAGCGGCAAAGTGCGCCATCAGCTCGCTGAAACCCAGCACTTCCACATTGCCCAGATGCGAGGTGACCTGCGTCGCCAGCGCCACGCGCTCATCCAGGCTGAACAGCGGCTTTTTGCTCGGGCTGGCGGCGATGGCCAGAATCACGTGATCGAACATCAGCGACGCGCGCGTCACTAAATCCAGGTGGCCGTTGGTCATGGGATCGAAGGTCCCGGGATAGATGGCTTTGCTGGTCATGATTCACTTCTCTGAGTAGTTGCGGCCCAATGCCCATAATGCGGCATATTTATTGAAGGTATATTGCGCGTTGACCACCGCTAACAGCAACCCCTGTTTACCGTCAAGGAAACCGGCCCGCAGCAGCCAGGTTTTGACGAAGGCACCGAGCGTGTGGGTCAGGATGGACAGATAGCCGCAACGCTTGCCGGCCCGGTGGCGTTGCGTGGCCCACTCTTCGGCATAGCGCAGCTGTTTGCGCTGGAAGGCGAAGAAGTCGCGGCAGGTCAGGTGCAGCATATCGCCGCTGAGGGGGATCACTTTGGCGTCGCCGATGTTCAGCGATTCGTGCACCAGATCGTCGTTATAGCGATAGCGTTGGTTGGCGTACAGGCGGTTGACGCGGTCGGGATACCAGCCGCTGTGGCGCATGAAACGGCCAAGGAACAGGTTGCGCCGCGCACAGCTGTAGACGGCGCCGTCGTCCGGTGCGTTCAACACCCGCTCGATGGATTGCCGCAGCTCGGGGGTGACGCGTTCGTCGGCGTCGATCATCAAAACGTAGTCATGACTGGCGTAGCTTTGCGCCAGCTGACGCTGCTTGCCGAATCCTTGCCAGTCGGTGTGCGTGAAGACTTTGGCGCCCAGACTTTCGGCGACGGCGACGCTGTCGTCCTCGCTGCCGGAGTCCAGCACGATGATTTCATCGGCCCAGGCGACAGAGCGCAGGCAGTCCGGCAACAGCCCGGCTTCGTTTTTGGCGATCATCACCACCGACAGGCTTTTGCGGCTGCTCATTCAGTGGCTCCGGGGCGGCAGATGCGGTTCAAGCAGCTGCAGCAGGCGCTGCAACGCTCCCTGATTCTGATACAGCACTTCCACCGCATGGCGGCCGTAGTAGCGACGGTAGTCTTCGTCGGTCAACAGGGTTTCCACTTCCTTCACCAGCGAATCCACGTCGGTCACGGTGATCAGGCCTTCGGCCTGCGAGAGCTTGGCGCAGATGTCTTTAAAGTTGAAGGTATGTGGGCCCATCAGCACCGGGATGGCGTGCGCGGCGGCTTCCAGCGGGTTGTGCCCGCCGCGTTCCACCAGGCTGCCGCCGACAAAGGCCAGATCGGCGATGCCGTACAGCAGCATCAGTTCGCCCATGGTATCGCCGATCACCACCTGGGTGCTGCCGGACGGGATTTCGCCGCTGCTGCGCAGGGTGTAGCTGAAGCCGGCCTTCTGCACCAGCTCTTTGGCGGTCGGGAAGCGCTCCGGGTGACGCGGCACCAGGATCAGCAGCAGGTCGGGGTGTTTTTCCAGCAGTTTGCGGTGCGCTTCAAGCAGGATGGTTTCTTCACCGTCATGGGTGCTGGTGGCGATCCACACCGGGCGGCGCGGCGCCCATTGGCGGCGCAATGTAACGGCGCGGGCGGCCAGCTCCGGGGTGACGGAGATATCGAATTTCAGGCTGCCGGTTACGGCCAGCTGCGAGCGTTTCAGGCCCAGTTCGATAAACCGATCGCCGTCTTCCTGGTTCTGTGCGGCGATTAGCGTAATGCGGCGCAGCATATCGCGCATGAATCCGGCAATTTTCTTGTAGCCGGCGGCGGAACGAGCCGACAGGCGCGCATTGGCGATCACCAGGGGGATTTGCCGCTGATGCAGTGCGTTGATCAGGTTAGGCCATAGCTCGGTTTCCATGATGATCACCAGCTTGGGATTCACCTGGTCGAGGAAGCGGTTCATGGAACCGGGCAGATCGTAGGGCAGATAGACATGATGCACGTCTTTGCCGAAAGCGGACTGGACGCGTTCTGAACCTGTCGGGGTCATTGTGGTCACAGTTATCGGCAAAGCGGGGTAACGATGGCGCAGCGCCCGCACCAGCGGGATGGCCGCCAGCGTTTCGCCGACGGAGACGGAATGCAGCATAATGCCGCCCGGCACGACTTTCCCGGCGCAGAAGCCATAGCGTTCCGCCCAGCGTTTACGGTAGGCTGGAGCTTTGCGGCTGCGCAGCAGTAAGCGGAGCCAGATCAGGGGTTGGATGAGGTAGAGTAGTACCTGATATAAACGCAGCAACATTCTATCAATTTCATTTATATGGGTTATTCGGAATAGTACCATAACTGGAAGGGAAAGGCGCTAATTTGGTAACCTTGGGTGTCAGTTTCAGACAACCGGCGAGCGATTTCGCCGATAGGCTCGGAATGAAGAATATTTTAATTATTCGCCGCGACAACATCGGCGATCTTGTTTGCACTACGCCCTTGATTGAAGGGGTGAAAATTGCCTATCCAGACGCAAAAGTTTATCTGCTGATCAATAAAGTCAGCCAGGACGTTGTTAAAAACAACCCTCATCTCGAGAAAGTCTTTGTCTATAAAAAGGCCAAGCACAAGGCGAAAAATGAAACGACGTTGGGCGTTTATTTCGAACGTCTGATGATCTTCCTGAAGCTGCGCAAAATAAAGTTCGATGCGGTCATTCTGGCCAACCCGGTGCCTTGCAAATACAGCCTGCGTTTAGCAAAAATGGCCGGCGCCACCCATATCATCGGTGCCGATCTGGGCACGAAAGAGATTCAGCGCCCGTTCCGCAAGGACGATTTCCGCGGCCTCCATCAGGTTGAACACACCTACAGCTATTTATCGGCGATCACCGATCAAGCCATTCCGATCCCGCCGGTGCGGGTATTCCTGACGCCGGAAGAGCGGCAATTGGCGGTGCAGCGGCTGCAGGAACGTCTGCCGTCGGTCGAACGGGTATGCGCCGTGCATATCAGCAGCCGCAGCCCGAAAAGACGCTGGCCGGTTGAACGCTATGCCGAAATCATCAACCGTCTGACCGCCGATCCCCACACCGGCGTGCTGATCTTCTGGTCGCCGCAGGGCACGCTGGCGCCGGACGACATCGGCGATCGGCAGCGCGCCGAACAGCTGCTGGCGCTGTGCCAAAACGAACGCGTCGCGCTTTATCCGACGGCGTCGGTGCGCGAGCTGTTGGGCGGGTTTGATTTATGCGACCGGGTGCTGTGCAGCGACGGCGGGCAGATGCATCTTGCCGCCGCGTTGAATAAGGACATGGTGGTGTTCTTTGGCGATACCGATAAAACGTCCTGGCATCCATGGACTGGCCGCCATCATATTTTGCAGAGTGAGTCGGGGCACTGTGAAGATGTTTCTGTCGATGAGGTTTGGCAGAAAATGCAGGCACTCAGCTAACGAAGAAAATAAGGCAGGTATCACCTGCCTTATTTTTTTATTATTTTTCTTTCAGCTCAATATATTGACGGCAAATAGGGTCCAGCCCATAGCTCAGCAATTGCTGTTGATTTATCTGTGGCGGATTGGCGTAAATTTCCGCCATTTTTTCTGCCAGCGACGCTTCGTTTAATTCCGCCAACGCGTTAGCCATGCCGGCTTTTTCCAGAATTTCCGCAGGGCCGCCCGGACAGCGGGTGCTGACCACCGGCGTGCCGCACAACAGCGATTCTACCAGCACATTGCCAAACCCTTCACTGTCGGAGCTGAGCACCAGCAGCGAGGCATGGCGAATAAATGGGTAGGGATTGGCCTGGAAACCGAGGAATAGCACGCGCTCTGCGATGCCCAAGTCTGCCGCCAGACGTTTGACCTCGGCGACGCGGGCGTCATCCCCGGTGCCGATCAAAGCCAGCGGCGCCTGAATGCCGGAGAGCGCATAGGCTTTCAGCAGGCGGTCATGCCGCTTGGTGGCGTGAAAGCGGCCGACGTGCACCAGGTAGTCCTGACCGGCCAGTTCGCAAGGCGCCGCCGCCTGTTGATGAATGGCGTCGATATCGAACGGATTGTTGATGACCGCCAGGCGGCGCGGGCGGATCGGCAACTTCTGCTGCAGATCGTCGCCGACCGCCTGTGAAACGGCGACGATATTTCTCCCCTGGTAAACGTTGGCGATTTTACGTTGCTTGAGCCAGCGATCCAGGCCTTTGCGGTGGCCGAGGTAGGAAGTGGAGAGAATGCCGTGAATGCAGAACCACAGGCGATCCGCGGCCAACCGCTTGCTGCGGCTGACGATGCGATCGGTTTTATGCAGATTCGAGAACACCAGATCGAACGCGCCGTGTTGGCGCTCGTGTTCGGCTATTGCTCGATCCAGCGCGGCGGCGCGGCGTGAGAGCTCGGTCAGCTTGCGCCAGGGGGCCCGGCTGCGATCGGCCACCACCTGATAATCAATGCCCGGCGGGATAGGGTAATTGCAGACGTCGCGCAGCGAGATCAGACTAACTTTATGCCCCTGTTGCTGCATGCCCTGGCACAGGGTCAACACCACTTTTTCCGCGCCGCCTCCCGGCAGGCCATCGATGATCATCAGAATACGCATAGCTAATCCAGTAACCGGTTATAGAGGGAAATGAGCTGTTCGGACAGATGCGCCGGCGTAGCCGTCATAATGCGCAATCTTGCCGCTTCGCCCATGGAAGATCCCAGCGCCTGGCGCGGCAGCGCCCGAATGGCCTCCGTGATGGCCGGCACGTCGAGCGCGTCGGTCACGAAGCCGTTCTGGCCCGGGGTGATAAACTCGGCGCCGCCGCAGGTGGTGCTGGTGATAACCGGCAGGCCGCAGGACATCGCTTCCAGAATCACATTCGGGAATGGATCGTACAGCGTCGGCAGCAGCAGCGCATCCGCGGCCTGATATAACGGCAAGGTCTGTTTCTGCACGCCCATAAAGTGAATGCGATCGCCGCAGCCCAGCGACTGCGCCAGCGCCCGGTAGCGTTTTTCGGCCTTGTCTTTGCCGACCACCAGGAGGTGGCTGTCGGTCACCGCCACGGCGCGGATGGCGGCGGCCAGCCCTTTGCGCTCGAAACCGGAGCCGACGAAGACCAGGCAGTGCGCCTGTTGCGGGATCTGATATTGCTCGCGCAGACGCCGGCGCTGGGCCTCGTCGGCGGGCGGGAACTTTTGGTTGTCGATGGCGTTATAGATCACCGTGATTTTGTCGGCGGGCACGCCAAAGTCGGCGATGATTTCCTGCTTGATCATCTCGGCGTTGCAGATGACGGCTTTCAGCTCCGGCGCGGCGTACATGGCGCGTTCGGCGCACATCACATAGCGGTGATAGCGGTTGGAGAACAGCCACTTGCGGCGCCACTCCGGCAGCAGACGCGCGCGTTGCAGCAGCCAGCGGCGGTGTACGCCGTCGCCGGCGCGGTAGATGTCGCAGCCGGGAATGCGTTCGTGGCTTTGCACCAGATCGAAGCGCTCTTTCTGCCACAGCGCCCTGGCCGCCACGGCGAAGCCCCGTTCGCGGCTGATGCGGCCGAGCTTTAACGGATTGCACAGGTGAATGTGCCAGTTGGGATTGGCGTCACCTTGCCATTCGCGGGTGATGACGTTCAGATCGAGATCCTGTTGTTCCAGCGCTTCCAGGGCGCGGGAAACGAAACGTTCGGCTCCGCCGTCCGGGCGGTATTTTTGGCGAACGATCGCCAAACGAAATGCTTTCATGCCAGCGTGCTCCGCGCGGCTGCAATCACCGCGTCTGTAGGAATAAGGTCGAGATACCGTTCGTCGGTGCCGGTATCAATGGCGTCCGGATCGGGCAGTTCGCCGAAGTCGCCGGCCCAGATCACGGCGCCGGTAGCCTGCCACGGCCGCCAGAAAGTCAGCTTGGAAGGGCCGAACAGCGCCACGCACGGCGTTTGCAGCGCGGCGGCCATGTGCATCGGCACTGAATCCACGCCGATAAACAGCTTGGCGTGATCAATCAGGGCGGCCAGTTGGCGCAGCGTCAGCTGGCCGGCCAACGAGATTACGCCCTGCGGCGGGCAGAGCGCCAAAATGCGCTCTACCATGGCTTGTTCTCTGGCGTCGGGGCCGGAGGTGATCACCAACTGGTGTCCGTCGGCCTGCAAGGCGGTGAGGGTGGCGGCCATTTTCTCTTCGCTCCAGCATTTGAAGAACCAGCGCGAGGTGGGCTGCACCACAATATAACTGCCGGCGACGCCCTGTTTCTGCAACCGTTGCTCACAGGTCTGCCAATCCTGCGGATCGTAACTCATGGTGACATGCTCATTGAGCGTGGGCAGGTTCAGCGGCGCCAGCAACGAGAGATTTTGTTCGACGGTATGCAGGTGGGCGTGATTGTCCACCGGCACCAGCTGCGTGTGACAGTGGCGCCACAGGAAGCCGCGGCGTTTGGGGAAATCGAAGCCCAAACGGATGCGCGCGCCGGTCAGGCGCGTGATGATGGCGCTGCGCCACTGATCGGCCAGATTGACCACCAGATCGTAGCGCTGCGCCTTCAGGCGGCGCAGCAGCGCCAGCTCGTGCCCCAGATGCGCGCGGACGCCCTGTTTCTTCCATTGGCGGTCGATGGCGAACAGCGTCGACAATTCCGGATTACTGGCCAGCATCTCCTGCGTTTCCTGATACAGCAGCACATCGATCTGCGCCTGCGGGTAGTTTTGCCGCAGGCTGCTGATGACCGGCGTGACCAGCAGCATATCGCCGTGATGGCGCAGTTTTATGATCAAAATACGCTGTACGGATGGGGCGGAAGTTAGTGCTGGCGCGTCGTTCATCATGAGTCGCTTTCTGGGAAACCAATCTTTGATTCTAAATGACCCGATCGCATGTGGCTACTGTTGCACGGTTTTCTTGCCGGGCCGCAAAAAAATCGCCGAGCCGGGGACGAATGCGCTTCAACGTTGTCCAAACCAGGCAGCAAAGTCGTTTGCCCTGGCGAAACGGCCTGCGTAACATAGTGCATTCTGTTGATATCAGGCTCGATATTCATGACTAAACCGGCGTTTCTCATCACCATTGATACCGAAGGCGATAATCTGTGGCAAAACCACGATCGCATCGCGACCGAAAACACACGTTTCTTGCCGCGCTTTCAGGCGCTGTGCGAGAAATACGCCTTCAAGCCGGTTTATCTCACCAACTATGAAATGGCGATGGACCCGGCCTACGTCGAGTTCGCGCGCGACGTGATCGCCCGCGACGCCGGCGAGGTCGGCATGCACCTGCACGCCTGGAACAGCCCGCCGTTGACGCCGCTGACCGACGATGACTGGCGCCACAAGCCTTATTTGATCGAGTATCCCGCCGATCAGATCCGCGCCAAGGTCGATTACATGACCAAGCTGCTGGAAGATGCCTTCCAGACCAAAATGCTTAGCCATCGCGCCGGCCGTTGGGCGTTCAACGAATACTATGCCTCACTGCTGCTGGAATACGGCTATCAGGTGGACTGTTCTGTGACGCCGCGGGTCAACTGGCAGTTTTCGCCGGGTAACCCGCAGGGCAACGGCGGTACCGATTACAGCCGGTTCCCGTCGCAGGCCTATTTCATCGATCCGCAGAACATCGCCAAGCCGGGCGCTTCGGCGCTGCTGGAAGTGCCGATGAGCATCCAGTACAAGCATTCGGCGCTGATGAATGCGTTCAAGCAGGGCTATGATCGGCTGCGCGGAAAGCGCCGTTCGCCGTCCGTCAACTGGCTGCGGCCGAGTGGCGGCAACGTGGCCAAGATGATCAGCGTGGCCGAGACGTCGCTGGCGCAGGGGCATGACTACGTCGAGTTTATGCTGCACTCCTCCGAGTTTATGCCGGGCGGCAGCCCGACGTTCAAAACTGAACAGGATATCGAAGTGCTGTACCGCGATCTGGAGCAGCTGTTTGACTGGCTGCAGCAGCGCACGGTGGGCATGACGCTGGCCGAGTATTATCAACTTAAAGCGAACTAAGCACGCACATGTCGAAGAAATGGAAAATCAAGGTTGCCGACTGGTTCTTGCGGCGCTATACGGCGAAGTACGGCCGTTTTCAGGACAAGGCGACGTTCGACGGCGCCCAGCAGTTTGACAATATCGTCATCTATTCCACCACGGCGTTGGGCGACTTCATGTTCAACACGCCGGCATTGAGGGCGATGCGGGAACGCTACCCCAACGCGCACATCACGCTGGTGGTGCACAAGAAAAACCGCGAGCTGGTGGAAAACGGCCGCTATTACGATCGCGTGGTGTATTGGGACAGCAAGATCAAGACGATACGCCCGTTGCTGAAATCGCTGCGCGAACATCAGCCGGATTTGGCGCTGATCCTGCACTCCCATCTGCCTTATGACATCATCAGCGCCGTACTGGCCGGGGCGAAGTACATTATCCGCGATAACTACAGCTCGGGCATTTGCGGGCTGGAGCCTTGGCTGACCAACTATGTCTTCCATTATTACGGCCACTTCGTGCGCCGCAAGCTGGAGCTGATTTCCATTTTAGGTTGCCGCAGCGACGATCCGACGATGGAAATTCCCGTGGATTATCAGCGCGGCGTCAAAAGCAGCGACCACCCCACCATCGGGTTTCAATTGGGGGCATCGACGGAGTCGCGTTGCTGGCCGGTTTCACACTATGCGCGGCTGGCCGATGAGCTGGTGGCGAAGCACCCCAATGTACGCATCGTGCTGATTGGTGCGCCGTTTGACGACGGCAAGGCCAAACAGTTTATGAGCTTGATCGGCCCGCAAACGCAGGCCTGCGTGGATAACCAGATCGGCAAAACGGGGCTGCAAGGCTTGCTGACGTTGCTCGACAGTTTCCATGTTCTTGTCACCGGCGACACCGGGCCGCTGCATCTGGCGGTGGCGTTGAAGGTGAAAACCATCAGCCTGTTCGTGACCGCCGATTCACGCTCCACCGGGCCGATTCAGGATCCTGAACTGCACCGCATCATTCAGGTGTCGCGTACCGGCTATACGATGCCGCTGGAGGCGGAAAGCCCGATGGGGGTTATTCAACCGCAGCGGATTTATGACGAGTTGGTCGCGCACGTGCCTTTAGCGCGCTAAAGGCGAGACGACGCATCGGCCGCCCGGCCGATGCGGTTAGTGCGGCCTGCGCCCGCGTAGCTTCGAAAGAAAGGTATCCACTCGCGCATAGCGCATCTGACGGACTTTTTTGCCCGGCACGTCGCTGTTGCGGCAGACCGCGGCGGCGCGGCGCAGAATGTGCAGCGTTGCCGGCGCGTAATGATAATACCCGTACACCGCTTTCGACATGCTTTTCACCTCGGAAAAGCAGTTAGCCAGCATCAGGGCGGCTAACCGGCGCAGCGGCTCATCCCCGGGATGCTGCGCCACAAAACGCAGCATCTTCTCCATGGCGAACAGCAGATCTTCAATATCTTTGGATTTGATATTGCGGGTGATGCCCTGGCTGTTGTCCCGATAGAAGTAGAGCTCGCAGTCAAGATGGGCGATGCGGCGAGTTTTGAAATACTGAAAAGGCGTGAAAATCACGTCTTCGTAGCGCCTGCCGTCTTCGAACGCTTCCCCTGCCAGCAGCGTGCGTTTATATACCCGGCTCCAGAGATGCCACATTGAGCGCGCGAACAGCGGTTGCAGGCAGCTCAGCCCCAACGATGAAAAGTCGTAGGCTACGGGCTGCGTCGCGCGGTTCTCGGATTTCGGCGGTTGTTCGGTGAACTTCTGATAATTAAAATCGATCAGGTCATACTCACCGGCGATCAGCAGGGGATGCAGGATCGCCAGATAGTCGTCGCTCAGCAGATCGTCGCCGTCGAGAAAGGTGACGTAGCGCCCGGTGGCTTGCTGCAGGCCGACATTGCGGGCGTGCGCAATACCGCCGTTGGCCTGAGAAATAAAAGCCACCTGCGGATGCTGCCGCTGCGCCAGATACCGGCTGACCAGCGCCCCCGACGCATCGGTAGAGCCATCGTCGATGATCACCACCTCAATATCATCAGAAATCTGCGTAAATAACGAATCCAGCGCAGCGATGATGAACGCTTCGTTATTATAAAACGGCACGATAACGCTGAGCAGCGGTGGCTGAATGTTCACGCGGCCTGCTCCTGTGTGGAAGTCTGTCTCGCCACGGAGAGCACTCCAGCGATCAGCGCCAGACAGAACATGGCGGTGCCTTCCGTGCTGAAGAAGATGACGTCGCTCAGCCCGTAAACGAACAGGCTGGCGCTGACGCTCAGCAACAGCGCGTTGCGCTGCGGCCGGAACGAAGAGAAGAACAGGCAGACATAGAGTGCCAGCAGCAGCAGTACGCCCCAGACGCCCTTGAGCGAATAGGTTTCCAGCAGCTCGTTGTGCAGGTGGAC
Organism: Serratia sp. PL7; assembly: GCF_945957435.1. Classification (NCBI taxonomy): domain Bacteria; kingdom Pseudomonadati; phylum Pseudomonadota; class Gammaproteobacteria; order Enterobacterales; family Yersiniaceae; genus Serratia; species Serratia sp. PL7. Next base: position 66,602 of record NZ_CAMFLB010000027.1, on the reverse strand, counting down.
GTTGATATAGGGCATAACGCCAGACAGGCGAGGTTGCTGTGCGACCATCGCACGGATCTCTTCGCCGCGCTGTTCGGCGGATTGGCCCCAGGGGGCTTGTGAGCCGGTACGCCATGCCAGCGTTTGCATCGACAGCCGTGAAATGATCGAGTTTTCAGTCTGTGGCTGATCCATCAGACGCATATCGGTCTCAAAGGCCTGAATGCGTTCTTCTATCTGCGGTTTAAACACCAGGCCGCAGGCTACGAGCAGCAGCGGTACCGAGGCCATCAACGCGAGCTTGTGTTTTCTGGAAACCAGTTGCTTGGTGGCCAGCAGCGACAGACAAATCGCCACCGGGTAGACCAGCATCGCCGCGCGGGTGCCGGTGAGCACCAGCGCAGAGAAGGACAGCAGGAATGCCGCAATGTACAACACCAGACGGTAGCGGGTGCGCAGCATCAGGATGGCTTGCATCATGACCAGATCGATGGCGGTCATCAGGTAGGCGGCGACCGTGGCGCGATCGAAGTTGAGCTCTACGCGCGGGATATCCAGACGCAGCCCCTGATAGAGGGAATAACCGTTGATCGCCAGACCGGTGACGAGAGCCACAACGATCAACAGGCGCTGCACGCACAACCGCTCATTGAGCGCAATCAGCAAGATGAAAGCGGTCGCGAGCTGCAGTTTGCCGGTCGACATATAAGAGCGATAGATATTGATGTAGTCACCCGGCTGTTTGAAGTGATGCATCCAGAGGATGGTTCCCATACCGACGCTGAACATCAACGCGGGCAGCAGCAGATTTCTAACGTTGCTGAAGTAGTAGCGCGGATACAGGCAAACGGCGATAAAGGCGATGTAGCTGGAAACGTAAAACAGATTGCGTCCGGTCGCGGAACCGAAAGGGATGGTGCAAAAAGCGATGGCGCACCCCAGATAGATCAGATAGCTGAAGGCAGGGTGCGGCGTTCTGTATTTTAGCATCGGGCGTGTTTTCCGGCTCACGTGTTGATTAAACGATAAAGGATCGCAGCGTGTCGTCGAATTCAACTTTGAACTGAGCATAGTTGAAATGTTCCGCAGGATAGCGCTGCGCATTTCGGCTCAGAGTCTGGTAGGTTTCTCGCTCCAGCAATTTCTCAACGGCATCCGCACAGTCGATATGCGACAGCAGCTTGGGCGCTACCAGGCTGTCGGTCAACGGATCGTAGACCTCATGCGGGAAGTCGACCTCGATATCGGTGAGCTGCCGGTGCTGTTCGATGGTGACCGACGGCGTCAGGCCAATGCCGCAGACCCCGTCTTTCACCGCTTCCGGCTGGCCGTCGACCTGCGGGAAGATGACCGGCACGCCGAAATAGAGCGATTCCATGCAGGACAAGCCGAACGGCTCGGTGATCGGCGTGCTCATGTAGATGTGCGTGCGATTGAAGAAACCGGCGACGTCATCCTGATAACCGCTGAAAGTGATGCGGTCGCCGAGCTGAAGCCGATCCGCCAGCGCCTCGAACGCCGCGCGATCCGGCCCTTTGCCGGCCACTTCCAGCGTGACGTCATGCCCGCGCCGCAGCAGCTCCTGCATCATCAATAAGGAAACGCTGATGCCTTTCAGGCTGACCAGGCGTGAGGCCGTGCCGATCCGGACCGGCTGCGACAGCGTTTTCGGTGTGTTGTCGATCCCTGCCGGCGTCTTGATGCGGTTGATCACCACGTGATTGGGGCAAGGCAGATTAAAGCGCAGCTCCATCACTCGCTTCGACGCGTGTGAGGCGGAAATGACGCCGTCCAGCATGGCGAAGAAACGCAGCGTCTTTTTATTCTTGGGGTAACGCCAGGAGCAGCCGTGATCGTAGTAAACCAGCTTGCCGCGCTTGGGTTTGGCCGCCAGCCCCGGCACCAGGTCCCAGACGATCACCACGTCGGCGTTGGCCCGCTCGATTTTCCACTTCAGCAAAAATTTGCGCAGGAACTGCGGGCAGCGCAGCGGCAGCGCATTGATCAGGCGGTTGGCGAAGGTGACGGGCTGATGCGCAGGCAACTGGCGGCGGATCTCTTCGCCAATGTCGCCGCTGATGCACAGGACCTGGTTGCTGCCGTCGGTGGTATCGTTGATGTACTGCAGGAACAGGCGCTCGACGCCGCCCATTTTACCCAGGTTGATAATGTGCAGTTTTTTCATGCTATAACCTTTTGCAACGCCTGCCATGCCGTATCGGCGTCAATTGTCGCCATGCTTTTTTCCGGCGAAATCAGCGAGTGCTGATTTTGCCCGTAGCCGCCGATCAGGCCGGGATCGGTTGGCCCGAACAGCGTGATGTTCGGTTTGTCGAGCGCGGCGGTCAGATGACTGAGTCCGGTGTCGACCGAGACCACGCCCTTGGCGCCGGCCAGCACGTCGGCCACCTGCTGCAGGCTGAGCTTCGGCAGCACTTCGACATGTGGAAAACCTTCCGCCAAGCGTAGCGCGCGCTGATGTTCATGCTCTGCGCCCCACGGCAGTTTGATCTTCAGCCCGTTGTCGGCCGTCAGCGCGATCAGCTCGCGCCAGTTCTGCTCCGGCCAATGCTTATCGTCACGGGTTGTCGCGTGCAGAAACACCAGATATTGACCGGCATCGACCGGCGGCTGGCTGAGAAAACGCGCGGCGATGGCGTAATCGCCGTAGCTGCCCGGTTTATCGTAGCCGAGGCTTTTGGCGAACAGCTCGCGCGTGCGTTCCACCGCGTGCTGCTGTTTGTCTATCTCATGACGCACGTTGTAGAACCAGCTGGCGAACGGCTCGCGCGCGCTCTTGCAGTCCGGGCCATGTTTGTTGCCTTTGGCGACGCGGGTGATCAGCGCGGCGCTTTTGATCAGGCCCTGCGCGTCGATCACCACGTCGTAATGGCGTTCTTGCAGCGCGCGCTTGAAGTCGCAGCGCTGCTGTCGGGTGTCGCTGCCGAACCAATTTTTACGCCAGCGGCGAATGGCCACCGGGATCACGCGATCCACTGCCGGATGCCAGGTGGGGATTTGGCTGAAACCTTCTTCCACCACCCAGTCGAAGCGGATATCGGGAATGGCCTGCAGCGCGTCGGTCAGGGCGGGCAGCGTATGCAGCACATCGCCCATCGAGGACGTTTTTACGATTAACACCTGCATGACTATTCCTCGCTGGCGACAAGTAACGGCGTCAGCGCATCCAACACTTGCTGCGGCTGAATATCGATCAAACTTTGGTGGTATCCCTGCTCGGCATCGCCTTTACGCACCTTGTGATAACCGCTGATCAAGCGGATAACCCGCGCCTTGTCGGAGAGCGGCGGCGTGAAGTCGGGGCTGCTTGGGCCGTACAAGGCTATCAGCGGTTTGTTCAACGCTGCGGCAACGTGCATTAAACCGGAGTCGTTGCTGACCACCGCCCGGCAGGCCGCGATCAGGATCACCGCCTGCTCCAGCTGGGTTTTTCCGGCCAGGTTAAGGCAGAAATCGCGCGCGTCTTCCTGCAACGCGGCGCGGATCTGTTCGCCGGCCTCGTGGTCTTTTGCCGAACCGAACAGCGCGATTTGATAGCCGCTCTCGATCAGCCGTTGAGCCAGCGCTGCGTAGTGATAGTGCGGCCAGCGCTTGGCGGGGCCGAACTCCGCGCCTGGGCAGAAGCCGACGATCGGGCGGCTGTCGGTCAGGTTGAAGGCCGAAGTAGTTTCGGCGATCTCTTCGTCGCTCACCCGCAGCTGCGGCCACAGCAGCGGCTGCGGCAGATCGTCGGCGCGCTGAACGCGGCCTTTGTCATAGGCCAGCGCCACATAGCGCTGCACCATCAGCGGGAAAGCGGCCTTGTCGAGCACGCGGACGTCGTTCAGCAGGCCGTAGCGCATTTCGCCCCGCCAGCCGGTGCGCTGCGGGATATCGGCGAAGAAAGGCACCAGCGCGGATTTGAACGAGTTGGGCAGAACGTAAGCGCGATCGTAACGGTTGGCGCGCAGGGCGCGCCCCAGGCGGCGGCGTTCGCCGAGCCCCAGCGCGCCGTGGCCCAGCGGCATCGCCAGCGCCTGATTGACTTCCGGCATGCGCGCCAGCAGCGGGCGGCACCAGGCCGGCGCCATCACATCGATCTCCGCCGACGGGTATTCGGCCTTCAGGGTGCGATAGAGACTTTGCGACATCATCATGTCGCCAACCCAAGAAGGGCCGATAACCAGTATTTTCATACCCAGCGTTAATTCCTTCAGCTTATGCGGTGCGGTTCAACCAGGCCATATACTCTTTCACGCCTTCGGCGACCGTTTTGAACGGTGCGTCGTAGCCGGCGGCGCGCAGCTTGGTCAGATCGGCCTGGGTGTACGCCTGATAGCGGCCCTTCAGCTTTTCCGGGAACTCGATGTATTCCACCGCGCCTTTCTGATGGAAGTCCACCACCGCGTCGGCCACCGCCTGGAAGGTTTCCGCCCGGCCGGTGCCGCAGTTGAAGATGCCGGATTTGCCTGTTTCCCAGAACCACAGGTTAACCGCCGCCACGTCGCCGACGTAGATGAAGTCACGCTTGAAGTTTTCGCTGCCGGCGAACAGTTTCGGGTTTTCGCCGCGGTTGATCTGGGTGTTCAGGTGGAAGGCGACGCTGGCCATACTGCCTTTGTGGCCTTCGCGCGGGCCGTAAACGTTGAAGTAGCGGAAGCCGCAGATCTGCGAGTCCGCTTCCGGCAGGATCTCACGCACGTACTGATCGAACAGGAATTTGGAGTAGCCGTACACGTTGAGCGGCGCTTCATACTGACGCTCTTCGATAAACTCTTCGCGGCCGCCGTAAGTGGCGGCTGAGGAGGCGTAGAGGAACGGGATTTCGCGATCCAGGCAGTAGTGCAGCAGATCTTTGGAGTACTGATAGTTGTTGTCCATCATGTACTTGCCGTCCCACTCGGTGGTCGCGGAGCAGGCGCCTTCGTGGAACACCGCTTCGATTTCGCCCAGATCGTCGCCGGCCACGATGCTGGCGATAAAGTCTTCTTTATCGATATAGTCGGCGATGTCCAGATCGACCAGGTTGACGAATTTGGTGCCGTCTTTCAGGTTATCCACCACCAGGATATCGCGATATCCCTTGTCGTTCAGTGCCTTAATGATGTTGCTGCCGATCATGCCGGCGCCGCCTGTGACGATAATCATTGGGTTACCCCTGCTAAGCTGCTGGCGGGGCACAATGCCCCACGCTCAATGGCGGTTATCATAGCATTTCATGCCGCGGCAAACAGCGGAAGGGCTCCGAATATCCCGCATTGCCATTGAAGTCCGCTTTTTGCCGTGATATCTGCTGCAATTTTAATATTCTCTCCCGCGCATTCTCGTCAGTTTGGTTACAAATCAGTAAAATATGCCGTAAATAGCCCAATCCTGGAGATAACCGAATGTCAGCGTCTTTTTATCAGCAGTTGGAACAACAGCTTGCCGCCACTCGCAGTGAAGGGCTGTTCAAGGAAGAACGCATCATCACCTCCGCGCAGCAGGCGGATATCGCCGTTGCCGACGGCAGCCATGTGATCAACTTCTGCGCCAATAACTACCTGGGCCTGGCCAACCATCCGGCGCTGATCGCCGCCGCCAAGTCGGGGATGGACAGCCACGGTTTCGGCATGGCGTCGGTGCGCTTCATCTGCGGCACCCAGGACAGCCACAAGCAGCTGGAACAGAAACTGGCGGCCTTTTTGGGCATGGAAGACGCGATCCTGTACTCCTCTTGCTTCGACGCCAACGGCGGGCTGTTCGAAACCCTGCTCGGCCCGGAAGACGCGATTATCTCCGATGCGCTGAACCACGCGTCGATCATCGACGGCGTGCGCCTGTGTAAGGCCAAGCGCTATCGCTACGCCAATAACGACATGACCGAGCTGGCCGCGCAGCTGAAACAGGCCAAAGCCGACGGCGCGCGGCACATTCTGATCGCCACCGACGGCGTATTCTCGATGGACGGCGTAATCGCCAACCTGAAAGGGGTTTGCGATCTGGCGGACGAGTATCAGGCGCTGGTGATGGTGGATGACTCCCATGCGGTGGGCTTTGTCGGCGCCAACGGGCGCGGCACCCATGAATACTGCGAAGTGATGGGCCGCGTCGATATCATTACCGGTACGTTAGGCAAAGCGCTGGGCGGCGCGTCCGGCGGCTACACCGCCGCCAAGAAAGAAGTGGTGGAGTGGCTGCGCCAGCGCTCGCGTCCGTACCTGTTCTCCAACTCGCTGGCGCCGGCGATCGTCGCCGCGTCGATCAAAGTGCTGGAACTGCTGGAAGAGGGCGACGCCCTGCGCGATCGCCTGTGGGCCAACGCGCGTCTGTTCCGCGAAAAAATGACCGCCGCCGGCTTCACCCTGGCCGGCGCCGATCACGCCATCATCCCGGTCATGTTGGGTGAGGCGAAGCTGGCGCAGGAATTCGCCAATGCGTTGCTCAAGGAAGGCATCTATGTGACCGGTTTCTTCTATCCGGTGGTGCCGAAAGGCCAGGCGCGCATCCGTACCCAGATGTCCGCCGACCACACCCCGGAGCAAATCGAACGCGCAGTGGCGGCGTTTACACGTATCGGTAAGGATCTTGGCGTTATTGCATAAGGTAAAACCATGAAAGCACTGTCAAAACTGAAAGCGGAAGAAGGGATTTGGATGACCGACGTGCCTCAGCCGGAGCTGGGCCACAACGACATCATGATCAAAATCCGCAAAACCGCGATCTGCGGCACCGATGTGCATATCTACAACTGGGACGAATGGTCGCAAAAAACCATTCCAGTTCCGATGGTGGTCGGCCATGAATACGTGGGCGAAGTGGTGGCGATCGGTCAGGAAGTCAAAGGCTTCAGCATCGGCGATCGCGTGTCCGGTGAAGGTCACATCACCTGCGGCCACTGCCGCAACTGCCGCGGCGGCCGCACGCACCTGTGCCGCAACACCGTCGGCGTGGGCGTGAACCGTCCGGGCAGCTTCGCGGAATACCTGGTGATCCCGGCGTTCAACGCCTTCAAGATCCCGGATAACATCTCCGACGAACTGGCTTCGATCTTCGATCCGTTCGGTAACGCGGTACACACTGCGCTGTCGTTCGATCTGGTCGGGGAAGACGTGCTGGTGTCCGGCGCCGGCCCGATCGGCATCATGGCGGCGGCGGTGTGCAAACACGTCGGCGCCCGCCATGTGGTGATCACCGACGTTAACGAATACCGTCTGGAACTGGCGCGCAAGATGGGCGTGACCCGCGCGGTGAACGTCAGTAAGGAAAACCTCAACGACGTGATGGCCGAGCTGGGTATGACCGAAGGATTCGACGTCGGTCTGGAAATGTCCGGCGCGCCGCCGGCGTTCCGCACGCTGCTCAATGCCATGAACCACGGCGGACGCATCGCCATGCTGGGTATTCCGCCTTCGGATATGTCGATCGACTGGAACCAGGTCATCTTCAAAGGGCTGTTTATCAAAGGGATTTACGGCCGCGAAATGTTCGAAACCTGGTACAAGATGGCGGCGCTGATCCAGTCCGGCCTGGATTTGACCCCAATCATCACCCACCGTTTCTCGATCGACGAGTTCCAGCAGGGCTTCGACGCCATGCGCTCCGGCAAGTCGGGCAAAGTGGTGCTGAGCTGGGATTAATCTCGGCAAATGTGAAAAGGGCCGGAATTCCGGCCCTTTTTTATGCTTGCGGTTTGGCTTGCGTCCAGTGTTGCCAATGACGCTTGATGAAGTTCACCGGCGGCGAGGTGGCAATGCCGTCGGCGATAACGCCCAGCGCGGTGCCGGCGTTGGTTTTTTCCTTCGGCGGTTTGACCTTGCACTGCTTGATGCCGCCGCTGAACGGATTCTTCGGCTGCGGTTTTTGCGGTTTGACCGGCGGCGGGACGTAGCTGCCACCGCCGTTGCCCTGCGGTTCGTTCAGCAGCGCGCTCGGTTTGACCAGCACGATATCGGCGGGCAGCGACGGCAGCATCTGCTGCAGCACCTTCACCGTCGCCGGGCGCGGGTGGCCGATGGCGATGGCGGATCCGTTGCGCCGCGCCAATTCGACCGCGCGGTTGAACTGGCGGCGGATGTCGGCTTCGTTCGCGGTATCGTCGAGGAACACCCTGCGTTTGATCACCTTCACGCCGGTGCCGGCCGCGGCGCGGGTCGCCTGGCTGCTGCCGATGGTCATGCTGTCGAGGAAGTACAGGCGGTAGCTTTCGAGCGCCTGCATCACTTTCTGCATGCCCGGCAGGCTGGAGGTCATGGCGCTGCCCATGTGGTTGTTCATGCCGACCGCGTAGGGCACGTTGTTCACTGCGTTGCGGATGATGCGCTGGATCTCGTCGCTGCTCATGGCAGGCTGCAGGGTATCGCGCTCCAGCGGCTGCTTGCTGAGCGGCGCCATCGGCATGTGGATCAAGACTTCGCGGCCCTGGCTGTGGGCGCGGGTGGCCATCAGGCGGGCATGCGGCGCGTTGGGCAAGACTGCGACCGAGATCGCCGTCGGCATTTGCAGCACCGCATTTTCTTCGTGAGGGCGGTAGCCCACGTCATCGATGACGATGGAGAGTTTTCCTGCCTGCGCAGCGTAAACCTGCAGCAGACAGCCGATTAACAAAGCTGTACGGGTTTTGACATAACGCAAATCTATCTTCCCAACCACGGCAGTGGGTTAACCGCCTGTCCCTGACGACGGATTTCGAAATAGAGCGACGGCGTTCCCTGGCCGCCGCTGGTGCCGACCAGCGCGATCGGCTGGCCGGCGCGCACCTGCGCCCCGACGTTGACCAACGCGCTTTGGTTGTAGCCGTACACGCTCATGTCGCCTTTACCGTGTTCGACCACCACCATCAGGCCATAGCCTTGCAGCCAGTCGGCCAGCAGCACGCGGCCATCGGCGACGGCTTTCACTTCGCTGCCTTCGCGGGCTTCGATCACCATGCCTTTCCAGCGTAGCTCGCCCTGCTGCTGCTCGCCAAAGCCGTGCAGCGTGCGGCCGCGCACCGGCCACATCAGCTGGCCGGCCGGACGGCCGAGGCCGCCGGTTCGCGCCATCAGCGAGCGATCGGCTTCGCTAGGTTTGTAGGTGGTGCCGGTTTTCTTCGCCTGCTGTTCCTTGATGCGCACCTGTTCGCGCACTTTGGCCGCTTCACGCGCTTCGCGTTCGGCGCGCGCACGGGCTTCGCGCTCCGCCCGAGCGATCTTGTCGCGCATGCGGGCTTCGTTTTGGCGCAGTTCCACCAGGCGTTGTTGGTCTTTTTCCAGCGAAGCTTCCAGCGCGGTCAGCGTTTTCTTGCGGGCGCCGCGCGCCTGCTCCAGCTTCTGCTGCTGTGTCTGTTGTTCGCTCAGTAAGGATTTTTGCTGGCCCTGTTTAGCCACCAGCGTGGTTTTTTGCTTCGCCAGCTCGGCGCGGGTCTGTTTCAACTCTTCGATGGTTTTCTGGCGCGCCTCATTCAGATAGCCGAAATAGGCCAGAATACGTTCGCTGCGCTGGCTTTCTTCACCGCTGAGGATCAGCTGCACGGCGCTGTGCTGCCCTTGCCGGAAGGCGGCGTCGAGCTGTTTGGCGAGGAGGTTTTGTTGGGTCGATTGCTGCTTTTGCAGTTTGGCTATCGAGGCGTTCAGGCCGGAAATATCCTTGCTCAACTGGGTGAGCGTGCCCTGGGTGTCGCGCAACTGGCGGCTGGCCTGGGCGATGGTTTTTTCCTGCTGACGCAGCTGATCCTGCAGCGAGCTGCGCTGCTGCTGCTGCTGCTTCACCGCTTTTTCTTTCTCGGCGATGCTCTGCTGGATGTCTTTCAGCTGGGATTTATTGTCTTCCGCCGCCTGGCCGGCGAGCGGCAACAGCAAGACGCCAGCGCAAAATACGCTGGCGCACATGGCGGTGAACGTCCTTGGCGCGGTGCGTTCAGGCAGCGGCCGGCTGCCTGCGTTTGCGCTTCGGGTTACCCTTGATAGTGCAAAAAACGCCTTCTCCCTCATGGAGAAGGATTATTCCACGATGAACAGCGGCTTACCAGTCATCTCTTGCGGGATTTCCATTCCCATCAGCGTTAACAGGGTTGGCGCGATGTCCGAAAGCTTGCCGCCTTCGACCGCCCGTGCCGGTTTGCCGACGTAAATCAGCGGTACCGGCAGGCTGGTGTGGGCGGTATGCGCCTGGCCGGTGGCCGGATCGCGCATCTGCTCGGCGTTGCCGTGATCGGCGGTGATCAGCAGTTGGCCGTCGACGTCGCGCACCGCGTCAACCACCTGGGCGATGCAGGCATCCAGCGTCTCCACCGCTTTGACCGCTGCTTCATACACGCCGGTATGCCCCACCATGTCGCCGTTCGGGTAGTTGCAGATAATGGCGTCGTATTTGCCGCTGCGGATGGCGCTCAGCAGTTTGTCGGTCAGCTCGGCGGCGCTCATCTCCGGCTGCAGATCGTAGGTGGCGACCTTCGGCGAATTGACCAGCACGCGGTCTTCCCCTTTGAACGGCGCTTCCACGCCGCCGTTATAGAAGAAGGTGACGTGGGCGTATTTTTCGGTTTCCGAGATGCGCAGCTGGGTTTTGTCGTGCTTCATCAGCCATTCGCCGAAGGTGTTGGCCAGCGACGCCGGCGGATAGGCGCAGGCGGTCGCGATGTCGGCGGCGTACTCGGTCAGCATCACGAAATCGCCGAACTGCACCCGCTTGGCGCGCGGGAAACCGTCGAAATCCGCGTTCACGAAAGCGCGGGTGATCTGGCGCGCGCGGTCAGCGCGGAAGTTCATGAAGATCAACGCATCGCCGTCCTGCATCGCGGCATCGGCCTCACCGGCGGCGCGAATGACGGTCGGTTTGACGAACTCGTCGTTTTCACCGCGCTGGTAGGCGCCCTGCAGGCCGGCGATCGCATCGTCGGCCACGTAGTCGCCCTTGGCCGCGGTCAGCAGGTCATAGGCCAGCTGCACGCGATCCCAGCGGTTGTCGCGGTCCATCGCGTAGTAGCGGCCGATCAGCGAGGCGATGCGCCCGACGCCCAGCGCGGCGAAGGCGTCGCGGCAGCGTTGCAGCGGGGCTTCGGCGCTGCGCGGCGGCGTGTCGCGCCCGTCGAGGAAGGCATGCAGATAAACGGCTTTGGCGCTGCGTTGGGCGGCCAGCTTGATCATGGCCAGAATGTGCTCTTCGTGGCTGTGCACGCCGCCCGGCGACAGCAGGCCCATGATATGCACCGCCTTGCCGGCCGCTACGGCTTTATCGACCGCGGCGGTCAGCACCGGGTTGGCGAAGAAGTCGCCGTCGGCGATCGCTTTGTCCAGCCGGGTCAGATCCTGGTAGACGATGCGCCCGGCGCCCAGGTTGACGTGGCCGACTTCGGAGTTGCCCATTTGGCCGTCGGGCAGGCCGACATCCAGCCCGGAGGCGGCGATCAGCGTATGCGGCTGCTCCCGCCACAGACGGTCCATCACCGGGGTGCCGGCGTTCAGGATCGCGTTGTCCTGCCGTTCCTCACGGTGGCCGTAACCGTCCAGGATCACCAGTACCATCGGTTTTTTGTTGCTCGACATTGCATTGACCTCTTATGAACTTTTTAAGCTGCGAATAGCCATGCGCCCGCCGCAAGCATGGCTGTTCGCCCTCGAAAAACCGGCTGATTTTACATCGCCGCCGGCGAGAAATAGCCCAAAGAGATCAAGGTTGCGGCGAATCGCGCGGGCTTTTATGCTCTGACCTCGGGAATTTCTCAGCGCAGCCCGCAGTTTCTACAATCGCGCTTGCTTATTGGCTGTATTTGCCGCACTCGGCAGGTATACTCTGGAACCTTGACTTATTTATCCCTTAACTGACGGGAGTTGTTACACCCCATGCTGCAAGAAATTATGCCATTCGTAAGCAGACACCCGATTCTGAGCCTGGCTTGGATCGCTCTGCTGGTCGCCGTGATCGTCATGACCTTCAAAAGCCGTTTCTCCAAGGTCAAAGAGATCGCTCGCGGTGAAGCTATCCGCCTGATCAACAAAGAAGAAGCCGTGGTGGTCGACACCCGCAGCCGCGACGATTTCCGCCGTGGTCACCTGGCCAGCGCCATCAACCTGACCGCCAGCGAAATCAAAAGCGGCAGCCTGGGCGAGCTGGAAAAACACAAAGCGCAGCCGATCATCGTCGTGTGCGCCAACGGCACCGCCTCCCGCGAGCCGGCGGAGAACCTGAGCAAGGCCGGTTTTGAAAAGGTGACGATGCTGAAAGACGGCATCGCCGGCTGGAGCGGAGAAAACCTGCCGCTGGTGCGCGGTAAGTAACCGTTTAACCTATTTGAGGTGGCAATCCATGGCTAACATTGATATCTACACCAAAGCGACCTGTCCGTTCTGCCATCGCGCCAAGGCGCTGTTGAACAGCAAGGGCGCGGCGTTTAACGAGATCGCCATCGACGGCGATAGTGCCAAGCGCGAAGTGATGATCGAGCGCAGTGGGCGCACCACCGTGCCGCAGATTTTCATCGATGGCCGGCATATCGGCGGCTGTGATGATTTATATGAACTCGATGCTCGCGGCGGCCTGGATCCGCTGCTTTAAGCAGCTTGCCGGCTCACCGAGTGTCAATAAGGACGTTTAACCAAGGGTATTACTCACATGTCAGAACAAAACAGCACCGAAATGGCTTTCCAGATCCAACGTATCTATACCAAGGATATCTCCTTCGAAGCGCCGAATGCGCCGCAGGTTTTCCAGCAGGAATGGCAGCCGGAAGTTAAACTTGATCTGGATACCGCGTCCAGCCAGCTGGCTGACGAAGTGTATGAAGTGGTACTGCGCGTAACCGTGACGGCGAGCCTGGGCGAAGAGACCGCGTTCCTGTGCGAAGTGCAACAGGCGGGCATCTTCTCGGTAGCAGGTATCGAAGGCACGCAGCTGGCGCATTGCCTGGGTGCATACTGCCCGAACATCCTGTTCCCGTATGCGCGCGAGTGCATCACCAGCCTGGTTTCCCGCGGTACATTCCCGCAGCTGAACCTGGCACCGGTCAACTTTGACGCGCTGTTCATGAACTATCTGCAGCAGCAGGCGGAAGGCGAAGGTGCCGCACCACATCAGGATGCCTGATGAACACCGTCAATGCTTCAATGACTGTTATCGGTGCCGGCTCGTACGGCACCGCATTGGCCATTACGCTGGCGCGTAACGGCCATGCCGTGGTGCTGTGGGGGCACAACCCCGCGCAAATTCAAACGTTGCAGCAAGATCGCTGCAATCAGGCGTTTCTGCCCGACGTTCCTTTCCCCGATACCCTGCTGCTTGAGGCCGATTTGGCGCGTGCGCTGGCGGCCAGCCGCGACGTGCTGGTGGTGGTGCCAAGCCACGTGTTTGGCGACGTGCTGCGTCAACTGAAGCCGCATCTGCGCCCGGACGCCCGCATCGTGTGGGCCACCAAGGGGTTGGAAGCGGAAACCGGGCGATTGCTGCAGGACGTGGCGCGTGAGGCGCTGGGCGAGACGATCCCGCTGGCGGTGCTCTCCGGGCCGACGTTCGCCAAAGAGCTGGCCGCCGGTCTGCCGACGGCGATCGCGCTGGCGGCGACCGATGCGCAGTTCGCCGACGATCTGCAACAGCTGTTGCACTGCGGCAAGAGCTTCCGCGTCTACAGCAATCCCGACTTTATCGGCGTGCAGCTTGGCGGCGCGGTGAAGAATGTGATCGCCATCGGCGCTGGCATGTCCGACGGCATCGGTTTCGGCGCCAACGCCCGCACCGCGTTGATTACGCGCGGGCTGGCGGAAATGAGCCGTCTGGGTTCTGCGCTGGGCGCCGATCCTTCGACGTTCATGGGCATGGCGGGGCTGGGGGATCTGGTGCTAACCTGCACGGACAACCAATCGCGCAACCGCCGCTTCGGCATTATGCTGGGGCAAGGTAAAGGCGTGCAGGAAGCGCAGGACAGCATCGGTCAGGTGGTCGAGGGCTATCGCAATACCAAAGAGGTGTTGGCGCTGGCGCAGCGGCACGGCGTGGAAATGCCGATCACCGAACAGATTTATCAGGTGCTTTACTGCCATAAAGACGCCCGCGAAGCGGCGCTGAGCCTGCTGGGGCGAGCCCGAAAGGACGAAAAACCCAGCGCGTGACATAAAACGATATGTCGGGGCAGCGGAATGCTGACCCCGCAAATGACCTGGGCCGCTCCGCGCTACCGTGTGAAGCGGCCCGTTTGGCAAGGCAAAGGGGTATGTGATGTCGTCAGAAGAGTTGGAACAGGTCTGGAACAGCATTAAATCAGAAGCGCGAGCACTGGCTGATTGTGAACCGATGCTGGCCAGCTTTTTCCATGCGACGTTGCTCAAGCACGAGAATCTGGGCAGCGCGCTCAGCTATATGCTGGCCAACAAGCTGGCGACGCCGATCATGCCCGCCATCGCGGTGCGCGAGGTGGTGGAAGAGGCCTACAAGTCCGACAATCAGATGATCGTTTCGGCGGCGCGCGATATCCTCGCGGTGCGGCTGCGCGACCCGGCGGTCGATAAATACTCCACGCCGCTGCTTTACCTCAAAGGGTTCCATGCGCTGCAGGCTTACCGCATCGGCCATTGGCTGTGGCAGCAAGGGCGGCAAGCGCTGGCTATCTACCTGCAAAATCAAATTTCCGTCGCCTTCGGCGTGGACATCCACCCGGCGGCGACCATCGGCTGCGGCATCATGCTTGACCACGCTACCGGCATCGTGATCGGTGAAACGGCGGTGGTGGAGAACAACGTTTCTATCCTGCAGTCGGTCACTCTCGGCGGTACCGGTAAAACCAGCGGCGACCGTCACCCGAAAATCCGCGAAGGGGTGATGATTGGCGCCGGCGCCAAAATTCTCGGCAATATCGAAGTGGGCAAGGGCGCGAAGATCGGCGCGGGTTCGGTGGTTTTGCAGGCGGTGCCGCCGCATACCACCGCCGCCGGGGTGCCGGCGCGCATCGTCGGGCGGCCGGAGAGCGATACGCCGTCGATGGATATGGACCAATACTTCAACGGTACCAACCACGGTTTCGAGTACGGCGACGGCATTTGAACGCCGTTTGCGTATCCATTCAGGGGGAGCTTTGGCTCCCCCTGTGTTTTTCAGGCGGCGGTCAGCCCTGTTTCGGGAACTGGGTGATATCGGTAACGATGTCGTCGATCGCCGCCTTGACGTCATCCGCCGTGACCGGCGTGCTGTCGTTGTTGACGGTTTTACCGTAGGCCTTGCGTACCACTTCCATCACCGTTTTACCGGTATCCTGGTCGATCAACTCGCCTTCAATATACAGCGCGGTATTTTGCGTCCGGTGCCCGGTAGCCGCCATGGTGCTGGCAACCACTGCAGCGACCGGCACCACTTCATAGAACTTCATGTCTTCGTTTTCGGCCGAAACGGCGGTGATGGCGAGTTTGGCCACCAGAACGCGCGAGCCCGTCGGGCTTGGCAGAATGGTAAAGCGGTTCTGCAGCGCGGTTTTGATTCGCTGGGTCGCGTAGGCCTTAATCTTGTTCAGCGTGTCCTGGCTGACGCGCGCCGTGGGTTTCTCCGCCGGGAAATAGACCACCGGTTGGAAATAGATACCGCGATAGTTGGATTCCTTGTAGCTCGGATCTACCCAGCGCAGCGTTTTATGACCGCTTGGCGAGGTGGTTTCCTGCAGTTTGCTGTAATCGGACAAGAAGCCCGAATATTGCGACGTTTGGGTGACTTTGGACGAACAGCCCGCCAGCAACAGGCCCGCTGCCAGAACGGCCATGGCAACGCTCAAGCGTTGTTTTTTCATGTGGTTTCCTATGATGAGTGGTGATTACCCTTACAAAACATAGCGCATTATCTGCGCCTCATCGGGCATTTTCGGGGCCGGGCGTGCCCTGCTGCGGCCTTTTTTCAGGATCGTGATGCGCCGCCGGTTTTCGCCACCAGTGCGGGTGATAAGGCAACGAGCAAGACGTCCGCTCTGGCCAGCGCCTGGTGTTGCTCTGCTTGCCATCGGGGCAACAAGGGCCAGAGATCCGCCTGATGTTCTGCCTGCAGGCACCAGACCTCCCGGTCGTGCCAATCGCCGAGGGCGTTTTGCACCGCTTTCAGGCCCGCCATTGCGGCGGGAGAGAGGGGGAGGCGTTGCGGGTAGGCTTCGGCCGCGTAGCGCAGGCGTTTGACCAGCAGCCGCAGACGGTGGCGATCGTAGCCGGTATCAGCCAACGCCCGGCGCAATTGCCGCTGCTGGCGCTGCAGGCGTCGATTCACACGGTGTTTGGCGAGGCGCTGCGCGATGCGGCGAAAGCGGTGCGGCCAGGCGTGCAATAGCGAAGGGAAGCTGATGAGCAGCGGGTTGGCGAGCAGTTGGCGGCAGCGGGCCTGAAAATCGCTTTGGCGCACGTTGGCCTGCCAATCGAGGCGATGGTGCGCCAATTCGACGATCAGCACCTCGAGATCGCGCAGAGGCGTCGTGAGCTTGCCCAACTCGGCGGCGGCCCGATCGAGCCGCGTTGCGCCGGGGCAGCCGCGCAACGGACGCAGCAGGCTGCGAATGCGGCGCAGGCAGACGCGCAAGTCGTGTAGCGCCTCGGTGTCTTGCGCCTGTTGCAGCCGCAACAGCGCCTCGTTCAGCGCCGATTCGAGCCGGCGAAGCTGGGTAACAATATCTGCGATGAAAGCCATGTGCCGTATCTGGAGAGGTTAACCCTTCCAGTATGGCGCGTCGTCGCGGATTACGCTTTGATCAGCGCGCCGGCATAGTCCAACTGCCGCCAGGCTTCATACACCACCACCGATACGGCATTCGACAGGTTCATGCTGCGGCTTTGCGCCTGCATTGGGATGCGGATTTTTTGCTGCGCGGGCAGCGCATCGAGGATGTCGGCAGGCAATCCACGCGTTTCCGGACCGAACAGCAGGTAGTCGCCGGCCTGGTAGCTGACGGCGCTGTGCGCCGGCGTGCCCTTGGTGGTGAGGGCAAACAGCCGCTGCGGATTTTCGGCGGCGAGAAAAGCGGCGTAGTCGGCATGACGGTGGACGCGGGTGAACTCATGGTAATCCAGCCCGGCGCGGCGCAGGCGTTTGTCGTCCCACGGAAAACCCAGCGGTTCGATCAGATGCAGATTAAAGCCGGTATTGGCGCACAGGCGGATGATATTGCCGGTATTGGGTGGAATTTCGGGTTCAAATAAAACGATGTTCAGCATGTTGCAGGCCCCTCGTGAACGAGGGGCGCAGGATAGCAAACTCTTACTGTTCTGTCTTAGACGATAGGCGTTGATGATGCAGCGGCAGCCACAGCACCAGCCGCAGGCCGCCAAGCGGGCTGTCTTCGGCCTTCACCCAGCCGCGATGCTGGTTGACCGCCGCCTCGACGATCGCCAGGCCGAGGCCGGTGCCGCCGGACTCACGGTCGCGCGCTTCATCGGTGCGGTAGAACGGACGGAAGATCTGCTCGCGGTCTTCGGCGCTGACGCCGGGGCCGTCGTCGTCAACCTGGATGGTCACGCCCTGATTGTCGGCGCTGAACGCCACGGCAATGCGGGTGTGAGAATACCGCAGGGCGTTGCGCACGATGTTTTCCAACGCGCTGTCCAGCGCGCTCGCGTTGCCGAACAGCGTCCACGGACCTGGCGGCGCAGCGATCTCCAGCTGCTTGCCCATCTGTTCCGCTTCGAAACGGGCGTTGTCCAGCACGTCGGCCCACAGTTCGTTGGCCTTCAACTGCTCGCGCGCCAGCTCGCCCTTTTGCTGCCCGCGCGACAGCGCCAGCAGATCGTTGATCATCGAATCCAGCCGCTGCGCTTCGGTTTCGATGCGCGCCAGTTCGTGCCCTTCGCCGTGGCGGCGGCGCATCAGCGCGGTGGCCAGCTGCAGGCGCGTCAGCGGCGTGCGCAGCTCGTGCGAGATGTCCGAGATCAGCCGTTGCTGGGCGTTCATCATGCGTTCCAGCGCGCTGACCATCTGGTTGAAGCTGGCGCCGGTGGCCAGGAACTCCTGCGGGCCGGCCTCCAGCTCCGGATGCTGCTTCAGGTTGCCGCGCGCCACGTCATCGGCGGCGTTCTTCAGCTTGCGTGCTGGTTTCGCCAGGCTCCAGGCCAGCCACAGCAGCAGCGGGGCGCTGATCAGCATGGTGACGATCAGCAGCAGCAGCGGCCGGTCGAACATCAGGTTGATGAAATCGGATTGCGGGCTGTTGGCGGGACGGATCAGGTACAGCTGGTAGTTGTCTTCGCCGTCGCGCACCGCGAACGGCCCGACCAGCTCGACGCGGCCGTACTTTTTCTTCTTGGGATGATCCGAATTATCGGATTGGCCGATGAAGTTGCGGACGATCTGCATTTCGTTGCGCTGCGCGCCGATCACCCGGCCTTCGCTGGTGACCAGCAACAGGCGTTGGCCCGGCGGCGCCCATTTGTCGATGGCGCGGAACAGGCGGCGCCACCACATCAGATCGTTGGCCGGATCGTTTTGCAACTCGGCCTCGACGTGCTGTTCCAGCATCAACCCCTGCCGCTGCTCGCTGTCGAGCAGCGAGGTCATTTGGCGGGAGTCGAGCTTGGGCACCATCAGCACCAGCATTAGCACCAGGGCTAACGTAAACCAGAAAATGGCGAAGATGCGTGCCGTCAAACTGTTGATCATGTTGCAGATACCATCAAATAACCACGCCCGCGCAGGGTTTTGAACCACGGATGCCCGTCTTTGCGATCCGGCAGCTTACGCCGCAGGTTGGAGATGTGCATGTCGATAGCGCGATCGAACGGAGTCAGGCGTTTGCCCAGCACTTCCTGGCTCAGCA
Organism: Serratia sp. PL7; assembly: GCF_945957435.1. Classification (NCBI taxonomy): domain Bacteria; kingdom Pseudomonadati; phylum Pseudomonadota; class Gammaproteobacteria; order Enterobacterales; family Yersiniaceae; genus Serratia; species Serratia sp. PL7. Next base: position 47,905 of record NZ_CAMFLB010000027.1, on the reverse strand, counting down.
GTTCGCGCGATACCACCTGCCCGAGGTGTTGCGCCAGCAGGTAAAGCAGGGTGAACTCGGTGCCGGTCAGATCCAGCACCTGGCCGTCGAAGCTGGCCTCCTGGCGGCCGGGATTCAGCTGCAGGCCATCGACATCCAGCGTCGGGGCGCCGCTGTCGACCTGCTGCTGCTGTTCGCTCCAGTTGGAACGGCGCAGAATGGCGCGAATGCGCGCGACTAGCTCGCGATCGTTGAAGGGTTTCGGCAGGTAATCATCGGCGCCCAGCTCCAGGCCCAGCACGCGGTCCAGTTCGCTGCCGCGCGCGGTCAGCATGATGACCGGTGTCTGGTGATGTTGGCGCAGTTCTTTCAGCGTATCGATGCCGTTTTTCTTCGGCATCATGATGTCGAGCAGCAGCAGATCGATGGAGCTGTCCAGCAGCGACAACGCCTGCTCGCCATCGTGCGCGACGACGATATTAAAACCTTCCATTTCAAGCAGTTCTTTTAACAGCGAGGTCAACTCGCGGTCGTCGTCAACTAACAGAATCTTGTTCATTATGATTTACCTCCAGACGCAAAATACGTCATCAACTGTTGCCATTCCATGACTTTACGTAGTTTTACATGCACTGACGCAGGTTTTCAGGTGTAGCGGTACACTGCTCCTCGTTGATTCGCAAAGTGAGAAAGCTTGAGGAGTTGAAATGCGTAAGGTGACCGCATTAGTTATGGCATCACTGCTGGCAATTGGTTCGACCGCTGCCTTCGCTGCCGACACTATACCGGACACAGCCCAACCTCCCGGCAACGACGCGATGACCCGAATACCCGGCCAGCACCATATGTTCGACGGTGTCAGCCTCAGCGAACAGCAGCGTCAGCAAATGCGCGATTTGATGCGTCAGGCCCGGCACGATCTGCCTGGTGTCAATGTAGCTGAAATGGAAGCCATGCATAAACTGGTGACCGCAGAGAAATTTGACGAAGCCGCCGTGTACGCCCAGGCGGAGAAGATGGCCCAACAGCAGGTCAAGCGCCAGGTCGAAATGGCCCGGGTGCGCAACCAAATGTATAACCTGCTGACGCCAGAGCAAAAAAGTGTTTTAGACCAGAAACATCAGCAGCGTATGCAGCAGATGGAGCAACAAATTTCTGGTTTGCAGCAAGCTTCTGCCCAGAAGTGAAGTACGACTGAGTAGTCCCCTGTTTTTCCTTGCCATAGACACCATCCCTGTCTTCCCCGCCATGATGGCGGGGTTTTTTTTATCCGACATTTCGCTATATTGAGCGCCACACCTTTTGACCGGGATCCCTTAATGGAACAGCGTTATGCTCGCCTGGTAAAGTCCGCTGCGTTGGCCGCAACTGCGTTGGCGTCGTCGCTGCTGTTGATCAAAATCGTCGCCTGGTACCACACCGGTTCGGTCAGCCTGTTGGCGGCGCTGGTGGATTCGTTGGTCGATATCGCCGCCTCGCTGACCAACCTTCTGGTGGTGCGCTATTCGCTGCAGCCGGCCGATGCTGAGCACGCCTTCGGCCACGGCAAAGCGGAGTCGCTGGCGGCGCTGGCGCAAAGCATGTTTATTTCCGGCTCCGCCCTGTTTCTGTTCCTCACCGGCTTCCAGCACCTGTATGCGCCGCAAACGCTGCGCGATCCCGGCGTTGGGATCGTCGTGACGGTGATCGCGTTAATCAGCACCCTGATTCTGGTCACCTATCAACGTTGGGTGGTCAGGAAAACCCGTAGCCAGGCGGTGCGCGCAGATATGCTGCATTATCAGTCAGATGTCATGATGAATGGTGCTATTCTTATCGCTCTTGGGCTAAGCTGGTACGGCTTCCACCGGGCAGATGCGCTGTTCGCGCTGGGCATCGGCGTATACATCCTCTATAGCGCGCTGCGCATGGGCTACGAAGCGGTGCAGTCGCTACTGGATCGGGCGTTGCCGGATGACGAACGCCAGGCGATTATCGAGGTGGTTTCCTCCTGGCCCGGGGTGAAAGGCGCGCACGATCTGCGCACGCGTCAGTCGGGGCCGACGCGTTTCATCCAGCTGCATCTGGAGATGGAAGACACGCTGCCGCTGCGTGAGGCGCATCGGTTGGCCGATCAGGTGGAACAGGCGTTGCGACACCGTTTTGCGGGGGCGGACGTCATCATTCACCTGGATCCGTGCTCCGTGGTGCCGCCGGGTAGGCAGGGGCATTGGGAGCTATAATCAGATAGAGGCATAGCGCGAAGTATTATCATGAATATCTGAGTTAGCTCAGCGTGCCATGCGGTGTTTTTACCGTTATATTGCGTGACTTGAATCAATTCAGCTGGGTGTTTTTGATATAATATCCAGCAATAAGCCGTAAAGCTGGTTTTCTGCAGCCGGAGAGGTTTCAAGACGATCGGCGGAGACAGAATTCTTAAGAAATTGCATCTACACAGTTCAGAGGTAGTCATGATCAAGAAAATCGGTGTACTGACGAGCGGCGGTGATTCGCCGGGTATGAACGCTGCAATCCGCGGCGTTGTGCGTTCTGCGCTTTCAGAAGGTCTGGAAGTTTTTGGTATTTACGATGGCTACCTTGGCTTGTACGAAGATCGCATGGAGCAGCTGGACCGCTATAGCGTGTCCGACATGATCAACCGCGGCGGCACCTTCCTCGGCTCGGCCCGCTTCCCGGAGTTCAGGGATGAAAACGTGCGTGCCAAGGCGATTGAAAACCTGAAGAATCGCGGCATCGACGCGCTGGTGGTGATCGGCGGCGACGGTTCCTACATGGGCGCCAAACGCCTGACGGAAGAAGGCTTCCCGTGCATCGGCCTGCCAGGCACCATCGATAACGATGTCGCCGGTACCGACTACACTATCGGTTACTTCACCGCGCTGGAAACCGTGGTGGAAGCGATCGACCGCCTGCGCGATACCTCCTCGTCGCACCAGCGTATCTCCATCGTGGAAGTGATGGGCCGTTACTGCGGCGATCTGACGCTGGCGGCGGCGATTGCCGGCGGTTGCGAATTCATCGTGCTGCCTGAAATCGAATTCAATCGCGAAGATCTGGTGTGCGAAATCAAGGCCGGTATCGCCAAGGGTAAAAAACACGCCATCGTGGCGATCACCGAGCACATCTGCGACATCGATGAGCTGGCGCGCCACATCGAGCAGGAAACCAAGCGTGAAACCCGCGCCACCGTGCTGGGCCACATTCAACGCGGTGGTTCACCGGTCGCCTACGACCGCATCCTGGCCTCGCGCATGGGCGCCTACGCCATCGAACTGCTGCTGCAGGGTTACGGCGGCCGCTGCGTCGGTATCCAGAACGAAAAAATGGTGCATCACGACATCATCGACGCGATCGAAAACATGAAGCGTCCGTTCAAGGGCGACTGGCTGGAAACGGCGAAAAAGCTGTACTGATTCGCCGCTCTCCGCGCGCCGAAAGCCTCCGCTTGCGGGGGCTTTTTTATGCCCGTCGGCGACATATTCCAGAATCATCTATCCCAAAATTTTTTATTCTTTAATTGCCGGGAAAGTTTCTGGCAGGCTCTGATGCTAAATCAACCGATTGAGGTTGCGTTAATTTTCTGGGAGAGCCTGTCGATGCGTAAATGGGGTGTAGGTCTGACATTGGTGCTGTTGGCGTCCGGCGCCATGGCGAAGGATATTCAGTTGCTGAACGTGTCATACGATCCGACGCGTGAGTTCTATCAGGCTTACAACACGGCATTCAGCAAGCACTATCAGGCGGAAACCGGCGACAAGGTGACGGTGCGACAGTCGCACGGCGGTTCCGGCAAACAGGCGACCTCGGTGATCAACGGCATCGAGGCCGACGTGGTGACGCTGGCGCTGGCCTATGACGTTGACGCCATCGCCGAACGCGGGCGCATTGAGAAAGACTGGATCAAACGCTTGCCGGACAACTCGGCGCCTTACACGTCGACCATCGTCTTCCTGGTGCGCAAAGGCAACCCGAAGCAAATTCATGACTGGCCTGACTTGATTAAGCCGGGCGTGTCGGTGATCACCCCGAATCCGAAAACCTCCGGTGGCGCCCGCTGGAATTACCTGGCCGCCTGGGGCTACGCGTTGCACCACAACAACAACGATAAGGCCAAGGCGCAGGACTTCGTCAAAAACCTGTACAAGAACGTCGAAGTGCTGGATTCCGGCGCGCGCGGTTCGACCAACACCTTCGTTGAGCGCGGCATCGGCGACGTGCTGATCGCTTGGGAAAACGAAGCGTTGCTGGCGGAGAAAGAGCTGGGCAAAGACAAGTTCGAGATTATTACGCCGAGCGAATCGATCCTGGCCGAACCGACGGTGTCGGTGGTGGATAAGGTCGTCGATAAACGTGGTACCCGCGACGTGGCGACCGCCTACCTGAAGTATCTGTATTCACCGGAAGGGCAGACTATTGCGGCGCAGAACTATTATCGCCCACGCGATGCGGCGGTGGCGGCCAAGTTCGCCGGGCAGTTCCCGCAGCTGAAGTTGTTCACCGTGGATGACACTTTCGGCGGCTGGACCGAAGCGCAGAAGGTGCACTTCGCTACCGGCGGCGTGTTCGACGAAATAAGCAAACGCTGATGCCGTTTGAGCGGCAATAAAAAACCCCGGCAAGCCGGGGTTTTTTTATGGCAAGCCTAGGGCAATCAGGCTTTTTTTGCTGCGGCAGCGGCTTTGACGATCACGGCGAAAGCGTCGGCTTTCAGCGAGGCGCCGCCCACCAGCGCGCCGTCGATGTCCGGCTGGGAGAACAGCTCTGCGGCGTTCTTGTCGTTCACCGAACCGCCGTACTGGATGATGATTTCAGCGGCAACCGCGGCATCGTGTTTGGCGATGTGATCGCGGATAAATTTGTGCACGGCCTGTGCCTGTGCAGGGGTCGCGGATTTGCCGGTACCGATGGCCCAGACCGGCTCATAGGCGATCACGGTGCCTTTCATCGCCGGTGCGCCCAGCGTTTTCAGCACGGCGTCGATCTGGCGCGCGCACACTTCTTCAGTTTTGCCCGCCGCGTTTTCCGCTTCGGTTTCACCGATGCACAGTACCGGGATCAGGCCGGCTTCTTTCAGCACGGCGAATTTCTCGGCGATCACTTCGTCGCTTTCTTTGTGGTAGGTACGACGCTCGGAGTGGCCGATGATGATGTACTGGGCGCCGACGTCTTTCAGCATGTTGGCGGAAACTTCACCGGTGAAGGCGCCGGACAGGTTAACGTCCACGTTCTGCGCGCCCAGCGCGATGCGGCTGCCGGCCAGCGCGTGCTTGGCCTGATCCAGATACATCACCGGCGGGGCGATGGCGACGCCACAGCCGTCAACGCTGCTCAGCTCATTGCGCAGACCGGCGATCAGTTCGTTGACCATGTGAGTGCTGCCGTTAAGCTTCCAGTTACCCATAACTAATGGATGACGCATGTTTTTTCCTCCAACTAGGGAACGCGAGAGTCGAAATGACAACTGCCGGACCGGCAGTTTACCTGCCCAACAGTATAGAGATCATTAAGCGCGAAGGCTTTGCTTTTCGTCATTAATTGCCGCGCCGTTACGGCTCGGAAAGCGCTAGCTTAATCGGTTCAACCGCGAAGGTTACGCCTTTATCGCCGTTGTCCGAGACGACATAACGAATGGCGCCGACCTGCTGTTGGTAAAAGCGCGATCCTTTGCCTTTTTCCAGCAGGCTGTTCACCTTGTTCTGGCTCTGCTCCACCGTCAACGCCGGTTCGAACTGGCGCATCAGCGCCGCCATGTAGCTGATGGCGATGGCGCGCGCGGCTTTTTCTTCATTGGCCTGCTGCAGCGGCAGATGAGTGATCTGCAACGTTTTGATTTTACCGGTGCCTTTCTCCAGCGCGGTGGAGGCATACAGGTTTTCGTTGAGTTTGCTGGCGGCGCGCGTCAGCAGCGGCGAATCGTCTTCGGTGGCGGGAATGGCGCGGAATTCGCCAATCGGCAGCTTCGGGTTGTCGCGATTGTATTTTTCGCGGAATTTGACCACCGTCAGATCGAACGTCGGCGCCCCGGCCAGCAGGTAAGGTGCGGCGGGTGCTGCATCGGCGGGCGGCGGATCGGCCCAGGCGCTGGCGGTGGCCTGCAACAGGCAGGCGATGACGAGGGTTTTTCTCAGCATGGCGTATGGCATCAAGGACAAAGATGGCTCCGATTAAAGCGATAACTCGCGGGCCTTGTCAAAGATCCCACACCATTATCGGTTCGCTGACGAGAAAGCTGTGCGGCGCACCGCGTTATGCGAGGCGGAAAACTCGGCCCGACAGCGCCTATGTTACACTGCGGCGCAGAATATGGGCAGGCTTAGAGCGCAGGAATCGATGACGTTACAACAGTGGTGTTTTTCTTTTAAGGGTCGCATCGGGCGGCGCGACTTCTGGATCTGGATGGGGCTGTGGTTGGTGCTGATGGCGGCGGCGTTTACGCTGGCCAATTATCAGCTGATCGCCATCCAATCCATCGCCTTCTTTATCGTGGCGCTGCTGTGGCCGACGGCGGCGGTGCTGGTCAAACGCCTGCACGATCGCAACAAGGCCGGCTGGTGGGCGCTGCTGCTGATCCTGGCGTGGATGCTGGCGGCAGGGAACTGGCAGATGCTGGCGCCGATCTGGCAATGGGGCGTCGGGCGTTTCATCCCGACGCTGATTATCGTGATGATGATGATCGATCTGGGCGCCTTCGTCGGCACGCCGGGAGACAATCGGTTCGGCCCGGAAGCCGAACCGGTGAAGTTTCGCTGATCCCCTTTGGGTTACCAGTAGTGTTCGCTGGTGATGTGGCCCGGTTTACGGCGCAGGTGTTTGCGCATCTGGCGGTGGTCTTTCAGCGTTTGCTGGGTGTCCCGCACCATCTGCGGGTTGCCGCACAGCATCACGTGGCTGGTTTCGGCGTCGATGGTCAAGCCGATCGCCGCTTCCAGCCGGCCGTCCTCGATCAGCGCCGGCACGCGGCCGGTCAGTGAACCGGGCGTTTCTTCGCGGCTGACGACGGTCTGGATACGCAGCTTGCCGTTGTAGCGTTGCTGCAGTTGCTGCATCAGCGGCAGGTAGCTCAGATCGCGCGCGAAACGCGCGGCGTGCACCAGCACCAGGTTGTTAAAGCGTTCCAGGCCGACGCCCTGCTGCAGAATCGATAAATAGGGGCCGATGGCGGTGCCGGTCGCCAGCATCCACAGCGTGTCGCAATCGGGCACTTCGTCCAGCACGAAGAAGCCGGCCGCTTCTTTGGTCACCATTACATCCGACCCCGGCCGTAGCTGATTGAGGCGCGGGCTCAGTTTGCCTTCCGGCACCGTCACCAGATAGAACTCCAGGTTGGCGTCGTCGGGGGCATTGACGTAGGAGTAGGCGCGTTGCACCCGTTCGCCGTCGATCTCCAGCGCCAGTTTGGCGAATTGCCCGGCGGTGAAAGGATCGATGGGGGCATTGACCACCAGGCTGAACAGCCCGTCGGTCCATTGTTTTACCTGCGTAACTTTGCCGTTTACCCATTCAGCCATACTCTAAAGCTCCCGTGGTCGAATCAAATAAGCACAATGTCGTGAGCCGGAAATGGCGTGCGCGGTGCGCTCTACCCGGTAGTTGTTGCCGAACAGGCGATGAAACAGCTGCAGTTCGGAATTGCACAGGCTGCTGCAGTTGGAACCGGCCACGCCGATCGGACAGTGGTTTTCCACCAGTAGCGCACCGTGCGGATGGTCGAGCAATTCTGCCATGTAACCGTCGTGTTGCCGCAGACGCACTAGGCGGGTTAACCGGTCCTGATGGCTGCGTTCGGCGGACAGCTCTTCGGTGTAACGCAGATAAAGCTGCTCTTCGCGCGCGCTGAGCAACGGTTCCACGCCGGCGCCGCCAAACAGCTGCAGCGCGGATGCCCGCAGCCGCGCCTGATCGGCGGCCACATAGGCGTGCCCCCGTTCGGTCAGCGACCAGTAGCGCGTCGGGCGGCCGACCTTGCTGCGCGCTTCTTCGTAACAAACCAACTCACGTTTTTCCAGGGATTGCAGATGTTGTCGGATGCCCATCGGCGTGATGTCCAGACGCTCCGCCAGCATTTTGGCCGAGTGCGGGCCGAGAGCCTCTAACTGCAATAAAATCAGCTCAGGTGTTTTCATGAACCAAATCCCTATGGTGTTATTTTATTTCAAGTTGATGAAAATAATTATCGATTAAATGCTAAAGCCCGGCTACTGCAAGGGCGCTATTTTTAACTCCAAAGCGTTAGACGTACAGTTTAATTTACGAGCCTGGTCGGGTTTGCTGCCAGTGTGACCTGGATCAATATCTGCCTGAAACTCGCTAAAAAAATCAGATTTGATTAGTTTATGCCGCCATAGAGGGCTGCTCGCCGTTCTGGCTGCTGCAACGGCCATACCGGGACGCTGTGACGAGTTGAAACGTTAACGAAGATAATGAGAAAACTAGAGAATTTTCACCTGCTGGTGATGCTTATCCTGTTGGTTGCCGTCGGCCAGATGGCGCAAACCATTTATGTTCCCGTGATTGCTGATATCGCCCACGATCTGTCGGTTCGTACCGGCGCCGTGCAACGGGTGATGGCGGCGTATCTGCTAACCTACGGTTTCTCCCAGCTGATTTACGGGCCAATATCGGATCGTATTGGGCGTCGTCCGGTGATCCTGACGGGTATGATGATCTTCCTGGTTGGCGCGCTGGGCGCGTTGCTGTCCACCAACCTGACGATGCTGGTCGCCGCCAGCGCCATCCAGGGGATGGGCACCGGCGTGGCGGGCGTGATGGCGCGTACCATGCCGCGCGATCTGTATGCCGGCACCGCGCTGCGCTATGCCAACAGCCTGCTGAACATGGGGATTTTGGTCAGCCCGCTGCTGGCGCCGGTGATCGGCGGCGCGCTGGCGATGGTGTTCGGCTGGCGCGCCTGTTACGCCTTCCTGCTGGCGCTGTGCGCCTGCGTCGCCTTCGCGATGTTCCGTTGGTTGCCGGAAACCCGCCCGGTGCAAACTGAAAAACGCCGCATGCTGGCCAGTTTCCGCCAGCTGCTGAGCGACAGCACCTTCAGTTGCTATCTGGTGATGCTGATCGGCGCGCTGGCGGGGATTGCGGTATTTGAAGCCAGCTGCGGCGTGTTGATGGGTGGCGTGTTGGGGCTGAGCGGCCTGACCGTCAGCATCCTGTTCATTCTGCCGATCCCGGCGGCGTTTTTCGGTGCCTGGTACGCCGGGCGCGATGGCAAAACCTTCCACACCCTGATGTGGCATTCGGTGCTGAGCTGTCTAATGGCGGGAGCGATGATGTGGATCCCGGGCTGGTTCGGCGTGATGAATATCTGGACGCTGATCGTGCCGGCTGCATTGTTCTTCTTCGGCGCCGGCATGCTGTTCCCGCTGGCGACCACCGGGGCGATGGAGCCGTTCCCTTACCTGGCCGGCGCGGCGGGCGCGTTGGTGGGCGGTATGCAGAACATGGGGTCCGGTCTGGCGACCTGGCTTTCCGCCATGCTGCCGCAAACCGGGCAGTTCAGCCTCGGATTGCTGATGTTCGCGATGGCGCTGTTGATCCTGCTGTGCTGGTGGCCGCTGTCCAACCGGATGCAGCATCAGGGACACACCGCATAACGACAGGGCGCCATTCGGCGCCCTCATACCGTTGACAAAAGGGAGAAAAAGCGTGGTTTTTCTCCCCTTTGTGGCTATTAGCCGAAAATCAATAAATTGATTTTCCTTGTTTTCTATTCGCTGCTCTCTGCCAACCCGGCAAGGGCATGAGGTTTGCCATCAATCATCAGGGCGCCATTCGGCGCCCTGTTTCGTTACAGCAGAAACTCGTGCAGCGCCGGGTCTTTGCGATCCAGATAGTGGGTTGAACGGATGCGGCGGATGGTGCGCGACTTGCCGCGGATCAGCAGGGTTTCGGTCGTGGCCATGTTGCCCTGGCGGCTGATGCCCTCCAGCAGATCGCCCTTGGTGATGCCGGTGGCGGAGAAGATCACGTTGTCGTTGCGCGCCATCTGATCCAGACGCAGCGCCTGACCGGCTTCGATACCCATTTCCCGGCAGCGCGCCAGCTCCTGTTCGCCGATGCGGCGGTTTTCGGCGCTGTCGCCTTTCACCTTATGGCGCGGCAGCAAACGCGCCTGCATGTCGCCGTCCAGCGCGCGGATCACTGCGGCTGAGATCACCCCTTCCGGCGCGCCGCCGATGCCGTACATCACATCGACCTCGCTTTCCGGCATGCAGGTGAGAATGGAGGCCGCCACGTCGCCGTCAGGAATGGCGAATACCCGCACGCCCAACTGCTGCATCTGCGCGATGACGCCGTCGTGGCGCGGTTTGGCCAACACGATGACCGTCAGCTGTGACAGCGGTTTGCTCAGCCGCGCGGCGACGTTCCGCAGGTTCTCCGCCAGCGGCAGATTGAGATCGATGGCGCCGCGCGCCGCCGGGCCGACCACCAGCTTCTCCATGTACATGTCCGGCGCGTGCAGGAAGGTGCCGCGATCGCCCACCGCCAAGACCGCCAGCGCGTTGGATTGGCCCATGGCGGTCATGCGGGTGCCTTCGATCGGATCAACAGCGATGTCGACCGCGTCGCCCTGGCCGCTGCCGACCTGTTCGCCGATATACAGCATCGGCGCTTCGTCGATCTCGCCTTCGCCGATCACGATGCGCCCATCGATGTCCACTTTGTTGAGCATGATGCGCATGGCGTGGACCGCCGCACCGTCGGCGGCGTTCTTGTCGCCGCGTCCCAGCCATTTGTAGCCCGCCAGCGCAGCGGCTTCGGTAACGCGGGAAAATTCGATGGCTAATTCACGTTTCATGGCAAACCTGTCTGTGAGAAAGGGAAGAAAATATCGGCAAAGTCTATCACAGCGCGGCGCCGGCGGGGCGGGGCAAAAAAAAAGCGCTGCCCGCAGGCAGCGCAATTTGGGGGGGTAACGGCAAGGCTGGGTTTAGTCGTGATCTTCCCACGCCTGCGCGCGTGCCACCGCTTTTTTCCAGCCGCTGTAGCGGTAGTTGCGTTCGGTGGTTTCGATGCTTGGGCGGAATTCGCGCTCAATCACCGCTTTGCTCTTCACCTCATCCAGATCGTTCCAGTAGCCGATGGCCAGGCCCGCTAGGAACGCGGCGCCCAACGCCGTCGATTCACGCACTTCAGGGCGCTCTACGCGGGTGCCGAGGATATCGGACTGGAACTGCATCAGGAAGTTGTTGGCGACCGCACCGCCGTCCACGCGCAGCGATTGCAGGCGGGTGTTGGCGTCGGCCTGCATGGCGTCCAGCACGTCGCGAGTCTGGAAGGCGATGGATTCCAGCGTGGCGCGGATGATGTGGTTGCTGTTGGCGCCGCGGGTCAGGCCAAAGATGGCGCCGCGGGCATACGGATCCCAGTAGGGCGCGCCCAGGCCGGTGAAGGCCGGCACCACGTAGACGCCGTTGCTGTCTTTCACTTTGGTGGCGAAATATTCGGAGTCGGCGGCGTCGCTGATCAGTTTCAGCTCGTCGCGCAGCCACTGGATAGACGCACCGCCGATGAACACCGCGCCTTCCAGCGCATAGTTCACTTCGCCGCGTGGGCCGCAGGCGATGGTGGTCAGCAGGCCGTTTTTCGAACGCACCGCTTCTTTGCCGGTGTTCATCAGCAGGAAGCAGCCGGTGCCGTAGGTGTTCTTCGCCATGCCCGGTTGAACGCACAGCTGGCCGTACAATGCCGCTTGCTGGTCACCGGCGATACCGGCGATAGGAATACGCGTGCCGCCCTTACCGCCGATGTTGGTCTGGCCGTACACCTCGGAGGAAGGACGGACTTTCGGCAGCATGGCGCGCGGGATATCCAGCACTTCCAGCATGCGCTCGTCCCAGTCCAGCTCGTGGATGTTGAACATCATGGTACGTGAGGCGTTGGTGTAATCGGTGACGTGTACGCGCCCCTGGGTCATCTTCCACACCAGCCAGGTATCGACGGTGCCGAACAGCAGTTCGCCGCGTTTGGCGCGCTCGCGGGCGCCTTCGACGTTGTCCAGGATCCACTTCACCTTGGTGCCGGAGAAGTACGGGTCAACCACCAGGCCGGTGTTGTGACGGATGTACTCTTCCAGGCCGTCGCGTTTGAGCTTCTCACAGATGTCGGCGGTGCGGCGGCACTGCCAGACGATGGCGTTGTAGACCGGCTTGCCGGTCTCTTTTTCCCAGACGATGGTGGTTTCGCGCTGGTTGGTGATGCCGATGCCGGCGATCTGATCGGAATTGATGTCGGCTTTCGCCAGCACTTCTACCAGCGTCGAGCTTTGCGACGCCCAGATTTCCATCGGGTCGTGCTCAACCCAGCCGGCCTTTGGATAGATCTGCGGGAATTCGCGCTGCGATACCGCAACGATGTTGGCGTCGTGATCGAGCACGACGGCGCGTGAGCTGGTGGTCCCTTGGTCGAGTGCGACAATGTATTTTTTTTCTACAGTCATGGTAATTATCCTGCTGTTGTTAACCGTGTAAAACTGCACCCATCACGCTTTGCGCTGCTGGGTCTTGGCGTCGGGCTCTTCTTCCGTCACGCAGACGTCGCACGGCAGGTGGCGGCCAATCAGCGCGCGGTAACCGAAAGCGCCCAGGCCACAGCCGACGATAGGAGCGAAGATCGGCACCAGGAAGTATGGGATGTCGCGTGCGCCGGTGAAGGCGACTTTGCCCCAGCCGGCCAGGTAGGCGAACAGTTTCGGGCCGAAGTCACGCGCCGGGTTCAACGCAAAGCCGGTCAATGGTCCCATGGAGGCGCCGATCACGGCAATCAGAATACCGATCAGCAGCGGTGCCAGCGGGCCGCGCGGAATGCCGTTGCCGTCGTCGGTCAGCGCCAGGATCAGGCACATCAGGATTGCCGCGATCACCATTTCTACCAGGAAGGCCTGGCCGACGGAGATGTGCGCGTTAGGGTAAGTCGAGAAGATGCCGGCCAGTTCGAGGCTTTCGTTGCTGCCGCGCACCATGTGGTGCGCCGCTTCGAAGTCGAAGAACAGGTTGTAGTACAGCCCGTAAACCAGGGCGGCGGCGCAGAAGGCGCCGGCGATCTGCGCAATGATGTAAGGCACCACTTTGCGCCCGTCGAAGCAGGCGAACAGCCACAGGGCGAGGGTGACCGCCGGGTTGAGATGCGCGCCGGAAATGGCGGCGGTCAGATAGATGGCCATGGCGACGCCGAGGCCCCAAATGATGCTGATTTCCCACTGGCCGAAGCTGGCGCCCGCCAGTTTCAGTGCGGCAACGCAGCCTACGCCAAAGAAGATCAGCAGCGCCGTGCCGAGGAACTCGGCGATGCACTGGCCTTTTAATGTCGGACTGGTGGTTTGGCTCATAATGTTGGTGTCCTGCAAAACGGCGGTTGTTGGTTTATAGGCTCAGTTGGGTAGAGATCCGGCCTATGGGCACAGTTTTTTTCATCTCGTCCAATTATTGAATGAGGACGTGATGTAAATTTATCGTTAACGAACATAAACGAGAAATAGCGAAATCAAAATGTGTGTGGCGCGTCATAAAATTGAGCGATTTCGCGTCGTTTAGTGTTCTTTCTGAGCCATAAAAGTGTGATCTGACCAGTGGTTTGGTGAGGGCTGTTAACAACTCGCGGCGATGATGGTGGGGATTTTCAGTTTTTACTGATGGTGAGGGCAGGAAAATTGCAACAGACTGCGCGATGATCCGGTATGTTGCTAGACAGGCGGAGACTGGCTACTTACAATCGTTTTTAACGAATCGAGACTGGCGCGCCTTCCGTAACGGCGCGCGTCACTGAGCGCGATGCAATATTCGCAGTAGCTGCAGCCGACGTTGCGGCCGCTACTTATAGATGTACGCCTTGCTATCATGAGGGGACTGAAGCATGTCATTTGAAGTATTTGAGAAACTGGAAGCAAAAGTACAGCAGGCGATTGATACCATCACCTTGTTGCAGATGGAAATTGAAGAGCTGAAAGACAAAAACAACTCTCTGTCGCAGGAAGTTCAGGCTGCCTCCGGCAACCACGAAGCGCTGGTGCGCGAAAACCAACAGCTGAAAGAAGAACAGCACGTATGGCAAGATCGCCTGCGCGCGCTGCTGGGCAAAATGGAAGAGGTCTGATTCCTCACGCCATGCAGCAACGAAAAGGGCGCCTCAGGCGCCCTTTTTCATGTCCGAAAATCACTCGATGTCGAGCGGGTCTTCGGAGAGGATGATGCCGGTGTTGTCGGCATACAGGTGATCGCCGGAGAAGAAGGTGACGCCACCGAAGTTGACGCGGATATCGCTTTCGCCCACGCCTTCGCTTACGGCACCCGCCGGGATCGCCGCCATCGCCTGAATGCCGATGTCGAGCTCTTCCAGATCGTCCACCTGGCGCACCGCGCCGTACACCACGATGCCTTCCCATTCGTTCTGGGCGGCCAGGCGCGCCAGTTCGGCGTTGATCAGCGCCCGGCGAACCGAACCGCCGCCGTCGACCAACAGCACGCGGCCGCGGCCGTTTTCTTCAAGCAGATCGAATAACAGGCCGTTATCCTCAAAGCATTTCACCGTGGTGATCTGCCCGCCAAATGAAGTACGCCCGCCAAAATTGGAGAACAGAGGTTCAACAACGTTCACCTCTTCATGATAGATGTCGCAAAGTTCGGAAGTATCGTATTTCATAGGATTTTACGTCTGTTTGCCGCAGGAATGTTCAGTATATCCCTTTATTCGCCCTGTTGGCAAAATCATCAGTTTTTAACTGAGCGCCACGCCGATGGCGAACAGCAGGTTGGCCAGCAACGCCGCCTTGACCATGTGCTCCAGCATCGGCCGCATGCCGACCGGCGTCGGATCGCGCAGCACGCGCAGGCCGTGGCGCACCAGCAGCGGGATCGCCAGCACGAACAGCCAACCCCACGGACTGTGGAGGTTGAACAGCGTAAACAGCGCGAAACACAGCACCGCGCCGCCGAGCAGCAGGGCATGGTAAATGCGCGCCTTGTGCGGGCCGAGACGCACCGCCAGCGTATTCTTGCCGTTTTCGCGATCGCTCTCGATATCGCGCAGATTGTTGATGTTGAGCACCGCCGTCGCCAGCAGGCCGCAGGCGGTGGCCGGCAGCATCACGACGCTGTCGAAGGTGTGCGTTTGCAAATAGTAGGTGCCGGCCACGCTCAGCCAGCCGAAGAACACCAGCACCGAGATGTCGCCCAGCCCCAAATACCCGTAGGGTTTGTTGCCGACGGTGTAAGTGATCGCCGCCACGATAGACAGCCCGCCCAGCACCAGGAAGCCCACCACGTCGCTGGGTTGCTCGCAGGCGACGGCGATCAGCGAACAGCCGGCGAGGGCGATCAGCACCACCGTCACCACCAGCGCCCGCTTCATCTGCGCCTGGGTGATCATGCCTTTTTGCATGCCGCGCAATGGCCCGATGCGATCTTCTTTGTCGCTGCCTTTGACCGCATCGCCGTAGTCGTTCGCCAGGTTGGAGAGGATCTGCAGCAGACCGGCGGTCAACAGCGCCAGCAGCGCCACTTCAGGTTTCAGGCTGCCGTGCCAGGCGGCGATCGCCGAGCCGACCACGATGGAGGCAAAGGCCAACGGCAGGGTGCGGGGGCGTAGACTTTCCAGCCAGGCGGAAATCGGGGTGGTGGAGGTTGATGAGCTCATGTTTCGCTTCTGTCAGTAAGTTGCGGTGTCCGTTAGAAATAATTGTGGGAGGCAATGCCTCCCACACAGATGACTGACAAGACAATGATTGAGCGATTATAGGATAAAACGACTCAAATCTTCATCCGCCACCAGTTCATCCAGATGACTGCGCACGTAATCCGCATCAATTGTAATGGATTGGCCATTAATTTCACTCGCATCGTAGGAAATATCTTCCATCAGACGCTCCAGCACGGTGTGCAGACGACGCGCGCCGATGTTCTCGGTGCTTTCGTTGACCTGCCACGCGGCTTCGGCGATGCGGCGGATGCCGTCGGCGGTGAACTCGATATTGACGCCTTCGGTGCCCATCAGCGCTTTGTACTGTTCGGTCAGCGATGCGCTCGGCTCGGTCAGGATGCGCTCGAAGTCTTCGGTAGTCAGCGCCTGCAGCTCAACGCGGATCGGCAGACGGCCCTGCAGTTCTGGGATCAGATCCGACGGGTTGGCGGTCTGGAACGCGCCGGAAGCGATGAACAGGATGTGGTCGGTCTTAACCATACCGTGCTTGGTGGATACGGTGCAGCCTTCCACCAGCGGCAGCAGATCGCGTTGCACGCCTTCGCGCGAGACGTCCGGGCCGGAGCTCTGGCCGCCGCGCTTACAGATTTTGTCGATCTCATCGATAAACACGATGCCGTGCTGTTCAACCGCTTCGATCGCCTGCTCTTTCAGCTCTTCCGGGTTCACCAGCTTGGCGGCTTCTTCTTCCACCAGCAGCTTGAAGGCTTCTTTGATCTTCACCTTGCGCGGTTTTTGCTTCTGTCCGCCGAGGTTCTGGAACATCGACTGCAGCTGGTTGGTCATCTCTTCCATGCCCGGAGGCGCCATGATTTCCACGCCCATTGGCGCGGCGGCCAGATCGATTTCGATCTCTTTGTCATCCAGCTGGCCTTCGCGCAGCTTCTTGCGGAATGCCTGGCGGGCGGCGGACGGCTCCTGATGCTCTTCCGGCTGGCCCCAGTTGTTCTTGGCCGGCGGGATCAGCACGTCGAGAATGCGCTCTTCGGCCAACTCTTCGGCACGGGTGCGGTTTTTCTCGATCGACTGCATACGCACCATTTTGATGGCGGCATCGGTCAGATCGCGGATGATGGAATCCACTTCTTTGCCCACATAGCCCACTTCGGTGAACTTGGTGGCTTCAACCTTGATGAACGGCGCGTTGGCCAGCTTCGCCAGACGACGGGCGATTTCGGTTTTACCGACGCCGGTCGGGCCGATCATCAGAATGTTTTTCGGGGTCACTTCGTGGCGCAGCATCTCGTTGAGCTGCATCCGGCGCCAGCGGTTGCGCAGGGCAATGGCGACAGCGCGTTTGGCCTTGTTTTGGCCAATGATATAGCTGTCCAGTTCGCTGACGATCTCGCGCGGGGTCATTTCAGACATGGTATTCGATCCTTACGCTTTGGAAGGCAATTCTTCAATGGTGTGGAAATGGTTGGTGTAAATACAGATGTCACCGGCGATGTTGAGGGATTTCTCAACGATATCGCGGGCGCTCAGCTCGGTATTTTCCAACATGGCGCGGGCGGCGGCCTGGGCGTACGGGCCGCCGGAACCGATGGCGATCAGATCGTTTTCCGGCTGCACCACATCGCCGTTGCCGGTGATGATCAGCGAAGCGGTTTCATCAGCGACTGCCAGCAGCGCTTCGAGCTTGCGCAACATGCGGTCGGTGCGCCAATCTTTCGCCAGCTCGACGGCGGCTTTCACCAGGTGGCCCTGATGCATTTCCAGTTTGCGTTCAAACAGTTCAAACAGCGTGAAGGCGTCAGCGGTGCCACCGGCGAAACCGGCGATCACTTTGTCGTTATACAGGCGACGCACTTTCTTGACGTTACCCTTCATCACCGTATTACCCAGGGTGGCCTGGCCATCACCACCGATGACGACCTGGCCGTTGCGGCGTACGCTTACAATTGTTGTCACGAGCAGACCCTCGTTAAAGACGGAAAGAAGTCCCCGCAGCGCCTGCTTTCGCAGACGCTACGAGGCATATTGAGAGTATAGATGGGGGGGGATTGACGCTTTTCAACCCCCAACGGAGAGGGGAATGCAACTCGACATGCCGACGCCCTTCAGGCGCGAAAGGGTTTTATCCGCTGCTGCGCGGCTGCTGTAGGGGCCGAGCACCACGCGATTCCAGCCGCCGCCGGCGGTGATGCGGCTCTCGATGCCTTCGAACGCCAGACGTGCACGCACGGATTCAGCCTGATCGGTGGCGCGGAACGAACCGCATTGCACCATCCACTTCTGTTTCGATTCCGGCTTGGTTTCCTGCTTGGCCGTTTCCTGTTTCACTTCCGGTTTCGGCTCCGGCTTCGGTTGCGGCTTCGGCTCAGGCTGTTTCGCCTGCACCGGCGGTGGGGTGACCGGCTTCGGTTGCTGGTGTTGCTGCACCGGCGCGGTGGTGGCTCCGTTGTTGAACGGGTTGCGCGGCGCCTGGGTAACCGGCTGCTGTTGCTGTACCGGCTGCTGTTGCATTTGCTGTTGTTGCATCTGCTGCTGGCGGTTACTGCGCGCGTTGACCTGGCCCGGATCGTTATACGGCACTTCGTTCAGCTGCGTCGGACGCTGCTGCATGTCGGCCTGCATCTGCTCCAGCAACTGCCGCTGTTCGGCGGTCAGCTGAGTTTTGGAATTGAGCTCGCCGCCGGCCGTCGGTTCGGTCGGTGTTTGCACGCCGATCTGCCGGTTTTCCAGCTCTTTGATGTAGCGCCAGCGCTCTTCCGGCTTCGGCGGCAGGCCGTTGCCGGGGCGCGTGGTGTGCGCAGGCAACAACGGCGCGTCTTCCGGCTTGTTGTGGGTAATGAAATAGAGGCCACCGACAAAGATAACCAGCAACGCGGCGGCTAACGCCAGCACGGTTTTGGAAACCTTCGGAGAACTGCGTTTTTTACGGCTGGGGGTTTTACGCTTAGCTCCTGCTGCGCGCCCACGGCTTACATAGTCTTTTTGTGCCACTATTATTCCGCTGTGTCCTGATGAGAGGATAAGTCCGTCATGTTACTGAACCCTAAAATATTTGACTAGCGTTTCGGGGCAGCGGTGCTGCCTCTGATAATCAATTCACTGTCCAACAGCCGGGAGCCGCTGGCCACCGTCTGGCCGTTCAACTGCTCCAACAGCAATAACATCGCCTGTTGGCCTATCTGGAAACGCGGCTGCGCCACCGTGGTCAGCGGCGGATCGCAATACTGCGCCAGCTTGAGGTCGTCAAAGCCGACGATCGACAGATCCTGCGGTACCCGCAGCCCCATTTTCTTCGCCTGGGACAGCACGCCGATTGCCATGACATCGCTGTGGCAGAACACCGCCGTCGGCGGTTTCGGCTGAGCCATCAGCTGGGTCAGCGCTTGCGCGCCGGCTTCGTAGGTAAAATCACCCCGGGTAATATAGCTGCTTTCGACGGTAATGCCATTACGACGTAGCGCTTGAACGTAACCCTGTAGCCGATAATGGCTCAGCGGCATCTGTTCCGGCCCGGCGACGCAGGCGATCTGCCGGTGGCCCAGTTGATGCAAATAATGCACGGCTTCAAAGGCGGCGGTCAGGTTGTCGATATGCACCGTCGGCAGTTCCAGCTCGGGCGCGAACTCGTTGGCCATCACCATCGGCGGCAGGTTGCGCTGCTCTTCCTTGCTGGCGTCGAACGGCAGGTTAGAGCCCAGCAGCAGCATGCCGTCGATCTGTTTGGTGATGATCAGATTGACGAAGGTGCGTTCTTGCTGGTTTTGCTGCGCGCAGTCGCCGATCAGCACCAGATAGCCTTGTTGGGCGGCGGTCTGTTCGATCCCCTGGATCACATCGGCGAAAAACGGATCGCAGATGTCGGGCACGATCACCAGGATAGTGCGAGATTCGTTGCGTTTGATATTGCGTGACAGAGCATGAGGAGAATAACCCACGGCCAGCACGGCCTGTTCTACTTTCTGGCGCGTTGGCGTCGACACCTTTTCCGGGTTCATCAGCGCACGCGATACGGTAGCCGTTGAAACGCCCGCCATTTCGGCGACGTCTTTCATGGTCGCCATGGATAACTCTTTCTTGTGTTCCAACGCCTTTCTCCTTGCGTCAGCCCCATGCCGACGCCACTACTGCTGTTTGCTCACAATGTCCGGCATGCGGTGGCGGGATTGTTGTCATTGAGCGCCACTCGCGTTTGGGCACTCCGTCGCGCTGCGATGTGGCGACAAAATTTGCCCTCGCAGACATTCTAAACAGAATACGCCCCGCCTTTGTTACCTAATTTGCATAAAAAATGTGACCTGAGAAGGTTTTTTAGCGTTCGCTCGCAATTTCAAGGGTAAACGTTTGCACTGCCGCAGCTAAATCGGACTTTTCCGGGATCAGCTGTCGATCGGATCGACATCCAGCGTCCATTTCACCTTGCGCGTTTGCGGCAGAGTGCCGATCAGCGGCAGCGAGCTTTTCATCAGCTGTTGCAGGACGCGCCGCGTCGGATGTTGCAGCAACAGCTGCCAGCGGAAACGGCCGCCGCGTTTCGACTGCAGCGCCGGCACCGGGCCCATCACCCACAGCGAGTCGTCCTTCAGCGGGCTGGCTTCCAGCAGGTTGCGCAGCTGCTGCAGGAACAGCGGGGCCTGCTGGTTGTCGTGATCTTCGGCGCGCACGATGATGTGGCTGGTGTAAGGCGGCAGAAACACGCTGTTGCGCTCCGCCAGCGTCTGTTTGGCGAAGGCGTCGTAACCCTGTTGCAGCAGCACCTGCAATAACGGGTGCTCCGGGTGGTGGGTTTGCAGCAGCACTTCACCCTGTTTGCCCGCGCGGCCGGCACGCCCGGAGACCTGAGTATACAGCTGAGCGAAACGCTCGGCGGAACGGAAATCGGCGGAGAACAGCGCGCCGTCCACGTCCAGCAACGCCACCAGCGTGACGTCGGGAAAATGGTGGCCCTTGGCCAGCATTTGCGTGCCGATCAGAATGCGCGCTTCGCCGCGATGAATATCCGCCAGGTGCTGCTCCAGCGATCCTTTGCGGCTGGTGGTGTCACGATCGATGCGGGTGATCGGCGTGTCGGGGAACAGCGGCGCCAGCTCATGCTCCAGCTGTTCGGTGCCGACGCCGACCGACACCAGATGGGTGGAGCCGCACTGTGGGCACTGGTGCGGCACCGGTCGCTGGCTGTCGCAGTGGTGGCAGCGCAGCTGGCGCTGATGCTGGTGGAAGGTGTAGTAGTGATCGCAGCGCTGGCACTCGGCGATCCAACCGCACTCGTGGCACAGCAGCGCCGGGGCGTAACCGCGGCGGTTGAGGAACAGCATCACCTGGTTGCCGGCTTTTAAATGGTGCTGCATGCTTTTCAAAAGCGGTTGCGACAGGCCGACCTTCAGCGGCAGCCCTTTCAGATCGATCAGGTGCTGCGCCGCCGGTTTGGCGTTGCCCGCGCGCTGGGTGAGCTTCAACTGGCGATATTTGCCCAGTTGCACGTTGTGCAGCGTTTCCAGTGCCGGCGTGGCGGAGCCCATCACCATCGGGATGTCTTCTTCCCGGGCGCGGAACACCGCCAGATCGCGGGCGTGGTAGCGCCAGCCTTCCTGCTGTTTATAAGAGCTGTCGTGCTCTTCGTCGATGATGATCACGCCCAACTGTCGGAATGGCGTGAACAGCGCCGAGCGGGTGCCGATGACGATGGCGGCTTCGCCGCTGCGCGCGCGCAGCCAAACCGCCAGCCGCTCGCTGTCGTTTAACCCGGAGTGCAGCACGTCCACCGGCGCGTTGAAGCGCTCGCGAAAGCGGGCGATGGTTTGCGGCGTCAGGCCGATTTCCGGCACCAGCACCAGCGCCTGTCGGCCTTTGGCCAGCACGTTTTCCAGCACGCTGAGGTACACCTCGGTCTTGCCGGAGCCGGTCACCCCGGCCAGCAGCCAGGCGGCGAACTGCTCATCCTCGCTTCTGATCGCCCCGACGGCGGTAGCCTGTTCGGTGTTCAGCCGCAGCCGCTCGCCGAGCACCGCGAAGTTGGGGCGCCAGTCGTGCGTATCCGCGACCTGAGCGCGCAGATCGATCAGCCCTTTGGCGCGCAGCGCCTGCAGGGCGCTTTCCGTCAGCTCCAGCTGGCTGACCTGATGGCGATAGACCGGGCGTTGCAGCAGCGCCGCCAGCGCCTGCTGCTGTTTCGGCGCGCGTTTCAGGCTTTCGGGCGGGGTGGCGCGCCCCTCTTCGGTGGCGAACCACTGCCACAGCGGCGCGGCTTCGGCCGGTTTGCCTTGCCGCAGCAGGATCGGCAGCGCGTGAAACAGCACTTCGCCGATGGGGTAGTGATAGTAATCGCTGGCCCAGCGCAGGATGCGCCACAGGCTGGGGGAGAACAGCGACTCGGCGTCTATCACGCTGTCGATCGGTTTGAGCTTGTCCAGCGGCAGTTCGCTGGTGTCGCTGCAGCCGGTGACGATGCCGATCGCATGCTGCCTGCCCCAGGGCACGCCCACGCGCGCGCCGGCCACCGGCTGCATGCCGGGCGGCAGCAGATAGTCGAAGGTGCGGGCGAGGGGGACCGGCAAGGCAACGTGTACGACGGGCATGATCTCATCCAAATTGAAAAAAAGTGGGCATCAGTTTACACGGCGCATCGGCAAATGTACGGTTCCGATTGCGCGCCTCGGCTAATGCTGTATAATTTGCCGCCTTTGGTATAATTCGATACCAAAATTCTATTATCAACCACGTGTGGTGTCTGGCGAAACAGGGCTGGATAGCGACACGGCCTTAACTGAGGTTTCCCATGAAACAAGGTATCCACCCAAAATACGAAGAAGTTACTGCTAACTGCTCTTGCGGTAACGTGATGAAGATCCGCTCCACCGTGGGCCACGATCTGAACCTGGACGTTTGTGGCGCATGCCACCCGTTCTACACTGGCAAGCAGCGTGACGTTGCTACCGGTGGCCGCGTTGACCGCTTCAACAAGCGTTTCAGCGTACCAGGCGCTAAGAAATAAGATTTCTTATCGTCCGATGAAAAAGGCGCCTTGGGCGCCTTTTTTCGTTTCTGCCGCCGGCGTTCGCCGGGCGGTTCTCAATATTCCCAGGTATCGGGATCGACACCCAGTTCGCGCATCAACACTTTTGCGGCTTCCGGGATTTCATCGCTGCGCTCTTTGCGCAGGTCTTCATCGTTCGGCAGCGGCTGGCCGGTAAAGGCATGCAGAAACGCTTCGCACAGCAGTTCGCTGTTGGTGGCGTGGCGCAGGTTGTTCACCTGGCGACGGGTCCGTTCGTCGGTGAGGATTTTCAGGACCTTCAGCGGAATGGATACCGTGATCTTTTTGACTTGCTCGCTTTTTTTACCGTGTTCAGCGTAAGGGCTGACATACTCGCCGTTCCACTCAGCCATGGGACACCTTAACTTTGTCAGAAAAATTACAAAATTCTAAAAACCGGCCAATTATGCCCGATCTTCACTGTTCTCACTAAATAAATGTCAATTTTACGCGACCAGGGTCACTGAATGCCCCGCTTCGGTCAGGCATTGCCGTTTAACATCTTATCGTCATGTCATATCGGCATAATTTTAGCGGGTATTGTGTCATTGCTCAATCTATACGCAAAGAAGTTTAGATGTCCAGATGTATTGACGTCTATCAATCCTGCGATTACTCTTTAGGCCTCATTCACCGAACCGAGAGCCGAGCGAGACCATGACGCGTAAACCAGCCACGATTGCCGTACGCAGCGGCCTGAACGATGACGAACAGTACGGCTGCGTCGTCCCGCCGATTCATCTGTCCAGCACCTATAACTTTACCGACTTCAACCAACCCCGAGCCCATGACTACTCGCGCCGCGGCAACCCGACGCGCGACGTGGTGCAACGTGCGTTGGCGGAGCTGGAAGGCGGCGCCGGCGCGGTGATGACCGGCAGCGGGATGTCGGCGATCCATCTGGTGACCACTGTGCTGCTGAAGCCCGGCGATCTGCTGGTGGCGCCGCACGACTGCTACGGCGGCAGCTATCGGTTGTTCGACAGCCTGAGCAAGCGCGGCGCCTATCGCGTGCTGTTCGTCGATCAGGGTAATGAAGCCGCCCTGCAGCAGGCGCTGGCGCAAAAGCCGAAGCTGGTGCTGATTGAAAGCCCCAGCAATCCGCTGCTGCGGGTGGTGGATATCGCGGCGATCTGCGCCGCCGCGCACGCGGCGGGCGCGTTGACGGTGGTGGACAACACCTTCCTCAGCCCGGCCCTGCAACAGCCGATCGAACTCGGTGCCGATCTGGTGGTCCATTCTTGCACCAAATACCTGAATGGGCATTCGGACGTGGTGGCCGGCGCGGTGATTGCCAAAGATCCCGAGCTGGCGGTCGAATTGGCTTGGTGGGCGAACAATATCGGTGTAACCGGCGGTGCGTTCGACAGCTATCTGCTGCTGCGCGGCATGCGCACGCTGTCGCCGCGCATCAAGGCGGCGCAGCAAAACGCCGAAGCGATTGTCGGTTATTTACAGCAGCAACCGCTGGTGAAAAAGCTGTATCATCCCTCCCTGCCGGAAAATCCGGGGCATGAGATCGCCCGCCGGCAGCAGCGTGGTTTCGGCGCGATGCTGAGTTTTGAACTGGACGGCGATGAAGCGGTGCTGCGCCGTTTTCTCTCTGCCCTTGAGCTGTTTACTCTGGCAGAATCGCTGGGCGGCGTAGAAAGCCTGATCTCGCATGCAGCGACCATGACCCACGCCGGCATGGCGGCGGAGGCGCGGGCAGCGGCCGGCATCTCCGAGAGCCTGCTGCGCATTTCCGTGGGTATTGAAGACAGTGAAGATTTGATTGCCGATCTGGAACGCGCTTTCCAGGCGGCGGCAACGAGGTAAGCATGAATGCAATTGCTGTAGCAGGGCCGGTGAGCGGGCGTCAACTGCACAAGTTTGGCGGCAGCAGTCTGGCGGATGTGAAGTGTTATCTGCGTGTGGCCGGGATTATGGCGGAATACAGCCAGCCGGGCGACATGATGGTGGTATCGGCCGCCGGCAGTACCACCAACCAGTTGATCAACTGGCTGAAGCTCAGCCAGAGCGATCGCCTGTCTGCGCACCAGGTGCAGCAGACGTTGCGTCGTTATCACAGCGATCTTATCAGCGGCCTGTTGCCGCCGGAAAGCGCCGAGCCGCTGATCGCCGAGTTCATTCAGGATCTGGAACGTCTGGCGGTGCTGCTGGACGGTAAAGCTGACGAGGTGTGCTATGCCGAAGTGGTCGGGCACGGCGAGATCTGGTCGGCGCGCCTGATGGCGGCGGTGCTCAACCACCTGGATATGCAGGCGGCCTGGCTGGATGCGCGTGATTTCCTGCGCGCCGAACGCGCCGCGCAGCCGCAGGTGGATGAAGGCCGTTCTTATCCGCTGCTGCAGCAATTGTTGGCTCAACATCCGGGCAAGCGCCTGGTGGTGACCGGCTTCATTTCGCGCAACGACGCCGGGGAAACCGTGCTGTTGGGGCGCAATGGCAGTGATTACTCTGCCACTCAGGTCGGCGCGTTGGCCGGCGCTGCGCGCGTCACCATCTGGAGCGACGTGGCCGGGGTTTACAGCGCCGATCCGCGCAAGGTGAAAGACGCCTGCCTGCTGCCGCTGCTGCGTCTGGACGAAGCCAGCGAGCTGGCGCGTCTGGCTGCGCCGGTGTTGCACACCCGTACCCTGCAGCCGGTCTCCGGCAGCGATATCGATCTTCAGCTGCGCTGCAGCTACCAGCCGGAGCAGGGCTCGACGCGCATCGAGCGCGTATTGGCGTCCGGCACCGGCGCCAAGATTGTCACCAGCCACGATGACGTGTGCCTGATTGAGCTGCACGTCGCCGCTCAGCATGACTTCAAACTGGCGCAGAAAGAGTTGGATCTGGTGCTCAAACGCGCGCAGATCAAACCGCTGGCGGTGGGCATCCATCCTGACCGCAATCGGGTGCAGCTGTGCTACACCTCCGAGGTGGTCAACAGCGCACTGGCGATCCTGCAGGCCTCGGCGCTGCCGGGTGAACTGCATCTGCGTGAAGGGTTGGCGCTGGTGGCGATGGTCGGCGCCGGGGTATGCAAGAACCCGCTGCACAGCCACCGTTTCTATCAGCAACTGAAAGATCAGCCGGTCGAATTTATCTGGCAGGCGGAAGATGGCATCAGCCTGGTGGCGGTATTGCGCCAGGGGCCGACCGCGCTGCTGATTCAGGGGCTGCACCAAAGCCTGTTCCGCGCCGAGAAGCGCATCGGTCTGGTGCTGTTCGGCAAGGGCAACATCGGGTCGCGCTGGCTGGAGCTGTTCGCCCGTGAACAGACCAATATCTCCGCGCGCAGCGGCTTCGAATTTATCCTGGCGGGGGTGGTGGACAGCCGCCGCAGCCTGCTGAACTATGACGGGCTGGACGCCAGCCGCGCGCTGGCATTCTTTGAGGACGAAGCGCAGGAGCTGGATGAAGAATCGCTGTTCCTGTGGATGCGCGCGCACCCGTTCGACGATCTGGTGGTGCTCGACGTGACCGCCAGTGAAGAGCTGGCCGGGCAGTATCTGGATTTCGCCAGCTACGGTTTTCACGTGATCAGCGCCAACAAGTTGGCGGGGGCCTCGTGCAGCGACAGCTATCGCCAAATACGCGACGCCTTCGCCAAAACCGGCCGCCACTGGCTGTATAACGCCACCGTCGGCGCCGGGCTGCCGGTCAACCATACGGTGCGCGATCTGCGCGACAGCGGCGACAGCATTCTGGCGATCAGCGGCATCTTCTCCGGCACGCTTTCCTGGCTGTTCCTGCAATATGACGGCACGGTGCCGTTCACCGAGCTGGTGGATCAGGCCTGGCAGCAGGGGCTGACCGAACCGGATCCGCGGGTCGATCTCTCCGGCCAGGACGTGATGCGCAAGCTGGTGATCCTGGCGCGCGAGGCGGGCTACGACATCGAACCGAACCAGGTGCGGGTCGAGTCGCTGGTGCCGGCGGGCTGCGAGCTGGGCTCCGTCGATCAGTTCTTCGAGAACGGTGAGGCGCTGAATCAGCAGATGCAGCAGCGCTTTGAGGCCGCCAGCGAAATGGGCCTGGTGCTGCGTCACGTGGCGCGTTTCGACGCCAACGGCAAGGCGCGGGTCGGCGTGGAAGCGGTGCGCCCTGAGCACCCGCTGGCCTCGCTGCTGCCGTGCGACAACGTGTTTGCCATCGAAAGCCGCTGGTATCGCGATAATCCGCTGGTGATCCGCGGGCCGGGCGCCGGCCGCGACGTGACCGCCGGCGCGATCCAGTCAGACCTTAACCGGTTGGCACAGCTGCTTTAATCCTCTGCGGGCGCGGGCTCACCGCGCCCCTTTGCTTTTCCTGCCATACTTATCTTTGCCGCGATCATGAAATTCCCTCGTTGAGCGGGTGAGGATTAATCATCTTATTCCCCTCATTTTCCTGTTGACTCTTTAGCCAACATGCGGCATTTTCTATCTAGACGTCTAAACGTATAGACGCTCATCAAGATGAAATAAAAACAGTGATCGATAAAGAGGTGAGCAGGGTATGAGTTTTTTCCACGCAAACCAGCGGGAAGCGCTGAATCAGAGTCTGGCGGAGTTGAACGGCCAGATTAACGTATCATTCGAGTTCTTCCCGCCACGCACCAGCGAGATGGAAGAGACCCTGTGGCAGTCGATCGATCGTCTGAGCATCCTCAAACCTAAATTCGTTTCCGTCACCTACGGCGCCAATTCCGGCGAGCGCGATCGCACCCACAGCATCATCAAGGGGATCAAGGAGCGCACCGGCCTGGAGGCGGCGCCGCACCTGACCTGCATCGACGCCAGCCCGGCGCAGCTGCGCGACAT
Source organism: Serratia sp. PL7 (assembly GCF_945957435.1). Taxonomy (NCBI): domain Bacteria; kingdom Pseudomonadati; phylum Pseudomonadota; class Gammaproteobacteria; order Enterobacterales; family Yersiniaceae; genus Serratia; species Serratia sp. PL7. The sequence goes on along the minus strand of NZ_CAMFLB010000027.1, from coordinate 20,443 downwards.
TGCGACCGATTACTGGAACAGCGGCATCCGCCATATCGTGGCGCTGCGCGGCGATCTGCCGCCGGGCGGCGGCAAGCCGGACATGTACGCGACCGATCTGGTGGCGTTGCTGAAAGACGTGGGTGACTTCGACATTTCCGTCGCCGCCTACCCGGAAGTGCACCCGGAGGCGAAAAGCGCCCAGGCCGATTTGATTAACCTGAAACGCAAGATCGATGCCGGCGCCAGTCGCGCCATTACCCAGTTCTTCTTCGACGTTGAGAGCTACCTGCGCTTTCGCGACCGCTGCGTTGCCGCCGGCATCGACGTGGAAATCGTGCCGGGCATTCTGCCGGTGTCCAACTTCAAGCAGCTGCAGCGCTTCGCCACCATGACCAACGTGCGGGTGCCAAGCTGGATGACCAGCATGTTCGAAGGGCTGGACGACGATGCGGAGACCCGCAAAATGGTCGGCGCCAACATCGCCATGGACATGGTGAAGATCCTGAGCCGCGAAGGGGTGAAAGATTTCCACTTCTATACGCTGAACCGTGCAGAGATGAGCTACGCGATCTGCCACACGCTGGGCGTGCGCCCGGTGGCCGCCGCCTGACGGGCTTGTTCCATTGAAAAGGGCGTCGCTTTACCGCGGCGCCCTTTTTTTGTGGGGGAAAGGCATAAAAAAACGGCCCCGATAAACGGGGCCGCGATGAGGCTCACTAGCCGGTGTTGCGCATCCCGGCGGCGACGCCGGCGATGGTGACCATCAGCGCCTGCTCCACTCGGGCGTCCGGCTGCTCCTGCTGACGCGAACGGTGCAGCAATTCGGCCTGCAAGACGTTCAGCGGGTCGGTGTAAACGTTGCGCAGCGCGATGGATTCAGCGATCCACGGCAGGTCTTCCATCAGGTGCGCATCGTTGGCGATGGTCAGCACCACCTTAATGTCGCTTTCCAGCTGATCGCGCAGCTGTTGACCCAGCGGCCACAGTGCTTTATCCACCAGGCGCTGATCGTAGTATTCCGCCAGCCATAGGTCGGCTTTGGCGAACACCATTTCCAGCATGGCGATACGGGTGGAGAAGAACGGCCAGTCGCGACACATCGCTTCCAGCTCCGCCTGTTTGCCGGCTTTCACCGCTTCCTGCAATCCGGCGCCGGCGCCGAGCCAGGCCGGCAGCATCAGGCGGTTCTGCGTCCAGGCGAAGATCCACGGAATGGCGCGCAGGCTCTCTACGCCGCCGTTCGGCTTGCGCTTGGCCGGGCGTGAACCCAGCGGCAGTTTGCCCAGCTCCAGCTCCGGCGTGGCCGCGCGGAAGTAAGGCACAAAGTCCGGGTTTTCACGCACGTAGCCGCGATACATCCGGCAGGAGGTCTCGGACAGGTCGTCCATCAGCGCCCGCCATTCTTTCTTCGGTTCCGGCGGCGGCAGCAGGTTGGCCTCGAGGATCGCGCCGGCATACAGCGCCAGGCTGCTGATGGTGACTTCCGGCAGGCCGAACTTGAAGCGGATCATCTCGCCCTGTTCGGTGACGCGCAGGCCGCCCTTCAGGCTGCCCGGCGGCTGAGACAGCAGCGCCGCATGCGCCGGTGCGCCGCCGCGGCCGATGGAGCCGCCGCGGCCGTGGAACAGCGTCAGCGCCACGCCGGCCTTTTCACAGGTTTTGATCAGCGCGTCCTGCGCGCGGTACTGCGCCCAGGAAGCGGCCATCACGCCGGCGTCTTTCGCCGAGTCGGAGTAACCGATCATCACCATCTGTTTGCCCTGGATGAAGCCGCGATACCAGTCGATGTTCAGCAACTGGGTCATCACGTCGTCGGCGTTGTTCAGGTCGTCGAGGGTTTCGAACAGCGGGGCGACCGGCAGCGCGAACGGGCAGCCGGCCTCCTTCAGCAGCAGGTGCACCGCCAATACGTCGGAAGGCGTGCGCGCCATCGAAATCACGTAGGCGGCGATCGAACCCTGCGGCGCTTCGGCGATCACCCGGCAGGTTTCCAGCACTTCCTGCGTATCGGCGCTCGGTTGCCATTTCAGCGGCACCAGCGGGCGTTTGGAGTTCAGTTCGCGGATCAGGAACGCCTGCTTATCGGCTTCCGACCAGCTTTCATAATCGCCCAGCCCCAGATAGCGGGTCAGCTCGGCGATGGCTTCGGTATGGCGGGTGCTTTCCTGGCGCACGTCGATACGCACCAGCGGCACGCCGAAGCAGCGCACGCGGCGCAGGGTATCCAGCAGTTGACCATTGGCGATGATGCCCATGCCGCAGGCCTGCAGCGACTGGTAGCAGGCATACAGCGGCTCCCACAGCTGCTCGTTGTTCACCAGCAGGTCGTGCGGTTTCAGCACGCGCTCGCCCTTCAGGCGACCTTCCAGATAGGCCTGGGAGCTCATCAGCTGGCTGCGCAGCTGCTTCATGATTTCGCGGTAAGGCTCCTGCACCTCATCGCCGCCGGCGCGGGCGCGCAGCTCAGGGGTGCACTCGGTCATCGACAGCTCGGAGACCAGCACTTGGATATCGCGGGTAAACAGGTCGCAGGCTTTCCAGCGGCTGAGCAGCAGCACATGGCGGGTAATTTCGGCGGTGACGTTCGGGTTGCCGTCGCGATCGCCGCCCATCCAGGAAGTGAAGCGCACCGGCACCGCTTCTACCGGCAGGCTGTAATCGATGGAGTTTTCCAGCTGTTCGTTGAATTCGCGCAGGAACGCCGGCACGCCTTCCCACAGGCTGTTTTCCACGACGGCAAAACCCCATTTGGCTTCGTCGATCGGAGAAGGGCGGTGTTTGCGAATTTCATCGGTGTGCCACGACTGGGCTACCAGCTGACGCAGGCGGCGCATGATCTTGTTGCGCTCGTAGTCGGCCAGATCGTTGTGATCGAGCTGGCTGAGGCAGGTGTTGACCTCCACCAGCTTGTGGATCAGGGTGCGGCGGGTGATCTCCGTCGGGTGTGCCGTCAGCACCAGCTCGATGGAGAGTTGCGACACCGCGTGCTGCAGCTCTTTGTCGCTGAGCTTTTTGTCTTTGAGGCGGCTGAACAGTTGAGCCAGCGCTTCCGGATTGCTGGCGGCTTCGCCGTTGGGCGAAATGCTGTGGTACTGCTCGGCGACGTTGGTCAGGTTGAGGAACTGGCTGAAGGCGCGCGCCACCGGCAGCAGCTCGTCGTTGGACAGGTTCTGCAGGGTGGAGAGCAGCTCCTGGCGATGCGCTTCGTTGCCGGCGCGTGAGGATTTGGAAAGCTTACGGATGGTCTCAACGCGATCGAGAATATGCTCGCCCAGCGCTTCTTTGATGGTATCGCCGAGCAATTTGCCGAGCATACTGACATTACTGCGCATTGCCGAATATTGTTCGTTCATATAACCCCTGACCCAGTTCTGTATGATTTTTATCTTGTAAATAAATTTCACGCGTCAGGCGCAGACCGCCTGCCTGATCACATCGCGTTCCTGTCCAATCGTCAATTGACACTATTTTTAGCAAAAAAACATCAAAATCGGCGCATTTTCTGAAATTTAATTACGCCTCGTGGGTTATCAGCGTGGCTTATTTCGCTGCCTTCTACTTATTTTGAGTTAGGGGAAGCATAAAGCATTTCCCCTGCTAAATGTCGGGTTTATTGCTGGCAAAAGTGATTGATCAGCTGGCCCAACAGTTTGCGCGTCGGTTCGATAAACGCGGTGTCGATGTATTCGTCCGGCTGGTGGGCCTGATCGATGGAACCGGGGCCGAGCACCAACGTCGGGCAGACCTGCTGAACGAACGGCGCTTCGGTGCAGTAGTTGACCACCTGCGTGCGGGTGCCCAGCAGTTCCTCGATCACTGCCACCATGCGGTGGTCGGTCGGGCATTCGTAGCCCGGTACCGACGCGTGCAGCTCTTCGATGGTCAGGCGGCCTGGCCAGCGTTGGCTCATCGGCTCCAATGCCTGATGCATCAGTTCGTTGATGTTGTCGAGCGTCATGCCGGGCAGCGGGCGGATATCCAGGTGCAGCTCGCAGCAGGCGCAGATGCGGTTGGCCGCGTCGCCGCCGCTGATATGGCCGAAGTTCATGGTGGGATAAGGCACGGCGAACGCCGGGTTGTTGTAGCGCTCCTGCAGGGTTTTGCGCAGCTCCATCAGGCGGCCGATGGATTCGTGCATCAGATCGATGGCGTTGACGCCGCGTGCCGGATCGCTGGAGTGACCGGACTGGCCGACGATGCGAATGGCGTTGGCCATGTGGCCCTTGTGCGCGCGCACCGGCTGCAGCGAGGTCGGCTCACCGATGATGGCGAAATCTGGACGAATGGCGGTAGAGGCGGCGAAGTAACGCGCGCCGGCCATCGTCGTTTCTTCATCTGCGGTGGCTAAAATGTACAGCGGCTTGGTCAATTTGCTCGCGTCGATATCGCGCACCGCATCCAGAATAAAGGCGAAGAAGCCTTTCATGTCGGCGGTGCCTAGCCCGTAGAGCTTGTTGTCGTGCTCGGTCAGGGTGAAGGGATCGCGCGTCCAGCGGCCTTCGTCGTAAGGCACCGTATCGGTGTGGCCGGCCAGCAACAGGCCACCGCTGCCTTCGCCGATGCTGGCCAGCAGGTTGAATTTGTGGCGCGACTCCGGCACCGGCTGTACGTCGACGCGAAAGCCCAGGTCGGCAAACCATCCGGCCAGCAAGTTGATTAACGCCTCATTGCTCTGATCGAGGCCGGCATCGGTGGCGCTGATTGACGGAGTGGCGATCAACGCCCGGTACAGCTCAATAAATGGAGGTAATTTCATCTTCACTGTTGACAGCCTTTGGTTAGGATAGTATCAATATTCATGCATTTATTTTGAATAAAAATACAGTAAGCCGACGCGTAAGGGAACCCGATACCCGGATGTTTATAAAAGCATCAACGCCTGGCTCCGTGGGTGAACGGCGCAACAACGCTGGCTAGCCCTGTTACCTGGGTCGCAAGCGACCGCACGTCAGTTTAGAAGGTGAAAGGCCACATGTTGAATACGCTGATCGTTGGTGCCAGCGGTTACGCCGGAGCGGAGCTCACGGCTTACCTGAATCGCCACCCACACATGAACATAACCGCTTTAGCGGTTTCAGCGCAAAGTGCAGATGCAGGAAAGTTGCTTTCCGATCTCCATCCCCAGTTGAAAGGCATCGTCGATCTGCCGCTGCAACCGTTGACCGACGTTGCCAAGGCGGCGCAGGGCATCGACGTGGTGTTCCTCGCCACCGCCCATGAAGTCAGCCACGATATCGCACCGGCCTTCCTGGCGGCGGGCTGCGTGGTGTTCGATCTGTCCGGCGCCTTCCGCGTGCAGGACGCCGGTTTTTATAGCCAGTACTACGGTTTCGAGCATCAGCATGGCGCCCTGCTGGAGCAGGCGGTGTACGGCCTGGCGGAGTGGCAGAGCGACAAGATCAAACAGGCGCAGCTGATCGCGGTGCCGGGCTGTTACCCGACGGCGGCGCAGCTGGCGCTGAAACCGTTAATCGAAAAACAGCTGCTGAATCTGGATCAGTGGCCGGTGATCAACGCCACCAGCGGCGTTAGCGGCGCCGGGCGCAAGGCCAGCATGACCACCAGCTTCTGCGAAGTGAGCCTGCAGCCGTACGGTATCTTCACTCACCGGCACCAGCCGGAGATCGCTGCGCACCTGGGCGTGCCGGTTATCTTTACGCCGCACCTGGGCAACTTCCCGCGCGGCATCCTTGAAACCATCACCTGCCGCCTGAAGGCCGGCGTGACCGCGCAGGACGTCGCGGCCGCCTATCATGCCGCCTATGACGACAAGCCGCTGGTGCGGTTGTACGACCAGGGCGTGCCGGCGCTGAAAGCGGTGGTGGGGTTGCCGTTCTGCGATATCGGTTTTGCGGTGCAGGGCGAGCATCTGATCGCCGTCGCGGTGGAAGACAACCTGCTGAAAGGCGCGGCGGCGCAGGCGGTGCAATGCCTGAATATCCGTTTCGGCTTCCCGGAAACCCAGTCACTCCTTTAAACCAGCGTGAGTAAACAGCAATGAACCCGTTAATTATCAAGTTAGGTGGCGTGTTATTAGACAGTGAAGAAGCGCTGGAGCGTCTGTTTACCGCGCTGGACAGCTACCGCCAGCAGCATCAGCGTCCGCTGGTGATCGTGCACGGCGGCGGCTGCGTGGTGGACGAACTGATGAAGCAGCTCGCTTTGCCGGTGGTGAAAAAGAACGGCCTGCGGGTCACGCCGGCCGATCAGATCGACATCATCACCGGCGCGCTGGCCGGCACCGCCAACAAAACGCTGCTGGCGTGGGCGATTAAACATCAAATCAACGCCGTCGGCCTGAGCCTGGCGGACGGCGGCAGCGCGGTCGTGACCCCGCTCGATCCGGCATTGGGCCACGTCGGTAACGCGCAGCCCGGTTCGCCCGCGCTGCTCAATACCCTGCTGGGCGCCGGCTACCTGCCGGTTATCAGCTCCATCGGCATCACCGCCGAAGGGCAGTTAATGAACGTGAACGCCGATCAGGCGGCGACGGCGCTGGCGGCGACGCTGGGGGCGGACCTGATCCTGCTGTCGGACGTCAGCGGCATCCTCGACGGCAAGGGGCAACGCATTGCGGAAATGACGGCGCAAAAAGCGGAACAACTGATCGCGCAAGGCATCATCACCGATGGTATGGTGGTGAAGGTGAATGCGGCGCTCGACGCCGCCCGCACCCTCGGCCGCCCGGTGGATATCGCCAGCTGGCGCCATGCCGATCAGCTTCCTGCTTTGTTTAACGGCGTGTCGATTGGCACCCGGATCCTCGCTTAATTTTAGAATTAGAAAGGAATAGATCATGCAAAACCAAGGCATCAAAAAAATCGTTCTGGCGTACTCCGGCGGCCTGGATACCTCGGCCATCATTCCATGGCTGAAAGAGAACTACGGCGGCTGTGAAGTGGTGGCCTTCGTGGCGGACATCGGCCAGGAGCGCAGCGATCTGGAAGGCGTGGAGCAAAAAGCCCTGCAGTCCGGTGCCTCTGAATGTCACGTGGTCGATCTGCGTGAAGAATTTATCCGCGATTACGTTTATCCGGTGCTGCAGACCGGCGCCCTGTACGAGGGCAGCTACCTGCTGGGCACCTCGATGGCGAGGCCGATCATCGCCAAGGCGCAGGTCGAGCTGGCGTTGAAAGTGGGCGCCGATGCGCTGTGCCACGGCGCGACCGGCAAAGGCAACGACCAGGTGCGTTTCGAGACCACCTACACCGCGCTGGCGCCGCAGCTGAAAGTGGTGGCGCCGTGGCGCGAGTGGAACCTGCGTTCCCGTGAAGCGCTGCTGGATTACCTGAAAGAGCGCAACATCCCGACCACCGCGTCGCTGGAAAAAATCTATAGCCGCGATGAGAACGCCTGGCACATCTCCACCGAAGGCGGCGTGTTGGAAAGCCCGTGGAACGCGCCAAACAAGGATTGCTGGGTATGGACCGTCGATCCGCAGGAAGCGCCGGATCAGCCTGAGCAGGTGACCGTTACCGTTGAGAAAGGCCGCGTCGTGGCGGTTAACGGTAAAGCGCTGTCGCCGTACCAGTGCCTGGAAACCCTGAACGCGCTGGGCGCCAAGCACGGCGTCGGCCGGATCGACATCGTGGAAAACCGTCTGGTGGGCATCAAATCCCGCGGCTGCTATGAGACCCCGGGGGGCACTATCATGGTGGCGGCGCTGCGCGCCATCGAGCAGTTGGTGCTGGATCGCGACAGCTTCAAATGGCGCGAGCAGCTGGGCCTGGAGATGTCCTATGTGGTGTACGACGGCCGTTGGTTCGCGCCGCTGCGCCGCTCGCTGCAGGCCTCTGCCGAAGCATTGGCTGAAGAGGTGAACGGCGAAGTCGTGCTGCAGCTGTACAAAGGACAGGTGACGGCGACTCAGAAGAAATCCGCCAACAGCCTGTACTCCGAAGAGTTCGCCACCTTCGGCGAAGACGAAGTTTACGATCACAGCCACGCGGGCGGCTTTATCCGCCTGTTCTCTCTGTCTTCACGCATCCGCGCGTTGAACGAGAAAAAGAATAAATAACCGATTGGCGTGACTCTGCAAGGGCGCAGCATGCTGCGCCCTTTCGCATAAAAATTCAGGAGTAAAGGTATGGCACTTTGGGGCGGACGGTTCACTCAGGCAGCGGATCAGCGGTTCAAGCAACTCAATGATTCGCTGCGGTTCGATTATCGCCTGGCGGAGCAGGATATCGTGGGCTCGGTGGCCTGGTCGAAGGCGCTGGTGACCGTTAACGTGTTGACGGCAACGGAGCAACAGCAGCTGGAGCAGGCGCTGAATGCACTACTGACGGAAGTCCAGGCCGATCCTTTGGCGATAGTCCAAAGCGATGCCGAAGACATCCACAGCTGGGTGGAGCAGAAGCTGATCGAGAAGGTCGGCGATTTGGGCAAGAAGCTGCACACCGGCCGCAGCCGCAACGATCAGGTCGCGACCGATCTGAAGCTGTGGTGCAAACAGCAGATCGGCGATCTGCATCAGGCGATCGTCCAGCTGCAGCAGGCGCTGGTGGAGACCGCCGAAGCCAATCAGGATGCGGTGATGCCGGGGTATACCCACCTGCAACGCGCGCAGCCGGTGACTTTCGCGCACTGGTGCCTGGCCTATGTCGAGATGCTGGCGCGCGATGAGAGCCGACTGCAGGATACCCTGAAACGGCTGGACGTCAGCCCGCTGGGCAGCGGCGCGCTGGCCGGCACTGCGTATCCTATCGATCGCGAGCAACTGGCCGGCTGGCTGGGCTTCGCCTCGGCGACCCGCAACAGCCTGGACAGCGTATCCGATCGCGATCACGTGCTGGAGCTGCTGTCCAACGCCGCCATCAGCATGGTGCACCTGTCGCGCTTCGCCGAAGATCTGATCTTCTTCAACAGCGGCGAGGCGGCGTTTGTCGAGCTGTCTGACCGCGTGACCTCCGGCTCTTCGCTGATGCCGCAGAAGAAAAACCCGGACGCGCTGGAGCTGATCCGCGGCAAGTGCGGCCGCGTACAGGGCGCGCTGACCGGCATGATGATGACGCTGAAAGGCCTTCCGCTGGCGTACAACAAAGACATGCAGGAAGACAAAGAAGGGCTGTTCGACGCGCTCGACACCTGGATGGACTGCCTGCAGATGGCGGCGCTGGTGCTGGACGGCATTCAGGTGAAGCGCCCGCGCTGTCAGGAAGCGGCGGAGCAGGGCTATGCCAACGCCACCGAGCTGGCGGATTACCTGGTCGCCAAGGGCGTGCCGTTCCGCGAAGCGCACCATATCGTCGGTGAGGTGGTGGTAGAGGCGATTCGCCAGGGCAAACCGCTGGAAGCGCTGCCGCTGGCGGATTTGCAGCAGTTTAGCGCGACGATTGGCGACGACGTCTATCCGATCCTGGCGTTGCAATCTTGCCTGGACAAACGTGCGGCCAAAGGCGGCGTCGCGCCGCAGCAGGTGGCCGCGGCAATCGCCGCAGCGAAACAGCGTTTAGCTTGAGGACGATAAGGGCGGCCTGGTGCCGCCCTTGCACCTCTACCCCGCCAGGCGTGCGCACAGATAACGGTTCAGGCTCACGCCTTCCTCCATCGCGCCGATCGCCAGCCGGCGATGCTGTTCCGGCGTCATGCGTAACACCAGTTTTCCGCTGAAGTTCTTTTCCGCCAGCGCCTGCGGCGGCGTTTCACCTTGCGCCAGCATGTCGGCGATCGTTTCGCTCACGACTTTTTCGATACCCTCCAGTGCGCCGGTACGCGTGGCGGCTAGCCAGGACAGCGAGGGGAATTCGGCGCACAGCCCGACATATTCACGATCTTCCGCTGACCAGGTGATGCGATAGGTATAGTGTTCATGCTTTTCCATGTTCTTCCTCCATTCTGGCCAGTGCGGCGATGACCTGCTTAACCTGATATGCCTTGGCCGCGCCGTTGTTGCCGCGTTGGATATTGATGCGCGGATCGCCTGGCCAGGGCATGCGATAAACGTGATGGCTGCTACCGTTTATGCGCGGCGGCCCAAACCATCGCACGCAGACTTTCGCTAACTCGGCGAATTTGATGCTGTTCTGCCGCTGTTGCAAATCAGCGATGTCATCCCTGATCTCGTTCATGCCGCCTCCATTTTAGTATCGTTATTGGTATCACTTCAATGCCAAAGCATAAAAAATGAGCGCGGGCGGGCCGTGAGGCAAGCGGAGGGAGGAAATTGTGGAAAGTGCTGCGCAAAAAAAACCGGGCCTGAAGGCCCGGTGGATATAAACGGAGAATAAGAGGTTACTCACCCGGACAGCGCTGGCAGCGCTCGATTTCGGCCGTGCCGAGTTTGAGCTTCGCCTGCAGATCGCGCAGCGCGGTGCGCAAGCCTTCTTCGATCACCGGATGATAGAACGGCATGTCCAGCATCTGATCGACGGTCATCTGCTGTTGGTGCGCCCAGGCTAACAGGTGCGCAATGTGTTCGGCGTCGGGGCCGATCATTTCCGCGCCGAGGAAACGGCCGGTGCCTTGCTCGCCGTAGACGTGCAAAATGCCCTTATTGCGCAGCATCACCCGCGAGCGGCCCTGATTCTCAAACGAGACTTTGCCCACTTCAAAGCAGCCGCAGGCGCTGAACTTCTCGCTCAGCTCGCGGAAAGTTGAGCCGACCATGGCGATCTGCGGATCGGAGAACACCACCGAAATCGCGCTGCGGCGCAGACCTGGATTGATCTCCGGGAAGCTGCCGGCGTTGGCGCCGGCGATGCGCGCCTGATCGCTGGCCTCGTGCAACAGCGGCAGCTGGTTGCTGGCGTCGCCGGCGATAAAGATATGCGGCACGCTGGTTTGCATCGTCAGGCGGTCGGCCAGCGGCACGCCTCGAGCGTCGAGCTGCAGGTCGGTGTTTTCGAGACCCAGCCGATCGACGTTGGGGCGGCGGCCGGTGGCGGCCAGCACGTAGTCCACCAGGATCTCCTGCGACTGGCCCTGCAGATCCTGATAGCGGATAAATACGCGGTCGCCTTCGCGCTGCATCATCTCCACTTTCACGTCGGCGTCGAGGTAGAACTCTTCTCCCAACGCCTTCGCAGCGTAATCGCGCACGGCGCTGTCGGTCAGCGGCCCGACGGCGCCGCCGATGCCGAAGACCTTGGTGTCGACGCCGAGGCGGTGCAGCGCTTGCCCCAGCTCCAGCCCGATGACGCCGGGGCCGAATACCGCCACGGACTGCGGCAAGTCATCCCAGTTGAACAGATCGTCGTTGACGATCAGGCGATCGCCCAGTTCGTTCCACGGCGCCGGCCAGCTGGGGCGAGAGCCGGTGGCGATCACGATGCGCTGCGCCACGATGCGCGTATGGTCATCGACCTGCAGCGTGTTGTCGTCGATAAAGCGGGCATAGCCCTGAATTTTGTCGGCGGCCGGGATCTCGTCCACGCCTTCCAGCACGAAGCCGACGAAACGATCGCGTTCGCGTTTGACGCGCGCCATCACCTCGCGTCCGTCGATGCGGGTTTTACCGGCTGGGTGCACGCCAAAGCCCGGCGCGCGTTCGATTTGATGCACCGCTTCGGCGGCGGCGATCAATAATTTGGATGGCATGCAGCCAACGCGCGCACAGGTGGTGCCGTAAGGCCCGCCTTCAATCATCACCACGCTGGGGGTAGACAGTTTGGCCGCGCGATAGGCGCCGAGCCCTGCGGTGCCGCCGCCGATGACCGCAACATCAACGTTCAACAGTTTCATATCCGCTCCTGAAAGGTAAAAAAAGGGCGGGCCGTAGCCCGCCAAAGTTCACGTTGGCTTTGTTATTACTTATTAAGCTGACAGGAAAGTTTCCAGATCGTCGCTGCCGCCAATGTGACGGCCGCCGATGAACACCTGCGGCACCGTGGCGCGGCCGCTGACGGCGCGCAGGCTGACGGTGGTGGCGTCTTTGCCCAGGACGATCTCTTCATACTGAATGCCGCGCTCTTGCAGCATCTGTTTGGCTTTGGCGCAGAATGGGCAACCCGGTTTGGTGAACAGGGAGACCGATTCCTGCACTTTGAATTCCGGCGCCAGGTATTTCAGCATGGTGTCGGCGTCGGACACTTCAAACGGGTCGCCCGGCTTGTTCGGCTCGACAAACATTTTCTCGACCACGCCGTTGCGCACCAGCATCGAGTAGCGCCATGAACGAGGGCCAAAGCCCAGGTCCGCTTTCTCGACCAGCATGTTCATGCCTTTGGTGAATTCACCGTTGCCGTCCGGTACGAAGGTGATGTTTTCCGCATGTTGGTCAGCTTTCCAGGCGTTCATCACGAAGGTGTCGTTCACGGAGACGCAAAGAATGCTGTCGACGCCGTGCTGCTTGAATACGCTGGACAGTTCGTTGTAGCGCGGCAGGTGGCTCGAAGAACAGGTCGGCGTGAACGCGCCCGGCAGCGAGAAAACAATGACGGTTTTGTTTTTGAACAGGTCATCAGTGGTCACATCAATCCATTGGTCGCCCTGACGGGTGTGGAAAGTAACCTGAGGAACTTTCTTGCCTTCTTGACTGGTAAACATTGATTAACCCCTTAATTAGGAAAAGTAATTTTTAGCATTTAGCGCGATATCGCTTCGTTGGGACACATTATTGTCGCTGGGGCTTGATAGATCTAATCGCTCATTGCTATCTTATCTATCGCCATGAGCTATCATGGAATGGAGGGAAACAATGAATATTCGTGATTTAGAGTATCTGGTCGCCTTGGCCGAGCACCGGCACTTCCGCCGCGCGGCCGATTCATGCCATGTAAGCCAACCCACGCTGAGCGGGCAGATCCGCAAGCTGGAAGACGAGTTGGGCGTCATGCTGCTCGAACGCACCAGCCGCAAGGTGCTGTTCACCCAGGCGGGCCTGTTGCTGGTGGAGCAGGCGCGTACCGTGCTGCGCGAAGTGAAAGTGTTGAAGGAGATGGCCAGCCAGCAGGGCGAGGCCATGTCCGGGCCGCTGCACATCGGTCTGATCCCGACCGTGGGGCCTTATCTGCTGCCGCAGATCATCCCGACGCTGCACAAAACCTTCCCGAAACTGGAAATGTACCTGCACGAAGCGCAAACCCACCAACTGCTGGCGCAACTCGACAGCGGCAAGCTGGACTGCGCCATTCTGGCGCTGGTGAAGGAAACCGAGGCGTTTATCGAAGTGCCTCTGTTCGATGAACCGATGAAGCTGGCGGTGTATTCCGATCACCCGTGGGCGCAGCGCGAGCGCGTGGCGATGCCGGATTTGGCGGGAGAAAAGCTGCTGATGCTGGAAGATGGCCACTGCCTGCGCGATCAGGCGATGGGCTTCTGCTTCCAGGCGGGCGCGGACGAGGATACCCACTTCCGCGCCACCAGTCTGGAAACGCTGCGCAATATGGTCGCGGCCGGCAGCGGCATTACCCTGCTGCCGTCCCTGGCGGTGCCGCCGCAGCGCGAGCGCGATGGCGTCTGCTATCTGGATTGCTACAAGCCGGAGCCGAAGCGCACCATCGCGTTGGTGTATCGCCCCGGTTCCCCACTGCGCAGCCGTTATGAGCAGTTGGCCGAAGCGATCCGCGAGCACATGCAGGGCTACATCGACAACGCGTTAAAACAGGCGGTTTAAGCCGTTAAGCGCTGCCACCCGGTAGGCTTCGGCCATGGTCGGATAGTTGAAGGTCGTATTAACGAAATACTCGATAGTATTGCCTTCACCTTTCTGTTCCATGATCGCCTGACCGATGTGGATGATCTCCGCCGCACGTTCGCCGAAGCAGTGGATCCCGAGGATCTGCAGGGTGTCGCGATGGAACAGGATCTTCAGGCTGCCGACGTTCATCCCGGCGATCTGCGCACGCGCCAGATGTTTGAACTGGGCGCGGCCCACTTCATACGGCACCTTCATCGCCGTCAGTTCCTGCTCGGTTTTGCCGACGGAGCTGATTTCCGGAATGGTGTAGATGCCGGTCGGGATATCTTCGATTAAGTGACCGCTGGCTTCACCGGAGGCGATCGCCTGCGCGGCGATGCGGCCCTGATCGTAGGCGGCGGAAGCCAGACTCGGATAGCCGATGACGTCACCGACCGCATAAATGTGCGACAGCGCGGTTTGATACATGCTGTTCACTTTCAGCAGCCCGCGGCTGTCCGACTCCAGGCCGACGTTCTCCAACCCTAACGAATCGGTATTACCGGTACGGCCGTTGGCGTACAGCAGGCAGTCCGCTTTCACCTTCTTGCCGGACTTCAGGTGCACGATCACGCCGTCTTCGGTGCCTTCGATCTTCTCGAACTCTTCGTTGTGGCGGATCACCACTCCGTTGTTCCAGAAGTGGTAAGAGAGCGAATCCGACATCTCCTGATCGAGGAACGCCAGCAGGCGGTCGCGGGTGTTGATCAGATCGACCTTGACGTTCAGACCGCGGAAGATAGACGCATATTCACAGCCGATCACCCCGGCGCCGTAAATGATCACGTGGCGCGGCTCATGGCTCAGTTCGAGAATGGAGTCGCTGTCGTAGATGCGTGGGTGATTGAAATCGACGCTGGCCGGATGGTAAGGACGCGAGCCGCAGGCGATCACGATGTGGTCGGCGCGGATGGTGTCCTGGGTACCGTCCATATAGCTGACGCTGACGGTGTTGGCGTCGATGAAGCGCGCGTCACCGGCGAACAGTTTGCACTGATTCCGCTCATAGAACCCTTGGCGCATGCGGGTCTGCTGGCTGATGACGTTATCGGCGTGGCGTAAAATGTCAGGGAAGGTCGCGCTGAGCGTGCGCGAGTTGTTGTAAAGCGGGTTCTGGTTGAATTCGATAATGCGGCTGACGGCGTGGCGGAGGGCTTTGGAAGGGATGGTGCCCCAGTGGGTACATCCGCCGCCTACGTTATTGTACCGTTCGATAACGGCCACGCGGGCGCCTTGTTTCACCAGCCCCATGGCGGCACCTTCACCACCAGGGCCCGAGCCAATCACAATGGCATCAAATTGATAGTGCTGTTGCATGTAGGAGAGACCTGTTTTTTTATACAAGATTACAACGGTATCTTAACATCATAGCGCTGCTCACCCAATCACCATTAGGCTTTTTGAGTCAAAGCACAATCGGCTCAGGGCGGAAGTGTGATAGAGCGCGTTAGTATAAATGCTGTTGCAATAAAATTTGCTATATTGCCGAGTCTAGGGCGTTAGACTGAGAAAATGGAACCTATCCGGATATGCATATGGGCGTCAGAGCACAACAAAAAGAACGGACTCGTCGTTCCCTGATCGAAGCCGCTTTCAGCCAGCTGAGCGCCGAACGCAGCTTCGCCAGTCTGAGCCTGCGGGAAGTTTCACGCGAGGCGGGCATCGCGCCCACGTCGTTTTATCGCCATTTCCGCGATGTGGACGAGTTGGGGCTGACCATGGTGGACGAAAGCGGTCTGATGCTGCGTCAGTTGATGCGCCAGGCGCGCCAACGCATCGCCAAGGGCGGCAGCGTGATCCGCACCTCGGTGTCCACCTTTATGGAGTTTATCGGCAACAACCCGAACGCCTTCCGCCTGCTGCTGCGCGAGCGCTCCGGCACGTCGGCGGCATTCCGTGCGGCGGTGGCGCGAGAGATCCAGCATTTCATCGCCGAACTGGCGGATTACCTCGAGTTGGAAAATCACATGCCGCGCAGCTTTACCGAAGCGCAGGCGGAAGCGATGGTCACCATCGTGTTCAGCGCCGGCGCGGAAGCGCTGGATATCGACGTCGAGCAGCGGCAGCAGCTGGAAGAACGGCTGGTGCTGCAGCTACGGATGATCTCCAAAGGGGCGTATTACTGGTATCGTCGCGAACAAGAAAAAGCTTCTGTGTCCCACGTATAAAAAAGGTAAAAAATGATGGAAAAACCAGGCCGTGAAAATGGCACCTTACTGCTGGCGTTAATTGCCGGCCTTTCGATCAACGGTTCCTTTGCTGCGCTGTTCAGCTCGGTGGTGCCGTTTTCGATCTTCCCGCTGATCGCGTTGGTGCTGGCGGTGTACTGCCTGCATCAGCGTTACCTGAACCGCGCCATGCCGGACGGCATGCCGAAGCTGGCGGCGGCCTGTTTCCTGCTGGGGCTGCTGCTGTACAGCGCCATCGTGCGCGCCGAATATCCGCAGATCGGCTCCAACTTCCTGCCGTCGGTGATCTGCGTGGCGCTGGTGCTGTGGATCGGGATGAAACTGAAGGCGCGCAAGGCGCCGGATGCGCCGACTCAAGAATCGTAATGAAACGGGGCGCCATCATGGCGCCCCTGTCGTATCAGCGATGCTTTTCCAGCAACACACCGCATTCCATGTGATGGGTATACGGGAACTGATCGAACAGCGCCAGGCGGCTGACCCGGTGGGTGGCCTGCAGCGTTTCCAGGTTGGCACACAGCGTTTCCGGATTGCATGAAATATACAGAATGCGCGGGTAAGCCTGCACCATCTTCACCGTTTCCTCGTCCAGCCCGCTGCGCGGCGGATCGACGAAAATCGTCTCGCAGTTGTAGCCGCTCAGATCGATGCCTTTCAACCGGTTGAATTCGCGTACTCCGTTCATCGCCTGAGTGAAGTCTTCTGCCGCCATGCGGATGATTTGCACGTTGTCGATATGGTTGGCGGCGATGTTGTACTGCGCCGCCGCCACCGACGGCTTGGCGATCTCGGTCGCCAGCACGCGCTCGAAATTGCGCGCCAGCGCCAGCGAGAAGTTGCCGTTGCCGCAGTACAGCTCCAGCAAATCGCCTTTGGAACCGGCGGTAACCGCCAACGCCCACTCCAGCATCTGCACGTTCATGGCCGCGTTGGGCTGCGTGAAGCTGTTTTCCACCTGACGATAGATCATGTCGCGGCCGGCGACCGGCAGCACTTCGTCAACATAATCCTGGTCGAGCATGATCTTGGTCTTCGACGCCCGGCCGATCAGCTGCAGGTCGAAACCCTGAGCGCGCAGCTCGTCGCGCAGCTGCTCGGCTCGCTGTTGCCAAACGTCATCCAGCTTGCGGTGATACAGCAGCGAAGCGATGATTTTGCCGCTTCGCGTCGACAGATAATCGATCTGGAACAGCTTGTGGCGCAGGATCGGCTCCGGTTTCAGCGCGGCGATCAGGGCGGTCATCAGGCGGTTGATCAGCTCGCTGGCCGCCGGGAACTGGTCGACGCGAATACGCTGCTTGGTCTGTTGATCGAACATGATGTGATACATGTCATCCGCGTCGTGCCAGATGCGGAATTCGGCGCGCATGCGGTAATGGTCGACTGGCGAGCGGAACACTTCCGGCTCGGGCGCCGCGAACGGTGACATCAACATCTTCAGGCGGGCGACTTTCTCCGCCAGTTGGTCATCGTAACGTTCAATAGGCAAATTCTCGGGCGTCATGTGTGTCTTCTCGTCAGGCAAATTTGATCAGCGGGGATTGTAGGGAATCAGCCCGTGAAGTCCAGTTTTGTCGCGTTTATTATTTGTAACATTAGTAGCAGTCTAGACATCTATTTTCATTGATCGTAGCATTGCCGTCCGGCCTCAAGCAGCGAGTGAAAAGGGAATCCGGTGTGAATCCGGAGCTGACGCGCAGCGGTAAGGGGAAGTCACGGCGATAGCGTTTCGACGCAGACACTGTCCACTGCAGGATGGGAAGTCATCGCCCGTTGCCGGTCGCGCCCCGCGGCCCGCAAATCCCAAGCCCGAAGACCTGCCGGTGTTACGTCGCAATGTCCGTGGCCGTCGCGAACTACCGGCCATGATCCTGCGGCATCCGCCAATTAAGTTTGGATGCTTTTCTCATGACAATTACAAAAAATATGCTGCTAGCGGTGGTCTCCTCCGTCACGGCTTTTTCTGGATGGGCGCAAGACAACACCACAGCCAAGAATGGCGATAACCTGGTGGTGACCGCCAACCGTTTCCCGCAGCCGGTTTCTTCTGTGCTGGCACCGACTTCCATCGTCACCCGTAACGATATCGATCGCTGGCAGGCCAAAAGCCTGACCGACGTGATGCGCCGTTTGCCGGGCGTGGACGTTGGCCAAAACGGTGGATTGGGACAGAAGAGCTCGCTGTTTATTCGCGGCACCAACTCCAGCCATGTGCTGGTGCTAATTGACGGCATTCGCCTTAATCAGGCGGGCGTCAGCGGTTCTTCCGATCTCAGCCAAATCCCGATTTCGCTGGTGCAGAAAGTCGAATACATTCGCGGCCCGCGCTCGGCGGTGTACGGCTCCGATGCCATCGGCGGCGTGGTCAACATTATTACCACCCGCGAAAAGAACGGCACGACGCTCTCAGCCGGCGTCGGCTCCAACGGCTATCAATCCTATGACGCGTCGACCCAACAACAACTGGGTGACAGCACCGTGGCGACGGTGGCGGGGAATTACACCTATACCAAAGGGTATGACGTGGTGGCTGAAGGTAATACCAGTATTCCTCAGCCCGATCGCGACGGCTTTATGAGCAAATTGCTCTACGGCGCATTGCAGCACCAATTTAACGAGCAAATCAGCGGTTTTGTGCGTGGTTATGGTTACGATAATCGTACAGGCTACGATGGATTCTATTCTTACGATAAAGACTTCAATATTACCGGTCTGCCCGATACCCGTAAGCTGTACAGCCAAACATGGGACACGGGGTTGCGCTATCAGGAAGGGATTTACGCCACGCAGCTAGTGGGGAGTTACAGCCACAGCAAAGACTACAATTATGATCCGCGCAAAGGCCAGTATGCGATCTCCTCCAGTTTGGATGATTCGGAACAGTACAATCTGCAGTGGGGCAACACGTTCAAGGTTGCCCAAGGCACCATTAGTGCGGGCGCAGATTGGCAGGATCAACAAATCAAACCGGGTACCGCGTCCGTCAGCAGCGAGAGAAGCCAGCGCAATACTGGCATCTATCTGACTGGGCAACAGTTGGTGGGACCGGTGACGCTGGAGGCTGCTGCGCGTGGCGACGACAACTCGGAGTTCGGTTGGCACGGCACCTGGCAAACCAGTGCAGCCTGGGAATTCATCGAGGGGTATCGTTTCATTGCCTCTTACGGTACCGCGTTCAAAGCGCCAAACATGAACCAGTTGTTTAGTACCACTTACGGCAACAATAATTTGAAACCGGAAGAAAGCAAGCAATGGGAAGGCGGTTTTGAAGGCTTGACCGGGCCTGTGACCTGGCGTATTTCCGGTTATCGCAATGACATTGATAATCTTATCGACAGCGATCCGGTGAGTTACCGCTATTATAATATCGGTAAGGCGACCATTAAAGGTGTAGAGGCCACGGCTTCTTTTGAAACCGGCCCGCTGACGCATCAGATTGGTTACGATTATGTCGACCCGCGCAATGCTAAAACCAACGAAGTGCTGCTGCGCCGCGCTAAACAGCAGGTGAAATACGAGCTGGATTGGCAACTGTACGACTTTGATTGGGCAGTGACCTATCAATACCTGGGTGAGCGCTACGACAAGGATTATGGCGTTTATCCTAGCCCGACGGTTAAACTCGGCGGCGTGAGCCTGTGGGATCTCGCAGTTTCGTATCCGGTCACATCTCATCTGACAGTTCGTGGTAGAATTGCCAACCTGTTTGATAAAGATTATGAGACGGCCTATGGCTACGCTACTCCAGGAAGAGAATACTACCTCACTGGAAGCTATACCTTCTAACAGCACCGCCACACCTCGCCCGACGGTGCTGGTTTTTGATTCCGGCGTCGGCGGGTTGTCGGTGTATCAGGAGGTTCGGCAGTTGCTGCCGGATCTCCACTATATATACGCTTTCGACAACGTGGCGTTCCCCTACGGCGAGAAGTCCGAAGAGTTTATCGTTGAGCGCGTGCTGGAAATTGTCGGCGCGGTACAGCAACGTCATCCTCTGGCGATTGTCGTCATTGCCTGCAACACCGCCAGCACCGTTTCCTTGCCGGCCTTGCGCGAGCGTTTCAGTTTCCCTGTCGTGGGCGTGGTGCCCGCCATCAAACCGGCGGCCCGTCTTACCGTTAATGGCATTGTCGGCCTGTTGGCGACCCGCGGTACCGTACAGCGCAGCTACACCCACGAACTGATTTCCCGTTTCGCCACCGACTGCAAGATTGAACTGCTGGGCTCTTCAGAGCTGGTGGAGCTGGCGGAGGCCAAGCTCCATGGCGAAGCCGTGCCGCTGCCGGTGCTGAAGAAGATCCTGCATCCGTGGCTGAGCATGCGCGAGCCGCCGGATACCGTCGTGCTGGGCTGCACCCATTTCCCTCTATTAGCTGAAGAGTTGATGCAGGTGTTGCCGGAAGGCACCCGGCTGGTGGATTCCGGCGCGGCGATTGCCCGCCGCACCGCCTGGCTCATCTCAACGCAGGAAAATCTGGTCTCGAGCCAGGAAGAGAATCTGGCGTATTGCATGGCGTTAAATGAAGATACTGACGCTTTATTGCCCGTTTTGCAGGGTTATGGCTTTAAATCGTTGAAAAAACTGCCGCTTTAACGGTGTTTTGGTTAAACATTCAACGGTCGGAAAAAATATTGAAAATAGGGGTTGCGGCCT
>NZ_CAMFLB010000026.1:0-120967 GCF_945957435.1 Serratia sp. PL7 | reverse complement strand
ATAGCAGCCTTGATTTCTCCGATCTGCTCGATATCTCGAAAGAGTTGGAGCTGTTGAGCAAGGCCGAGAGTCGGAAAGTGTTGCGTCAGGCTACGCGGGCGGGGGCGAATGTTCTCCGTGATGAAGTTAGAGCGCGGGCGCCGAAGAAAACCGGCAAGCTGAAGCGGAATATCGTTGCTGTGAACATGCGGGGCAAAGATGGTGGGGCGGCAGCCGGAGTGCATATCCGTGGCCGAAATCCTCGAACTGGCAACAGCGATAATTCGATGAAGACCGGCGACCCGAAAAACTCCTTTTACTGGCGCTTTGTTGAGCTTGGAACGTCGAAGATGGCTCCGATACCGTTTGTTCGGCCATCCTACGACGCAAAGGAGGAAGCCGCTGTTTCTGCCGTATTCGCAAAGGCAAACCAGGCGATCGATGAGGTGCTTTCAAAATGACAGAAGCCGACTTAAAACCGTTGTTAAAACCGCTGGTGGGCGGCCAGGCTTACCCTTATGTCGTAAAACTTACGCCGGAGGGGCAGCCAGCAGTAAAGCCGCCGTGGATCGTCTACACGGTACCCGATGAGCAACGCGGTGATGTGTTCTGCGGTACCGCCGAAACTGCCTCCATGGTGCAGATCGACGTGTATGCCAGCAGCATTGACGAGGCGAAAGCCATTCGCGAACAGGCCGAGGCAGCAGTAACTTTGTTGTTACCCGCCGAAGTCCACCTATTTAGCGGCCACGAACCCGATACCGGTCTTTTCCGTGCCTCATTCGAATTCCGAGTGTGGCAGTAACCCATACCATTGACCATGACCCGCTACGGCGGGTTTTTTTATGTCTGGAGAAATCACATGACAAGTAAGCATGAAAAAACAAAAGGCACGGTGATCAGCGTTTCAGCTACCGAAGCCAGCGAAGCCAACCCGACCGGCGTAGCCTGGCTTTCTGCATCGTGCAGCATGCGGGAACTGAGTTTTACGGGCGGCCAAAAGTCGGATATTGAGATCACCACGTTCTGCTCAGACGAGCAGGAAATGGTAAACGGTCTGAAAGCCCCTTCAGAAATGACCATCAACAAAAACTGGAGTGCCTACGATACCGCGCAGGATTCGCTGATGGAGGCGGATGAAACGGACACCCGTCGCGCCATCAAGATTGTTTTCCCTTCGGGTAATGGTTTTGCCTATCTTGCTGAGGTTCGCCAAAACAGTTGGAGTGCCGCAACTAATGGCGTTGTATCCGCGTCGTTCTCGCTACGGATTATCGGCAAGCCTGTACGGATTTACGCTGTAAACATTCCGGTAACTGGCGTGATCCTGGATAAAACCACAGCCAGCGTATCACTTGGCAACAGCCTGCAGTTAACCCCAACGATCGCCCCGGCATCAGCCACTAACCGTGGCGTAACCTGGACATCTTCTACGCCCGGAAATGTGATGGTAACCGCCGCAGGCGTTATCACTGGCCTAGCAGTAGGCACCTCAACAATCACTGTCAAGACCGTAGACGGTGCTAAAACCGCGACGTGTGTCGTGACCGTCACCGCCTAACTGGAGCATTAACCCATGGCAGCAAAAAAATTGAACCTCAAAGCGTTGGCGTCTTCAGCAACAGCGGGCTTTCGCACAAAATCGGTAACGGTCGCAGAGTGGGAGGGCGCCGCCGTAGTGTTGCGCGAACCGTCCAGCATGGCGTGGGTTGAATGGCGGCAAATCATCAAGCCCAGTGAAGATGAGGCAGCAGGCAAGCCGCCGAGTGCCGCACAAGAGGCAAGGCGCAATATTGACGCTGACGTGGTGCTTTTCATTGATGTATTGCTTGATGAAGACGGTCAGCATGTTTTCAAAGCCGAGGATAAGGAGTTGGTCGCCGGGATTTACGGGCCAGTGCATGCCCGCTTGTTAAAGCAGGCGCTAGACCTGAGTACCTCCCCGGAAGATGCTGAAAAAAAGCCCGAGAGCCAAACACCCAATTCCTGATGAAACTGGCGCTGCGCCTGGGGAAAACCCTGGGCGAGTTGCGCCACTCTATGAGTATCAGTGAATTACGTTTGTGGATGGCTTTTGACCGGATAAGCCCGATCGGTGATGAGCGTAATGATTATCACGCTGCACAAATCACCGCTGCTACGTTCAATGCCCAGCGAACGAAAGACCCGCTGTCTATTGGAGATATGCTGATCTGCTGGAATGAACCCGCCAATACGGATGAGGAAGACACAGCAGGACTCGAGGCGTTTTTGGGAAATCTGGCTGACTGATACCTGCTCATGTAGCGGGTTTTTTTATAGGTGAAATATGGCTTCGCTGCGTGAACTAATCATTAAAATTTCGGCTAATTCCAGCTCCTTCCAGACTGAAATTTCTCGCGCGTCACGCATGGGGGCCGATTACTACAAAACCATGGAACAGGGCGGCAGAAAGGCCGCAGCAGTAACCCGACAGCAGCAGCAGGCATTGCAGGCTTTAAATGCGGAGCTGGCATCCGTTAAAGCGGTGGCCGCTGGCATGACCGGGGTTATTGCAGGTGCGTTTGCTGTCGGATCATTGATTGAAACCGCTGATAACTGGGGCCAGCTATCGTCCCGTATCAAAATGGCTACTACGTCAGGCGACGAGTACAACATGGTTCAGTCCAGACTGATGGAAATCAGCGACCGCACCTATAAAGCCATTGAGGAGCAGGGCGAGCTGTATATTCGCAGCGCCACGGCCATGAAGGAATTGGGGTATAGCACCGAGTCCACCATTAATTTTATCGACTCCATTTCTTCTGCTCTGACCATCAACGCCGCCAGCGCTGACAAGGGCGCATCGGCTATCAATGCCCTGTCTAAATCTATGGTGGTGGGCAAGGTCAGCGGGGGTGAGTGGCAGACGGTCATGGAGGTCATGCCAACGGTCATTGGTGATGTGGCCCGGCACCTCGGCATGACGGAAACCGCCGTTAAAAAACTTGCCAGCGAAGGCAAGCTCTCCATGCAAACCTTTTCCGATGCCGTCATTGCAGCACAGAAACGCAACGCAGAGTTGGCCGAAAATATGCCGACTACGGTCGGTGATGCCATTACCAAGCTTTCCAACCACTGGAAGAAGTACATCGGTGAGGCTAACAACGCTTACGGTGCAACGCAGGTCATGTCTGGCGGGATCGGCATGCTGGCCGACAATATCGAGACCGTGGGTAATGTTACCGGCGTCCTGATCGGCATCGGCGTTGCCCGATACCTGGGTAATATGACCACGTCACTGGGATCTGCGTCGGTTGGCTTGATACAGGCTAAAAAAGGTGAAGTGGCGTTAGCTGCCGCACAACTCGAAGGTACCAAGGTATCGACTGCTCGAGCGCGTGCAGCTGTCTATCGCGCTCAGCAGGCACTGGCGGCAACAAGGGGAACGGATGCGCAAGCCGCAGCTGAAAGGCGATTAGCCGCATCCCAGCAGGCATTAACCCGCAATATTGCCGCGCGAACGGCAGCACAAACGGCGCTGAATAGCGTTACGTCCGTAGGTTCGAGGCTGTTGTCCGGAGCGCTGGGCCTAGTGGGCGGGATACCTGGTCTTGTCATGATGGGTGCTGGCGCATGGTACTACATGTACCAGCAGCAGGAGCAGGCGCGGGCGTCAGCGCAGGAATACGCTGCTCAGATAGACCAGGTAAGGGAAAAAGTTAAAACGATGTCGTTGCCCCAGACGGCAGATGAAGGTAAGAACGCACAGAAGGCGCTTGCAGAGCAAAACAGGCTGATTGATGAGCAGGCAGCGAAAGTTAGAGCGCTGCAGCAGGATGTAGAAACGCTGAATCAGGCTAGATCTAATCCGGCCTACTCCGCAAGTATCAATGATGCCGATCTCGTTGATGGTATAGCAAAGGCAATTGCTGATCTTGCTGTTGAGCAAGAACGTCTCACTCAGATGCAAGGGAGAGCAGGGCAAGTACAGCAGACATTGGCAGAAATCGAACGCCAGCGAGTTGATCAGATACGTGAGCAGGCTTGGCAGCAAAACGCTGCTTATCAGTCTTTGGTGATGATGAGTACGCAGCACAAGGATTTCAATCGGCTACTCATTACGGGTAATGATTTATTGGCCACCCGTAATGGGTTACTGGCAAATAGCCCAATGCGGCTCCCTCAAGCTACTGTTACCGACTCCGAGCAACAAGCTTTGCTGCAAAAACAACAGGCGGCAGCGTTAGCTGGACTGGATGGAGTAGCCCGCGTAACAAAACAGGCTGAGTTTGATCTGCAAAAAATGGGCAAGACAGGCCCGGAAAACGCTACCTATGCCGCTCAGTATACTCAGGCAATGGTGAAGGAATATAACGAAACCCAGCGGTTGGCGGCGGCTAAAAAAGCGGGGGCCAGTGCTACCAACTTGCACAACAAAGCCGAAAATGAGGCCGCAAAGACAGCAGAACAGTACACCAGGAAAATTGCTGATCTGAGTATTGCTATCGATGTGCAAAAGGAACGGGCCAAAAACGGGGAGAAAGCAGCTGACCTATATGCAGCCTCACATGAGAGCGGCACCAAATGGACGAATGAGCAACGTAAGGCGATCGAGGCATCAGCCGTAGAGCTGGCGACATGGACGCAAAAAGCCGACGAGGCCGTTAGAAAACAGCGTGAAATGGCAGATGCGCTGAAGGATCTGACCGATGCAGCCCGGAAATATCGTGATGATGCGGCAGCAAGCGAGAAAACTCGCGGTATGGGCCAGCGTCAGCGCGAACAGTTTGATGAACGACAGCAGGTAGAGCGCATTTTCGATAAGTCTGACAAAGGCAGCGCGGCTGTTGCTGCCCGGATTGCTGCGCTGGATGCGCTGGACATGAAGTATAAGGCTGCAAAAGCCGCTGAGGCTGATTGGATGGGCGGTGTTAGCGCCGGTCTAGCCGATTGGGTTGATGAGGCTTCCGACTATGCTGGTCAGGCTGCTGACGCAACCAAAAACGCCATGGGCGGCATGGTCAATAACATTACCGACATGCTCAACGGTAATAAGGCGTCATGGAAAGATTGGTCTATCAGCGTGCTGGAGTCTATCGAAAAAATCCTCGTCAATGCGGCTCTAGTGAACGGACTCAAATCGTTGGGTGGGGCAATGTCTGGCGCTGGCGGGATGTTGGGTTCCATCGGTGGTTTCATTTCTGGCGCAGTGGCAAACGCCAAAGGCGGGGTTTACGACTCGCCCAGCCTAAGCGCCTACAGCAACAGCGTGGTTTCCTCCCCTACCTATTTTGCCTTTGCTAAGGGTGCAGGCTTGATGGGGGAAGCGGGGCCGGAAGCGATCATGCCGTTAACCCGTGCCGCCGATGGTTCGCTGGGTGTTCGGGCGCTTACCGCCAGCCAGCCGATCGGCTCGGGCGTGGGCGGAGGTGCCGCTGGAAATGTTTACGTTACGATTAACGAAAACGGTTCTACATCAGTGTCTGGTGGCGGAGATGGCGAGAGCTTTGCGCGTGAGTTTTCGGCAATTATTCAGAGGGAATACGTCAAACTGCGCAATAAGGATTTGAGCCAGGGCGGGGCAATCAATAGCGCAATCAGAGGGGGCAGATAATGGCGCTGGAAACGTTCACCTATGCCGCCAGGGTAAATCCGACCGGCGATCACTCCTTTCGTGTACGTGAAGTGCAATTTGGCGATGGTTATAAACAGCAGGTTGGCGATGGGCTGAATGCTGAACTCCAAAGTTGGTCATTAACATTTGTTGGAAACTGGAAGCGCACCTTTGAGATCAGGAGTTTTTTCAAACGCCACGCCGGTTATAAGTCCTTTAAATGGATGACGCCTAATTTTGAATTGGGGCTGTTCACTTGCAAAGCGTATCAGGTTACCGCCCTGGGCAAGAATGACCGCGGCGATCAGATGTACCAGCTTGCGGCCACGTTCGAGACCGCCTTCCGACCATAATAGGTAAAACCATGTCTATCAATGCTGATCACCAGGTGTTAGAACCTGGTAGCAAAATCCGCCTTTTCGAAGTTGACGGCAGTCAATTTAGCGGGCCTGAGTTGTATTTTCACAGCCACCCGATCCCGTTCACTCCGGCAGAGCTGGAAAAGGCCGGTGATGATCCGGCCAAGCTACCGGCAAAATCTATCTGGTTCGGCGGGCGAGAGTACAGGCCGTGGCCGGTAGTGATCGAGGGGCTGGAAGTCACCAGCGACGGCACCGCACCGAGCCCCACGCTGTCAGTGGGTAACGTCGATGGCACCGTTGGTTCGATGTGCCTTGCATATCAAAATCTGGCCATGTTCAAGGTCACGATCCGCGACACTTACGCGCATTACCTGGACGCCAGAAACTTCCCTGAAGGAAACCTCGAAGCCGATCCGACACAGCAAAAAGTTGATGTGTGGTATATCGATCGCAAGATCAGCGGCAGCAATACCGGCATCCAGTTTGCACTGTCTTCGCCCGCTGACCTGCAAGGCATCATGATCCCCACGCGGCAAATCCACAGCCTGTGTACATGGTGCATCCGTGGTCAGTATCGCGGGGCGTCGTGCGGGTACACCGGCACAAAGTATTTTGATATCGATGGAAACCCGGTAGATGACCCGTCGAAAGATGTTTGCTCTGGCCTACTGTCCACCGGCTGCGAACAGCGCTGGGGAAGAGGTAATCCGCTGCCGTTCGGCGGTTTTCCCGGCTCCGCATTGCTGAAGAGGTAGCCATGAGAAAGCACATTATCAGCGCCATCCTTGCGCATGCTGAAGAGGCATATCCTGCCGAGTGTTGTGGGTTAGTGGTGCAAAATGGCCGCCGCCAGCAATACCTGCGCTGCAGGAATGCCGCTCCAGAGCCCACCGAGCAATTCAACATGCACCCGGAGGACTACGCGGCCGCAGAGGATGCCGGGGAGATCGTCGCTATTGCTCACAGTCATCCAGACGCCACAACGCAACCGAGCCAGCTCGACATTGCGCAGTGTGACCTGTCACAACTGCCGTGGGTCATCGCAAGCTGGCCGGAGGGCGATATTAGGATGATCACCCCAAGTGAGGGCATCAAGCCTTTACTTGGTCGTCCGTTCGTTCATGGCTTCTGGGACTGTTATGCGATCGTGCGGGATTGGTATCAGCTCGAGCGAGGTGTAACGCTGCCGAATTTTGAACGTTCAGACGGATGGTGGAACCGGGGCGAAAACCTCTACATGCAGCACTATGCCGAAGCCGGGTTTGTACCGGCTACCGGCGATCTGCAGATCGGTGACGTAATCATTATGCAAATACGAGCGGAGGAACCGAACCATGCTGGTGTTTACATTGGTGACGGTGTGATGATCCACCATATGTATAACCAGCTCAGCCAGCGCGTGCCACATGGTGGATACTGGCAGGATCGAACGATTATCACGCTGCGCTTTAATGCCAGTTAACTGATAGTGATCTTATCGTCAAGTGGTAGTAAAGTGATCGAGATGGAGAGGCATTGTGTTTTTACAAGATAAACCCAAAGCAGTTAAATGCGTAAGCATAAAAGACGAGGGAATGAAATGGCTGAAAGTAATGTTGATAATTATTTGGCACTAGCCCGATCAGCATCAATGGCTGGAAATCATAATGAGGCAATTGAGTATTATAATAAAGTACTTGAAATTCAACCAAATGATTTTACTGCTTGGTTCGGGAAGGGGCAGGCTGCAGGATGGCTTTCATCTATAGCATCTTTTAGGTTTGGTGAGATGCTTGTTGGATTTGAAAACGCAATTAGGTTTTCAAATGATGATATTAAATTGAAGAAGGAATGTGCCGAGCAGATAAATGAGATAGTAACAACTTGCTATGGCATGTGTAGAAAACACATAAATGAGTTCGTAGCACTACCTGATATGTGGAGCAATTACATTGTACAGTGCTCTGAGATCCTATCTGCATATGAAGAAGCTCATAATTATGATGAATCAAACGAAATAATAATAAGAAACATAATAACGGTGTGTGAGGATAATATTAGTGGTATTGCATACAGCGATCCCTATGATAATAATAATTCAAAATCAGTTTTTTTGTCTGAAGATTACGAAAAGCTTATGAGAGATATGATATTAACCTATGGGAATAAGCTAAAAGAGTTAGATCCTAACTATCAAATACCAAACCCATCCGCAGCAAAGCCATCTGCTTGTTTTGTTGTGACGGCAACAATGGGGGATAGTAATAACAATGTCGTTAATTCACTAAGAGAGTTTAGAGACTCTGTTTTGTCAAAGTCGAGAATGGGTTCTCTTTTTATAACATGGTATTACAAAGAAGGGCCTGGCATAGCAAAGGTGGTTGGCTGCTCTATTTTTTATAGGATGCTTTCATTTGTCGCTATCGTGCTGCCAGCATATATTTTTGCAAAAATAATTCTAAAAATAAAAAGAAGTTAACCATTGAAAGATAATCCTACAGAGAGCCATATTGAAGGGTTTATAGAAAGTAATAATTACAAATAGAATTAGCTAAAAGCCCTCTTTGGAGGGTTTTTTATTGGGGAAAATATGACAGTCACAACACGCGAATATCGAATGGTTAGACTCTATGGCGTTCTTGGCTCAATATTTGGCCGAGTTCACGAACTTGTTGTATCCACGCCACAAGAAGCAATCAAGGCTCTGTCCGTAACCATTCCAGGCTTTGAACGATTTTTACAGACAGCAAAAGAAAGGGGGCTAACATTCTCTATTTTTGTTGGGAAAAACAATATCGGTAAAGACGAATTGGAATTTTCCGGTAGTGATGATATCAGAATTGCCCCGGTGATTATTGGCAGTAAGAAGGCAGGGGTGTTTCAGACCATCCTCGGCGCGGTGCTAATTGCAGCTGGGGCCGTAATGACGTGGATGTCCGGCGGGACAGCTAGCCCCTTAACATCTAGCATGATGATGTCAGGTGCAGCGATGATGCTCGGTGGTGTTGTGCAGATGCTCTCACCCATGCAGGGCGGTTTAGCGCGACGTGAAAGCCCGGACAATAAACCGAGCTATGCCTTTGGCGGGCCGGTGAACACAATCGCCCAGGGCAATCCTGTCCCGATCCTCTACGGCAAGCGCCGGATCGGCGGCGCAATCATCTCAGCGGGGATCTTCGCAGAAGACCAGCAGTAAACAACCTGCATTCCCGAACTGACCAGCCTAGAGCTGGTTTTTTTACGCCTGGAGAAAAACAATGTTTGTGATAGAAGGTCGCAAAGGTGGTAGCAGTGATGCGTACTCGCCCGTCGAATCCCCCGACTCCCTGCAATCTACCTCTTATGCCAAAATCCTGCTTGCGCTTGCTGAGGGGGAACTGGCCGGTGGTCTGGATGGTACCAACATTTTTCTCGATGGCACTCCGATCATCGGTCCTGACGGCTCGGAGAACTTTCCCGGCGTGAAGTGGGAGTTTCGTCCAGGTACTCCGGATCAGGACTATATCCCCGGCATGCCTGACGTTGAGAATGAGATCACCGTTGGTACCGAACTTACCAGCTTAAACCCGTGGGTCCGTTCGCTGACCAACGCCCAACTTTCAGCCATTCGCCTTCGCTTCTCATGGCAGCAACTTCAAGAGCAATGGGATAACGGTGATGTAGTGGGCTACCGCATCGAGTATGCGCTCGACGTTGCCACTGATGGCGGTGCCTACCGGGAAGTGCTGAAAACTGCGGTCGATGGCAAAACCACGACAAAATACGAGCGCAGCCACAGAATCAACTTGCCCAAAGCTTCAACAGGTTGGCAGGTGCGGGTTCGCAGGATCACGCCAAACAGCACCAGTAACCGGGTAGCAGATAAAATGGTTATTGAGTCGATTACCGAGCTGATCGACGTGAAACTCCGATATCCAGAAACCGCGCTGCTATTCGTCCAGTTCGACGCGAAGCAGTTCCAGAATATCCCGCAGGTTTCCTGCGAGCCGAAAGGCTCTGTGATCCGCATCCCCACGACCTACGACCCTGTAAAACGGACTTATACCGGCATCTGGAACGGCAGCTTTAAATGGGCATGGACGAATAACCCTGCCTGGGTGTTTTACGATTTGCTGATCAACGATCGCTACAGCATCGGCAGCCGGGTTAAGGCTGAGAACCTGGCGCTGACGAAATGGGATTTATATGCCATCGCGCAGTATTGCGATCAGCTGGTACCCGATGGTCGTGGCGGCAGCGGCACCGAGCCACGCTTTCTCTGTGATGCCTACATTCAATCTCAGGAAGAAGCCTGGACGGTACTGCGCGACTTCGCAAACATTTTCCGTGGCATGACGTATTGGGCCAACAATAGTATGAATGCGCTTGCTGACATGCCCCGCGATGTCGATTACATATACACCCGTGCCAACGTCAAAGATGGGTTGTTTACGGATAGCAGCGCCAGCGAGAAGACACACTATAGTGTGGCAATGGTGAGCTGGAGCGACCCAGCAAACAGCTATCAAGACTCTGTAGAGCCAGTATTCGATAATAATCTAATCCGCCGCTACAACGTCAAACAGGCCGATTTAACGGCTATCGGCTGCACCCGTCAAACCGAAGCGATCCGACGTGGAAAGTGGCTACTGTTGACCAACGACAAAGACCGAGTGATCTCCTTCACTGTCGGGATGGATGGCAATATCCCGCTGCCGGGCTGGATCATCGGCGTCGCAGATGAAGCGATGGCAGGGCGGCCACTCGGCGGCCGTATCAGTGCAGTGTCTGGCCGTAACATCACGTTGGATCGCGTCTCGTCGGCAAAAGTTGGTGAGCGTCTTATCGTTAACCTGCCCAGCGGCAAATCACAGGCCCGCACGATCAGCGCCGTGAGCGGTAAGGTAGTAACAGTATCGACCACTTACAGCGAGCCGCCAGCGGCAGAGTCGGCTTGGGCGGTCGATGCCTCTGACCTTGCTATCCAGCAATTCCGTGTTACGGGCATCACTGAAAACGAAGACGGTGTTTCGTTCGATATCACTGCCATCGAGCACGACCCGGATAAGTACGCCCGTATCGATACAGGCGCACGTATCGAAGACCGCCCGATCAGCGTTATTCCGCCAGGCGTCCAGGCACCACCGGCCAACGTCCGGATCAGGGAGAACTCTGCGACGATTCAGGGGCTGGCGGTGGCTACGCTCTATGTGACGTGGGACAGAGCCGAGAGCGCTATTGCGTACGAAACGGAATGGCGCAGGGATAACGGCAACTGGATTCCCGGCCCGCGTGTTTCAACTCTGGGCTTTGAAGTGCAGGGGATTTATGCCGGTCGATACCAGGCCCGCGTCCGGGCGATAAACCCGGCTGAAATCTCAAGCGTGTGGGCAAACGCCCCGGAAATGACGCTTAAGGGCAAGATAGGGGAACCGCCAGCGCTGGCCAGCTTTACTACTGCCAGTCAGGTAATGGGGATAATCATTAATTGGGCGTTTCCACCTGGTGCGGAGGACACACAGAGGACGGAGATCTGGTATAGCCGCCAATCGAACGGTAGCGGCAAAATGCACCTGGGCGATTACGCCTACCCACAGCGCAGCCACACAATGTCCGGTCTAGCTGCTGGTGTTCAGTTCTGGTTCCAGGCTCGTCTTGTTGACCGCCTCGGTAACGCGGGGCCGTGGACAGCTTGGACGCAAGGCACATCGAGCAGTGACGCCAACGAGATACTTGATTACCTAACCGGCCAGATTACGCAAACACAACTCGGTAAAGAGTTGCTGGGGCCAATTGAGGATGCCAGTCAGTTAAAGGATATGTGGGCTGTAAAAGTCGGCAAGACGGCAGACGGCAAAATGTACACTGCGGGGATCGGTGTTGGTGTAGAAAACACACCTACCGGCATGCAGAGTCAAGTGCTAATGCTCGCTGATAGATTTGCATTCTTGAACATGACGAATGGGGTTGTATCTACGCCATTTGCAATAGATAGCGGGCAAACCTTTATAAATTCGGCGTTTATCAAAGATGGCACAATTACCAACGCCAAAATTGGCGAGTACATCCAGTCAGATAATTATAATTGGGACTATCAAACAGGATGGTCTATTAATAAGAATGGTAATGGGGTTTTTAATGGTATTACTGTTCGTGGTCATATTGAAGCGTGGAGCGGGTCCTTTAAGGGCTCTATTTACGCTGATAATGGTTACTTCTCTGGTGAGATTCGCGGCGCTAATGGTTACTTTGAGGGGGAGGTAAGGGCAAATAAGATAACAGGTGATGTTGTTTCTGTTACTGTTGGTAATTATTACGTCGATGGCTCAAATTACGTGTTTTTCAACAAGCAGTTGCTGGAGTCCATGCCGTTTGATAGATATTTTATATTCGGCCCGATTAACGTTAGCTTGTATAGAATAGGTATAGGCTCTGGTGGGCTTAACGTTCAAGTATACAGGGATGGTGTTATTGTTGGTCAGCAAGGTTTTGATATGACAACAAGCGCAACAAGCGGGACGCGTTCTACAACCTGTACTTTGTTTTCACCGCCAGTAATTATCCCAGCCAACACGAAACCAAGAATGCTGGTGACTTTAAATACTAATAGCTTGAATGGTACGGTGTATAGCACAAATGGGATTGCAATGGTATTTAACTCATCTGGAAGATGGCAATAAGGATATAAAATGAAATATATATTGATAGCATTATCACTTACTTTGGTTGGATGTGGCTCCGCAAACCATGAGCGACTTCCGTTCTGCCATGAGCTGTGGGTTGGCGATGCACAGCCCGGTAAAAACTGCATAGGTTCCGGCGGTCATCAGTAAATCACCCGTTAAATAATAATTCAATCCCGCTCAAGTAGCGGGTTTTTTATTGGAGAGTAAAAATATGGCAGTAATCAGCGGTGTATTAAAAGGCCCAATGGGTGATGCGCGTGTGGGTGTAGTAATCGAGTTACGCGCTGTCCAAACGTCTGCAACTGTAGTTATTCAGGCACGTTCTCAATCTGTTACTGACGCCACAGGCCGCTATACGCTGAGTGTTGAGCCTGGTCAGTATGATGTAATGATTACTGCCGCAGGTCGCCAGCCTGAGCGCATAGGCGGCATTCAGGTAATGGTTAACTCATCAACAGGAACACTGAACGACTTCCTTACCATTCCTGGTGAAACAGACCTAAATCCGGCGATTGTGGCCACTGTAGATCAGATGCGAGCAGATACAGCAGTATCAGCTGCTGCTTCAAAGGCAAGTGCTGATACTGCCGCTGCAATATTGTCAAATACGCTTCAAAAAGGGGATTACGGGATTGGTGGTCTGGGTGGGGTAAGGGTAGATGCTACATTAGCGGAAACGCTAGCATGGGCTAAAAACCCTGCAACAGGTAGCCAGATTTTTAGAAATGATCGAACAGGGTCCGGTCTTAAGTTGTACGGCGCATCGATGTTGATGAAAGCCAAAGATACATATTCGATTTGGTCTGCTACGCAAGCCGGAGCTGCAGGAGACGGCGAACGATCTGGTGTCAGTGTCACTGTGGGTGCGACAACGTCGGATGCTAACAATACGACTTTTGAAATCTGGACGGATAAGAATTTACCCACCCCACTAAAACCTGGTGATTACGGGCTTGGAACTTCATATCCCATTCCATCAACAGATCCAGACGCTGATCGTACAAATCAGTTTTTCCGCTGGGCAGTCGGAGTTAGTGGAACGCCAGGGGCAACTCAGTCTTGGGCTGGGGTTCAAGGTGGTTACGATACCAACGCGAGGTGGCAGTTGGCGTGGAGTCAGGGTAGCACTGGGTTTGATCTAGCAACACGCGTGCGTGCAACTGCTGGTGCTTGGTCTCCCGTATGGGCCAAAATTTGGCACACCACAAACACCACAGTAGACGCCAACGGCTTTATCAAGAAAGCCTCCCCGATCGTCAAACTGTTCGGTGATGGCCAGTGCGAACTCAACGACGAAAGCCAAGGTGTGACAACTGAGCGAGTTTCCGAAGGCGTCTATCGTATTTCTGGCACTCTCGGCTTTAATGCTGATGCAGAGTGGGGCGGGGTGGATGGCGGTATCGAAATCCCGACTGACCGCAATAAGTTGCCGCTGGTGTGGGTGGATTACGAGGTAGATGAAACCGGTGACCTGCTGATCAAGACCTTCCACCGGGTCAACGCTACCGCGCCGAAGTTCGCCCAGAACGTCAAAGTTGGATACAAGGAAGGTCAGCCGATCGACATCCCTGCCGGTCGCTGGATAGATCTGCGTGTCGAGATGCCTGGTAGTGATGAGCCGGAGTATGAGCCGGTACCGGAAGACGAAGTGCCGGAAGTCACCCCAGAGGTAACCGAGCTGGAAGGTGGCGAAGAATCGGCGCCAGGTGAAACGCCTGCAGCTATCGAAGAACCCAAGGAGTGATAGTAGCGCCGGGAGAAATCCCGGCCCATTGCAGGAGTAACGATCGACAGGCACAAAAAACCCGGCTCGGTGGCCGGGTTCATTTGTTAGCTTGATAGCGCTTCATATATTTTCCATAAGGTGAAAGCTAATGCTGGAACTCCTAGCACCCATCTGATTATGTCTAGTCGCGTATCAGAAACGGTTTTTTCAAGCTTGGCAGTTTGAATTTGTATCGATGCGTCAAGCTTTACCTGTTGGGCGGTGAAGTTGCTATCCATTTTGTCAGTTTGGCGATCAACCGAATTTTTCACATCCCGTAGATCGGATCGCATTTGCTCCCGCCAGTTAGCCATCTCTGTTTTCATCGCAGATGCTACAGCGTCAACTTCTGCCTTATTGGCCTTCAATAGCGCCTGAAGCTCGTTTCTTGAAATGTCTGACATTTCAGTTTCTCTCTGATTTGCAAAGTTACTCTCTTCAAAGCTTACACTGATGGCATCTTCTGCACCACTACCAACCAGTGAAAGCCTGGTACGTGTTGGTTTGCCAGCAACAATGCTTGGTTCTAACTCTTCGCTGCTTTCCATGTCATTCTACCGTATAGTAGCTAAAATTCTCATGAATACTCTGCTCTGATTCTTCTGTATCAGTTAGTTCGCATCGAATTTGATAGATTCCTTTTGCCGGAACAATAACATTATCTAATGTAATTGTTACTTGGCCGTCAACGTAAAAACTACCAAGTATGGTCCCTTTAGTGTCAAGGTTTAGTGAAGCTAACTCTGCAAATGGATTTTGATGTTGAACGGTTTCCCCCACCTTTATGCGCATATGGCTAGGGTATACAAATATTTTCATATTATATTGATGCGATGGCTTCAGACCAACAAATCCTATGCGGATCATTAGCTTTATCTCACCAGGAAAGTTATCTAATGAGAATTTTGTTTGCGGCTTAATTAGTTCGTTTTCATCATTAAATGGGATGACAAAACTAATTCTTTCAAATCTTTCTTCATTCATTCTAGTTAAACCATCCTTAAGGTAGCTTCACCAGGCTATCACTTCTGTTCGACTTCACCCAAACGTCTCTTCCGGCCGGTGACCAATTCTGATAGCTGTATGATAAGGCGGATCTTCAACTTCTCAAATGCTGGAGTTTCATTCAGTGGTTGCAAGCGACGTGAGCGGGAGGATTTCTCGCCTTAATGATAGCGTACAGCCGCAATGATGACGGCAGAGGGGGTAGACAGTGGCTGGCGATAAGCCAGCTCCCAATCCCCGCCTCGGTAAGTGTAGAGCCAATACCAATCACCTGCAGGCCGAACAGTAAAGGATGGTAGTTTCGGATCCGGTGTTGGCATTGGCTCTGCTACCGTGGGGTAGTAAATCCGCACTCCTTCAATGATGGTGCTGCTAATCGGGTTCATTCTGACTGGAACCAATCTTCAGCACTTTCCCATGTCTCCTGCAATATTTCCTCGATCGCTTCACGGTCAGCCGGTGTCGCCCTACCTACTGATAGACCATCCATGCCACCCATCCGAACGGTTGCCACTGCGTCAGTAAACTTACGCTGTAGGCGCTTGTTCAGTTCAGTGGTCAGCGCATCGGCGGCCCCCTCCGGCAGTTTCTTTTTCTTATCGATAGTCACTTCAACATGCAGCATGGTTTTATCCTCAATCTACAAGATGGATTGCGTTATGCTCAATGCCCGCCTCGATGTAATCGACACGTTTCTGTAGTTCACTGATAAGGGCTTTGGCGACATCCAGGCGGATCATCACCTGCTGGTCTGGGAAATCTGTGGCCTTAGCCAGACAGACGGAAGCCATGGTGTCTGCGAATGAAGAGTGGAGCAATACAAACCGGCCATAGGCGCTATGGTCAGTTTGGAATTCAGTTAACACCCGCATACCTTGGAGTTCGTCTTGAGGTTTCATTGATAGGATGCCCTATAGGGATTGCTGTATATGCATACAGTATAATCCAAAGAAAAAACGTTCTGCAAAACTATTTTTAATGTGTTGTTTTTCAGTGGTTTTAATTTGTGAGATTTCGATGATGCTAACCGATTTTTGTGACGATAACTAATTCATAAACAATTAGTTATCGCCTTTTGAATCACGTAATCAAGCAGTATATCGAGAAGCACTCACCGCTGGATGCGGCGGCGTACGAGCCTAAAGGCGAGATCGTTTACAAGTAAGGTGACCTAGGCCGTTGCAGAGGAAGCTAACGGCCTACTTTTTCAGTCCCGCTTGGCGATCTCGGCGAAGGTGCCGGACAGCAAGCGGCACAGATCGCTGGCCGTCAATTCAATATCCAACCCGCGTTTGCCACCGGAAACGAAAATGGTGGCAAACTGTTGCGCTGGGCTGTCGATCACGGTGGGTAAGCGTTTCTTTTGCCCGAGTGGGCTGATCCCACCAACCAGATACCCCGTCACACGTTGAGCGACTGTCGGATCGGCCATTTCGGCTTTCTTGGCCCCTAGCGCTTTCGCCACCTTCTTCAAATCCAACTGGGTCGCGACCGGCGTGACCGCTACGGCCAGATTTTTCGCATCGCCATTGAGGGACACCAACAGCGTTTTGTAGACCTGTTCGGCGTTCAGCCCCAGCTTTTTTACCACCTCGTCGCCAAAGTTGGTTTCTTCGCTATCGTGGTGATACGCGTGGAGGGTGAAGGCCACCTTTTGTTTTTCAAGCAGAACCACTGCGGGTGTCATAATCTCTTTTCCAAAACTGTGGGACGTTGTCATCGGTGGCAACGAAACGATAAAAATGGAGCCGAATGAGCAACCTGTGCCAAGGAGGATGAAAGGCAGTTGCCAATAGGTTCGTCAGGTTGCTACCCTGTCTATTGTAATCGTTAACACGGTTACAATGCGTATAACTAAAATATGAAAAATTCCTCTTTGACTGGCCAATAGCGATATTGGCCACTTTTTTATCGTGCCTGCAGCATGGCCGGTAAATTGTCTTCGCCATACAGATGCAAAGCACCGACCGCCACCACATAGTTGCCCGACGGTAACGCTTCCAGCTTTTGCTGCCAGTGGCGATTGCGGCGGTGCATCAATACATCGTACAACTCGGCACTGAAGGTGGAGGGCAGCGTTTCCAACATGGCGTTCGGTTTGGCGTCCAGCCACCAGCTCACCATGGTTTGCAGCAAACGGGCGTTGGTGTGCCAGTGCTCTAACGTATCGTGCAGCAGGGCCATACCGCCTTCTGGCAGTTGTTCCAACATGCTCAGCTGTTCCTCGGCGCCTTCCAGTTCGATCACTGGCATCTGCTGCACTTTAGCGGCTTGCAATAGCTGGTAATCAATCCCGTATTCGGTGCGTAAACCCAGCCGCTGTGCCTGCCGCGCTTGCATCATCAGCGCAACCTGCCAGCCAGGAAGGGCAGAGAAGCTCTCAACATCCGCCCCTAACTCCTGGCATAGCACCTGCAACCTTTGGAATTCTTCATGACCAAGGCGTTGTTCAAGTTCGAGTTGCGGCTCAGCGTGGCCAAATGGCGAAGAGGAGCCGGTGATATCGGCCTCAACGATCAGCGCATCAGCCTGGCGCAGGCGTGCGGCCAACCGGGCAGGCAGGGGCGACATATCGACGGTGCCCATATGAATGCTGCCGACCAAATGCAGTTGGCGATTTCCCGGAAGCCTGATGTCCAGGGCCGGGTAGGTGTAGCTCTGCGGGGAAATAATACCGAGAAAGGTAGCAATGCGGCGTAACAGTTGACCCATACAGCGTGGCTCCTGATCCTTTCCACCAGCGTGCAGGATGGCTGCTGGCTTTTCCCCATGCTAAACGCTAAGTGGCTGACAATAAAGCCCGAGGGCAGGGGAATTATCTCAAAAGGCCGGAGCGCGATGGGTTGCGCCCCGGTGGAGGGTTACTGCTTGGGTTTAAAACGCAGTAATCGGTTGGCGTTGCTGACCACGGTAATGGAGGAGAGAGCCATGGCTGCGCCAGCGACTACTGGGCTGAGCAGGGTACCTGTCAGCGGATACAGCACACCGGCGGCAATAGGAATGCCAAGTGCGTTGTAGATAAATGCCCCGAGCAGGTTCTGCTTCATATTACGCAGCGTTGCCTTCGACAAGGCCAGCGCGTCCGCCACGCCGTTCAGGCTGTGACGCATCAGGGTGATCGCCGCGGTTTCAATGGCGATATCACTGCCGCCGCCCATGGCGATCCCGACATCGGCCTGAGCCAGCGCGGGGGCGTCATTAATGCCGTCACCGACCATCGCTACCCGGTGACCCTGTGCCTGCAACTGCTTGATTGCTTCGGCCTTACCATCGGGCAACACGCCAGCGATCACGCGGTCAATGCCGGCCTCTTTGGCAATCGCATTGGCGGTCACTGGGTTATCGCCCGTTAACATCACCAGTTGATAGCCTTGCTGATGCAGGCGTTGCAGTGCGCTCACGCTGTCACTGCGTAACGGATCGCGGATAGCGATCAGCGCGGCAGGTTTGCCATTGGCAGCCAACAGCACCGGCGTGATACCGCGTTCAGCCTGTTGCTGTATCTGCTGCGTGAGCTCATCGGTCGCGATCTGATTCTCTTGCAACAGCTT
Source organism: Serratia sp. PL7 (assembly GCF_945957435.1). NCBI lineage: Bacteria > Pseudomonadati > Pseudomonadota > Gammaproteobacteria > Enterobacterales > Yersiniaceae > Serratia > Serratia sp. PL7. The sequence continues at coordinate 102,086 of NZ_CAMFLB010000026.1, read as the reverse complement.
GGCGTTACCCAGCAACAGCTGCATACCTTCAACCTCACCGCTGACGCCGGAGCCGCGCAAAGTACGGAACTGCTCTACAGTAGGCAATGTCTGCCCTTTAGCCTGTTCGACGATGGCTCGCGCCAGCGGGTGGTTAGCCCCTTGTTCCAGCGCGGCAGCCCAACGTAAGGCCTGCTGCTCATCCACCTGGTTAAAGGTGATGATTTCCACCACGCGCGGCTGGCCTTCCGTTAGCGTACCGGTTTTATCGAACACCAGCGTATCGAGATTGCTGGCCTGTTGCAGCGCATCGGCGTCACGCACCAGCACGCCAAACTCCGCGGCCCGGCCAACGCCAGAGATAATTGACATCGGCGTTGCCAGCCCCAAAGCGCAAGGGCAGGCGATGATCAGCACCGTGGTGGCGATCACCAGCGTGTAGACCAACTGCGGTTGTGGGCCAAAGAAGTACCAGATAGCGGCGCTGAACAGAGCGATAGCGACCACGGTGGGCACAAATACCGCCGAGATGCGGTCTGCCAGCTTACCGATTTCCGGTTTGCTGCTTTGCGCCTGGCGCACCAGCTTTATAATACGTGCCAGCGTGGTTTGAGTGCCAATGGCGGCCGCGCGAAACAGCACGCTGCCGTCGTCTACCACCGTACCGGCATGCACCGTATCGCCGACGCCTTTTTGCTGCGGCAACGCTTCGCCGGTCAGCATGGCTTCATCGATCCACACCTCGCCCTGCACGATTTCGCCGTCAACCGGGATGCGATCGCCAGTCGTCAGGCGCAACGTCATGCCCAATTGCACCTCTGCCAGCGGGATACTTTGCTCACCCAGTTCTGTGACTAGCCTGGCGGTTGGCGGAGTGAGATCCAGTAGCCGTTCCAGCGCCTGGGAAGAACGCTGCCGCGCGCGCTGCTCCATGGCATGACCAAGGTTGATCAGGCCGATGATCATTGCACTGGCTTCGTAATACAGATGCCGTGCCTCCATCGGGAAGAAGTCTGGCCATAGGTTGACGCTGATGGAATACAGCCAGGCAGCACCGGTCCCCAGAGCGACCAGCGTGTCCATGGTGGCGCTGCCGTTCATCAACGATCGCCAGGCATTGCGGTAGAAGTGGCCACCGGCAAACACCATCACCGCCAGGGTAATGATGCCGACGATCAGCCACGGCCGCTGGGTTTCTGGCGTCAACGACATACTGCCGCCAAACACGCCCCAGGCCATCAACGGGACGCCCACTGCCAAGCCTAATGCGGCCTGCCAGCGAAAGCGTTTCATATTAGCCTGTGCGGTTTGCTGTTGGCGTTCACGGCGCTTGGTTTCGTCCTGGATCATCTCCGCGCCATAACCGGCTTTTTCTACTGCTGCGACCAACGCCTGCGGTGTGGCCTTACCTGTGATCAGGGCGCTGCGCTCCGCCAGGTTTACCCGCGCCAACTCAACACCGGGGACGTTCTGTAATGCCGTCTGCACTTTATTGACGCAGCTGGCACAGGTCATACCGTTGAGCAACAGCTGGATGCTGTCGTCGCTCTCGCTTGCCGGAAGGGAGGAGGGGGCCGCTGCCTGGGTTTCCGGCAAGGTTGGGGCAGATTCAGTCAGCGGCTCAGTTTTTGGGTGGCTATTGGCCCCCGCCTGGCTGGCGTGATAGCCCGCATCCTCGACCGCAGCGATGAGCTGCTCTGGAGTGGCATCGCCATAGACTTTGGCGCCCTCAATGGTCACATCGGCGGCGATCACGCCCGGCACCGCTTCCAGCGCTTTACGGGTGCTGCCCACGCAATGCATGCAGGAGAGGCCGGAAAGTTGTAACTCGGTGTCTGCCTGATGGGCGACTTCTGCCTGGAAGCCGGCGGCAACGATGCTGTCAATCAGCTCGGCAGCCGGGGCTGCGCCGGTGACTTTGGCGTAGTGAACGTTGACGTTGGCCTGTTCGACATCTGCGCGACTTTCCAAGGCTTTTTTCACCTTTTGCGCGCAGTTCATACAGGAGAGTCCCTGCAACGCCAGCACGGTAGTTTGTGACATGATGGTTTTCCTCGCAAATAATGGCGGTTGACCGCCTAGGTTCTTTTCATTAAGAATGAGCTTAAACCTTCCAGCAAGGGTAAGGTCAAGGGGGATAAAGTGAATATCAGCGACGTTGCCAAAAAAACCGGTTTGACCAGCAAAGCCATCCGTTTTTATGAAGAGAAAGGATTGGTGACCGCCCCGATCCGAACGGACAACGGCTACCGCAGCTACAGCGCCAGGCATATTGAAGAACTGACGTTATTGCGCCAGGCTCGCCAGGTGGGGTTCAACCTTGACGAATGCCGTGAACTGGTCGCGTTGTTCAACGATCCGGCGCGGCACAGTGCCGATGTCAAAGCCCGCACGCTGCAGAAAGTCGCCGATATCGAAAAGCACATCAGCGAACTGGGGGAAATGCGTCAACGCCTGCTGGCGCTGGCGGATCAATGCCCTGGAGATGAAGGCGCAGACTGCCCGATCATTAATAATCTGGCAGGCTGCTGCCGCCAAGGCTAGCGGATAATGGCGCGGATCACCAAGGTGGTGCCTTCGACCGCCACCACTTCAACTTCGGTGCCGATCGGCAGATCCTCGTTGGCTTGCGCGCGCCAACTGCTGTCGGCGATATTGATGCGGCCATGGCCGTTATGCATCGCTTCGGTCAGTGTGGCGCGGGTGCCGATCAACTGGCGGTTACGCTGGTTGAGCACCGGAGAACTACTGGTTGCCGTTGGCCGCTTGCGCAGCCAGTACCACCACAGGTAGGCTACTGCAATGGTCATCACGGCAAACAGGGAACCCTGCCACTCCCAACTCAACTCCGGTATCAGCCAGATAATTACCCCGACAATCACCGCAGAAACGCCGCTCCACAGCAGATAGCCGCTGGCACCGAGCATTTCCGCGGCCAACAGCAGCCCGCCTAACGAGATCCAGAACCATTGTGGGTTTGCTGCGATCTGTTCCAGCATAATTACTTACCTTTGCTGTCTTTCAGCAATTCGGTAATACCGCCGATAGAGCCCAGCAGGCTGCTGGCATCCAGCGGCATCATGATCACTTTGCTGTTATTGGCAGAACCAATCTTCTGCAATGCGTCGGTGTATTTCTGGGCTACGAAGTAGTTAATCGCCTGGATATTACCGGTGGCGATGGCGTCAGATACCAGCTGGGTTGCCCGTGCTTCTGCTTCGGCGGCACGTTCACGCGCTTCTGCCTGCAAGAACGCCGACTGGCGTTCGCCTTCGGCTTTCAGGATCTGTGATTGCTTATCCCCTTCGGCGCGCAGGATCGCGGCTTGACGTACCCCTTCCGCTTCCAGGATGTCGGCACGTTTGGTTCGTTCGGCCTTCATCTGGGCATTCATCGCCACAATCAGTTCGGCCGGTGGACGCACATCACGGATTTCGATACGGGTAATTTTGACGCCCCAAGGGTTGGTGGCCTCATCGACGATATGCAGTAGGCGGCTGTTGATGCTATCGCGCTGTGACAGCATTTCGTCGAGCTCCATGGAACCAAGCACGGTACGGAAGTTGGTCATGGTCAGGTTAACGATCGCCTGCTCAAGGTTACTGACCTCATAGGCGGCACGAGCCGGATCGACCACTTGGATAAAGCACACGGCATCGATTGCCACGTTGGCGTTATCGCGTGAGATAATCTCCTGGGAAGGAATATCCAGCACCTGCTCCATCATATTGATCTTGCGGCCAATACGATCCATAAAAGGCACTACCAGGTTTAAACCCGGCATCAGCGTTTTGGTATAACGGCCGAAGCGCTCTACCGTCCATTGGAAGCCCTGCGGGACAATTTTGATGCTCGAGAAGACGATAATCAGCGCGACAACGATCACGATAGGAATAATGGTAAACATGGCACAACCTCCTGTCAGACATATTGCTAGATATTACGCCAGCGACAGGGGGAATGCCTAATGTATCACCAGTATAAGGCCATTTTTTGCAGAAAACGCCAGCATGTCACCGCGAATGGGCAGTTTTAACCGGGTTTGCCTAACGTTGCCATGAAGTGATAATGGAGACTTCTTCAGGATCCGCGTCGAATTTGCTCAGCGTCACCGTGTGGCCGTCGGTCAGCAACACGCTGACCGCCATGCCGATCACGCCGGACTGCAGATCGGTCTGCTCGATATGTTGAAGCGCTTTAAGACAAACGAATTGCTGCATCTCGGGCAAATGTTTGAATCTGTCGGTTTGGGATTTTTTCAAGAGGGCTATCCTTTGGCGCTGCCGACGATTTGGCCATCACGCAGCAACACAATCTTGTGTTTCTGCCGGTACCAGATGGCGGTGTAAACACCTTTCTGATAAACCTGCGCATACTGGTTTTCTTCGGTCAACGCGGCTGCCGTTTGCTCAATGTAGCCCTGCTTGATATCCGGCGAGATCTTGATGTCTATCCCGGCAATGCGTGCCTGCAGTGTCTTGCTCTTCGTCGATTGCGCATACTGTTTTGCCGCATTTTCCAACGCCTGCTTCTCTGCCGCAGCGTAAATGGCGGTCTGACGGTTTTGTTCGGCTAGATAGCAGGTATCCTTGGAAACGCCCTGTGCTTCACATTCAGCCATGCGCGACGCCGTAGAAGTGCAGCCAGCCAGCAAGATGGCAATCACCACGGTAGACAGTGTCCTAATTATCATTTTTAGTTCTTCGAGTTAGTCAGGATGACACCGGAGTGTTCCTGCGTTTATTTATGCATTTTTTTAGAAGCTATTAGCTACTAAATAAAGCGATATTTAGCCTGGTTTGTTGATTTACCGAACTGATGCTACAGAATATTCTTAGACAAGCATCACGTTTTAACCATTATGTTGACCAATGTCAATTTTTGTCAGCTACTGAGAACAGATCTCAAAAATCATTTACACGTAGCTATTAGCTCCTTAATTTGAGTTAAATTAACTCTGTGTCGGAATTTGCGTAGCTGTGGGGGACGGAATTTATGTGCTAAACTGCGGCATGTCTGTAGAGAGTAAGAGGAAATCGCAGGGTGGATAATCAAGCAGAGTTTAAAAGCTATCTGGAACGATTAGGCATTGAGCAGCCTGCACTGTGCATACTCTTGGGGGTGCAGCGCAGCACCCTGAATAAATGGGTGAATGGCACGGTAACCGCAATTCCGGCCATCGCCACGACCGCGGTCAAAATGCTGTGGTTTATCAAAGAGTCCGATCCGGAGTTGTTCCAGCGCTGGATGATGATCCAGGACTTTGGCGTGCCGGCAGAGTATGCGACCAATGACAAGGCGTATGAATTCCTGCACGTCCTGAAGCGTGAGCCGTCACCGCCGATTAAGAAACTCCGGGCCCAGGTGGCGGCCCAGAAGCGATAACATCGCGTGTTAAACGGGTAAATCAATACTTTGCACAAAGCCGGTGATGCGTTCATCGCGCCGTTGGAACAGCGTGACAATTTCTTCCACGGCTTTACCACAGTCGTTACGCCAGGCCAGGGAGAGCGGTGACGGTTGCCGCTGATTGACCACTTCACGGGTGATCAACTGGCCGCTATCCAGATAGGGTTGGCAAAGATTTTTCGGCAAGAACCCTACGCCTAGCCCCTGCAAATGGCATTCGAGTTTACTGCGCAGATCTGGCACCTTGATCTCTTTTTGGCCGGGCAGCAGCCAGGCAACGCGTTTGGTCAGGTTGCGCGAAGTATCTTCCACGTTGATCGCCGGGTAGCTACGCAGCCGATCTTCATGCAGTGCCTTGTCCTGGCAGGCCGCGAGCGGATGATCTGGCGTGACCACAAAAGCCCAACTGATCCCCCCCAATTTCAATACGCTGACGTCATTAGCCAGTGATTCAGACCCGGTGGTGCCAATGGCCAGCTGAAAATCCCCGTGCAGCAACGAATCCCATACTCCCATATACACCTGACGCGAGATATGAAACTGCGTGAAGGGATAACGCTGTTGTAGGTAGGCCAACAGCCGGGCGACGCTTAGCGGGTTGTACAGCAGGTTGTTGATCACGATATTGACCTGATGCTCCACGCCGTCATTGATCTGGCGTAGCTCATCGGGCATGGAGTCGAGCCAGTTGTGCCATTGGCGGCAACGTTCCAGCAGGTATTCACCTGCAGGTGTCAGGTTGACGCTGCGGGTGGTGCGGATAAACAGTTGGGTGCCGATGCTTTCTTCCAACGTTTTGATGCGGTAACTGATGGTGGCAGTGGTTTTGTGCAGTAATTCGGCGGCGCGGGAAAAGCTCTGGCATTCCGCGACTTTGATAAACGATCGAATTGTTTCGTGATCCAGCATATCGATTCCTTAACCGGTGCGGCCATCATTCTCCTAGTGTTGCAAAAGAATTTACTTACCTTAGTTGCCTTGGGTTAGTCATAAAGCCGCTTCCCGTGATCGCGCTCACGTTTTATTACCCTTCCTCTGCTGAATATTGCTGAAAGTGACAACTCTGTTAACGAACTGTGTTGCTGCGGTGTTTTTTTAATGTTTTGATTTTTAATGAGATATTTTTAGTGTGGCACAGAAAATGTGCAGTAGATCTTGTTGTGGAAAATTTTTCCAATATTAACTTTTAAATTTAAGGCGACCTGTCTAGAGTGAACCCATTCAGTAATGTTCCTTTTTGAAACGATCCTGGAGAAACTGATGGACCTGATTGCCGTTGAGTTAACACCTGAAGCTTTTGCACCCTATGGGAATGTATTGCAGATCGAGGGGGCACCCTTTTTCCATATTAATGGTGGAAAAACAGAGCGATATCACGATCTTGCCAAAGTAGAAGTGGCCGACGATCATCGGGTGCTGGTCAGCATCAACCGATCTGAGCCTTGCGATCTTCCGTTGGAATTCTCAGTGTTGGAGAAACATCCTTTGTCTTCACAGGCTTTTATGCCTATGAAGGGGGAACGCTTCGTGGTGATTGTTGCTGAAGCCGGGGAAGGGGACGAAATTCCGTTACATACTTTGCGCGCCTTTATCACCAACGGTAAGCAAGGGGTGAATTACCACCGCAACGTTTGGCACCACCCGCTGTTTGCCTACGGTGCGATCACCGACTTTTTCACGGTCGATCGTGGCGGTGCCGACAACTGTATCGTCAAAACATTGCCAGAGACTTACCGGGTTGTGCTTGGATAGCGCTGTCCCCAAGCGCATAGGCTGTTTATTATAGCGGAGAAACCTTGAGCTAAATAAGGAAAGCCTGAATGAACGAAGTACGCAGAAAGGGAAGACCAACGACAGAAGCAGGGGCGACGAAAGGCGCGCAGGCGTTGGATCGTGGGTTGGAGATCCTGCAATTTCTGGCCAATGCCGGAGGAAGCTCATCCGTTTCCGTGCTGTCCGAGAAGTTGGAGTTACCGCTATCAACGACTTTCAGATTATTGAAAGTATTAGAAAAATCGGAATTCGTTTTTCAGGATCCCCAGCTTGGCTGGTGGCATATCGGCATCCAGTCGTTTACCGTCGGTGCGGCTTATATGAATGACAGGGACGTGGTTTCGGTTGCGGGCCCTTATATGCGGCGGCTGATGTTGCTATCAGGCGAAACCGCCAACCTGGCCATCAGGAATAACTTTGACGCGGTGCTGATCCGTCAATGTGAGTGCCAGGCCATGGTGCGTATGTGTGCGCCACTTGGCAGCCGCTTACCGCTGCACGCATCCGGGGCAGGGAAAGCGCTGCTGTATCCGCTGGCGGAAGAGGAGATGCTGGATTTGTGCGTACGTTCGGGGCTGCACTCGTTTACTCCGAAGACCCTGACCAGCGTAAATTTATTACGCAAGGATTTAGCGCAATCGCAGGCGCAGGGCTATACCGTTGATGCTGAAGAACATGCCCTTGGCCTGAATTGCCTGGCTTCGGCGATCTTTGACCGCAACAACAACGTCATTGCGGCCATCTCCATTTCAGGACCCAGTTCGCGCGTTAGCAGCGATCGTTTCAAGGATCTGGGGGAATTGGTGCGTGACGTGGCCAACGACATCAGTACCGCGCTAGGTGAGTCGCGCAGCAAGAAATAGTACGTTTAAAGTCAAGCCTGTGGTCGCGATCGCGGCTGCAGGATGAGGTTCCCTCCCCGTTTATCACCTGAACGGGTTTTTTTGAACCCATTTTAAATTTGGAAAATTTTTCCAAAATTTAGGAGAACGTTTAGATGGCAATTATGCGAGCAGTAGATGCGGCAATGTACGTGTTGGCAAAGGAAGGCGTGAACACCGCTTTCGGCGTGCCTGGCGCGGCGATCAACCCTTTCTATAACGCGATGCGTCAACACGGCGGCATCAAACACTATCTGGCGCGTCATGTTGAAGGCGCTTCCCACATGGCGGAAGGTTACACCAGGGCCAAACCCGGCAATATCGGGGTGTGTCTCGGGACTTCGGGGCCAGCGGGAACGGACATGATCACCGCGCTTTACTCCGCCTCTGCCGATTCCATTCCCATTTTATGCATCACTGGCCAGGCTCCCCGTGCGCGTTTGCATAAGGAAGATTTTCAGGCGGTAGATATTGAATCGATCGCCAAGCCGGTGACCAAAATGGCAGTGACGGTCATGGAACCGGCGCTGGTGCCCCGCGTGTTGCAGCAGGCTTTCCACTTGATGCGCTCTGGCCGCCCTGGCCCGGTGCTGATCGATTTGCCTTATGACGTACAGATGGCCGAGATTGAGTTTGATCCGGACACCTACTCCTCGCTGGGGGCTTACAAACCGGCGGCCACTGAAGCGCAGATCGACAAAGCCCTGGACATGCTGTGTGCCGCAAGCAAACCGTTGTTCATCGCCGGTGGCGGGATCTTCAACGCGGATGCGGCGGACCTGTTGCAAGAGCTGGCGGAGACCTGCAACGTACCGGTGATCCCAACGCTGATGGGCTGGGGCTGTATCCCGGACGATCATCCGCTGATGGCAGGGATGGCCGGATTACAAACCTCACACCGTTACGGTAACGCCAACCTGCTGGATTCGGATCTGGTGTTTGGCATCGGCAACCGCTGGGCTAACCGCCATACCGGTTCGGTAGATAAATATACCGCCGGGCGTAAGGTGATCCACATTGATATCGAACCGACTCAGCTTGGCCGAGTGATCTGCCCGGATCTGGGTATTGTTTCCGATGCCAAAATCGCCCTGCAAATGTTAGTGGCAAGAGCTCGTGAACGTGCGGATCAAGGGCTGCTGCCGGATCGTTCACAGTGGGTGGAAACCTGCCTCCAGCGCAAACAAACTCTGCTGCGTAAAACCCATTTCGACAACGTGCCCATCAAACCTCAGCGCGTTTACGAAGAGATGAACCGGGCGTTCGGGCGTGATGCCTGCTACGTCACCACCATCGGGCTTTCGCAGATCGCGGCGGCGCAGATGCTGCACGTGTTCAAACCGCGCCATTGGATTAATGCCGGGCAGGCGGGCCCATTAGGTTGGACTCTTCCTTCTGCTTTGGGCGTCTGTGCCGCCGATCCGCAGCGCAAAGTGATCGCGCTGTCGGGTGACTACGACTTCCAGTTCATGATCGAAGAGTTGGCCGTTGGCGCGCAGTTCAAGCTGCCGTATATCCACGTGGTGGTCAACAACGCTTACCTGGGGCTGATCCGCCAGTCTCAGCGCGGTTTCGATATGGATTACTGCGTCCAGCTGTCCTATGAAAACATCAACAACCCGGAAGGGGGCGAATACGGTGTCGATCACGTCAAGGTGGTCGAAGGGCTGGGATGTAAAGCGATCCGCGTCGTTAAGCCTGAGGATATCGCTCCGGCCTTCCAGCAGGCGCAAGAGTTGATGCGTCTGCATCAGGTTCCGGTGGTGGTGGAGATTATCCTCGAGCGGGTCACCAATATCTCGATGGGGACAGAGCTGGATAACGTCACTGAATTCGAACCCGTTGCCGAGTCGCCAGAAGATGCGCCGACCTCGGTCAGCTACTTCAACTATCAGTAAGGAGCAGGCTCATGCCGAAGTTTTCAGCCAACTTATCGATGTTGTTTAATGAAGTCGATTTTATGCAGCGTTTTCGCTGTGCCAAAGAGCAGGGATTCACGGCGATTGAATATATGTTTCCCTACGATTATTCCGTGCAGGCGTTGAGGGGCGCACTGGAAGAGAATCAACTCACGCAGGTATTACAAAACCTGCCTGCCGGGGATTGGGCTGCGGGTGAGCGGGGTATCGCTTGCCTGCCTGGGCGCGAGGCCGAGTTTCGTGATGGCGTAGGTCTGGCGGTGGAATATGCCCGTGCGCTGGGCTGTGCGCAGATCAACTGCCTGATCGGGAACCCGGATAAATCCGTCGCCCAACATAAGACCGATGAGATTGTGGTCGCTAACCTGAGCTATGCGGCAAGGGAGTTGGCCAAGGCCAATATCCGTCTGTTGGTTGAACCGATCAATAAATACGATATGCCCGCTTTCTATCTGCAAACCACTCGTCAGGCGTTGGAGCTGATGGATTGGGTTGCGAGCCCTAACCTGTTTATTCAATACGATATCTACCACATGCAGCGCATGGAGGGCGAACTGGCCCACACCATGGAAACGCTGTTGCAGAAAATCGCGCATATCCAGGTTGCCGATAATCCGGGGCGCCATGAGCCAGGAACCGGGGAAATCAATTACGACTATTTGTTCCGCGCGCTGGACAAGATGGGCTATCGCGGTTGGATCGGCTGTGAATACAAACCAGCGACCACGACGGCAGCCGGCCTGTCATGGATTAAGCAATATCAACATTGAGGGACATATCATGAAAGTAGGCTTTATTGGTTTAGGGATCATGGGCACACCAATGGCTGAAAAGCTGATCGCAGGCGGTCATCAGCTATATGCCAACACCTTGCATCAGGTTCCGCCGGAGCTGGTGGAGAAAGGGGCCATAGCCTGTGCTACTCCCAAGCAGGTGGCCGAGCAGGCTGACGTTATTTTTATTATGGTACCCGATACGCCGCAGGTGGAAGAGGTGTTATTTGCGGCCAAAGGCTGTGCCGAAGCACCGCTCAAAAACAAGATCCTGGTGGATATGAGTTCTATCTCGCCGCTGGAGACAAAGGAGTTTGCCAAACGCATCAACCAACTGGGCGCTGATTATCTGGATGCGCCGGTATCCGGTGGGGAAGTGGGGGCCAAGCAGGGCAGCTTGACCATTATGGTCGGCGGTGACGAAGGCGTATTTGGGCGGGTAAAACCGTTGCTGGCCCTGATGGGGAAAAACATTACGCTGGTCGGTGGCAATGGCGACGGCCAGACCTGCAAGGTCGCCAACCAGATTATTGTAGCCCTGACGATCGAAGCGGTATCCGAAGCGCTGATATTTGCTTCCAAAGCGGGTGCCGATCCGGCACGGGTCCGTGAAGCGCTGATGGGCGGTTTTGCCTCATCGCGCATTCTGGAAGTGCACGGTGAGCGGATGATCAAACGGACGTTTGAGCCGGGCTTCCGTATCTCCCTGCATCAAAAGGATCTCAATCTGGCGTTACAGGGTGCGAAGTCGTTGGCGCTCAGTTTGCCTAATACTGCCACTTGCCAAGAGCTGTTCAACCTCTGTGCGGCCAATGGTGCCAAAGATCTTGACCATTCCGCGTTGGTACAGGCGTTGGAAATTATGGCTAACCATAAAGTGGCTGGCTAAAGAGTAAGGCTTAACAAGTTGCAGGTGCCTTTCGCCTGCAACTTGGATTCTGGTTATCGTCTAGTTGTTTAATGGTTATATTCCTGTCTGTCTTGGCCGTATTGGTATTTGACTAATATAAAGATTAGAACATCAGTTTGTTGTAATGATAATAAACAAAAACACCCTACGCTATTTTCTTATTTAATATAAGAAGGACCTGTCATGGAATCTATTAGCAATAAGCAGAGAGAGATTTACCAACGGCGCGGCTATCATGAGGACCTATTACCCAAAGAAGCGGATAAGAAAACCTGGAAGGGAATTAACTATTTTACCTTGTGGATGGGTTCGGTACATAACGTACCTAACTATGTAGCCGTCGGAGGCTTCTTTATTCTGGGGCTTTCCACCTTAAGCATCATGGCCGCCATTATTCTCAGCGCCTTTATTATTGCCTTTGTGATGGTGATGAACGGCGCTGCCGGTTCGAAATACGGTATTCCTTTTGCCATGATCCTACGTGCTTCTTATGGCGTGCGTGGTGCGTTGTTTCCTGGGATCCTCAGAGGCTGCGTGGCCGCCATCATGTGGTTTGGCTTGCAGTGTTACGCAGGCTCGCTGGCCTTCCTGATCCTGATTGGCAAACTGTGGCCACAGTTTTTGACCTTGGGCGGGGATTTCAACCTGTTGGGGATCGGCCTGCCTGGGCTGATTGCCTTCCTGATTTTCTGGGCGGTTAACGTGGCCATCGGCCTGGGAGGCGGCAGCATTCTCAACAAGTTTACCGCGATCCTCAACCCCTGCATCTACGTGGTGTTTGGCGGCATGGCCATTTGGGCTATTTCCATCGCTGGCCTGGACAACATCATCGCTTATGTTCCGGCCAATGCTATAACGACTAACAATGGCGGCTTCATGTTTTTGGTGGTGATCAATGCGGTGGTGGCGGTATGGGCCGCTCCGGCGGTCAGCGCCTCGGACTTTACCCAGAACGCCAGCAGTTTCCGCCAGCAGGCCTGGGGGCAAACGCTGGGATTGGTGGTTGGCTATCTGCTGTTTGCCGTCGCCAGCGTCTGTATCCTGGCCGGGGCCAGCATTCATTACGGCGTTGATACCTGGAACGTGCTGGATATCGTACAAAAATGGGACAGTATTTTCGCCTCGGTGTTTGCGGTGCTGGTGATCCTGATGACCACCATCTCCACCAATGCGACCGGTAACATCATACCTGCGGGTTACCAGATTGCCGCTATCGCCCCGAAAAAACTCACCTATAAAAATGGCGTGGTGATTGCCAGCATCATCAGCCTGATTATCTGCCCGTGGAAACTGATGGAGAATCAGGAAAGCATCTACCTGTTCCTTGATGTGATCGGTGGAATTTTAGGGCCAGTGATCGGCGTGATGATGGCGCATTACTTCATCGTGATGCGCAGCGAGATCGACCTTGATACCTTATATATCGAACCCGGTAATTATAAATACTACGATAACGGTTTTAACAGCGTGGCATTTATTGTAACGCTGTTTGCTGTGTTGCTATCGTTGGGCGGTAAGTTCATTGAAATACTCGAGCCTTTATCACGGGTTTCCTGGTTTGTTGGCGTTATCAGCGCATTCTGTTTATATGCGCTACTCAAAAGTAGAACAGTGGTTAATCGGCAAGAATATACCTGAAGTGAATATGATAAAGAAGTAAATAACCCTAAGCGTAATAATATGATACTTTAATTTCACGAAGGAGCATGACCATGTCATACGATTTAATTATCAAGAACGGTAAGGTTGTTTTAGAACATGATGCCATCATTACTGATATTGCGGTTAAAGAGGGCAAGATAGCCGCCATCGGCAATGGTCTTACCGGTGCTAAAACGGAGATTGATGCCAGCGGAATGGTGGTGGCACCGGGCATGATCGATGCCCATGCGCATATGTCCGAGCCGGGCCGTACCCATTGGGAAGGGTATGAAACCGGTACGCGTGCTGCGGCCAAGGGCGGTATCACCACCATGGTCGAAATGCCGCTGAACCAACTGCCAGCCACGGTGGACAGAGCCTCGATAGAAATGAAGTTCTCGGCGGCAGAAGGCAAGCTCACCATCGATGCGGCCCAGTTTGGTGGCCTGGTTTCCTACAACCTGGATCGGCTGCATGAGCTCGATGAGATTGGCGTGGTGGCCTATAAATGCTTTGTAGCGACCTGCGGCGATCGCAGCGTCAGCAATGACTTCCGCGACGTGAACGACTTCGAATACTTCAAAGGTTTGCAGACCTTAGCCAAGCTGGATCAGTTAGTGGCGGTGCACGCCGAAAACGCCCTGATTTGCGATGCGTTGGGGGAAGAGGCCAAGGCGGAAGGGCGCGTAACGGCGCACGATTATGTCGCCTCTCGCCCGGTATTCACCGAGGTTGAAGCGATCCGCCGGGTGCTGTATCTGGCCAAGGTCGCGGGTTGCCGCTTGCATATTTGCCACATAAGCAGCCCAGAAGGGGTGGCGGAAGTGACTCGCGCTCGTCTGGAAGGGCAACAGGTCACCTGTGAGTCCTGCCCGCACTACTTCGTGCTGGATACCGACCAGTTTGAGGAAATAGGCACCCTGGCCAAGTGTTCACCGCCGATCCGCGATGCGCAGAACCAAAAAGGGCTGTGGGATAAGCTGTTTAACGGTGAGATTGACTGCCTGGTGTCCGACCACTCGCCATGCCCACCGGATATGAAAGCGGGCAATATCATGCAGGCCTGGGGCGGGATCGCCGGGATACAAAACTGCGTCGATATCATGTTCGATGAAGCGGTGCAGAAAAGGGGCATGTCGCTGCCGGTGTTTGCCAAATTGATGGCGACCAACGCCGCCGATATTTTTGGTTTGAAGCACAAGGGGCGCATTGCTGTAGGGAAAGATGCCGACCTGGTGTTCATTCAGCCCAACAGCAGTTACGTACTGGCAACGGGCGATCTCGAGTATCGCCATAAGGTCAGCCCTTATGTGGGGCGGAAAATCAACGCAAGGGTGGCCAAAACCATCCTGCGTGGCGAAGTGATTTACGATCTCAAGGCGGGTTTTGGCGTTCGTCCGATCGGTAAATTTGTGCTTAAACATCAGCAATAACGCTAGTTAATCAGCGCCCGTCACCGGGCGGGCGCGTGAATGATGGGATAGTGGATATGAAGGAAGCACCCATGAACGGGTTATGTGCCAGTCGTAGCAGTTGGTTATCGGGTTTGCAGTGGTTCTTTTTCATTTTCTGCAATACGGTGGTGATCCCACCGACCCTGCAATCGGCATTCAACCTCTCTGCTGGTGTGACCTTTTGTATTACCCAATATACCTTTATCTCAACGGCGCTGGCCTGTCTGGCACAGGTGTTTTTGGGCCATCGACGAGCCATTATGGAAGGGCCAACAGGTCTGTGGTGGGTGACCATTTTAACCCTGACCCTGGCGGAAGCAGCCAACGGCACGCCGCTGCCAGAAATTGGTGGCAGCCTTGCGGTGGGGATCCTGATCTCTGGCATCTTGACCATTCTTATTGGGGCTAGCGGTTTGGGGTTCCGCCTGGCACGGCTGTTCCGTCCGGCGGTGATGGCCACGTTTATGTTTTTGCTGGGGGCGCAGTTAATCACCATCTTCATGAAAGGGATGCTGGGGTTACCTTTTGGCGTTTATACCGGCGTCGTGACCATTAACTACCCAGCCTTTTACTGGGCATTGACGGTGTTGCTGCTGATTATTGCCATTATTGCCTTTTTACCGCGGGCGATCGGCAAATATGCGCTGTTAATCGGCACTCTGGTTGGCTGGGGCGTTTACAGCTGGTGGTTTGCACCCACCGGTGCGCCGATCACGGGCAGCGATTGGGTGCTGTTCCCACTCGGGTGGCCGCAGGAATTGCATTGGGGGATTGTGATCAGCGCCGTCCTGACCGGTTTGGTCAACGTGTCGAATAACTTTGCCGCCATTCGTGGCACCGATATTTTTTACGCGGACGGCCCGGCGGGCAGAAGCCTGTTCCGGCGCAGCTTTATGGTTTCAGGTGGGCTGACCTGCCTGGCTGCTCCACTGGGCGTGGTGCCTTTCTCGCCTTTTGTCTCTTCCATTGGCCTGCTGACCCAGACACAAGACAGCAGTCAGCGCTCGTTTATTATTGGTAGCGTGGTATTCCTGCTGGTGGGGATGTTGACGCCGCTTGCGCAATTCTTCTGCAGTATTCCTCTCACGGTCAGCAGTGCCGTTATGCTGGCCTCTTATCTGCCGCTGCTGTTCTCCTCGGTGCTGTTTATCAACAAGATCGAACTGAATAGCCGCAACATTTATCGGCTGGCGCTACCGCTATTTTTGGGCGTATTCCTGATGAGTATGCCTTCCTCCTTTTGGCAGGGGGTGCCGATCACCATCAGGCCGCTATTCAGCAATGGCCTGTTGATTGGCGTGCTATTAGCGGTGTTGGTTGAGAATAGTATTCCGTGGGATAAGGTGAAACCACGCTAGCATTTATAATATAGCAATCAATATTGTTTAAATTCTCACCGCCCTGTCTTTGATGATGAGGGCGATTTAATCCAATGACACTGAAATAAAATCTGAAATAGCAGGATGCCAACCAAGGAGATCCGATATGGCGACCAATAATGCTGCGATTGATCAAGCTATTCTGGCCAGTCCCGACAAGGCTAAACTCTACCGTAAAATAGCCTGGCGAATTATGCCGATATTACTGATTAGCTATATCGTCGGTTATCTTGATCGTGTTGGGATATCATTTTCAAAATTCCAGATGATGCCGGATATTCTGCAAG
Source organism: Serratia sp. PL7 (assembly GCF_945957435.1). Lineage (NCBI taxonomy): Bacteria > Pseudomonadati > Pseudomonadota > Gammaproteobacteria > Enterobacterales > Yersiniaceae > Serratia > Serratia sp. PL7. The sequence goes on along the minus strand of NZ_CAMFLB010000026.1, from coordinate 85,681 downwards.
GTAATGTGTCGATGGCAGAGGCGGTTTATGGCCTCGGTGCTGGTGTATTTTTTATTGGTTATATTATCGCCGGTGTACCAAGTAATATCTTACTGAGTAAGTATGGTGCGCGGAAGGTCATCGCCCTGTTGATGTTGGTATGGGGCACGATTTCAATGCTGAGTATCTTCATTACCAATCCCACACAGTTTTATCTGGCACGATTCCTGCTGGGGTTAGCCGAAGCCGGTTTTTATCCGGGGGTGATCCTCTATCTGACACTGTGGTTCCCTTCAAGCCAGCGGGCAAAAATGACGGCGCTGTTTGTTTGTGGGATACCGGTGAGTAACATCATCGGTGGGCCACTTTGCGGTTGGATTATTGAAAACATGAATGGCATGTTCGAGCTGTCCGGCTGGCAATGGTTATTCTTTATCAGTGGTCCGCGTGCATTATTGATTGCGGTCGTCATTTTCTTCTTCCTGGATAATACCTATCAGAGTGCTAAATGGCTCAGTCCACAAGAAAAAGAGATGATCACCCAAGATATGGTGCAGGGAACATCGAAAAAGATAGGTGCTGATGGTGCAGCGCAGGAGTGGACAATGAAGACCATGCTGAAGTCTTCTGCTTTCACTAAAATGTGGTTGATCTGTTTCTGTACGGTGATGGGGCAAGGGGGATTGGCCTTCTGGGTGCCAACCATGATCCGTGATACGGGGGTAAGCTCGGTAATGGATATCGGTTTGCTGACCATGCTGCCGTATATGCTGGCCGTTGTCGCTATGCTAATGGCTGCACGCAGCTCTGACAAACACCGAGAAAGGCGTTGGCATATCATTGTTCCTTTCTGTATTGCCGCGGTTTCGCTGATTTTTATCGGCCTGTTCCCAGACAATAAAGTCATCGTGATGGTGGCATTATGTATTGCTGTCGCCTCCAGCCTGGTTCCTTCGCCGCTGTTCTGGAGTTTACCAAATGCTATCTTTACCGGTACCTGCGCTGCTGCTGGGATAGCGCTAATTAACTCGATTGCCAATATAGGAGGTTTTATTTCTCCTTATATTATTGGTTACTTTAAAAACACCACGGAGAGTAATCTGGTCGCGATGTGTGTGCTATCCAGTATGATGATATTGGGGGCCATATTGACCTATAGCGTTCCGGCAAAACTGGTTAATAAATAATAGTCAATAGAAGTTCGGTTATTGATAATTGCTCCGATTGATAAAAACCATGCTTTCTCTGCCTATGTGGTGATCTATTACATTGGCTGAGGGTGTGGTTTTTTTGGGTTAATGATGAAGAGGGGACCGAATGTGCCACGTATTAACTCCAGCGTATTAATGTCTTTACCGGGATCCTTAATTAAGGATTGGCAACGTGTTACCGATTAACATCAGCGTATCGAATCCATAGATTGAATCCAGCGTATTAAAGTCTTTGTCTTACCGATGGGCTTCTACACTTGAATGTTGCGCTGAACTGGCTCCCTCTCCCTGTGGGAGAGGGTTGGGGTGAGGGGAAATATTGATTGCTGAATGAGTAAGAAGACTCTGCTTTAATCAATTAGGCCACACTACTTAGAGCGTGGCCTTTAGGCGGGTTTAGAAGTCAACGTCGCGGTTGCAGTCTTTCGAGTAGATATAGCTGAACTCTTCCTGGCCCACCGCATAGCCGGCTTGCGGAACATAGGCAGCCATAAAGATGTAATCCCCTTTCTTGACCGGGATCCACTCATTATCCAGGTTGTACATCCCAGCACCGCTGAGAATATAAGCGCCATGTTCCTGCACGTGGGTCTCGATATAGCCATGGCTGGCGCCTGGCTTGAAGGAGAGGATATGGATGTTCATATCGAACCCCAGATCCTTCGGCAGCAGATCTTGCAGGATCACATCGCTCATGCCTTCATAGTGAATTCTTTCCAGCTTGTTGACGTTGTTGCTCACCACGTGGGCTTCATAGCCCTTGATGCGGTTGTAGACACGCTTATAGAGGAACAGCTGGCTTGGTTTTCCGCCGTTGGTGTTCTCCAGGCGCAGCATCACACCGGCAGGGCAATACAGATAGCCGCCCGTGGTGAGTGGATAATCGGTGCTGTCGGCTGACGCGGTGATGTTGCCTTCGATAACGTAGACCAAGGTTTCAATATTCTCACCGCCAAAGCCTTGCTGGTTACGGCCGCCATCATGCAGTGTCACCAGATAATCGACAAAAGTGGCGCCCAGTTTCGGGGTGGCAAGAATGGTAACGTCGCAGTTCTCAAAGCCTGGAATGATGTTACGCACCAGGCCATCCGGTGGGATCACGGCATAGTTGTCGCGTTTGATAATGGAGCGCGAAGCTAGGATATCTTTTGGATAGCCAATCTGATTATTGATATAACCCACGTTAATTCTCCTGATTAGTCAGGGCCGTAGCCCTACAACAAAAATTATGCCTGTGCCGCCGTTTGGCGATTGTTTTTCTGCTTCATCAACACGTTGACGGTAAAGAAGATCACGGTGCCGATCAGCAGGATGGCGGCCGAGATATAGAAGCCCATCACCTTGGAGCCGGTGCTGTCGGAGATCACCCCGGTGAGGAATGGAGCAATCACCGAAGAGGACATGCCGAAAAAGTTAAACACGCCAAAGCTGGTGCCGTAGCCTTTCTTCGGAGCGTTATCCGCGACGAAGGAGATCATGATCGGATCCACCGCCAGCTTACCGAGCAGGCCGTAAAGGATCAGGCTGACCAGCAGGGTGGTGGAGTCCGGTGAGATCACGGTGCAGACCAGCGTCACTGCGGCACAGATTTGCAAGAAGATGATCAACTGCACTTTCTTGGCGCGGAAACGGTCAGACATGCGGCTGAAGAACAGCGCCCCAGGAACGGAGGCAAAGGCAACCAGCGCGGCGGAGAAGCCGATGGCCACGCCTTCGAACCCACGTTCCTGTTGCAGGAAGGAAGGCAGCCAGGTCACGATCATGTAGTAGCCATAGCAGGTGGCGAAATACATCACGTAGGCGGAAATCATCCGCAGGCTGAACAACCCACTGGCTTCCTCGGTCTCTTCCACTGGAGTGGCCGCGGAGGCAGCCGGGCTGGCGGCCAGAGAGGCGGTATAGGAGCCCCCTTTGATCACCAGGAAGAACACCACCGTCATTACCACCAGCAAGCCGGTGATGATAAACAGCATGATTTGCCAGTCCATCCCCATGCTTTTCACCAGCAGGCTGGAGGCGATCAGGCCAATGGCCATCCCCAGCGCAGAGCCGCTGTTGATAATGGCGGTGGCCAAACCACGACGTTCCAACGGAATGTTTTCTGATGACAGCGAGTAGGCTGAACCGTAGTAAGAGCCACAGCCCATCCCGGCCAGCAGGCTACCGGCGTAGATCATGGTCAGGCTGGTGGCGTTGCCGATCAGCAAGGTGGCGATGATGAACAGGCAAAAACCTGGGATCAGCACCACCTTTTTGCCGAACTTATCCACCAGGATCCCGGCCGGGATTTGCATCCCGGTATAGGCAAAGAAGTAGAAGCTGGCGATCAGGCCCATCTCGGCGTTGGAATGCGAGCCGATGGTTGCCTGGATCTCAGGGAAGATCGGTGTCAGCACCGTGCGGTAAATCCAGATCACCGCCCAGCCCAGGCACAGGACCACCACGATTTTTTTCCAATACAGCGGATCAAATCCGGTGTTGGAGGAGGTTTTACTGTTGCTCATAGGCGGGCTCCCTGCTCGGTATAGGCCAGTTGGTATAAGGTATGCGCCAGAATTTTCACCCCTTCGGCCAGGTCGGGCAGTTCGGTTTTTTCCGCCGGGTTATGGCTGATACCGGCAATGCTTGGCACAAACATCATCACCGTCGGTACGTGCGGGGCAAAAATCTGTGAGTCATGGCCTGCACCGCTGTGGATCATGCGGTAGTTCAGCTTATGGCTTTCGCACAGGTGGCTGACGCAGGCCAGTAACTGTTTGTCCATGGGGATCGGCGTTTCATCCATCCACAGGTCGATCTCGACCTCAATGCCCATTTCGGCACAGATGCGCTGAATATCGGCTTCGATCTCTTGGGTAAAACGCAGCAGCGTCGCTTTGTCGGTGTGGCGGCAATCCAGGGTGAAATGAGTGAAACCAGGCACGACGTTGACAGTGTTAGGCTTGGGCTCTACCTTGCCAAAGGTCAGCACCAGCGGGTCGCCTTCCGCTTTGGCCTTGGCGATGGATTCGCAGCAGATCCGGCTGAAGGCATAAACGGTGTCCTTACGGTAACCCATTGGCGTGGTGCCCGCGTGGTTGGCCTCGCCCTTGAGTTTGATATCGTAGCGGCGCTGGCCGACGATGCTGGTGACCACACCAATGGTTTTTCCTTCGGTCTCCAACACTTTGCCCTGCTCGATATGCAGTTCAACGAAGGCGGCGATATCTTTGCGCAGCGGCTGGTCTTGCGGGCGGAAGTCAAAGCCTGCGCTATGCATGGCGTCAACGAAATTCACGCCTTTGGCATCACAGATGCTTTTGACTTCTTCCGGGCGAGCGGAACCGATAATGTTTTTACTGCCCCAGAAAACGTAAGGGAAACGGCTGCCTTCCTCCTCGGCCAGCGAGATGACTTCCAGCGTGCGTAACGGCGCGCCGTAGGTTTCTTTCAGATGCTTGATCGCCAGATAGGCGGCTTCGATACCAAACTGACCATCAAGGTTGCCGCCGTTGACGACCGTATCAATATGCGAGCCAGAAAGGATCACCTGATCGGGATATTTGCTGCCCTGCAGGCGGCCGGATAAATTGCCGACGGCATCAAAAGAGGTCGCCAGACCGGCGGTTTCAAAAGCCTGCTTCAGCGCCTGTTGGGCTTCCACCCACTCAGGGGTATACAGCAAGCGCGTCATGCCGCCGCTGGGATCTGCCCCGATCTTGGATAACCAGCCAGAAGTTTCACTAATTTCTTGTTGGAAATTCTTCATATTTATCTGCCTGCTTGTAACGTCCCTGAGACATGCGCCAACTCAGCTTTGTCGGGAGGGTTGATAAGGAAAATGGCGGCGAAAATAGCTTTTCTCCGCCTGATTTAATTAATCTGACGATTAACTGGCAAACGGATCTTTATGGTCGTAGGAACGCTGGTAAATATCGTCAGAAATCAGGTATTGATAAATGTCGTCAACAATATCGATGCCATTCTTTTCATTTTCTATTTCACGCATATGGCTACCCTGGCCAGGGTAGAGCACTTGTTTCACGCCAGGTGCCGGTTTGATTTCGTTCAGTTCTCTCATTACCTGGCTGATATGTTTGCGGAAGGTCACTTCGTTGGTGAAATAGCTTGGGTTGAGCACGATATGCAACTGGCCCAATTCCCGGCCTGCACTTAAGTCGTGATACATCGAGCTGACGTGTTTACCGAACGGCAGGCCAAGCAACACGCCGGATAGAATATCGACCATCATCATCAGGCCGTAACCTTTTGGCCCGGCGATAGGCAACAGCCCGCTGACGGCGAAAGGATCGGTGGTGTTATTGCCTTCGCTGTCTACCGCCCAGGTATCCGGGATGGGCACGTTGCGTGAGCGGGCGTCCAGCACCTTGCCCCAGGCCTGAACCGTGGTAGCCATATCGAAAGTCATGATGTCGTCGCCTTCGGCCGGCGCCGAGAAAGCGATAGGGTTGGTGCCGTAATAGACCTCTGCACCGCCATAAGGGACGACCATCGGATCTGACTGACACACTGATATACCAATCATGCCCGCATGGGCGGCCTGCTGCACAAAGTAAGACAGCGCGCCACTGTGGCCGATGCGGCGAACGCCTACCACCGCGACGCCGTTCTCTTTCGCCATTTCGATGGCGTGGTCCATACCCAGCTTGGCTGCGACATGCCCGGCACCGTTGTCGCCATCAAAAACTGCGCTGCAAGGGCCGGTTTTTTCAAAGGTGAAATGCGGGTCGTTATTGGTGCCGCCTTTGCTGATGCGTTCAGAATAATATTCCACCCTCACCGCGCCATGGGAATGGATCCCGCGCGCATCTGCATGGACCAAAACGTCCGCGACAATCCCGGCGTGTTCCTGGCTTAGGCCTGCAGAATGAATTTTATTTTGAATCAGTTGATGCAGTTGCTGCTTAGAGACTTTCATTGACAGTCCTTCCATTGATATACCCTATGGATTTCAAGCTGCAGCTTGAAAGACGACGGGTATACGGTTTATTAAAACTATCTCTGTCTCCTACTGTATAAACATAGCAAGGGAATAATGTGATCCAGACGGCTATTATTTTATTGGCTTAAATTTTCGTTGAATGGCATTACCATTGTTAGATTATTTTTAACAAAGCGCCGTCTTTCTGATGATTGAATTCAATTAATCCCCGCCAGACTTGATGATTTTTTCTAACAATGGGCAAAGTGTGATGAGACTCACCTTCGTCAATGGGTTTTATTTGTAGCTTGGCCAATAAGAATATGGGGTCTGAAATAAATAGGTTACTAAAAATATCTGAGAACGCCCATTGCGAAGTTCACATGCTGTTTTAAGGATATCACTATGATCCATGCTTTTATAAAAAAAGGGAGCTTTCAGGATTCCGTCAGCCTGATGCTAATTTCCCGTAAGCTCAGCGAATCACCCAACGTCGAAGAAATATCGGTCATGATGGGGACGCCGGCCAATAAATCCTTACTTGAAGCGACCGGTTTCTGGCATCCGCAATTCAGTGAAGCGACCCCCAATGATATTTGCGTGGCGATCAAGGCGGAATCTGCCGATGACAGCATCACCACACAGATCGGCGAAGCGTTAGACCTGGCGTTGAAAGCCATTGCCCAGGGGCAGCAGGGCGGTAAACGCCTGCTCAAGGCACGCAGTTGGCGCATGGCGCGGCAGAAGTTGCCGGATGCCAATATGGTGCTGATCTCCATTGCAGGGGAATATGCCGCGCAGCTGGCCGATCAGGCACTGGACGATGGCTGCAACGTGATGATGTTTTCCGACAACGTCAGCGTTGAGCAGGAAGTGGCGCTAAAAACCAAGGCGCGTGACAAGGGCCTGATCGTGATGGGGCCAGACTGTGGCACGGCCAATATTGCCGGGGCACCGCTGGCCTTTGCCAACGTCGCCCCCAAAGGCATGATCGGCATCATTGGCGCCTCGGGAACCGGTATCCAGGAGCTGACCTCACAAATTACCCTGGCTGGGCAAGGCATCTCTCACGCCATTGGCTTGGGTGGGCGTGATTTAACCGCCGAAATCGGTGGTATCAGCGCTATCAGCGCACTACGAATGTTGGCGGCCGATCCGCAAAGCCAGGTGTTGGCGTTTGTCTCCAAGCCTCCGGCCGAAGCGGTACGTCAACGGGTTATCGGTGAGATGAAGACCCTTGGCAAACCGGTGGTCGCTTTGTTCCTGGGAGCTAAAGCGCCTGCGAAACAAGAGGGTAACATCACCTTTGCCGCGACGTTGGATGAAGCCGCCCGCCTGGCTGCGATGTTGGCAAACGTGCAGCAAATGGCCGCACAGCAACCTGCGGTATGCGGTGGTAAAATATCCGGCCTGTACGCCGGTGGCACGCTGGCGGCGGAATGCGCCATGTTGCTGGCCGATCGGCTGGGCGTGGAGGCCGACAGCAAGCATCAGCATGGCTCAATGCTCAACGCCGACGGACACCGCATTATCGATATGGGGGACGATTTCTACACCCAGGGCAAACCACACCCGATGATCGACCCGTCTACCCGTAATCAGGAAATCGCTCGCCTTGCTCAGCAGCCGCAGATTGGCGTGTTGCTGTTGGATGTGGTGATTGGCTATGGCGCGCAGGAAGATCCCGCAGGTTCCTTGGCTACCGAAGTCAAACGCGTACGCGAAAAACGTGGTGCGGCCCATCCGTTGGCCGTTATCGCCACGGTGACAGGCACCGAACAAGACCCCCAGCAGCGCTCCAAACAGATTGCCACGCTCACCGAGGCGGGCATTGCCGTGATGAATTCGCTGCCTGAAGCGGTCGCGCTGGCCTGCCAGTTAATCGCCCCTCCAGAGCAGGGTAATAACGAACCAGCACCCGCCATGCTGGCCGGTGTTTCCGTGATCAATGCAGGCTTGCGTAGCTTTGCCGACGATCTGCAAACCAACGAAATTTCAGTGGTGCATTACCAATGGGCCCCGGTGGCCGGTGGTAATCAACGATTGGCTAACATACTGAAAAATTTAAAGTAAGGGATTGATATGACCGCAACTATTGAACAAGCAAACGCTGCCGTTATCGCCAGGATCCGTGAAGCTCGCCCTCATTGGCAGGATGTTGATTTAGCGAAAAACCTGATCCCGCAGTTGGCGCAGGGGAGAAAACTGCTGCATGCCGGGCCGCCGGTTACTTGGGCGGAAATGAGTGGCCCGGTACGCGGTGCCTGCATTGGGGCATGCCTGTTTGAACAGTGGGCTGAAAGTGAGCAGCAGGCGCTGGCACTGCTGGAAAACGGTGAGATTGAATTCATCCCTTGCCATAACGTCAGTGCCGTTGGCCCGATGGGGGGCATCACCTCGGCGCATATGCCGCTGGTGGTGGTGAAAAACACCGTTCATGGTAACCATGCCTACTGCAACCTGAACGAAGGGATCGGTAAGGTGATGCGCTTTGGTGCCTATGGGCCAGACGTGCAGGCGCGCCTGCGCTGGATGCGTGACTCACTGGCACCGGTACTGAAAGAGGTACTGGCCACCTTTGATGAGGGGATTGACCTCACCGCCGTTATGGCCCAGGCCATCACCATGGGGGATGAGTTCCACCAGCGTAATATCGCGGCGTCGGCGCTGCTGATGCGTTTGTTAGCCCCTAAAATCAGCCTGCTTGAGCGGGACAACGTTGAGCTGGCCAAGGTCATGCAATTCCTCAGCATCACCGATCAGTTCTTCCTCAACCTGGCGATGGCCTATTGCAAGGCGGCCATGGACGCCGGGGCCGAGATTAAGCAAGGCACCATCGTGACGGTGATGACCCGTAACGGCAAAAACTTTGGCGTCAAGATCAGCGGCATGGGCGACCAATGGTTTACCGCGCCGGTCAATACGCCGGAAGGCCTGTTCTTCTCCGGCTATAGCCAGGCTGACGCCAACCCGGATATTGGCGACAGCGCCATTACCGAAACCTTCGGCATTGGCGGTGCGGCCATGGTCGCCGCGCCTGGTGTGACACGTTTTGTCGGTGCCGCCGGTGGCATGAGTGCCGCGACCGATATCTCCGAAGAGATGGCCGAGATTTACCTGGAACGCAACATGATGCTGCAAATCCCAACCTGGGACTTCCAGGGCGCTTGCCTGGGGCTGGATGCCCGCCGGGTGGTGGAAACCGGCATTACTCCGTTGATCAACACCGGAATTGCCCACCGTGAAGCCGGGGTTGGGCAGATTGGTGCCGGTACCGTGCGTGCTCCATTGGGCTGCTTTGAAAAAGCCATCGAAGCACTGGCAGAAAAGCTGGGTATCAGCGCGTAACAACCGGTTCGCCCGGAGGAGACTCCGGGCTAGGGAGCAAGTTATGGACATCACCGCGTTAGCCATTAGCCGCTATGCCACGCAAGATTACGGCCCGTTACGCTGCGTGGGGCGTTTCAACAATGCCATCAACTTTCTCTCGCCTAACGATCGGCTACTGACGTTGCACCGTGAAGGGCGTGGGCTTAGCCCAATGGGCTGGGAAATTGGCGACGATGACTTCGACGAAATCTTTGACAGCCTGCCTGCGGCCCAGCATTGCCAGCTTTCACCGGCGGGGATCGAACTGGAGGATATTGCCATTTACCGCCAGGGGAGGTGCTTGGATCTCTGCCTGAAGGTGAGCGGAGAAATTGCGTTGCCGCCATTGGCTACCGCGCTGGCCGATGTTGACGCCCAGACCGGCCTGTTTGGCCGCCTGGACAACCTCGTTGACCAGCTGCATTGTCTGGAAATTCGCGAACTACGGCAGCACTTTACCGCCTGGTTGTTGGGGCAGAAAGTGGACTGGAGCGCCGTGCTTGGCAAAGGCCCTGGCTTGACGCCAAGCAATGATGACACGGTGCTGGGCATGTTGCTGGCGGCTCATCTTGATAGCCGCGTGGATGTCGCAAGGTTGTCGTCCTTTTTTGCCGCCAGCCAACCCTTAAGCCAGTTGACCACCTTGGTCAGCGTCCACTATTTGCAGTTTGCCGAGCAGGGGATCTTCTCCACCCCGGTACAACTCCTGGCACGCGCCTTACTCAGACCACAAGAATTACCCGCAGCCATCAACGACATGTTGGCAACCGGGCATTTTTCCGGTGCGGATACGCTATTGGGCGTCTGGTTGGGCGCGATGGCAATCAATCGTCTTTATTAATTTATCAGCGGAAAACCATGCCGAATGCCGTTCGGTATGGGCTGCTATTACTTGAAAAATGGGTACCTGAATGGAAACGTTAGTTATTGCCTTGGGGGGCAACGCCCTGTTAAAGCGTGGCGCGGTGTTATCTGCAGAGAATCAATACCAGAGCATTGCGCTAATTGCCGATGCCATTGGCAAGCTGGCCAAGAAATACCGCATCGCCATCGTGCACGGTAACGGCCCACAGGTGGGGCTGCTGGCGCTGCAAAACCTGGCCTATCGCGATGTTCCCCCTTACCCGCTGGATATTCTGGTGGCAGAAAGCCAGGGCATGATCGGCTATATGCTGGCCCAGCAGCTAGGGGCATTCCATCCTGCTCAGCCGGTGTCCACGTTGCTGACTCGCGTCTTGGTAGACAGCGAAGATCCGGCGTATCGGGAACCCAGCAAATTTATCGGGCCGGTTTATGAGCCGCAACAGCAAGCCGAGCTGGAAAAAAAGTATGGCTGGAGCATGAAGCTGGATGGGAAATACCTGCGCCGGGTGGTGCCTTCCCCTGAACCGAAAAAGATCATCGATATTGAAGCGATCAATCTGCTGCTGGCGAAAAACCACATCGTGATTTGCAACGGCGGTGGCGGTGTTCCGATGGTGGCCAGCGCACAGGGAATGATCGGTAGCGAAGCGGTGATCGACAAGGATCTGGCCTCTGCGTTACTGGCCGAAGCCCTGGACGCCGATCACCTGGTGATCCTCACTGATGCTGATGCGGTGTATCAGCACTGGGGCACCCCGCAGCAAAAAGCCATTCGTTCTGCCACCACCAAAGAACTGGCCCCGATGGCCGTAGCCGATGGTTCGATGGGGCCAAAAATCATGGCGGTCAGCCGCTTTGTGCAGCGCAGCGGCAAGGTGGCACATATCGGTGCCCTGCAAGATATCGAGTCGGTACTGGCAGGCACCGCGGGGACATTAATTACGCCGTAATACTGGATGGGCCGAGCGGCCCATCAACCAAGGGAAAATGAATATGCAAACTATAAAAACAGAGCGAATGCCCTATTGGATTAAAACCGTAGTGATCTTCTTCCTCGGCTGGGTCGTTATCTATGCCGGGCGTTCGGTACTTAGCCCCATCATGCCGCAGATCCAAACCGAGTTCGGGCTGTCAAAAAGCCATCTGGGCTTAATCAGCAGCCTGTTCTTCCTGACCTACACCATTTTACAGGTGCCTGCGGGGCTATTGGGTGACCGCTTGGGCAGAAAACGCATTCTGGTCAGCGGCTTTATGCTGTTTGCGCTGTTTATCGCTGCCGTCAGCATCTCATCCAACTTTCTGATTTTCATCGTGCTATGGATGCTGACCGGTGCTTCGCAAGGCGTCTATTATGGCCCGCAGTATGCGCTTTCATCCGAGGCCATCCCCAAGAAATGGATCACCTTGGGCAGTGCGGTGATCGGCAGCGGGATGTCGTTCGGTATCGCGCTGGGGTATTACCTTTCCAGCTTTATGATCGAACACTTTCATACTTCGTGGAAGATGCCGTTCCTGGCGATGGCGGTCCCGGTATTGATTGTGGCGCTGCTGATGCTGTTTTTCATTCGGGAAAAAGCGCCGCAAAGTGCCAGCGATGCTCCGGTAGCGGCGGCAGCAAAGAGCGAATTCAGTTTCCTGGATCTGTTTAAAAACCGTAACCTGCTGATGGCCTACATCACCATCTTTTGCTCGATCTATGGCTTCTTCGTGATCATTACCTGGCTGCCGTATTATCTGCAAAAAGAACGCGGCATGGATATTGTGCACGCCGCCAGCATCGCCTCTATCGTACCGTGGATCTCGGTGCTCGGGACGCTGATTTGCAGCTATATCTCCGACAAGCTAGGCCGCAGAAAACCGGTGGTGCTGTTTATGCTGCCTTTCTCACTGTTGGCGATCTTCGGCATCGTTTATTCCACCAGTGAAGCGGCGTTGATTGGCGTATTGGTGCTGTATGGGTTTATCGGCAAAATCAGCCTCAACCCGGTACTGATCGCCCTGGTAGCAGACAACGCACCGCGTGCCGCGCTCAGTACCGCTTTCGGGCTGTATAACTTCTTTGGTATGGCGGCGTCGATCTTTGCGCCTTACGTGACCGGCTTCATTGCCGACAGCACGGGAACGTTGAATGCGGGCTTCTATTTTGCCGCGATGATCACGGTGGTGGGTTTTATCGCCATGTTGTTCGTCAAAGAGGGGAAACCGGCGCAGGAGGCTTGATGTTTGATGCAGGGCGCAACCGTGCGGCTGCGCCCATGTACGATTAATACAGCAGTGAATACAGCTGGCGGCGATACTTGGCGGCCAGCGCATCGCCAGTCCCCAGTGCGGCCAGAATATCCATCAAGGTCTTGCGGGCGCTACCGTTAGCCGCCGCCAAATCCTTTTTCAGATGACCCATCAGCAATTCCAGCGCCTCTTCGTTACGGCCAACCTGATGCAGTTGCAAGGCTAGCTGCACGGCCAGCTCAACGTTTTCCGGCTGTTGCTGAACCTGCTGCTGCAACTGCTGAATTTCCGGCGTATCGGCGGCCTGCTTCATCAGCTCAATCTGCGCGACCAGGCCGAGGTAACGGGTATCGCGATCCTGCAATGGGATGGTCGCCAGCACCGTTTCGGCATCATCCGTCTTGTTCAGGGCGATCTGGGTTTCCGCCAGCGTCAGGCCGATATCGCTGCGCTGATTGCTGAGGCTCCAGGCGTCTTTCAGCAAAGGCAGAGCCTCTGCAGCACGGTCTTCCTGCAACAGTTCGGTGGCTTCTGCCAGCTTGAGGTCTTCGGCTTTTGGCAGGAAACGCTGCAGGAATTCGCGGATCATTTCTTCCGGCTGCGGCCCTTGGAAACCATCAACCGGCTGACCATCCTTGAACAGATAAACGGTTGGCAGGGAGCGCAGACCAAACTGGGCGGCGATCGCTTGCTCGGCATCGCAATCCACCTTCGCCAGAACGAACTGACCTGCGTATTCCGCCGCCAGTTTATCCAGTATCGGGGTGAGTTGCAGACAGTGCTGGCTGCGATCCGACCAGAAGTAGAACAGCACCGGCTGGGACATGGACTGTTCCAGCGTTTGGTGCAGGTTAGTTTCGTTAATATCAACAACGGCTTGAGCTAGCATGGTTTCTCTCTAATCTGATCTTGCGGAGCCAATCTATTCTAAATGGGGGCAAAGCGGCGCGCTTCAACCCTTAGCCCCCGTTTGCTTAACCATTACTGCGCAATAACCAGTCCAGCGCGCGGCCTGGCAACAGGCGGCGCAGGATGCTCATGGTATGCGCCAGCAGGGTGACCGGGTAGCGCAGCTTGGCTTTGGGGCTTTCCAGCGCATGGCGCAGCTTCGGTAACACCGCTTCGGCGGGCAGCGTCAAACGCTTGGCAATACTCGGGTTGTGCACCGGTTTATCGCTCTGCGCCTGATTGACGTTCTGGGTGAAATGGGTTGTCAGCGGGCCTGGCTCGATCAGGCTGACCTGAATGCCGCTGCCGTGCAGTTCCATACGCAACGCGTCCGACCAGGCTTCCAGCGCAAATTTGCTGGCGGCATAGGCCCCACGCCCGGCGCTGGAGATTAACCCCATCACTGAACTGGTCTGAATAATGCGCCCTTCACCGTGCGGCAGCATGGCTGGCAGCAGCAACTGGGTGAGCTGGTGGGTGCCAAACAGGTTGGCGGAGAATTGCCGTTCCAGCTGTTGGCGTGAAACCGAGCTGAGTGGGCCGTAAACGCCGAAACCGGCATTGTTGAACAGGCCGTACAGCCGCCCGTTGGTCAGCTCGATCACCTGCGCGGCGGCGCGTTCTACGCTGGCGCTATCGTCCAGATCCAGTTCAATGCCTTCCAGCCCAAGCTGGCGCATGTTTTCCACGTCTTCCGGCTTACGGCAGGCGGCCAGCACGCGATAGCCACGGTTACGCAGATCTTGCGCTGCAATCAATCCTATCCCGCTGGAACAGCCGGTTATCAATACCGCTTTTTGCATAACTTTACCTAGTAGCTAACCCTATTCAGTTAGACTCATGTTTAACTAGTGGTTCCAGCTGTTGCGCCATCCAGGTGGCGATAAACGGCTGGGCATCCTGATTGGGGTGCAAACCGTCATCCTGCATCCATTCCGGTTTGATCACCACCTGTTCCATGTAAAACGGCAGCAGCGGAATGTTGAACTGCTTGGCCAACGCCGGATAGATCTCACCGAAGGCCTCGGTGTAGCGGCGGCCATAGTTTGGCGGAATATGAATTTGCATCAGCAGCGGTTTGGCCCCCGCCTGCAAAACCAGCGTGATAATCTGGTTGAGATCGCGCTCGATATCCGCAGCCGGGAAGCCGCGCAGACCATCGTTGGCACCCAGTTCGATCAGCACCCAGCGGGGTTGATGTTGTTTCAACAGCTCGGGCAAGCGTGCCAGCCCCTGAGCGGCGGTGTCACCGCTGATACTGGCATTGACCACGGTCGGGTGGCCAGGTTGTTTCTGCCACTCATCGGCCAGGCGAGTTGCCCAGGCTTGCGCTACCGGCAACCGATAGCCAGCACTTAAACTGTCGCCTAAAATCAATAAGGTATCGGCCGCGACAGCACGTAAACTGAATAATCCCAACAGCAAAAGGAAGGGAAGATGCCAGCGGAAAACGTTCTTGAAGTTCATCATCTTAGTAAACACGTTGGTCAGGGTGAGCATCAGCTTACCATCCTTACCGGAGTCGAGCTGGTTGTCAAACCCGCACAGACAATTGCGCTGATCGGCGAGTCCGGTTCAGGTAAATCGACCTTGTTGGGCATCCTTGCCGGGCTGGACGACGGCAGCGAAGGAGAAGTTAGCCTGCTGGGGGAGTCGCTGACCGCACTGGATGAAGAAGGGCGCGCTGCGCTGCGGGCAAAAAACGTCGGTTTTGTGTTCCAGTCGTTCATGCTGGTCCCCACCTTGAACGCGTTGGAAAACGTACAACTCCCCGCGCTGCTGCGTGGTGAAAGCGATCGTCAAAGCCGGGACCAAGCGGTGCAACTGCTGGAACAGCTGGGGTTAGGCAAGCGTCTTAGCCATCTGCCAGCACAACTTTCCGGCGGGGAGCAACAGCGTGTGGCGCTGGCACGGGCGTTCAGTGGCCGTCCACGGGTGCTGTTCGCCGATGAACCCACCGGCAACCTCGATCGCCAGACCGGTGAGCGCATTGCCGATCTGCTGTTCTCCCTCAACCGCGATTTTGCCACCACACTGATCCTGGTCACCCATGACGAGACGCTGGCGGCGCGCTGTCAGCGGCGGCTGCGCTTGCGTGAAGGCAAGCTGTGGGAGGAAGCATGATTTGGCGTTGGTTCTGGCGTGAATGGCGTTCGCCTTCGCTGCTGATCGTTTGGCTGGCGCTGACGCTGTCGGTCGCCTGCGTGTTGGCACTGGGCAGCATCAGCGATCGCATGGACAAAGGCCTGAGCCAGCAAAGCCGAGACTTTATCGCCGGGGATCGGGTATTACGTACCGCGCGCCCGGTGCCGGAAGGCTGGCTGCTCGATGCCCAACAACAGGGGCTGAAAGTCAGCCGCCAGCTCTCTTTTACCACCATGACCTACGCCGGGGATCGTCCACTACTGGCCAACGTCAAGGCTACCGATGCGGCCTACCCGCTGTATGGGCAGTTGGAAACCCTGCCAGCCAATCTCAAACCTGTGCCGGGCAGCGTGTTGGTGGCTCCGCGCCTGTTGGCATTATTGGATATCAAGGTCGGCGATAACCTGGAGGTGGGGGATACCACGTTACGCATCGCCGGTGAAATCGTGCAGGAGCCGGATTCTGGCTTCAATCCGTTCCAGACTGCACCTGGCATTATCATCAACCTGGCAGATGTGGATAAAACCGGAGCGGTACAGCCGGGCAGTCGCCTGACCTACCGTTATATGTTTGCCGGTGCGCCAACCGATATTCAACGTTATGAAGAACGCCTCAAACCGCAGCTCAAACCCGATCAGCGCTGGTATGGGTTAGAGGAGTCCGGCAGCGCGCTGGGTAAATCGCTACAGCGTTCCCAACAGTTCCTGCTGCTTTCGGCGCTGCTGACCTTGCTGCTGTCGATCGCCGCCGTGGCGGTGGCGATGAGCCACTATTGCCGCAGCCGTTATGATCTGATCGCGGTGCTGAAAACCCTGGGCGCTGGCAGAAAGGCGCTCAGCAAGCTGATTATTGGCCAGTGGCTGGCGGTGTTATTGCTGGCGGGAATATGCGGTAGCGTGATTGGTCTCGGTTTTGAAGCGGTGCTGATCCGCTTGCTGGCACCAGTGTTGCCGGGGGAACTCCCCGCCGCCGGGGGCTGGCCGTGGCTTTGGGCGATGGGGGCTCTGGTCATGATTTCGCTGCTGGTTGGGCTGCGCCCGTACCGGCAACTGCTGGCGACTCAGCCGCTGCGCGTACTGCGCCGGGATGTGGTAGCCAACGTCTGGCCGCTGCGTTACTTCCTGCCAGCCACTGCGGTGATTGTGGTCGGGCTACTGACGGTATTGATGGGGGCAAGTACGCTACTGTGGGCCATTCTGGCCGGTATGGTGGTGCTGGCCTTGCTGCTAGGGGGAATTGGCTGGGGCAGCCTGTTGCTGCTGCGGCGCATCACGCTGAAAAATCTGGCGCTGCGGTTGGCGGTGAATCGCCTGTTGCATCAGCCTTGGGTGACGATCAGCCAGCTAGCGGCATTCTCGCTGTCGTTTATGTTGTTGGCTCTGTTGCTGGTCTTGCGTGGCGATCTGCTCGATCGTTGGCAACAGCAGTTACCGCCAGACAGCCCGAACTATTTCCTGCTGAATATGACCACGGCACAGGTTCCTCAGGTGAAAGCCTTCTTGCAACAGCATCAACTGCATGAGGAAACCTTCTATCCCATCGTACGTGTGCGCCTGTCGGAAATTAACCAGCAGGTGGCGACGGAGCGGGTGCATGAAGACGATCCCGGTGGCGAGGCGGTGAACCGTGAGCTGAATCTGACCTGGCAAAGCGAGCTGCCGGACCACAACCCGCTGACGGCAGGTACCTGGCCGCCGAAAACCGGCGAGGTCTCGATGGATGAAGGGATCGCCGGCAGGCTCAAGATCAAACTGGGCGATACCTTGACGTTCAGCGGCGATACCCAATCGTTCAGCGCCAAAGTCACCAGCCTGCGGCAGGTAGATTGGGAAAGTCTGAAGCCGAACTTTTACTTTATCTTCCCGCCGGGTGCATTGGACGGCCAACCACAAACCTGGCTGACCAGCTTCCGCTATGACGGCGACGGCAAGGTGCTAACCCAGCTTAACCGCCAGTTCCCAACGCTGAGCCTGCTGGATATCGGTTCGATCCTCAAGCAGGTCGGCGGCGTGTTGCAGCAGGTGAGCAGGGCGCTGGAGGTGATGGTAGTGCTGGTGGTGATCTGCGGTGGTCTGCTGTTACTGGCACAGGTACAGGTAGGGATGCGGCAGCGTAGGCAGGAACTGGTGGTTTACCGCACGCTAGGCGCAGGCAAACGCCTGTTGCGCGGTACGCTGTGGTGCGAGTTTGCGTTGCTGGGGCTGGTGGCTGGCATCGCGGCGGCGGTGGGGGCAGAAGCGGCACTGTGGCTGTTGCAAACCAAGGTGTTCGACTTCCCGTGGGCACCTACGCCGGTGCTGTGGTGGGCGTTACCGTTGCTGAGTGCCTTGCTGCTCTCGCTGTGTGGCGGCTGGCTTGGTGTACGCCTGCTGCGCGGCAGGGCGCTGTTCCGCAGCTATGAAGGTTAATTTTTTACTGGCTGTAGCGGTGGTAGAGCAAGGTTAATTGCCCCTCACCCCAACCCTCTCCCACAGGGAGAGGGAGCCGTACGGGGTTGCTATCCGGTGAAGGAGTTGATCTGTAACGGGTTGATGTAAAGGATGAATACCGTAGTTAATTTGTGTCACGGTAAGTCCCCTTTGGGAGCCGTACGGGGTTGCTATCCGGTGAAGGCGTTAGTCTTTAACGGATTGATGTAAAGGATGAATACCGTGGTTAATTTGTAGCACGTTAAGTCCCCTTCAGGAGCCGTACGGGGTTGCTATCAGGTGAAGGCGTTAGTCTTTAACGGATTGATGTAGAGGATGAATACCGTAGTTAATTTGTGGCACGGTAAGTCCCTTTTAGGAGCCGTACGGGGTTGCTATCAGGTGAAGGCGTTAGTCTTTAACGGATTGATGTAGAGGGTGAATACCGTAGTTAATTTGTGACACGGTAAGTCCTCTTTGGGAGCCGTACGGGGTTGCTATCAGGTGAAGGCGTTAGTCTTTAACGGATTGATGTAAAGGATGAATACCGTAGTTAATTTGTGGCACGGTAAGTCCCCTCTCCCTTTGGGAGAGGGTTAGGGTGAGGGGAATACACCGAGATTAAATGCCTATCACCCCACAAGATCACCCCAGCTTTTGCTGCGCCCAGGCCAAGCCACTTTGGTACTCGGCTGGCAGCAGCGGTGCTAACGCCTGCAACGCCTGTTGCAAAGAAGCTGCGTCGGGATCGTTGAGATTCAGGTGACCCACTTTACGCCCCTCACGCACCTCTTTCTCATACCAGTGCAAATGTACCAGCGGCAGGCCCAGCCATTGCTGATTCACCGCCGTGCCGATCAGGTTGACCATCACGGAAGGCGTATTCACCACCGGCTTAGGCAGCGGCAGCCCCAGGATGGCACGTAAATGCAGCTCAAACTGGCTGATGGAAGCGCCGTTCTGCGTCCAGTGGCCACTGTTGTGGACACGCGGAGCCAACTCGTTGATCAGCAGGCTGTCGCCGACGATAAAGCACTCCATCGCCATCACGCCTACGTAGTTCAACTCATCGAGGATCGCAGCCAACATCTGCTCGGCCTGCTGCTGCAACGCCGGATTGGGCTGTGGCAGCGCTACGCTAGTACGCAGAATGCCTTCTTCGTGCAGGTTGTGAGTCAGCGGATAGAATACCGACTGGCCATCGTGACCACGAGCGCCCACCAACGACACTTCGCCAGAGAAATTAATCCCCTGCTCAACGATGCATTCGCCATAGTTATCCGCCGGTAACTCCGCCTCTTGGCCCGGGCGCAAACGCCACTGGCCACGGCCGTCATAACCACCCACGCGGCGTTTAACGATCGCCAACTCACCCAAGGTGGCAAACACCTGCGGCCATTCGCCAGCATTTGCCAGCAATTGCCAAGGGGCGGTAGCAAGATGAAGTTGATCGAGCAGTTGTTTCTGTGTGAGGCGATCGGCCAAACGCGGGAAGATATCGCGGTTGACGAAGTTATTGTGCGTCGCCAATTCGCGGGTCAGGGCGGTTTCTGGCCAGCGTTCGATCTCTGCGGTGATCACCGCATTTTGATAGGGCACCGCTTCCGGCTCGGCATCCAGGCCGACAGGATAAACCGCAATTCCCAGTGGTTCACCGGCCTGGCGCAGCATACGTCCTAACTGGCCGTTACCCAGTACGCAAACCGGCTTCATGCGTCCTCCCGTGGGTCCGGGTGGTTCAGCACCTCGTCGGTCTGGGCCTGACGCCATTGCGCCAACCGCTGTGCCAGCCCGGCATCATGCAGCGCCAGAATTTGTGCTGCCAGCAACCCGGCGTTGGCCGCACCGGCTTTGCCGATGGCGAGCGTACCCACCGGAATGCCACGTGGCATTTGCACAATGGAATACAGGCTATCGACACCGCTCAATGCGGCACTTTGTACCGGCACACCCAGCACCGGAACCAGCGTTTTGGCCGCCAACATGCCTGGCAGATGCGCAGCACCACCGGCACCGGCGATGATCACGTCAAAACCCATGGCCTTGGCATGTTCGGCAAAGCTGAACAGCTTATCCGGCGTGCGGTGGGCGGAGACAACTTCGACATGGAACGGGACATCCAGCGTGGTCAGAACTTCGGCCGCGGACTGCATTGTGGCCCAGTCACTTTTTGAACCCATTACGATTGCGATTTTAACCCCAGCGTTGGCGGCTGAAGTAGCGGTGGCTCCCATGAGTGCATGGCTCCTGTGATGTGGACAAACGTCGGCTGGCAGGCCGTATGAGGGCGTAGAGCATACCATGGGTACAGGGCGAGGAAAACGGTTGCGTCGACGGTTTTTGCCATCAAAAGCGTGAAAACGACCTAGAAGGGGAACTCGATCAGTTCGACGGCATCTGCCGTGACTTTAATCATTGAGCCTTGTGTATGCCAGGCTCCCAACACCGCACGATGGGCTTCTCCGTTTGGTAATGCCAGCGGATGGATTGCCGGGCGATGGGTGTGGCCGTGGATCATCCAGTGGACGTTGTGGCGCAACATGGCTTGCTCAACGGCCTGCGGGTTGACGTCCATAATCGCGGTGGATTTGTATTGGTTGCTTTGTTGGCTGCGCGCACGCATTTTAGCGGCGATCTTCAAGCGCCAGCGCAGAGGGAGCGCGAGAAAAGCACGTTGGATCCAGGTGTTATGAACTTTCTTGCGGAATTCTTGATAGGCCTGATCGTCGGTGCATAGGGTATCGCCATGCAGGATCAGGATCTTGCGGCCATACAGCTCAACGACCCGCTCTTCAGGTAGCAGGATCATACCGCTCTGCTTGGCAAAGCGCTTACCCAACAGGAAATCGCGGTTGCCGTGAATGAAGTAGCAGGGTACTCCGGCCTGGTGCAACGCCTTGAGTGCGGCAGCAATTTCGCTATGCAACGACTCGGGGTCGTCATCACCAATCCAGGCTTCGAACAGATCGCCCAGAATGTATAATGCGTCGGCGTGAACGGCTTCTCGCTGCAAAAAACGCAGAAAACCGGCAGTAATTGCCGGTTCCTGTGCGCATAGATGCAGGTCTGCGATGAACAGCGTGCTCATGCAGCCGCGATTACTCGCTGACGGTAACGCTGGTGATCACGACATCTTCAACCGGTACATCCTGGTGCATGCCGCTGCGGCCAGTTTTTACCGCTTTGATCTTCTCGACCACGTCCATGCCTTCTGCCACTTCGGCAAATACGCAGTAACCCCAACCCTGGGAGTTTTCAGCACGGAAGTTCAGGAAGTCGTTATCCACCACGTTGATGAAGAACTGGGCGGTGGCAGAGTGTGGATCGTTGGTACGAGCCATTGCCAGGGTGCCACGGGTATTTTTCAGGCCGTTGTTAGCTTCGTTCTTGATGGTTGCTTTGGTGTCTTTCTGATGCATACCAGGTTCAAAACCACCGCCCTGAACCATAAAGCCGTTGATGACACGGTGGAAGATGGTGTTGTTGTAGAAGCCTTCACGGCAGTAGTTCAGGAAGTTTTCAACGGTAACCGGTGCCTTGTCAGCAAAGGTCTTGATAACGATATCGCCGTGATTGGTGTGGAAAGTAACCATAGTTTTAGTCCTAGCAAGATGAAATGAGCTGTCACATAGGAAGGCGTGTGAGCAATCAGACCGACTTTATAACATATCTCAATTAATCAGTCAGCAGTGGCTAGGGTGGCAGTTCCGGGCAGAAATACACGTGTTGTTATCTTAGTCTGGATTGGGTTAATTCCGATCTCACGCAATTTTCTGCCGATCAATTCAGCAATCCTTGGGCTTGACCTTGCAATAGAGCAGCCTTCGGGTTTCAATATGCGGATATGTTTGTTATCACGCACACCACGGACAGCCCTGATGCTAAAGATATTTAATACCCTGAGTCGTCAAAAAGAGGAATTTAAGCCCATTCATGCCGGTAAAGTCGGTATGTACGTGTGCGGGGTAACCATTTATGACCTGTGTCATATCGGCCACGGGCGTACCTTTGTTGCTTTTGACGTGGTAGCGCGCTACCTGCGTTACCTCGGCTATTCGCTGAATTACGTGCGTAACGTGACCGACGTGGATGATAAAATCATCCGCCGCGCGGCAGAAAACGGCGAAACCTGCGATCAACTGACCACGCGTATGCTGGCAGAGATGCACGCCGATTTCGATTCGCTGCTGATCGAACGCCCGGATCAAGAGCCGCGTGCCACCCACCATATCGAAGAAATCATCGAGATCACCCAACGCCTGTTGGCGCGCGATCATGCCTATGTGGCCAGCAACGGCGACGTGATGTTCTCCATCGATAGCGATCCGCAATATGGCCTGCTGTCCCGCCAGGATCTGGAGCAGTTGCAAGCCGGTGCACGTGTGGAAATCGACGACGTGAAACGCAACCCGATGGATTTCGTGCTGTGGAAGATGTCCAAGCCGGGCGAACCAAGCTGGGAATCGCCGTGGGGCCCAGGCCGCCCAGGCTGGCATATCGAATGCTCGGCCATGAACTGCAAACAGCTAGGTACCCATTTTGACATTCACGGCGGTGGTTCCGATCTGATGTTCCCGCACCACGAGAACGAGATTGCTCAATCCAGCTGTGCGCATGATGGCCCGTACGTCAACTACTGGATGCACTCCGGGATGGTGATGATCGACAGAGAGAAGATGTCCAAGTCATTGAACAACTTCTTTACCATCCGCGACGTGCTGGGCTACTACGACGCCGAAACCGTGCGTTACTTCCTGATGTCTGGCCACTACCGTAGCCAACTGAACTACAGCGAAGATAACCTCAAGCAGGCGCGCGCCTCGCTGGAACGTTTGTACACCGCACTGCGTGGCACCGATGCCAATGCGCAACCCGCTGGCGGTGAAGTGTTTGAAGCTCGCTTCCGTGAAGCCATGGACGACGACTTCAACACCCCAGAAGCCTATTCCGCGTTGTTCGATTTAGCGCGTGAAGTAAACCGTCTGAAGAGCGAAGACATGGCGGCGGCGAATGGGTTGGCGGCAGAGCTGCGTAAACTGGCCAAGGTATTGGGCCTGCTGCAACAGGAGCCAGAACAGTTCCTGCAAGGTGGTGCGCAAGCGGACGACTCGGAAGTGGCAGAGATTGAAGCGTTGATCAAACAGCGTAACGACGCACGTGCCGCCAAAGACTGGGCGCTGGCAGATGCCGCTCGCGATCGGTTGAATGAGATGAATATCGTGCTGGAAGATGGCCCGCAAGGGACTAGCTGGCGTCGTAAGTAAACTAAGAACTTATTAAGTTAATAAAACCGGGTTGCTGTGGCTTCCCGGTTTTTTTATGCCTTAAGCATGGGCTTCGCTGAGCAGGCACTGGTTGATGTAATCAATAGCTTGCTGCGGATCCATTATCTTGTTCACGACGTTGGTCACGCCCTGGCCGATAATGATCTCCGCATGGCGCAGGTTAAACAACTCGCCCTGTAAACCCCGAGATTCACGGATGCCGATACTAGGATTATCTCGCAGCAGGTTAAACCACGGATAGAGATGCAGAATGCGCTGGTTCTGATAGATGCTGCGGTGGGCGCTGTTACCGCCCAAGAGCACCAGATGCTCGGTAATTTCAGCCGAATACAGCCAACGGAAGAACTGCTCTACCTGCGCCTTCTTATCACTGAAACGAGACATGCCTAACGAGCCACCGCCCATCTGCGGCATGTTGCCAGGAACTGGCGCGTAACCAATCGCCGGTGATAGAGGGCTGTGGGCGACGTCGTTGAACAGATTCATATACATGATCAGCATTGCCAACTGGCCCTGCTCAAACTGGGCCACCGCAGCATTCCACCATTCACTGTTGAGATTGGTGGTGACGGTAAGCTGTTGCTGATATTGCCGCAACGCTTCGATGGCCAAGGTTGCCTCCAGTTGCACCGGTTTGTCTTGGTGCACTAGCCGCCCACCTAACGCGTAATAGCGCAGTAGATATTCGGTAGCAATTAACCCGGAACTCCCGAGAGTCGTTGATGAACCTATCGGACGTTGCGGGTTGCCGGATTGATGAGTCGCCGTGAAAAAGGCCGTAATGTCATCAAACTCGGCGAAACTGGTCGGGATCTTCAGCTCTTTGCCCGATTTCTCATAGAACATGCGTTTGACCGTGGGGTCTTCGAACAGATCTCGGCGATAGAACAGCAACTGGGTGCTGGCATCAAACGGCAACGCATAGGCTTTGCCGTCAATCTGGCTGAAATGATGGCCAACTTCTGCCGAGAAGTTTTCCAGCAGTTCTGGTAGTTCTGGCGCGATCTCTGCCAACGGCGTGAGGGCCTTTGCCGCAAACCAGGGGAGGCAGGCCATATCGATACGCAGCAAATCGTAATAAGGATGCAGATGCAGATTCGAGAGGATCTCAAACACTTCATCATAAGGATAAACCGCGAGATTCACCTTGATACCGGTCTGGCGATAGAAATGCGGCAACAGCTTCTTCAGCGCATCGGTCGAGGGGCTAGGCAAGATCAGCATGTTCAGCGTTTCACCCTGCTCAGAAACGGCGGGCATGGGTTGAACGTCCAGAGCAAAGCCACGGCTATCCAGTATCAGCTCATCGGCCAGTGTTGCCAATCCGCAGATATATCGGGCAATTTCCAGGCCCAGCCGGGCGTAATCCATCTGATAGTGGTACTGATTGGCTAGCACGGCGGGTTCGTTATCGCTGAGTTGCCAGATCGGCGGGCAGGGGGCTGAGCTACCCAGATAGGCCGCCTGCGTCAGGCAACGGGCTTTTTCGCTGTCTTGAGCAATCAGAACTTGTGGCGGCTGGCCAGCAAAAAAAGCAAAAGCGGCGGTGTGACATTCACTGGCCGGTGACGGAACGACCGTTAACTGGGTCGATGGGCTTAACTGTGCC
This sequence comes from Serratia sp. PL7, assembly GCF_945957435.1. Taxonomy (NCBI): domain Bacteria; kingdom Pseudomonadati; phylum Pseudomonadota; class Gammaproteobacteria; order Enterobacterales; family Yersiniaceae; genus Serratia; species Serratia sp. PL7. The sequence goes on along the minus strand of NZ_CAMFLB010000026.1, from coordinate 60,713 downwards.
AGCGTATCTTTTAATGCCTCGACAAAACACTGGCCGTTGGTATAAGCGAGGGGCTCACAAAGCACGCCAACGTGCGTGGGTTGTTCGCGGGCGATCTCGCTGGCAATGGCCTGGCCCGCCTGGCAAAAGTTCAGGTTGAATGTGACCTTGGCCTGCGCTGGATGGCGATAGACAAACAGGATCTGCTCCGCTGGCAGCCGGAGCGTCTGATAATAGCTTTCGCTGTCGGCAAGGCAGGAGACCGTAACGATGGTTTGGTAGGATTTTGCGGCCAGCGTCTGCAAGATATCCCTTTCGGCAGAGGGCAGATCGTTAGTGATGTACAAATCCAGATCGCCCGGGAAAGAAGATCGTAATGATTGCTGAAGCCCACGGTAGAGCTGGTGATACTGCTCGCTGTTGATATCGGGCAGGATCAGCGCAACGCCACTGCTTTTGCTGGCGCGTAGCGACTGCGCCTGGGCATTGATCTGATAACCCATTTGCTGGGCAGCCTGTTTGACCGCCTCGATCTTTTCAACGCTGACATTGCCGCGCCCGTTGAGCACGTTGGAAGCGGTGCCGTGTGATACCCCCGCCAGCTTCGCTATATCCTTGATAGTTGCCATTTTCCCACCGCTTTGAGCCGCCTGTTTTGATGCTAACACCGGCTTGGGCGCTTCGCTATCTCGATTTCTCTTCAAGCGTAAAATTTGGATCGTTCCATCATTAGGTGGTTGTTATTTGTCCTTAATTAATCCAGTGCCACAAAATTGATGAAAAACGTAATAATTACCAATGTTTATTTTTATTTATTTGATTTTACTAAATATTAAATTAAATTTTTGAAGCAGATCACCAATATTCATTGCAGTATTAACCGTTTTTTGCCCTCAGGACTATGATTGACACGTTCCAAAATCACTTTCGTCGACCACATTAACGAAGGGGATAGGAGCAATAGGTCAGTAATGTACTGAATAAAAAGGATAAAAAATGAAAATACATTTCCTGGGATCGGCTGCCTCTGAAGGGATCCCCAATCCGTTTTGCCGCTGTGAACATTGCCAACAGGCCCGTTTTCTCAAGGGGAAAGATCTGCGTACCCACTCTTCGGCGATTATTGATGATGTGATGTTGATCGACGTCGCCCCGGAGTTCAGCCAACAGCTGTTGCGTGATGGGCTGGACGCAAGTGGTATCACCGACCTGCTGTTTACCCACACCCATCCAGACCATTTCAACGTCGGTGAGCTGTTTAGCCGCATGGAGGGTTACGGCTTCGATATCGACCATCCATTGGAGATTTTTGGTAACGATCGAGCGATCAACGGCTGTGCTGCGGTATTGCCGGGCTACAGCAAACAACGCTTTGGTTTCCACTGCCTGGTGCCTTTTGTCACCGTAGAAAGCCATGGCTACAAGATCACACCGCTGCTGGCCAACCACGCCAAGTGGGAGCTTTGCTACGTGTATGTGATCGAAAAAGACGGGCAGACGATTTTCTATGGCCATGATTCGGGCTGGTTCCCGGAACTCACCTGGCAGTGGCTACAGGGCAAAGCGTTGGATTTGGTGGTGCTGGAATGCACTTACGGTTTCAACGGCGACGATCGCACCGATAACCATATGAGCCTGGAAACCGTGTTTGCCGCGCAAGAGAAACTGCGTGCGATGGAGTGCCTGCATGCCGGCAGCCAGATCGTGGTGTCGCATATTTCTCACAGCGGCAAGTTGCTGCATGAGGAGCTGGTGGCAGCCTGCCGTGATAAAAACATCACCGTTGCGTATGACGGCCTGACCGTTAACGTGGCATAGGGGGAGAACTCATGGACTTTAACAAGACTCCTCGCCTGCTGATCATGATGTTTGTGCAGTATTTCATGCAGGGTGCCTGGAATATGACGATGGGCCTGGTGCTGAGCACCTACGGCATGGCCGCCATTATCGGTTCATCTTATGCGCTGCTGGGATTGGCAACCATACTCTCGCCGCTGTTTATCGGCATGGTCGCAGACCGCTTCTTTGCTTCGCAGAAAGTCATGGCGATCCTGCACCTGATCAACGCCGGGGTGATCCTTTGTGTGCCACAGTTTATCGAGGCGCAGGACACCACCATGACGCTGGTGATGATCTTCCTGGTCGGGTTGCTGTTCTATCCGACTACCGCGCTGGCCAACAGCATCAGCTTTAGCCATATCAACGGCGTGAAGTATTTCCCGGTGATCCGCGTGTTTGGCACCTTCGGTTTTATGGCGATAGGTTTCATCATCGGGCAGATGGGATATTCCGGCGATACCATGACCTGGTACATTGCTTCGGCCGCTGGGGTGGCATTGGGGCTGTACTGCTTTACTTTGCCGGATACACCGCCGAAGGCCAAGGGCAGCACCTTCACCCTGCGCGATCTGCTGTGCCTGGATGCGCTGTCGCTATTTAAAGATCGTAACTTCTCCATTCTGATGCTGAGCATCTTTGTGTTGATGATCCCCAAAACGGCCTATTCCGCCTATATTCCGGTATTCCTCAAAGCGCTCGGGTTTGATAACGCCGCCTCCATGATGCAGGTAGGGATCGCCTGCGAAGTGGTGTTTATGTTCCTGCTTTCGTTCTTCCTACTGAAAGCGGGCTTCAAGGTGACGTTGATGATGGGCGCGGTGTGCTGGATCATCCGCTCGGTGCTGTTCTCTCAGGCTGCGCTTGACGCCAACATGACGTTTGTCCTGATTGGCCTGATGCTGCAAGGCTTCTGCTGGGACTTCTTCTTTACGGTGGGGGATATCTATGTTGACCGTAAAGCACGGCCCGAAATCAAAGCCCAGGCCCAGAGTCTGCGCTTTATCGTCTCCAATGGTTTTGGCTTGCTGTTCGCGTCCACCATTTGCGGCCAGATCTTCAACAGCACGGTGACGGAGCAGGGGCCACAGGCGTTACCGCAGTGGGAAAGCTTCTGGCTGTTCTCGGCGATTATCGCCGGTGTTGTTTCGGTCTTCTTCTTTATTTTCTTCAAGGACGATCTTTCTAAACAGAAAACACCGGCGGCAATGAAACCCGCGAAGCAATAGGAAGCAACATGGACAGCTGGTTATCGGTGCTGGGCGGGTTGGGGCCGCTCCATCTGGCGACGGTAGGCAAGATAGTCGCGGCGTTTGTTCTGGGGGGCGTGATTGGTCTGGAACGTGAATCCAAGGGCAAGCCCGTTGGGTTTAAAACCTGCGTGATCATTGCCGTCGCCAGCTGCGTATTAACGGTGGTGTCGATTCAGTCTGCAGAGTATTACGCCGAGATCTCCGTCAATATTCGCAGCGATCCCATGCGGTTGGCCGCACAAATTATCAGTGGGGTGGGCTTCCTGGGCGCTGGGGTGATTTTGCACCGGCGTGATGACGCCATTTCCGGTCTGACGACCGCCGCGATCGTGTGGGCATCGGCGGGAGTGGGGATTGCCTGTGGTGCCAGTTTTTATTTGCACGCACTCTTGGCTACCGCACTGTTTTTACTGGCGATAAAGATCAGCCCCTATATTTTCCTGCTGCAATCGAGGAATCAATATCTGGGGAAGGTCAAAGTACGGCTGATACTTGATGAGCAGGCAGGGCTAGCCAGCTTGATGGCCCAGCTTAATCAGCAGAGAAACCTGATTGATGCAATGACCATACGTGACGTCAAAAAACACAAGATTGAAGTTAACTTTAAGCTGACGGTAAGGAAAAGGACGACCCTGGACGAACTGTATGGCTCACTGCGCGCTATGCAACACGTGTGCTTCGTCGCATTGGAGCATTAGCGGGTTTGAGTGGATCAAAAATGCCGGGTAGCTTAGCCGACCCGGCATTTTTTTGCTGGCGCTTGAACAATCAGGCTTTAACCGTGACGTTCATGCCTTTGTAGCTGACCTTCTGGCCATCAACGATCTTGCAGCGCTTACGCGTTTCGACCTGACCGTTTACTTTGACCTGCCCTTCGGCGATCACTTCTTTCGCGGCACCGCCGCTGTCACACCAGCCCTGGAACTTCAGCAGATCGCACAGTTCGACATGAGGGTGACCTTCCAGATTAAAAATTTCCATACTGCCTTAACTTAGTTAGGTTGAACGTCGTGAAATTCCTCGCAGGCTTGCAAGGTATTTTGGATCAGTGTAGCAACGGTCATCGGGCCGACGCCACCTGGAACCGGAGTAATGAAGGCCGCACGTTCGCTTGCGGCTTCGAAGTCTACGTCGCCGACTACTTTACCACTTTCCAAGCGGTTGATGCCGACATCGATCACGATCGCACCCGGTTTGATCCAATCTCCTGGGATAAACCCAGGTTTGCCCACGGCAACGATCAACAGATCGGCATTTTCGACGTGGTGACGCAGGTTTTTGGTAAAGCGGTGCGTGACGGTGGTGGTACACCCGGCCAGCAACAGCTCCATACTCATCGGGCGACCAACGATGTTGGAGGCACCCACCACCACGGCGTTCAGGCCATAGGTATCGATGTTATAGCGTTCCAACAGGGTGACAATGCCGCGTGGGGTACAAGGGCGCAGTTTAGGTGCGCGCTGACACAGGCGGCCGACGTTGTAAGGATGGAAACCGTCTACGTCTTTATCCGGGCTGATGCGCTCCAGCACCTTCACGTTATCAATGCCTGCTGGCAAGGGGAGCTGCACCAGAATGCCGTCAATTTCTTTATCGGCGTTTAATTTGTCGATCAGCGCCAGCAGTTCAGGCTCGGTGGTGGAGGCGGGCAGATCGTAAGAGCGGGAAATAAAGCCCACTTCCTCACAGGCCTTGCGCTTGCTGGCGACATAAATCTGCGAAGCCGGATTCTCACCAACCAGTACCACCGCCAGGCCCGGCGCACGCTTGCCGGCCGCCAGACGTTGTTTCACTTGCTCAGCCACTTCGTTTCTAACCTGCTGCGCAATCGTTTTGCCATCAATAATCTTTGCTGCCATCAGTGAGGAAATCCATCATTTAAGAAAAGCGGGGGATGGCGCTATTTTGGCAGAAGAGAGGCGCGCTGTCAGGCTTTCGATCGGGTTAATGCAGAGAATAAGCACACGATTGCGTAGCGGTTTATACATTTTTTACACCAACGGAATGATCCTCTACGCTTTTTTTACCTCCAGTCTTTTAGGCTTTACTCATTGCCCCTGGCGTTTGGGGTCTATGGAGGCAGGATCATGCAGACGATTACTCGGCTCTATCCATTGCATCAACCTGGTGGACATCCAGCAGATGAACAGCGGCATATTGGTGAAACGGTGTTTGATTCCTCCCTGCATCCGGCGCAGGTGGCGTTGTTGCAGGCATTACATCGGCTTTGTAAGCCGAAGGAGGGCCGCCCTTCCTGGAGTCAGCGTATGGCGCAGTGGTACAAAAGGGGCCACCAATGATGCGTAGCGTTCCTTTAGTGCTGGTATTGCTGCTTGCTACGCCACTTTGTCAGGCATCGATGAATACCTTGGCAGCCAGTGAGTTGCCTAGGGCAATGCTGGCGCAGACCTGTAATGTGCTAAATGCCCCGCAGGCCGATTGGGGGGATATCAACGCCGTGGTGCGATCGGCACGTGCCTGTATGTCGCAAAAAGCAGGGCAGAGGGCAAACCCGCGCCCATTGGTACCCACGGTTGAACCACAAGGGGTTGATGAGACGGTATTGTGGCAGGGGATTAGCGTAGCCAGATCATCGCGTTAGGGTGACTTATCATAGCTTTTGTGTGCGAAAAATCGCCATAAAGCACCTCTGCCACCACCACAGAGTCAAAAGGCATTGACTCAATAACCTCTGACCGTATAATCCAACTCCGCAACCTCGGTTGCCGCATCCGCATTTCAATGCGCCCTTAGCTCAGTTGGATAGAGCAACGGCCTTCTAAGCCGTAGGTCACAGGTTCGAGCCCTGTAGGGCGTACCATTTCGAAGTAAACAGACGTCAACCGACGTCTTTTTTTATGCTTGAAATTCAGTAAGTTGGCTAATTTTAGCGCATCGAAATTCTCTCTGACTCTACCTACATCTACCTGCATCAAGTAGTATCTGTTGGTATATGTGATGGTACATCCCCGTTCAATGAAATCCTGTACCAACAGCCAGCAACGGAGGGCCTCAAATGGCGTTAACCGATGTAAAGGTAAGAAGTGCAAAGCCCACAGATAAGCCTTACAAGCTTACCGATGGCGAAGGAATGCATTTAATGGTTCATCCCAATGGATCTAAATACTGGCGCTTGCAGTACCGCTTCGACGGTAAACAAAAGATGCTGGCGTTGGGTATCTATCCTGAGATTTCGTTATCTGAAGCCAGGCAGCGGAGAGATGAAGCTAAGCGGCAAGTCGCTAACGCTATCGACCCCAGTGAACAGAAAAAGGTTGAGAAACAAGCTCGTAAAGCGACAGTGGAAAATACCTTCAAAGCGATCGCTCTGGAATGGCATGAGTACAAACGTCCAAACTGGTCGAAGGGTTACGCTGAAGACATTATGGAAGCGTTTGAAAACGATATCTTCCCTGATATAGGTAAGCGCCCAGTTGCAGAGATCAAGCCTCTGGAGATCCTCAGTTCACTTCGTAAACTCGAAAAACGTGGTGTCCTCGATAAGCTTCGCAAAATCCGCCAAGCCTGTAACCAAGTCTTTCGCTATGCAATTGTCACCGGTCGGGCTGAAACTAACCCTGCCTCAGAGCTGGCAAGTGAGTTAACCCCGCCAAAATCTGTGCACTACCCTCATCTGTTAGCGGATGAACTTCCTGCCTTCTTAGAGGCTCTCGCCGCTTATTCGGGTAGCCCAATAACTCGGCTAGCAACAAAAATTCTGATGTTAACGGGAGTTCGTACTATTGAACTTCGCATGGCTGAATGGAAAGAGTTTGATTTCGACAAGCGAGTTTGGGAAGTACCGGTTGAAAGGATGAAGATGCGCCGTCCTCACCTTGTACCACTATCTGATCAAGTTGTGGCAGCACTGCGAGAGATCCAGGCAGTGACGGGCCGTTATAACCTTGTATTTCCTGGGCGTAACGACATCACCAAGCCAATGAGCGAAGCGAGTATCAATCAGGTACTAAAAAGGATTGGGTATCACGGGAAGGCGACAGGTCATGGCTTCAGGCACACGATGAGTACTATCTTGCATGAACAAGGCTATAACACGGCGTGGATTGAGTTACAGCTGGCTCATGTGGATAAGAATACCATTCGTGGCACATACAACCATGCGCAGTACTTGGAGCAGCGTAGGGAGATGTTGCAGTGGTATGGGGAATATGTGGATGGGTTGGCGGCTAGGGGAATCGCAGTAAATATTCGTAAAAAGGCATAAATTTTCTGCAGCTGCAGGATGAGCATCTATCGCTATAAGCAATGCTGTAGCTCGACGTAAATTGGGTCACAGCTTGCACATGTGGATTAAAACGCGGTTCGTGGGGCTTACAACCATGCACAGTATTTGGAAGGGAGGCGAGAAATGATGCAGTGGTATAGTGATTACATAGCTAGCTTGTCTGAACATAGCACACTACTGGTGTTTTATTCAAAAAAACAGTATGAATAATAACTCCAGTGAATAAACACAAGGTTTTGATGTCGGTGACAAATGGAGCATAACAATCATGAAAGTACAGGAAGCCAAATTTTCATCTAAAGAATTTCTAAAGCGTCGTCGCCCTGAAAAATTTTCTGATTCAACGATCCGAGAGACAGGGTCTTTAGATAGAGTTGTACTTGAGCATTTTCTTTCTACTCTAAATACAAGAAATCAAGAATTACAATTCGAAGATTTTGCTAAAAGAATATGTGAGAAAATAATTTGCCCTAATCTCCTTGAACAGACAGGTCCTGTAGCTGGGGGGGATGGTAAAACTGACACACAAACATTCCCTGTTTCGGAACAAAATAAGCTTCTTTGGTTCGAAGGTGTTAATGAAACATCAAATAAAGAACGCTGGGCCTTTGCGGTAAGTACACGTAAAGACTGGAAGAAAAAATGTCATGAAGATGTGCTTAAAATAAAAGAAACAGCTCGTGGTTATAAAAAAATATTTTGCGTAACAAATCAATCGGCTAAGTCAAATATTCGTTCAGAGGTTGAAGATACCTTAAAAGCACAAACAGGAATAGATGTCCGTATATTAGATATTAATTGGATACTAGATCAAATCTACAAAAATCATTTCGAGCAATTGGTCATTGATACATTATCGGTTCCAACACAATATAATAGAGAAGTTATTTTTGGAGAAAATGATTATAAGAAGCAAAAAAAATATGAAGAACTAACCGAGTATATTAGAGGAAAAATAAACCCTGCTGGAATTTCATATGAGCAAGTGGACTTTTTCTTAGAAGTTGCAGAGTTAAGCGCTGAGCTTGAAAAAGCGATAATTGAAACACAAGGTCTATTTGAAAGAGCTATAAAAATCTCAAAAAAATTTGGTACAAACCAACAATTGCTGGATGCGTATTATCAATACGCTTGGAAGGCCCATTTTTGGATGGAAGATTTTAACCTTTTCGAAGAAAATCTTCAATTAGCGTATGAATGTATAGCATCATCAACTAACTCCTCAAAATGGGAGAAAGTTTTAAACTTAGTAACAGTCCATAAAAGTTATATTAGACTTAACAACGCAACATCTACAATCGACATTGAGAATATCGAACGTAATATGCTCGCTAAACTAGATGAGATAGCTGACGATGAATCTCGTCCCAGTAATGCACTTACAGCGAGAACTCACAAAGCCATTTATAAAATGACAACGTTTTCAGATGTAGAAGATGCTTCGGTTGTATTTGAAGAGTTACATGAAATTTTTAAAAGTAGTGGAAATTTAATAGGCTATCCTTTTGAGAAAAACTTCCAACTTTTGAACGAACTAGATGACATTTTTTTCGAGGTTGATGCATATGAGAATTTATTAGACTATATGACTGAGCAATCCGCTCTTAGAGGCGGTGAAGTTAAAGGGGCATTATTAAATCTACGAAGAGGCATAAAGAGAATTCAAAATGGTCACCCTTATCAGGCAATCAAGTATTTAGGAAAAACTTTTATTCCACTCTATAAAGAGGAATCACGAGATAAATTTATATTAGCATTAAAAGCAATAGCTTATGCTTACGAATCCATTGGGTTGCTATGGAGTTCACGTTCATGCTTGCTTCTATCCGCTTCTTTGATTACAGATAACTACTGGAAGTATGATGAGATATCATTAAAGCAGGTTGAGATTTATTATAGTTTATGCCTAACGGAAATAAAAATAGGAAAATTAGCACATGCCATTTTATGGTATGAATTGTTTTTAATAATTAACCAGAATATCAGTGATAGCTCGTTCGGTGATAAAGAAAATCAGCAAATTGATTTTTACATAAGCCAACTTATTTTGAACACTGATCTAAAGGAAATAAATCTACAGAGTAATATTCCTGATGAACTGGATAGATTAGGACTTTTTGTATCATCGGGATGTCTTAAATATGCTTTAGGTTATATTGAAGATTTTGAGCGTGAGTACGATGTTATTGCAGATTATGATAATAATGATTTTTTGCAAAAAATACGTGACTTTGATGCAGGATTTAATAGTCAAGGCATAAAAGATAACCATGGCAAACGAGGAGTATATACATCTTTTATTTTTGGATGCACCATAGAAATCAACTTTCCGAATCGGTCACCATTTATAGAGTTTTCAACTAATGTCTTATCACTTTTAGAGAGTGCTTTTGCAACTTGTGCGATTGATAACATCCATCTAAAAGAAGCATTTTTAATTATTGAAGTAATAGCAGATGACGAAGATGACTTATCCTTATCACATGAAATAAATAGCAATAGTGGAAAACTAAATCTTACAATAAATTGTTCTGGTTTTGATGCAAGTGATTTTATAATTGATGCTCAACGAAAAATCACCAATGAATTCAAGAAAATAGTATTTGATCTTGTCCCTGAATTATTTTTTATAAAAAATACAGAATACATTGAAAAAATGATATTCGAAGATGCTGCATTCGACAGAGCAATTAGTTTCGGTGCCTGTATCAAAGCTATTGAAAATGTTCTTGGAAATGATATTGATCAACAAATTAAGAAAATTCATTCCACAAGTGCTGAAAAGAAAACTTACCCTCTTCTAAGAGATAAATCCTGGGATAGTGAATTTCCGAAAGTGTTGGAGATCGAGGATATAAATGATCCAACATTTGGGAAAGGAAGAATGCCTGAAGAGGAACTTAATTCCGAAAATATAACACATAAAGATTATTCCATACAAAGTCTAATCAAACCTCGTCTGTGGGATAGGACACGCTGGAAAGGGGTGGGCTTCGTTCAATTCAAAGCATGTCACCCAGGATTATATCTATTATTTAAAGACTCCGGTGTGGGTGAAGATATTTTTAAAGATCTTATATCATCTGTAGGCTTATCAGATAATAAATCCAGATTACGTGTTTGTATCGTCAAAGGTATCTCAGTTAAAAAACCAGCTCATTATAGAGTACTGATATCTGAGAATATGAAGAATGCTCCAATGACTAAAAGAATGACGATGATCAGCCGAATTAACACGATGACTCCCGATAACAATGTCAACCTTGATAGATTCCTTGCTGCTTATCATTCCTGCGGAAAATTTTATCTCGGATGTGATGCAATGTTAAAGAATATTACTACTGATTCTCCACGAAAAGACAGTCTAGGAATAGAAATGAGTACGTTAGATGTTAGGTGGGCATGGGAAATTGGCTTGAATGATGTTGATTGTATTGGTATCAATTTAGATGACGATGATCCATATATTCCAGATGATGTGGCTGATGCTCCATTATTAGAGTTGATAAATGCCAAATAGTATTATGCTATGAGGAACACCGCCTCTTTAATGGGGCGGGTTCAAAACAGTTATTTGAAAATCACTTAGAAAACATGTATTAACTTAGAGCTGATCTGACAGTTTTCGGTTAGTTATGACAATATCTTTCAAATTACATCTGGCTTAAATGCTTCTCAGTTTAGAAGCATTTTAATAATGACAATAATTAATCTTAATTGTTGTATATAACACAGCAATCTCTGACGGGTTATTTCCTTACTCTACAACTCTACAACTCAACAATACATTCAAGTCCGTGATGTGATCGAGAAGACCAGCTCCGAAGGAAATCTTTGGATAACAACATCGTCCTTGGTCGACCGGAATACTACCTTGTCGCGGCTCTAACCTTCTGAATGTCTAGATATTAATCGAATGTATTACAAGGGTTCTGTGAACCACTGCTTTGCTTTATTGGGATAATACAAGGTGCTATTTGTAATGCCCGTGTATGGCCCTACGCTGCCAGCATTCGTGTACAAAACGGTCGCTGCGAGTAAGAAGCGGGCATTTCTTAATCAAGATAATTGATGCATCATGCTGGCATGTACTTTTTCAAGTCACATATTCTATATGCCATCCTTTAAGTACCAGCGCATCACGCAAAATCTGCGAAACTCGGCTTTCGTTCGCTGCAAGACATAACAATTTCGCTGGTCGAGACATTGCTACGTAAAGGTTGCGCATTTGCGCCTGTTGAGTTTTAGGAAGCTTTGAAATTTTTTTTTGCCGCTGTTCCTGCAATATACTCTAGCCCCAGTGCAACATCGAACTTACGACTAAACCCACCGTAGGATTCAAGGATTAAAGATGCGGCGTGAGTTTCGCCTTTCATCCCTGCAACCGTACCGAGTCCAATGTCGAGGCTTCTCCCCTGAAAACTAATTTCACATCTCGCCGAGGCAGAAGTGTTTAGTCTCCCCCTCTCGCCTGCGTCTTCGAAAGTGCTCAGTCCCTTAAATATTTCAAGGCTTATCTCTTCGGGAAGGTATGGCTTAAGTTGCGTGTAGAGCAGTTCTGTCAGTGCATCTCGCTGACCATCTGTACAAAGTTCCTCTCCGTACAATGCGAGCTGCCGTGTTAACTTATCAATTGTTCCAGTGGGTGTAACAGCCTTCGCAGCTCGTGAAAGCGCTCGTGCATCACGAATGTCTTGCGCCCACGATGCCCCAGATGCACGCAGAATAATCAATAACGCTCTGCGAACGTCTGAAACTCTTGAACTCAAAGATGTTTCTTTCAAAGCCCCTTTACTGTCACCGATGAGACTCCAGAAACTTTCTGAGCGTATTCCTGCACTAAGCTTGTCTCCGCCATAGGTTGGACAGTAATCAAGGAGATGACGACCTGCGTCAACGTTGCTCTCACCGGTTTTGCGAGCGCTCATCGCCTTAACTTCGCGCAAACCGATGTTGTCCTCACTCAGTCTGTCGATAACAATTCGACCAAAGTGTTCGACCACTTTGATAGCACTCTCCGTTTTGTACAGTAATAGAACTGGGGCATTAGAATTTTCGCCCTCACCAACAACAGCCTCGCCACTGACACGGACACACCCTACAGCATCGGAAATTGATTTACCGAACCGTTTGCTGGTGCTTATACATCCATACCCAGCCCGTGGGAATGTGAGTAATTCAGCTTGTTCTTCATCAGAGAGAATCTTCTGATCGATATCCCCAAAACGCTGCATCACTGACCGGCCATCGAAAATACGATTTAACAAGGACTCTTGCTCCCAGGAGGTATCCTGCATTTCGTCGATGAACACCATCGGGAAGCGACGATGGACAACATCAAGAAGCCTCGGGCAGGTCTGAAGCGCAAGGTCAGCAAATGCAAACATGTCACGATGCCGAAAAACACCTTGACACGCCAGCATGTTTTTTAGTTCTATCAATGAATTGTATGATTTGGTGTGCGATGCGGGTAGGCTGCCGCTTTCAACATGCACTCCAAGCTCTGCCGTGCGATAGAAGAGCGTAGTAGCAATACCTTCACCATTCATCTGTTTCTCCAGATAAAAGCGAAGGCTTGAAAATTTCCTCGTCAGAAGTAGGGAGCGAGCTTTGTCCGCGAACACCTGATCATCAATGACATCAATCTTCATTCCTAGGCTACGTAGTAAGGGCATTGCAAAGAAATGATTGACGAAGCTATGGATAGTACCAATGAAATGGGGGTAGCTCAGAAGCTGGGTTCCTTCAACTGTTCCCGCCAGGCGATGTGCAATCTCATCGCGAGCAACGTTAGTGTGACTTAGAACACATATGCCTCGGCGTGCATGAGGCCATTTCCTAGCCAGCAACAAAAGTTTTGCTGCAAGCAGCGATGTCTTCCCACTTCCGGGTACTGCATTAAAATCACGCGATCCGTTTTCAAGTAGGGCAGAACGACGTTCAGCATCGTCAAAGTTCAGGTCTCTGGCTAGCGTCGTCAGTTCGACTAAGTCGTCTGGAGAGAGATGGACAGCACTCATTTATGATCTCCTAGATACCGTTTGTTGCCGCGTTAGCCGGAACGGTAGAGCTAGCCGACATGGCTGTTGTTACTGCCGCCGTAGTTGCACCAGTCGATATGGCAGCTCCGGTAACAGCCCCCGTCAGCGCAGAGGATTTGGATTTTAGATCTATCGTCAGGTGTGATAGTGCAGTTTGCACGTATGGAGGTAGTTTATTGAACAGTTCGTCATTCGTGCCATACGCGCCTGTAGAAACCAGCTCAGCTGCATACTGAGCAGCTATGGCTTTCGAAGCTTTTTTCTCTTGAAGAGGCTGATAAATAATTGCAGCGAGAGCTTCATCGGAGTGACCCGCAGCCTCCAGCGCTAACCAGTTCGTTTCTTCCGCTGCAAGTGTCTCAACTTCGTCGCTTTCTTCTAACCTTTCATCACGTGACTTAGCCTTTACGGCAAGAGAAATGGCGAGGTACATCAGCTTAGCGCAACCGTAGTGGGCAAGATCATATTCGAGTGTCCACCTATCAGATACGCAGACGATCGTGTTACCGCCTTCCGCACGGTCCTTTTTGCTTTGCACTACTTGCTTCATTTCATCAGCGTCATAATCCGAATCGAAGCGCTTACCCTTAGCGGGTTTTGAGACGTAGCTTTTTGCTACGTCAGGCACAATGTCCCGGTCTGTCAGGCATACGACCGGTATTGGGATATCCGGGCCGGTACCTTCTCGCTGGAGAATGCGGGCGTAATGGTAAAGCCCGGTATTTCCAACGTTAACAAGTGATACACCGTGCTTTGAGAATGAGCGACCACACATCTCTGCAATAGCTGGTAGCAAGATTGCTTCAGCAGGCCCTTCCACCATCATGACACCGCGTGCAAAAAATAGATTCGCTTTGGTTGCATCGATAAAACGGCGAAGGAAAGAGTAGTCGGTACGCTTTAGTTTCGTTTTGCCGACAGCTAAAGGGAAGGTCTGTGCCTTGTGCACCAGTGTTATATCTTCAATGCGTGCAGTTGATACCAAAGAAGGGCTGTGCGTCGTCATAATAACCTGAACCCGCTTATGCGCCTGATCATCGTTAGAGTGCTCTTTCAGGAGATCCATCACGCGCTCTTGCAACTGAGGGTGGAGATGCGCCTCTGGTTCCTCAACGAGAAGGAGGCCCAGTTCTTCGCCATCTCGCAGCAGCACCAGTTCAGTAGCCATAAACAATGCATTGTTATACCCAAGACCGCGAGCGCAACGAGCGTCAGGAGCAATGTGTGCTCCGGGAAGCAGCGACAGCTCGAATTTCTCTAGAATAGGTGTAAGCGCTAGATTGGGTGTGATACGGATGCGCGACTGAATTGCATCTCCGGAAAATGCAAATTGGCTTAAGTAGTTGTCATTGATGTCCTTCTCTACACTTTTGATAACTTGATGTTGACCAAGGTGGTGCTGAGTGAACGCCATCAGGCCGACTAGTTGTGTAGGAATGTTAGTTGGCATTGTCTGATCGAAGTCGTTTACTTCTTGGCCAGCAATAAGATTATGGGCTCCAAGAATCTGGGATAGACGTGATTGGCGCCCTGAGCTTAACTCCGCCTCAGCATCGCGTAGGGGCCTTAAGTAAGTTGCCCGCACCAGCTCTCTTACCGCGTAACCCACTTCTGGCCCACTGCCATTTACTCCAGTTCGCACAATTGTTTCAACACGTGAACGCTTAGTTGCCTGGGGGGGGTGGAATCGTGCCTCAAGATGCAGAATAAGGGAACAAGTTCCGTCTTCACCAAGTGTCAACCATTCAAGGACTGAAGCTTCCTGATCGGTACTTAGCCCACACAGAGTGGCTTCGATACAAAGGGTATTAGAACGAATCGCGCCGTGAATGTGAAAATCTTGCTCGAAGAGACGGATGTTCTCATAACTGGTCGTCAGCAGCACCTGGCGGATAGCATCAACGATACAGGTCTTTCCTGCATCATTTTCTCCTACAAGGATGTTTAGCCCCGGATTGAGCTCCCAGTCGAGTGCAGGTGCGGATGCACTATCTCCAAAGGCACGATAGTTGCGTGCGCTGATGTGCTTCAGATACATGTTCTCTCCTTAGTAGAAATTTCACATTTGATGCATCGTAGATGAAACGGAATGACGATATTACGTTCTAAATTTATGTTGGTTAAAGTGTCGGGAAACGGACTTTGACGCGAGGTATTCCCAGCATAGTGCCTTCCAGTGCCGCATAGCGGAGGTCGTCTTTTGCTTCATCTGATAGGCGAATGATGCCATCAAGAATAAGCAGGTGGCCTGAATCCAGCAGCGTATGCAAATCCGCAGCAAGGCAGATTCCGTTTTCCACGCTCGCATTACCCCCGCTAGCGTGACTAACGATATGGGCGGCCTCGAGAGCGAGCCGTGTACCGGTAATAGCACACTGGTTTTCCCAGTTTGATATCACTGCACGTCTGAAACGTCCCTGTGCGGGGCGGATCTCAGCTCGAGTGTACTTTCTTTCAAAACCAGAAAAATGCGGCACCGATAACAGTTCACGCTCTAACTCGCTTTTATATAGCGCATAAAGCTCGCCATTATCCATCTCGTCAAGCTCATCGTCGCGCCAGCCAGCATTCAACAACTTTCTGCGCGCGGCGTTGTAGTCACGGACGGATTTATCCGACAGGTCGCCCCGACGCTCCAGCACAACGCTATGATCTCCGCGCCGGACAGACTTTGTTCTGTCACCGACCTGCATCGCCTCCCCGCCGGACTCAGCAATAAGGTCGGCACGCCACGCGGCATGAAAAATGTTCTCGCCCACGTATTTGTTCGCTGACGCTGCGCTGCTGAAACGTTCGCCATCTACGTATACCCAATATCGCCTTTTTTTCATCCGCTCGGCTTGTTCCGGCGTGTAACGTTGCGTCATAAACACGATCCTCTTTGACTACATATTTGCGACTTCGGTCTGTATATCGAAATGTGCCTTGTTGTTCCCGTCAGAGTATCAAATACCTCAAGGGAGTGATGCTCTTACTTATTGGCCTGATGTCATTGAGTGATGTGTCGTAATGGGACCATTTTTACTTCTCCCAACGTCTATTAAAATCTACCAAATACTCTTAGGCTGCCTATTACAGCTGATATCACCGTATCCCAACGTCTACCTGGTTCTACTGAAATCTACATGTATGTGGGGGTATATCTGGTGGTATGTCCAGGCTCAACGAAGTGGGCACCCCAATGAAGTTAAATGCCCGCCAAGTAGACACCGCCAAGCCCAATAAGATGACGCCGTAGTGTTTATTCCTGTACGAGATCATTTCGAAGTAAACAGACGTCAACCGACGTCTTTTTTATGCCCTGGTGGATCCGAAAAGAGATGATGATATCGCCTCTTCAAACAGCGTTTCCCGCCCACCTGCTGCTTAAGAGAACAAGGGTATATACTTGTGGTGTACGGATATATTCTGGCTCGGGTAAATGCTCCCAGTCTCGGTGCATGACCACCGTTTTCCCTTTTCTTCCTCAACCAAATCAACAAAGTAAAATCAAAATAAGAGGATTTGACCATCATGACTCAGATTTTTACTTTAACACTTTCTCCTTCTCTCGATAGCGCGACGACAACTCCCAGGATCTACCCTGAAGGGAAACTACGCTGCACCACCCCCATTTTTGAACCTGGTGGGGGTGGTATCAATGTTGCCCGTGCCGTTGTTTATCTTGGTGGGCAAGCCAGTGCGATCTTTCCCATTGGCGGGCCAACGGGCGAGCATTTAAAAGAGTTGCTTGATCGGGAAGGCATTGTTACAGAAACCCTGAAAGCTCAGGACTGGACACGGCAGAACCTGCATGTCCATGTGGATAATAGCGGTGAACAGTTTCGCTTTGTTATGCCAGGGGCAAGGGTTAATGATGCCGAGTTTGACCAGATTTTGTTGCAGGTGCAGAAGATCCCTCATGGTTCGATTTTGGTGATTAGTGGCAGCTTGCCACCGGGCACCACGCTGGCAAAATTAACCGACCTGATTAAGCAGGCGCAAGCTATAGGATTGCACTGTATCGTCGACAGTTCTGGGGATGCTTTACAGGCCTGCCTGGATGTAGGGGGGCTGGCTTTGGTAAAACCGAATCAGAATGAGCTGTCTGCGCTTATCGGGCGGTCATTGGAGCATCCTGATGATGTGCGAGCTGCCGCTAAGGAGTTGGTGCAACAGGGGGGAGCTGAGCGGGTTGTTGTATCACTAGGCCCTCAAGGAGCTCTCGCCGTTGATAGTGACACCTGTATACAGATAGTCCCGCCACCGGTGAAGAAACTTAGCACCGTCGGGGCCGGTGACAGCATGGTAGGCGCGATGGTGCTGAAATTGGCGAACGGGGCAGACTTGGTGGATATGGTTCGGTTCGGCGTCGCAGCGGGCAGTGCAGCCACGCTTAATCTTGGAACGCGGCTCTGTTCACTGGCGGACACCCAGCGCCTGTATGACTATATCTGCAAAAGTTCGCGTGGCTGAGCCTGGCAAACCAGGCGAAACGGGTTATTTTGCAATAGGATTAATCATCCGTAAGCCGCTGTGCGCTGTGGGGACTCCCGCGAAGGTGCGTAAAGTGGTTGTGAAAATGCTGGTGGGTTAATTTCCCTCGCCCGGCGGCGCTCGCTTCCGGGCTACAACTTTTGTACCTCGTTTCATCATTTCGTGATCCAAACTAAAAAATTGCCCTTGATGATTTTTCCCGGTTTACCTCTCCGCGCATCGCGGCATAGCATGAGAGCTAAATTAATGATTGTTGTTCTATAATGTAGAACAAAATAGGTCAGCAAGGAGACCTCATGCAGCATACCGCGCAGTTCTCGGGGATTATTCCGCCTGTCTCCACCATTTTTAACGCCGATGGCCAGTTAGATAAACAGGGTACCGCCGCGCTCATTGACGACATGATTAACGCCGGTGTCGACGGACTGTTCTTTTTAGGCAGCGGAGGCGAGTTCTCCCAGCAAAGCCCCCGATACGACAGGAGCCTTCTACCTTAACCACTATTTGCCTGATCATGCCGATGAAGTTGTTTCTTCTCCGCCATATACCCCGTCAGCCACATCGCCAGGCAGGCCATAGCCGCCACTACACTCAGATGAGGTTACTGAATTATTTTGTCACGAATACTATCGAGGTCAACTCAGCCATACCCAAATCAATTGGGGATTGAGGCTTTTGAGGGAGAACATCTCATTCGATGGAAATTAGCTGTCCCCTAACCACTACTTCTTATACGTCGACGATATTCCGATGGCGTTATCCCTTTAAAACGCCGAAATGCCCTGATGACGTTATTCGAATGCCCGAACCCTACTTTTTCCGCTAGTAAATATAACGGTTCATCCGTGTTGACAAGCAATTGTTCAAAATGATTCATTCTGGTACGGAAAATATACTTATACGGTGGCATACCAAAGGTATTTTTGAATACGCGAGAAAAATGAAACTTGCTGAGTGAAACCAACGTCGCCATCTGATCAAGGGAGATGTGCATATGCAAATTGGCCATGATGAAATCTCGTAACGTCGCTTTCCTCGCAGAGGAAAAAACTCCGCCCGACCTCACTTTGCTCACTATGAGTTCCGAATGGTTTTTCAGAACATGTAGAGAGAGAAGTGATGCAATCGCATCAGTATATAAGCTTCCTAGTAAGCTGGGGCTCGCCATTTCTTCTTGTAGCTGAAAGGCCAATTTCAGCATCAAATCATCTACCACACCCATTCTTGGTATCAATGTTACCGTAGTGTTTCTACCGTCTATTCCCTGAGCCTCTTCTTCCAACGAACTCACTGGCAACAAAATTCGATAAATCAGCGACTCTTTCGAAGAAAATGACTTTTTCCCCCAACGCCATGCAGATCCATTTCTCCCTGCTGGAGCTATGTACCATTCATTGTTTCTTTTAGAATATTTGCGCCATGGTTCCTGATTAAAACTGACTTCACCGTGTTCAGTCTCCCCACAGAACAGCACCAATTGATGTTGTACCGTTGCAGGCCTGAGGCATTCATCCACAGCGAAAGGCTGTTTGTGAAGCATGGACGAGATATTTAGCTCATCACAGTGACCAGAGTCTGAGATCACATCCTCGGGCGGTAACTTAAAGAGTTGGTTAACCGCAATATCTTTTTCTACTCCACGAAAATTGCTCATCTTATGCTTCCCTATTACTAAGGATCCTGAGCATAAGTGTAACATCTGTCTATAATTTGTTCTTGTTTTTTAGTGTATCCTGATAAGGTCTTGGCTTATGGTTGAAAGTAAACCAAGCTAAAAAGGCCGCTATGATACAGAGAACTAACGAAATGTAGGCAATTGAGGTGAACCCTTGGCGATTGAATATATAGCCGTACACTAGCCCACCGATCATCGTTCCACTATAAGAAAGCGCGCTGTACATGCCTAGCGTGGCCGTTTTGTAAGAGGGGCTTAATTGGATCAACAAACTTACGATTACATTCAAACCAAAATGATTTGCCGCTCCCCAAAGTAAGCAAGCCACCAACAACAGATAAATGCTTGATCCACTCACGGACAAAATGGAATATATCAGCGATATAGTAATAAAAATAATGTAGGCTGAGGATTGAGGGCTGAATTTATCGATCCACCGAGCCTTAAGGCTGGCCACACCAAAACCAATGCCGTAGGCCATGGTGATAAGCCCAGCCAGAGCAGCATTATTATAAAAGCTGTCACGGGCAAATGAGCCAACGAACGAGTAGAGCCCATAAAATGACGTCATGTAGAGCAACGTTACAACGAACATAATCAAAATATCAGGGTTTTTACGATATTCTTCAAACGGAAAACCAAGTTTCTCCGCTGGTGTATCAATCACTGGTAGCCTTTTGCTGAACAGTAAGAACACCAGCCCCAAGACCGCCATTAATCCATAAGCCACTCGCCAGTTTGTTATATCGGCGATCACTGCGGATAAGGGAATACCTATTACCATGGCAAGCGACCACCCGGTGATGACTTTGCCCAGCGCCTCAGACTTTTCCCCTTCTGGTGCAACATCCGATGTTAACGTATAAATAGCGGGCAGCATCAAACCAGCAGCTACGCCTGCTAATGATTGAGCAATAGTGAGCATCCACCAGGATAGAGAGAGGCCGCTCAGGACAATCCCTACGACCATCAGCATACCTGCATAACGTATTGTACGCGTAATACCTATTTTTCTCGCATAGGGTGCTAGAAATAGTGAGGAAAGCGCCGTAGCGCCACCATAGGCGGAAATCGCCCTGGATATCTGTGCCGTAGATGCAGAGAGGCTTGATGCAATATCGTTCAGAATCGGGCTGATTAAGAATGAATTACAACCAATGATCGCCACTGCGACCATTAATATCATAATACTTCTTCCCGACTCTTTATTTGATGGCATAATTCACTTCCGATTTAGGATTTGTATTTTTCTCGTGTTGCTGTGGTGATATTTTATTTTTGTAAATCCTCCCTCCTTTCATAATTAGAAGCAAACTTTCCTGCGCACTGAGTACTGTGATATCCTCAGAGGGATCTCTATCGTAAATAAGGAGGTCAGCCAGTGCTCCTTCGCGTATCACACCGATTTGGCCCACCAACCCAAGCGATATGGCATTATTAGTGGTACAGGCCTGTATTGCCTCCAGATTCGAGTATCCTCCATATTTAACCAATAGCGCGGGTTCTTTAGCGTGATGGGTACCATAGGTCATAACCGGTGAATTACCTGTATCGGTACCACACATGACGGGGATACCAAACGCCTTCAGTTTGCCTACGTTCTTTACGGCGCTATCGAAATTGCTGCGGATACGTGATAACTCCTTATCCGGTATCGCTAATCTCTCAGCGCAAGAAAGAAAGGTATCCAATGCCGTTAAGGTTGGCATAATCGGGATCTGCTTTTCTCCAACGACAGCCAAGTCGAGATCCGTCGCCAAATCTGCGTGCATTATCCAATCTACCCCCGCTTGTGCTGCAATACGTGTCGCACCAGCTCCACGAGCATGGATCGTCACCTTGGTATTACGCCTATGTGCTTCATCAACAATGGCAGATAACTCCTCCGCAGAAAGAGTCAGGCACTCTCCCCATGCGCTATCCGCTATTTTGATTAAATCAACACCGTGTTTACACTGACGCCTGACTTCTGTAATCATCTCCAAGATATTGTTAGCCAAAACGCCCAAAGAGTGATCGGGGCTTCCCACCCATGAAGGCTCTGGATCAGAGAGACTGCCATATGTTGAGATAAAACGTCCGGCTGCAAATACTCTTGGCCCATCTATCATTCCCTCGTTGATGGCATCCCTGATAGCCACATCGATAAACCAGGCTCCACCGGGGATGGAAATCCCCGTCACTCCGGACATCAGTACCACTTTGGCATTATGTGCAGCCCTCAGCGCAGCGTATTCGGCACTGAAAGTGCCTTGATGATTTTCATTGTCAGCCTCATCCGGATAACCAAACGAGAGGTGGCAATGGCCATCAATAAGCCCCGGCATCAACCACATCCCCTCGGCATTAATGAGTTGGTCATATTCAGCTTCCAGGTCTGGAGACATGATGTCAGTAATGATGCGTTTTATTATGCCATCATCGACAATAATCGCGGCTGCAAAGTAAGCTTCATTATTATCACCATCAATCACCATGGCATTTTTAATCAGTGTTTTAAAGGTGCTCATTTATACATCCTGTTTAGTGCGCTGATAAATATCTTTGCGACTATTTTTGTCGAGGCGGTATTCTGCCCGGTAATTAACTCCCGATCGATAATCGCAAAGGGTAGCCAGTCAGTCCCTTTCTCGAATATAATCCCTGCATTAACCAGCGCCTCTTCCGCAGTAATTTCAAGTTGTTGCCCTATCTCTGTATCCTGCTCCTCCGAAGTACTGAACGACGTCACTCGGTAGCCGCGATAAAGAAATGAGGGAAGTAGCGTGGCGCTCAATAACGCCACCGGAGCATGACAAAATAATGCCGTTGGTTTTTTAGCCGCATGAAATAGCGAAAGTATATTCGCTGTCAGTCTGCACTGAGTGAGATCGACCATGGGGGAGTAGCCACCGGGAAAAAAAAACTCCATCATATGCTGTAAAAAAGCGATCGGGTAAATTTCGCAAAGATAATACCTGTCCATTATCAATTGCCGACTCTTTTGTTGCTAATGCAGTACGGAAAGTCTTGTCATCCGGCCATAAATGACATTTCCCGTCGTTATCCACCGCAAAACTGGCAGGATCGGCCGTGGGTTTTTCTCCCAAAGGTGTTGCTATATCGACATGCCAACCACTTGCCTTCATCATCTGATAAGGAATGGCAAACTCTTCCAGCCAGTATCCCGCTTCACGAGATTTGCCGTCTTTCCCTACAATTTGAGCAGCCTCCGACATAACAAACAGTACTTTCCTCGTCGATGTACTCATTGATTTTCTCCATTAGTCATTTTGTAGCCATAGCACCATTTATTAGGCATTGAGCCAGGATTCCATACTGTATGTAATCTATTTGCTTTTACGGTGAGTTCTTGGCCTTTCTTTAAGCAGATAGGCCCTGTTGGAAAACCTAAAATAAGATCACCCTCCAGGAGCATAACGATCTCGTCAATCGGATGAATAATCCCAGGCCATTTTTTAGCAATAGGGTCATGCCAGAGAAAAAAATTATACCCCCGAAGTGACCAATTTTGCCTGATGATATCTATTTTCATTATATCCTCCGTCTACGCTAGGCTAACTGGTCAAATATCGTTATTAAATCGAAGTAATGCCTGATGTAAGTTTTGTTATTCATAGGGAAATGAGTAATTAATACAGAACGGAATTTAACTTTTTTATTGGTTTTGGGGATGTAGCCGTCCACGATGCTTAAATCCCCCTGATGAGTTCCAGTCCATAACAATTCATAACATGAAAAATTTTCATTTACACTTTCATTTAAAACGTTAAAGTTAATGTCAGGGAATGCCTGGATCCATTCTTTCGATATTGAGCTAATGGAATTTATACAATCCGCTTTGCGTTGAGTACATATTTCTTCAAAATCAACTTCTAGGTGTTCAGGTACATTGATAATGTTTAGAATATTCATATTGCTCTCATTTCTATGTGGCGTCATCTGGGTTACA
Organism: Serratia sp. PL7; assembly: GCF_945957435.1. Classification (NCBI taxonomy): domain Bacteria; kingdom Pseudomonadati; phylum Pseudomonadota; class Gammaproteobacteria; order Enterobacterales; family Yersiniaceae; genus Serratia; species Serratia sp. PL7. The sequence continues at coordinate 37,255 of NZ_CAMFLB010000026.1, read as the reverse complement.
TGAGGACTTGGCATCTAGAGCCTCTTCAATGGCATCACCCACTAAAGCCTGAATGCGTGGTAACCACTCTTTATGAGAAGGTTTCATAAGACATGCTCGTAAACTTACTATTTCATCAACATCCCAATAGGTACTGTCTGACGGGATTTTATCGGCCAGTAATTTTTTAGGAATACGCGTTAATGCCAGATGAATATTTCTTTTTGCTGCCTTTTCAAAAGCAGATTGAGATAATGCAGAGCTGGAGCTGGCATTGTCACTTTTGATAATCCATAAGACAATATCCAACTCTGGCTCCATAACAGGTAGTGTATGTTCATTACCATTAACCCACGCAAAAAAAGCTAATGCAGCCTCTCTTCCAGACTCCAATGCAACGGAAAAATCAGCGCCAACTTTCAGTGGTATTAGTTGTTGTGTTGCCCAAAGAGCAGCAGCTGAAGCTCCTGCACGTGAGCATTCGAGGCTAATCTCTCCAAGATGTAACTCATCGGAACTGAAATAGGTGTAAGGAGAGTCATGTTTATAGAAAGCGCCCACGCTGGGGTCCTTGAACATAATGCAACCGCAGCCATAAGGTTGCATACCGTGCTTGTGGGGATCTACCACAATAGAGTCCACAAAATGAAGGTTTTCGAACGCTCTAGACGTTTTCTCCCCAAGATTTCTACATAGGCTAAAGTATCCACCATAGGCGGAGTCAACATGGATCCTGAAATCATACTGACTCTTTAATTCGATAATCTCGTCAAGCGCATCAACAGTCCCACACGCCGTTGTACCCAAAGTGACGATCACTGTCCCCACATCTCCCGTCTGTAGTTGTTGCACCAATGCCTCTATATCCATAACACCTGAGGTATTACAGGAGATTTTTTTAAAACCGAGCCCCAGCGCATCGCTAATTCGCTCATGTGTATAATGTGCCAATTCAGAGGCAACCACACGTTTCTTCGGATGGAGTTTCTTTGCTATCCATAAAGCTTCAAGGTTGGCAAATGTCCCACCACTGGTTAAATGCCCCAGATGGACAGACCAGCCAAACATGCCAGCAATCTCGGCAACACAGGCTTTTTCCAACACGGAGGTTGCCCGGCCACCATCTAATGCGTGATTATTCGGATTAATATACAGGCACAAAGAATATGCCAATCGAGCGATAGGGTGGGGCGGCTTAAGCATTTGCCCCAAATAAAAAGGATGATAATAGGGATAGTTATCAGCAAGCTTTGATGAAAGCTCGTCTAACACTGCCTCAATCCGAGCCATATCCTGTTTTTCCTCATAAAAAGGTAGATCGGAAAAGCATTCGCCAAGTGCTATAACCTGTTTTTTTAAAATTGATAGTTCTTCTATTTTAAACACAATGCGCCCCACTATTTTAATCTGTTCATACAAGAGTGTAATGACGGCTAGATCTTTATTAGTTGAACTCTTTTGTTTTTAAACTCTCCGAGTAAATCTGTTGCCGACTTTTCAGCAGAGGTTGTTCTCAAACTTTTTTTGTTTTCCACGAATTTATCACAAACGTATATGTGAGCATCATAAGCTTTGGCAAGTGATAAAACAAACTCATCATAGTCCTTGCCATAAAATTCCTTCATGGCAGCTTTATTCTTTCTCAACCCGGCAAGAGATTTCACCATGTAGGCATGGTCCATGCTGCCCAACCCACTAAACTTTTCGGGCATAGATGGCCTAATGATTTTTTCATAATCCTTTTTAGGAAAATCACCAGCAAAACGCATGGCTAAAGCAGATGCTTCCATCATACATGATGCATCACGGAGAGATTTCCTGCCGCTATCCCTGTTCTTTTCATGATAGAATCGTTCAATATTCATCAGAGCCATTAACGTACTTTGGATAAAAAGGAAAAAGACCTGATGGCCCACTTTCCATCTTAGTAGTGAGGGATGAGTCATACTTCCTCCTGAACAGTTTTAGTGTCTTCATTGAGATATTCCACACCAATGAAAACAGCGGTAATAATTTTAGAAATTAACTCATCATAGTCATGGTGATTTAAGGAAGAACCGTGATGACTTACGTTGTCAATAAAGGCTATCGCACATTCCACCCCGTTATTAATATGAGTTTCTAGCGGTTTTCCATCAACTCTCTTTACATCAAAGTAATTATCGAAGATTCTGAATTCTTCATTGGATTGAAATTCCTGGCATTGACTAGTGTAATTCAATTTATCCAAGGCGTGGTGGCAACTCTCGAGTAATGAAATGCTGCCATCGCCAAGGCCTGTTTCCAACTCTTTAATGGCGGAATTGATCGCGTCACTTTTTTGCACGTTACGATAATTGGATGTGAGTGCTTTGGGTGTCGATAGTAAAATCATATTACTCTCCTTAGTGATCGAAAACAGTAGCATGGTTTAATAATAGTCTTTTCTTGTTAATTTAGTTGTTCATTCTTGCTCAATAACGCTCTCATCTTGCTTAAAATGAAATTTACTGATATTTATTTTGTTAATAATTGGGTTGGATAGCCTCGAAAACTCATGTTGTTTCACGACTAAAGCGAGGGTATGAGCAGGAAAGCGTTGATTTACATCAACGCTCACTGAAGTTGGATAGTGGTTTGCTACTGTTCATTGCTGGTAAAGTAGATGCATTATAATCCGCTCATATCTACATCGCAGATTTCAGATACTGAGATAAAAACTGCCCGGTCAGCGTCCGGCTTTTCAAGAGCCCTGCGGGTGTCCCCTCAAAAGTGATCCGTCCTCCATCATTTCCTCCCCCCGGCCCCATATCGATAATCCAGTCCGCCTGACTTATGATGTCGAGGTTGTGTTCGATAACAATGACAGTGCTTCCTTGATCTACCAGCCGGTTCAGCATGGTAATGAGTTTGGCTACATCCGAAATGTGTAATCCGGTAGACGGTTCGTCAAAAATATAGGCTTGCCCTTGATTTTCTAGTTCCGTAGCCAATTTGACCCGCTGGCGCTCTCCGCCTGAAAACGTGCTGAGCGGCTGGCCGAGAGTGAGATAACCAAGACCCACTTCCGCAAGCCTTTGCAAGGGACCCTGTATATTCGGGTCATGGAAAAAATCAAACGCCTCGGCTACGGTGAGCGACAATACCTCGTGGATATTCCTGTCCTGGAAGGTGAAAGCGAGAATGTCACGTTTGAAGCCTGTTCCGTTGCAGACATCGCAAGGGGTCACCACGTCGCCCATAAAAGCGAAACCTGTGTGTATTTCTCCAAGCCCCTTACAGGATGGGCAAGCCCCCTTTGAATTTGTGCTGAACAGAGCCGCATTTGCATTATTGTGCTTGGCGAACAGACGCCTGATATTATCGTGTATTCCTGTGTATGTGGCGATGTTGGAACGCTTGGAGCCGCGCAGTTCACTCTGGTCGATTTTTATAATGTCAGGAAATTGCGCGGTCAGGGCATAGCTGATGAGGGAGCTTTTACCTGAACCGGCTACCCCGGTAATCACGTTTAAGACTTCTTGGGGTACTGACACACAGATGTCATTGAGATTGTGGAGTGTGACATTCTCCAGGGTAAAAAAAGCCTGGGGCTTGCGGAAGGTCGTCTTGATGCTCGGTTTTATTGAAAGATACTCACCGGTCAGGGTGGCGGAAGCCAGCAGCCCCGCTAAATTGCCCTGATACACAATTTCACCGCCGTATGAGCCCGATTTCGGCCCCATATCGACAATATTGTCAGCAATGGCGATAACGCTCGGGTCATGCTCCACAACCAGTACGGTGTTTCCCTTGCCGCGCAGTTCCTTCAGGATGGTGTTGAGCTTGTCCACGTCCGCTGGGTGCAACCCCGCACTGGGTTCATCCAGAATATAGGTCAGTTCGGTCAGGCTGCAGCCCAAGTGCCGCACTATTTTTACCCGTTGTGACTCCCCACCGGATAATGTTGACGTTTGCCTGCCAAGACTCAGGTATCCAAGCCCGATGGTGATAAGGTGTCCAGGCTGGTTTTTACCGCATCTAGAATAGGTAACGCTGGCGCGGTCTCCTCCAGAGTTTCAATTTCACTTAAAAATATAATGAGGTCGCTGATCTGCATGGCACTACAGTCTGCAATATTTTTACCGAGAACTTTAGGTTCCTATACGGAGGGATTAAGCCTTGCACCGCGGCATTCCGGGCAAATCCCGCTAGTTACGATACGGTCGAATTCATCTTTGTACATAACCTCGCTTTCTTTGGAGTCACGTTTGAAAAAAGTCCGTGTGAATCTAGGGATGATGCCTTCGTACCGCGCTGATTTGCGCCACTTAGGTGATGGATTGGTGAGCCTTATACCTTCTTTATTTTCGTAGATTGAGTAGGGACAGTACTACAGGGCAAGCAGTTAGACCACCAATGACAAAACGGCCACGCATGGTTGCTGCTAGCGGTCGCAGCATTAAAAGACAGTAATGGCAACATATCCTCAGCCATTGGCATTCCACAATGGCTGAAGGTGAACGTAAAACCCCGGTTGCGTTTGCAATATGCCAGGAGATCTCCAGTTCATCCCCATGTCCCTCAGATTTTCGTACAGAACCTAAAGACTGAAAAACTGATCTTTGCCCCGGGCTTTAGCTACGTAGAGAGCTTTATCGGCATGTGTCAGTAGTACGTTAGGCGAGGGCAGTTGGCCAAATGTATGAACTGAAAAACCGACGCTTATAGTCAAGTATCCTGTGCTGGATGCGGAGTGCGGTATTCTCAAATCTCGCACCAGTTGGCATAGCGTCTGCACATACAGCGTTGCCTGGCCTTTCGTCATGCCATTGGAAAGAATGACAAATTCTTCGCCGCCATACCTGGCTACAAAATCAGACCCCCGCTTGAAGGACTTACTCAAGCAATCCGCGACACGTATTAGCGCTTCATCGCCTGCCTGGTGTCCATAAATATCATTGAATGATTTGAAGTGATCGACATCGATCATGGCGAGCGTCAATGAGTCGCCATTACGGATGGCAATTTTGCATTGAATGTCGAACTGCGTATCAAAAAAGCGACGATTATAAATCCCGGTGAGTCCATCCTTTATGGAGAGTTGCTCGAAGTGTATTTTCATTTCCTCAAGGGACCGATGCTCATCACGAAGCTGTTGCTGGATTATCATTCTTGGTGTTACGTCTTTTTGGATCCCGATAAAATTGGTTACAGTCCCACTCTCATCATGAATTGGCGATATGCTTAACTCGTTCCAAAACATGGTTCCATCCTTGCGGTAGTTTCGCAAGGTTACAAGGCAGTACTCGCCTTTTTTAACGGCGTTGCGCACAATCTCCAGTTCTGGCTGTTCCCGATCATTATTTTGTAGGTATCGGCAGTTGATGTTGGTGATTTCTTCGAAGGAGTAGCCGGTCATTCTCTCAAAAGCCGGATTGACAAAAATCAAAGGATTGTCGTCTATGGCATTGTCAGAGATGGTGATGCCGTCTCGTGAATCCATAACCGCCTGTTTAAGAATTTCAATCTTCATACAAAGTCCGTTAGTGGGATCGTAGGGAGAACGTTGTTGGTAAGCAACGTAGCATCAAGACATCACACGCGATCAAACCAATTTTACAAGTGTAGTCGTTGAGAAGGGGCCGTGTCCGTTTTTTGACCTTATTACAAACGTTCAGATACTGAGATAACGGCTGCTCGGGTCAACGCCCGGCTCTTAATACCCCAGCACAACTGCCGTACGAGGGCTAGACAGGCTCATGGCAAAACGTAGTCCGTTCATTAACAGGCTATTGAGGTGCCAAAAATTACTGATCCACCACGGACTGTATAGACGACATGATGCACAGTTTTCCTCATTAGGATGGGAGGCGGCGTTAGATAAATCCTAGCAACTAACCCTATGTATCTATATGAATAATATAAAAAATTTCAATATTGCGGCAGAAAAATCCGATAAGCTCGTACATTCAATATATTTGGCTAATAAAACGGAATAAGTAAAATTGGTTGAAAGGTTTATTTTTTTAACTTAAACAGATATAAATTCTCCCACTCATATTATTATAAAAATAAAATATCGATTGTTCATTTTTTATATATGTGATTTTCATTATTTAGAATGGATCGTTATGCGGCAATTTGCAGATATAATAGGTTCACATTATGGGTGGTTTTTAAGATCTAAAAATTAGCCGAGATAGTTATGGAAGATAATTTGCATGGATTCCTAATCGATGAAGATATTTATTTCAATGTTAATCATAGAAGGCTGATGTATTTCATCAATGAAAGTGAGGAACAGCTATTGTCTTTCAGGCTTGTTCTTTTAAATGAAATGCAAACGCGATTATTATCATTTTTACTTAAGAATCGAAAAATCGAAGTCATCAGCAAAAACAAAATAATGAAAAATGTTTGGGATGAGTTTGGTCTATCATCATCTAATCAACGGCTTTGGCAAGAAATTAAAAAGATAAAAGGCAAATTGTTATCAATCGGTCTTCGTGATGACCTGATAATAAACGTGCGTGGTGTCGGCTACTCGGTAGATAATCAGAGGGTTAAATCTTTACTTATCGAATGAGTTTCTCCTGTAATTTATAAAGTATATATAGATATATCCATATCACATGGATGACCCCTGCCATTCTAATGGATATTAGAATGGTTTAACAACACAAGGTATGTAGGAATATATATGAAAAAGTTAACCATCGTTGCATCTCTCGTCGCTTTATTTGGCTCTGCTGGCTTGGCTCATGCTGCCTCTACTGGAACTATCACATTCAATGGTGAACTGACGGCAACAACCTGCGACGTTATTGTTGATGGTGTAGCGGCCGACGCAACCGTGACATTGCCAACAATCGGGACCAACCAACTGACAGCCGCTGCACAAACGGCAGGCCGTACAGGCTTCAACATGGCACTGAGCAATTGCGCAGGTACTTTGAAGACGGTTTCTGCCTTCTTCGAAGCCGGCACTTCTGTTGATCTGGTGACAGGCCACTTGAAAAACATGGGCGGTACGGCGAGCAATGTCAGCCTGCAACTGCGTGACGGTTCAAGCTCCACTCAAGCTGTGATCCAGGCGGGTAACCAGAACCAGAGACTGAATACCACCTATGTTCCTTATGACCTGACTGCGGGTACGGCCAACCTGCCATATGCCGTTGAGTACTATGCAGACGGGGCAACCACTCCAGGCACCGTAAAGAGTAGCGTTGTTTATTCCATTCAGTACAAGTAATACGTTGGTGGGAGGGGGAACCCTCCCCCATTCAGCATGTCAGCAAGGAGCTAATCATGTCGTCTTTTCCCCGGCATATCTATCATGCCTTCGGCCTGTTGGCCGTGGCCCTCTTTACGACCAGCAGCCTGGCCAGTGTGGTGATCAGCGGCACTCGGGTGGTCTATCCGTCTGACGCTAAAGAGGTGAGTGTCAAACTCAACAATGTCGGTCCGTCCCCTGTACTGATCCAAAGCTGGATTGATACTGGCGATGTCACGGCCAAACCCGCCGCTATTCAGGTACCTTTTGTGTTGACCCCGCCGATGAACCGTGTGGAACCCAGCAAAGGCCAGACCTTGCGTATCAGCTACACCGGTGGTGCACTGCCGATGGACAGAGAATCGGTATTCTGGCTCAACGTGCTCGAGGTCCCGGCCAAAAAAGTGGCCAAAGCCGAGGAAAACTTGTTGCAGATGGCGTTCCGCTCGCGCATCAAGCTGTTCTACCGGCCCGTCGGCTTGGTGGGTAACGCCAATGATGCCGTCAAAGCCGTCACCTGGAGTGCAAAAGGAAATAGCCTTCAGGCCATCAATCCCACCCCTTATCATGTCTCCTTTGCGAGCATTACGGTGAATGGGAAAACGGTGGAAGGTGAGATGGTGGCCCCGCATGGAACACAAACATTTACGTTGTCAGTAAAGGCGGGCAATAACGTGACCGGGGATTTTGTTAATGACTACGGAGCAGTTAATTCTTTCAATGCCATCATTAAATAATAATTTAGTTGCATAAACACTCTATTCGGCGTGACAGGATTGTCACTATTCATGAATGAGTTATGAAGGGATGCGTTATGTCAAAAAAATTGCAGTATGGATCCCAGAGAAAATTAACCCCTCTCGCGATGGCTATCTTATCGACGTTTATCGTGGGTGGCGCCAGTGCTGATAATACCATTAGTCCTCCGACCGAGATCGCAAAGAATCTGGAGTTTGATGCCTCATTCCTGAATATTGATGATCAAAAGTCAGTGGATCTTAGCCGTTTTGCCAATGGTTCTGCGGGGTTGCCTGGGGTATATAAAACGGCTTTATACATTAATAATCAACTCGTCAGTAATACCGACATCGAATTCAAGGCACGGGCAGATAAATCCGTGTATCCCTGTCTGACCCGCGAGCTGATTAAAAATATACCGTTCAATTATGGCAGATTACCGCCAGGTTTTTTAGGCCCGCAAGGCCAGGGCGAACTGTGTATGGATCTGGTGAGTAAACTGCCGGAATCTAAAGTCAATTATGACAGTAATGAACAGCGTCTGGATATCATGATCCCGCAGGTTTACACGCTGAGTACGGCTCGGGGCACCGTGAGTCCGGAACTGTGGGACAGCGGTGTACCGGCATTATTGTTGGGTTACAACGTTAATGGTTATACCAGCGAGTCGCATGGCAATACCTTTAATTCCATGTATGCCGGGGTGAACGCTGGGCTGAACGTCGGGGCCTGGTATCTACGCCATAACGGCTCCTATACTCGGACGGACAACGGCCAGAACCAGTACACCAGTCTCAATACTTATCTGCAGCGCGATATCCCGCAGCTCAAGGCGCGAGTGCTGATGGGGCAGTCGAACACCACCGGACAACTGTTCGATACGCTGCCGTTTACCGGCATTCAACTGGCGACCGACGATCGGATGTTGCCGGAGTCTCTGCGTGGTTACGCCCCGGATATCCGTGGTATTGCCCGTACCAACGCTCGTGTCACCGTACGTCAGGGGGGGCAGGTGCTGTATGAGACCACCGTTACCCCCGGCGAGTTTCTGATCAACGATCTGTATCCGACCGGGTACGGTGGGGATCTGGTCGTCACCGTGCGTGAGTCAGACGGCACCGAACAGACCTTCAGCGTGCCGTATGCCTCGGTGGCACAGCTATTACGCCCAGGTTCATCACGTTATTCGATCACTGCGGGTGAAGTACGCAGCGATAATCTGCGTAAGAAGCCCGCGCTTTACCAGGCTACCTACCAGCTTGGATTGACCAACTCCGTTACTGGCTATGGCGGCATGCAAGCCAGCCAGGATTACTATGCGTTGCAACTGGGTGCTGCGGTGGGGACACCCATAGGGGCCTTGGCCTTTGATGCCTCACAGGCTCGCACCCATTTGGGTAACAGCACCAATGTGAATGGCCGGCATCAGCCGGGTAACAGCCTGAGCGGGCAAAGCTATCAGGTGAGCTACAGCAAGCTGATCAGTGAAAGCAACAGCAACCTGACGTTGGCGGCATACCGCTTCTCAACCAGTGGCTACATGGATTTCATGACTGCGATGCAGACCCGTGATGCGGTAGCGCAGGGGTTCTCGCCTGATTCTATCTGGCGGGCGAAAAACCGCCTGACGGTCACCGCCGCACAGGGATTGCCAGAAAACTGGGGCCAGCTGTATGTCAGTGGTTCGTTGCAGAACTATTGGAACAAAGACGGCACTGAGAAGCAGTACCAGGTGGGTTACAACAATCTGTACAAGAGCCTGTCGTATGGCCTGAGCATCAACCGCAGTTTCTCCAGTCTGGCCGGATCACAGACCAACTATTTACTGAGTTTCAGCCTGCCGTTGGGGCGTAACGATGAAACTCACACGCCGCAGCTACGCATGGATTTATCGCATGACAGCACTGGGCGTTATGGCCAGCAGGCTACGGTATCCGGAATAGCAGGGCAGGATAACCAGTTTAGCTATGGCGTGACGGCGATGAACGCCAACCAGGGCATGGGTTCCAGTGGGTCGCTGAGCGGTAGCTACCGCAGCCCGGCCACGGCGTTGAGCGCCACGGCCAGCACAGGTAAAGGTTACCAGAGTGCGTCGGCCGGGATAAACGGCACGGTGATTGCGCATGCGGGTGGAGTGAGCTTTACGCCGTATAGCTCGGATACCTTTGCCTTGGTGGAAGCCAAAGGAGCCGAAGGGGCCAAGGTCTCCTCGTATCCAGGGGTGAGCATTGATTCACGTGGCTATGCGGTAGTGCCTTACCTGAACCCGTACCAGATGAATGAGGTCAGTATCGATCCGGCAGGTACGGCGGCCAATGTGGAACTGGACAATACCAGCCAGAAAGTGGCGCCGTACTCCGGAGCGGTGGTGAGGCTGAAATACAACACCAAGCGGGGCACACCAATCCTGGTAAATGCAACCTATCAAGGAGAGCCGGTTCCGTTCGGGGCAGATATTTTTGACAGCACCGGCAATAACGTGGGGTCGGTGGGTCAGGGCGGGCAACTGTATGCGCGGGTAGCCGAAGATAAGGGCCAACTGCGGGTGAAATGGGGCCAAGGCGGCGATATGCAATGTACCGTCAATTATATCTTACTGCCCACGGTCAAAGGGCAGCAACAGAGCCAGATACAAAGATTTACCGCACCGTGCACGGCGGGCACACCCCCGGGTATCCATAAGTCGAAATTGGCAAAGAACAACACAGAATCGGCCGTTGACAACGGTTAACCGTCGAAGCATCAAAACTATTTTTTTTCTGGCCAAGGCCCGCTGGGCCCGGCCAGAGAGAGGGGGGAATGACGTATGAAGTTATCGATCAATAACGTGTCAGGTTTGCTGGGGGGAGTTTTGTTAACGGCAGCCAGCCCTGCTAGCTGGGCCGCTGTGGCCGTGACGCTAAACACCGGAGTCCAAACAGTAGTCGTTCCCTTGAGCCCGCCGCAGATTTCGGCCGGGGTAGATGTACCTGTGGGGACCGTGCTATACCAGGCGAGTCTGATTATGAAAGATGGGACCTTTACCATAAAATGGCCTGCGTCGGATGTTGGAAAATACTTTTATTATACTAGCTCAGCGTTTGTATCAAATACTCCGCAGCCTTCTGCTAATCTGACAACGGGCCCTTATGCAGGCGGGGTCTATCAAACCGGTATTCCCGGTATCGGCGTGGCAATTTTGAGTGCCTCGGGAACCCCCATAACAACAACCAAGCTTTATGCTGAGGCGCAGAATCTTCTTGGGTCAGAATTAGCTGGACTACTTACCGAATCAGGTGCAAGCAACGTACGAAATGTCGCACTGATTAAAACCGGCCCACTTACACCTGGAACTTACATTGCGAGCGGCGCCAATTTTCCTACCGTTACGCAGGGTCTGGATGTTTCACAAACCAGCCACACTAATGCTGCCGCAACCAGTGGGTTACCGGTATATAATTGGATTTTCAGCTTTCAAGGGAATATCACGGTATCAGCGCAAACCTGTACGACGCCAGATGTCGCTGTGACATTGGGAACTTATGCAATAGCTGAGAATTTTACAGCATTAAATTCAACAACCCCTTGGATTGATGCCTCTGTTGCCCTGATTAATTGCCCCAAATTCTATGGTTTTTATAATTCGACTAATGCGCCATTGTTAATGAATTACAATACTGGAACAGGCACCTCAACGACCTCTCTTAATAACACTATTGGCGTGCGATTAACCCCGGCGACGTCCGTAGTGGATTCCGTCAACGGGATTATGGCCATCGATTCGACGGTGGTCGGGGCCGCTTCGGGTGTAGGCATCCAGCTCGGTTGGGGAGATAGCAGCCAAACGCCGACGCTGTTTAACTTTGCGGCAGAACAAACCATAACTCTACCTAAGGATGGCACTTCGACGATTCGCGTGCCATTGTCTGCCCGCTATATTCAAACCGCGACCACGCCTACACCGGGCAAAGCGAATGGCAAAGTGACGTTTACCATCAACTATTATTAACTATAAAAGGCGACACCGAAAAAATAAAGGTCTCGAGTGTCGTCATATGTTATAAAAAAATCAATACTGTCTAGAGGCTTAGCAAGCCGTCGGCAAGTGTTTATATCACGGATTTCACATATAAACCATAAGGACTAATGGCATGTCAATAAATATTAAAGTCATTACTGAAAATTATTATTTCTTCATCGGGATTAAAGAATATCTCCAAAACGATGAAAGAGAAGTGAGCCATATAGACTTTCATGAATTGAATAGCACCCCAAGAAATAATTTAAAAAGTGATGACGTATACATTTTTTACACATTAAATTATATTAATGAAATCTTACTCTTGATTTCAACCAATCCTCTTCCTGGTCGGCTGATTGTCATTCCAGTCAATAATAGGTCAAATTTCAACATTGCTTTTGAAAAGAACATTTTACTGGATCCCCATGCAAGTGTTAAAAATATTCTAGATAAGATAACTGAGGATTTTGAACATGAGAAACCGCCTATAGACTTGCAGAAAGGGAAGTTAACCAAAAGAGAAAAAACCATACTCACTCATACGATTAATGGCATGAATGCCACTTCTATTAGCCAGTTTTTATGTATCTCGATAAAAACAGTCTATACACACAGGCGGAATGCTTTTATTAAGCTTGGGGGGAGGAACATGTTCGAAGTATGGCCAGTGAGAAAAGAGGTACTCAGGATGGCGATTTATTGATTTTACCCTCTTGAGCGCCATTTTGCAGCTTTAGCAACGATATGGGCCATCGCCGTGTGGGCCGATGGCGCCAAGCATCCTACTGATAATTGGCTTATTGGTTTTGCTTTTCTGTCGCCAGCGCTGGCTGCTCCACCTCCAGCAATTCATAAATCGTCTTGCCCACCTTTTGGATCGCATGTTCAATCTCGCGGGTCATGGGCTTGCTGTAGCTGAGCCGGAGGCAATTGCGGTATTTTCCTGCCGCAGAACTGATAAATCCGACGGCAATCTGTATGCCCTGCGGCAGCAAACAGCGGTTCAGGCGCAGGCTATCGAACCCATAAGGCAGCTCCACCCATAACATAAAACTCCCTTGCGGCCTGCTCAGGCAGGTATTCGGCGGGAAATACTTCATGATCCAACCCGTCATAATGTCGCGATTACGTTGATATTGGCGGCGCATGCGGCGTAAATGTTGCAGGTAATGCCCTTGTTTAATGAATTCAGCCATAGCCAACTGCGGCAAAGTGGGAACCCGCCCGGCGGAAATGTATTTCATATGCAACGCTTTTTCTAAGTAACGGCCTGGTGCAATCCAGCCAACCCGCAGGCCGGGCGCAACGGTTTTAGAGAAGGAACTACACAGCAAGACGCGGCCATCCTCATCAAAGGAGGCAATGGTCGGCGGGCGTGGGTATTGATAAGCGAGAGCACCATACACATCGTCTTCAATAATCGCTACGTCATAGCGTTGAGCCAACGTCAACAGCGCTTTCTTACGCTCATTCGGCATGTTGTAACCCAACGGGTTATTGCAGGTCGGTGTCAACTGGATGGCTTTGATCGGCCACTGATCCAGCGCCATTTCCAACGCCTCCAGGCTGATACCCACCACCGGATCGGTGGGGATTTCAATCACCTTCATCCCCATCCCTTTCAGCGTCTGCATTGCACCATGAAAGCTGGGGGAATCCACCGCCACAATGTCGCCAGGCTGGCAAACGGCCCCTAGGGCAATCGCCAGTGCGCCATGGCAGCCAGAGGTAATGATGATATTGTCTGCCGATTGATGGTTGCCGCTGTCCAGCATCAGGCGGGCAATCTGCTCACGCAACGCCAGAGTGCCGTAAATACTGTCGTAATCCAGCACTTCCTCGCTTTGATGCAGGCTGATACGGGCGAGCAAACGGTTGAGTATTTTCAGTCCTGGGCCAGACAGGTCCGGCGTGCCGACGCCCAGATGTAGCACATTGTCTTGAGCGCTAGCCTTTAAAAACTCCAGCGTATTTTCCCACTGAGATATCTCGACCGGCCTTTGTGCATGGCTGCATAGCGCGGGGAGAGCAGGCAGATTTGAGCTACAACGCACGAAGTATCCCGATTTCGGCCGCGCCTCGATCAGCAGGCATTCTTCAAGTTGCCGATACGCCTGCTGTACGGTGCTGATACTGACCCCGTGTTCGTCACTCAGCACCCGAACGGAAGGCAGCCGCTCTCCGGGCACATACAGCCCTTCTTTGATGCGTTGGCTAAGGATATTGGCCAATTGTTGGTAGCGAGTCATGGATATCACCTGATAAAGAGAAGGGACCAGTACAGATGGCGCTGATTTTTACCATTCAGACTGTTTAGCACATATCTGTATGGAAATAATAGCCAGCTTTTGCATCTGTAATGTTTTTCACCGAAGCATCATGCTAAAGGCTCATCGACTGACGGGGAGCTGATTATGAGTAATGTTATTGAAAATCAAATTGATGGCGGCTGCTTGTCAGCTGAGAAAACAAGAAATAAACGCCGTAATATTGTTGTCCGTTTATGGCTAAAAGCATACAGATGGGCAAAGCGTTGGAATGAGAGGCGCAAAGCAGCCAATACGCTGGCAAGACTGAATGGCGATCAGCTAAAGGATATCGGTCTACGCCGGGATGATATCAAGCGAGACTACAGCCGTCCGTTCTGGCGCTGAGCTGGGTTAAGGAGAGTAGAACATGAGAGGGGGCTATAGAAACCTCATCTCAGTGGCATGCTGCGCCCCATAACTGGCTCACAAAAAAAGAGGTGGCAAAGACTACCGCCACCAAAAGTCAAAGTCATAGGAAAAGGGAAGGGTTAATGACAACGTGGCAATGACTGAATTTGTAGGGGGCGCAACATGTGGCGCCCCTTGCGCCATCGCAGCCTCGTTAAGGGTAAAGTTTATATTTCTCGCGCAGTTGCAAATAGCTATCCACCCCGGGTTGCCACTGGGCCTCGATGAATTTAACCGTTTCATCAACAGACAGCTTTCTTTCGCTTGCGTCATTCAGCAACGTAACCAGCTTGCTGGTGCCGGTGAGCTTGGCCAGCCACTGGGGGCGTATCAAGAAGAATTCCTCCTGATAATCCAGGTACTGCGCTTCTTTTGCAGCAGGGAGCACCATCTCATAGCCCGCAGTCTTGAACTTGAACCACCAGTCGACCAGATAACGTATCGTTGGCTTAACCTGGCCGATGTCGGTAGCGGTCAAAATCTCCCCGCACACTTCCTTTCCGGCCTGTGGCCAGCCGGTTTTCTGCTGGTTGATATCCACCTGATAGCAGGTATTGACGTAAAACTGGCGCATAGGAAAACCCAGTTGTTCAAATGGATGGTCTGAACCTCTGCCCATATTGACGCTGGTGGCTTCAAACAGGCCCAAAGAAGGGTAGAGCTGGATGGCCAGATCGCTGCGCAGGTTCGGTGATGGCCGTACTGGCAGTGAATAAGGGGTGTCATGGGTATAGTTAGCCATGCCGATCACCATCAGGTCTTTAGCGGGGAACTGATAGTCTTTGATGCCAAAGGCCTGCCAGTTGGTATCGTTGAAATTTGTCAGCCAACCCTCGCCGGTGATCATGCGGGCAAACTCCCCCGAGGTGAGCCCGTGCACCATCGGTATCGGATGCATACCAATCCCCGAGATGTTTGTCTCCTCGAGAATAGGGCCATACACATGGCTGCCGAGCGGGTTAGGCCGGTCGAATACCATCATTTTTTTATGGTATTTTTGCAGGCTTTCCAGCATATGGTGCAGGGAAATGGTGTAGGTAAAGAAGCGAACGCCCACATCCTGCAGATCGTAAATAACGATATCGACATTGGCTAACTGTGCCTCGGTGGGATGGGCTCGAGACCGCCCATCCTCATCCCGACCATACAAAGACACGATCGGCAGGCCGCTATGTTTATCGCGATGATTATCGTCGCCCAGTCCGGCATCGGCATTACCGCGAATGCCATGTTCTACCGAGAACAGGGTGGTCACGGTAAATTGATATTTTTCCTGCTCGGCGAGCAATTTGTCGATGGTGTGCCGGCCCTGTTTATTGATTGAGCTTTGGTTCACCATCAGGCCGACGCGCTGGTTTTTCAGCAGTGGCCCATAGGTTTGTTCCTGATCGACGCCGAGCACTATGCCTGGTACAGCGCTGGCATAGCCAGCGCTGATGAACGACGAGCACAGGAATAACACTGTCAGTAGCAGATGCCTCATTCCTTATTTCTCTCTGTTAATGGGATCAATTGCCCGTCAGAAGTTATGCCGCAGTTCCAGCGCCCAGAACCAGAAGTTGTTGCTGGTTTTATCACCGTTCATCCAGGTTTGTTCCGGGCGGTAATAACTGTCGACAAACAGCGACGTTTGTTTGTTAAACGGATAGATTGCCTGGAAGCCGTAACGGCTACGGTCTTTCTCTTTATAAACCGTTTCCTGGTTTCTGGAGTCGCGGAAGCTTTGCGTCCCTTTAGTCAGTGCCAGGCGGGTATAAGGCATTAACATCACGCCACTGTCGAACTTGTAACGGTAAATCGCCCACAGGAAATGTTCCTTGTTATACAGCGTATTGACCAGTTGCTCATCAATGTACAAATAGTTCAGCCAGAGGGAATTTTTCTGGTTAAACGTCAGGTTTGCTCCCGCAAAGTGCTCATTGATCTGGCTCCAATCGCGCTTGTAAACCCCATAATCCCCTTTGGCCCGCGCATAATCCAACTTGCGGTCAATCAGGCGGAAAGAGAGGCTGGCATTAAAACTCAGGCTATCAGAGTATTTGTAATAGGCTTGCGGACGGATCCAGATCTCGTGCCGCTCCTCGCCCTTGCGGATATCCCCTTTGTATTCCGGTGCTGCCAGCGCTGGGTTGCTGATGGACGGATAATGCCAGTTGTCGTTACGATAACCGAGGCGTAATTTGGTGTTGCCAGTTTTTCCTCCCAAAGTGAAGGGAAACGTTCTGGTGACGCCTGCCTGCCAACGTGTGCGGTCATATTCTGGCGTATTGTCCAGATAGGTTTTCAAAAATTGGACATCATACAGCCACAATGAATCATTCTGGTAAATAAAGGCACCGACATAAGGTGAGGTTGCTACGCTGCCACGGATATATTTCCAGCGGTCGTCACTGTCTATCTCCTGCTCGGTGCCAATATAGGTATCGAAGCGCCAGGTTTGTTGTTTAAGTTTATCCTGTGCTTCTTTCTTTTCTTTTTCTATTTGCTGAATGCGTTTATTGAGTTTGATGATCTCCTGATCATAATCTGTCTCAGACTCATCAGCCAATACCGGTTGTGCCATGAGAATAGCACTGAAAATCACTAGCCCTGTTAAGATCTTCATGTTTTACCTTCAGAGATATTATAATGCCGTTAATCCGTAACCGCGTGGGTAGAGCACGTTATTATTATCTGGTGTTTTAATATCAACCGGCAATTTACCGTGAGGCGTTGCAAGACTATCCCCTGTAGGCCCCTTGAACAGCGTTCTTAAACCACTGCGAATGTTGGTTTCCAGGCTGTTGCGGACGTTATTGGTCACATCAAAACCGGTGATGCCATAAATCGCAATATTGGCCTTTACGTCAGATAAATAGGCAATGTCATACGGGTTGCGCGTAGCAATAACTACCAGAGGAATGTTTTGCTTATTGGCGACGTCGATGATGCGCTGGGCATTGACTGGGTTGAGCTTCAGGTTGTAGGTGGCCAGGATAACCAACTGCTGACCTTGCAGTTGCTGCTCAATTTCTTCTGTCGTTAATGTATCCTGATCCAGCTTAACCACCTGATCCTTTACGTTTAATCCCACTTTCAACTCATTGGCAATCTGGCCCAGATGCTTGTTGATTAACTCATTGCGTGGGCCTTCGTCCGAAAAGACCATGATGTTGTTTTGTGGTTTCAGCGCATAAGGCAGAACCTGCTCATTTTTGATCAGCGTAATGGCCTGCTCCGAAATGGCGTTTTCCAGATCCTTGTGCGCCTTGGAGGCGACAATCCTTTCAGCCGTGGCAGTATCATGAGGCGCAGGGGAGATGCGCTTACTGAGCTTGGTATAAATCACCCGCTGCGCAGAATCTTCAATGCGTTGCTTCAGCACCGGATCTTTCTCCGCTTCTGCCTGCAAATAAGCATACAGTTCGCCGAGTTGTTCAATGCTGGCGCTGTCTTTAATCCCTATTGGCATCAAGACGATATCATTACCGGCTAAAATAGCCTGCTTGATGGACCAATGACGATCAAAATTGCCGGTAATGGCCCCCATGTCCATGGCATCCGTCAGGATCAGCCCGTCAAACTTGAGTTGATTACGCAGGGTATCGGTCAGGATCGCTTTGGATAAGGTGGCCGGGGTACCGATTTTCTCTCCCTTGATGTTGGTCAGGATGGTGCTATCAAGCGCTGGCACCACCACATGGGCGGTCATGATGGCATCGGTATCGGGCATTACGTCGACAAAGGGTTTCAGTTCGGTCTGTTGCCATGAAGCCTTATCCGTGTTGACGCTGGGGAGGGCAAAATGGGTATCCGAGGCGACGTTGCCGTGCCCAGGGAAGTGCTTCAGAGAGGTGAGTACCGGATATTGGTGAATACCCTCGATATAGCTGCGAGCTAATTTCCCAACCAGAATCGGATCGTCGGAATAAGAGCGAACGCCGATAACTGGATTATTCTGGTTGTTATTCACATCCACTACCGGCCCAAAGTTAAAGTTAAACCCAAGGCTGGTTAACTCATAACCATGAATATTCCCGGCTTGTTTGGCTAAATCGGCCACACCGGTAGCGCCTAGCGCCATATTACCCGGCATCTCGGTGCCCACACGCAGACGAGTAACATAGCCGCCTTCCTGATCGGTACTGATAAACAGCGGTAAATTAGTCCGTGCGTGCTGGAAATTATTAATCAACTCAACCGTTTGTGGAGTGTTAATCAGGTTTTCACGGAACAGGATCACTGAACCCAAATGATAGTCCGTCATCATTTTACTGACGTGGGTATTCATCTCGGTAAAAGGGGTTTTACTTTCGCTGCTATTTTCATCCCAGTAACGAATGTCAATCATCAACATTTGTCCGAGTTTTTCTGCAAAACTCATGTCGGCAATGAGCTTTTCAGTTGCACCTTTGGGGGAAAGCCACATCTCTTTTAGTTGGGCTTCTGGAATAGCGGCAGCATAGCTTCCGGCGTTAAATAAAAAGATGGCCGGTATTATTTTTTTCATGGGATGACTCCGAGGTATCAATTTCCGGCGATTGTACATTCCAAACCAGGTAATAAAGTGATAATTATCACAGTTGATCGATTCGTGTTTGTGGCGCGGAAAGGAATAATGCCGGTTTTTTATACCAGCATTGTATCGCGCAGCTTGATTGGTAAAGGGGGCGAGCAAAGAATAACCCTTTAAGGGCAAGAATATCTTGCGGTAATTATTTTAATCCCGTCATAAAAAGTTAAGATAATTCTTGTCATTGTTTTAATGGTATTCGGTTTTTTCTGGGGGTCAGTCGTCCAGGTTATTAATGGTCATGCTCGCATTCAGCACCAGAGGTTTGGCAATCTCTTTGCGTCGTTGCATTAACGCCAGGAAAATCAAATCCGTCAGGGTATTTTGTGCGGTTCTGGACGAAATCGAAGAGCTACGCCACTCGTTTTCATCAGAGACACTTTCCAATACATAATCGGCTATTTTGGCTAAAGGATTGTCCTTGCTGCCGGTTATGGCGACCACCGTCGCTCCCTGTGCTTTGGCCATCGAGGCGGCGATATGCATATCTTTCCTGCGGCCACTGAAAGAAATAACGATTTGAACGTCTTTGGCGGTTAGCGCCTGCGCGGTGGCAATCTGGACGTGAAGGTCGGCTTCCACCAGGCTCAGGATACCGATCTTCTGTAATTTGTAGCTCAAATCTTTGGCGGTGAGACCCGAGCCCCAAATGCCTACGATCTGTACGCGTTGCGCGTTATCGATGGCATCGACCACCTGTTGGAAAATGGCGAAATTGATCCTTTTTGTCGTCTCGACGATCGCGGCATTTTTCTCATGGGCCAGTTTTTGTGCCACCACCATCAATGAATCTTCCGACGAGATGGCGTTATGCAAGGCCTTGTGCGGATAGGACTTGAACAGGTTATTTCTACCCAGCTCCTCACTGATGGCAATTTTCAGGGCAGGGAAGCCTTTCATGCCGATTTTCTGGCTAAACTTGACGATGGCTGACTGGCTGACCCCCGCATCTTCAGCAAACTGGGAAGAAGACATACTCAGGACGGCTTCCGGGTTATCAAGGATATATTTAGCGATCTTTTGCTGGTTTTCGGCCAGGCTTGGCAACAACCAGGTGATTTCGTTCAGGACTGACATCAACAATATCTCCACTGTGTGTAATAGATTATTCCAGTTAGGGGGCTTTTCATTCCTTTGACTTATTTATTTGAAATTGTTGAAAATTAAAGTTTAAATGGCGGTTATTTTTCCGTCTTATTCCTGATTTACTCGTCGGCGAGAATAGATTTACCGTGACGATTATCACATTTGCCGAATAAATAATTCCTTAACATTGTCGAAAATCTTAACCCATTGGAAGCCCCTATGAAGATAAATTTAAGCCAGATGGTGACGGAAAGCCGCAACCCGGCCAGTTCGCAAATTGACACGCTACCTACTCTGGACATGCTCGCAGTAATCAACAGCGAAGACCAAAAAGTGCCGCTGGCGGTAGCTGCCACCTTGCCAGAAATCGCCAGGGTAGTGGATCTGGTAGTAGAGGCTTTTGCCTGTGGTGGTCGATTGATTTATTGCGGCGCAGGCACTTCTGGCCGGTTGGGGATCCTGGATGCCAGTGAGTGCCCACCAACATACGGCACGCCGCGTGAACAGGTCGTTGGTCTGATTGCCGGGGGGCATGCCGCGATTTTGCAGGCGGTGGAAAATGCCGAAGATAATCCGCAAATGGGCGAACAGGATCTGCGTAATCTCGGTTTCAACGCGCGTGATGTGCTGGTTGGCATCGCAGCGAGTGGCCGCACCCCTTATGTACTGGGGGCAATGGCGTATGCCCGTAGCGTTGGGGCGACTGCTGTGGCCATCTCATGCAATCCGAATAGCGCAATGAGCCAGGCAGCCGATATCGCTATTGAACCGGTAGTCGGCCCAGAAGTGGTGACGGGGTCGTCGCGCATGAAAGCGGGAACGGCGCAGAAGTTAATCCTGAATATGATCACCACCGGCGCGATGATCCGCAGCGGCAAGGTTTACAGCAACCTGATGGTCGACGTGGAGGCCACCAACGCCAAGCTGATACAGCGCCAGGTCAATATCGTGGTCGAAGCCACCGAGTGCAGCCCAGAGGAGGCGGAAGAGGCACTTAATCAATGTCAGCGTCACTGCAAAACCGCGATTGTGATGATCCTCGGCGGCTTGTCTGCCCCTGAGGCCAGCGCGGTTTTGAGTAAAAACAAAGGATTTATCCGTCAAGCACTGCAAGGGATACAGGCATAACCATGGCGAAAATAACCGTTCCTATGATAGAGCAAATTTTACTTCTGGTCGGCGGCAGTAAAAATATCATTATCTGCGGTAACTGCATGACCAGGCTGCGTCTGACGTTAAAAGATCGTCAGCAGATACGGCTCGATGAGTTGAAGAAGATCCCTGGCGTGATGGGGGTAGTTAACGGCGACGATCAACTGCAGGTTATCCTCGGCCCTGGCAAAGCTCAGACTGCCAGCGAGATGATGAATGCGTTGTTAACGGCGCAGCCGCAGCAGGAACGGGGGAATGCCGAGCAAGCTGACTTGCAGGCCCTGGCAAGTGAAAACAAGCAGCAGATGAAAGCCAAGCAAAATAGCGCGGTACATAATTTCCTGACTAAGTTTGCCACGATTTTTACGCCGTTGATCCCAGGTTTTATTGCCGCAGGGCTGTTGTTGGGGATTGCTACCCTGATGCAGCAAACGCTGATCGTGGAGGGCGTAGCACCGGCCGCATGGCTCAAAGGGCTGATCGCTTACATGAAAGTGTTCAGCATCGGTTTGTTTACCTTCCTCAGTATCCTGATCGGCTTTAATACTCAGAAGGCCTTTGGTGGCACCGGGGTTAACGGTGCGATCATCGCTTCACTGTTTGTTTTACGCTATGTCCCTGAAGGAACTACAGGCTATTACGCAGGGATGAGCGACTTTTTTGGGCTGGCGATCGACCCACGCGGTAACATTATTGGGGTTCTACTGGCCTGTATCTTGGGCGCATGGATCGAAAGGCAGGTGCGCCGGGTGATCCCCGATAATCTGGATATGATCCTGACTTCGTCAATTACCCTGCTGATCACTGGCGCCATTACCTTTGTGGTGATTATGCCGGTTGGCGGTGAGTTGTTTAAGGGCATGTCATGGCTGTTTATGCACCTGAACGGCAATCCGTTCGGCACCGCCATTCTGGCCGGGTTGTTCCTGATCGCCGTAGTGTTTGGCATTCATCAGGGCTTTGTGCCGGTTTACTTTGCCTTGATGGATGCACAGGGCTTTAACTCGCTGTTCCCTATTCTGGCGATGGCCGGTGCAGGGCAGGTGGGGGCGTCGCTGGCGCTGTTTGCTCGGTCACCTAAAGGCTCTTTACTGCGTACCCAGATTAAGGGGGCCATTTTCCCTGGCCTGCTGGGGATTGGTGAGCCGCTGATTTACGGCGTTACCTTACCGCGTTTGAAGCCCTTCGTTACCGCCTGCCTGGGGGGCGCGGTCGGCGGCTTCTTTATCGGTCTGGTTGCCTGGATGGGGTTGCCGGTGGGGCTGAATACGGTGTTTGGCCCTTCGGGTCTGGTGTCGATTCCATTAATGACCTCAGCCAAGGGAATTTTCGCCGGCATGTTGGTTTATGTCGCCGGTATATTGATCTCTTATACCGCCGGATTTATTCTGACCTGGCTATTTGGCAGCAAGGATGTTGATTTAAGTTAATTTTAAGTTGAATTAATCCTCTTATCGCACGATGGCCCGGTTTGCCGGGCCAAACACTCCTTAATCGGCTGCGCCCAAACGGCCGTGGTATATTTTTATAAAATAATCAATGTATTAACTTGGTTGTGGTATGCGTTTAGCCCCCTCGGTAATTCAGCAATATTGCCATTGAGTTTGCGATCTCTGCTGTTCACTTAGCATTTAATTTTTTATTATAAAAAATTAAATGTATTTTGCTGTTAATTATCAATCATTAAATTGATTGGTTTGTCACGATGTTGTAGCCTCTAATACATCAATGACTATAATTGATGTGAAATTTATTATCCCCCCCGTAATTTGAAGAGTGATAAGAATAAAAGAGTAATACCGTCGCTCTCAACACTAAAGCTTATTTCATCAGGTGAAAAATGCATCATCCACAAAGTCCTTTACCATTGGCTAGCCCGGTGGGACTATCCTTATTGCCTCTAGGGCTGTTACTGATTTGGTTGATATTTCTTAGCCCGCTTGCCTTGCCTAATATGGGCGGAAGTGGCCTGAAACTGCCGCATAATATCCTGACTTGGGCAGTGATGGCTGCCGTCACTGCCACCCTCTGGCTGACACTATCGGCCAACTCTTCCATCTCGCTTAGCGTAACTGCCCGTTGGCTGCTGCTGGCCGTGGTGATCCTGGCAATTCCCCTATTATATACCTCGCCACATTGGCAGAGTGCGGGAATGGCACGCTGGCTTGGGTTAGCTGGCGGTTGGGTTTTTTACGTCTCATGGATGCAATATCGCCCACCGCACTTTGCCCGGCATTGGCTATTTTACGCCATTCTGCTGGCCGCGGTATTCCAGGCGCTGATTGCTCTGTTGCAATTGGCCTTACCGGAAGTTGTACCAGCCTGGTTTGACTACCCAATGAAAAACGACCGGCCTTATGGGGTCTTCCAACAGGTGAATGTTCTAGCCAGCTTTATCGCTTGCGGATTGGCACTGGCATTGATGCTGTTGTTGTTGCCTGATTTTTCCTTAACCCAGCCAAAAGCAGAACGATACAGACGTTATGCCTTGGGGTTGGTACTGGTGCTGTTTCCCGCATTGTTGATGTGGTTACAGTCACGGATAGGTTGGCTTGGCGGCGTTATCAGCGGGATATTGTTGCTCTGGTTGGGATGGCGGCAGGCAAAAAAGCTCACGGGTATCGCAACAGGCCTAATGCTTTTGGGTATCACTATCGCATTCATTTTTCAAATAAATGGAGGAGTTGAAACGGTTGAACACACCACATCAAACCAGGCCCGGTTGATCATGTTGCAGGACAGCATAAAGATGATTGCCGAAAAGCCTTGGCTGGGTTGGGGTTACGGTGGATTCGAATATAGTTTTCAGCACTATCGCCTGGCTGCCGGATTATCCACATTGGGTCTTGGCGTGGTGCGCCATCCGCATAATGAAATCTTACTGTGGTGGGTTGAAGGGGGCATGGTTGCCTTGGCTGGCATGATAGTCTTACTGTGTGCCGGTATCAGGTTGCTCCGGCTATCCTGGCGAAAAAAAGGCGCAAGCCTGGCGTTGGCCATCGTGCTGCTCCCTTTGCTGTTACACAGCCAAACGGAATACCCGTTTATGCTGTCTAGCGCACATTGGGCCATTTTTTTACTGCTGCTGGCACAGTGGGATTGCCAAACCGATAAGGCCACAGAGCGCACCACTTTATCTTCAGTAACTCACTCATTTTTAAGAACTGTAGTGCCTATGGCTTCAGCCGCCATCTGCATAGTGGCCAGTATTGGGCTATATGCCAATTTGTCTTTAACCGCCTTTGAACGTAATCACTTTGCGGATATTCAACCCGCTCACCGTGCGATGGCGTTTGACCCCTGGGTGAATACCGAACGTTGGCATTACGATCAACAGACCCATGCGTTGCTAATGTATAACCAGTCCCGCGCCCCCCGCTTGCTTGAAAACTATGCTCAATGGGCACAGGGCTATCTTGCTCAGCGGATCGATAAAAATATTTATGCCTCATGGTTGGCTATCGCGCAATATCAACAGGATACCGCCACCTACCGGCGTTTACATCAGGAAGCAAAGGCATTATTTCCCACCGATCCACGGTTTTTAAACGATTTGCCTGAGTGAAGAGCGATAAGTTTAGACGGGGATGCGGACTATGATCCGTGTAAGCCAACAATGCGCTGGTAAGAGTGGGCAATCCGTTGGCCTGCCAGCGTAGGTCAGTGGCTTATCATGTGCCTTGCTGCTACGGTATGGTCTTTACGGATAGCAAGGAGCAGGGAATGCTTGAAAGTATCGGTGAGTTGGTGAACCTGGTATTCAGAATTATTTTTGGGATATTGGAAGCCATCTACGAAATTGTGAACTTCATTTATTCGTTTACCAAAGGACATAAGCGAGCACGGGTGTTAATCACCTTATTGGTATTTTTGGCATTGCTCGGTCTGTTCTGCGGGTGGATTGTTAATGCAAGTACGGGTTAAGCCAATGATGATGTAAATGGGCGCAGCGTGCTGCACCCCTGGTGTCACCACATCTATCAGGCCTTACTGCCTTGCCCAACGTGGCCCCAAACCATCTCGCCCTTATGGAACGTGGCGGTTCTTGGGGAAATGCGTGCTACCGCTTCGGCGGAGCAGGAGGCATCAACCAGCACGAAACTGGCATCGTCCTGGGCTTTCGGCCATACGCGTTCCCCTTTGTCATTCAGCGGCAAGACATCACCGGTGGCGAGCGCCAACGAACGTGACAGAGTTCCCTCATTCGGGCGTACGTAAAGCTGAGCGTAAAGGTTGGCTTTCTCCAGCATGTCGCCCAAGCCATACGGCGACCAGTGGTCGATCACGCTGTCGGTGCCGGTCATCAAAAACACGCCTTTCTCACGCAACTGGCTGAGCGGCATGTGCATAGTGCCGATAGGGACCGTGGTGGCAATGGTAATCTGCTGTGCTGCCATACGGGTAGCAATCTCATCCACCTGCTGTTCATTCATCATTGCCAGCGCAAAGGCATGGCTAATGGTCAGCTTGCCCTTTAACTGTGGCGTTTTCTCGACGGTTGCTACCATGTAGTTCACCGCCGCAATGCCTGCCGGGCTGGTTTCGTGCAGGTGGATGTCCACCCCTTTGTTATAATCCAGCGCGATCTGGAACATGCTATCGAGCGATTTTTCCATTGCGCCATCGACGTTGGTCGGATCCAGACCACCGACATAGTGCGCTCCTGCCTGCATTGCCTCACGCATCAGCGGCTCTGATTTCGAATACAACAGGCCATGCTGTGGGAACGCGACAATCTCGCAGTCAAAGCCAGATTTGCGGCGTGCCAGCACTTCTTGCAGATTCTCCAGGTTTTTCAGCCCCGAGGTTGGCTCAACGTTGCAATGGCTGCGGGCGGTGGTGGAACCGTAGGACTGAATTAAATCGATCAGCTTTTCGGCCCGCTCTTGGGTGTAAGGTTGCAGTTCCGGCAGCAGCTTCTGCTCCAGCCTGATCATATCCTTGATGGTGGTGCCCGCCGGGCGATTCAGCGAACGCCATGGGCCGCCGTAAAAGGTTTTGTCCAGATGGATGTGCATATCTCGCATGGCGGGCAGCATCAGCTTGCCGCCAGCGTCGTAAACCGGCAGCGTACTGTCCGCATGCTGGCGGTTATCGCGCAAGGCAACGATCTTGCCCTGATTGATCTCCAGCGTTTTCAGTTCGGTGCGAGTGCTGACCGGGGTTGCTCCGTCAAACTCAAAACCCGCCTCTAGCAGCACGTTATCCAGATAATAGTGCTTGTCAGTAATTTTCATGCGCCGATCTGCCTCACAGTTCGCGGTTGCCGGGTTAGCAGCATAACCGACGGAGGAGGTTGCCCCCAATAGTGCGCAGGCCGCAGCCACTTTGCCACTATGGCTCAAAAACTCACGGCGGCTTTTGTTCTCATTCATCTGTTGTTGCCTCTCAGAGGTTAACGATATGGGTGCCCGTTTCACCGCGCAGTGCGGCGGGGAGGCAATCCGGCGAGGTGATGACGACGCGTTTGCCGCCGTCGCGTAAGAACGCCAGGCTGGCGACGATCTTCGGCAACATGCTGCCTGCCGGGAAGTGGCCCTCTGCCATATAGCGGGTCATTTCGGCCACGTTCACCTGGCCTAACGCTTGTTGGTTCGGCTTGCCAAAGTGAATGCACACTTTCTCCACGCCAGTGGTGATCACCAGTACGTCGGCGCGGATTTCCCTGGCGAGCAGGGCAGTGGACAGATCTTTATCGATCACCGCATCGACGCTTTGGTAATCCCCTTGCGGATTACGCGCGACAGGAATGCCACCGCCGCCCGCTCCGATCACCACAAACCCTTGTTGAGTCAGCGCCTTGATAGCGTCGGCTTCCACGATCCTGATGGGGTCCGGTGAGGCGACCACCCGGCGATAGCCGCGCCCGGAGTCTTCTACAAAACGCCAGGTGGGGTATTGCTGCAATAACGCATCACGCTGTTGTTCGCTAAAGAAAGCGCCAATCGGTTTGGTGGGGGTGGTGAAGGCGGGATCCTGTTTATTCACCTCAACCTGCGTGATGACGGTTACCGCTTTCTGCCCGCCATGCTGTGCAAGACTGTTGTTGAGTGCCTGCTGAATGAGATAGCCGATACCGCCCTGGGTATCCGCCACGCAGTTGGCCAGCGGGGTTAGCGGCAGTCCTTCATGTTCGTGGGCCACTTCTGCACGGCGTAATTCCAGCCCCACCTGCGGACCGTTGCCGTGGGTGAGTACGATGTGGTAATCCGATGCCAGCATTTCCAGCACCGAGTCTGCGACCTTTTTCACCGCCTCGGCCTGATGTTCCACGGTCTGGCTGGCGTTGTCTTTGATAATGCTGTTGCCACCAATGGCGACGACGACGAGTTCTTTCATTTGGGTCTTCCGATTAAAAAGGCCGTTTAAATAGGGGCGGGAACCTATAAATGCCCCTCACCCTAACCCTCTCCCACAGGGAGAGGGAACCGATCGAGTTCGTTGATTTTTCGGTGTAATACCTTGCTTTTATTACTCCCTACTGTCCGGGCTGGTTGCGCACTCGGGGCAACTCCCTCTCCCTGTGGGAGAGGGTAGGGATGAGAGGTCAGGCGGTTTTGGTTGGCTCTTGCACTGGAGCTGGAACCGTTTCACGGCTATCGAGAAAATGCTTCACCACAAACATGGCCGACATCATCAGGTAAGCCAGCGTGAACAGCAATGAGCTTCCCTCGGCAAAGCCCACGGCTGGCGCATGGATCACGCCGAACAGGGCCAGCAGAGCACCAGTTGCCGCTGCCACCGCACCACGCAGCGGTTTGTTGATGATGGCGAAAATCGCGACACAGCCCCACAGCATACTGGCCAGTGGCGCACCGCTACCCAAATGCACCAGCCCCTGGTAATACACGCCTTTGCTATGCAGCAACTCAGCGCCCAGCTTGGCTCCCGAGGTGCCCGCCGCCCCCAGCACGCTGTTAACCATGGTTAATCCCCAGTTGGCGATCCACGGGAACAGGCAGATGAAGATCACCGGGACCTCGATTTTCGGCGTTTCCCTCACCACCTGGTTGGCG
This sequence comes from Serratia sp. PL7, assembly GCF_945957435.1. Taxonomy (NCBI): domain Bacteria; kingdom Pseudomonadati; phylum Pseudomonadota; class Gammaproteobacteria; order Enterobacterales; family Yersiniaceae; genus Serratia; species Serratia sp. PL7. The sequence continues at coordinate 8,781 of NZ_CAMFLB010000026.1, read as the reverse complement.
GTGACCACGCCGATAAACACCAGGATAGGCACGATCGCCGTCATCGGGATCACCGCCAACATAAAGGCACCCAGCCCGAACAGCGGAACCAGGAACATCGTCACGCCGGACGCCAAGGTGTAACCAATGCTGGCCCCCATGGCTTTCCAACCGGCGTGGCCAACATACACGGTCACCGGGAACGGGTTGCCCAGCAGGCAGCCGAACATGGAGGAGAGGCCGTTGGCCATCATCACTTTGCGGGTGTTGTATTCATCCCCGGCGGCGTGCGCACTCTCGATGTTCTCCAGGTCAAAGATGTAGTTCGCCAGCCCCAGCGGGACGGCAGAGGCCAGATACGGCAGCGCGTGTGGCAGGCCCTGCATGAAGCTGTCGACATGGAATCCTGGCGGGTTAAAGCCAAAGGAAGACATTGAGGCTTTAATCGCATCTGGGCTTTGCAGGCCGGAGATCCACGCCAGCGCAGTACCGGCGATCAGCAGCAGCAAACCGGTCGGAATGCGGGCGAATATTGGCTTTTTGCCAAACCAGTTGATAAAGATCAGCAGCAGCACGATGAACGAAACGGTCGGCGCTTCGAACGCCTGCAACATCGGGTTCATCGCCAGTAGCAACAGCCCCAGGCCGGAAAGGCAGGAGAGCAGCACGGTGCGCGGGATCATCTTGCGGATGGTTTCGCCGAGGAAAGAGCCGCCCACCAGGATCAGTGCTTCAACAAAGCACCACACTAGGCCGATCGAAATGGCAAAGTCCGCATCGCCGGTCGACTGATAAACCGGCATCAGCACCAGGAAGGTCACGGTAAAAATAGACGGCGCACTCGGGCCAGAAGGCAGCGCGGTCACATCGCTCCGCCCGGTCTGGCGAGCCATTTGCAGGCCGAACCAGGTGTAACAGATGCTGGCCATCATCACGGCCAGACCAAAGGCCGGGGCTATGCGCCCGTAGACAATCTCTTTGGGAATACCCACCACAAAGATGAGTAACCCCATCATGGTGAGCAGGTTGGTCAGGTTATTGGTCATCAGCCCGAAGTAGGCTGCCCAGTCACCGCGTTTCCACTCTAATTTCATTTTGTTCATGGAAAATCCTTCACAGGTCGTTTAACAACTCTCGACGATCAACGGGATCGCCATTGGTCCTGCAGGTGAACAACTCTCTGGTGTCAGGTGGGGCTAACGCTGGGTTAGCCCCGGTTACCCTATGAATTTCAAGTTGCAGCTAGGCGACAAACTATCTCATCCCCAGGAGCTTACGTTTTTGTAAGTGACTGGGGTGAGATAGTGCAGGTAACAACGCTGCAGCTTGAAAGACGACGGGTATATTGTTATTGGCAGTAGTGGTCGCGATACCTCAGTATTGCTTTCTCAAAACAGGCGAACGGCGGGTGCACAATCCCGGCACCGATCATGCCGATCCCGGCATCCTTATGGGCAATGGCGGTATTGATCACCGGCAGGATGCCGCTGCTGCCGACCTTGGTAATATCGATCGCCGTTGGGATCCCCATAAACGACAGCAGGGGAATAGTGACGTTGGGGTTTTCGCCCAAGGTGATTTCACGCATCTGGCGTGAGAAATCGATCGCTTCATCCACCGTGCCCCCGACCAGTGCAACGATGGCCGGAGCGGTTGCCATGGCAAAACCGCCAATGCCGTAGGTTTCGGTGATGGCGCTGTCACCGATATCCAGCCCCGAGTCTTCCGGTTTATAGCCTGCAAACATCGGGCCGATAACCTGCTGCGCTGGGCCGGTAAACCACTGGCCCGGTAGCCCGCTGATGCGCAGACCAAACTCAACGCCGTTACGCGCCATGGTGGTGACCACGGTGCTGTACTCAATACCGTGCGCCGCATCCATTGCCGCTTTACACATCGCCATCCAGGTTGGGCCGGAGAAGTAATCGCTGCTGGCGACAAAGTCGAAGACCTCGCGCTGCTGCTCAACCGGGTAGCCCGCCTGGATAATCCACGGCGTCAGCGCCTGGATCAGCAGTGAAGTGCCCGCATTGTTGCGGTTGTGGCACTCGTCGCCCATATGCAGCGCTTGCGCCAGCATCAGCCGCAGGTCGATCTCACCGGCCAGCTTCATGGCATCTCGCAGCATCGGGCCTTGCACATCGCGCATCCAGTTGAGTCGGTCAATCACGCTTTGGTCATTGGCCCCCATGCGCAGGATCTTCGCCATCTGCTCGCTCATATTGGTATATGCGCGGTTGCCGTAGGTTTTGTTCTCGACGATATGCATGAACATTGACGCGGACGTCACGCCTGCCATCGAACCCACGCAATCATGCTCGTGGCACGGCGAGAAGATGATTTCGCCGGATGCTGCCAATTCTGCTGCCTCGTCGAGGTTGGCTGCCAGTCCTTCAAACACCAGCGCACCGGTGACCGCGCCTTTCATCCCACCGCACATTTTCTGCCAGGTGATCGGTGGGCCAGCATGTAAAATGGTGTTGCGCGTCATACCAGGGACGACGTTGATCGCCTGGTCATAACCTACCAGCACCGGATGCGACTGAATAATGCGCTCCAGCGCCAGTTTGTTCGCGGCAGCCACTTTCTCGGCAAGCGCGGGGGAGGCAATCTGATCGAGTGCCTCAACCACCGCCATATTGCCCTGGCCCGGTGGAGTCCAATCGAGCTGGGTTACCGGCACATGCTGTTTTTTGAGATCATCACTGAACATGGCGATACCGACGTTAATGACGTTCAGCGGTTGGTTGAATAACGTGTGGCTCATCAGGCTTTCCCTCCTTTACAAACAAATTCACGCGCCAGCAATCCGGTATTGGTGCTGCTGCTAGCCCAGATCACTCCCGCATCGGTGAGCATCTGGCACTGCTGCTGTAGCGACGGCGTATCGAGATCGGTGCCCAGCACATAGCCGAGGATCTCCAACGGTCGGCTCTCGCTGGACGCAATGGCCTTGGCCTCTTTGATCGCCTCGATCATTACGCCCACCGGATCTTCGTGAGAGCCAAAGCCAAGCACGAAGTCCATCACGATCACGCCAACTTCGGGATCGCGCGCTTCCTGCAACAGACGTTGGATGCGGTTGGTCGGGTCGATCATCGGGTGCGGTTTGCCATTGGTGAAGTCGTCATCGCCAAAGTCGAGGAAGGTGTGTGCCACGCTGCGGTTGAGGTCTTGCAGGCGCATGGCCGGGTCGGGCTGAATATTGCTGTAAACGTCGTCGTATTTTTCCAGTGCGGCAAACATCGCTTCGTCGCACAAAGTGCCGCCACAGAACAGACCACGAATGTATTTTTGCTGCGGCGTCAGCTTGGCACGCACTTCTTCAATCAGCGGCCAGTTCAGTGGATGCAGGTCGAGCGACTCTTCTTTGATGCCGGTAAGCAGCACGGCCTTTAACGCTGCCTGTTTGGTTGCACGTGCAAACTGTAACCCTGGTTCATCGGCTGGTGGCTCATTGCGCCCAAGGAAACAAACCACCACGGGTTTACGGCAGGCACGGGCGCGTTCTAGCACGGTGTGTGCCACGGCAGGGGCAGGGGGTTTGGAGACCAGTACAATCACCTCTGTACCGTTGTCGTTCTCTAACATCTCCAGCGCGTCCAGCATCATCCGGCCGCCAATTTTTTCGCTCAGATCGCGCCCGCCGGTGCCAATCAGTTGCGAAATACCACCGCCGAACTCATGGATACGTACGCTCAACTCCTGGCTACCGGTGCCGGATGCGCCGATAATACCGATGTTGCCACGGCGAACCGCGTTACCAAAACACAGGGCGGTGCCATTAATGATGGCGGTGCCGCAGTCTGGCCCCATCATCAGCAGGCCTTTTTCATGCGCCAACTGTTTCAACGCCAATTCATCTTCGATGGAGACGTTATCGGAGAACAGCATCACGTTGAGATCGTTTTCCAGCGCTTGACGGGCTTCACGTGCCGCGTACAACCCGTTTACCGAGATCACCGCGAGGTTGCTCTCCGGGATATGAGTTTTCGCACTGGCGAGGGTGGCGTAACGCGCTTCGTGGCGGCCACCTTTATCTTTGTGGGTGAACAAGGCTTCGATCGCTTGCAGAGTCGCCTCATTAGCTTCATCGCTGGCACCCTTAATCACGATCATCAGATCGCCGTTTTTGGCGGCTTCCAGCTCTGGGGTTAACAAGCCCAGGTTCTCCAGCACTCCTTTGTTCATCTCCGTGGCCATGGCCACAAACGCTTGTTCAACGCCTTCAAGTTTGTTCGCTTTGGTGGAAATAGACATCAGCGAAACAGAGTCAAACCAGGTGTTGTTTTTTACCACGATCCTGATGGGCATATTTTTCTCCAAAATATGAGGTCAAGAGGCAGGCATCGGCCATGCCATACAGCATGTCGCAACCCGAACTTGAACCGATCTGTTTAATCTTGTTAATGGTATCGATAATAAGGTGACGATCGTCGTGTACTAATTTTTCTAACAGGTGACTAATCACCTGTCGGTAACGCTGATTGATTGCCGTTTCTAAGGTAATAGCGCTTAGCAGCGTGGTTTTATGTTGTGCTTTCTCCAGCACTGCCAGAAAAACCTCGCGATATTTTCGCGCCGGATGACCGGGTAGCAATAATATAGAGCAAAGCCCAACCAGATAATCATCACCGGAAGGCGTCAGGCCAATTCCCAAACCAATGAGAGAATGTAAGGCCTCGTCGGGATCTTCATTGCGCCGTATCGCTAGAAATAACGCATCACGATGAAGTTGTAATAATCTGGCCATTTCCCGATAAAATATATTCTCGCCACGGTAATTAAACAGCGAATTACCGGATGAAGCCTGTTGATTAATGCAAGCCCCCCATTGGTGCCAAGCAATTGATGCTCTGCTTGCTTCGGTTAAATACAGGTCAGGCTGCTGCCATGTCTGGCAGTGAGATAAATCAATCCAACTATGCTGACCTATTTCAATGCTGCCCTGAGAAAACTCGACGCGATCTCCTGGGCTAAATATCTGGTCACAGTGCCTGAGCGCTATGCGGCAACTATTGGGGGCGTTATCGTACTCGTCGCTTAATAACGTGTAGAGCATGTTCTGCTCGGGAACGAACAGGTTTACCGCGCGTGAAAAAACCTGTTCGACCTGCCCACTTAGCCTCTGGCGGGGGAACGCCACCTCCGCCGATAACGCTGTAATGCACTGCCGTTGAGGCTGTGCGATGGCATTTCTCCTCGGTTAAGCGCCGGCGGCAACCAGCAGTTCAGCAATTTCGTGATAGCCTTTTTCGCGGGCCAGCGTCAGAGGCGATTTACCATATTTGTCGGTCATATGAGGATTGGCACCGTGATCGAGCAGTAATTTGACAATCTCTTGCTGTTTCGCGCCGCCATCATTTAACACAATGGCTTCCAGCAGCGGCGTCCAACCGACAAAATTGGTGTGGTTGACGTTAATTTCAGTACGCGTTAACAATTCACGTACAATATCGACGTGACCTTTTTCGCTGGCTGGGGTAATACCCACGCCGCCAAAGCGTGTTAAACGGTCCAAATCCGGGTTTGCTGGCAATACCAGACGTAGTAGCGTTAAGTCGTTATTCAGGCAGCTCAGCAGGAAGGGGTTAAAACAGGTCTGATCCTGCTTATCAATGTCTGCACCGGCAGCGATTAATAATTCCACGCAGTCGTAATGTTTATTCAAGCTGGCAAGCGTAATTGCGGTGCGGCCTTGGCGGTTAGTGGCATTGATATCTGCCCCTTTACTCAGGCAATTTTTCAGCGCGTCGCTGTCGCCCTGTTCCGCTGCAAAAAGAAATTCTGTGATTAGCGCCTTATCAGACATATTCTGGCTCCCTATTTTTCCAGTGGGCTTTGGATGCTTTCATTGCTACTGAGAATAGCAATAGATGCTGGATAAAAACATCCGCTTAAGAATCATTCATCGCAAAGGGTGTAATTATTGAAAATAATTCAACAATAAAGACAAACTGTGCGGCGGCGCAATCTTTCTCTTATGTTTTGCGCCTTTTGCCACGGCAAACGTCCCTGCGGGGAATGGGCTTTCACCTCCCGCCACATCAGGCTCTAAACTAATAATCAGAAGTGTGATTGTCTTCAAATCAGTTGTAATCGCAGTGTTAAATTTTGTTCAATACTGGTTGCGTGTCATAGGATTTACAAATACATTCAACAATGCGTCCAGGGGGGAGGAGGGGTCATGAATTCTATTTTTACCGAAGAAAATCTGTTGGCATTTACCACCACGGCGCGTTTTGGCAGCTTCAGCAAGGCGGCCAAGGAACTGGATCTGACGACCTCGGCCATCAGCTATACCATCAAAAGGATGGAAACCGGGCTGGACGTCGTACTGTTTAACCGCAGCACGCGCAGCATCGAACTCACCGAGTCCGGTTTTTACTTCTACCGTAAAGCGACCGATCTGCTTAACGACTTCCATGCCATCAAGCGTGGTATTGATACCATCTCGCAGGGTATCGAGGCGCGGGTGCGCATCTGTATCAATCAGTTGCTCTACACCCCAAGGCATACCGCCCGGCTGTTACAGGTGCTGAAGAAGCAATTCCCCACCTGCCACATTACGGTGACCACCGAGGTATACAACGGCGTCTGGGATTCCATCATCAACAACCAGGCCAATATCGCTATTGGCGCACCGGATACGTTGCTGGACGGCGGTGGCATTGATTACACCGAAATTGGCGCCATCCGCTGGGTGTTCGCCATTGCGCCCGATCATCCCTTGGCGTTTATGCCAGAGCCGATCTCAGAGAGCCAGCTGCGGCTTTATCCCAACATCATGGTGGAAGACACCGCGCATACCATCAACAAGAAGGTGGGATGGTTGCTGCACGGGCAGGAAGCGATCCTGGTGCCGGATTTTAACACCAAGTGCCAATGCCAGATTTTAGGGGAGGGGATTGGTTTCTTACCGGAATATATGGCGCGTGAACCGGTAGCAGAGGGGCTGTTGGCAACCCGCGCCATTCATAACCCACGGCAGGATTCCAGCATGTTGCTGGCGACACAGCATGCGGCAACCGGGCAGGTCACCCAGTGGATCAAAAAGCAGTTCGCTCCGGGTGGGGTGCTGACCGGGATTTATGGGGATTTGCTTTATCGGGAGTGACTCGGGGATCTTGGTGCCTAAAATCCCCTTACCCTGGCAGAAAGTAAACTGCACCTTAAACGCTGGCTAGTCACAAATTAAGGTGCAGTGGGTTATGGCAAAACAGTCCCTTCCCATAAATGATTATTGGGATCCATCGCTGGTTTATCAAATAAAATAGTGGGCCGATCAGAAGCTATATAAAACGCCAGCCACTGCATTGATACTATAATCACGATCGGTCATCGCGCTATCTTTCACCGTGTCGCTCATCTGTTCATTAAATCCCATCAGGAACAGCTGCCAGTCGTTATTAATGGCATAATAGCTGGCGAGAGAAATGTAAGATGTGACGCCGCTTTTCGCCTGGTATTGTTGCATCCCGCTGCGTTGCGATTCCCGTTCGCTGATACCAAAATAGTAATTATTGAAGGCGCGGTTTTGCCAGCGCATACCGAAACCGGGAACCAGTTGTAATTTGCCAAACTGGAAGCGGTACTGATAGCCGACATCGGCAATTACGCCGTCGCTATAGCCCAGCACGTCGGTTGCAATATCAGCGTTGATGCTGCCCCAATCGGCATGGTACTGATACCCGATGCCCGCCATGGCGGTCGCTCGCCGCTTGTCCAGTTTCTTCATCGCCGGATCGTCGCTATCCGCAGGCTTAAAGCTTAGTGGGGAGTAGTTAACCGCCAAATGCAGATTGTGCTTCTCAGAACTCAGTAGATTAATCCCGATCCCTTGGCCGTTAATAAAAAACTGCTCTCCTTGATAAGTCAAAATCGGTAGCGGTATATATTGTGCATCATAGTCGCGATAGGGTAACTGTTCTGCCAGTACACCAGCACCTACCGACCAATCGCCAGCATAGGCATTGCCCGTTAGTAATATGGCTGTCAGCGAGAACGGTTTAACCATTAAAAATGACGTGCGAGTAGATAAAAAAGAATAATCCATCATGATAAATATCCCAGGGTTAGGTCAAAAGGTAGCCATCAGCTACTAATGAGCCGATCACTAAAGTTCAGGTTTTTATCGATACGCTAATGAAATGTTATGACTTACTTTTTAATAGGCTCCTGCTCTATGGAAACAAGCAACGCCGCCATTAGCGTTGCAGGGAATAGTAGATTGTGCCGGGGCCATTTTAATCTTCCCCTTGGATGCTGGCTCCTAAAACGGCGGCAAAAGACCCGGCAGCGGCACCGAAGGCGCGCTCAATCAGCAACAGCATGGCCTGCATACGCGCGGCTTGCTCTTCAGGCGTCCAGCTAAACATCTGGTGGCCGAACAGGAACAGCGAACCGGCAAGAATGAACTGCACCGTCGATAGCGGATCATCAACTTGAAAAACGCCTTCCTGGTTTCCTTGCTCCACCACCGTTGCCAGGATCGGCCCAAAGGCCAACACCGTTTCAATATTGCTGCGCTCATGCAATGCGCGGTTCTCTGGGCGGTGTAAGTCCTCAACCAAAGCCTGCCCGGCTTCTGCAGTTTGATTCTGCGCGGCGATGATGGCGCAGAACTTTTCAATCGCCCCCAGTTGCGGATCGTCGGCAATGATTTGTGAGCGGGCAACCATCTCGGCACACAGTTGCTGTGCCAACGCTGCCAGTACTTCATCTTTGGATTTGAAGTAGTAATAAAACGTCCCCTTGGCGATGCCAGCGCTGCGAACAATGGAATCAACAGAGGTCGACTCA
>NZ_CAMFLB010000025.1:0-124146 GCF_945957435.1 Serratia sp. PL7 | reverse complement strand
TCTATAGGGCAGAAAATTGCTTAACTGTTCCGATTTCCAAATTGTGACGCTTGCCATATATTACTTCAACGCAATTCGTTCATAACAGGCCAATAACCGCCATGCAAGAAATCGAAAGGCTTATCGCCAACAACCAAGCCTGGTCCGCTAACATCAACAAGGAAGATCCCGGCTTCTTTGAACGTTTGGCTCAAGCGCAAAAACCGCGATTCTTGTGGATCGGCTGCTCAGACAGCCGCGTGCCCGCCGAACGCCTGACCGGCCTGGAGCCGGGTGAGCTGTTCGTTCACCGTAACGTGGCCAATCTGGTGATCCATACCGATTTGAACTGCCTGTCAGTGGTGCAATATGCCGTCGACGTGCTGGAGGTGGAACATATCATTATCTGTGGTCACCTGGGCTGCGGTGGAGTAGAGGCGGCGGTAGAGAACCCGGAACTGGGGTTGATCAACAACTGGCTGCTGCACATTCGCGATCTGTGGTACAAGCACAGTTCCCTGCTCGGCGAGCTGGAACCGGAACAACGTCTGGATGTGCTGTGCGAGATCAACGTAATCGAGCAGGTGTATAACCTGGGCCACTCAACCATCATGCAGTCTGCCTGGAAACGCGGCCAGAAAGTGATGATCCACGGTTGGGTATACGGTATCCAGGATGGTCGTCTACACGATCTGGAAGTCACCGCTACCAGCCGTGAAAGCCTGGAGATGGGCTACCGCAAAGCGATAGCCACGCTCAAGCAGGAAAAAGGTTCTAGCGCCTTATAGTAGGTTCAGCGCCCTGCTGAACCCCGGCCAGATTATTCGTCCAGCATCACCACTTTGCCGATGTAAGGCAGATGGCGATAACGCTGGGCGTAATCGATGCCATAACCCACCACGAACTCGTCCGGGATCGGGAAGCCAACGTATTCCACCGGCACTTCAACCTCACGGCGCTCAGGCTTGTCCAGCAGCGTACAAATCGCCAGGGACTTCGGCCCGCGCAATGCCAGGATCTCGCGCACCTTGTTCAGGGTGTTGCCGGAATCGATGATGTCTTCGACGATCAATACGTCTTTACCACGGATGTCTTCATCCAGATCTTTGAGGATTTTTACGTCGCGGGTGGTAGACATGCCGCTGCCGTAGCTGGAGGCGGTCATAAAATCGACCTCATGCGGCACTTCAATGGTGCGGCACAGATCGGCCATAAACATGAAAGAACCGCGCAGCAGCCCGACCAGCACCATATCGCTGCCGCTATCGCGGTAATCTTCGGTGATCTGGCGGCCAAGTTCAGCAATACGGGTCTTAACTTCCTGCTCGGAAATCATTACTTCTACAGTGTGTTTCATAGTTTTCAGGTCAGTTGCCGGAAGAAGGGCGCAGAGTTTAGCATAGCTGGCGGGCGGTGGCGACGCGAGTGCGTCACCACTTTACACGCTGCGGCGTGGTTAGCCGCAGCCTGGGATAATTTAATCGGCTACAGTGAAGCCTAACATCATGCCGGTATCTTCATGTTCCAGCAGGTGGCAGTGGGCCATATAGGCCTGATCGGCACTGGCCAGATGATTGAAACGCACCAGCACTTCGCTGCGCCAACCTTCTACCAGCACCGTATCTTTCCAGCCTGCCCGGTGGGCCGCCGGTGGCTTGCCGTTTTCCGACAGAATACGGAACTGGGTGCCATGGATATGGAACGGGTGCATCATCACGTCGCCCTCACCGGAAATGGTCCATTTCTCGTATTTACCGCGCCTGGCCTCAAACGCCGGCTTGGCCATATCATAGGCTTTGCCGTTGATGGTATTGGCATGGCTGAAATCAAACGGTTTGCTGCCATGATCCATCTTGCTGTGGTCCATTCCCGCCATGTTGCTCTGATCCATGCCTTGCATCTTACTATGGTCCATACCAGCCATGTTACCCGCGGCATTGCCATGATCCATGCTCATCCCGGCCATCGCCTGATGACCATAGCGATCCATCAGAGCCTGCATCCCCAGCATATCCAGCTTAGGATCCATCATCAGTTGCAACCAGCGTTCCCGCACCCCGGCCAGCGATGGCAATGCAGGCAATTTCACCAGGCTGTCCGGCATGGATTTCACGCCCAGCGCCAGTGATGGTTGAATATGCAATACCGGCAGCGGCTGATCGAACGGGGCCAACGTCATACCCATTTGCTTCACCGGCAGGGTAACGATATCGAACGGCTTGCCATCGGAGGCATCGACCAACACTTCAAAGCGCTCGCCCATCAGCATCGGCAGTTCGGTCAGCTTAACCGGTTCGCCCAGGAAGCCACCGTCACTGGCAATCACGTATAATGGCCGATTGTCGCTGGTGGACAGGTTAAGCGAGCGGGCGTTACAGCCGTTCAGGAAACGCAGACGCAGCCAACCGCGTGGCGCGATGTGTTGCGGATAGGCAGTACCGTTGGTGAACATACGGTCACCAAACCAACCCACGGCCGCGCTCATGATGTCCAACTGATATTCGATTTGGCCGTCTTTGCCCAGGCGCTTATCTTGCAGGATCACGGGAATATCATCTGTTCCCCAGGTTTTCGGCAAGGGCAGTTGGCTGCTTTCTTCATCTTCCAGCAGCACCAATCCGCCCAACCCCATCATCACCTGCTGGCCAGTCTTGCCATGCGTATGGGGATGGAACCAGCAGGTAGACGCTGGCTGATCGGCAGTGAAACTCACCGTGCGGGTGGTGCCGGGTTGGATCAAGGCCTGTGGACCACCGTCGACATTACCGGGGATCTCCAACCCGTGCCAGTGTACCGTGCTGGCCTCAGGCAGTTTATTACTGATATCCACCGTCACCGGCTTACCCCGTTGCAAACGGACCGCTGGGCCAAGCAACGCACCGTTAATCCCCCAGGTGCGGGTAGCCACGTTAGGCAACCAGTTCATCTCACCGGTTTGCAGCGCCAACGCGATCTTTCCTTGTGCATCTGGCGTCAAAATCGGTGGGATCGGCAAGGCTGGACGATCGGCCGCCCAGGCGGCACGGCTCCATAATGGCAAGGCGCTTGCGGCACCTATTGCGGCGGTCAGTTTGATAAAATCACGGCGTAACATCGCTGGTTCCCTTTTCTCAGTGATCGAAAGCTTAAGATCCGCAGCCTAAACCCTCCCCTTAGTGGAAGGTCAAGAGCTACTATTAAGGTATGTTAAGCCCACATAATTAATTTGGTGCCTTTACAGTCAAGTGTGGTAACGTCAGCAGATATTGAACAGGTCTATTTCATGATGAAAAAAACAACGTTGTTGATGCTGTTGCTGACTATGCTGGGCTTTTCCAATGCCAGCCTGGCGCTGAATGAATCCGAAGCGGAAGATCTGGCCGATCTGACCGCGGTGTTTGTCTATCTAAAAAACGACTGTGGCTATAATGATTTGCCTAACGCGCAAATCAAACGCGCCATCGTGTACTTCGCCCAGCAAAACCGTTGGGATTTGACTAACTATAATAGCTTTAATATGAAATCCCTGGGTGAAGACAGCTACCGCGATCTCAGCGGCATCGCTATTCCTACTCCCAATAAGTGCAAATCTCTGGCGCGCGACTCCCTGAGTCTGCTGGCCTACGCCAACTAATCACTCCCCTGCTTCTACCAACCCTGCCAGCAATACCGGCTGGGTTGGCTATCGCCTATCTATTGCCCTGCCGACAATGCTGTAATTTGCCACACGGAGGGTTTATGATGTTGCGCTCATTTTTCATGGTTGTTATTACGGAGTAACCCGCACATGACCCAGAAAGAGATTTGGTATGAAACGTTACATGCCAACTTTGGCCAGTACTTCTCAATAGAGCAGGTACTTTACCGTGAGAAGACCGAGCATCAGGATCTGGTGATCTTTGAAAACCCGGTGCTGGGCCGCGTGATGGCTCTCGATGGCGTAGTGCAGACCACCGAGCGAGATGAGTTTATCTATCACGAAATGATGACCCACGTGCCGCTGCTGGCCCATGGCCATGCCAGGAAAGTGCTGATTATCGGCGGTGGCGACGGTGCTATGCTGCGTGAAGTTTGCCGTCATCAGGGCATTGAGCAGATCACCATGGTTGAGATCGACGCGGGCGTGGTGGAATTTTGCCGCCAATACTTACCTAATCACAACGCCGGAGCCTATGACGATCCCCGCTTCAAGCTGGTGATCGATGATGGCGTCAATTTCGTCAACCAGAGCGACGAAAAGTTCGACGTGATTATTTCTGACTGTACCGATCCGATCGGCCCCGGTGAAAGCCTGTTTACCTCGGCGTTCTATGAAGGTTGCGCACGCTGCCTCAACGAGGGTGGCATCTTCGTAGCCCAGAACGGCGTTTGCTTCCTGCAACAGGACGAAGCGGTCAACAGCCACACCAAGCTCAGCCAGTATTTTAACGACGTCAGCTTCTATCAGGCGGCGATCCCGACCTATTACGGCGGCATCATGACCTTTGCCTGGGCCAGCCAGAATCCGGCTTTGCGCCAGCTGGATGTCACCACGCTGCAACAACGCTTTCATCAAAGTGGCTTAGACTGCCGCTACTACAATCCGGCAATTCACGCTGGCAGCTTTGCCCTGCCGCAGTATTTGCTCAACGCACTGAACGTTTCACGTTAAGCGAGAAGATAGGGGCTAAACCTAATTGCAAAAGATCAAACTGCACGGCTTCAATAACCTGACCAAGAGCCTGAGTTTTTGTATTTACGATATTTGTTATGCCAAAACCGCAGACGATCGCGATGGCTATATCGCCTACATTGACGAACAGTACAATGCCAACCGCCTGACCGAGATCCTCAGTGAAACCTGCTCGATCATTGGTGCCAATATTCTCAACATCGCCCGCCAGGACTACGATCCACAAGGCGCCAGCGTCACCATTCTGATGAGCGAAGAGCCGGTCGATCCGAAAGACGTGGATACCTCTGAGCACCCAGGGCCGCTGCCAAAGACGGTGGTAGCACATCTGGATAAAAGCCATATCTGTGTTCACACCTATCCAGAAAGCCACCCAGAAGGCGGCCTGTGTACCTTCCGGGCCGATATTGAAGTCTCTACCTGCGGCGTGATTTCACCGCTCAAAGCGCTGAACTATCTGATCCACCAATTGGAATCCGATATCGTCACCATGGACTATCGCGTACGCGGTTTCACACGCGATGTAGCCGGTGTGAAGCATTACATCGATCATGAGATCAATTCGATCCAGAACTTTATGTCCGAGGATATGAAGGCGCTGTACCACATGATGGATGTGAACGTGTATCAGGAGAACATCTTCCACACCAAGATGCTGCTGAAGGATTTCGATCTGAAACACTATCTGTTCAACGCCAGGCCGGACGAGCTGAGCGAAGAGGAGCGGAAAAGGATCACCGATCTGCTGTGGAAAGAGATGCAGGAGATCTACTACGGGCGCAACATTCCGCACCTGTGATGTTGAGATACAGGGCAGCCGAGGTTGCCCTGTCAGTCACACCAGATGCAAGCCTGCGGGTAAATCCGCCAGCTGCTGTTGTGCAGTGGCAGCCAGCGCCTTATCGGTGACGATATCCGTCAGGCTGCCAAGCGGTGCCACACAAAATAACGAGTAGGCAGCGTATTTACTGCTATCTGCCAACAGCACCCGCTGGCGGGCATTGGCCATCAAATCCTGCTTCAAGCCCGCCTTCTCTTCAGTTGGGGTGGTAATACCGTTCTCAATACTCCACGAGTTACAGCTGACAAACGCAATATCCGGATAGATCCCTCGCAGCAACCTGCGCCCATGATCGCCGACGCAGGACTGGCTGCTGTCATCAATACGGCCACCAATGATGGTCACCTCGATCTGTTTAAATCCTGAGAGAAACAGTGCGATATGCAGATCGGCGGTGATCACCCTCAGCGGGAGATGTGTCAAGTGCCGCGCTAACTCCAACATAGTGGTACCCGCATCCAGCACCACTGCATCACCGGCTTTAACCATCGTGGCCGCAAATTGGGCGATAGCCCGCTTCTCCTGCGGGTTACGCAGCTGTTTTTCGTTAGTGGTAGGCTGTGCGGGGATAAAACGGTTGAGGGCCACGCCGCCATGGCTGCGATTGATGATCCCCTGCTCATCCAGCTTGATCAGATCGCGCCGGATGGTGGCAGGAGAAGCATCGATAGCGCTGACCAATTGCTCAACGGTGACCAGATTATGGGCTTTCAGGTAATCCAGAATCTGGTCCTGGCGAGTTTGTGGCTTCATGACGTCCGTGGTATCACGCCAACTGAGTGGCTAATTTAATCGAGATCGCCATGCTCTCAGACTTGGCTTTACCTGTCCAGGCAATATCAAACGCGGTGCCGTGGTCGGCAGAAGTTCGGATAAACGGTAGGCCCGCCGTGATGTTAACCCCATCGTAGAAGCCCAGCAGCTTGAGGGGGATATGCCCCTGATCGTGATACATGGCGACCACCATATCGTACTGGCCTTCATAAGCCTGCAGGAAGACGGTATCCGGTGGGCACGGGCCTGAGACATCGATCCCAAGCTGTTTTACTGCCGCAATCGCCGGGCTGACGATGTTGATCTCTTCATCGCCAAACAGACCATGTTCACCCGCGTGGGGGTTAACGCCCGCGACCGCGATCCTTGGATGTTTAAAACCGACGCGCTTGAGGAAGGTATCCGCCATCGTCACCACCGTTTCGATCCGCTCGGCATTCAGCGTATCAAGGAACTTGCGCAGGGCGATGTGGGTGGAAACATGGATCACCTTCAGCTTATCGGTGTACAACACCATCGCATAATCCCGACTGTGGGTCAGTTTTGCCAACAACTCCGTATGGCCTGGATACAGATGCCCGGCCAGATGCAGCGCCTCTTTATTCAGCGGCGCCGTGGCAATGGCCATTACCTCACCTGCCATGGCCAGTTCGGTGGCACGCTTTACGCATCGGTAAGCCAGATCGCCCGCTTGTGCCTGCACTTTCCCTGGTGTCAGCGCTGCGGGGTCCTCTAACGGTTCATCAATCACGTTGATAATACCGGGCGCGAAGCGTGCCTCCGAAACCTGCTGGATCGGCCTCAACTCGACCTTTGGCACGATCCCCAATGCCTGAATACGTTGCAACGTTTGCAGACAGCCCACCACGACCGCTGGCGTTCCCGCCAACTCACCTTCAGACAGCGCCTTAATGATAATCTCTGGCCCAATGCCTGCCGGATCGCCCATGGTGACCGCAATCGTGTTATTTGCCACTGTACATCTCCTCAATAAAATAAAGTGCATCCCGCAGCGTTGAAGCGCCGCCAAATCCTCCGGCCTTGGTGATCACTGGCAGATCGTCGATCTCGCTGTTGACGAACATGCCACAGGGCACACAAGGAACAACCTCACTGGTAATACGGTAACCTTCCGCACCCAGCGCTCTCGCAACCGCAATGGCGATGTCGCCGCCGGTCAGGAACAAGCCACCAATCTGAGCCTGATTGATAATCGCCAAGGTGATGGAGCCTAATGTCTGGCTGATTTTGTCCCCCAACTGCTGGCGCGAAAGATCATGCTTTTCACAAAGCGTATCGATCATCTGGCGAGCATCGGCATCTCTGCAGGTGCGCAGTACACAGTGCTGCCGATCCCGCAGGACGCTGGCTGCCTGGCGGATAATTTCGTCTACCGCAGACTGGCTGTGCGGTTGCAACAAGGCTTCGACATCAATATCTAAAATACCCAGTGACTTCTCTTCTGCGGCAAACACAATCTGCTGCCGGGTGGCTTCACTCATCGAACCGGCAACCACCAGCACGGGCAGACGCTGGCGAGCGGCCAGATAGCTGCTGGCTGGCAATGCATTTGCCAATCCGGCAGCACCTACCAGCAGATAACGGCAGCCGAGTTGCTGAATTGCCTGTGCCAACTGCGCCAGATCGCCATCCGTTTCGGCATCCACTACCACAATCGCTGGCCCGTTGCGGCTCAGGAGCGGCAACTCGCGGCCTAGCTCGCCACTGCGTACTACCTGTAAATTCAACTCATGGATCGGGTAGGCCGTCTGCAAGCCAATCAAGGTCTTGATATGAGAAGACACGATCGGCGTTTTCGGATCGCTGGCGAACTCGGTCTCCACCAACGGCACGCCGTGAACCCGGCATTCGCCATTGAGCGTTACCCGACCTGCTGCGGGGATGGCTGCGGCCACGATAGCCAACTGCGCACCGCTGGCGACCATCGCCGCCTCGATCTCTGCTCCCACGTTACCGCGAAAGGTCGAGTCGATTTTTTTATACACCAAGGGCGGGGTATCGCTCTGGCAATAAGCCCGCAAGGCTTCACTTACCTTGGCGCTGGCCATTGCAGGAGATAACGCCCGGCTTTCAGTATTGATCACCAGCACATCCGTACGCCGGGTAGACTGCGGTAGTTCGTTGAGCACCACGTCGGTACGCGCGCCCTTTTTTGCCAATTGCACGCCGGTATCGTTAGCTCCGGTAAAATCATCGGCAATCACGATCATCTTCATGCTGTCTCCTTCAGCGCTTCGCCCTTAGCGGCATTACGCTTCGCCACCCAAGAACTGAGAATCGGGGTCAGTATGGCGGTGGTGATCACCGAAGCGGCAATCAACGGGGCCGCAGCCGCCGCGACGCTAGCTAACGAAGGATCCGCCTGGGCAATCGCCAATGGCGTCGCCACCGCATTTCCGGCAGTGCTCGATGCTGCCGCACCGGCAATACCTGAGCCCCCCACCAGTCGATCGGCGCGAATATTAAAGAAACCGCCGACAAAAGTGGTCAACACGCCGAGCAGAACCCCAGCCATACCGCCTTGCAGTAACATTTCCAGATTGATGCCAGCACCGAGCGCGAAGGCAAAGAATGGGATCAGGATTGGGCCCCCCTTGGTGAGGAAGTCGCGCATCTGATGATCCAGATTACCCAACATCATCCCTACCAGCAGGGGAACCAACACCGCCACCAACGCCATCAATGGGATATTCGCCATACCTGCCGCACCCAGCGCGATCATGGTGAAGAACGGCCCGTCATTCAGGGATAGGATCGAAATCGCCCCGACGTCTCGCTCATTACCAAACTCGCCGACCAACGCCGCATACAGGCCGCCGTTGGAGTTGCTCATTGCGGCAATGATCGCCACGCCGGTCAGGCCAAAAATACCTTCCGCCCCAAACAGATGCTCAACGCCTAGCCCCAGGGCCATGGCAACCAGCAGTTTGGTCAAGGTAATGGTGCCGCCCTGCAACAGTGCCTGCGGAGCCGCCTTGAAGCTGATACCGGCCCCCATACACAGCAGGAAAGCACCAATCAGTGGAGCCGCACCGTTTTTGAACAGTGCCGTGGTGAAGCCGCCAATATCCAGCGCCTGTGGAGCAAAGGTGTTGATCATTGCGCCAAGCACCAGCGGGACGACCATCATCCCCCCAGGGATTTTCTCTATTGTCGCCTTAATTTTCATCCTACCCTCGTCATTGTGATTTATTTTAATCAAAATGATTATATAAAATCAAAAAAGAAAAAATCGGCGCTGTGTCGCAGATTAAAAAATCAGTAACATGATTATTTGATTTTATTTAATCATTACAGAAGGGAGGAAAGGCGGCCGAGAATCGGCCACCTGGGACTCACAAGGGGCGCAGCATCCTGCCCCCGTCTGGATAATCAGTAGTTGAGCATAAACGAGCGGTAGGCTTTCAGCACCGTCAGGAAGTCTTCGATACCGCAGAAAGAGAGGCTCTCTTCGTCGTAGTAGTTCATCCCCTCCTCCATCTCGTCGCCTTCGAACTCCAACTGGTTGGCGCGGATCATCACCTCTTCACCGTCCATCAGCAACGTGTATTCATGGCCTTCCAACTGCCACTGACGCTCACTGCCCTTGACCCCTGCCGCACCGGCTTCAATACGGTCCAGCAGGTTAAAATCACCGTTGAGCTCTTCATTAATCCAATGGCCGATGGCCTCATGCCCCATCGAAAATCTGACCACCACCTGACCGGTTACGTCACGCAGAAATTCGTAATCCATAGCATGCCCTCCTGAGCTTTTTTATAAGTGTAACCCTTAATTCGCCACTATCTCAGTGGGCGCTCGCAAAGTTGATCGATTGGGCCAAATAAACTGCGGCGCAATATAACGGTTTATCCTTGGGCTTGGGAAGGCTCTCTGTGCCTGCTATGGACGGGCAATTGTTGTTATCATGGCTCTCATTAGCCCTTACCCAAGCCTGAGCCGATGATCGACAGCGAAATCACCCTGAAAAAATTGGAAATCTTTCTGGCGTTTATGGAGAAGGAAAACATCGGCCGAGCCGCAGAACAGCTTGGCTTGAGCAGCGTTAGCGTGCATCGTGCATTACATACTCTGGAAGAGGGTTTTCGCTGCCCGCTGTTTATTCATAAAGGGCGTAACCTGCTGCCCCTGCCCGCTGCGCAAACGCTGGCAGAATACGCCCGCGATATCGTGGATCTCACCTACAAAGGCATCGAAGAAACTCGGCTAAAGGCGGGGTTTGGCCAGCAACGCATGCGTATCGGCACGCTCTACTCACTGACGCTGGAAACCATTCCACGGTTGATCATGGGGCTGAAGGTACGCCGCCCGGCCATGGAGATCAGCCTGACGATGGGATCGAATGAGGATCTGCTGGCCCAGTTGGGGAACCAATTGCTGGATGCCATCCTGATTTCGGTTTCGGACAGCCAAATCGATCCGCTGCGCTTTGAGATCCTGCCACTGTTTGAGGATGATATCTATCTTGCCGCACCGGCAGCCTCGGCGCTAAACAGCGATGGCACGGCAGACCTGCAAGACTTCCGCAGCCAGAAGTTTGTCTCCCTGACCGAAGGCTTCGCCACTTATCACGGCTTTAGCGAAGCGTTTCAGATTGCCGGTTTTGAACCGGAAATCGTCACCCGGGTGAATGATATTTTCTCAATGCTCAGCCTGGTGCAGGCCGGGGTGGGCTACACGCTGGTGCCAGGGCGAATGAAGAAGATGTATGAACACACGTTGAAATTACTGCCGCTGTGCGAACAGTACCAAATGCGCCAAACCATCGCGCTGGTGTTCAACCGTAACCAGCAGCAGGATCCGAACCTGCTGGCGTTGACGGCGGAAGGCCGTATGTACGCACGCGGTGAAGGGCCGGTTTAATCGCGCCGATATTTGGCCACAATGCCGCAGACCGCGTTCAGCCCCAGTTGGCAACGGGACAGCGCTTCCCCCTGCTCCATCACTTTTTTAGTCAAGCCGGTTAATACCGCGCCCGGCGGCATTTCGATCGCCAGACGGACTTCCCGTTCGTAGGCCGCCACCATCGCCTCATGCCAGCGCACGGTGCGGGCCATATTGAAGGCCAGATCGTCAGCAATCCGCTCCGGCTGCCATAACACGCGCCCGCTACTGCCGCTGAGATACGCAACCTGCGGCCGATTGATGGTTACCTGCTTCATGGCCTGCGCCAGCTTTTCCGCCGGTTGTGCCAACAGGGCACAGTGGGAAGGGACGCTCACCGCCAAACGCTGGGTTTTCGCCGCACCGGCGGTTTTCGCCAACGCCATGACCTGCACCATTGCGGCTTCGCTGCCCGCGATAACCAATTGGTCTTCGGCATTGATATTGGCCAGATAGACCGGTAGCTCAGCGCTGTTGACCTCTGCTATCAGCGTTTCCACCTGGCGTAACGGCAAGCCGATAATCGCCGCCAGGCCATATCCCGCAGGGTAAGCCTCCTCCATTAGCTGGCCGCGTAACGCCACCAGCCGGACGGCATCGGGAAATGCCAAAGCCCCAGCAATCACTGCGGCCGGAAAAGCGCCGATGGATAACCCACTGACAAAGTCAGCCTCGACCCCGTGCTGCTGTAATTCCCGCGCGTAGGCCACACCGGCTATCAGCAGGCACAGCTGTACTGCCCGGGTTTTCTGTAAGGCTTCGGCGCTGTCCAACGCCAATACGTCCTGGTCAAGAACAGCGCAAGCCTCGCTTAACAACCGCTGGGTTGTTTCATTGGCCGGCAGTTGGTGCAGCATTTGAGGCACCTGCGGCCCCTGACCGGGAAAGGTAAATAAAATCTTCATCAGATCTCCTGAGAGCTGGCCCATGGATCCGTCGTCACCAACGGCCCCTCAGCGGTTTTCAGCATCGCTCGTCCATCCCGCAGCCATTCGCTCAGGGTAAAGCCGCCGAGCGGTGTTTCTATCTGGGCATCGGCGCGGCAAGGCAGCGCCTGCAACCACTGCGCCAGCCGCTGCAACTCATCAAGGCTGGCAGGCTGCGGACAGCGAACCAACAGATCCAGATCGCTATCGGCATGCATCACCGGAATTTCGGTCGCCAGCGCATAACCACAGCTGCCGGTCACGCCCCAGCCCCACGGCCAAGGCCGCTGAGCCAGCATGATGAGCGCCTGCACCGGAGGCTGGGAAACAAAGCTCGAGTGCAGCAATGCCAAGGGTTCACTCACCAAAGACTCCGGAGTCACTATGCGCCGGATAGCCTCTTCGTTAACCCAAGCTGCGGCGCGCTGGCTGCGTTTCATACCCCGGATCCCCACCGGGATCCGCCCGTTGCCCTGAACATCGCGCCGCACCACCAGCGGTAATGAGGTGCGCCACTGCTGGCTCACCCACTCCGGCAACGCCTGCTCGGCGCTGAGGGCAGAACGGTCACTAATCCAAATCAGGTCATGCGGGCGAATCATCGGTTGCTCCAGTTACATCCCTGAGGTCAGGGTGATAAACAGCGGTAAGGTAATGATACACAACACGGAACTGATCAGTAACGTGGCTTCGGCATCCGGCGACTGCACGCCAAAACGGTTACCAAAGACGATACCGAAGAAACCGGCAGAAAGGGCGATCATCAAAATAGCGGTGATAGCCACGCTACCGTGCAGGCCCAATGCCAGCACCAGCCCCCAGGCAATAAACGGTTGGATCAGCAGTTTGGTTACGCTCGACAGCAGTACCGGGCCGTTGATCTGCAACTTACGGGCAGATAGGATCACGCCGGTCAGGAACAGCGCCGTCGCCGTAGCCGACAGGCCAAGCGGTTTGATCGCGGCCAGCACCATTTCAGGCATATGAACGCCTATCGCCGACAGCACCACCCCAAGCAGCGGCCCCCAGACGATCGGTTTTTTTACCGAGCGCCACATCAGCACCGGCAACATGCCCAGGCTGGAACCCTGAACCCCACCAGCTGTACGGGCCTTCTCACGCTCAAGGATCAGCAGGCAGAACGGTGTCATCAGTACCGAACCACAGGCGATAGCCACCGCCACAGACAACGAGGTTCCCGGCGTTTCCCCCAGCACGCTACCGAGGATCGGCAGGCCCAGCGCGGCATAGTTGGGCAACGCCACGGTGAGCGTCAGCACCGCGGCATCCTGCGGAGACTTATGGAAGATCCCGGTGCAGGTAAAATAGATCGCCGCATAGGTGATCCACATCGCCAGCACCAACACCACGATCAGCGGCGACTGTTCAACGATCCCCGCCCAAGGCGTTTGTACGGTGGCACCGAACAGGGCCGCCGGCAGGGCAAAATCCATCACGAAGATGTTGAGTAATGAAACGTTCTGGTTATCGACCATTTTTGCCTTACCGGCAAAAAAGCCCAGCAGCATAATGACAAAAATCGGTGCCAAGGCATGAATAATTACGTATGTCATAAATCACCTGTTAAAAAGAAAAAATCAGTCAGATCAGGTGCGATGGTGTTAGTTATATTGTTATATGCAGGTGAAGCTTTATGCCGGGTCGGAACGCATCACATGCGCCCTCCCGGCGGGTAGTATTTTGTTCCTGAACTCTGACGTAAAAATGGCTAGCGTGGCATTACCACTCTGCGCGCATACGTTCACGCACCAGCGAAGAGCTATGGCGGTTGTCTGCCCCCAGGCGGTTAGTTAAACCAACGCCTTCACTGCGTGTTTTAGCAATCGCCTGGACCACCGAGTGGCGTACCAGATTAAGCTCCTGCTCACTGGCCTGCAGCGGGTCACGGATATCCAGTAACTGTTCCAGCAGGCCCAGCGAGCTGTAATGCTCGATGTCATAGGCCATCGGTGGAATGGTTGCTGCCAGCTTCTCCAGCGCCTCTACGGAGCGTAACGTGATGCGCGCCGCAGACTCTTTGCCCATCGCATGGATCATCACGCCAGCATCGTTGAAGGCGATCAAGCGGTTGGCCTGATAGCCGTGCGCCAGAAACGCGCCGGACATGGCTTTCCCGACGATCAAGCCAATCACCGGGTGACCGGCCAGCCGAGCCTTGGCATAAGCCCCGGCCGCACCGGCCAACGCCTGATGAATACCAAAGGCCTCTTCCCGACGCCCGTAGGCCTGGCTCGGCACATCGATCACCGCCACGATGGCGCGCTTTTGTGCTTTACCAACGTCAGCCGCGACCGCTTCACTGACTACCTGGGCTAACGTCCAACCTTCCAGCAAACCTACTTCACCGCGTGCGGCGCGTGGGTAATGGTTATTTGCATCCGGCACCACGGCGATAAAACGTACCGGTTGGCCCTCTAGTTCAGCGTCCGCGACTCGGATCGAGGCGCACTGCCCCTGGCGCTGCTCGGCACCTGCCGTCAGCAAAGAGAACCAATATTCTCCACGGCTTGATGATGACGTACTCATACCCGATCCTCCGCAGCAAACAGTTGAGCAATGACCGCCGAGTCCGCCTGCTGGCGGGTGTCGAATTGCGACAGTTTCGGCAAGTAGTAGTGATAATTGTCGGAACGGTGCTGAGCAGGCACGCCGCGTTGCAGGCAACCTGTCATCGCAGCCTTGACCGCATGTAACGCATCAGGGACTTCTTCATCGACAAAGCCGCTGCGATAGCGCACATCGCCACCGGTCATGCTCCAGATAAAAGGCCGATCGCGGGAATCGTATTCTTCGATACCGGCTTCCTGTTCAATCACCTGTGGGCCGTTTAAACCCAGGCGCGCTTCACGGGTGACAATCAGGTAGCTGCATAATGCTGCCGCGATCGACATCCCGCCAAAGCAGCCCACGGTTCCGGCAATAATGCCCACCACCGGGGTATATCGGCGCAGATCGACAATCGCCGCATGAATATCCGCGATCGCGGCCAGCCCCAGGTTGGCTTCCTGCAAACGCACGCCACCGGTTTCCAGCAGCAATACTGCCTGAGTCGCAATGCCGTTGCGGTTATCTTCTGCCGCCAGTTCCAGGGCCGCGGCCATCTTGGCACCGGAAACCTCCCCCATACTGCCGCCCTGAAACGCCCCTTCTACCGCCACTACCACTGCCGGTTGACCGTCAATGGTGCCTTTGGCGACCACCATGCCGTCATCGGCCTGGGTGACTATGCCTTGTGGCTCCAGCCAAGGTGAAGTAATACGCTCAAATGGCCCCAATAGTTCACAAAAACTGCCGTTGTCCAGCAGATTACGAGCGCGCTCCCGGGCGCTGAGTTCGATAAAGCTGAGATCATCACGCATGGGCGGCCTCCTCAAATACCTGTTCGATACGCAACCGAGCCACCCCCGGCGTAGCGCCGAAGTCGTTAATCTCTAACCGTCCGGCAGGTAAATCGCGCAATGACGCCAAGCGTTCAAACAGGTGCTGCCAACGCTGACGACTACCGTCTACGGAGGTTTTGATCGCCACCGTCAGCGTACCGTCAGCCGCAGGCTCAAACAGAGCCTCCATGTCACCGGAGCCCACGACTCCGGTCAGTGCCTTACCCGGCAGCGTAATGCTGGCCGGATAACTCAAATCGATATGTTCCATAACATCCTCTGGATTGATTATTCAGCGGGCCGTAGCCCGATCGAGGAACAGAGCCGCAGCCAGCAAATCGGCTGCGCCACCGGGTGAAGCGTTGCTCGCCAATAGCCGTTGTTCCAGTTTGGCCAACGCCGCCTGCCCTGCCGGATGTTGATATCCTCCAGCATGCAGTACCTCGGCGGCCCCCTGCTGCATCGCTTTCAGCGCCGTTAGCCCACCGCGCGACAACACACAGGTATCGCTCAGGGTGGTCATGATGGCCATCAGCGCATCGATCTGCGCGGCTGGCTCACTGGCCCCTTGGCTCCTGCTGTGCCACAGCTGCGGCAGCGCCCGTTGCATCACATGCGGAAAACCTTGCTGGGCCTCTTCCCTTGCGCCTGGAACCTGATAGCGTTGAGTGGCTCGCAAGCCTTTACTGAACACCTTCGGGCTGGCGTGGTCCGGCAATTGCGCCAGTTGGGCGGCTAATACGCAGCTGCTGGATGGTGTTGCGTTACCCCCTTGCATGGCTACCGCCGTCACCAGCAGGCCCATCGCCCAGATCGCCCCGCGATGCGTGTTAACACCGGCAGTGGCTGCCATCATCAGCTGTTCACCTTCCCGACCAATCCGGCCAACTTCCTGGCGTAACGCGCTATCTGCCGGACGCTGCCAACCGGCAATCGCCAGCCGATGGAAGACCGGCGTCAGGCTGTGAGCCGAACGTTCCATCAACGCCAGCGTCAGATCCTGATGCGCACCGGAGCCCCGGGCATCCACCAGCCCCGGTTTCGGGCTGAGGCGCGCCTCATCCACTAGCGCCTGCGTGGCAAGCTCCGCCAATCGTGCGGCAACCCGATCCGCTTCAGAGGCGATTAAACAGGGGGAAAGTTTCATTACCAGCTCCGGAATTTAGCTGGCGGGTTATACAGGCCGCCGGACCACTCGACCAGATCCGCTACGCTGCCCGCGGCCAGCAAAGAACGCGAAGCATCGGTGCGGCGAATATCGAGATCTTCCGGGAACACCACTTTGCCTTCACGGCGCAGTTCAGCCACGCGTTTGGCGTCCACACCCAGCCCGATATCGGTGATACCGGCTACCGCAGCCACCATAGCGCGGCGCTCTTCCAACGAGCGTGCACGATACAGATAAGCGATGCCCTCTTCGGTCAGCACGTGGGTCACGTCATCGCCGTAAATCATCACCGGAGCCAACGGCATGCCAGATTCTTGCGCCACATCGACGGCATCGAGTTTTTCTACGAAGG
Source organism: Serratia sp. PL7 (assembly GCF_945957435.1). NCBI lineage: Bacteria > Pseudomonadati > Pseudomonadota > Gammaproteobacteria > Enterobacterales > Yersiniaceae > Serratia > Serratia sp. PL7. Next base: position 107,149 of record NZ_CAMFLB010000025.1, on the reverse strand, counting down.
TCGGTTTGGCACCTGCCTGGAAGGTTTCCACCATCTGCACCACCAGCTTGCGGCCACGAGCCAACGGATCCGGCTCTTCGATCATATCCAACCAGGCAGGCGTAGCGTGGCGACGACCGTGTGGATCGTGCCCCATGTTCGGTGCGCCGCCAAAACCGGAGAGGCGGCCACGGGTCACGGTAGAAGAGTGAGCCATACCGTCGATCTGTAAGGTGGAGCCGATAAACATATCTACGGCGTACTGACCGGCCATCTGGCAAAACGCGCGGTTGGAACGCATGGAGCCGTCACTACCGGTAAAGAAAATATCCGGGCGAGCGGCAATGTAATTCTCCATCCCCAGCTCACCGCCAAAGCAGTGCACGGTCTCAACCCAACCGCTTTCGATCGCCGGGATTAGGGTTGGATGTGGGTTCAGAGTCCAGTGTTTACAGATTTTACCTTTCAGGCCCAGTTGCTCACCGTAGGTAGGTAACAGCAGCTCGATGGCGGCGGTGTTAAAACCGATACCGTGGTTCAGCGATTGCACCTGATGTTTGGCGTAGATGCCTTTGATCGCCATCATCCCCATCAACACATGCACGGGTTTGATCAGACGCGGATCGCGGGTAAACAGCGGTTCAATAAAGAACGGCTTGTCTGCCACCACCACAAAATCGATCCAGGAACCGGGGATATCAACTCTTGGCAGATCCGTTTCATCGTCGACCAGTTCGTTGACCTGAGCGATGACGATGCCGTCTTTAAACGCGGTGGCCTCCACCAGTGCCGGGGTATCTTCGGTACTTGGCCCGGTGTACAGATTGCCATGACGATCGGCCTTGAACCCGGCCACTAGCGCCACGTTCGGCACCAGATCCACATACAGGCGGGAATAGAGTTCTATATAAGTGTGGATGGCACCGATTTCGAGCTGCCCATCTTCCAGCAGTTGGGAAATGCGCAGGCTCTGGGTACCAGAGAAGGCAAAATCGAGCTTGCGAGCGATACCCTTTTCAAAAATATCCAGATGCTCGGCGCGGCCAACGCTTGGCATGATCATATGCAGATCGTGAACCTTGGTGGGGTTGACCTCGGCGAGCATACGGGAGAGAAAATCAGCCTGTTTCTGGTTATTGCCTTCCAGCACCACCCGATCGCCAGAAACCAGCAGTTTTTCCAGCACGCTGGTCAGATCGGCGGTGGGGATCACTTTGCCCTGCGACTGCCCTTGCACACTCGCGATACGGCGTTTTTTTTCCTGCCGCCGGGTATCCCAAACGCGCGTGGGGCTTTGATGAAGCGACATACCTCAACCTCCTGGGTTTACTTGGTTCGGTTTAGTACGGTTAGAGTAAGAGTCTAGGAGAGCGCTATCAATCAAGCAGGGGGATGGTTTGTTAGCCTGAGAGTAATGATTTCATCAAAACAATACTAATCAATCAGTTAATATCAATAAAAGCGGGAGACGATCACAAAAAAACGGGGAACCCAAAGGCTCCCCGTAATGATGCTAACTCAGTACCGAATTACACCGCGGTTTGGAAGATCACGCCGTCGGCTTTTTCCGTGTACTGGGTCAACTGGTCGAAGTTCAGGTAGCGATAGGTATCCGCCGCCGTCTTGTCGACCTGTGCCATATAGGTTTGATACTCATCAGGCGTTGGCAGACGGCCCAGCAGTGAAGCCACTGCAGCCAGCTCTGCGGAGGCCAGATAAACGTTGGCTCCGGTACCCAGACGGTTCGGGAAGTTACGAGTCGAGGTGGAAACCACGGTCGCACCGTCCGCTACGCGTGCCTGGTTACCCATACACAGTGAACAGCCAGGGATCTCGATACGTGCCCCGCTCTTGCCAAAGACGCTGTAGTAGCCTTCTTCAGTCAGTTGCGCTGCGTCCATCTTGGTTGGCGGAGCCACCCACAGGCGAGTTGGCAGTTGGCCTTTATGCTGATCCAACAGTTTACCTGCCGCACGGAAGTGGCCGATGTTGGTCATGCAGGAACCGATAAACACTTCGTCGATCTTGCTGTTGGCCACGTCGGACAGCAGGCGTGCATCGTCCGGATCGTTCGGCGCACACAGGATTGGCTGCTTGATATCGGCCAGATCGATTTCGATCACTGCGGCATATTCTGCATCCGCATCGCCTTCCAGCAACTGCGGATCCGCCAGCCATTTTTCCATCCCCTGAATACGGCGCTCCAGGGTACGGCGATCGCCATAACCTTCGGAGATCATCCACTTCAGCAGCACGATGTTAGAGCTCAGATATTCGGCGATCGGTGCCTTATCCAGCTTGATGGTGCAACCGGCGGCGGAACGCTCTGCCGAGGCATCGGTCAGCTCAAACGCCTGCTCGACCTTCAGCTCCGGCAGACCTTCGATCTCCAGAATGCGGCCAGAGAAGATATTCTTCTTGCCCTTCTTCTCTACGGTCAACAGGCCCTGCTGGATCGCGTAGTAAGGGATAGCATGCACCAGATCACGCAGGGTGATACCAGGCTGCATTTTGCCTTTGAAGCGCACCAGCACCGACTCAGGCATATCCAGCGGCATCACGCCGGTAGCGGCAGCAAAGGCCACCAGACCAGAACCTGCCGGGAAGGAAATGCCGATCGGGAAGCGGGTGTGGGAATCGCCACCGGTACCCACGGTATCCGGCAGTAACATGCGGTTCAGCCAGGAGTGGATCACGCCATCGCCAGGGCGCAGCGAAACGCCACCACGGTTCATGATGAAGTCTGGCAGTGTATGATGAGTGGTGACGTCCACCGGTTTCGGGTAGGCGGCGGTATGACAGAATGACTGCATCACCAGATCGGCAGAGAAGCCCAGGCAAGCCAGATCTTTCAGCTCGTCACGGGTCATCGGGCCGGTGGTATCTTGCGAACCTACCGAGGTCATCTTAGGTTCGCAGTATTCGCCAGGGCGAACACCAGCAACGCCACAGGCGCGGCCAACCATTTTCTGCGCCAGCGAGAAGCCCTTGCTGCTAGCCGCTACCGGCTTGGCAATACGGAACACTTCGCTGTGCGGCAGGCCAAGCGCTTCACGCGCCTTGGTGGTTAGCCCACGGCCGATAATCAGTGGGATACGGCCACCGGCACGCACTTCATCCAGCAACACATCGGTTTTCAGCTCGAAGCTGGCAACCAGTTCGCCGGTTTCATGGTTACGCACTTCGCCTTTATACGGGAAGATGTCGATCACATCGCCCATGTTCAGGTTGGAGACGTCCACTTCGATCGGCAACGCACCGGCATCTTCCATAGTGTTAAAGAAGATTGGCGCAATCTTGCCGCCCAGCACCACACCACCGCCACGCTTGTTCGGCACGTAGGGGATGTCGTCGCCCATAAACCACAGCACCGAGTTGGTAGCAGATTTACGGGAAGAACCGGTACCAACCACGTCACCGACGTAGGCCAGCGGGAAACCTTTCTTGTTCAGCTCTTCAATCTGCTTGATTGGGCCAACGCTACCCGGCTGATCCGGGAAAATACCTTCACGTTCGCTCTTGAGCATGGCCAGCGCATGCAGTGGGATATCTGGACGTGACCAGGCATCCGGAGCGGGTGACAGATCGTCGGTGTTGGTTTCGCCAGTCACTTTGAACACGGTCACGGTAATCTTTTCCGCTAACGGTGGGCGTGACAGATACCATTCGGCATCGGCCCAGGACTGCATGATCTGCTTGGCGTGTGGGTTACCGGCTTTGGCTTTCTCTTCTACGTCGTAGAAGTTATCAAACATCAGCAGCGTATGGGAAAGCGCCTTGGCAGCAATCGGTGCCAGCTTTTCGTTATCCAACGCGTCGATCAGCGGATGAATGTTGTAACCGCCCTGCATGGTGCCTAGCAGTTCAATGGCTTTTTCGGGGGTAACCAGGGGAGAAGTGGCTTCGCCTTTGGCAACGGCTGCCAGAAAACCTGCTTTGACATAGGCGGCTTCGTCGACGCCCGGTGGTACACGGTTAATCAGCAGGTCTAACAGAAATTCTTCTTCGCCTTTTGGCGGATTTTTTAATGATTCAACCAGCGCTGCCATTTGTGTCGCATCTAATGGCTTAGGGACGATGCCCTCTGCAGCACGCTCGGCCACGTGCTTACGGTATTCTTCTAGCACGACTTTCTCCTCGCTCTCATTGTCATTTATTGTGCCTGGCGTTTTATATTCAAACCGGGTTTAGCGCACGGCGATATTTGACGGGGCACTGCTGTCGATATCCTGGACTGTAAGTAAGGTACAGTGCCCGGTTCCGCCCAGCCAGCATATCAGGATTTGAATCGGTTGTTAATTCGTTCACATAAAAGCAACATTAAATCTTTGCTGAATCGTTGACCGCAGCGTAATCGGCTGCAAAGCAGGCGGGACGGGCTTGGGTTCGTTACGGCACAACAGCAATCTCAGCCCAATGAGCACAACATAACATCCCTACTTTTACAATGGTTATCGATAGAGCTGGGGGAAATTGGCGGGCATTGGGCACAAAAAAACCGCCATAAAGACGGTTCTTTTGTATCCGCCGGTGTTAGCAGGCACCGAACGGATTTTTTACATCGTTAAAGAACGATACAAGCACTACCAAGTTCCACCATTCTGCGTAAAGATGGTTAAAAAATCAACCAATTTGATGCAAAAAAACGCTGTTTTATGTACTCTGATTTTGGGTCTGTTCTACCGGTTTAGCAGCCGGTCATCGGGCTTGAGAACAGTGCTGCAACTACTGCGATACAAGCATTACCAAGTGCTTGTTCCACCGGGGCTTTCCCGGTGAAGTCGCGGTGGTCGTGGTTCCACAAGGAACGCGCAATGAAAGGGAGATCACTCATTATCCTGCTCATTGTACTGGGATCGGTGTTTGGCGTCAGTAAAGGTGGCTGGTCAGTTTCCGGCAACCAACTGATCTTCAACATCGTACTCCAGAACAAGTAAGCTACTGGCCGCTCTTTGAGCGGCCTTTTATCCGCTACTCACCAAATAAAAACGGCCCCTTTACAGGAGCCGCTTATCAACCTGATCAACCGCAGAAATTACTTCTTCTTGGCTTTCGGGTTTGGCAGATCGGTGATGCTGCCTTCGTAGATCTCTGCTGCCAGGCCTACGGATTCGTGCAGGGTTGGGTGAGCGTGGATAGTCAACGCGATATCTTCCGCATCACAGCCCATCTCGATCGCCAGACCGATTTCACCCAGCAGCTCGCCGCCGTTGGTGCCGACAATCGCGCCACCGATGATACGGTGCGTTTCTTTGTCGAAGATCAGTTTGGTCATACCATCTGCACAGTCAGAAGCGATAGCACGGCCTGAAGCTGCCCACGGGAAGGTGGACGTTTCGTAGCTGATGCCTTTCTCTTTGGCTTCTTTCTCGGTCATCCCTACCCATGCCACTTCTGGCTCGGTGTAAGCGATAGATGGGATCACTTTCGGGTCGAAGTAGTGCTTCATACCGGCGATAACTTCGGCAGCTACGTGGCCTTCATGCACGCCTTTGTGTGCCAGCATCGGTTGACCGACGATGTCACCAATCGCGAAGATGTGCGGCACGTTGGTACGCAGCTGTTTGTCGACGTGGATAAAGCCACGGTCGTCAACTTCTACACCGGCTTGGCCAGCGTCCAGCAGTTTACCGTTCGGCACACGGCCAATCGCTACCAGCACCGCGTCGTAACGCTGTGGTTCTGCAGGGGCTTTTTTACCTTCCATCGTGACGTAGATGCCGTCTTCTTTGGCTTCTACCGCGGTCACTTTGGTTTCCAGCATCAGGTTGAACTGCTTGCTGATACGCTTGGTAAAGACTTTCACCACGTCTTTATCTGCAGCCGGGATCACCTGGTCGAACATTTCAACCACGTCGATCTGTGAACCCAGTGCATGGTATACGGTGCCCATTTCCAGGCCGATGATACCGCCGCCCATAACCAGCATGCGCTCTGGAACGGTTTTCAGCGCCAGTGCATCGGTGGAATCCCACACGCGTGGATCTTCATGAGGAATAAATGGCAGTTGGATCGGACGGGAGCCTGCGGCGATGATGGCATTGTCGAAGTTGATGGTGGTTGCACCATTCTCGCCTTCAACCACTAGCGTGTTGGCGCCAGTGAATTTACCCAGGCCGTTGACCACTTTCACTTTGCGGCCTTTAGCCATGCCAGCCAGACCACCGGTCAGCTGATTGATGACTTTCTCTTTCCAGACGCGCACTTTGTCGATGTCGGTTTTCGGCTCGCCGAAAACGATGCCGTGTTCGGCCAACGCTTTGGCTTCTTCGATCACTTTGGCAACGTGTAACAGTGCTTTGGAAGGAATACAGCCCACGTTCAGGCAAACACCACCCAGAGTGGAGTAACGCTCAACCAGAATGGTTTCCAGACCTAAGTCAGCGCAACGAAAAGCAGCAGAGTAACCTGCAGGGCCCGCCCCAAGTACCACGACCTGAGTTTTAATTTCAGTACTCATCATGACCTCTTAATTGTTTTGTCCGGCGGGTCAGACGTCATTTTTATTGCTAGTCGATCTCATAACGCCCTTCATCCACCGGGACGCATACACCGCGAGCAGTTTACAGAATTGTTAATAATCTGCAAAGCGTGTTCGAGTGACCCGTGTCCCAACAATTCTGTCGAGTCATGCAAAACCCGACAAAACTGCTACTGAATTACTAAGGGCGCAGCATGCTGCGCCCTTTTTTCATTACATCACCAGACGGCGAATGTCGGCCAGCATGTTGTTGATGATGGTGATAAAGCGCGCACCATCAGCACCGTCAATCACCCGGTGGTCGAAGGAGAGCGACATTGGCATCATCAGACGCGGCGTGAACTCTTTACCATTCCAGACCGGCTCCATCGCAGACTTGGAGACACCCAGGATAGCCACTTCCGGCGCGTTAACAATCGGCGCGAAGTGAGTAGTCCCGATACCGCCCAGGCTGGAGATGGTGAAGCAACCGCCCTGCATTTCGCCTGCGGTCAACTTACCGTCACGCGCTTTTTTGGAGATCGCCATCAGTTCACGGGACAGCTCAGTGATGCTCTTCTTGTTCACATCCTTGAATACCGGAACCACCAGGCCATTTGGCGTATCTACCGCCACACCGATGTTGATGTATTTCTTCAGCGTCAGCTTCTGGCCGTCTTCGGACAGTGAACTGTTGAAGCGTGGCATCTGCTCCAGGGCAGCGGCAACGGCTTTCATGATGAACACCACCGGGGTGAACTTCACGTCCAGCTTACGCTTGGCAGCTTCGTCGTTCTGCTGCTTGCGGAACGCTTCCAGATCGGTGATATCAGTCTTGTCGAAGTGAGTCACGTGCGGGATCATCACCCAGTTGCGGCTCAGGTTGGCACCAGAGATTTTCTGGATGCGGCCCAGTTCAACTTCTTCGATCTCACCAAACTTGCTGAAGTCCACTTTCGGCCACGGCAGCATGCCTGGCAGGCCACCACCGGTAGCGGCAGGAGCGGCTTCGGCGCGTTTGACCGCGTCTTTCACGTAAGCCTGAACGTCTTCGCGCAGGATACGGCCTTTACGACCGGTGCCCTTCACTTTCGCCAGGTTAACACCAAACTCACGCGCCAAGCGGCGGATGACTGGGGTAGCGTGAACGTAGGCGTCGTTTTCAGCGAACTCGCCTTTACCAGCAGCAGGTGCAGCCGCTTTAGCTTCCTGCTTGGCTGGAGCCGGAGCTGCTTCTGCTTTCTGGGCCGGAGCAGCGGCAGGGGCTGGTGCAGCGCCTTCCACTTCGAACACCATGATCAGAGAACCGGTTTTCACTTTGTCGCCGGTAGCGATTTTGATTTCTTTCACGGTGCCCGCGAACGGTGCCGGAACTTCCATAGAAGCCTTGTCACCTTCAACGGTGATCAGTGACTGCTCAGCGGCAACTTTATCGCCCACTTTCACCATCACTTCGGTCACTTCTACTTCGTCGCCGCCAATGTCTGGCACTTCGACGTTTTTCGCCGCGCTTGCCGCAGGGGCAGCAGCCGGTGCCGCCTGGGTAGCCGCAGCAGCAGGGGCAGCAGAAGCCGCGCCAGCCACTTCGAAGACCATAATCAGGGAACCGGTTTTCACTTTGTCACCGGTGTTGATTTTGATCTCTTTCACGGTACCGGCGAATGGCGCAGGCACTTCCATAGAAGCCTTGTCGCCTTCTACGGTGATCAGAGACTGCTCGGCAGTCACGGTATCGCCAACTTTCACCAGGATCTCGGTGACTTCAACTTCGTCCGCCCCGATGTCCGGCACTTCAACGTCTTTGGCTGCGGCTGCGGCAGGAGCCGCGGCCGGTTTTTCTTCTGCCTTGGCGGCTGGTGCGGCAGCGGCCGCACCTTCTGCTTCAAAGATCATCAGCAGTTTGCCCGTCTCGGTTTTATCACCGACGGCAACTTTGATCTCTTTCACCACGCCAGCCTGCGGCGAAGGCACTTCCATGGAGGCTTTGTCGCCTTCCACGGTGATCAGCGATTGTTCAACTTCAACCTTATCGCCAACCTTCACCAGGATCTCGGTGATTTCAACTTCATCTGCACCGATGTCCGGCACTTTGATTTCGATAGACATTGTTCAGTACCTCTTATGCCAGACGCGGGTTAACTTTTTCTGGGTTGATGTCGAATTTCTTAATCGCATCAGCGACCACAGAAGCTTCAATTTCACCGCGTTTAGCCAGTTCACCCAGAGCAGCAACCACCACGTAGGAAGCATCAACTTCGAAGTGGTGACGCAGGTTTTCGCGGCTGTCTGAACGACCGAAGCCGTCAGTACCCAGTACGCGATAATCGCTGGCTGGTACGAAAGTACGAACCTGCTCTGCGAACAGCTTCATGTAGTCGGTAGACGCTACCGCTGGCGCCTCGTTCATCACCTGAGCGATGTAAGGCACACGTGGGGTTTCGGTTGGGTGCAGCATGTTCCAACGCTCACAGTCCTGACCATCACGCGCCAGTTCGGTGAAGGAAGTTACGCTGTAGGTGTCAGAACCCACGCCGTAGTCTTTCGCCAGGATCTGCGCAGCTTCACGCACATGACGCAGGATCGCACCGGAGCCCAACAGCTGTACTTTACCTTTGCTACCTTCCAGAGTTTCCAGCTTGTAGATACCTTTACGGATACCCTCTTCTGCGCCCTGTGGCATGGCTGGCATGTGGTAGTTTTCGTTCAGCGTGGTCAGGTAGTAGTAGACGTTTTCTTGCGCGTCACCGTACATACGCACCAGGCCGTCATGCATGATCACCGCGACTTCATACGCGTAAGCCGGATCGTAAGAGATGCAGTTAGGGATGGTCAGAGACTGAATGTGGCTGTGGCCATCTTCGTGCTGCAGACCTTCGCCGTTCAGGGTAGTACGCCCTGAAGTCCCGCCGATCAGGAAGCCACGCGCCTGTTGGTCACCCGCTGCCCAGCACAGGTCGCCGATACGTTGGAAACCGAACATGGAGTAGTAGATGTAGAACGGGATCATTGGCAGATCGTTGGTGCTGTAGGAAGTCGCTGCGGCCAACCAGGAAGAGGCTGCACCCAGTTCGTTGATACCTTCCTGCAGGATCTGGCCTTTCTCGTCTTCTTTATAGTATGCAACCTGCTCACGGTCCTGCGGGGTGTACTGCTGGCCGTTCGGGCTGTAGATACCGATCTGACGGAACAGACCTTCCATACCGAAGGTACGCGCTTCGTCGGCGATGATTGGCACCAGGCGATCTTTGATCGACTTGTTCTTCAACATCACGTTCAGGGCACGCACAAAGGCGATGGTGGTAGAAATTTCTTTGTTCTGCTCTTCCAGCAGTGAGCTGAAATCTTCCAGAGCTGGCATTTCCAGCTTCTCGGTGAAGTTCGGCAGACGAGTCGGTACATAGCCTTGCAGCGCCTGACGGCGTTCGTGCAGATACTTGTACTCTTCGGACTCTTTCTCGAAGGTGATGTATGGCAGTTTTTCGATATCGGCATCGGCCACTGGCACGTTGAAACGATCGCGGAAGTGGTGAACCCCTTCCATGTTCATTTTCTTCACCTGGTGAGCGATGTTCTTACCTTCCGCAGTTTCACCCATGCCGTAACCTTTGATGGTATGGGCCAGGATCACGGTTGGTTTGCCTTGGGTATCCTGCGCTTTTTTCAGTGCAGCAAAGACTTTCTTCGGATCGTGACCACCACGGTTCAGCGCCCAGATTTCGTCGTCGGTCATATCTTTGACCAGCGCGGCGGTTTCTGGGAAGCGGCCGAAGAAGTGCTCACGCACGTAAGCGCCATCTTTGGATTTGAAGGTCTGGTAGTCGCCGTCCAGGGTTTCGTTCATCAGTTGGATCAGCTTGCCGCTGGTATCTTTACGCAGCAGTTCATCCCAACGACCGCCCCAGATCACTTTCAGCACCTGCCAGCCAGCACCTGCGAAGATGCCTTCCAGCTCGTTGATGATCTTGCCGTTACCGGTGACCGGGCCGTCCAGACGTTGCAGGTTACAGTTGATGACGAAGACCAGGTTGTCCAGTTTCTCACGGGTTGCGATGGTGATCGCACCTTTGGATTCTGGTTCGTCCATCTCGCCGTCGCCCAGGAAGGCATAAACGGTCTGGCCAGAGGTGTCTTTCAGACCACGGTGTTCCAGATACTTGAGGAACTTGGCCTGATAGATGGCGCTGATCGGGCCCAGACCCATGGAGACGGTCGGGAACTGCCAGAATTCAGGCATCAGTTTTGGATGCGGGTAAGAGGACAGGCCTTTACCGTGCACTTCCTGACGGAAGTTGTTCATTTGATCTTCGGTCAGGCGGCCTTCAAGGAAGGCACGTGCATAAACGCCCGGAGAGATGTGGCCCTGGAAGTAAACCAGATCGCCGCCGTCTTTCTCGTTGCGAGCACGGAAGAAGTGGTTAAAGCAGACTTCATAGAAGGTCGCAGAAGATTGGAAGGAGGCCATGTGGCCGCCCAGATCCAGATCTTTCTTGGAAGCACGCAACACGGTCATCACGGCGTTCCAACGGATAGCAGAACGAATACGACGCTCCAGATCCAGGTTGCCCGGGTATGCCGGTTCGTCTTCTACCGCGATGGTGTTGACGTAGTTGTTAGCCGCAGCACCCGCTGCAACGCTAACACCGCCCTTGCGGGCTTCTCCCAGCACCTGATCAATCAGGAACTGAGCGCGTTCAACACCCTCTTCACGGATGACCGATTCGATCGCCTGCAGCCAGTCGCGGGTTTCGATCGGATCCACGTCATTGTTTAAACGTTCTGACATGGTGGTATTCCTTATCTGTCTAATGGTTTGTTTGGAGCCTGTCTTCGTGCGTTCTGTCATAAAACGCACGAAGACAGGCTCATCAGTTTGGTTGCCGCTTAAGTACTTAACTAAGCACTCCGAGCTTTATCTCTACAAGCTGGTGTGCCTTGAAGAGAACCACTCTTAATCCTTGCGTTGCTGGAGACGCCGCAGCGATCGATCACGCCGGGTGTGTTCCCTGCTGAGATCCAGCAAAATTTCCTCGATAAACGCCAAATGGCGGTGCGAGGCTTCACGGGCCTTTTCAGGTTCGCGTGCCACAATCGCCTCAAAGATCCCGGCGCGATGGCTACTCACTGTTGCCAACATCTCACGGCGCGAGTAGAGCAATTCAAAGTTCTGACGAACGTTCTGTTCCAGCATCGGGCCCATACAGCGCAGCAGATGGAGTAACACAACGTTGTGGGCAGCCTCGGTCACGGCAATTTGGTATTGCATGACCGCGTCGGCTTCGGCGTCTAGATCGCCACTGTCCTGAGCTTGCTGGATCACATGATGGCAGTCGCGGATGCGCGCCAGATCTTCGTCAGTCCCACGCAACGCCGCATAATAGGCAGCGATACCTTCGAGGGCATGACGGGTTTCGAGCAGGTCGAATTGTGATTCAGGATGATCGGCCAGCAGTTCAGCCAGCGGATCGCTGAAGCTCTGCCACAGATTAGTTTGTACAAAGGTGCCGCCTCCCTGGCGACGCAGGAGCAGCCCTTTAGCTTCCAGACGCTGAATTGCCTCTCTCAGAGAAGGACGGGAAACATCAAACTGTTTCGCCAGCTCGCGCTCTGGAGGCAGCTTTTCGCCTGGACGTAGCGTACCCTCGAGGATCAGGTATTCGAGCTGCTGCTCGATAACATCTGACAACTTGGGTTGGCGGATTTTGCTGTAGGCCATGGGTGATTTCTTCTCTGCGAAGTGCCCGGAGTCAATTGGTAATACCAATTTCAAAAACGTGACGGTAAAGTAACAAAGTATTCACCTCCTGTCCATATGGGCCTTGATCGAAATCATGAATGCCGCACATTTTAACACTTCAATCCATAAGCCTTTGCAAACCGGCAACCCAGCGTTGGTAATACCATTTACGAGGTAGTCGCCAAATTTAACTTTTGTGAAACCTCTGGTTAGAAGAATGCCGGGGTTATATGGCAAGGAGATTAAGGGTTATTTTCGCTTTACTACCGCTTCCCCAGCCCCTCCCCGTTAACAAAAAAACAACAACAATGGCGATTATTTTTGCCAATTCTGTGAGTTATTGCTTATTTCGTGCACGCAATCCCCCCGCTCGTCACACAACCCGCATTTTGTTGCCTAAACTGCTGCAATCTTCATCATTCGAACAACAAAGCAGGTGCAAACTTTCGCACATACCATTATTCTCTGCCAAACGGTAGCGACACCGTAGAATTTATAGCTATAACGTCGTAAACAAAAAACAACACACATCGTAATCATTACTTTACGGTAATGAGCATTATGTCAGCACAGAGGGTTTCATTGATGGATGGTCAACAGCATGGCGACCAGCTAAAGCGCGGCCTGAAAAACCGCCATATCCAGCTGATCGCCTTAGGTGGCGCAATAGGTACCGGCCTGTTCCTCGGTATCGCTCAAACAATAAAAATGGCCGGTCCGTCGGTCATCCTTGGTTATGCAATTGGCGGTTTTATTGCCTTCCTGATCATGCGTCAACTGGGTGAAATGGTGGTTGAAGAGCCGGTGGCCGGATCGTTTAGCCACTTCGCCTATAAATACTGGGGGAACTTCGCCGGTTTCGCGTCCGGCTGGAACTACTGGGTGCTGTACGTGCTGGTTGCCATGGCGGAACTGACCGCGGTGGGCATTTACGTGCAGTACTGGTGGCCCGAGATCCCAACCTGGATCTCCGCTGCCGTGTTCTTCCTGGCCATCAACGCCATCAACCTGTCGAGTGTGAAGGTCTATGGTGAAATGGAGTTCTGGTTCGCCATCATCAAAGTAGTCGCCATCATCGGCATGATCGCCTTTGGGGCCTACCTGCTGTTCAGCGGCCTCGGCGGCCCGGAAGCCAGCGTCACCAACCTGTGGGCCCAGGGTGGGTTCTTCCCGAACGGTACCATGGGGCTGCTCATGGCGATGGCGGTGATCATGTTCTCCTTCGGTGGATTGGAGCTGGTGGGCATTACCGCCGCCGAAGCCGATAACCCGGAAAAAAGTATCCCAAAAGCCACCAACCAGGTGATCTACCGCATCCTGCTGTTCTATATCGGTTCGCTGACTATTCTGCTGTCACTCTATCCGTGGGGCAAAGTGGTCGAAGGCGGCAGCCCGTTCGTGCTGATCTTCCATGCGCTGAACAGCAATATGGTCGCAACGGTGCTCAATATCGTGGTGCTGACGGCTGCGCTGTCGGTCTACAACAGCTGCGTCTATTGCAACAGCCGCATGCTGTACGGCCTGGCCAAACAAGGTAATGGCCCGAAAGCCCTGCTGAAAGTGGATAGCCGCGGTGTGCCGGTAGTTGCCATCGGTTTCTCTGCGTTGGCAACCGCACTGTGCGTGCTGATTAACTACCTGATCCCAGGCCGTGCCTTTGAGCTGCTGATGGCGCTGGTAGTGTCTGCCCTAGTGATCAACTGGGCGATGATCAGCCTGGCACACCTGAAATTCCGCAAGGCGAAAAACCATGAAGGCGTCGAGCCGAAGTTCAAGGCCTTCTGGTATCCGTTCAGTAACTATCTGTGCCTGGCCTTTTTGGCCGCCATTCTGGTGATCATGTATCTGACACCGGGGATCCAGATTTCCGTGCTGCTGATCCCGGTATGGCTCGCTATTCTTGGCATCGGTTACTTCATCAAGCAGCGCGGGCAACGTGCTGTAAGCGCGACCAATACCCACTGATATCGTTGTTGACGATCAATAGGCCCGCATGCGGGCCTATTGTTTTTCTTCACTATTAATGGGCGTTGCGCAGAGCCTTCACCTGCTCGGCGGTGATATCCGCTGGCAGCCCACCCCAAGTGACACGCAGGTAATTCACCAGCTCGGCAATTTGCGCATCATCCAGACGATCGGCAAAGCCCGGCATGCTCTGCATACTTTCGTTGCCGGGGAACTGCTGCGCTGGTAGCCCGTCCAGCACCGAAACGATCAGGTTCTTGCCGTCTGGTTGGCGCAGCGTGGCGTTATCACGCATCGCTACTGCAACATGCGGTATACCTGCACCATCACGCTCATGGCAGGCGGAACACTGATCGAGATAGGTGATACGCCCGGCATCGCTGCCCTGCCCGATTTTAGCGGCAACTGGCTGTGGTGGCTTGTCGCCCATCAGGTAGGTCACCAACGCCCGATGATCTTCCGGCGTCAAATGACGAGTGCTGAGATCGACGACCATGTGCATTTCGCTAAACGCCGAGCCCTGCGGCGCTAACCCGGTGCTGAGGAAACGGCTTAGATCCTCTGGTGTCCAGCCGCGCTGAGCCAAAGCCTGTGGCGTGATATCCGGTGCGATAAACCGCCCCAGATCGCCGCCCTGCATCGGCTTGCTCAGTTCCATCTGCCCCAGCATGCCCCGTGGCGTATGGCATTCACCACAGTGGCCAAGCACGTCAGACAGGTAACGGCCACGCTGCCATTCGGCGGAGTTCCCCTGTGAGCTGGCCGGTAACGGATCGCTGTTGCGGAACAGCAAATTCCAACCGATCAACGCCATCCGCTGGTTGAACGGGAATGGCATATCGTTGGCTGGAATGGCCACATCCACCGCCGGGCGCGACATCAGATAGGCATAAATAGCATCCGCATCCTCACGCGAAATGCCTTTGTAGGAGGTATAAGGCATCGCCGGGTACAGATGGCGACCACCCGGAGCCACCCCCTGCGTCAACGCCAGGAAGAAATCATCCTTGGTCCAGCGACCAATACCCTGGTCGGCGGAAGGGGTCAGGTTGCTGCCATAAATGGTACCGAACGGGGTATCCAGCGGATAACCTCCAGCCAGCGGTGCCCCACCAGCGGCGGTATGGCAGGCGGCGCAGTCGGCAGCCTGCGTCAGGTAACGCCCACGGGCAATCTGTTCGCTGCTGGCGGTAACCTGCTGGACTGGTCCGTCGTAGCTACGGTTTTCCCGCCACCAGAGTACGGCGATGACAATCGCCGCAATCAGCACAATCAACAATGCGAGACGTTTTTTCATTACGCCGTCTCCTTCAGCAGGCCAGGGGTTTTCAACACCACGTCACGCACTGCCTCGTAATAACGGACATAGCCGGTACAACGGCAGATATGGTTTTCCAACGCCTGCTCAATCGCGCCTTCCAACTGGTCACGCAGGATTGGTTCACGCTTGAGCTTCTCGACAAAGATGGTGGCCGCATTGACAAAGCCCGGCGTGCAATAGCCACACTGGAAGCTGTAGTGATCGAGGAACGACTGCTGGATCGGCGAGAGTTCAACCACTTCGCCCTGATTATCCACCTGCGCAACGCCTTCGATGGTGCGTACCTGTTTGCCATTGAAAAAGTGAGCACCGGTGATACAGGTACGGATTTCTTCGCTGGTGCCGCTTGGATGGTCGAGGATCGCCACGCAGGCGTGGCAAATACCCTGCCCGCAGCCGAGACGTGAGCCAGTCAGATCGAGATATTCATGCAGAAAATCGATCATCATCAGCCCTTCCGGTACCTCGATGGGGCCATATTGTTTGCCGTTAATGGTCAGGGTAATGGGTTGGGTTTTAATGCTCATGGTAACACCTCAAGAATATTTTCGGCACGGACAGGCAAATCACGGAAACGATGACCGGTGGCATGGGCAATGGCGTTAACCAATGCGGCGACCACTGGGATCATGACAACTTCCGCCATTCCTTTCGGCGGATCGGTTTCCGACAACGCAGGCAGGATGTCACCGGTCTGTTTCCAGACCGCCACATCGCTGGCGCGCGGCAAATGGTAACGGTTAAAGTTCCAGGTACCGTTACCCGGCCCATCTTCGTACAGCGGTAAATATTCATGCAGTGCATGGCCGATCCCCATCGCCAAACCGCCCTGCAACTGGCCAGAAACCAGCTCAGGCACGATCAGGTTGCCACACTCCATGATCGAATGATGATTCAGCAGTTCGACCTTGCCGGTGGCGATATCCACCGCTATTTCCGTCAGCGTACCCACGGCGCTGTAATAGGTCACAGCGGCGTTATTACGCTGGGTTGGCGGGTAATAAACCTGCTCACGTTCCAGAGCGCTAAATTCGCCGTGGCCAGTACGTATCGACAAGCCGTCGACAGGCAGGCGCTCGCTGTGATTATTCAGCTTGAAGTCCGCTTCCGCCCACTGCCAGCGGTTGAAGACATGCACCACCGCGCCGGTCAGGTTGCCCATCTGATAGGCTTTCTTCGCCAACAGCTCAAACGGCAATATCTGCATACCGGCCGCCGTCAGGCCACCTTCCACCCAGCGAGCATCTTCTTTACGCACCACCAGCGGTGCCGCCTGGCCACCACCTATACCCGACTGCCAGATAGACAGCGCGGCAGGCCACAGCCCCTGTTCAAACACCAGCCGGGCCGCTTCACGCGTGCTGTGCGAGAAATAGTAAGCGGAATTGCTGGCGCTGGAAGGAGAACAGTAGCTTGGCGTCCAGTTCGGGTTGGTTTGCAGCTTGTCCTGCTCATCCTGCGACATCGTGTAGGGATCGCCGCTGGTCACCATCGGCAACAGGGACCAATCGGTCACCGAGAAATGAGCCTCATCTGCCGGTTTCCCCAGCCATTGTGCACATAGCACCGACTGCGACGTTGACATGCCGGTGCCCATTTCGGCCCCGCTGTGATACAGCGAGATACGCCCGTCCTCGCTGAACTCCACGCGAGCAAAGGAGGTTTCAGCCCCGGTGCCAAAGTCTTTCTGCACGCAGCCAAAGCCTACGCCATAGCGTTTGCCGGGATTCTTACTCTCAAACTCCACCTTACGCTCGGCTCGTTTACGCCACATCTCATGCTGTGAGGCTTTCACCAGCACTTCATCGGCGCGAATAGCCCCTGCCGGGATCGCCCCCTGGGTATTTTTCATGCCGGACTTAAGCACGTTGCGCAAACGAAACTCGATCGGATCGAGCTTCAGCTCCTGTGCCAATTCGTCCATCATCATCTCGGTGGCGGCCATGCTTTGCAACGTGCCATAACCGCGTGCGGAACCCGCATCGATGGCACGAGAGGCCAGCCCGACCGAGGAAAGATCGCTTTTCGGGAAGTAGTAAATCGACTGTGCCGCCGTAGCACCCACCATCACTACCGATGGCGTAAAGTTACAGCGCCCACCACCGTCGGCGGTCATTGCCCCTTGGAAGGCCTGCAATACGCCGGTCTGTTTGTCTACCGCAATGCAGTAATCCATATCGAAGGCATGGCGTTTGATCGAGGTCTGGAATTGCTCATAGCGGTCATTAGCCAGCCGCACCGGTAGCCCGTCACCGTACAGCGCGGCAACCGCACCGTAATACGGGAAGTTATAGTGATCTTTCGAGCCGTAGCCCACGGTATAGCACGGGTGCAGGATTAGCTGTTTAACCGGCTGATGACGTTTGGCCAACATACGTGGCATTTCGTCCGCTACCTCCTGCGGGGACTGGGTCGGGATCACCAGATGCAGGGTCTGGCTGGCGGTATCAAACCAGCCATTGGCGTTGTCCGGCTCCAGGGCCGAAGTATCAACGGATTGCGTGGTATAACGGCGTGACATTACCAACCAGTCCTGCGGTGGGGTTTGCAGTTGGTCGGCAATCATCCCGGCATAATACATGCCTTCCTGATCCAGCTTGCCGCCCTCACGCCCTTCCGGCCACACAGGCAGATGTCTGCGCATCGAAAGTGGGAAGATAGGAGTATCTTTCAGGCTGGAGAAGCGATCGTCATCGAATGGCTTTTCACCCCCGACGCGCACGTAGCGGAAGCTGCCCCATGGATCGCGCTGTAACGGGCCGGTTTCAGTACCATACTGGATCACTTCGTCATGGAATTTCAGCTTGTCTTTGGCAAAGCGGAAACGAGCAAAATCATGATAGATCAGGATTGCCACCGCATGGCCGAGATAGGCTGGGGTTTTCCCCGTGGGCAGCAGCATGTCATCGCCATAAAACGCCGGGAAGGCCAAACCATCACGCTCAAGATCTTCCGCCGTCACTATCCGATCCGGTTGCAGATCGTCGCCCAGCAAGGAAAGATCGATACCGGTAAACAGACGATCGGCTTTAGCGGCGCGCAGAATAAAGGCATGAGCCTGCTGCTGCGGCCAGTGTGGCATATCAACGGCACGAATATCGCGGGCAAACACTTTCTGGCCCATGACCTTGGAGCGGCCATCGATACGGTAGCGAATGCGTTTAGTCTGCGCATCCCAGTTGGGTGATTGCAGGATCTTCTGCTCAAACAGCGCGGCATAGGCGCGGCTGTAAAGAGGCGCGAGGTAGACTGACACCCCCGCTATCACGGCACCCTTGATAAAACGGCGTCGTGACGGGTTGAAATTGCTCATAAAATATCCTTTACGTTCTTATCTACCCCTAGCGTCCAGATGCAGGCATTGGTGCATTAACCCAAAGGCTGGAGGTAAGTCGTTTTTTATCGGTTTTGTTGCGCAACCGCTGGTAACCTTGCCGAAGACGTTATAATCATAAGCTTATAACCAAAATTATGTGAGTATTAACATTTTGTTTTCATAAAATGAAACACTTGGAAACATGTAATGCATCTATAGTGTGGCAGATTTGCGCAAACGCGGGCAAAAGAGATGACAACAGGTATCGTGATTACCGCCGCCGGGCGGGGTGAGCGTTTTATTCAGGCCGGTGGCAGTGGCAACAAGCTTAACGCCCTATTGCAGGGCAAGACGGTGTTCGAACATACGCTGCAACAGGCGCTAGCCTCCGGTTTACCGGTGCAGGTCGTCACCCGGCCAGAAAACCTGCCGGTGCAACAGGTTTGTGCCGCATATCAGGTTCCCTGCACCGTACTGGTCAGCGGTGGGCTGGGTGAATCTATTGCCGCTGGCGTTGCCGCAACCGCAAACTGGGACGGCTGGCTGATCCATTTAGCGGATATGCCTTTTGTCTCGCCGCAGATCTTTATGCAGGTTGCCGCAGCCCTGAAACAACACAGCATCGTTCGCCCCAGTTTCCAGCACCAACCCGGCCATCCAGTGGGGTTCACCGCCATTTTGCGCAAACAACTGTGTGCATTGCATGGCGATAATGGTGCGCGAGAACTGCTACGCAGTCACGGGGAGGTTTACCTACTCCATCTCGACCAACCGGGCATCGTGCAAGATATCGATCTCCCTTCCCAGCTAGTAGCAAATGAGTCCATTAATTAATGCAACACCTTGATATCACCGTAGTCGGCCAGGCAATCAACTGGCTGGAACAGCAGCCGGTGTGGCTGTGTACCGTATTGAACACTTACGGCTCATCACCACGTTCTCCAGGCGCGTTGATGGTGGCTACCCGCGACGGACACTATTGTGGATCGTTATCCGGTGGCTGCGTGGAAGAAGACTTCTTGCGCCGTCTGGCTGAGGGGGAATATCAAGCCGCCAGTCAGGTGATCCGCTATGGTGCTGGCGGGCTAACCCCCAGCGTGGCGCTGCCCTGTGGTGGCGTGCTGGACGTATTGATCGAGCATCTGCCCGCAGGCCCTGCCAGCATTAGCTACTTGCGTAATATCGCCGAGGCCTTGGCTGGCCATCATGCCCTGGTCAAGCACCTGACCTTGCCCAATGCCTGTAGCGCGCTGGAAACCACCAGCTTTGCCAGCGCCACCCAGGTCGTGCGCAACCAACAGGAGATCCAGTTGCACATCGCCGCCGCTCCTCGGCTGCTGATTGCCGGGCTTTCTAGCGTCGCGCTGTATTGCGCCGACTTTGCCAGCGCACTCGGCTTTGAAGTGTTGGTATGCGAAAACCGCCCGGAAGCGTTGGAAAACTTCGCCACACAGCTCAAACCACATATCACCTTGCTACGCCAGTTCCCAGCCAAATTCATTGAGGCAGGCGGTTGCCACGCCAACACCGCGATTGTGGCGCTGACCCACGATCCGCGTATGGATGATTTAACCCTGATGGAGGCGATCTACACCCCGGCGTTTTACATCGGCGCGATGGGTTCCCAACGTAACAGCGATCGCCGCCGCCAGCGGCTGCAACAGATCGCCGAATTCAGCCCACAGGAACTCGGCCGTATCCATGCGCCGATCGGCCTGCCGCTTGGCAGTAAAACTCCGGCGGAGATCGCGCTGGCCGTGATGGCCGATATCGTGCAGCAGAAGAACCAACTCCGCCAACCCATTTGAATACCTGACGCGATCCTTCGGCTATGACAAATTATTGGCCGGTCAAAATGAAAGCGATTACACAAATTGGCATATAAAATCACCAGCCCTATTTTAAACCATGGTTTAACATCTCATATTCATGATGTTAAATCGTAAGTCATAAACACATTGAGTGTAACCGATTACACTAAATGTGATCGATAGCACGTTAAATCATCACCTAGACCAATAACATTGCCTATTAACGAATCATCTATCTGGTTAACCGAGGCCGTTATGAGTACATCTTCAACAAGTAAAGGCAGATCGAATGCCCAAATGACCTTCTTTGTCTGTTTTCTGGCAGCACTGGCAGGCTTATTGTTTGGACTGGATATCGGCGTGATCGCCGGAGCATTACCTTTTATTGCTCATGAGTTCCAAATCACTTCCCAGCAACAAGAATGGGTGGTGAGCTCAATGATGTTCGGCGCAGCGGTTGGCGCTGTCGGCAGTGGCTGGCTCTCTTACCGACTGGGGCGCAAATACAGCCTGATGATTGGCGCCGTGCTGTTTGTCATTGGTTCGCTTTGCTCTGCTTTCGCCCCCAACAATGATGTGCTGCTGGTTTCCCGCGTTCTGCTCGGCCTGGCAGTAGGCATCGCATCCTTCACTGCCCCGCTGTACCTTTCTGAAATCGCGCCTGAACGCATTCGCGGCAGCATGATTTCCATGTACCAGCTAATGATTACGATAGGGATCCTGGGGGCTTATCTGTCCGATACGGCTTTCAGCTACAGCGGTTCATGGCGCTGGATGCTGGGTATTATCACCCTTCCGGCTTTGTTGCTGTTCGTTGGCGTGTTCTTCCTGCCCCGCAGCCCTCGCTGGTTAGCGTCACGTGGCCGTGATGCAGAAGCCAGGAAAGTGCTGGAAATGCTGCGAGATACGACCGAACAGGCGAAAGCCGAACTGGATGAGATCCGTGAAAGCCTGAAAATAAAGCAAAGCGGTTGGGCACTGTTCAAAGACAACAAGAATTTCCGCCGCGCGGTCTATCTAGGCATATTGCTTCAGGTTATGCAGCAGTTTACCGGCATGAATGTCATCATGTATTACGCGCCGAAAATTTTCGATCTGGCCGGTTTTGCCAATACTGCGCAACAAATGTGGGGAACGGTGATCGTCGGGTTAGTGAACGTGCTGGCAACCTTTATTGCTATCGGCCTGGTGGATCGTTGGGGCCGTAAACCTACGCTCAAGCTTGGCTTCCTGGTGATGGCCATCGGCATGGGGACATTGGGTACCATGATGAATATCGGCATGAATACGCCTGCGGCTCAATACTTCGCGATACTGATGTTGCTGATGTTTATTGTCGGTTTTGCCATGAGTGCCGGCCCGCTGATTTGGGTATTGTGTTCAGAGATCCAACCGCTTAAAGGCCGTGATTTCGGTATCACCTGCTCAACGGCGGTAAACTGGATCGCCAACATGATCGTGGGGGCCACCTTCCTGACGATGCTCAACAGCCTGGGCAGCGCGCATACCTTCTGGATCTATGCCGGGCTGAATCTGGTCTTTATCTTCATTACCATTGCCCTGATACCTGAAACCAAAAATATCTCTCTGGAACATATCGAGCGAAACTTGATGGCTGGGAAACCGCTACGGGAGATTGGTTCACACTGATCGTGGTCTTTGATTACCGCCCGTTTCGGGCGGTATTTACATCCGCAACGGCAATCAGGAGCGCGGACTGGTTTTCTCTGCGAAGGCTTTGTCTGGCACTATCGGGATGAGATACTCATATTCCAGGTACAGCTCTTCGTCACCATCGAGCGAGTAGCTATGCTGCGCAATATCGTACCCTTCCCGGCGTACCAGATTAAACTGCGGCAGAAGTTTGGTATAAACGCTGGCAATATATTCGTGAAGGGCCACCGGTTTGCCAGCATAGCGAAAGCGGCAATAACCGCCGCTGATTTCCGGTAGTTCCAGCAACGATTTACCTTTGGCCATCGCTTTGTCTACCGCAACAAAATAGTCGACCTTCACCCGTTCACCATCCGGCGTAAAATTGGTTAGCGCATAAAGTTTATCTGGATTTAAATTAAACTCATCACAAAAACGATCCTTTATTCCATCACGAATTGCCGCGTGGGATTCGCCCAACTGTTCAATATCGATGTGATAAGAATAATACTGACCGACCAGCGAGTAGCTGTCTGGTTGAACCTCAACATAATCAATAGAGATATCGCTAGGTTGATTCAGCGACAGCGACTGCACCAGATGGCTGAAATCACAATTCCGTGCCTTGCGATAGCTGCTGGGCGTTTGGGCAAAATGTTTTTTGAAACAGCGTGAGAATGTCTGTTGGGAATCGAACTGATATTCCAACGAAATATCCAGAATGCTTTTCTGCGTAAAGCGTAACGAGAAGGCCGCCAGATAGAGGCGACGGGCGCGGATATAAGCAGCAAGTGGCAGGTTGGTCTGTTGGCGGAACATACGCTGCAGATACCATTTGGAGTAGCCGGATTTTTCGCAAACAATGTCCAGTGAAAGTGGATTGCGTAGGTTGTTTTCTATCCAGACCAGTAATTCTTTGATATGCGTTTCCTGCGTCACCATTACTTTTCCTAGCCAAAATTGTCCAAGGCAATGGTATACAGATTTATTTAGAGCGTCCAAAGCGACGACACTATTTTACAAAGGCTGACGAATTCATCACAAACATCGCAGCTTGTTACTCAAAGTACAAGCCGCCCACCAGGGGCGGCTATCGCTCAGATTACTTCACACAGCGCGTACATTGAGATTCCTGGATCTTCTGGAAGAAATCATTCCCTTTGTCGTCCACCAGAATAAAGGCCGGGAAATCTTCCACTTCGATTTTCCAGATCGCTTCCATACCCAGTTCAGGATATTCCACGCACTCCAGGCTCTTGATGCTCTGCTGTGCGAGCACCGCCGCTGGGCCACCAATGCTGCCAAGATAGAACCCGCCGTGCTTGTGGCAGGCATCCGTTACCTGCTGGCTGCGGTTACCTTTGGCCAACATGATCATGCTGCCGCCGTGTGACTGCAACAGATCGACATAGGAGTCCATGCGCCCTGCCGTGGTTGGCCCCAGAGAACCTGAAGCATAGCCTTCTGGCGTTTTGGCCGGGCCCGCGTAGTAGATCGGGTGATCTTTCACGTACTGCGGTAAACCTTCGCCACGATCCAGACGCTCTTTCAGCTTGGCATGGGCAATATCACGCCCAACGATGATGGTGCCGCTCAGGGAAAGACGGGTAGACACCGGATACTGTGACAGCTGCTTGAGAATATCGGCCATCGGGCGGTTCAGGTCCACCTTGATCGCTTCCCCTTCACCCGCGCGGCGCAGTTCCTGTGGAATAAATTTACCTGGGTTATGCTCCAGTTTCTCCAGCCAGATCCCCTCACGGTTGATCTTGCCTTTGATATTACGGTCGGCGGAGCAGGAAACCCCCATCCCCACCGGGCAAGAAGCGCCGTGGCGTGGCAAACGCACTACGCGCACGTCGTGGGCAAAGTATTTGCCGCCAAACTGTGCACCCAGGCCCAAATTCTGGGCTTCTTTCAGCAGTTCCTTTTCCAGTGCCACATCGCGGAACGCCTGGCCGTGTTCGTTGCCTTCGGTTGGCAGCGCATCATAGTATTTGGTTGAAGCCAGCTTCACGGTCTTCAGCGTGGCTTCCGCCGAAGTGCCACCAATTACAAAGGCCACGTGGTACGGTGGGCAGGCCGCGGTGCCCAGAGTACGCATCTTGTCGACCAGATAGTCTTTCAGCTTACCTGGGGACAGCAGCGCTTTGGTTTCCTGATACAGATAGGTTTTGTTGGCCGACCCCCCGCCCTTGGCGATACACAGGAATTTATACTCGTCACCATCCACGCTGTAGAGATCGATCTGCGCAGGCAGGTTACTGCCGGTATTGACCTCCTGGTACATATCCAGCGCGGCGTTTTGCGAATAGCGCAGGTTGTCTTCGATAAAGGTGTTGTATACCCCACGCGACAGGGCTTCTTCGTCCCCACCACCGGTCCAGACGCGCTGGCCCTTTTTACCCATGATGATCGCCGTGCCGGTATCCTGGCAGGTTGGCAAAATACCCTTGGCGGCGATTTCTGAGTTACGCAAAAATTGCAGCGCAACGTACTTGTCGTTTTCACTGGCATCGGGGTCATTGAGGATATCCGCCACCTGCTGCTGGTGCGCAGGGCGCAACATGAACGAGGCGTCGTGGAAAGCGTGCTGGGCGAGCAGGGTCAGGGCTTGCGGGTCAACCTTGAGGACTTCCTGGCCGGCAAATTCGCCGACGGAAACGTGGTCACGGCTTAGCAGATAGTATTCGGTATCGTCTTTCTTCAGCGGGAACGGATCTTGATAATGGAACGGTTTATTCGACATTGATCTCTCACTTGCAACATCAGCTGCGTTAAATTCACACTTACCCAGCGTGCTCGGGGCGCGCTGCGTCAAAAAAACTCCCCACACCTTACGTATTTTTAGGTAGTCAGTTATTGCGCCAAATCGCAAAATAACCTGTATTAACGTAGGGACTTAACGCTGGCGATGTTTTTCTGACCTCATCCGGTGAGAACTGCGGGTACAGACTCATCATGCACGGATTATTATCCCGCAGTTAACACAATGATTACAATCGATGTGAGTCGATCGGCTTATCATTGTGGGAAAATAGCTGCCCCCCCCCAGAAGCGATTTCCTTACTGCTCCCGTTGCCAGCCGCCGCATCATTGCTTAAGCTAGCGCCATTATGAACAGAGTAAGAATCCCCATTGCGCTGCAACAGGCGGTAATGCGCTGCCTGCGAGACAAATTGCAGCTGGCGCGGCAGCATTTTGCCGTCGAGTTCCCAGAGCCCAAGATCCTGTATCAGCAACGCGGTACCAGCGCGGGCACCGCCTGGCTGCAAGCCTGGGAAATCCGCCTCAATCCAGTGCTGCTGATGGAAAACCAACAGCCGTTTATCGACGAAGTGGTCCCCCATGAGTTGGCTCACCTGTTGGTGTTCCGCCAGTTTGGCCGCGTGCCGCCGCATGGCCGGGAATGGCGCTGGATGATGGAAAACGTATTGCAGGTTCCCGCCAGCCGTACCCACCAGTTTGAGACCCGCTCGGTACAGAGCAAAACCTTTCCCTACCGCTGCGATTGCCAGCAGCATCAGTTGACCCTGCGCCGCCATAATCGGGTGATGCGCGGCGAGAGCGAATACCGTTGCCGTCAGTGCGGTGAAAAGCTGACATTTTCCGGTTAATCAACGCCGTTAACAATAATATTTATAAGTTAAAACAATCCATTATCTCTATTTGCACCTGTCGGTGACTTCCGTTACCCTGCCTGCCTTTCCAATTTTGAGCTGTTTTGGAATATGCATCGCAAAATTTTATTTTTAGTCGTATTGACGGCCTCCAGCGGCACGCTAGCCAAGGGGATTAATAACTTTACCCAGGCCAAGGCTGCTGCCGCCAAAATCAACCAGGACGCCCCAGGTAGCTTTTATTGTGGCTGCAAGATCGATTGGCAAGGTAAGAAAGGCATTCCCGATCTCGCTAGCTGCGGCTATCAGGTCCGTAAAAATGCCCAACGCGCCGGGCGTATCGAGTGGGAACATGTGGTTCCGGCCTGGCAGTTCGGCCATCAGTTGCAGTGCTGGCAACAGGGTGGGCGTAAAAACTGCAACAAGGATCCGGTTTATCGCCAGATAGAGATCGATCTGCACAACCTGCAACCCGCCATCGGTGAAGTAAACGGTGACCGTAATAACTTTATGTACAGCCAGTGGCGGGGTGGCGAAGGGCAATACGGACAGTGCCAAATGAAAGTGGACTTCAAAAACAAGCAGGCCGAGCCACCGGCCCGTGCGCGAGGTGCGATCGCCCGCACCTACTTCTACATGCGCGATCGCTACCAGTTGCCGCTTTCACGCCAGCAAACCCAGCTGTTTGAAGCCTGGAACCGCCTGTATCCGGTCAGCGCCTGGGAATGTCAACGTGAAGCACGCATCGCCATAGTACAAGGGAATCACAACCCTTATATTCAACAGGCTTGTCAGCAGCAAAAAGGCTGACCTACTATAGTGCTTTCGCGCTGCCCATCGGCAGCGCCGTTTCATTGAGCCAGGATCTGACAATCATTATGCGTAAACCCCGCATTTACCATCCAGAGCCCTTGAGCGCCAGTGCAGAAATTGCATTGAGCGAGGATGCCGCCAATCATGTCGGCCGCGTGCTGCGGATGAGCGCCGGGCAGGCACTGCAACTGTTCGATGGCAGCAACCAGGTGTTTGAGGCAGAAATCACCCGGGTGGATAAAAAGAACGTGCTGGTTCAGATCAACGCCGGGCAACTGGAAGATCGCGAATCACCACTCAACTTACATCTTGGCCAGGTGATCTCCCGTGGCGAAAAGATGGAATTCACCATCCAGAAATCCATTGAGTTGGGGGTGAACGTGATCACTCCGCTATTTTCCGAGCGCTGCGGCGTTAAACTCGACGGTGAGCGCCTGGAGAAAAAGCTCCAGCAGTGGCAAAAAATCGCCATCGCGGCCTGCGAGCAATGCGGCCGCAACCGCATTCCGGAAATCCGCCCAGCGATGACTCTGGAACACTGGTGCGCCGAGCAGGACGATAGCCTCAAGCTGAACCTGCATCCACGCGCCAGCCAAAGCATCAATACCTTGCCGTTGCCGGTAGTCAGCGTACGTCTGCTGATTGGGCCGGAGGGCGGATTATCCGCCGAAGAAATTGCCATGACCACAGACTATGGATTTACTGATATCCTGCTGGGGCCACGCGTTTTGCGTACAGAAACCACCGCGCTCACCGCAATTACCGCTTTGCAGGTTCGTTTCGGCGACCTGGGCTAAGGACCTGTCTTCACAGGTTCGTAAGGAGAAGAGATGATCAAGCTCGGCATCGTGATGGACCCTATCGCATCCATCAATATCAAAAAAGACACCAGCTTTGCCATGCTGCTCGAAGCGCAGCGCCGCGGCTGGGAACTGCATTATATGGAGATGAACGATCTCTATCTGCATGCCGGTGATGGCCGTGCCCGCACGCGCCTGCTGAACGTGAAAGAAGACAAAGCGAGCTGGTTCAGCTTTGGCAGCGAGCAGGACCTGGCGTTGCAGGATCTGGACGTGATCCTGATGCGCAAAGATCCGCCGTTCGACACTGAATACATCTATGCGACCTACATCCTGGAACGGGCCGAAGTGAAAGGCACGCTGGTGGTCAACAAGCCACAGAGCCTGCGTGACTGTAACGAAAAGCTGTTCACCGCCTGGTTCCCGGAGCTGACGCCAGACACCCTGGTCAGCCGCAGCGCTGCCCATATCCGCAAATTCCACCAGCAGCACGGCGACATCATCCTCAAGCCGCTGGATGGCATGGGCGGGGCCTCTATCTTCCGCGTGAAGCAGGACGACCCCAACCTGTCGGTGATTATCGAAACCCTGACCGAACACGGCAGCCGCTTCTGCATGGCGCAAAACTTCCTGCCAGCCATCAAGGACGGGGATAAACGCATCCTGGTGGTGGATGGCGAACCGGTGCCATACTGCCTGGCGCGTATCCCTGCCCAGGGCGAAACCCGTGGTAATCTGGCCGCCGGTGGCCGTGGTGAAGCGCGCCCGTTGAGCGAAAGCGACTGGAAAATTGCCCGTGCGGTTGCCCCAACGCTAAAAGAGAAAGGGCTGATCTTTGTTGGCCTGGACGTGATCGGCGATCGCCTTACCGAGATCAACGTCACCAGCCCAACCTGCGCCCGTGAGATCGAAGCCGCATTCCCGGTTTCCGTCACCGGCATGCTGATGGACGCCATTGAAAAACGTCTGGCCGCGAAGTAGGCAGACGACGCGCCCTCTCTCATTAGGAGAGGGCATGCATTTTACTTCACAATTGAATTAACGCCATGAATTTACAGCACCATTTCCTGATTGCCATGCCCGCGATGCAAGATCCGCGCTTCAAACGTTCGGTGATATACGTTTGCGAACATAATGACGACGGAGCCATGGGATTAGTGATCAACAAGCCCGTGGAACATTTCACCGTGGAGACGGTGCTGGATAAACTCGACATCAAGCCTTCACCGCGCGATCCGGCGATCAGCCTGGATAAGCCTGTGTTCGCTGGCGGCCCACTGGCTGACGATCGCGGCTTTATTCTGCACACCCCACGCAAAGGCTTTGGCTCCAGCATTCAGATCTCACCGGCCACCATGATCACCACCTCAAAAGACGTGCTGGAAACGCTTGGCACGCCAGATCAACCCGCCGATGTGCTGGTGGCGCTTGGCTATGCGGGCTGGGAAAAGGGCCAGTTGGAACAAGAGCTACTGGAGAATGCCTGGCTGACGACCGAGGCTGACACCGACATTCTGTTCCACACGCCGATCGCCAACCGCTGGCGCGAAGCAGCCAACCGCCTTGGCATCGATATTCGCAGCATTGCCAGCCACGCAGGACACGCCTGATGACTAACCGCACCATTATCGCCTTCGACTTCGGCACCAAAAGCATCGGCGCGGCTATCGGCCAGGAAATTACCGGCACCGCTCGGGCGCTGGCGGCCTTTAAAGCTCAGGACGGTGTTCCTGACTGGCAGAAGATCGAACGCCTGCTGAAAGAATGGCAGCCAGACCTGGTGGTGGTTGGCTTACCGTTGAATATGGATGGCACCGAGCAGCCACTAACCGAACGAGCGCGTAAATTTGCCAACCGGCTGCATGGCCGCTTTGGCGTGCAGATTGCCCTGCATGATGAGCGCCTGAGCACCGTTGAGGCACGGGCCAATCTGTTTGACCATGGGGGATTCCGCGCATTGGATAAAGGCAGCGTCGATTCTGCCTCCGCCGTGGTTATTCTCGAAAGCTGGTTTGAGCAGCATCCGGGCTGATTTTCCGTGCCGGAGCAAAGCGGCTGAACATGATCGCGCCAGCCGTCGGCACAACATCCTGCTCAGATTCAGGCAACTCAAGCGTATCCGGTAGCTCAAAGCTGTCCAACGTGAGGTTGTTTATGCGGTACGGTGTCAGATTGCTTATCAACGCATAGCCCCGCCAGTCGGTAGTTACACCATACTGATTATCGACGCCGATCCCCGGCGTACCCGGCACGCTGACGATAGCTATAGTCTCTCCTAACGTCTGCCCCAGCGTGATCCCTTCCTGATGCGCCATCAGGCTACCGGAGAGTTCCATATTCTGCTGGCGATACCCTTTGCCTTGAGAATAACCGGCCCGCACCTCGCCAGCGTTATATTGATAATTGCCGCTCACGTCCTGGCTGTTGCCGTATCGCTGGCTCTGACTGGTGCTGGCGTTGTAGCTCAGGCTATAGTCGGAGAGCAAGGTTCCGCTGACGCCTATCCGCCGGCTGTCGGTCCGATCGTTAGCCAGCGTATGATCGTAGTTCAGCTTCATACGTGACACACCCAATGCACTCAACGGCAGCGAGACAGATAGCCCCAACTGGGCCTGTTCTTTGCCATACGAGGGGCGGTTATATTCCGCATACAGCGCAACGTCTACCTTACCCAGGCTGGAGCTGAAACCCATCTCGACGCTGGTCTCGCCTCTTTGATTACCCCGAGTGGCCTCTCGAACCAACGTCAGGTAGAGGCTGTCTGAATCGGACAGATACTGGTTATAACGCGCCTCCAGGCGATACTTTTTTTCCTCGTCAAAGTCACCGACAAAAATGCCGTCTTCCCAGTCCCACCAATAGGTGCTCTGCTGATCTATCGCCGTGCCAAACGTACGATAGCGCTGCCGCGGATAGTATTGTGCCATCAGGCTGAGGGAAGACTCCCAGGCAGGGAAAGCCTTGGCGTAACGCATACGCGCCATGCCGCCAGTGTCCGGCGCTGAACGCCTCGGCTGACGGGCAGATGAAAACGTGTAATCCGCCGAGATCGCCCCCCAGTGGTTAAGACTCTTACCAATCCCGACCGCCGCGCTGCGATAAATATCGGCCCCTTGGAAACCACCATACAGCGTAACCTTTCCCGGTAACCCGTAGCTAAGTGACGCCTGCGCAAAGCTCGGCTGATCCTCTTCCATGCCGTAGTAGGGTTGGTATTTACCCACCGTGGCGTCGTAGCGCCACTGGCCGACGTAAACCAGGTTAGGCATGGAGGAGTAAGGAATTTTTCGTTCAGTTTCGGTGCTATCACTTTCCCGTATTGTGACGGTAAGATCCCCCTCAATCGCGGGCGGATAGACATCTTTCAACACAAAAGCCCCAGGGGGAACAAACGTTTGGTAGATCACTTCACCGTTCTGCCGCACTCTCACTTCCGCATTGCTGCGGGCGAAACCTCGGACCCAGGGCGAAAATTGCCGCAGGCCATCCGGTAGCATCCGGCTATCTGACACCAGGCTCATGCCACGGAAGCGGACGTTGTCGAATAACGCTGACGGCGTTACGCTGTCGCCTACGGTCAGTGTGGCGCGCCAGGCTTTGATATCACGATAGGCCAATGCCTTTTCAGTATGCCAGGTCGGCTCTCCCCAGGTATCTTTCTGATAAACAGGTTGATAACGCAGTCGCCAAGGGCCGATATTGGCCCCAGCGGTAACATCGGCATACAGGCTGTCGTGACGTTGCGCAGTGTGGTAGTTTTCACCCGCATAATGGCCATAATTAAACTGGTAGTTAACAAATGCCGCATTGATACCATCATCCCAACGGCCGGCTAGCTTGCTGTCACCCAGTAAGCTAGCCGGGATATCTACCGTCAGCAATTGTGCTATCGGCTCAAAGAACACCCCAATTTTTCGGGCATTCAATACGTCAGGCAGAATACAGCCCTCAGGGGTCGTTTCCATCACCATCGCAGCATCACGTATCCCCCACTCGCGTAGCAATGGGGCATTAATACACGGCTGCTCATCCTCCCCCAGATTAACGGCCACCTCGCCCTTAAAGTTATCGTTAATAATAAGATAGACGTTATTTATTTCAGCCCTGGCACCGTTAACCAACAGGCCTAACGACATAATGGCAATATGAAAAGTGGGTTTCATTCGTTCCCTGAGTGCTAACCACAATATTTACCCAACACAAAAAGAGGCGCATCTGCGCCCCTTAATTACCAAGTCATGGCTGCTTATTTCTGTGCCGCTGCCAGTTCAGCACGAGCCTGTTTCAGCTCTTGTTTGATTTCTTTTACGTCAGCCTGCTTTTCTTGCAGTTTTTTCTCGTACTTAGCCACTTTCTTGGCGTCGCCTTTAGCCTGAGCTTCGCGCAGGTCGGCTTTAATTTCCTGGACGTCTTGCTGCTTGTCAGCCAGTTTCTGTTCCAGCTTGGTAACTTTCTTCTGCGCGTCCTGCAGCACGCTGCCGTTGGTGCAATGGGCATTCACTTCGCTCAGAGCACGCTTCAGACCCGCTACGCGGTTGTAGTTACCGTACTTCTCAGCCTGCTGGATCTGATATTCGATCGCAGCACGTTTGGCATTACAGTCATAAGCCGCATTAGCCATGGTAGAGAAGCTAGCACCCAGAACCAGAACCAGTGGCAGAACCGCTAATTTAGTAATGTTTTTCATAATGTTATCCTTAAACGTCATTACACATGGGGAACACCACGCCCCCCTTCCTGTGCGGCAAAGAATAAGGTGAAGCGGATTACCTTAAAATCTACAAAAGCCTTAATCACTCTGTAGGAAGAGACTATTCTCCTGTAGTCCGCTGTACTTTCATTAGGGTGTTGAGCATCCGTTGCGCTTCCCCTAGCACCGCTGCTGCGGTTTCCAGTACGGGGTTGTCATGCAATGACTGACAAGCTTGATTCAATTTTTCAGCATTCACCAACCGGGCCGCACCGGCCAATTTATGAGCCAACGCCCGTATGCTTATCAGGTCCATCGGTTGTTGCTTCATGTCCATGGCAAGTTGCGTGCAGTCTTCCTGTAAACAATCCAGCAACGTTTGGATGAACTCTTGCAATACCTTTGGCTGGCGCAATTCCGCTGGCAAGTCTTCCACGTCAAACGCAGGCTCCTCTTCAGTGTTCCCCGCATCAGTCAGTGGCAGCGTAGACAATTTCGTTTTTAATATGCTCAGGTTAACCGGCTTGAACAGGCAGTCATCCATTCCCGCCTGCAGACATGCCTCCCGTGCACTTTCTTGCGCATTGGCCGTCAGCCCCCAGATCACCGTAGGAGCAGACTGCTGTTCACGCTCGAGGTGCCTGATTTGGCGGCTCAGGCTGTAACCATCGCGTTCAGGCATCTGGCAGTCGGTGATAATCAGGTTGAAGCTCTCCTGCTCCAACAACTGCAGCGCCTGCTCCCCATCCCCCACCGCACTAGGCTGATGGCCAAGAAACTGCAGCTGTTGGGTCAACAACATTCTGCCCGCAGGATGATCTTCAACGATCAGGACCCGCAGTTGGGATGATGCCACCGGGGCTGGTTCCTCCAGAGGTGTTTGAGGGGGGAATTTCAGCAATCTCGGCACCGAAAGCAGCACGGTGACGTCGCTGCCAATCCCAACCTCACTGTTCAATACGATGGTTCCCCCCATCATCTCCACCAGCTTGCGGCAAATATACAGCCCAAGCCCTGTCCCGCCAGCCTCTCCATTGCCCTGAGTAAAGGGTTGGAAAAGACGCTCTTGAGTGGCTGCATCAATCCCCTTGCCAGTATCAGAAACACGTAGCCGCAGATCCGCTCGTTCTTCGCTAATCTGATCGACCGCGACACTGAGCGTGACCTGCCCCTGCTCGGTAAACTTGATGGCATTACTCACCAGATTGGATAGCACCTGCTTGAAACGCATGGGATCAACTAACACATCGCCGGTGATCTCCGCGTCAATATCCAACCTGAACGCTAACCCTTTTTGGCGTGCCACACCGTCAAATAACATCGCCACGGCTTCAATCAGGCGACGGATATCTGCACGCTGTGGATGCAGGATCAGACGGTCCGCCTCAATGCGTGAGATATCAAGAATGTCACCAATCAAGGCCAGCAGAGAATGGGCGGACTCATGTGCAACGCTCAGCAGTTCTCGATCTAAAGCTTCCTCCCGCTGCGGGCGGTTCAGCAACAGTTCCAA
Organism: Serratia sp. PL7; assembly: GCF_945957435.1. Taxonomy (NCBI): domain Bacteria; kingdom Pseudomonadati; phylum Pseudomonadota; class Gammaproteobacteria; order Enterobacterales; family Yersiniaceae; genus Serratia; species Serratia sp. PL7. Next base: position 73,474 of record NZ_CAMFLB010000025.1, on the reverse strand, counting down.
CATGCCGATAATGGCATTGAGCGGAGTGCGGATCTCATGGCTCATGGTGGCCAGGAAAGTGGTTTTAGCCCGGTTGGCACTGTCAGCACGCTCCTTCGCCTGCTGTAACTGAGCAATCAGGCGATCGCGTTCGGTCACATCGAACCATCCGCCAATTTTTCCTTCAGCACGCTGATCTTCAGTAATCAGCAATTGGCCCCACTGCTGCAAAATGCGCGACTGGCCCCCAAACTGCATAACAGATAAAACCGGTTCCTGTTCACCGCCCCGGCCAATATCCAACGCAACAGGTAACTGCAGTGAGTAGTTCTCCAGTGAGCTACCGATCACCGTCTCTGCAGGAACATTGATGGCATTAAAAAACGGCGTATTCGCCATCACTATCTGGTCTTTCAGATTGGTGATGTAAATCGGCAAGGGCACGCTATCGATGACCGCCTGACAACGCTGCACCAGGCGGCGATTATTGCGCAACCGGCTGATAGCCAAGGCTATCACCAGCACGGCCAGCAACAGAACGATCAGTAACCACGCTGTGGAATAACAGTGGGCAAGCAATTTTCCATCACCCGGTGTCCCTTCAAGCAGATAGGTATTGTTATACCAATTGCTGGTCATCGCATGGATATCCTCTGGGGGGATATTCAGCAATGCCTTGTCGAGGATGGTGGCGAGCGGGTATTCATTACCAGATACCCCAATGACAAAACGTGCGGGTTCAGCATCCAGAGCACTCAAAATACTCAGTCCTGAGGTGGGATCTCGGGCCAGAAAGTAATCGGCACTGATCATCGGCAATACCAGGGCCTCTACCTTCCCTGATCTTAACGCCGCAATACCAACCTGTGGCGAGCTTACGCCAATCACCCGGCTGGCGGGATACTGTTCCTGTAGCTGAGCCCGTAAAGGATGCCCTGCCACCAGAGCAATCAACTGAGGAGGATCATGCTTGGTTTGCTGCGGTATTCCCACCAACACCCAGGAATTAAATAAATAGGAGCGAGTCGTTAACAAACCGTTAGGCCAGATTGCATCCAGCGTTACGCCAGCCACAATGTCGGCTTTGCCTGCTTTGATGGCATTCAACGAGTCTTGTAGTGAGTCTGCCCGGATAATCTCAAACTTCAGACCGGTACGGCTGGAGATTGCATCCATCACATCTGCAGTCAGACCACGGAACTCGCCCTGTACATCGAAGAAACCTAAAGGAGCAAAATCACCATTGACCACCACCCGTACGCTGGGGTGTTCTTCAACCCACTTTCTTTCCAGAGAGGTGAGCAACAGGTGCTCTTCCCCTAGAGACATGGGGATACCCCCATTCCAACGGCTTTGTATCTCTGCATGCGTACTTTCGGGAATCTTGGCCAGCACGGCATTCAACACCCGCTGCAGGCGCACATTCTTTTGCGCCAGACCAAAGGAAAAACCCTTGATATCCTGCGGTGGCAGCAATTGCATGCGCAGATTATTCAGATTGCCCTGGTTGATGAGATAACGGGCGACCTTGGCATCTCCGATAAAAGCATCCAGCTTTTTAAATGACAGCGCCTCCAGCGCCCGACGTGGGATATCAAAAACCTGGTACTCCGCAGCGGCAAAACGTTCGGTCAGCTTCTGATTGCCGCTATAGAGACGCTCAATGGCGATATTTTTTAGCGGACGCTGTTGCAGCAGACTGTCGGTACGCATGATCAGTGCCGGGGAGGCAAGCACATAGGGAGCTGAAAGCAGCAAACCAGGATCGTCTTGGCTTTTTACCGCAACATTGCCGATCAGATCCACCTTCCCTGTGGCCAGATCGTGACGTAAGGTTGCGCTATCCTCGTAGTAACGCACTTTTATCTGCACGTTCAGGTTATAACCGACAGCCCCCAGATAGTCAGCATTGATGCCGCCATAATCCCGCGTACCATTGGTGATATCAAAAGGAGGGTAATTCGGGGCCGCAATGCCGAAAACCAGCACACGTTTGCGGCGCAGCCATTGCCAATCCTCACTGGTTAAATCAGGCTCAGATAATTGGATCTGGCTGCGACTAAGCAGGTTAATTTCACGGAATGCCTGAACGTCCTCTGCAGAAACACCAAAGCAAAAAAACAGCAGCAAGATAACGAATTTATTTACCATCAGAACACTCATCCTGATGATGATAAAAATTAACTAACTCCTCAGGATGACTAACTTTTAATTTTTCCATCAGACGTGTCTTATAAGTGCTGATAGTTTTATTGCTTAGGATCAGGCGATCGGCAATTTCCTTATTACTAAGCCCCTCGGATAAGTAACGCAACACCGTCAATTCACGATCGGAAAGGCGAGTCAGTATATTCTTATTCTGTAGCGGAGCAGTCAGCAATGGCAATAGAGTAGCCTGCGGAAAACAAGCATAGCCTTGCAGTACCAATTGGCACAACGGAGCCAATTGACTAATGTCCTGATCTTTGTTGAAGAAGCCGCGAGCTCCGGCCCGTAACGCTCTTTCTGCATAACTCTCTGCGGGTAGGCTCGTGTAGACAACCACTTTGATATCGCTATCTACTTGGCGAATATGCTGTAAAATCTGCAGCCCATCCATTTTGTTCAGCATGATATCCAGGATCACCAACTGCGGCGTACTTTCCTTTATTCGCGCCAGGGCGTCCAAGCCGTTGGTGGCAGTAAGAATTGAATTATCACCTAATGGAGATAAAATTGCTTTCACAGCGAAACAAATTGCGGGGTGATCGTCAACAATCAGCCAGGAACTCATAAGAACATCCTTATCCTAATACTAATCCTAAAAGTAACAGCCAAAAGATAGCTGCTTAATACTGCAACGGGGTTCGCACTTAAGTTACCAATATACTTCGCTCTCGCACACAACCTCTGTGCTATTGATTACAATTAAAAATAAGGGGGAGAATAGTTAATTGATTGTGGCATTATAATATTCCCTGTGCAACACGCTGTTGCAGGCCCTGTTCAAAAGTTTGCATGCCTGACTGCGCACCGGTTTGCAATACGCTGACCAACTGATGAGTTTTCCCTTCGCGGATCATGCTGCTCACCGCCGCCGTGGCCGTGAGGATCTCGTAAATGGCAACACGCCCTCCCCCGAGCTTGCTCAGCAGCTTTTGGGCGATCACCGCCTGCAGGCTACTGGCCAACTGAGCACGAACATAGGCTTTCTCTTCCGCCGGGAAAACATCCACCAGCCGTTCCACCGCCTGTGGCGCGCTGCGGGTATGCAAGGTGGCCAAGACTAAATGGCCGGTTTCTGCCGCGGTCAACGCCAGCCGAACGGTGGTGGTATCACGCAGTTCCCCCAGCAGGATCACGTCTGGATCCTCACGCAGTGCGGCCCGCAACGCATCGTCAAAACTGTGGGTATCCCGCCCTAACTCGCGCTGCTGAATCAGGGAACGCTGGCTACGATGGATAAACTCGATCGGATCTTCCAGCGTGAGGATATGGCGGCGCTGATGCCGATTAATAAAGTCGATCATCGCCGCCAACGTGGTCGACTTGCCGCTGCCGGTAGCGCCGGTGACAAGTATCAAGCCATCTTCGCGCTGCAGCAGCGCCGGAATAATTTCCGGGGTGGTCAGTTCGGCCAACGTGGGGCACTGGCTGGCGATCCTGCGTAACGCCACGGAGACCCCGGTATTCTGCAAAAAGAAATTGGCACGCAGCCGGGTGCCACCAGCAAGGGCTAACGCCAGATCGAGCTGCCCCACCTGCTGGAGTTGCTGCCACATCGTCTTCGACAACTGCGCTTGGCACCATGCCTCCATCTGCTGTTGGGTAAGGATTTCCCCGCTTTCCACGGCCTGGAGTTCACCATCGATACGTAACATTGGCAGATGGCCGGTACAAAGGTGCAGATCGGAGGCATTATGCTTTACACTAAGAGCCACAAATTCATCGATATCCATATCAATCTCCCGGGTTAATCATGAGCACTATCCAACAGAATCTGCAGGATGTCAGGAGCCGTATTGCCGCGGCCGCTCAAGACTGCGCACGCATTCCAGAAGAAGTGACATTGCTTGCAGTCAGCAAAACCAAACCTGCGGAGGCGATCGCACAAGCCATCGCCGCAGGCCAGCACGCGTTCGGCGAGAATTACGTGCAGGAAGGGGTAGACAAGATCCAGTATTTTGCCCAGCGACCTGAAGGGGCTGGATTGGAATGGCACTTTATCGGCCCGCTGCAATCCAATAAAAGCAGGCTGGTGGCAGAGCACTTTGCCTGGTGCCACACCGTTGACCGCTTGCGTATTGCCCTGCGCCTGAGCGATCAGCGCCCCGCAGAAATGCCGCCGTTAAACGTGCTGATCCAGATAAATATCAGTGACGAGCAGAGTAAATCTGGCATTGTATTGAGTGAGCTGCCAGCGCTGGCCGAGGCGGTAGCCGCATTGCCTAACCTGTGCTTGCGTGGGTTAATGGCCATCCCAGCACCGGAACACGACTATCAGCGCCAACTGGCGACATTCGGCCAGATGAACGACGCTTTCCAGGAGCTCAAGCAGCGCTATCCGCAGGTGGATACGCTGTCGATGGGCATGACAGATGATATGCAGGCAGCGATCGCCGCTGGCAGCACGATGGTTCGTATCGGCACCGCAATTTTTGGTGCCCGTGACTACTCGCACACCACCGTATAACGAGGATTTGATGCAACATCGCAAAATTACCTTTATTGGTGCCGGTAATATGGCTCGCGCTATCATTGCGGGCCTGGTCGCCGGTGGCTATCCGGCAGCCGCCATCAGCGTTTGTGCGCCGTCAGCAAAAAACCGTGACGCCCTGGCCGCCGAATATGGCATCAACAGCAGCGCAGACAACATCACCTGTGCACAACAGGCCGACGTCGTGGTCCTGGCGGTGAAACCGCAAATGATGGCGCAGGTTTGCTTACCTTTACAGGAACAGGTCGATTTCTCCGGTAAACTGGTGCTGTCGATCGCTGCGGGTATTCTGGTGAGCCGTTTCTATCAAATGCTTGGTGAAGGCTTGAATATCGTGCGCATCATGCCCAATACCCCTTCATTAGTGGGTAAAGGGATGAGCGGGCTGTATGCTCCCGAGCAGGTCAGCCAACAGGATCGTGATTACACCCGCGATCTGATGAGTTCGGTGGGTAAAGTCTGCTGGGTCGATGACGAAAACGGCATTAATGGCGTGATCGCCGCGGCAGGCAGTGCACCGGCCTATTTCTTCCTGTTTATGGATGCCATGCAACAAGAGGCCGAGCGTATGGGGTTCAGCAGCCAGGCCGCGCGCGATCTGGTGCAGCAAGCCGCTATCGGGGCTGCGGCATTGGCCGCCGCTAATCCGGAGATCTCGCTAGCCACTCTGCGTGAGCAAGTGACCTCCAAAGGGGGCACTACCGCAGAGGCGTTGCGGGTATTCAACGAACAACGGTTGCCAGAGACCGTTGCCAAAGCCATGCAGGCCGCTGTTTCCCGTGCGCAGGAAATGGAAAAATCATTTTAACTATGCCCGATGAGTTTCAGGCCGCCAAGGTGGTCTGAAAACCAAGGGGATAACCCAGAAGTTAAGGAGAAGGGTAACTTACATGCTAACGCTGACTTTCCTGGTCAAAACCGTCGTTGATATTTACGTGATGGTGCTGCTGTTGCGCATCTGGATGCAACTGACGCGCACTGACTTTTATAACCCGTTTTCACAGTTTGTGGTGAAAATCACCCAGCCGATCGTCGGCCCACTGCGCCGCATCGTTCCTTCGATGGGGCCGGTAGATAGCGCCTCATTGCTGTTGGCATTCCTGCTGATGACCATCAAATATCCGCTACTGCTGCTGATCCAGAGCGGTACCCTGTCACTCAGCCTGTACAACTTGTTGTTTGGCCTGATTTCTCTGATTAAATCCGTCGGCTACCTGATCTTCTGGGTGATGATCATTCGCGCCTTGATGAGTTGGATCAGCCAGGGCCGCAGCCCGATTGACTATGTGATGTTCCAGCTTACCGAGCCGTTAATGGCCCCTATCCGCCGCGTGATCCCGGCGATGGGCGGCATTGATTTCTCCGCGATGGTAGTGATCCTGATCCTGTATCTGATCAACTACCTGGGGATGGATCTGTTTGGCGAGCTCTGGTTCCTGCTGTGAGTGCAGTCACCACGCACCTGGACGGGCTGGTGGTCAGGCTATATATTCAGCCCAAAGCCAGCCGCGATCAGATTATTGGCCTGCATGGCGACGAGATAAAAGTCGCCATCACCGCACCGCCGGTTGATGGCCAGGCCAATGCCCATCTCATCAAGTTTATCGCCAAGCAGTTCAAAGTGGCGAAAAGCAACGTGCTCATAGAGAAAGGCGAACTGGGGCGGCACAAGCAACTGCGCATCCTCAACCCGCAACAGATCCCGGACGTCATCACGGCGCTGATCGAATAATTTCAAGGTATCTATATATGCAAAAAATCGTTCTTGCCACCGGCAACCCCGGCAAAGTGCGTGAACTCGCCGAACTGCTGGCCGATTTCGGCTTTGACGTGGTAGCGCAAACCGAGCTTGGCGTAGACTCCGCCGAAGAAACCGGCCTGACGTTTATTGAAAACGCTATTCTCAAAGCCCGCCATGCTGCGCAAATCACCGGCCTGCCAGCGATTGCCGACGACTCTGGCCTGGCGGTCGATGCCTTGGGCGGCGCTCCGGGTATCTACTCTGCCCGCTACGCCGGTTTAGAGGCCAGCGACCAGCAGAATCTGGACAAGCTGCTGGTGACGCTGAAAGACGTGCCTGCGGGCAAGCGCGGTGCTCAATTCCATTGCGTGCTGGTGTATATGCGCCATGCAGAAGATCCCACCCCGCTGGTATTCCACGGTTGCTGGAACGGTGAGATCACTTTTGAAGCGGCCGGCGTTGGCGGCTTCGGTTACGATCCGATCTTCTACGTACCAGATTTGGGCTGCACAGCAGCAGAGCTGACGCGGGAAGAGAAAATTGCCATTTCCCACCGTGGCAAGGCGTTGAAGTTGATGTTGGAAGCGATGCGTAATGCCAGCTAACAGCGTACAACTGCCACCGCTCAGCCTGTACATCCATATTCCCTGGTGCGTACAAAAGTGCCCATACTGTGATTTCAACTCGCATGCCTTGAAGGGCGAAGTCCCGCACCAGGAATATGTCGATCATCTGCTGGCGGATCTGGATGCCGATTTGCCGCTCGCCAGCGGTCGTGCAATCAGCACTATCTTTATCGGTGGTGGTACGCCGAGCCTGTTGAGTGCCGAAGCTATGCAGGCGCTGCTGGATGGCGTGCGGGCGCGCATTCACGTCGAGGATGACGCCGAGATCACCATGGAAGCCAACCCAGGTACCGTGGAGGCCGATCGCTTCAGTGGCTACCAGCGCGCCGGGGTGAACCGCATCTCGATTGGCGTACAAAGCTTTAGCGCCGAGAAGTTAACCCGTCTGGGGCGCATTCATGGCCCGGATGAGGCTAAACGCGCGGCACATCTGGCAACCGGCCTAGGTTTACGCAGTTTCAATCTGGACCTGATGCATGGCCTGCCGGATCAGTCACTGGAAGAAGCGCTGGACGACCTGCGTCAAGCTATCGCTCTTAATCCGCCGCATCTGTCGTGGTATCAACTCACCATCGAGCCAAATACCCTGTTCAGCTCACGCCCGCCGGTATTGCCGGATGATGACGCGCTGTGGAATATCTTTGAACAAGGGCATGAGCTGTTGAGTGCCGCCGGTTATCAGCAGTACGAGACCTCTGCCTACGCCAAACCGGGTTATCAGTGTCAGCACAACCTCAACTACTGGCGCTTTGGCGACTATCTGGGGATTGGTTGTGGCGCACACGGCAAGCTGACCTTTGCCGATGGCCGCATTCTGCGCACCGCCAAAACCAAGCATCCGCGCGGGTTTATGCGGGGTGACTATCGGGACAAGCTGCATGAAGTCGAGGCGCACGATCGGCCATTCGAGTTCTTTATGAACCGCTTCCGCCTGCTGGAAGCGGCGCCACGCGCCGAGTTCGCCCAATATACCGGGCTGGATGAGAGCGTGATCCGCGCGCCATTGGACGAAGCGCTAGCCAAAGGCTATCTGCAAGAGACGCCAGAGTATTGGCAGATCACCGAGCATGGCAAACTGTTCCTTAATTCGCTGTTGGAACTTTTCTTGCCGGAAGAATAGCTTAGGTAGAATTGCAGGCTCAACTGTCACACGCTTATCTGGCAGGGGTAATAGGTTCCGTCGAGTTAAGAGTGCAGCGCTTAAAACAACGGAACCTGTTGACGTCAAACCTTAGTTAAGCGCCTTAACCAGATCCTTACGCTGGGTTTCCAGAGCCGTTACGCGCTTGCACACGTCGCGACCAAAGTTCTGGAAGTCCTGCTCCTGATTATTCCATTCGTTCTTGATGGCCTGCTGTAGCCCACCCAGATTGCCCATGATCGCCTGCAACGGGTTGCCATTGCTGTTGGCGACCTGCTTGACGCCCATTTCGTTCAGGCTGTCCTGCAATACGCCGCCCATGCTCTGCTGCACGATATTGCGGCCATCCTGCTCCACCTGAGCAATCGCCTTGTGGTGGAACGTGAGACCGTCGCTGCGATGTTCGATGATACGGTTCATCTGCTGCTTCAACTGATCGTTGAGCGTGGTCAGGCGGTTACGCACGTTGCTGTCAGTACCCAACTCCTGAACGATGACTTTATCCAGCGCTACCCGCGCCTTTTCCAGATGCTGCTGCGCGCCCTGATCGATCCAAGGTAAATCTTTACGCAATGCGTTCTGGTAGCTGAACGCCTTCTGGCGCTGGTTATCGTTCAGGCTCAATGCTTTGCCATCACGAGTGACGTCGCCGTCGGCGGTGATTTGCAGGTTACCGCCAGCCCCCACCACCTGCACGGTCTGTGGGCTGATAATCACGTCGTCCTGTGGCCTGACGCTGCACTGATACTCGGCATGCGCCTGTGAAGCCGTTAACAACAGCAAGGCCAATCCGGTTCTCTTTAACATAGTTTCTCCTGACTCCCTTCCAACCGCATGTGCGATGGAGTTAAAAAATCGAACGGCTAATGCGTTGAGACAACAGTTCTAGTGCCGCAGTTCCCGCCAATGAGTTACCGGATGCATCCAGCTCCGGCGACCAGACGACAATCGACAGTTCATCAGGGACGATGGCGATAATCCCGCCGCCCACTCCCGACTTGCCCGGCATGCCAACCCGATAGGCAAATTCGCCAGCGCCATCATACATACCGCTGGTCATCATCAGGGCGTTAATTTGCCGGGCCTGCAAGGGGCTGATCACCTCTTCACCATCAAGCGTTCGGCCCTGGTTAGCCAGGTAGACAAAGCTGCGTGCCAGCTCAACGCAGCTCATCCGTAACGCGCAGTAGTGAAAATAGGTTTGCAGCACGGTCAGCACGTCATTGTCGAAGTTACCGAACGACTTCATCAGATAGGCGATGGCGGCATTGCGATCGGAATGCTCAAATTCGGAACGCGCCACGCGAATGTCATACGACAGATCATCAACGCCTGCCAGTTGGCGCACCACTTCCAACATCCGCTGCTTGGGAGCACTCAGCCGGGTTTGCAGCATATCGCATACCACCAGCGCTCCGGGGTTGATGAACGGGTTGCGCGGTTTTCCCTGTTCCATCTCCAACTGCAGCAGCGAATTAAACGGCAGGCCAGAGGGCTCTTTCCCCACCCGCTGCCAGATTTCCCCTTCCTGATAACGCGTTAGCGCCAGCGTCAGGCTCAATACCTTGGAGATCGACTGGATGGAAAAGCGCTCCGTCGCGTCCCCGGCCTGAAACAGCTCGCCGTCAACGGTACAGACGGCGATCGCCAGCCGATCGGCAGCAACTTCCGCCAGCGCGGGAATATAGTCTGCAACCTTGCCTTGCCCAATCAACGGGCGTACCTGTTGCAGGATCTCCTCCAGCAACGCGTTATCTAATGTTGTTACCACCGCGCTCACTACTCCAGAAAGGACACCAGATAAAACAAAGGTGCCATTAAGGCACCTTCGGCAATGCTAATCGGACGGGATCAATCCCACCAGATGTCGAACAGATCGCTGGTTTTCACATCATTCAGCTTACGTGCTTCCAGCCAGTTTTTGATCAGCTCACGGTGTTCTTCAGTGCAATGACCAATCTTCTGCAGGCAGATCAAACCTTCCCACTGCAGGTAGCCACTACCGTCAAACGCCAGGCCGTTCGGCTCGATCACTTCATCGATAAACGCGTCCAGGGTGCTGTCGATATCTTCAACGGCGGTCCCTTCGGCAAAACGCCAGGCGACGGAGAAGCCCAGTTCCTGAAACTCTTCGATATGCAACTTTTTACGTAAACGACGACTACGGTTCTTAGCCATTATTCCATCCTCTCAAACATCAAATCCCAAACGCCATGTCCCAGACGCTGGCCACGTAATTCAAATTTTGTCAGCGGACGCGAGTCCGGACGCGGTACGTAATCATTGCTCTCGGAGAGATTACGGTAACCCGCGCTGCTGCTCATGACTTCCAGCATGTGTTCCGCATAGGGTTGCCAGTCGGTGGCCATATGGAATACGCCACCGACTTTTAATTTGCGCTGCACCAGCTCAACAAACGGCGTCTGTACGATGCGGCGTTTGTTGTGGCGCGCCTTGTGCCACGGATCCGGGAAGAACAACTGCACCATATCCAGTGAAGCGTCCGGGATCATATTCTGCAAGACTTCTACCGCATCGTGGCACATCACCCGCAGGTTGGCCAACTCCGCCTCATGGGCATCGGCCAGACAGGCACCCACGCCCGGCGAATGGACCTCGATCCCCAGGAAATTCTGCTGCGGGTTATTGCCCGCCATGGTGACCAGCGAAGCCCCCATGCCAAAACCAATCTCCAGCACGGTTGGCGCTTCACGGCCAAACAGCGCGGCGATATCGACAGGTTCAGCCTGATATTCCACGCCCATCACCGGCCAATAGTTGTCCAGCGCCTGCTGCTGGCCTTTGGTCAACCGCCCCTGGCGGCGAACAAAACTGCGGATACGGCGCATCGCGCGGCCGTTCTCATCAAATTCTGGGGAGATGACGTCATTAATCATAGTGCTTTCTGTCTATTTGGCTGCCAATTAGGGGAACGCGCATTATGCAAAGATACCTTGCTTTAGCAAGCGTTCATCATCATACCGGATGTGCTACTGCGGAAAGTTCCGGTTTACAGCACCATCACTCTATGCTGCAATCGCGCATCATTATTTATCTGCCGGATAGCGAACTCGCTCATGATGCAAGCACAACAGTTCTCGCACGTAGTGCTTGACTGGTACCAACGCTATGGCCGCAAAACGCTGCCGTGGCAACTCGATAAAACGCCTTATCAAGTATGGCTCTCTGAGGTGATGCTGCAACAAACTCAGGTTGCCACCGTTATTCCTTATTTTCAGCGCTTTATGGCACGCTTTCCGAACGTGCGAGCCTTGGCCGAAGCGCCGCAGGATGAAGTCCTGCATCTGTGGACCGGGCTTGGCTATTATGCCCGCGCCAGAAACCTGCATAAAGCGGCGCAGACCATTGTCGCACAGCACGGCGGTGAGTTCCCGACAACCTTTGAAGAAATTGTCGCGCTGCCTGGCGTAGGCCGTTCAACTGCTGGCGCCATTCTCTCTCTGTCCCAGGGGCAGCACTACCCGATCCTAGACGGCAACGTCAAGCGCGTACTGGCCCGTTGCTACGCCATAGCTGGCTGGCCGGGCAAGAAAGAGGTGGAAAATCGCCTGTGGGAGATCAGCGAAGAGGTCACACCGGCAAAAGGGGTTGGCCAGTTCAATCAGGCGATGATGGATCTGGGAGCGATGGTCTGCACCCGTAGCAAACCCAAATGTGAGCTATGCCCGCTCAATATCGGCTGCATCGCCAACGGCAACAGCAGCTGGGCCAACTACCCAGGCAAAAAACCCAAGCAAACCCTGCCGGAAAAAACCGCCTACTTCCTGATGCTGCAACAGGGTGATGGTGTCTGGCTGGAACAGCGCCCAGGAACTGGCCTGTGGGGCGGACTATTCTGCTTCCCACAGTTTAGCGCGCGGATCGATCTTGAACTCTGGCTGCAACAACGCGGCCTGCAAGGTAGCCGTTTAGAGCAAATGACCGCCTTCCGCCACACCTTCAGCCATTTCCATCTGGATATTGTGCCTATGTGGCTGAACATCGACAAAGCGGGTAGCGCCATGGATGCGGGTTCCGGTCTCTGGTATAACTTAACGCAGCCCCCTTCGGTCGGGCTGGCCGCGCCGGTTGAGCGCCTGCTACAGCAGTTGGCCAAACAGTCCCCGACCCAACCCGGTTTATTTGGCAACAGCGCCATTGACGAGGAATTAGCATGAGCAGAACCATTTTTTGTACCTTCCTGCAGCGTGACGCCGATGGGCAAGACTTTCAGCTCTATCCAGGGGAAGTCGGCAAACGCATCTACAACGAAATCTCCAAGGAAGCCTGGGGAGAATGGATGAAGAAGCAGACCATGCTGATCAACGAGAAAAAGCTCAACATGATGAACGTGGATGACCGCAAACTGCTGGAACAAGAGATGGTCCGCTTCCTGTTCGAAGGGCATGAGGTCCACATCGAAGGCTATACGCCACCGAGCGAATAAGATTTTCCGGGCCAGGCGCTGGCCCTTTCCCCCTGTTTAATTCTTCGCGTATACGGCTTTAACAAGATGAAGAAAATGTTAGCTTTGCTAGTGATAGCGCCTTTGCTGATCTCCTGTTCTGGCAAAAAAAACGACGTGGTCAGTGAAGCCTATGTCAAAGACACCAACGCCTTTGATATTTTGATGGGCCAATTTGCCCACAATATCGAGAACATCTGGGGGCTGAGCGAAGTTCTGATTGCCGGGCCAAAGGACTACGTCAAATATACCGACCAATATCAGACCCGTAGCCACATCAACTTTGATTCGGGCACCATCACTATCGAAACCATCGCCACCACCGATCCTGCTGCTCATCTGCGCCAGGCGGTGATCAGCACCCTGTTGATGGGTGACGATCCAGGCTCGATCGACCTCTATTCCGACGCCAATGATATCCAGATCAGCAAAGAGCCGTTCCTGTACGGCCAGGTGCTGGATAACAAGGGCCAACCCATCCGCTGGGAATGGCGGGCGGCGCACTTCGCCGACTACCTGCTGCAAAACAAGCTAAAAAGACGCACATCGGGCTTGCACGTGATCTACTCGGTGACGATGCAACTGGTGCCTAACCACCTGGATAAACGTGCACACAAATATCTGCCGATGGTTCGCCAGGCGTCTGAGAAATACGGCGTCGAAGAGTCGCTGATCCTGGCAATTATGCAGACCGAATCCAGCTTTAACCCGTATGCGGTAAGCGGTTCCGACGCGCTGGGCCTGATGCAGGTGGTGCAGCACACCGCTGGTAAAGACGTGTTCCAGAGCAAAGGTAAATGGGGCACACCAAGCCGCAGCTACCTGTTTGATCCGGAGAACAACATCGATACCGGTACTGCCTATCTGGCGATCTTGCAGAACAACTACCTGGGCGGCATTCAGAACCCGACCTCACGCCGTTATGCGGTGATCACCGCATACAACGGAGGGGCTGGTAGCGTGTTGCGGGTGTTCAATAGTGACAAGGCGAAGGCGGTAACCATCATCAACAGCATGCAGCCTGGTGATATTTATCAGACTCTGACCACCAAGCATCCGGCGGGTGAATCGCGCCGTTATCTGGTGAAGGTGAACAATGCACAGAAAAACTACCGGCGGAAGTAATCGTTGGTGGGAAAATACGGGGCTGGGGGGAGACATGTTTCCCCTCACCCTAACCCTCTCCCACAGGGAGAGGGGACCGACCGTGCTAGATCTTAGCTACGGCATTCATCCTCAACATCACCTTGTTACAGATTAACGTCCACACCTGGGTACGGTGCAATGGCGAACGCCGAACTGGGGCCAAATAACGGGCTTCATTGCTTAATCATATAGCCAAAAATCCGTTTCCAGCCGTGATCTTTCTTCTCGATATACACGCCCTGCAGCTCCGGTGAGAAGCCAGGCAAGCGGTTGATGCCCTCCTCCAGCGCCAGGAAGTAACGCTGTACCGCACCGCCCCACACTTCGCCTGGCACCACGCACAGCACACCCGGTGGATAAGGTAAGGCACCTTCCGCCGCAATGCGCCCTGCTGCCTGGGCGATCGGCACCAGCTCAACGTTGTCACGGATAAACTCGACGTTGGCATCCTGCGGATTCATCATCACCGGCGGGAAATGATCCTGACGGAACATCTCTTTTTGCAACTGCTTCACGTCGAAGCTGACGTACAAATCGTGCATCTCCTGGCAAAGTTGACGAAGGGTGTAGCCTGCATAACGCTGCTGATTCTTGCGATAAACCGTCGGCAAGACCTCACTCAGTGGCGCATCTGCTTCGACGTATCGCTCGAACTGCACCAGCATATCCACCAGATGATCCATTTTCGCCGGGTTCTCCGCCGGGGTGAGCAGGAACAGGATCGAGTTGAGATCGCACTTCTCCGGCACGATGCCGTTCTCACGCAGGAAGTTGGCCAGAATGGTGGCCGGGATACCGAACTCGGTGTACTGACCGGTGGCCGCATCAATCCCCGGCGTGGTCAGCAGCAACTTGCAAGGATCGACCAGATACTGCCCCTGCGCATAACCGGCAAAGCCGTGCCATTGCTCACCCGGTACAAAGTTGAAGAAGCGTGCGTCGTTGGCGATCAGGTCAGTATCGTAGTCCTGCCAGTTCTTGCCTGCCACCTGCGGTGGAATAAAGGGCCGCAGCTGCGAGCAGCGTGCCAACAGTTGTTTACGCGTGTCGATCCCCAGCTTGACGCACTCCATCCACATGCGGCGGCCAGCGGCACCGGCATGCATCTTGGCGTTGACGTCCAGCGCGGCAAACAGCGGATAAAACGGGCTGGTTGAGGCATGCAGCATAAACGCATTGTTGAGATGCTTATGGTTGCAGTGGCGCTTCTGGCCTTTAATGTGATCGTCTTTCTTGTGGATCTGCGAAGTCTGCGAGAACCCGGCCTGCTGCTTATGCACCGATTGCGTGACGAAAATACCCGGATCGTGCTCATCCAATTCCAGCAGCAACGGCGAGCACTCCTTCAGCATCGGGATAAAGCCTTCATACCCCACCCAGGCCGAATCAAACAGGATGTAATCGCACAGATGGCCGATGGTATCGATCACCTGACGGGCGTTATAAATCGTGCCGTCATAGGTGCCGAGCTGAATGATCGCCAGGCGGAAAGGCCGTGTCGCATTGGCCTTTTCCGGGGCTACATGGCGGATTTGCTCGCGCAGGTAAGCTTCATCAAAGCATTGGGAATCGATGCCGCCGATAAAACCAAACGGGTTACGCGCGGTTTCGAGATACACCGGCGTCGCCCCAGCCTGGATCAACGCGCCGTGGTGATTGGATTTATGGTTATTGCGATCGAACAGCACCAGATCGCCACGCGTCAGCAGCGCGTTGGTCACCACTTTATTGGATGCCGAAGTGCCGTTCAGCACGAAGTAGGTTTTATCGGCGTTGAACACTTTCGCCGCATGTTTTTGCGCATCCTTGGCCGAGCCTTCGTGGATCAGCAGATCGCCCAGCTTCACATCGGCGTTGCACATGTCCGAACGGAAAATCGTTTCGCCGTAAAACTCGAAAAACTTGCGCCCTGCCGGGTGTTTGCGGAAAAACTCGCCGCCCTGATGGCCCGGGCAGGCAAAGGTTGAGTTCTCCATTTCCACGTAGGTTTTCAGCGTTTTGAAGAACGGCGGTAACAGCGCCTGCTCGTAGGCATCGGCGGCGGCCTCCAACTGCGCCATGTAGAACGCTTTGGTCGCGGCAGCCAAGGCAAATACGCCAGTAATCAACGGTAGGTGATCCGGGGAAAGCTGTTCATCCCCCTCAACGGCAACAAACGTCGGGATCTCAAAGCCGGTCGCTTTAAGCGTTGCCAGAATACCGGCATCCACATCGCTAACGGAGACCACGGCCGCCGCCACATCGGTGTAGTCAGTCTGCCCCACGCGCACAATTTCGCGCAGGGTTTCAATGCTGGCTACCAGGCTGGCGCTGGTTGCTATCTTCAATTCTTTCATCATGCTGAGTCTCAAACGGTTAAGGATGAGGGTGTGCCACTGGGCACATAATGAGATAACCCTGGTTATCCCGGCAAAGTGATGAGCCAAGGCGCAACCATGACCGGCCGATGCGGGTAGGCATCAGACAACTATCGGGGACTGGGATCGGCAGCGTCCGATAGACATCAGTAAAATCAGAGCCGCAGCTCTATTTTTAATCATGCCTAACAGCGAGCATTGGCTAGCTTTACCGCATAACGGGCAGCGGTGTTCGCATAAATGGCGTTAAGGATACATGGAGTGATGGCATCATCAGACGTCTGGAGCGCAGCTGCGCTGAGGTGGTTAAACCCGTCATGCCTGTACTCCTCTGTGATGAAGTGGGGAATTCGCGCAATGATTACACGTTTTTTTCGAGGGTTCAAGCCGGTTAATAGTTACTATTAATGCATAATTATTTATTGATACCGTGTGGGTTTCCCCACACGGCCAGGCAGGCGTTGATTAGAACAGGTTGAACTTGTAATCCACCTGCAGTTCGATCGAGTGGTTCTGAGCGCGCATCGGCTTGCCATCCGAGGTCAGCTTCGGCTGGTTGCTCTGGCTCTGGTAGTTCCAGGATGGGCCACCGGACAGCTGCACTGCCAGGTTTTTCAGTGCAGGCTGTGACGGCGTCCAGCGGGAGAAAACCAGGGTTTCACCACGCTCAATGCTATGGCCTCGGTACTTCATCCCCCAGCCATAGTTGGTGACCATCCCCAGCTCAACCTCTGGCGTAACGGCATAGCCGAAGGTCCAGGCCAGCATCTTTTCCTTATCGCCCACATAGTCGTTACCCCAACTGTCGGCCATGGAGTTAAAGGTGCCGCGGCTGTGCTTGGCCAGGTGCCACTCAAAGCGCCCTAACCCGTTGCCATTATCGAGTGAGGCACGGGTGTATGAAGCCCCAACCTTGTGCTTCCAACGCTCGGCGCGCCATTCGGCGTACATCGCATAATGGTAGGCATCGTCATCGAACGTCTTGTGACGGGTGGACATGCGGGTCCAATCTTGCAGACCATGGTTGTAATACACCTGGCTGGCAAACTTGAGGCGATTTTCCGCCCATGACGCCGGTTGCCACCCCAGTTCCACCCCGTGGCGTTGCATATAGTTATGGCTTTCACCCAGGAAATAGAGTGCGCTATAGCCGTGATCGCTATAGCTCAATTCACCCGTCGCAATGCTGCTGATCTCCTTTTTATCCGCAGTGAGGAAATGGATCTTATCCGGAGAATCCCTGTCGCTATAACGGGTCACATAAGCACCTCGTACCCGTACTGGCCCGGTAGCCGCTTCACCACGCAATCCCAGGTAGGTACTTGGAATAGCGCGCGTGGAGTTGTTAAGTGCGCCCCATTTTTTAATCTGCTGCCAACCGGAATAAAGGTGCAGATAGGTGTCATCATCACCCAAACGCCCTTTCAGGTAGAGCTGACCCATCTTGTTGAAACCTTTCGCCTGGCCGTTGTCGTTATACAACACGCTACGGCCCCAGAAATCATCGCTGGCGGCCAGCTTAATCACGCCATAATAAGAAGCATCTACTCCCAATATATCTGCAAAATAGCCGGACTGATAATCAAGCGTGATCCCCTGCCCCCAGGCCGTTTGGATGGAGCGTTCCCCATAATCCTCGGTGCTTAAATTTTTAAACACGTTACGGAAAGAAAGATCTGCGTGACTATCATTAATAAAACTTGAGAAGAGATGATCGCTTACCTTTATTTCCTCTGCGCTGAGGGGTAAAGAGAACATCAGTGCAAACAATGCAAGAGGCTTTTTTATTTTAAATTTATTGATTTGATACATAGAAAAATCCCGTTTTCTATCTACTCACCCAGAACTATTTTAATTAAATGATTTCTAGATAATGTTGGAAATGTTTCACCCCGCAACCAGGGTGAAACACGGCTAATATTATTATTCTGTAATAATGGTATGGATCAGTTTTGGTGCTTGCGCCTTATCGGCAAGGGTGATGCTGTCATAGATTTTCGCCATGACGTTCGCCACATCCGGGCGGTTGGCATGGATCGTCACCAGTGAGTCACCGATGGCGACCCGATCGCCGACTTTTTTATGCATCATCAGGCCCACGGCCAGATCGATGTCATCTTCCTTGGTGGCACGACCGGCACCGAGCAACATGGCTGCCACGCCGATTTCATCGGCCACAATATTGGCTACCACACCCGCCTGCTTGGCCGGAACCTCAATCAGGTATTTAGCCTGCGGCAGCTTCTCTGGATGATCCACCATTGAAGCATCGCCGCCCTGGTTGGCCAGGAAGTCACGGAACTTGGCCAACGCCTTGCCGTTATCAATCACCTCTTGCAGCATGGCGCGCGCAGCCGGTAACGAATCGGCCTTCTTCGCCAGCACGACCATTTGGCTACCCAACTGCATGACCAGTTCGGTCAGATCTTCCGGGCCTTCGCCACGCAGCGTATCGATGGCTTCCTTCACTTCCAGCGCATTACCGATGGCGTAGCCCAAGGGCTGCGACATATCGGAGATCACCGCCATGGTATTACGGCCCACGTGGTTACCAATGCGCACCATCGCCGTGGCCAACTCGACGGCATCTTCAGTGGTTTTCATAAACGCACCGGCACCGGTTTTCACGTCCAACACGATGGCATCGGCACCCGCCGCAATCTTCTTGCTCATGATCGAACCGGCGATCAGCGGAATGGAGTTCACCGTACCGGTCACATCACGCAGCGCATACAGCTTCTTATCCGCCGGGGTCAGGTTACCGGTCTGGCCAATCACTGCCACCTTGTCGCGGTTCACCAGCTCGATAAACTGTTTGCTGGAGATTTCCACATGGAAACCGGCCACCGCTTCCAACTTATCGATAGTGCCGCCGGTATGCCCCAGGCCACGGCCAGACATCTTCGCCACCGGGATATCCAGCGCCGCTACCAGCGGTGCCAGCACCAGCGTGGTGGTATCACCCACGCCGCCGGTGGAGTGTTTGTCTACCTTGACGCCTTCGATCGCCGAGAGATCGATTACGTCACCGGAGTTCACCATCGACATCGTCAGATCGGCACGCTCACGGTCGTTCATATCCTGAAAGAAGATCGCCATCGCCAGCGCACTGGCCTGGTAATCCGGAATATCTCCCCGGGTGTAGCCGTTAACAAAAAACTCGATCTCTTGCGTAGTCAGCTCTTTTCCATCGCGCTTTTTGGCGATGATATCAACCATTCTCATTGTCATTCCCCGGATCTTTATTTCTGTAAGTCGATCTTGTAAACGGCAAAGCCGATATCGTCTTTTCCTACCAGCGTCATTGGATGCTGTGCGGACTGTTTGATGTAATCAGCCGCATTCTGGCTTGGTGAGGTCTCGATGCGGATATCCAACGGCTTATCCGCAGTAATTTGCGCGATCCGCCAGTTGTTTTTTACCTCTGGCTTATATGCGCCATGCTGTTTGGTCTGCTCGGAGATGTAGTTGGCCACGATAGTGCGCACTTCATCCGGCGAGGAGATAACGATATTTTTTTCACCCGTGCCGGCGAATTTGCCGGTAAATGCCCGGTAATTGTTCACGGCAACCAGGAATGGCGCGTCTGCTACCACCGGCTTACCTTTATAGGTCAGCGACTTGATACGCTGGGCCTGTGGATTGATCACGTTGCAATCCACGTCATAACGCGCAGGCTGGGTCACGTCGATCTGATAGCTCAGATCGTCAAACATATCGAAGTTGTAGGCCCGGAAACCGTTCCAGTTGAGCAGTGACTGTGGCTTATCGCTTTTCACGTCGATCTGGTTGTACATGCCCGCAGAGCACTCCAACCACTCTTTCAGATCGCTGCCTTTCACTTTCACTGCCGCCAGCGTGTTGGAATACTGGTAAAGATCGGCCGCGTTACGGAAGCTCAGAGGCCCTTTACGCATATCAACGAAGGCCGCCGGGTCGTTCTTCCTGCCACCCGCCTTGAACGGTGCCGCAGCAGAAAGAACCGGGATTTCAGCCAGATCCGGATCGCCCTGAATAAAGTGTTCAACGTAGGCTTTCTGCGCCGCACGGATGATCTGGATGGCCGAGGAGTCCTGCACTAATGACAGATAGGTATTGGTGTCTTCGGCAATGGTGCCAATCGGCTTGTTAACGAATTCACGGGTGTCGTTATGCGCCTGTTCCAGCGTTTTCACCAGCGTAGCCTTGGCCTCGACCAGCGATTTGTCATTCTTCTTATCAAAAATTGGGCGGGCTTCTGCACGGCTGGAGACCACCTTCCACTTATTGGTTTCCCCTTCCAGCACCAGGTCGATCACCCCCAGGTTATCCGCCCAGTGGCCCGGCATGACTGCGGGTACGCCATTAACCGTACCCTTTTCAAGATCTACCCCAGGAATAGCGGCGAAATCCTTGCTTGGGAAAATACCGTGAGAGTGGCCAAAGGTAATGGCATCGATGCCTGGAACCTGCGTGAGGTAGTAGACCGAATTTTCTGCCAGCGCCTTGTAAGGATCGGCAGAGATGCCGGAGTGGGCGATAGCAATCACGATATCCGCCCCTTCTTTACGCATCTGTGGCACCAGTTCCCTGGCAGTTTCGGTAATATCTTTGGCGACCACCTTGCCCGACAGCTTGTCCTTGTCCCACAGCACAATCTGTGGCGGTACGAAGCCGATATAACCGATGCGCAGCTTATGCTCTTTACCCTCGGTATCTTTTACCGGCGTGTCCACGATCAGGTACTGTTTGAAATAAGGCTTGTTGGTCTTGGCGTCATAGACGTTGGCGTTGATGTACGGGAATTTGGCCCCGCTAATCGCCATTTTCAGGTAATCCAGCCCGTAGTTGAACTCGTGGTTGCCCAGGCTGCCGACTGCATAATCGAGGGTGTTCATCGCCTGATAAACCGGATGCACATCGCCCTTCTTCAGGTTGGCAGCGGCATAGTCCGCCATCGGGCTACCCTGGATGATATCGCCGTTATCGACCAGCACGCTGTTGGTCGCTTCTGCGCGGGCAGCATCAATCAAGGTGGCCGCTCTCACCAAACCGTACTGAGCGGTGGCTTTATCTTTGTAATAGTCATAATCCATCATGTTGCCGTGAACGTCGGTGGTTTCCATGATACGGAGATCCACCGTTGCGGCATGCGCAGCGCCTGTAACCAACAGGGCCACTAACGATAGCTTGAGGGGAGAAGTCATTTTCATCACATATTCCTTATTGTTATAGCGATAGCAGGCCACAACCTCTTGATGTGGCCTTGAGCTAATTAAAAGAAGAAACCTACGACGGCGGCGTTCAGGAAGCTGACCAGCGTGGAGCCGTAAAGCAGCTTCAGGCCAAAGCGGGCTGCGGCATTACCTTGCTTGGAGTCCAACGCCTTGATGGCACCGACAATAATGCCGATAGAGGAGAAGTTGGCGAACGACACCAGGAACACCGAGATAATCGCCATGGTACGTTCAGAGAAGTTGTAATTACCCTGTGACAGGTTGAGCATGGCAACAAATTCGTTGCTGACGATCTTGGTTGCCATCAGGCCACCGGCCTGCACCGCTTCGTGCCACGGCACCCCCACCAGGAAAGCCAGTGGTGAGAACACATAACCCAATACCCCTTGGAAGGAAATGCCAAATGCAGCGGTGAATAGCGCGTTAGCCATGGTGATCAGCGCAATAAAGCCGATCAGCATCGCACCAACGATAATCGCTACCTTGAAGCCATCGAGGATGTATTCGCTCAGGACTTCGAAGAAGCTCTGCTTCTCCCCTTCAACGACATCCAGAATGTCTTCCTCAGGCTTGACCTGATAAGGGTTGATCAGCGACGCCATGATAAAGCCACCAAACAGGTTCAGCACCAAGGCAGTCACCACGTAGCGCGGATCAAGCATCACCATGTAAGCGCCCACAATCGCCATGGAGACCGTCGACATGGCAGAGGTACACAACGTATACAGGCGATGCTCCGGCAGCAGGCCGAGCTGTTTTTTCACCGAGATGAACACTTCAGACTGACCGAGGATCGCCGAAGCCACCGCGTTATAGGACTCTAAGCGCCCCATGCCGTTGACTTTGCTCAGCGCCAGGCCGATGTACTTGATGATAAAGCCCAAGATGCGCCAGTGCTGCAGAATGCCGATCAGCGCGGAGATAAATACGATGGGCAGCAAAACGGACAGGAAGAAAGAGATCTCGCCGTGATTCACCAAACCACCAAAGACGAAGTTAACCCCTTCGTTGGCATAGGAGAGCAAATTGCCAAATACCCCGGCGATCACGCCAATCACTTTATTGCCTACGTCGGTCTTAAGCAGCAGTGCGGTCATCAAAAACTGGCAGGCCAGCATGACGAAAATCGGACGATAGCGAATGTTTTTGCGATCGTTGCTCACTAAAAGCGCCAAAATACAGATAGTAACAATACACACTATCCCTATGATATATTTCATCTTTTCCCCAAAATTATCTGTGAACTTTTACGTTCCGTTGCCGAGCCTTGTACCCTGACGTTTGCCGGGAACTAATGATGTTATTATCGAAACATAACACAGACATTATGTTATTAAAGTTACATCGATCACATTTAAAAATCACAATAACCTTAAAATACATACATGTAACATGTTGCACTTATTACTAACATTAACTTGATTAGAGAATAGGCAGGGGTAAACATTGTTGGGGGTGAGTTTTCGATCTCTGGTGTCGGGCGTTTTGGGGGAGAAGGGAGAATGCTGGCGCAGGAAGGTAGCCCTGCCCTTGCTTGAAATTAGAGCAATCGCTCGGCTTTGTGACAGAAACCCATTGACGACACAGGGCCAAATACGGTTTAATGCGCCCCGTTGCCCGGATAGCTCAGTCGGTAGAGCAGGGGATTGAAAATCCCCGTGTCCTTGGTTCGATTCCGAGTCCGGGCACCATATTCAGAAGCGCTTGTCAATAATTCAGGATGAAAAATTGACCGGTTCTAAAGCGGGTCCAGATACACGATAACCGAAGGTGTGGTTGGAAAGTTTCATCCAGTGATACCATTACCCGGTTGTTGTAAAAAGGCTCTCGATGATCCCGCCTATCTCACTAGGCGGGATCTTTCGTGTACGATTTTTACAGCTTCCATAGGCGAATGTCAAATTGTGTCAAGGGGATACTCGTATTCAGCATCTCACCCTTTTCCCCATTCCTGCTCCAGAAGTTCACGTAACGCATCAATATCTTCATCAATATACTCCAACGTAGACCGTAAGCTGGAGTGCCCCAACAGACGTTTGACGGCTTGAATATTACGATCCGGGGATTTCATCAGGTTGGTCGCTACCGTGTGCCGAAAACGGTGAGGGCTGACAGCAAATCGGCACTCCTTGGAAATACGCCGAAAAAAAGCCCTTATGGGGTAAATCCCCATGTCTATGTCGTAACTTCCTGCCGCAAGCTGTGCTCTTCGTTTCAGGTCAAAACGGTTCACATTGAAAAGCTGATCACCTGATCCCGCACCTGCCGCTAATGAGCGTTCTAGAATGACCTCTAAGCGCGGATATAAAATAGATGTTATCGGAACCTTGAATTCACGGTGATTTTTTGAACCTTCGGAAATCACATCGATCCAGCGCTCCTCCAGATTGACATCGCACACCCGTACATGCAGAAGTTGGTTTTGACGCATCCCGGTATGACTTAACGTATCCAGTACAGACAGCCAAAACCAGGCAGGATAGCAAGCATTGGCTCGAGTGCTCATGGCATACGATTGAGCAAAGAGTCTCTCCTGTTGATGATGTTGATCCATCAATCGATAAACTGTTTTCACCTGCCCCTTTGAAAGCGTTTTTTTCTTCTTTTTCCCTACCCGGACAACCGCCTTATTAAAGGGGTTTTCCGTGTGGGATAGTAATCCCTTCTTCATGCCAAAATTAAATAATGCTCGCATATGCGTGACTTTATTGTTCCAGGTACAAGCCTCCAGTTTCTGTTCTTTAAGAACATGCCTACGCCATTCAAGTACCAATGTATTGCTAACATCACCAGGCAATTGCTGTGCGTACTTCTGAAAAGTTCGAACAACTTTCCGGTAACTCCATTCCGTCGCTGGCCGAAGAGAGTTACTGAAAAAATACTGCTCCATCAACTGTTCAAACGTCACATCCATCATGCCATAACTCCCTATTTCCTAAGGTTTTATCATCACAAGTGGGTTATCCCCTGGAATGTTATGGCCTTTATACAGTTTTTTGGCAACGATAAGATAACCTGTCATTTTCTGGAATCGCCCTTCCCTGGCCTTATCTTGATAGACATGGCAGGTATACATCACGCCTTTATCCTGTCGATGTCTCCCTAATCGTTCGAAGGCATTCTGTAAATGAGTTTTATCTTCGGAATGCCCCTGATTTTCCGATAAAAATTGGTGAAAAATATTTGGCGCACGAATAAAGACATAACCTGCAATAATATGAATCCTGGCATCGACAGTATTTACTGCAAAATCCCCTGAGCAACATCCTTCACTCAACCATCGCCAAAAACGTTCTCCAATCCCCTCTGGATCTGAAGGAGCGATGTCTTCCCCTGATTCAATCGCCGTATGCATCGATAATGCCTGCGCATCCTGCACCAAATTAGTGGGGTCAGAAAAACCCATGACAGCCAATAAATCCCCCGTAGTATCTTCTTCAGGAGAAGCTGGTTTGACAGCTTCACTATCAGGCACAGCGCTGTCGAGAGAGAAAGCAAGCCCTTCTGGTAGAGGACTCTCACCAGGTAGGAAAGAGGGAACCAGTTCCGGGGAAGATGCTGACTGAAGAGAGCTATTCACTAATGGCATTATCGTTTCAGGTGCAACCTGTGGGGTTGAGGCCGTAGTAGCAATGGCAGGTTCCCCTTTTCCTATTGATGTAGAGATAGCTTCAGAGACAATGGCATTGACTATTCCTGATTCGTTTCGAAATCCCGTCAAATACAGGGACAACGTGTTCAGCACCTCCGGCCAAGTACTCAACCAGATCAATACCTCATCAGGGATGACTTTCCAGGCCAGCATCGCGCCCAAGCTCTGCACCCGTATCGCATCAGCAACAGGCTTGAAACGAAAACGGTAAGGTGCATCCGGCATGGCACCAAGCGGCATCCAGCGCTGTCCACTTTCCAGCTCAACTTCGATATGGCATAACATGTCGAGCGACTGCAGCATGGCGGCATAGACAATCACCGCATTCCAGGCGGCACTCTGTGAGGCCTGATCTTCCGGTTGTGCCCCAACCGGCAACAGGTAATTTTTTGATAGCCGGGCAGCATAGGCCACTGTTTCAAGCAGATGATCCACCATCCCCCCCAGATAGGCATGATGGCCGTTCTCCGTGGCAGGGAACTGCTGCATCAGCGTGACGCAGTGTTCCAGCGGTTGCAGGTAATACTGCTGATACAGACTTTTTGGCAGTGACGAGTAATCCCACAACATCTGCAGCCATTGACGGCGCGGTGATATAGCCAAAAGTTTGGCTGCTTGTTCAGGTGCATGATAGCCATCAGGAACACTAGCGCCAGAGATAGCAACTCTCGCCTCCCCCTTTCCGATCGCCGTAGGTAGAAGTTTAAGGAGTGATTTCAACATGACTATTCTTCCAATAAGGTGTGTTTAGCAACAGTCTCAGCAAACTTACTTAACACCGTTTTTGCGATGAAATAACGCGCTAAAAAATATCTTTTATCAACACAATCAAATCCTTACAATAAGTTAACCCTACCATTTTATGGATATGCTTTTTCTCAGCAACAAAGAACCATAACTCACGCTTTAAAAGTTATTTATCTTCATTTTTTCATAGCTACATTCAATTAAAAAATGTCAGCTAAGGGCTTCATGATAACAAATACTTCTGTTATTCTCGAAATATGGAAATGTAAAAAGTGAGAGTCATGATGGAACTAGATGCCGTCGCAAGCGCCCTGAAAGAGTTGGGCCACCCTACCCGGTTGAGCGTTTACAAAGCGCTTGTCCGGTCTGGAGAGTGCGGGCTTCCCGTTGGTGAACTGCAAAAACGGTTAGACATTCCAGGCTCCACATTGAGTCATCACATTTCTGCACTAGTGTCGGTCGGTTTGCTGCAACAACGTCGTGAAGGCCGTACGCTGCATTGCCTTCCGCAATACGAAGTCCTCAACCAAATCGTCTCTTTCCTGGTTGAAGAGTGCTGTGCCGATCAAGACAAGTAATCACAATACACTGAATTTATTCTATTTAATTCGAAGTAAAAAATGCGAGGAGAAGCAATACACGATGAGCGACCTACTTTCTACATTGGATAACGTGGATAAGCCCCTCTTTGATTTGAGTATTTCTGAAGATCGATTTTTCGGTAAAAAAATCAATCATGCACCACGTATCTTGATGCTCTACGGCTCAGTGCGGGAGCGTTCTTACAGCAGGCTCGCGACGGAAGAAGCAGCACGTTTGTTGACAGCTATGGGTGCGGACGTGCGTATTTTTAATCCATCCGGATTACCGCTACCTGACGATGCCCCCGATACTCATCCTAAAGTGATGGAGTTACGTGAGTTGGTGATGTGGTCCGAAGGCATGGTGTGGTGCTCACCAGAGCGTCACGGTGCGATGACGGGGATCATGAAGGCTCAAATAGATTGGATACCTCTTTCGACCGGTGCCGTCCGTCCCTCACAGGGAAAAACGCTGGCAGTGATGCAAGTCAGTGGAGGTTCCCAATCATTTAACGCTGTGAATCAAATGCGTATCCTCGGGCGTTGGATGAGGATGATCACTATCCCCAATCAATCTTCTGTAGCAAAAGCCTGGCAGGAATTTGATGATGAAGACCGAATGAAACCTTCGTCCTATTATGATCGTATCGTCGATGTGATGGAGGAACTCATGAAATTCACCCTACTCACTCGCAGTAATTCTGACTATCTTGTCGATCGCTACAGCGAGCGTAAAGAAAGTGCTGAGGCGCTGTCTGCCCGCGTCAATCAAGGGAGCATCTAGCCAGACAATGGAGGCACTTCAACAGTTTAATCACTGCATGACCACCTTTTGGACGCAGCATCAGGCTGAGTTCCACCAATTTTTGAGAGCAAGAACTGGCGATAACGAATTAGCGTCCGACTTATTGCAGGAGCTTTTTCTCAAAGCCAGATCGATTTCTGATAACTTTTGCCAAATGCAGAACCCCAGAGCCTGGTTGTATACCTGTGCCCGCAATTTATTAATTGATACGCATAGAACTGCCAAGCCATTTCAGGAACTGCAAGAGTCATTTCTGTATCAAGAAGAACATTCACCGGCCATTACGTCATTGACAGAATGTTTGCCTGAGGTGCTTCAAACACTCAATGAGGAAGAACGTGAACTCATTGAACTTTGCGATATCTATCAGTACAGCCAGAAAGAAGTAGCAACATACAAAAATCTGTCACTTCCCGCGGTTAAATCGCGGTTACTCCGCGCCAGGCAACACCTTAAGCAGCAAATGATGGAAACCTGTACCATTGAGCTGGATGAGTTGGCCCAAATCTGTTGCCATAAAAAAATTTCCTGAAAAAACGCATCCTTTTCTATCCCCATTCGTTTACCTCAATGTAAGGCTACCCACTACTACATTGAGGATCAGAAAATGCCAAAAATTGAAATCTTTGAACCGGCTGGCTGCTGTGCAACCAGTAGTGTTGTTGTCAATCAGGACGCCATCACTTTCAGCACGGATATGGAATGGTGCAAGCAGAATGGGCTGGATGTTACTCGGCATAATCTGTCAAAAAATCCGCAAAGCTTTCTGCAAAACACCGTCGTCAAATCTTTCCTAAATTCTTCTGGGGCAGACTCCCTTCCATTAACCCTGCTTGATGGAAATGTAGTTATGGCAGGCCGTCTTCCTACCCGAGCTGATTTTGCCCGCTGGACAGATACCCCGTTGACTGCGGACTCAGCGGACACTAAGCAACCATCCTGTTGCTCTATCCCCCGTATGCCATAACGTTCCAGAAAATTTAAAAAGTTAGAAGAGGTTCATCATGAAAATTAATTTTTTAGAAGGGATCACCCCCTTTATTTTCTTTACCGGGAAAGGTGGCGTTGGGAAAACATCGCTGGCTTGCGCCACCGCAGTTACACTGGCTGACAGCGGGAAAAAGGTTCTGCTTGTCAGTACCGACCCTGCGTCAAACGTCGGACAGGTATTTGACCAGAAAATTGGGCACCAGATTGTTGCTATAACTAAAGTTGCCAACCTGTCAGCGATGGAAGTCGATCCAATGGCTGCGGCACAAGCCTACCGAGACCGTGTGTTAGATCCAGTCCGTGATGTGATGCCCAAAGAAATTGTGCAAAGTATTGAAGAACAACTGTCAGGCTCTTGCACCACGGAGATCGCCGCCTTTGATGAGTTTACTGGCTTGCTCACCAACACTTCTCTTCGCAGCGATTTTGACCATATTGTTTTCGACACTGCACCAACAGGCCATACAATCCGTATGCTGGAACTCCCTGGAGCCTGGTCAGGCTATCTTGAAGCCAACCCCGACGCAGCAGCAAACCTGGGGCCACTCATCGGTCTTGAAAAACAGAGAAATCAATATGCTGATGCCGTTGCTGCACTGTCAGACCCTGAACTGACTCGATTGGTACTAGTTGCCAGAGCCCAGGCATCGACTCTGAAAGAGGTCTCTCACACCTATGAGGAGCTCTACAATATTGGTCTGAAGCAGCAATACCTGGCTATCAACGGTATCCTGCCTGCAGAAGCGGCCAAGAATGACATTCTGGCCGAAAGCATCATTGCCCGAGAGAAAAAGGCACTGAATGAAATGCCGAAGAATCTTTCCGCATTACCCTTAAGCCAACTGCCGTTGAAACCGTTCAACCTGGTAGGCTTGGGTGCACTGCGCAAATTGTTCACCGATAGCAACACTGACGAACTGGAAACGATCCGGGCTGACCAGCAGGATCTGACCTTCCCTAGATTGTCTCAACTCGTCGATGAATTAAGTGCGTCAGGCAAAGGCCTGGTGATGACAATGGGTAAAGGTGGCGTAGGTAAAACTACCATTGCCGCCTCTATTGCAGTTTCTCTCGCACAAAAAGGGCATAAAGTTCATTTAACGACCTCAGATCCTGCAGCCCATTTATCTTATACCCTTGATGGTAGCCTGGATAACCTGACGGTCAGCAGGATTGACCCGAAGGTTGAGACAGAAAAGTATCGCCAGTTTGTTCTGAGTAATCAGGGTAAGGGACTTGATGCTGAAGGGTTAGCGGTTTTAGAGGAGGATTTACGCTCCCCGTGTACTGAAGAGATTGCAGTCTTTCAGGCATTCTCCCGCGTCATTAAAGAAGCAGAAGACCATTTCGTCATTATGGACACCGCACCAACCGGCCATACGTTGCTGTTGCTGGACGCCACCGGCGCTTACCACCGCGAAATGGTACGTCAGATGGGACAAAGTGGTGAACAGGCATTGACCCCCATGATGCAACTGCAAGATCCTGATCAAACGAAGGTGGTGATTGTCACCCTCGCTGAAACTACACCGGTATTGGAAGCGGCCAACCTGCAGGAAGATCTGCGCCGGGCAGACATTGAGCCTTGGGCATGGGTTATCAATAATAGCCTGGCGGCTGCATCACCCAGCTCTCCATTCCTCATTACCCGCTCAAATCGCGAACTGCCCCTCATTTCTGAGGTTGAAAAGAAATACGGCCATCGGATTGCTGTTGTTCCTCAACAATCCGCTGACCCTGTTGGCGTGGCCCAACTGCAAAAGTTGGCAGCTAGCGAATAACATCCCTCACGGCACAAGGCACGCGCGCAGAGCGTGCCTTGTGCCGTGAGGGTTTTAGTTTTGAAAATTCACAACTTTACTTCTTCTTTCCATCAACATAACATCCCGCCACACGCCACTCATCTCACTGACTTTTTCCCGGATACCTATTCGACTTTTCATGCAGCCTGACACTGCCTGTATGTTCGGGAAAGATACCCGCAATCAGAGTCCAGACATGATCAACATCGTAGATACCTGCTATAAAAAGGGTATCGCTATTCGATTTCTTGAGAATGGCTTAAGTACCGAGGGGACAATGGCGAAGATGGTCATTCAGATACTGACTGCCGTGGCCGTGGCTGAGGCTGAACGGGAACGAATTTTGGAGCGGACAAATTGACAGCCATGGCATCAGGAGTAAAGTTCGGACGTAAACCACACAATAAATCTGCGATAGTACGGGAGTTGATAGGGCAGGATAAACCGGAAAAAACTATACTGGAAAAACAGGTATATCACGTGCGGTCTTATACAGACTGAAAAAAATTACTCGGACAGAGCAAAAACCCTCCGGGTAATAGTAAAAAAGTAAGGGAATGTAAAAATGCAAGAAAGCAAAGTAAACATAAACCGAATTCACTCCCTTTACGAATCATTGGTCAAAAGGCATGCCTCACTTGAGGATACCTACCACGCCATTCTCAATGAAGGATTGAAAGCCTTTAACCTGTCTCTGGGGATTATAAGCCAAGTAGATGGCGACCGTTACTCTCTGCTTGCCGCTTCACCGGCGGGAAAAAACATTTCAGCAGGCATGACTTTTGAATTAAAAAACACCTACTGTCAACTTGTGATAAATGAAAGAAAAATAATAAGCATTGAGCATGCGGGAGCAAACCCCAATTTTAACACTAATCCAGTCTATATTGATATGAGGATTGAAAGTTACATATCTGCGCCAATATGGGTAACAGAAAAAGTATGGGGCACACTTAATTTTTCTTCTAATCAGATAAGAGAGATATGTTTTTCTGAAGATGATCATGAGTTCATTAGTTTAATGGCTGATGGCATCGGTTCGTTAGTCGAGATGACTCTATTAAACATTGAAAAAGAACGTGTTATTTCAGAACTGAGTAAAAACAATGATATCCTAGAAAGTATTTTTGAAAATTCAACGATCGGAATGGCACTGGTGTCCCCCTCAGGGCAATGGGTGAAAGTCAACAGATCACTGACACACATGCTGGGGTATTCTGAAGCACACTTACTTTCCATCAACTTTCAAAATATCACCCACCCTGAAGATTTAACCACAGACTTAAAACTACTAGAGACACTTTCTCAAGGGAAAATTCCTTCCTACCAATTGGAGAAAAGATATCTGACGGTATCAGACAATTATATCTGGATCCTCTTGAGTGTCTCCTTGGTACGGGAGAGTAATGGTGATGTAAAATATTACATTGCTCAGATTCAAAGTATTGATGAGCGTAAAAAAATGGAAATGGAATTGAAAAAACAAAAAGAGGAATTATATAACATCAATACTATTCTAGAACGGATGGCAACAGAGGACAGTCTGACGGAAATTGCTAACCGCCGAAAATTCATGCTCTGGTTTGATAGTGAAATGACAAGAATGGAACGTTATCCGTTCTCCGTATCACTTGCACTTGCCGATATCGATTTTTTTAAATCGTATAACGATGACTATGGCCATCAGGAAGGTGATTTTGCTTTGAAGAATATTGCCAAAAGGTTAAGTAGCACACTAAGAAGCCAGGACAAAATAGCCCGATTTGGGGGTGAGGAATTCATAATTCTTTTACCTGAAACAGATGAAAAAGGCTGTCTTTTAGCCTGTGAAAGATTAAGAAAAAGCGTTGAAAACTTAATGACTCTCAGAAGAACCGTTACGATCAGTATTGGTGCAGTGACATACTTCCCACCGCATGGGGAACTTGTACATTTTGATGATTTACTTAAAGCATCTGATGCGAAACTATATGAAGCGAAAAGGTCGGGGCGAAATCAGGTAAAAATGATTAACTTTACGGACTACCAAGGCTAATCTCTTTCTTATTTTAACTCTGATTAGATGGAATCCAAATCAAAAGCAATTCATTGATTATATAACATTAATAAAATACAGTAAATCCTCATGCAAAATGGCACAACAACATAATTTTTTAATCATAACAAATATTATCAATAAAAATCAGACATATTTAACATACTAAGTTTAGTTTACAAAAAAAGCCCGGAGACTATTCCGGGCTTTGCTTTACAGCCTATTTTATGTTGTCCTGATTATGCGGTCAGGACATATACAATAATACGCTTCTCAAAAATTATGGCAATGTAAACTCATTATTTTTAGATAACTTTACAATTAACTTACCCCCAAGCACTACTTAACAGCACTGTTCCCCCCCACTTCTGGATGTTGGTCGTGGTTAAATTACACTTATTATATAACCACCTTACTTTCACAACTGTCTATTATTCAATTTCTAGAGCATTACACAGCCATGAGTTTTATTTAGTTAAAAGCATCAAGGGGTTTATTTACCGGTTAATAGCACGCATGGGAATTTTATTCCTGGCACATGTAAAATACAGTCTAAAAATACTTGTGCAGAGGTGATTTATTTCAATTTCATGATATTATTATTGGTATGATAATATTTATTATGATCAAAAACCACTCATATTGGATGTTGGGTCAATAAAAAAGCCCCGGTGACGGGGCAATAATGTCAATAAGGATGTGTTTTTATTATGGGGTACACGCTTACTCAGTTAGATTGCATCATACTGCGATGCTTTTCAGCCTGTTCTTTATGCGCACTTGACTGAGCATTTTTCACCGTTTCATGGGCGATGGCGGCTTTTTCATGCTCATCCATCTGCGAGAATGATTTGGTATTTTTGCGTTCAGCATCAGTAACGCCCTGCTCTCCCATCATTTTCTTATGCTGTTCAGCCATTTTTTTATGGGCGTCAGAATTACTGTTATTCACGGTTTCATGTGCCACCACCGCTTTCTGGTGCTCATCCATGTCCATCATTTTTGTGCCAACACCGTCTACCGCAGATTTCGGTGTAGATGACATCATCTGATGTGCTGGCGCTTGGGCATTATTAACCCGCTCATGGATGTTCACGGTTTCTGCAGCCCAGGTTGAGGAAACAAAGGTCATAGCAAAAGCAGTGGCAATGATAATTTTGTTCATGGTGTGTTCTCCATTTTCACATCATACGTGTTCGAATCGTCTGAAACATCCTTTTACAGGGGATCTTAAAGATGTCTCGGTTTGCAGTAAATGGTCACAACGTAATCCAGTTAACATCAGGATCTCGCTGTGCCTGTTCAAGTTAAGAGTAATTATAAGGGAGGGGTTCTGTTGGACTCGTGACAGAATGATGACAAATGTGTAATGTTAGGATGTTTATTTAATTTTTATATAAAACAGATAGTTATGCATTGTTTTATTGAACGCTTTTAGTTGAAAGAATCTGACTTACAACTGTGAGCGGTTATATGACGGGCATATTTATTTTAAATACACCCGTCCTCTTCATGCGACGAACCGGGGAAAAGAGAGGGTGAAACGGGTTGAAATCGTATCTGAGATAACGCTAATTCTACCTTGATGTGCTGTTACGATGGATTTCACGATAGCCAGACCGATACCACTTCCCTCACTTTTTCTTTGTCTAGAGGGATCAACCCGATAGAAGCGGTCAAACAATCGGGGAAGGTGCTCTTGAGGAATGGGGGTTCCAGGATTTTCAACGATAAGATCAACCCATTCATACCGTTCGTTAACACGAACGGTAACCATCATTCCTCTGGGGGTATAACGAATGGCATTCGATAAAAGGTTATTGATGACCCGCCGCAACATGAGTGGATCTCCTCCAATGAGGGCAGGACTCCCCTCAAACTCGAGACTCACTTCTTGCTCCTCAGCCCAGGCTTCAAAAAACTCGAAGACCTTCATCGTTTCTGACCTGAGATCTATTATTGATCGCTCAGGAATGAGTTGGTTATTGTCTGCCTGAGCCAGAAACAGCATGTCACTGACCATCTTGGCCATACGATTGTATTCTTCAAGATTAGAGTAAAGCACATCCTCCAGTTCTTTATCCGGTCGGCGCTGACTTAACACAATTTCGGTCTGAGTAACAAGATTAGTAATGGGAGTCCTAATCTCATGGGCGATATCTGCAGAGAAATTAGCCTGTCGGGTAAAAACATCCTCGATACGTTCAATCATATGATTGAAGGAAATAACCAGTTGTTCCAGTTCTATGGGTACCCGATCAGGCTCAAGTCTGACATCCAGATTCTCAGAAGTAATATTTTTTATTTTCAGGCTGACATTTCTTAAAGGTTGATGTCCCTTGTGAACAGCAAACAAAACAGTAAAAATAATCATCAAACTGATGACTGAGGCGATCATGACAAGATTGTTTTTGAGCTCATCAATATAATGCAGATGAAAATCGATTGAGAGCGCTATCAGCAACGTGTATGGTTTGACGCTCTCCGGCGTCCTTACTGAGGATGCAATAAGGCGGTACGTTGTATGCCTCATCTCGCTATCAGAGTGATCCGCATTACTTTTCTTCTCTCCTGTCCAGAGAAATACGTCGCCGGAGCCAAGGTGCTGCGAAAAATCCAGCGTGGATGACACAGGGAGAAGATCGGGCCCATCCGGCGAGCGATAAAGTACCTGGTTATTTCCGTTGCTGAGTAATACCGAGATATTCCGGTAACTTTGCAATACTGTGCTGAGTCGTTCGACTTTCTGTCGCTCCGATCCATCAGGACTTTTAAGTATATTTTCCAAGGTCATACTGACTTGTTTCAGATCATTGACATCCTGCTCCGCAAAATGCCTCTCCACAGAATGCAACATGATCCACGTAAATGCCACAAAGGCGATGGTCGTCGACAAGCTGATGAAAAAAGTGAGGCGAGAGGCAAGAGAAAAAGGGCGGTGACGACAGTTAATCCTCATCGGGTACCTCAAGCACATAACCAACGCCACGTACCGTCTGAATCAATTTGGGTTCAAAATCGTTATCAATTTTTGCCCGTAACCGTTTAACAGCCACATCGATGGCATTCGTGTCACTGTCAAAGTTCATATCCCAGACCTGTGAAGCGATCAGTGAACGTGGGAGTACCTCTCCCTGATGGCGGATGAAGAACTCAAGGAGTGTGAATTCCTTACTGGTCAGCGTGATCCGGCTGCCCTTGCGATTCACTTTTCTCGACACCAGATCAAGGGTTAAGTCTGCCACCTGGAACTGGCTTTCCACTATAACGGCAGTGCCACGACGTAACAATGTTCTGACTCTCGCCAGAAGTTCTGCGAAGGCAAAGGGCTTGACCAGGTAATCATCAGCACCGAGTTCAAGGCCCTTGACACGATGCTCGATGGTACCGAGTGCCGTCAGGAGCAAAATGGGCATACCTTTATTTGCCGCCCGCAACATTTTCACGATATCCCAGCCATTCACATCGGGTAGCATGATATCCAGAACAATCAGGTCGTAATCTGCTGTCATGGCCAGGTGATACCCGGTCATGCCATTATCTGCCAGGTCGACAACAAAACCAGCTTCAGTCAACCCCTTACAAAGATATTCACCTGTTTTAACCTCATCTTCGACGATCAGTATTTTCACGCGCCCTCCGGAACATCGATATGGATGTTGTCATTCTAGTGGGCAAAAGGACGATATCAACGAATTAAAACGAAAATGACAGTTTTGTCATTATCCTGTCACTCACCAAACAGAGTCACTCCGGTAAGGTATCCACAATAATCATCAGGAAATCATTTGAACCATTTAACCAGGTGTACCTGGACGAGAAACGATATGTTCAAATTAAAACTACTAACTCTCAGTACATTGTTCGTTTTGGCGGGGTGTACCTCATTGGCTCCGGAATACCAGCGCCCTGAACTCCCCGTGCCACAACAATTTTCGCTCTCCCGGAACGCACTGGTTCCGGCAACGGCAGACTATCAGGATACCGGTTGGCGAGTATTCTTTGCTGACCCTCAGGCACAGACTCTGATTAACGACGCGCTGAGTAACAACCGTGATCTAAAAATGGCGACACTCAAAGTCCAGGAAGCACGAGCCCAGTACAATGTGACAGACGCTGACAGATATCCGCAACTGAATGCATCTTCCGGTATCACCTACAGTGGGGGACTTAAAAATGAAAGTTCCACTACCCAGGAATATGCAGCGGGCATTGACCTCAGCTTTGAGCTGGATTTCTTTGGCAAACTGAAGAACATGAGTGAGGCTGACCGCCAGAATTTCTTCGCCAGCCAGGAAGCTCAGCGTGCTGTACAGATTCTTCTTGTTTCCAACGTCTCACAAAGCTATTTCAACCAACGACTGGCTTATGAGCAATTGCAGATTGCCAGAGAAACACTGAAAAACTACGAGCAATCCTACGCCTTCGTGGAGCAACAACTTATCACCGGCAGCACAAACGTACTGGCACTTGAACAGGCTCGGGGAGTGATCGAAAGTACCCGTGCTGACATTGCCAAAAGAGAAGGTGAACTTGCCCAGGCGAACAATGCGCTCCAACTGGTGGTCGGAAAATACTCTGTACTGCCCGATGGTAAACTTAATGCGGAAACAGATATTAATCCGGTAAAACTGCCTTTGAACCTGTCGTCCAACATCTTGTTGCAAAGACCGGATATTATGGAAGCTGAACATGTGCTGAAAGCGGCAGATGCCAATATTGGGGCAGCCAGAGCCGCATTCTTCCCGTCAATTTCGTTGACGGGCGGCCTTTCAGGAAGCAGCACTGACCTTTCAAGCCTGTTTAATGCCGCGAGTGGCATGTGGAATTTCATCCCTAAAATTGAAATTCCCATCTTCAATGCGGGCCGTAACAAAGCCAACCTGACACTCGCGCAAGTACGCCAACAACAGTCAATTGTCAGTTACGAGCAAAAAATTCAGACTGCGTTTAAGGAAGTTGCTGATGCACTGTCACTTCGAGAAAGTATAAGCGGGCAATTAACAGCACAACAACGTTTTCTGGAGTCCCTTCAGATAACGCTGCTACGGGCACGCGGTTTATATTCCAGCGGCGCTGTAAGTTATATCGAAGTCCTGGATGCGGAAAGAACACTATTTTCAACGCAGCAAGCCATTCTGGATCTGAGATATGCCCAGCACGTTAACGAAATAAACCTTTTCACTGCCTTGGGTGGTGGTTGGACAGAATAAATTATTTTTGAAATAAATAAGGAGTTATAAATATGCGTCAGTCAATAAAAATAGCTTTATTGGGGATCTTCTCGGTTGTCATGGCCGCAGGTGTTCAGGCAAACGAGCACCAACACAGCACAGCAGATAACACGAAGGCCGAAGCTTCTTCGCAGCAGGTTATCAGCACTGCGGGGGTGGTGAAGGATATTGATATGAAAGAAATGAAAATCACCATCGCGCACGAAGCGATACCTGCCGTGGGTTGGCCTGCAATGACCATGCGATTTACGTTTACAGCATTGGATGACAATATCCGCGCACTGAAAGTCGGTAGCCATGTGAACTTCACTTTTGTGCAGCAGGATACTATTTCATTGCTTCAGGAAATTAAAAAAAGCCAGTCTTAATTGATTTTATGATGAGCGTTTATTGTGCCTGTCATACCCCCTGTTATGGCAGGCATGATTATTTACCCCCTACGGCTCCCTCCGAGTTAACAGGTTTGGCTTCTATCAATATTCAGTGGAATTAAATATGGCTTCTATAAAACTTAAATATACTGCAGTTATTGTCAGCAGTCTTTTGATGGGAGGGCTTATATCCGTTGGGGCTTACCATTATCTTTTCTCTGCAGACAAAACAGAAATACCGTCATCAGAGCGTAAGGTTCTGTTCTGGTTTGACCCAATGAAACCCGATACCAAGTTCGACAAACCGGGAAAGTCACCGTTTATGGACATGGATCTGGTCCCCAAATATGCCGATGAAGGTGGCTCCGAAAACAGCAACGGTATCCGTATCGATCCTACCCAGGTGCAAAATCTGGGTATTAAAACAGAAAAAGTCCGTACCGGACGTCTGACTTATGCGCAGACACTCCCTGCCACGGTCAGTTTTAACGAATATCAATTCGTTATTGTCCAGGCCAGATCAGACGGTTTCATTGAAAAAGCGTATCCGATGACTATTGGGGATAAAGTGAAAAAGGGTACCCCCCTGATTGACATCACTATTCCGGAGTGGGTCGAAGCGCAGAGCGAGTACCTTTTACTCTCAGGTACTGGCGGTTCAGCGACGCAACTTAAAGGGGTGCTGGAACGCCTTCGCCTTGCCGGGATGCCCGAAGATGACATCCAGCGCTTACGCAATACACGGAACATTCAGACCCGATTCACGATTAAAGCGCCTATCGATGGGGTGATCACCGCGTTTGATTTGAGAACCGGGATGAATATTTCAAAAGATAAGGTTGTTGCCCAGATCCAGGGGATGGATCCGGTCTGGATTAGCGCTGCGCTACCGGAATCTATCGCTTATTTGCTGAAAGAGAACTCTCAGTTTGAAATTTCCGTGCCCGCTTATCCCGAGAGAAAGTTCAACATCGAGAAATGGAATATTCTGCCCAGTGTTGACCAAGCCACCCGCACACTTCAAGTTCGCCTGCAGGTAGACAATAAAGATGAATTACTGAAACCAGGAATGAATGCCTACTTGAAACTTAACACCCAGAGCCAGGATATGTTGCTGATCCCGTCTCAGGCGGTCATCGATACCGGCAATGAACAACGTGTCATAACTGTCGATGGCAATGGCCGGTTCGTTCCTAAAGTCATCAAGGTGTTGCATGAGTCACAACGCCAGTCTGGGATTGGGGCTGGCTTGACAGAAGGTGAATCGATTGTCGTCAGCGGCCTCTTCCTCATTGACTCTGAAGCGAACATTTCCGGTGCGCTGGAGCGTATGCGTCATCCAGAGAAACACGCGACTACAGCGCCAGAAATGACGGCCCCTTCAGCAAACGCACATTCAGGTCACTGAGGAGACGAAGATGATTGAATGGATTATCAGGCGTTCGGTCGCCAACCGCTTTCTGGTCATGATGGGAGCCCTGTTTCTGAGCATCTGGGGAACCTGGACTATCATCAATACCCCAGTAGACGCCCTGCCTGACCTCTCTGATGTTCAGGTTATTATTAAAACCAGTTACCCGGGACAAGCCCCACAGATTGTAGAAAACCAGGTCACCTATCCCCTGACGACCACCATGCTCTCGGTACCCGGAGCAAAGACGGTCCGAGGGTTTTCACAATTCGGTGACTCGTACGTTTATGTGATTTTCGAAGACGGTACCGATCTGTACTGGGCAAGATCCCGTGTATTGGAATACCTGAATCAGGTTCAGGGCAAGTTGCCTTCAGGAGTCAGCTCCGAGATAGGACCTGATGCAACTGGAGTGGGCTGGATTTTCGAATATGCGTTGGTGGATCACAGCGGTAAGCATGACCTCTCGGAATTACGTTCTCTGCAAGATTGGTTCCTGAAATATGAGCTGAAAAATATTCCGAATGTGGCAGAGGTTGCCTCTGTGGGCGGCGTCGTCAAACAATACCAGATCCTCGTTGACCCGATGAAACTGGCCCAGTTTGGTGTAAGCCTGCCGGAAGTTAAGCAGGCCCTAGGCTCCTCCAACCAGGAAGCGGGCGGTTCTTCTGTCGAGATCGCCGAAGCAGAGTACATGGTACGTGCCAGCGGTTATCTGCAGGGCATTGATGACTTTAACAATATTGTCCTCAAGACGGGTGAGAATAGCGTCCCTGTTTACTTAAGGGATGTTGCGCGTGTTCAGATTGGGCCAGAAATGCGTCGTGGGATCGCGGAGCTGAATGGTGAAGGTGAGGTTGCGGGCGGTGTAGTGATTCTGCGTTCAGGCAAGAATGCGCGTGAAGTCATTTCTGCGGTCAAGGATAAGTTGGAAACCCTGAAAAGCAGTCTGCCAGAAGGTGTGGAAGTGGTGACCACGTACGATCGTAGTCAACTGATTGACCGTGCGATTGATAACCTGAGCTATAAACTTCTGGAAGAGTTTATTGTGGTTGCCATCGTGTGTGGCCTGTTCCTTTGGCACGTTCGTTCTGCACTGGTTGCCATTATCTCGCTTCCTCTGGGGCTGTGTATTGCCTTTATCATCATGCATTTCCAGGGGCTAAATGCCAATATCATGTCTCTGGGGGGTATTGCGATTGCTGTTGGGGCAATGGTGGATGCCGCCATCGTCATGATTGAAAATGCGCACAAACGGCTTGAAGAATGGGACCATAGTCACCCTGATCAGCAAATTGACAATGAAACTCGCTGGAAAGTGATCACCAATGCTTCTGTTGAAGTTGGACCCGCCCTCTTTATTAGCCTGTTGATCATCACCCTTTCATTCATTCCTATTTTTACACTGGAAGGACAAGAAGGGCGTTTGTTTGGGCCTCTGGCCTTCACAAAAACCTATGCCATGGCGGGGTCTGCATTACTGGCGATTGTGGTCATTCCTATCCTGATGGGGTATTGGATCAGAGGGAAAATACCGGCAGAAACCAGTAACCCACTGAACCGCTTTCTAATAAAAATTTATCATCCGTTGCTGCTGAAGGTTCTTCACTGGCCAAAAATGACGCTTCTGGTGGCTGCCCTGTCAATTTTTACCGTGATATGGCCACTCAGTAAAATGGGGGGAGAATTCCTGCCTAAAATCAACGAAGGCGATTTGCTGTACATGCCTTCAACACTGCCAGGTGTATCACCCGGTCAGGCTGCTGCCCTGTTGCAGACGACAGATAAACTGATCAAAACGGTGCCTGAAGTGGCTTCTGTTTTTGGTAAGACGGGTAAAGCAGAAACGGCAACAGATTCAGCACCACTTGAAATGGTGGAAACCACGATCCAACTGAAACCCCAGGACCAGTGGCGACCGGGAATGACGCTTGACAAGATTATTGAAGAGCTGGATGAAACGGTTCGACTACCAGGCCTGGCCAACCTCTGGGTTCCGCCTATCCGTAACCGCATTGATATGTTGTCCACCGGTATCAAGAGCCCGATAGGCATTAAAGTCTCAGGCACGGTACTCTCCGATATTGATGTCACGGCGCAGAGTATAGAAGAAGCGGCGAAAACTGTTCCTGGCGTGGTATCCGCTCTGGCAGAACGCCTGGAAGGTGGACGCTATATCGATGTCGATATTAACCGGGAAAAAGCGGCCCGATATGGCATGACCGTCGGTGACGTGCAGTTATTTGTCTCGTCTGCCATCGGGGGAGCCATGGTCGGCGAAACAGTGGAAGGAGTGGCCCGTTATCCGATCAACATCCGCTACCCTCAGGGGTTCCGCGACGGGCCTGGCGCATTGAAGCAATTACCGATATTGACGCCGACGAAGCAGCAAATCACCCTGGGGGATGTGGCCGACGTGAAGATCATTTCAGGCCCGACCATGCTGAAAACAGAAAACGCCCGTCCTTCAAGCTGGATTTATATCGATGCCCGTGGCCGCGACATGGTGTCCGTTGTTAACGACCTTAAAGCGGTTATCAGTGAAAAGGTCGAACTCAAACCGGGTACCAGCGTCTCGTTCTCGGGACAGTTCGAATTACTGGAGCATGCCAACAAGAAATTGAAGTTAATGGTTCCCATGACCATCATGATTATCTTCATTCTGCTTTACCTGGCATTTCGTCGCGTTGATGAAGCCTTGTTGATCCTGATGAGCCTGCCGTTTGCGCTGATTGGTGGTATCTGGTTCCTGTACTGGCAGGGATTCCACATGTCCGTTGCCACGGGCACGGGGTTTATCGCACTGACCGGGGTAGCCGCAGAGTTTGGTGTAGTGATGCTGATGTATTTACGTCAGGCTATTGAAGCGGACCCTAAATTGTCCAAGCCGGAAACATTCACTCGTGAAGGTCTTGATAACGCGCTTTATCACGGTGCTGTACTGCGTGTTCGTCCGAAAGCTATGACGGTCGCGGTCATCATTGCTGGACTTTTACCTATCCTGTGGGGGACTGGGGCAGGCTCAGAAGTCATGAGTCGAATTGCCGCCCCGATGATTGGCGGGATGATCACCGCCCCTCTGCTGTCCATGTTTATCATTCCGGCAGCCTATAAATTGATCTGGCTACGTCGGCATAAAAATTAATCATGCAAATCTGCGGGAATATCGGCTTCAGAGCCGAGTTCCCGCCATCACCCTTCCCTGTCCGGATAATAAAATCCGTGCGAGT
Source organism: Serratia sp. PL7 (assembly GCF_945957435.1). NCBI lineage: Bacteria > Pseudomonadati > Pseudomonadota > Gammaproteobacteria > Enterobacterales > Yersiniaceae > Serratia > Serratia sp. PL7. Next base: position 31,249 of record NZ_CAMFLB010000025.1, on the reverse strand, counting down.
AACATACAGAGGATCTTATGAAAAAAGTGTTGTTAATGACCATCATGCTAGCGTCTTCCCTATCTGCATTCGCGGGTGAAAAAATCATCGATTTATACAAGTCAGAAAATTGTGGTTGCTGTACGCAATGGGGCCAGGTTATGGAAAAGCAGGGCTATCAAGTTAACACTCACGTAATGAACGAGAGCGCCCTCGCCACATTAAAAGATAAATATGCCATCCCCACGGACTTAAGAAGTTGCCATGTGGCCATCACTGGCAATTTAATCATTGAAGGACATGTGCCTGCGGAGGCTATCAGCAAAGCTTTGGTTCCGGGTTCGGGTATCTATGGCCTTGCAACACCGGGGATGCCTGCTGGCAGTCCAGGCATGGAAATGGGCGATAAAAAGGACCCCTATAACGTCATCGCATTTGACAAAAACGGGTCACAGCGTGTGTTCCAGCGCATTGAATAAACGGGCACAGAGACTTTTCAGCCAGCCCTATATTCCGGTCTGGCTGAATACCGTAAAGAAAACTGCAGATAAATCACAGAGACATTCGTGATATCTGTGACCGTGACATATCCTGAAAAGAGTGACCAGTGCATGTCCAACAGGTCACGTGAACGTAAGGAGAAGTGCCGTGAATAAGAAAGGGTACGACATCCCTGATGCCGGTGAGACTTCCGGGCTTTCCGACTCACACCCCGAAAAACGCCGGGCAGTGAAAACTGTCCAGGATCCTGTTTGTGGCATGGCGGTAGATCCTGAGAAATCCGGGTTCAGTATGCCATTTCAGGATAAAAAATTTTTCTTCTGTTCTGCCTCGTGTGAATTAAAGTTCAAAACACATCCTGAACAGTATATTCATACCCAGTCCGCCTCCTCAGCACAGCATAAAGATCCCCAACCTCATCATACGCATACTGGCACGCCAGATGTCGGTCATAGTAGCGATGCCGTCTGGACCTGCCCTATGCATCCGGAAATAATACGTTATGCCCCAGGAGGTTGCCCTATTTGTGGGATGGCTCTTGAACCTCTGATTGTCACTGCAGATGCAGGTCCGAGTAACGAATTCCGAGATATGACTCGGCGTTTTTGGATCGGCGTATTATTGTCTTTGCCTATCCTTGTACTAGAGATGGGTGTGCATTTATCAGAAATGCTAACCCGGCTTATCCCACCCATATTATCCGTCTGGCTCCAACTGGTTCTTGCCACTCCGGTTGTTCTGTGGTGCGGTTGGCCTTTCTTTGAGCGCGCCTGGTTATCTCTACAAAACCGATCACTGAATATGTTCACCCTTGTCGCCATGGGGACCGGCGTAGCCTGGCTGTATAGTGTTATTGCGACCCTTTTCCCGTCCATATTCCCTCCCTCCTTCAGAAATACAGCTGGTGTAGTTGCTATTTATTTCGAAGCTGCTGCAGTCATTACCGTACTCGTTCTTCTGGGGCAAGTGTTGGAGCTTCGGGCCAGAGAACAGACCTCAGGGGCAATCAAAGCCCTGCTGAACCTTTCCCCCAAAACAGCCAGACGAATTAACCCCGATGGCCAGGAAGAAGACATCAGTATTGATGACGTGCTTCGGGGGGATCGGCTCAGAGTAAGGCCAGGGGAAAGTGTGCCTGTTGATGGTATTGTCGAAAATGGCAATTCATCCATTGATGAATCCCTGGTAACAGGAGAGTCAATGCCTGTCACCCGGGGAGTAGAGGACAAGGTCATTGGCGGGACCATAAACCAGACGGGAAGTCTGATCATTCGTGCGGAAAAAGTGGGCAGCGAGACGATGCTGGCCAGAATAGTCCAGATGGTGGCTGACGCCCAGCGAACACGAGCACCTATTCAGCGTATGGCAGACAAAGTGTCAGGGTGGTTTGTCCCCCTGGTGATTGTCATTGCCATTCTGTCATTCATTATCTGGGGGATATGGGGTCCTGAGCCCAGACTCGCTCATGGATTGATCGCTGCAGTATCGGTATTAATCATTGCCTGTCCCTGCGCTCTGGGATTGGCCACCCCGATGTCAATTATGGTAGGGGTAGGTAAAGGCGCGCAATCCGGTGTCCTCATCAAAAATGCGGAAGCACTTGAGCATCTGGAAAAGATTGACACGCTTGTTATTGATAAGACTGGCACACTGACAGAAGGTGCGCCCTCCGTCACCGCGATTATTTCTTTAATACGGGGAGGAGAAGATGCCCTTCTCAGGATCACTGCGGCAGTTGAAAAATCGTCTCAGCACCCATTAGGCCAAGCTGTCGTCGCTGCAGCCATAAGAAATGGCATTGATATTCCCGACGCAAGCGATTTTGATGCGCCTTCCGGGAAGGGCGTTATCGGCAAGGTCGAGGGCAAGGAGGTGGTGATTGGTAACGCAGTGGCGATGCATGAAAATGGCATTTCAACTGAAACCCAGCAGGAAGTGGCGGACTCGCTGCGTCGGGAGGGAGCCACGGTCATTTATGTCGCTGTCGAGGGAGTTTTAGCTGGCATGATGGCCATCGCCGATCCCATTAAAAAATCCACACCAAGTGCCCTCAAATCTCTTCAGAAAGAAGGGATCCGGATCGTGATGCTAACGGGGGATAACAGACTGACCGCTGAAGCTGTTGCCCGAAAGTTAGGAATTGATGAAGTAGAGGCTGACGTCCTTCCTGAGGGGAAAAGTGCCATTGTGGCCCGTCTCAGACAAGAAGGTAAAATCGTTGCAATGGCGGGTGATGGGGTCAACGATGCTCCCGCTCTGGCGGCGGCAGATGTCGGGATTGCCATGGGGACAGGTACGGATGTTGCCATAGAAAGTGCAGGCGTAACCCTTCTCAAAGGGGATCTCACGGGGATCCTGAAAGCTCGACGGCTATCTGAGGCGACGATGGTTAATATTCGTCAGAACCTGTTCTTTGCGTTTATCTACAACGCACTGGGTGTACCTGTGGCTGCTGGGCTGCTGTATCCTTTTTACGGGATATTACTCTCCCCGATAATCGCCGCTGCAGCAATGGCTTTATCATCCGTAAGTGTGATCGCCAATTCGCTTAGGCTAAAGAGAACCGATCTCGATAACTGAGTGTTATCCCGGGAATAAGCCCGGGTCATTGGGAGGAAAATCATGAAAAATGGCACACTGGCTCTTGTTGCCCTGATCGCTATATTGGTATTTGCCCTTATCAGGGAGCACTGGGAACATGTCGCTGGCTACTGGCCCTATCTGATCCTGCTTTTGTGTCCGCTTATGCACTTTTTCCATGGGCATGGGGATGGGCATAACCATAAAGGAAAGGATTCTTCTGACAAAAAATAACGATGTTCGGGGCCAGTCGACCCCGAACGTTAATCCAGAAATCGCTCATACTGTTGTATGTGCGCGTAGACATGTTTTTCCAGTTTACCGATTTTCGGTTTCTGTGGCTGAAAGGCCAGAGAATCAACGGGGCTATCCTTAACCAGCAATTCATAATGCAAATGAGGTCCAGAGGAACGACCACTGTTTCCTGACAACGCGATCGTCGAACCGCTACTGACTCGCTGGCCTTTCATTACCAGAATTTTATTGAGATGGAGGTATCGTGTCTTGACGCCTGCTTTTCCTGCCACCTCCACATAATACCCCATTGAGTTGCTGTATTCTGCTTTCATCACTGTCCCACTGATGACACTGATCACCGCCGTATTCATCGGCATAGAGTAATCAATACCATTGTGGGGACTGATTTTGCCTGATACCGGGTTAACGCGAGCTGGATTGAAAGAGGAACTGAGACGGGCAGAGGGCGGTTTTGGATAAGCCAGGTTCGTTAATTGGGGATCACGTCCTAATTTATAAAAATCAGTATCCGAAATGCGGTACGCGATATATTCTTTTTTTCCTGAAGATAATTTATAAGCGACCACGCGAGATTTTCCGGATCTTTTTTCGACCACAAGCCGTAGGGCTTCATTTATTTTAAGTTTCCGTAAATTGATGGCATCCGGAATAGACTTTTTAAGCGCAGCTATTTCACCCGATCCGAGTCCGGATCGGGTGGCGGTGATATAAAAATCATCCTTAATGACATCAGTAGAATACATACGCTAATTTCGCTGGTAATATAATTGTTACTCGCTATTCTAGAGTGGACAGGGTCATCTGTCATCATTAATCACACAAAATGGGACTACAGATGGTCATAATATTTGTAACATATCTTTTATACGTTGTCGTGCAAAAAATCCTGACGCTTTATGATAAGCCAGATGAGGATTGACTTTTGCGCTGACTGCGGTTATTAGGACTGATGCCCTCGCGATAATGAGCCGCATTTTGTCGGGCTTTATCTGCCAGTTTTACCAGCTCAGCATCAGAAATCGCTTCAGAGGCGGCAAAGAGTCTGGCCAAACCATCACTGACCCTGACATTCAACAACTCATTGTTTTTCATATTAAATTCCTTTCAAATTAATCATATCCTCCACTAAAGAAGGCAGGTAATTTCCGAAGAAATACACACTCAATCTGCATAAGCTGCGCGGATCCTTTCTGCCTGTATCTGATGAGCCGGTGCGGTAGCATTGTTGACTTTTTCATGCACAAGTGCAGCCCGGTCGGCAGCACTTAACTCAGAAAAAGAAACCGGAACAGGTTTGTTTTCTTCCAGTGCTAACATTTTTTTATGAGACTCAATAATTTTCTGATGGGCATACGAGCTGCTGTTATTCATAAATGAATGTGCAACGATAGCTCGCTCATGATCATTCATTTCAGAGAATGACTTTGCCCTATTTTTATTTACACTTGTTGAACTTTCTTTATGTACGGAAGCGTTGACATGTGAAACAGCAGACGCATTATTAACGAATCGATGAGCATTTAATGCCTGCTCACTGGTATTAGCAAAAGAAGTTCCTATGGAAAATGCGGAAAGCAAAGTAATAAGAATTATTCTATTCATGACCGTTATCCTTAATTATTTATATTGACACTTAGGGTGTAATAAAATAATACCTCATTTATAAAGTCAGTGCGGAAAATGACGTAAATGTAATGAAAATAATTACCCTCCCAACATTACGCAAATGTAATGATTATGTTGATTTTTTTATGTTAGCTTCATTTCAAGTTTTAAAAATGTCCAGAGTCCACGTCTCAAAAACACCAAAGAGCAGCCTACGAATTGCTCGAATCACTCTCAAAGGGAGAAAGATAATGCCGCTAAAAGTTACACGACGCTCTTTCATTAAGGGGCTCACTGTCACCGGCGTTACCAGCGGCCTCGGCGTGTGGAGTTTTAATGCCCGATCCAGTCTGAGCCTTCCACTGCCCCCGACACTGCTGGGCACCCATTTTGATCTGACAATAAGTGAAACTCCAGTCAACATCACGGGCAGCAACAAGCAGGCCAAAACAATCAATGGTGGCCTGCCCGGGCCAACATTGCGCTGGAAGGAAGGTGACAAAGTCACACTCAAGGTCAAGAACCAGTTGGATGAACAAACGTCGATTCACTGGCATGGCATTATTCTGCCCGCCAATATGGACGGAGTTCCAGGGCTCAGTTTTGCGGGCATCGAGCCAAACGACACCTATGTCTATACCTTCCAGGTCAATCAAAACGGCACTTACTGGTACCACAGCCATTCAGGTTTGCAAGAGCAGGAAGGCGTTTACGGTGCCATCATCATTGATGCCCGTGAGCCAGAACCGTTTAAATATGATCGTGAGCATGTGGTCATGCTAACCGACTGGACAGATGAGAACCCTCAACGCTTATTGAGCAAGCTCAAGAAACAGTCTGATTATTACAATGTTAATAAACCCACCGTCGGCTCCTTTTTCAGGGATGTAAACACCAAGGGTCTCTCAGCCACGATTGCCGACCGCAAAATGTGGGCGGAGATGAAAATGAACCCCACTGACCTGGCTGACGTTAGTGGCTATACCTACACCTATCTGATGAACGGGCAAGCTCCCCTGATGAACTGGACAGGGCTGTTTACCCGAGGAGAAAAAGTTCGTCTCAGATTCATTAATGGTTCTGCAATGACCTACTTTGACGTACGCATTCCAGGTCTGAAGATGATTATTGTCGCTGCAGACGGTCAGTATGTAGAACCCGTTACTGTTGACGAATTCAGAATTGCAGTTGCTGAAACGTACGATGTGATCGTCGAGCCAACCGAAGATGCCTGCACCATCTTTGCACAGTCCATGGATCGCACGGGTTATGCCCGAGGAACGCTGGCGATACGTGAGGGGCTCAGTGCCCGTATACCTCCTCTGGATCCCCGACCTGTTTTAACCATGGATGACATGGGGATGGGGGGAATGGATCACGGTATGTCCGGCATGGACCATAGCACGATGGCAGGAATGGCAGAGGGTGATCAGATGATGAGTATGGATGGTGCTGACATGGCGCAACCAGAGGTATCGTCGTCACCGATGGACCACAGCAACATGGCTGGAATGGACCATTCGCAGATGGCGGGTATGCCTGGCATGCAGAGTCATCCGGCATCTGAGGATAATAATCCGCTTGTTGATATGCAGGCCATGAGTGTGTCACCCAAACTGAGCGATCCGGGTCTCGGACTCAGAAACAATGGTCGTAAAGTGCTCACCTATGCCGATCTTAAAAGTACGTTTGAAGATCCCGATGGCCGGGAGCCCACACGAACGATAGAGCTCCATCTGACCGGCCATATGGAAAAATTCGCCTGGTCATTTAACGGCATCAAGTTTTCTGATGCAGGGCCTCTACTGCTTCAATACGGAGAACGCATCCGGATCGTACTTGTCAACGATACCATGATGACTCACCCCATTCATCTGCACGGCATGTGGAGCGATCTAGAAGATGAAACCGGTAATTTTTTAGTGCGTAAGCACACGATTGATATGCCACCAGGCACCAAACGCAGCTACAGGGTCACGGCTGACGCGCTGGGTCGCTGGGCTTATCACTGCCATCTTCTTTATCACATGGAAATGGGCATGTTTCGCGAAGTTCGGGTTGATGAATGAGGAGAGTGAATGTGAATATGTGGAATGTTAAACACCTCATGGTCGGGATACTCTTTTCTCCCTTGGCGTATGCCGGTCAACCTATACCTGTCTCCTCTCATGCGGGTCATGATATGTCTGCCATGCAGCAACCAGCCGAGACAGAAGACATGAGTATGACAGCCATGGAGCCGGTGATAACGGAGAGTCGCACGCCTATCCGCCCCATTACGGATGAGGACAGGAAAGCCGCATTCAACGCTCTTCAGGGACATAAAGTTCATGACAGTAGCATTAATTACTTCATTCTGCTTGACCAGTTGGAATGGCAAAAAAGCAATACTGCCAATATGTTCAACTGGAATGTCAACAGTTGGGTGGGCGGTGATATCGATCGGTTGTGGGTTAAAAGTGAGGGCAAGCGGGTCGGCGGTAAAACGGAAAGTGCAGAAGCCCAGTTATTATGGGGGCATGCCATCGGCTCCTGGTGGGATCTGGTCGCGGGGATCCGGCAGGATTTTCGCCCCTCATCACCACAGACCTGGGGCGCAATAGGTTTCCAGGGGCTGGCGCTCTACAACTTTGAATCTGAGATCACTGCCTTTGTGGGAAACGGCGGTAAAGCGGCGCTTCGCCTGGGGGGAGAGTACGATATTCTATTGACCAACCAACTTATTCTCCAACCCTCTTACGAGGTCAATTTCTACAGCCAGAATGATGAATCACGGGGAACAGGCAGTGGGCTGTCCGATACCGAACTCGGCCTCAGATTGCGTTATGAGGTGCGCCGTGAATTTGCCCCTTACCTCGGTGTTTCATGGGATCGGCGTTATGGAAACTCATCAGATTTTGCAAAAAATGACGGCGAGAAGGACAGCGAATTTGCCTTCCTGGCAGGTGTCAGGATGTGGTTTTAATTATCCAAATAATTCAATAGGAAATATTATGCGTTTATTTTATCAAGCTGCACTGGCTTCGGGATTAACTGTCGGTCTTGCTTTTTCAGCAATGGCACATCCTGAATTAAAAAGTTCGGAACCCCAGGCGAATGCAATGGTTTCATCGCCTACAAAAATAGAATTGAATTTTACCGAAGATTTGGCCACTAAATTTTCGGGGGCAAAATTAACCATGACCGGAATGAAAGGCATGTCCTCTCATTCACCAATGGCCGTTGCGGCCAAAGTATCACCAGGTAGTAACCCTAAGTCCATGGTTGTCACCCCTCGAGAACCATTACCTGCAGGAACATACCGAGTTGACTGGCGGGCGGTATCCTCCGATACACACCCTATTACCGGAAATTATACCTTCTCTGTGAAGTGATCGCTATGAACGACCAAGTAATGATTATAGTTCGATTTTTCCTTTATCTCGATTTGATGCTGGTTTTTGGACTGCCTTTTTTTGAGATATATGGAATAAAAAAAACACGACGTGAAGAAGAATCAGTCATTCATTTTAGGTCGTTCATCTTCTTTGCGGTCACCTCAGGTATTGTGCTGACATTTCTCAATATGCTTCTCGTCTCAAATGCCATGAGTGGAGTGACGGATTTCAGAGAGTTATCAATACATATTATAGAGATGGTGATTGAAGAAACAGAAGTGGGTGTCAGTTGGATCATTCGTCTGGTTGCACTTTTTATCGCATTGGCCGGTATTTTACTGTACAAGCGCAGTCAGCAAGTATCACGCTGGATAACCACTCTGGCGGGCATGGTGGCCCTGGCCACCCTCGCGTGGGGGGGGCATGCGGTCATGCACGACGGCATTCACTACTACCTTCACTTATTCAGCGATCTTGTTCATCTTGTCGCTGCGGGTACATGGGTAGGAGCGCTGGCGGCCTTTGCAATACTGTTGCTGCGTAAAGGTAATCACAACAAGCAGTTTGTTGAGGTTGTCTCGGAGTCGCTAGCCGGATTTGCCACAGCAGGAACGATTATTGTTGTGGCATTGAGCCTCAGTGCCGCGATCAATTATGTGTATATTACCGAAGGCACTCTTTCTGTACTTGTCAACAGTACCTGGGGGTTATTGCTGCTGGCGAAAACCGGGCTCTTTGGACTCATGCTGTTGCTGGCAGCAGCAAACAGGTTTCATCTTGGCCCACGCCTGGAACGCACAGTCAGTATGGGTGAATACAGTAAAAGTATCTCTTTAATGCGCCAAAGTATTCTGACAGAATTCTTTATTGCCATAATTATCCTTGCAGCGGTGGCCTGGTTGGGAATGTTGTCTCCTTCCGCCATGGGCAAATAGAGAAACAGCCGACCACTCCACGGGGTGGTCGGCGTACGGCCTGGAGAGCGAGTACATAATGCAGCGCATTCTCATTGTAGAAGATGAAATAAAAACAGGCAGTTACCTTCGTCAGGGACTGGAAGAAGTCGGGTATCATGTGGAGCTTTTTCACAATGGCCGTGAAGGTCTGAATGCTATACTGAAGGGTCACTATGAGCTGATTATTCTGGACATTATGCTGCCGAGCCTAAATGGCTGGCAAATCATCGAGGAGATGCGTAAATCCGGCCATGAAGAGCCTGTTTTGTTTCTCACTGCGAAAGATAATGTCCAGGATAAAGTGAAGGGCCTGGAGCTAGGCGCGGATGATTATCTGATCAAACCCTTTGATTTTGCCGAACTGGTCGCCCGAGTACGAACACTTCTGCGCAGATCTCGTGCCCTTGGTCCGACTGTCTGCAGTCTGGCTGACTTGACTGTGGATATGGTACGCCGGACAGTCATACGTTCTGGAAAACGGATTCATCTGACATCAAAAGAATATATCCTGCTTGAATTATTATTACAACGAACCGGAGAAGTGCTGCCTCGTAGCCTGATATCGTCGCTGGTATGGAACATGAATTTCGACAGTGATACAAATGTTATTGATGTCGCAGTGCGTCGCTTGCGAAGCAAAATTGATGATGATTTTGAACCTAAACTAATACATACCGTACGTGGTACAGGTTATGTTCTGGAGATAAAAGAAGAGTGAAAAAAAAGTTCTCCCTAACAACACGACTTAGTCTTGTTTTTTCCATTTTCATGCTTTCGGTATGGTGGCTATCAAGTTTCTTGTTAATTACTGCACTTAACAGTTACTTTGATAATCAGGATAAAGAATTTATTCTCGGTAAATTACAGCTTACTGAAGAATTCCTGAAAACCGAGACAACCAGCACCACTGAAAATATAAACTCTCTTTATGGTAAAATTAATGACGCCATGATTGGCCATGCTGGATTGTTTATTTCCATAAAGAATTCGGATAATGAAAAAGTGGTTAACGTCTATTCTAAGAATACCTCAATCCCGGAAAATCTGTTAAATAATTCTGGGCGCATTCTAAATAAAATGCTGCAAAATAGAGAGAACGGGACGATATACCGGAGTATTTCTCAGCGTGTTAGCCTACCCCAACCTACCGGACAGGATAAGTATTTCATCATTACCGTGGCCACGGATACCGGTTTTCACTCCCAGTTTATGGATAAGCTGGGAAACTGGTTGTTCTGGTTTAATCTTGGGTTGCTATTTATTTCAGTTTTCCTTGGCTGGCTCACTACACGGCTGGGTCTAAAACCGCTAAGGGAAATGACACGTCTGGCGTCAGGGATCACAATTAATAATCTTGACCAGCGTCTGGATCCAAATTCAGCACCCTCTGAAATAGCCGGAACAATGCGAGAATTTAACAACATGCTGGATAGGCTAGAAGGGTCATTCCAGCGATTGTCTGATTTTTCATCGGACATTGCTCACGAGCTGCGTACACCTGTCAGTAATCTGATGATGCAGACACAGTTTGCGCTCGCTAAAGAGAGGGATGCAGGACATTATCGCGAGATCCTTTTTGCTAACCTTGATGAACTCAAACGCTTATCCCGCATGAGCAGTGACATGCTTTTTCTGGCCAGGTCAGAGCATGGTCTTCTGCAACTGGATAAAAAGGATGTTGATCTTACCAGGGAACTGAAAGACCTCATTGAGTTGTTCGAGCCACTGGCGACGGAAACTGAGAAAAGAATAACCCTGAGTGGCTCAGCAACAGCTCAAGCAGATCCTGACATGCTCCGCCGGGCGTTCAGCAATCTGTTGTCGAATGCGATTAAATATTCTCCTGACAAGTCAAATATTACAGTCAAGATTGATGCTGACGAAGAACATACGATCATCAGTTTCATTAATACTGCCACAGGCATTTCCGTTGCGAATATTGACCGGTTGTTTGATCGCTTTTACAGAGCAGACTCATCAAGGGTCCACAACACGGAAGGTACAGGTCTTGGGCTGTCGATAACACGTTCCATAATCAATACGCATGGCGGAGATTTATCTGTGGAGCAGCAGGGAGGAGAAATATTGTTCAGGGTCTGTCTATTTCAACAAAGTAGACTGAAGAAACAATAAAAACCCCAGAAAAAAGGGGATGAGATGTGCCCTTGATGAGTGACAAAATTGTCATCATCCCGTCACGGGTTAAACAGAACCCAGTGTTTATACTCAACAGCAAATCAGGATAACAGCGGAATATGATGTTTCGCTTCAGGCCTGAACTGAGAAAGAAACTGAGGGTAGCGCGCCATAAATCAGCATTGGATGAATGGAATGCGAACCACCTATTGCTGAATACTGGAGAGTATAAACCATGAAGAAAATTATTATTGCTGCTGCTGTTGCCTTGACCTTTGTTTCCTCAGCCTGGGCCGCAGAAACCGTGAATGCACATGACCAGGTCAAGAATGCCCAAGCGATGGCACACCAAAATATGTCAACCACACAGGGCTCTGCTGTGCAGGGAACGGGGGCGAAAATGGCGGATATGGATGAACATGGTAAAGCCGCCATGTCGCATGAAACCATGAAAAACAGCAGTGCACCTGCACATCAGGATATGGCAGAAATGCACAAGAAAATGATGGACGATAAGGCACCAAATGACACGGCTAAATCAAAATCATTCGCAGAGATGGATGAGCATGAAAAAGCGGCCATTGTCCATGAAAAAGCCAACAATGGGCAATCATCCGTGATTCATCAGCAGCAAGCCGAAAGACATCGTAGCCAAGTCAAGACTAACTGATCCTGAGCTCGAACTCTTAGTATGTGTGTTGTGTCCCCCTGTTAATGCCGCTTTATGATGGCATTTGCCCCGACTGTAGGGGCTTTTTTTTGACTTTGCCCCTGCCAGTGGGGCTTTTTTTTAACCCGTTGCTCCGTTTCCCAGATTTACTGTGACGAAAACGTAAGTGAATGAGATATCGCTTTAATAGCTTTCAGACCAGAACCAAACCGAACGATTGCATCCCTGTTTTTTTCAAGCCCACTATAAGGCAGGTAGGAAATGTTTAAATCTGTGATCCTACTGAAAGCGGGTCGCTGTAGTTGATTACGTACATCTTTTTCGCGTGCATCGGGAGCAACCAAAAATAAAGCCGTTGAGGCAGAAAAATCATTTCCGTTAAGCGCCAGATCCAGCATACGGACAATACCTGAATAAATTGACGTTGAATGCTCCACTTCAAATGCTGCAATAACCTTACCGCCTTCAGGAGCAAACCAGAGCACATCAATTAACTTTGTCGCTTCCGCTCCCTTCGCGGTTGTAATGGATTCAGGCAGGCACTCAAGGCACCCCTTTGCAAGAGGTATGCCCTCATGCTGACGTCCTCGGTCATTAGACGCAATCCAGACATCATACCCAAGCCCTTTACCGATATCTCGCAACCATGCCTGTATTTCGCTGTGTGTCCGTTCGTTTTCGCCCTCCTGGCGCATCGCCTTGCTCAGTTCTTTTGCACTAATAGCTTCCTTCAGATATATGTTCCAATCTTCAACAGCGGAACTCGAATCTTCCAGAGGAGGGGCCGGGTAACGACCCGAACCAACATCAAAAAGAAGCCCAGCAATAGCACCAAGATCGTTAGAAAGTAAATCACGATATCGGGCATTAAGTGCAAGAACCCCCTCTCTCATTGCAAGAAAGTGCTCCCAACTTCCCAGCTTGACTTTCGCACCAGTAAGAGCATTAAATCCCTTGACTATCGCTGTGTTAAAAGGTGGTACATGGGTAGGGTGCAAGAAGTAAAGGAGGTTTGCAACTGCAGGACCAAGCCCCTTTATCTTCACATTATCAAGGGTATGTATATGGCGGATAATCTCATCAGCCTGACCGGAACAAGAGCAGGCATGAAGCAGACGACCAAAGGCTTTCTGATGATGCGGATTTTCATAGATATCAGGAATACGAAGTTTGGGTTTCCAAAGAAACGCATGATCCGCCCCTTTGAATATTTGTTTTTGTTCAGCAACCGAATGCACAATAGTCTCGAGAGATGAACCACGGTATGTCACCCCAAATGTTCCCTGTTCTATCTCATCCACAACAATGCTGATACCGTTCCGGATCGACCTAAAATTCTTCAAGCGCTTATCCCATAAGAACCATGTCTGATAGGTGGCTTGAGGATCATGCCGCCATTGTTCAATTAAATGACGAATATGTTTCTGGTGATTCATCTCCATTGAAGAACCTTTTGCAAAAAAGCATGATAACTATTTATGATTTCTACCTTTTTTAAGATGGTAGAACTAACAGCGTGAGGACTGAGCGTGATATCCCACCAGCATGGTTGGCATAGTTTAAGCTAGTCAGGGTGATAACGGCTACAATCAAATTGGCTATCAATTGCGGAACATTTTTGAAATTTTTTCCACATCTGGCCATCATCATGAATCGGGGGGAGTGAGTCTCTTTGCTAAGGTTGTTTCTCTGGCTAGAATTGAAGTACAGGGATAGCCGTTCCCAAAACTCGTCACTGTTAGCTGATTTTGTCCCGATATTTTGACGACGCCAAAAGTTATGTGCTACACGTGGATGATACTGTGAGTGTTTCAGCCAAATGTAGCAAGACGAGACTCATGGCGTTACGTCTATGGACAGCGCCATGTAAAAGATTATGCGCTGACTGTGAATGACATCATCATTCCAGTGTCTTCATGTTCTAACAGATGGCAATGAGCCATAAAAGCTTTCTCAGGCGGAGCCAGATGATTAAATTGTACTAACACCTCACTGACGGCTCCCTCAACATGAACGGTATCTTTCCAGCCACTGCGATGCGCCGCCGGGGGTTTCCCATTCTCTGAGAGGATCCTGAATTGAGTACCATGGATATGGAATGGATGCAGCATCATGTCCCCTACACCCGAAATCGTCCATTTTTCGTACTGACCTTTTTTTGCATCAAACATCGGTTTCTTCATGTTGAATGGTAGCCCATTAATAAAGTTGGCATTGAACAAATCAATTTTTCCACCTGTCGTCGCACCACCATGATCCATACCTTTCATCATATCGCCATACATTGTCATTGCAGGATCCATTTTCATTTTCCCATGATCTTCCATACTCATGCCTGCCATGGCTTTCTCACCAAATCGATCCATCAACGCTTGCATACCCTGGATGTCAACTTGAGGATCCATAGATAACAGTAATGAGCGCTGGGTCATGCCTTCAGTTGAAGGTATAGCAGGAAGTGTCACCAAACTTTCTGGAAGATTTTTCTCCCCTACTTTTAACGAAGTTTCTATATGCAAAACCGGTAAAACGTCATCAAACGGCGCTAATGTCATCCCTATTTGTTGCACGGGTAATGCCACAATATCAAAAGGTTTTCCATCCGACGTATCAACCAATACTTCGAATCTTTCCCCCATTAAAATAGGTAACTCTGTGATTTTTACCGGCTCTGAAAGATAGCCCCCGTCGCTGGCTATCACATACATGGCTCGTTTATCACTGGTAGCTAATCTTAAAGAGCGTGCATTACAACCATTCAAAAAGCGTAGGCGTAACCATCCGCGAGGAGAAACATGCTGGGGATACACCGCGCCATTTGTCAGCATCAGATCGCCAAACCAGCCAATAGCAGCGGTCATCACATCCATTTTGTAATCAACCTGCCCCTCACTGTTAAGCCTTTTATCTTGTAAAATGACTGGAATATCATCTACTCCCCAATTTTTGGGTAGGGTTAAATAACTACTTTCCTTGTCTTCAACAAGGATAAGTCCGCCTAATCCCATGGCAACATGGTACCCACTGACATGATGAGGATGTGGATGGAACCAACAGGTTGCTGCTTGTTGATCAACCTTGAATTGTGTTTTCCTGCTCTTGCCGGGTTCAATGATCGCTTGTGGTCCGCCATCAGCACTTCCAGGAACCTCCAAACCATGCAGATGAACTGTCGTCGCTTCTGTTAATTGGTTATTAATTAATAAAGTAACATCATTGTCTTTTTTTAAACGTAAAGCTGGCCCCAGTAGCGCACCGTTATAACCCCATGTTGTAGTAGGGGGTGTCCCTCGGAAAAGGGTTTTCCCTGATTGAATGGTTAATGCGATCAGGCCTTGAGCATCAGGTTCTAACAAAGGGGGGATTGGTAGAGCGGGATAGCTCGCTGCAAAAACACGAGAACTCCACAAAGGTAACGTAGTGGCAACACCCAATGCTGCACTTAACTTAATAAAATCGCGACGTTGCATATTCAACTCCTGAGTTTCAGGGCTAATTACATGGCTTTTGATATCTTTCAGAAAACATCGATTTTAATGAAATGACTTAGCATTTACGACGAATAAACCGATAAACGGCTGGGGTGATATCAACAAAGATATCTTTGTGCCATCTGGTACCACCTGTTAGTGATGCAGCTACCCACTGCATCACCTTTTAGTAGTATCGTTTTAATGTGATGGGGGCTTACCTGTGCCGACCTACAGCCATCACTTCGCGTTCATTCAGGTTATGGTATGTATTTCTCAAATGCAAATGATAAACATTATGATTTAGAGCAGGGATTTCGGACATTACCATGAGGATTTCTGATGCCTCAGCCAAACCCCACCCTTTCATTTTTCTATAATTAATCAACGACCTCTCTTGCACCGATGATCTAAAACCACTTTATTGTTTTTGGTGGTTTTTTAGCCATTCTTGCATCTGGTCAATTTCTGGTTGCTGGGCTTTTATGATTTCTTCTGCCAGCTTTCTCATTTCGGGATCTTTGCCGAATTTAAGCTGCGTTTCCGACATCTTAATGGCACCTTGATGATGAGCTATCATCCCTTTAGCAAAGGCTACATCTGGATCCGATGACATTACTCCCGCCATCATGTCATCATGCATAGTCTTCATTCCAGCCATCAACTCTTGAGATGCTGGAGACAGTGATCCATGCCCCCCCATTTGCATGGTCTGGTTGGCGGCGAAGACTGCCACAGGTGACATTAACAACACTGTTAGGAACAACATTTTTTTATTCATTTTACTACCCTTTCAAGTGAATTCGTTCGTTTGAAAGTATAGCTGTTATTTGTAATTCAGAACGTTTATGTCGTAAGTGCATACTCGTCCTCAAAGCTCCCGCGAAAAAGCGACCTGATTGTGGACTGCGCAAGCAGCCATCTATACAAAATCCCGGAAGACCTCATAACGATAGTGGTAGAGCGAGGTTTGGTTAAATAATGCAATAAATTCCGTAACATGCGGATTGAGGGTTATCATAGGGATGTTTCCTGAAATAAAAAGGAAAACATCTCCCCAGGGAAATATTTTCCCTGGGGAGTGATAGGTTGACTTAGCAACCCTGTGTTAAAAATCAGTGCTGCGTTGGTTTGTCGCCAGCCTCATCGATACAGACGAGTTGGACTTTCCCCGGCACAATTTCCAATACGGCAACCAGGAAGTTGCTCGGCGTCAGTAAGGGACTTCGGGGAGACCAGACGTTCTGGTCAATCCTGTCCAGGTGGTACTTTTCGACCAGTTGGTTTATCGCTTCAAACACCGGCACGTTAAGCTCAACCAGCCCCTGTACAACAGCATCGTCATGCAGGTTGGTGTCGTTCAACGTCAGCCCAAAATGCTTCTCCAGCAAATACGCCGCTATCGTCTGGTATTCACGAACTTCATGGGTATCCATCGTTAATTCCTCCGATATAGGTTCAGGCTGCAGCCAGGGTCTGTTCACGTAAAATAAGGTACTCAAAGGCTTCACGGGCAAAACGGCTTGCCTGGAAGATGGCCTTTTTGTCTTCTTTCAGTGCCTTCAGCCATGAGGCAATATAGCTCTCATGCTGAACATCACCCTGGATACCTACTTCAGCGCACAAAAATGCCGAACCGATTTCCGCCACAAGCTCTTCGAACGCATACACCGGGTCCCCGAACCGGCGTGAAGAAGACGTGATGCCTTCTCGCGCCAGGCGGGAGATGTGACCGGTTGAATGCACCAGCTCATGCAACAGTGTACTGTAGTAATCTGCCGGGCGATGGAACTGCACCGCTTCTGGCATTGTGATACGGTCGGCTCTAGGGCTGTAGAACGCCTGATCCTGATGCCGGTGTACCACCGGTACGCCACTGCAGGCAACCACCTGTTCTGCCCGTTGGATACGCTCAATATCGTGTTGCTCGGGTGTTTCCTCAGCATCACCGGCCACACTCACCGGCGTCAGCAATTTCTCGGGTAAATTCTCACACTGCTCAACGTTGAACAGGTGAAAACTGGTCATGAAATTCCGCCTGGAGACCACGGCGTTACCCTTCTCATCAAAAAGAGGCTTGCCTTGATCGTCAGTCTCTTTTTTTTCGAACGGCTTAAACAGGGTCACCAGTGTGGATTTCTCGCCTTTACGCACGTTACCGCCCACATCCAGTGCCTGTTTGAACGTCAGCCAGCGATGTGAGGTAAACCCCTTCTCTGCTGCATCAATCCACAGCAACAACACATTGATACCGCTGTAGGCCCGTCCAGTAATCGCGTTGGCCGGTAACCCGCTCATGTTGACAGAACGGCCGCCGGCAACAGTACGCCACGGTTTGCGCCACGGAGACGTGCCCTTCTCCAGCGCCGCGACAATTTTATCCGTCACGACCTGGAACAGGTCCACTTTATCCTGGTGACGTGATGCTGCCTTTTTCCTGGTCTGTTTCGTTGTCATGGTAAGTCCTCGCCATAAAAAACGGGGACTTACCCCCTTGCGGGAATAAATCCCCGCAAGGGTTGTCAGTGCTAGAATCGCATTAACCGATAATAGCGTCAGTGTGGTGAAGTCCTGGAGGTAACGTCACCGCCAGATGTAAGTGGGTGTTTAACCAGTCAGTCACCTGTTGCCACTCGGTACGTCCGACCGTCGAATGAAGGGCGTAGCACGTCGGGCAGTAATGGCTGACCAGCAGCAGTACCGCCATCACCAGAAAATCGTAAGGGTGATGGAAGGTATTGCACTGACTTTGCCGCCGTTCGGAAGAACACAACCGAACCAGGCAAAGAGGATCACCTGACAGGCCTGCGCCAAAATCACCGTTAAAGGCGATAACGCCCAGACCGACCAGACTGTCGTCATACCTCAGTGGTTTTGTTCCACTGTGGTCATAGACAGTCAAAGGCTTACCCAACCAGCAAAAACCCGGCTCGTTGCGAACCCGATGATGCACTCGGGTTATTGCACGGCACAGCTCACTCCAGGCCTCATGGGGAACCGTCTTGATAGGGGTGAAGAAGTAACATCTACGCATTACCATCCCGCCAGAATTGCCCTTGACTCCTCTAGCCCCGCTTCATAGAAGTGGTCCCAGGCTCCAGGGCAAACCGTTCTGCCCAGAGCAATGACGTCTTCGAACAAAACTTTGCATGGCGGATGGGTATAACGGAGTGGCTCCAACCCACATTTTCTCGCAACAGTTTGAGCCATATGAGCAACCGCCCAGATGTTATCGGTAAAATTGTCTTCATCCGGCTGAGTGCCGATATCCAACTTCTCGTGTGCTGCAATCACCAGCAAATCACCTTCAAGGTTAGCCAGTTCACACAAGTCATCGAGAGAAAAGGGGCTGTTGGCCTGGTTTGTCGTCATCATGGTAAGTTCCTTTATAATTAGAAAAGGGACTTACCCCCGATAGGGAGGTCAGCCCCTATGGGTGAGTAAAATCAAAACATCGGTTTAGCTGCCCTGGGTTCGAACAACCTCTAATGCAGCCTCCAGCGTTAACCAGCAGATCCCCGTGTTGGCATCAAAGTCATGAACAGCCTGTTCAAGGGCTGCTATGGCTTCGCCAGGGGTCGCCGTCTCGTCTTGAGACTGAACATCTTCGGCGTACCACAGATCCAGCAGGATCATTTCGTCCTGATCCGCACGCCGTTGAAGTTTTTGAATGGCTTCAGCCACCGTTAAGATAGCGGCCAT
Source organism: Serratia sp. PL7 (assembly GCF_945957435.1). NCBI lineage: Bacteria > Pseudomonadati > Pseudomonadota > Gammaproteobacteria > Enterobacterales > Yersiniaceae > Serratia > Serratia sp. PL7. The sequence goes on along the minus strand of NZ_CAMFLB010000025.1, from coordinate 12,015 downwards.
CAGTCAATCGCTCCGCCAATAGCAGCCCATTCAGAATGCCGCACCGCAAAATCACGCAGTCGATGGTAGCTCTCGATCAAAAAATCATGACCCGATTCCGCCAGGACGCACAGGGCATACAATGACACCGTCATTCCCAACGCCTGGGCACTCATCTCACCCCGGTAATAGTTTGAGTGAACCTCAACGCGATAGGTTTTTTCTGTCTGCGGACAGACAAAGAATCCGCCATCGGATTGGGTGTACCAGTGCCAGAAATCACTGCCATAGTCCTCGCCATAGTCCTGACTGAACTTACGGGCATAGGCGTAGGACATCTGAGTAAAGCTGACCACATGGAGCGTGGCACTGTCCTGGGAAAAACCCTGTTGGACGAGTGCCGATACCAGGTTGTAGAACCCGGTCATCCAGTCCGTGTTCTCCGCCGTTACGGCGGGTGTTTTTGTCATCTGTATCATTCCAGGCCTTCTCCAAAAAAAGAGCGGAACCTGCCCTTTGGGGGACACGTCTCGCAAAGGATTGAGTAACAATAAGGTTATGCGACGTTCACCACAGACTTGGGTAGCAGCATCTCGCCGTGTTCGTTCAACATCGCTATACGTTCACGCAATAAACGACTGGCATGGCTAAAACATCGCCGGTCACGCTCACTCGCTCGCTTACAGCTCAGATTTTCCAGTTCTGCAAGATGACGTTGCGCACTACCCCGCCATGAACGCCGCTCATCATTCCCAACGCAGGCGCAGAAATGGGCATTCGCCAGGGTAAACATACGGTCTGTTGCATTGCGGTATTCCGCGACAAGAACAAAGGTTGTCATAAGTCACTCCGTATCAAATATGACAGGGAGTCATCCCTTTACGGGGATCGGCTCCCGTAAAGGTGAGAATGAAAATCTCTACCAGGGGAAAAGCATCCCGGCAGAGACAAGAGCCATTAGCTCGCTGAAGTAATTATCAGTTTGTAATCGTCATATTTCACCAGGAAGCTCTCTGTCAGCTCGACAGACTCCTCCCCCAGACGAACAAACAGGGTTAACGAAAATGTCACTTCCGTATCGGAAGGAACTGGCCGATTACTCCAGGCATCCTGCGCTGCTTTTATCAGCGCAAGTTGCCGACGTTCCCACTCAGCGATGCTGAAGCGGTCTACGGCGCGATCCCAGGCCGATAACGTGATAGATACCGGTAAAAAAGCCAGTTCTTTGTCTTTGTGTGAGTCCATAGATGTTTCCTTACGCAAAAAAATAAGGGAACACCTATCCCCAGAAGGGAAGCGTGTTCCCTTGAGGGTGAGTCAATCAGATAGGATGCCAATCAAGGCATGTTGGATAAGTGCACCTTCATCGCAGTGAACTGCGATCCCCGCTTTCAAAGGTTCAGGGGGGTTACCGCTCTAAAGCGCGTCCTCTCAGGTTATGGTCGCTTTGGCTTGCGATTGCCCGAAGGCGTCCTTCTCAAATCACCAGGACATTGGCTGTTGTCAGAGACAACGGGTTAGCATGTAAAATCGTACACAATTCAAACGCATTCGACAAGTCCATTCCTGCAAGAAATACAACTATCCTAGGGGCACCCGACAGCAATTATCACTGCCGATCAAAATTCATCATCACCCACTCTATTATAAACCCTGGCAACATAATGCCCGCGCCCGTCCCCATGCCCTAAATCCATTGAGACCATTGCTTCCGCCTCTTTTCGGCTCAATCCTTTATTCATATGATATTCCGTCGCTTCTCTAGAATAGGCATAGCGCAGACTGTGCGGAGATTCTCTCCCCGTTAACCCGGCCTCTTTGAGCGTATTTCTATATCTATCAATAGCAGAGTGCAAATTAGGCTTATCTATTAATTTCCCATTATGTTTATCAACATATTTTATCGCCTCATTGACTGCGCGAATAACCGTATCGCGATCCACTACCGTGGTATCCCTCGGGCGTCCACCTTTGGTTCCGAATACAATCCGTATACGCTCATCACCTTTATTTAATGCCTGCCGCCAAGTCTTCAATGACTTGGCGGATTGAACTGTCTCTTCCGTTCTCAATCCTAAATAACGGGCTAATTGCATTGCAGCGGCAACACCTTCGTCTTTATCACGGACCTGGGCGAGCGCTGCGTGATAGCGCTCGTCTGAAATAGCGACTTTTGAACCGTCACGACTGGCCCCAGATAAGCCGAGAGCTGAATTACTTAATCGTTCATGATTTGGATCGGCGAGTTTCGTCCTGCCAGCAGTAGAAAACATCGCCCGAATAGCCGCCATTTCATTTTGCATCGTCCGTTTTGATATATTTTCAGACTGACGATTTTTTATGTATAGCTCAACATGATTGGTTTTTATGTTACTGATATCGCGGATCTGGATATTTAATTTCAACATACTTTCGGCGAAACGAGACGCTATTCTGACGCGATCTGAAACAGTTTTAAAACTTCCGCCCGATTTTCGCGCCAATGTGATCAATTGCTTACTTAACTGCTTATTGGCTCTCGACATCCCCCACTCCTTTCGTCCTGAAAAACGCACGACATTACCGCCTTCGTCCTGAAGGATGAAGGACGAAGGACGTACCGAACTGCATTTTTGATGTACGCCAAAAACGTCTGAACAACGTTCAGCACGACGGTGATACATCCTGGCCCCGACGACACGGTTTGATTTGCGCTTCCTGCGGCTCGACTGATAACTGTGCATCGGGGTGGCAAAATGTTGAGTTCTTGTGAGGTATCCACAGCTCGCTGAGCTGCTTGCGGCTTGCGCCGGTACCTGACTATTGCCAGGTCACCTCCATCCATCAGCTTTCACTGATGTTGCCATCGTTACCGAGTCGATTGTTCTCCTTTATTTCATAGATAAGCGTCTTCATGGGGTTACCCCGTTTTTACGACGCGATGGTTTAAAAAATGGCCTTTTACTGCGCTGGACGTTCTGTAGCCCCTTGTTCGGCCAGCGTACTACGTGTCGGTCAGAGCGTAGAAAACGTTGGTAAAGCCCGTATTACGTGGGTTCGTCCGTTATGCGCTTTGCGCGTCACTTGGTATATGCTTCGCAATTACACAAGTGACGCGCTGCGCAACTCCCGCGCCAAATGCCTCTTCTGCAGATGCCAAATGTTCCAATTGGCATAGCAGAACGCCGCAAATGTTGCCGGATTGCTGGACGTCGGTCCAAAAAGATAAGGGCATAGACGTGATGTTTCTCCTGGTCATGGAGAAACTAAACCCGCCGGGAAGTTTCCCGCTGGGGTGTCAGTTGTCGTGATGAAACTGACGGTCTGTGAGTGGATAAGTGCACCTTCATCGCAGTGAACTGCGATCCCCGCTCTCAAAGGTTCAGGGGGGTTACCGCTCTAAAGCGCGTCCTTTCAGGTTAAGGTCGCATTGGCTGTGGTCGCTCGAAAGCGTCAGTCTCAGACCACGCTTCTCTCCGTATGACTTTGGCTGTGTGATCACCCTAGGGCGCTTCTCTCAGATCACCTGCGCACTCCTTGCGCTGAAAGCATTGGCTGTTGTCATCGACAACGATAGAACGGGGGGATCATAAAGGAGAGTTCAGAGATCTTCAACAGAAACAAGGGGGGATATATGCAGCAGAAGCGTTGGAGTTTTGCACATACCCACCGCCAGAGTCTGTTCGCTTGCCCCGCTCACAGACCGCTCCCGTTTGCCGGTGTGCTGGGTGGCCCCCGGCTTCACTGGCTTTTCTGACCGTGGATATGTGCATAACTCACTTTATTTTTTCAACATTGACAGGTTCACAATCGCTTTTTTCTCCGCCAGTTTAGCTACCGGTTTAATATAACCCTCAATGCCTGAAGACACTGGAGGAATAACATCAACACCGGTTGATTTTGATTGGTAACACGTCACCTGCTCTATCAGTTTAATCACATTATCGGCTGTTAGCGCCCCATTAAAAAAACCACTAATCAAGTTAACCAAACGAGGATCAACAGAGGATAATGCAGCTCCGCAAATAATGGCTTGCCGGTAAAAATCACCCCGAACTTGCGTCGGTAAACTTTCAACATAGTGTTGCGCAAATTTATCTTGCAGGTATATTGATGGATGTAAATACGCAACAATCTTCTTTCGTTTATCATCCATAATTACGCCCTGACCATCGCCTTCACCAAGGCAAATTGTGGCTCTTCTACTTTACTCACTTTATGACGAGGGAAATATTCCTTGATATAGGAATAGATAATTTCCGCACCTCCTCCTGTCAGATATATACGATGCATGCCGCTGAAGGATTCAATTTCATTTCTCACACCATCAGCCAAGGAAGCAGATTCCATTTGGGGTCGTCTCAGAAAACGGAAAATAAAGCACGTTAAGCCGGTGGCAGTGGTCGCAACGGTCTGAACTTGCCTGCGCCGACCTTGGTGCTGCTGCGCCAGAGATAATCGCCGGTCAGATTGATGTGTTCCCACCCCAGCGGTGACAGGTATTGAAACAGCGTCTCGTCTACCGGTTTGCCGTGCCCGTTCAAAGCATTGGTTGCCCGTTCCAGATAGGCCGTGTTCCACAACACGATGGCCGCCGTCACCAGATTGAGGCCGCTGGCTCGGTAGCGTTGTTGCTCAAAGCTGCGGTCGCGGATTTCACCCAATCGGTAGAAAAAGACAGCCCTGGCCAACGCGTTGCGCGCTTCGCCCTTATTCAGTCCGGCATTAACGCGGCGACGCAGCTCCACGCTTTGCAGCCAATCCAGTATGAACAGCGTGCGCTCAATGCGCCCCAGCTCGCGCAGTGCAACGGCCAGTCCGTTCTGACGCGGATAGCTGCCGAGCTTGCGCAACATCAGCGAGGCCGTCACCGTACCCTGCTTGATCGAGGTCGCGAGCCGCAAGATTTCATCCCAATGGGCGCGTATCTGCTTGATGTTCAGCCGGTCGCTGCTAATCATCGGCTTGAGCGCGTCATAGGCGGTATCGCTCTTTGGGATGAATAGCTTGGTGTCGCCCAGGTCTCGGATACGTGGCGCGAATCGGAAGCCCAGTAGGTGCATCAGGCCGAAGACATGATCGGTAAAGCCCGCTGTGTCGGTGTAGTGCTCCTCGATCCGCAAGTCCGACTCGTGGTACAGCAGGCCATCGAGCACATAGGTTGAATCACGCACGCCGACGTTGACTACCTTGGTGCTGAAGGGCGCGTACTGGTCGGAGATATGGGTATAAAACGTCCGGCCTGGACTGCTTCCATACTTCGGGTTGATATGCCCGGTGCTCTCCGCTTTGCTGCCGGTTCTGAAATTTTGGCCATCCGACGATGACGTGGTGCCATCGCCCCAGTTTCCGGCAAAGGATTGCCGGAACTGCGCGTTGACCAGTTCGGCCAGCGCCGTTGAGTACGTTTCATCCCGGATGTGCCAGGCTTGCAGCCACGACAGCTTGGCGTAAGTCGTGCCTGGGCAGGACTCGGCCATCTTGGTTAGCCCGAGATTGATGCCATCAGCCAGGATCGTCGTCAGCAGCAAGGTTTTGTCCTTGGCCGTGTCGCCGGTCTTCAGATGCGTGAAATGCCGGGTGAAGCCTGTCCACTCATCAACTTCCATCAGCAGTTCGGTAATCTTGACGTGTGGCAGCAGCATCGCCGACTGGTCGATTAGGGCTTGTGCGGTCTCCGGCACCGCCGCGTCCAGCGGCGTGATCTTCAGGCCGGACTCGGTAATGATGGCATCCGGCAGATCATTGGCCGCCGCCATGCGGTTGACGGTGGCAAGCTGCTGTTCCAGCAATGCCAGTCGGTCGTGCAAATACTGATCGCAATCGGTGGCCACTGCCAGCGACAATTCGTTGGCCAGCTTCAGAGTAGCGAACTTCTCGGCCGGCACCAGGTACTCATCAAAGTCCTTGAACTGGCGCGAACCCTGCACCCAGACATCGCCTGATCGCAGCGCGTTCTTTAGCTCTGACAGGGCGCACAGCTCGTAGTAGCGCCGGTCAATGCCATCGTCCGTGAGCACCAGTTTCGCCCAGCGTGGCTTGATGAATGCGGTCGGCGCGTCGGCGGGCACCTTGCGGGCGTTGTCGCTGTTCATGCCGCGAAGCACCTCGATGGCATCGAGTACGCCCTTGGCGGCTGGTGCCGCCCGTAACTTAAGTACGTCCAGGAACTGCGGCGCGTAGCGGCGCAACGTGGCGTAGCTTTCACCGATGCGATGCAGAAAGTCGAAGCTCTCCGGCTGCGCGAGCTTTTGCGCCTCCGTGACGCTGGCGGCGAAGGTATCCCACGGCATTACGGCCTCGATGGCGGCGAACGGATCGCCGCCGCTCTGTTTGGCTTCCAGCAAGGCTTGGCCGATGCGGCCATACATCCGCACCTTGTCATTGATCGCCTTGCCGGAAGCCTGAAACTGCTGCTGATGCTTGTTCTTGGCGGCGTTGAATAGTTTGCCAATGATGCGGTCGTGCAGGTCGATGATTTCGTCGGTGACGGTGGCCATGCCTTCAATGGCCAGCGAAACCAGAGTGGCATAGCGTCGTTGCATCTCGAACTTTGCCAGATCGGCAGGCGTCATCTGCCCACCCTCACGGGCGATCTTGAGCAGGCGGTTCTGGTGAACTTGTCGCTCGATGCCTGCGGGAAGGTCAAGCGCCTGCCAAGCCTTGAGGCGCTCGATGTGTTCAAGCATATGCCGAGAGTTCGGCTTGACGGGCGACTGGCGCAGCCATGCCAGCCACGTCAATTTGCTGCCGTCCTTGCGCTTGAGAAGTTCGTCCAGGCGCTGACGGTGGAGCGATAACAAAGAATCGGTCAACGCCGCGTAAATGCGCCGGTTGGCACGGGTGATGGCCTCGGCGCTCGCGCGCTCGATGGCATTCATGGCGGGCAGGATGATGCTCTGGCGCCGCAGGTTTTCGACAAGGGCGCTGGCCAGCACAATGCCTTTATCGGTCTGCAAGGCCAGCTCGGTCAATGTATGCACGGCTTGCCGGTAGTGACTCATGGTGAAGGGCTTGAACCCGAACACCGTTTGCAGCTCGACCAAGTGCTCCCGCCGCGTCTGCTCGCGCTGGCCGTAATCGTTCCAACTTTCCACCGGCACCTTGAGTTGTGCGGCCACCATGCGCAACAGGGGCGGAAACGGAGGCTCATCGATGCCCAAGAAGATGCCAGGGAATCGCAAGTAGCAAAGCTGCACGGCGAAGCCCAATCGATTCGCAGCGCCGCGACGCTGGCGGATCACCGATAGGTCGGTTTCGTTGAACGTGTAGTGCCGTATCAGTTCGTCTTTGGCATCTGGTAGTGCCAGCAGGCTTTCGCGCTCGGTGGCGGACAGGATTGAGCGGCGCGGCATGATCAGTCTTCCCGCAGGTACTGGTACAAGGTTTCGCGACTGATGCCGAAGTCACGGGCCACCAAGGTTTTTTGATCGCCTGCCGCGACTCGCTGTTTCAACTTGGCAATTTGTTCGCTGTTCAGCGATTTCTTTCGTCCCCGGTAGGCACCGCGCTGCTTGGCCAGCACGATTCCCTCGCGCTGGCGTTCGCGGATCAGTGCGCGCTCGAACTCCGCAAAAGCCCCCATGACCGACAGCATCAAATTGGCCATCGGTGAGTCATCGCCGGTGAACGCCAGCCCTTCTTTGACAAACTCCATCCGCACGCCCCGTTGTGTCAGCCCCTGAACGATGCGGCGCAGGTCATCGAGATTGCGTGCCAACCTGTCCATGCTGTGCACCACCACGGTGTCGCCCTCGCGCACAAAGGCCAGCAGCCTTTCAAGTTCGGGACGTTGCGTGTCCTTGCCGGAAGCCTTATCGGTGAATACCTTACCGACTTCGATTTGCTCCAGTTGCCGATCAGGGTTCTGGTCGAAGCTGCTGACGCGGATATAGCCAATGCGTTGACCTTGCAAGGTGCCTCCAAAGGTAAAAGTGTCAGGATGAAATCTATTACCCTTGGCGGCTTGTGTCAATAAATACAAACTACAACTCTATTCTGACGTGCTTTGCGCCAAGCATCTGACATCAGGTTAGGGTATAGCTTAACCGGACACCTCGGCCTCTGTGCCTTTACTGCTTTTCGGTACAACCGTCAAGAACAGGCAGAGCGCTCCGATAGTTATCGCCACATCAGCGAGGTTGAAGGCGGGCCAGTGCGCAAGTCGCCAATGGAAGTCAAGGAAATCAACAACCTGTCCACGCAGCACACGATCCGCGACATTGCCCAGCGCACCGCCGAGGATCAGGCTGTATCCCATCGCTTCGAGACGGGGCAATTGCTGGCACAGCATGCGTCCCAGCCAAGCAGAAACGACCAGGCCCAGCGTGATGAAAAAGTAACGTTGCCAGCCGCCAGCGTTCGCCAGAAAGCTGAATGCCGCGCCGGGATTCAGGACATGGACGAAGTTGAAGAAGGGCGTGACTTCGACCTGTTCACCGTAGGCAAACGTGCGGGTGATGGCGAACTTTGCGAGCTGATCTGTCATGACAGCACTGGCGGCCACTGCGAACCAGACCCAAGTCGATGTGCGGCGAGCCGATTGCCACACAGGGGCGGCCAGCGGCATCAGCCACCCGGCGAGCGCCGTGCAACTCAATCCAAGTACCCACCCCGCCAGCACATCGGCAGGAAAGTGCATTCCGGCTGCGATGCGTGACCAACCGACCAATGCGGCGTACAACACCAAGCCGATGCGGCCACGACGGCCTATCAAAGGCCAGAGCGCGCCGACCACCAGCGCGGCATAGGTGGCATGCCCGCTGGGCAGGCTGTAGTGTCGTTCGATGCCCCCGATAACGCGCACCATGTCGCCAAAAACGGCAGGCGGGCGTGGAAAGTCGATCCATGGCTTCAAGATGGTGGCGACGAGAAATGCCAACGCAAAGGCCACGCTAAAGACTCTGAGTCTGTACCGGATGGCATCGGCCCGCGTTGGGTCAGGTGCCGACTTTGACCATCCCCACATCGCCAAGAGCATCAGTGGTGCAGTCCAGTAGTTGCCTATCACAAGGTTGAAGAACGATGCCAGCGGTTCCAGCGCTGCAGGTGTGCTCATGTTGATGGCTTGGAACAACGCGATGTTCAGACCACCCCAGTCGTAGAGAAAGAATTTCCAGCTCATTTGCGCAACAGCCTCAAGCCATTGCCAACGACGAGCAAGCTGGCCCCCATATCAGCAAACACCGCCATCCACATGGTCGCTTGACCCGTGAAGGTCAGCACCAGAAATACTGCCTTGATGCCAAGGGCCAGCACAATGTTTTGCATCAGCACCTGCGCCGTCGCACGCGACAGGCGCACGAAGGTCGGAATCTTGCCCAGGTTGTCGTCCATCAGGGCCACGTCAGCGGTCTCGATGGCGGTATCTGTGCCAGCCGCTCCCATGGCAAAGCCGATGTCCGCACGCGCCAAGGCCGGGGCATCGTTGATGCCATCACCGACCATGCCGACCTTGCCCTTTATGGCCAGTAGCTCAACTTCGCGCAGTTTGTCGTCTGGGAGCAGATTGCCTTGCGCACGGTCGATCCCGGCTTGTGCGGCAATGGCCTGTGCCGTGTGGGGGTTGTCGCCGGTCAGCATCATGGTGTTGATGCCCAGTGCATGAAGCTCGGCAATGGCGCTCCTGCTGCTTTCCTTGATGGTGTCCGCTACGGCAAATAAGGCATGAACCCCTTTTGCGCTGACCAACATCACGACAGTTTTACCCATGGTTTCCAGCGCCGCGATGCGCTGTTCCAGCTCGGGAGTACGCTGCCCCAGCTCTTCTAGCATCCGCTGGTTGCCAAGATGGTAGGTTTCACCGTTGATTTGGCCCTGCACACCCCGACCGGGCAGCGCGTTGAATTCGGCCACGTCGAGCAAGGCAACCCCGTCCGTCTGCGCGGCCTGTGCCACCGCCTTGGATACAGGATGGTCCGAGCGGGCCGCCAGACTGGCAGCGATGCTGCGGCTGTCCGAGGCGAGTGCATTGCCCCATGTGACAAAGTCGGTCTGTGCGGGCTTGCCGTGCGTGATCGTGCCGGTCTTGTCCAGAGCCAGCCAGCGCAGCTTGCGGCCTTCTTCCAGATAGACGCCACCTTTGATGAGAATGCCGTGGCGGGCGGCGGCGGCCAGGCCGCTGACGATGCTGACCGGTGTAGAGATCACCAGTGCGCACGGGCAGGCGACCACCAGCAGAACCAATGCACGGTAGATCCAGTCGAGCCATGCCGCACCCATGAACAGCGGCGGCAACAACGCGACGGCGATGGCAACGCCGAATACAACGGGGGTGTACCAGCGGGCGAACTGATCGACAAAACGCTGAGTCGGCGCACGACTACCTTGCGCAGCCTCTACCGCGTGAATGATCCGGGCCAAAGTGGAGTTGTTGGCCAAGGCGGTGACGCGGTACTCGAACGAGCCGGATTCGTTGATCGTGCCAGCGAACACCGAATCACCGGGGGATTTTTCGACCGGGAGGCTTTCACCCGTGATCGGGGCTTGGTTGACGGCAGAGCGGCCTTCCAGCACCTCACCATCAAGGGCGATGCGCTCACCTGGTTTGACCCGGACGCGGGCGCCGATGGTGATTTGCTTGGCGCCCACCTCGCGCCATGTGCCGTCAGCCTGCTGTACCGTGGCCTGTTCCGGGGTCAGGTCGAGCAGGCCACGGATAGCGTTACGAGCGCGATCCAGCGATTTGGCTTCGATTACCTCGGCCAGCGCGAACAGTACCATCACCATTGCCGCTTCGGGCCAGTGGCCGATCAACATGGCACCCGTGACCGCAATCGACATGAGGGCGTTCATGTTGAGATTACGGTTCTTGAGCGCAATCCACCCCTTCTTGTAGGTGGAGAGGCCACCCGTGAAGACCGCGACAAGCGCCAGAACGACAACCGACCAGTGATTGCCGTTGTGGAGCCAGTAGACCGCCTCGGCCGCCGATGCAGTGACCAAGGAGATGCCCAGCGGCCACCAGTTGGTCGGCGTGGTCACAGGGGCGGCGGATGGAGATGCGACCTCTGCCGTGTCCACGACCTGCGCCTCGAATCCAAGCGCTTGCAGTGCCACGAGCACGTCTGGCAGAACCTGGTTCGCATGGCGTACCGACAGCGTGCGCTGCATCAGGTTGAAATCGAGATCAGCAACACCGGCCACGGTGCCGAGCTTGTTGCGGATCAACGTCTCTTCGGTCGGGCAATCCATCTTGGCAATGGACAGCTTGGTCGTCTGCTCGGCCGACGCCTGATCCATGCGCACAGCTTGCATGCCGATGGCCTTCAGCGCCTGCTCGACGGGAGACAACGAAGGCAATTCGTGTCGCACGGCCAAGGTACGTTGCATCAGGTTGAATTCAAGACCCGCCACCCCCGCCAGACCGGCCAGTTTGCTTCGGATCAGCGCCTCTTCGGTCGGGCAATCCATGTTCTCGATGCGGTACACCGCTTGAGCCGATCCGGTTGCCAGCGGGGCCGGTGCCGTGGGTTGGATGATCGGCTCAGTCGTGCAGCCACACCCCTTTGAAGCGCATTCGCTCATGAGTAACTCCTGAAAATCTTCTATTCAGCCTCCATTAAAATCTCTATAGTCACTATAGAGTCAAGTGATAATTGGAGATTGATGCATGGAAATCAGAATTGGCGACCTCGCCAAGCGCTCTGGGTGCGAGGTCGTGACCATCCGCTACTACGAGAAGGAAGGGCTACTGCCGAAGCCAGCGCGAAGCGGTGGCAACTTCCGGCTGTACGGTGAGGTGCACATTGAGCGCTTGCAATTCATCCGTCATTGCCGTTCGCTCGACATGACGTTGAGCGAGATTCGCGCATTGCTGGGTCTGCGAGACAACCCGATGCAGGACTGTGGGGAGGTCAACACGCTGCTGGAGGCCCATATTCAACAGGTGGAAATGCGTGTGTCCGCGCTGTTGCAGTTAAAACGGCACTTGGTTGATTTGCGCGAGAAGTGTTCTGGCTCTCGATCTGTAGAGGCGTGCGGCATTTTGCAAGGGTTGGGCAATTGCAATTGCCATGGTGAAAGTGCCACGAACAGTCAAACATCTGGGTAAGTAAG
>NZ_CAMFLB010000024.1:0-124486 GCF_945957435.1 Serratia sp. PL7 | reverse complement strand
ATAAAACAACAAGCCTCATGCGAAAGCATGGGGCTTTTTGTTTTGTCTGTTATCTGGCGTTCTGCACGAGCATGGGCATCCTGAGACGAATTGTGTAGGACAAATCCGCCGGGAGCGGATTTGAACGTTGCGAAGCAATGGCCCGAAGGGGGGCGGGCAGGACGTCCGCCATAAACTGCCAGGCATCAAATAAAGCCGAAATCCCTGAACTGACGTTCAGGGCTTTTTGCTATGCGTAAAACGTAAAAAAGCGCAGCTACGCTGCGCTGCTCTCCCCAGCTTATCTCCGACAGACAGCCAGAGAAAAGGCCCCGAAGGGCCTTTGATTAGGGTGTGTTTGCTTTTTTTCACTTATTATTCGATTAATGCGAGCTGCCCTGAGAGATACCCAGCCCGGTTTGCGAACGGACAAACTGAGCCCGGAAGCGTTCCCGCTCCTGCTGCCCGGCCAGCGAGCTGTCGGTGATCGAGAACAGCCAGGTGCCGACAAAGGCCACGATCATCGAGAACAGCGCCGGGTATTCATACGGGTAAATCGGTTTTTCATGGCCGAGGATCTGCACCCAGATCGTCGGGCCGAGGATCATCAGAATCACCGCCGTTAACAGACCCAGCCAGCCGCCAATCATCGCGCCGCGGGTCGTCAAACGCGACCAGTACATCGACAGGATGATGATAGGGAAGTTACAGCTGGCAGCGATAGAGAACGCCAGCCCGACCATAAAGGCGATATTCTGCTTCTCGAACAAAATCCCCAGGGCAATAGCAACCAGGCCCAATACCACGACGGTGACCTTTGAGACCTTCAGCTCGTCACGCTCGGTCGCCTTGCCGTTTTTCATCACGCTGGCGTACAGATCGTGGGAAACCGCCGAGGCACCGGCCAGCGTCAGGCCTGCAACGACCGCCAGAATGGTGGCGAAGGCCACCGCCGAGATAAAGCCGAGGAAGAAGTTGCCGCCAACGGCATTGGCCAGGTGCACCGCCGCCATATTGGTGCCGCCCAGCAGCGCGCCGGTGGCGTCTTTGAACGCCGGATTGGCGCTGACCAGCAAGATGGCGCCGAAGCCGATGATAAAGGTCAGAATATAGAAGTAACCGATAAAGCCGGTGGCGTAGAACACGCTCTTGCGCGCTTCCTTGGCGTCACTCACGGTGAAGAAACGCATCAGGATGTGCGGCAGACCGGCGGTGCCGAACATCAGCGCCAGGCCAAGCGATAACGCGGAAATCGGATCGGAGACCAGACCACCGGGGCTCATGATGGCGATGCCTTTCGGATGCACCTTCACCGCTTCGGCGAACAGGGTATTGAAGTCGAAGTTAACCGACTTCATCACCATCAGCGCCATAAAACTGGCGCCGGCCAGCAGCAGCACCGCCTTGATGATCTGCACCCAGGTGGTGGCCAGCATGCCGCCGAACAGCACGTACAGCACCATCAGGATGCCGACCAGGATCACCGCCACATGGTAGTTGAGCCCGAACAGCAGCTGGATCAGCTTGCCGGCGCCGACCATCTGCGCGATCAGATACAGCGCCACCACCACCAACGAGCCGCAGGCCGAGAGGGTGCGGATCGGTTTCTGCTGCAGACGGTAAGAGGCGACATCGGCAAAGGTATAACGGCCGAGGTTGCGCAAGCGCTCCGCGATCAGGAACAGAATGATCGGCCAGCCGATGAGGAAGCCGATGGAGTAAATCAGTCCGTCATAGCCCGAGGTGTAGACCAGGGCGGAGATACCGAGGAACGAGGCGGCGGACATGAAGTCACCGGCGATCGCCAGCCCGTTTTGCAGGCCGGTGATGCGCCCGCCCGCGGTGTAGTAGTCCTGACGGGAACGGGTGCGTTTGGAGGCCCAATAGGTGATGTAGAGCGTGGCGCCGACAAACAGGATAAACATCACGATCGCCTGGATGTTCAGCGGCTGGCGATTCACCTCGCCGCCAATGGCGTCGGCGCAGGCCAGACCGGGCAGCAACAGCAGCGCGGCGGCGGACAATAAGCGCTTCATTGTTTCACCTCACGCAGAATCTCTGCGGTGAGGCGATCGAATTCGCCGTTGGCGCGAAACACGTAGATCCCGGTCAAGACGAAAGAGATCACGATCAGCCCGACGCCGACCGGGATCCCGCGGGTGATGGTCGATCCGGCGGCGATCGGCGTGCCGAGCCATTGCGGATCGAAGGCGATCAACAGAATAAAGCCGACGTACAGCGCCAGCGTAATCAGTGAAAGCAGCCAGGCGAACCGGCCGCGTTTTCTCACCAGCTCTTTAAAGCGCGGGTTTTCTTCAATCCCTTGATAAATGGTGTCATTCATCAGAGTGTCTCCAGTCGGTATTGAGAGAGTACGCCGCGCCAGGGCCGCTCAATGGCGCGTGATCCGAATGAGCGGCCTGAAGCGGCATAAATTATGACGGCACTTTCATTGATTGTTTTTCTTCCAACAGCTTGTCGACGACGGCCGGATCCGCCAGCGTAGAGGTATCCCCCAGGTTGCTGGTGTCGCCGGCGGCAATTTTGCGCAGGATACGCCGCATGATCTTGCCGGAGCGCGTTTTGGGCAGCGAATCTGTCCAGTGCAGTACGTCCGGCGTGGCGATCGGCCCTATCTCTTTGCGCACCCAGTTGCGCACTTCGGTATAGAGCTCCGGCGTCGGTTCTTCACCGTGGTTCAGCGTGATGTAGGCGTAGATCGCCTGGCCTTTGATGTTATGAGGAATGCCGACCACTGCCGCTTCGGCGATTTTCGGGTGCGATACCAGCGCGGACTCAATCTCGGCGGTGCCCAGACGGTGGCCGGAGACGTTCAGCACGTCATCGACGCGGCCGGTGATCCAGTAGTAACCGTCTTCGTCGCGGCGTGCGCCGTCACCGCTGAAGTACATGCCTTTGAAAGTCGAGAAGTAGGTTTGCTCGAAGCGGTCATGATCGCCGAACAGGGTACGCGCCTGGCCCGGCCAGGAATCGACGATCACCAGGTTGCCTTCGCAGGCGCCTTCCTGCGGTGTGCCGACGTTATCGACCAATGCCGGCTGTACGCCGAAGAAAGGCCGCGTAGCAGACCCGGCTTTCAGCTCGGTGGCGCCAGGCAGCGGGGTAATCATGAAGCCGCCGGTTTCGGTTTGCCACCAGGTGTCGACGATCGGGCACTTTGCATTGCCTATCTTGTTGTAGTACCACTCCCAGGCTTCCGGGTTGATCGGCTCGCCGACCGAGCCCATGATACGCAGCGAATCGCGTCGTGTGCCCTCGATCGCCTTGTCGCCTTCGGCCATCAGGGCGCGAATGGCGGTCGGTGCGGTATACAGAATGTTGACCTGGTGCTTGTCGATCACTTGCGACAGGCGATTAACGCCCGGATAGTTAGGCACGCCTTCGAACATCAGCGTGGTGGCGCCGCAGGCCAGCGGGCCGTACAGCAGATAGCTGTGGCCGGTGACCCAGCCCACGTCGGCGGTGCACCAATAGATGTCGCCGTCGTGGTAGTCGAACACATACTTAAAGGTCATCGCGGCGTAGACCAGGTAGCCGCCGGTGGTGTGCAGCACGCCTTTCGGCTTGCCGGTCGAACCGGAGGTATACAGGATAAACAGCGGATCTTCGGCGTTCACTTCTGCCGGCGGGCAGTCGGCGGAGACGCCCTGGGTCAGCTCATGCCACCACAGATCGCGCCCTTCCTGCCAGTAGCCCGGTTTCCCGGTGCGTTGGAACACCACGACGTTGGCCACGCTGACTACGCCGGGATTTTTCAGCGCATCGTCGACGTTCTTTTTCAGCGGCACGGCACGGCCGGCGCGCAGGCCTTCATCGGCGGTGATCACCAGCCTGGCGTTGGAGTCGATAATGCGTCCGGCGACCGCTTCCGGTGAGAAGCCGCCGAAGATCACCGAATGTACGGCGCCGATACGCGCGCAGGCCAGCATCGCGACCGCCGCTTCCGGCACCATCGGCATATAGATAGCCACCACGTCACCTTTTTTCACGCCGAGCTTTTTCAGCACGTTGGCGAACTGGCAGACGTCATGGTGCAGCTGTTTGTAAGTCACCTTTTTGGATTGGGTCGGGTCGTCGCCTTCCCAGATAATGGCGGTCTGGTCGCCGCGCTCGGCCAAATGACGATCCAGACAGTTGGCCGCCAGGTTCAACGTGCCGTCTTCAAACCAACGGATGCTGACGTGGCCCGGATCGAACGAGGTGTTTTTGACTTTGGTATAGGGTTTGATCCAGTCCAGGATTTTGCCATGCTCACCCCAGAAAGCCTCTGGGTCTTGAACCGACTGTTGATAATACTGTTGGTATTGTGCCGGATTAATCAGGGCGCGTTCTGCAATTGCAGAAGGAATAGCGTGTTTATGCAGTTGGCTCATAGCTTTTCTCCTTGAAGTTGTTAATGATATGTCAACTGAAGGTTAAGTATAGTTTGCTACGATTCTTTGTTTCTTTTTTGCGCGGCAGATCACGCAACAAAGATATTGATTTGTAATCGTTCTGTCGCATTTGCAGGGCATATCTATCTATTTGGCGCTTAAATCCTCATAAACCCACGTTTTTAACCAAAAACACTTATCTAAAGAACAAAAAAGAATAAAAAAAGGCGAGGGTATTTGCCTCGCGATTAATAAGGATGGGAGAGACCAGCATTATTTCGCGCTATAAATCTTTTTTGATTATTTTTCGCTATTAATATTCGAAGTTGGTATTAACGCGATATAACGATGGACGGCACATCGTGAAATAACGTTCTATTAATGCTTCATACCTGATGAAAACTCGGGAAATACCCTATGGCATTCATCCTGCGGTATCGTTCGATTTTTAATCTAAATATAAAATGGCGCTGCATTTATGGGTGAAAATGTCACTCGGCCAATTCCCATTTATTTGACTTTTGAGTAACAAAATATAAACATTCGGTGCGGACTAAATATGCAGAATGGACGAAAAATAACGCATTTTAATCGCGTTCAAAAAAACGTCACCGGCGCGGTTATGTGCTTCATTATCTGAAAAATTATGTTTTTAATAACAAGCAATTATGCCATTTGAAATAGTTACGCGAAATTTTTGTGATTCGATTCAGCGCTCAACCCTGACAAATCAAGGCTTGCAGAGCATGCCGCCCGGATGATACAGATTTATACTGCGTCGCACCCAGGGCAGGTGAACGCTTCCACTGAATTAACATAAGCCTGTAATAAATGATTAAGTATTCTTTTCGCCGTGTTGTGACTTTGTACGGCGCAAAGAGTCTTTGAGGACTTTTTGGGTATGAAAAGTGTAAAAATTAGCCTGGCTTGGCAAATCCTGATCGCGTTGGTACTGGGTATTATTGTTGGCGCGGTATTGCACAACCAGACAGAATCTCGTGAGTGGCTGGTCAGCAATATTCTCAGCCCGGCGGGTGATATCTTTATTCGTCTGATCAAGATGATTGTGGTGCCGATCGTTATTTCCACGCTGATCGTCGGTATTGCCGGCGTGGGGGATGCGAAAAAGCTGGGCCGCATCGGATTGAAAACCATTATTTACTTCGAAGTGATCACCACGATCGCCATCGTGGTGGGGTTGACGCTGGCCAACGTATTCCAACCCGGCCACGGCATCGACATGTCGACGTTGACCACGGTGGACATTTCGCAGTATGAGAAAACCACCGAACAGGTGCAAAGCGGTTCGCACAGTCTGGTGGCGACCATTCTGTCGCTGATCCCATCGAACGTCTTCTCGTCGATGGCCAAGGGCGACATGCTGCCGATTATCTTCTTCTCGGTGCTGTTCGGTCTGGGGCTGTCGTCGTTGCCGAAAGAGACCAAAGAGCCGTTGCTGAAGGTGTTCAAGGCGGTGTCCGAGAGCATGTTCAAAGTCACCCACATGATCATGCGCTATGCGCCGATCGGGGTATTCGGTCTGATTTCGGTCACGGTAGCCAACTTCGGTTTCGCTTCGCTGCTGCCGCTGGCCAAGCTGGTGCTGCTGGTATACTTCGCCATCGCGTTCTTCGCCCTGGTGGTGCTGGGGGCGGTCGCCCGGCTGTGCAATCTGCGCATCTGGACGCTGATCCGCATCCTGAAAGACGAACTGATCCTGGCTTATTCCACCGCCAGCTCGGAAACGGTGCTGCCGCGCATCATCGAAAAGATGGAGGCTTACGGCGCGCCCAAGTCGATCACTAGCTTCGTGGTGCCGACTGGCTACTCCTTTAACCTGGATGGCTCGACGCTGTACCAGAGCATCGCCGCTATCTTTATCGCCCAGCTGTACGGCATCGAACTGTCGTTGGGGCAGGAGATCGTGCTGGTGCTGACGCTGATGGTAACCTCGAAAGGGATCGCCGGCGTGCCGGGGGTCTCGTTCGTGGTGCTGCTGGCGACGTTGGGCAGCGTCGGCATCCCGCTGGAAGGCCTGGCGTTCATCGCCGGCGTGGACCGTATCCTGGATATGGCGCGTACCGCGCTGAACGTGGTGGGCAACGCGCTGGCGGTACTGGTGATAGCCAAGTGGGAGCACCAGTTCGATCGCAAGAAGGCGCTGGCTTACGAAACGGAGTTTCTGGCGCAGAAGGTGAAGCCGGCCAACCAGGCCTAATCACGAGTATCGCCGACGTTAAAAACGCCCCAGGCAGTTGTGCCGGGGCGTTTTGTTTTTATGGCCCTTCAACCTGCCACTTTCTTTTCTCTGCCCAACTGCCCAACTGCGCGACTTGCATCCCCGCTTAACAAAATCTAAAGTGTTACCAAATTAATAGAAATGATAATAGATGTTATTATCATTTTCATTTGATGATGTATGGAGACACGCAAAAGCCGTTGAACGGCGGGGTTACGCCCGCTCGACGTCTTTATTCGGGCTTATCAAAGGTAGGTAACATGTCGGACACCGCTTTGGCCTCTGAATGGTTGCCGCTGGCGCCAGCGCAGCTTGATTTCTGGGAAGAACACACCTTGCACCCTGGGCAGACTCTGTCCACCGTCGCACATTGCACCGAACTGTGCGGCGCGGTAGAGGAAGAGACGCTCTGCCGGGCGATCGCCACCACTCTCGCCGAGACGCAGGCGTTTGCCTTGCGCTTTGGTGAGCGGCATGGCGACTCTCCCCCGCTGTTACGTTACGATCCACAGCGCACGCCGCCATTGCAACGCATCGATCTGCAAACGCACGACGATCCCTGGCAGGCGGCGCAAAACCTGATGCGCGAAGATATCGCGCAGCGCCGGGCGCTGCACAGCGAACCGTTAGCCGCAGCCTGGCTGCTCAAGCTGGGGCCGGAGCGCTACCTCTGGTACGTGCGTGCGCACCATATTCTGGTTGATGGCTTCGGCATGGCCCTGATCGAACACCGCTGCGCCGCGTTATATGCGCACTATCTGGGTGAGGGCAGCGCAGGTATGCCTCTGGGCGCCTTCGACGTCTTTCAACAGGCCGAGCTGGCCTACGCTGATTCTGAGCGATGCGAGCGCGATCGGCGCTTTTGGCAGACCTATCTGCCGCCGTCGCAGGTGCTGCCGACGGTGCGCAAGGGCGGTGAGGCCTATGGCGTACGGCGTCTGAGCACCCACCACCGGCTGCCGGCGGCGGTGTCGCACTCTCTTGCGCAGTTGGCGGAGCGTAGCGGCATCAATTGGCCCGACTTGCTGGTGGCGCTGTCGGCGGCCTGGCTGTTTCAGGTGATGCCGCGCTGTGCCCGGCAAGGCGATACGCTGCCGATGTGGATGCCGGCGATGAATCGCCGTGGGCAGGCAGCCACTAACGTGCCTTCGCTGGCGGTCAACACGCTGCCGCTGCTGGTGTCACCGCCGCAAGCGGAGACGCTGGGGAGCTTTCTCACCACGCTGACGCAGCAGCTGCGGGAGCTGCGCAGCCACGCCGGCTACCGTCTGCGCCAATTGGCCGCCGATCGCGGTGTGGATCCGGGCTCGCGCTTCTTTATTTCCCCCTTCATCAACGTGCAACCCTTCGATGCGCCTCGTTTTACTGGCTGTCGCGGTACCCGCAGCGTATTGGCCGGCGGCTCGGGCGACGGTTTTAACCTGACGTATCGCGGCCGCACCGACGCCCGCGATCTGCAGGTGGATATCGATATTTATCTGGAACAGTTCCCGACGGAGGATGCGTTGGACTATGGCGAGGCGCTGCAAGAATTTCTGTTGCGTGCGCTGCAGCAGGAAGCCTGGGAGCAACCGCTGGCGGCCCTGACGGCGTTACCCGCCTGAGAAAATGCGGGCGGGGGATGTCCCCGCCCGAGTGGTATGGTTTCAGCTGACCAGCAACGCCGCCACTTCGCGTGCGTTCTTGCATGGCAAGAGCGCACTGCTTACCAGACGGGTGCCGAAAGCGTCATTGAGGCGTGCCGCCACCTGTTTGATATGCGGCAGCTTCAGTCCCATGGCGATAAACGCCGTCTCTTCCCCCCATTCCGGGCGCGGCGTTACGCCAATCGCCTGCCAGTAAATGGTCAGGATCTCGGCGCTGCGCGCCACCGGTGCGTTCGGCGGCGGGGCCGCGCAGGCGTTCAACGCCGGCGCGGTTTGCTGGTGGCTCAGGTCGGCGCGGATGCGATGGCGATCGGTTTTACCGTTGGCGGACAGCGGCAGCGCCTCGGCATGGATAAAGCGCGTGGGGATATGGGTACAGGGCAGATAGCCGGTGGCGAAGGCGCGGATCTCGGACAGCGGCAGCGGCTTGCCGTCGCGGGTCAGATACAGGGCGCCGAGCGCTGCCTCGTTGTTCTCTCCGCTGGGATAATCCACCACTACCATATCCAGGATCGCCGGATGGCGGCGCAGCACGTCTTCGATTTCCGGCAGCGAGACGCGCACGCCGCGGATCTTCACATAGCCGTTCACCCGGGTGGCGAACATGATGTTGCCGTCCGCACGGTAATAGCCCTGATCGCCGGTGCGGAAAGCGCGCAGCGGTTGCCCGTCCGGTCCTTCGAGGGTAACGAAATCGTGCTGCTTCAGCTCCCCCTGCTCCAGATAGCCTAACGCCAGGTTCACCCCGGCGGTGTGAATGCGGCCGACCACGCCGGCCGGGCAGTGGCTGCCGTCGTCATGGCAGATGAAGTAGCGGTTAGCCGGCAGCGGGCGGCCGTAAGGCACGGTGCCGCTCTCCTGTGGGGCGATCGGGTGCCAGATGCTCCAGATGGTGGTTTCGGTCGGCCCGCCGAGTGAGAACAGCGCGAGATCCTGGCGCAGGGTACGCAGGGTTTGTACCGTCGCCGGCTTGATATAGTCACCGCCTTGCGCCACCAGGCGCAGCGAGCGCAGGCTGTCGGCCGTTTTGCAGGTGAGCAGCATCTCCAGAATGGCGGGTACCGAACACCACAGGGTGACCCGATGTTTTTCCACCAGTTGGTTCCAGCTGATGGCATCCTTTTCCTGATGTGGCGCCGGCAGCACCAGCGTGGCGCCGGCGCACAGCGAACCGAACAGATCGAACATCGACATGTCATGGTGCGGCGGCGTGACGGAAATGAAGACATCGTCGGCGGTGACTCTCCAGCGCTGTTGGGTTTGGTGCACGACGTTGGCGGTGGCGCGGTTGTTAAGCACCACGCATTTAGGCTTACCAGTGGTGCCGGAGGTATACAGGTAGTAGCTCGCGGCCTGGCTGGCGCTGCGTTCAACCAGCGTCCGTTCATCCGGCAGCGCGGGTGCGCGATCCGCCTGCGCCAGCAGGGTCGCCGGCGTCACGCCGATCGGCGTTTCGAGATCGCCGCCGTGCACTACCAGCGTCGGCCGGCAATTCTCCAGCAGGTAGGCGGTGCGTTCCGGCGGCGAGTTGATATCGATAGGCACCCAGATCACGCCCTGCAGGGCACAGGCGAGGCTGAAGATGATCTGTTCCGGGCTGCGCGGCAGATACAGTGCCACCACGTTGCCCGGCTGCACGCCGCGGCTCTGCAGGTTGGCGATCGCCGTGGCGATCCGCTGGCCCAGCTCGCGGTAGGTTAGCGTCTGCTCGCCGCAGATCAGCGCATTGCCGCCGTCTTGCGCGCCGAACAGCCGCTCGGCCAGCTGCGCCAGATAAGGATAAGGCGCGTAATTCGCTTCGCTGTCGTTGTGGCGGTAATGCGCCAGATCGATGAAGTCGCGCGGCGCGATCGCCAGGTCGGCCCGTTGGCAACTGTGCAGGATGCGTCGCTGCAACGCCGCCAGCATCGCTTCTACCTGTTCGCCATGCAGCGCCTGCTCGGCGTAGTCCACGCACAGCTGCAGATTTTTTTCGCTGTCCAACGTCAGGCGGATATCGATGGCGACCTGCGGCGTTTGGGTCAGGCCGTCGTGAAAGCGCACCGGCGCCTCGGCTGGCAGCGTCTCCCAACCCAGGCAATTGGTCAGGATCACCGGCAGCGCCGGGCCGCCCTGGCTTTGGCCGAGCAACTGCCGCGCCAGATCGACGCCGGAAAACGCCAGGTGATCGAGCGCGCCGAGCACGTCGTCCTGCAAGGCTTGCGCGCGCTGGATAAAATCTTCGCCGTGGCGGGAATAGCGCACCGCCACGAAGCTGGAGGCGTTGCCCAGGGCGCCGTCGGCGGCGGGGAACGCTACCGGCACCCCGACACACAGCTCGCCGTCGGTGGTCCAGTGGGCCAGCGTATCGAGGATCAGCGCCGACAGCAGGCTGTTGCGCAGCAGCGCATGCGGCGATCCCAGACGGCCAAGCCGTTTAACCGTGTCGTGCGGCAACGTCAGGCTGGCGCGGCGATAGCGTGATGAGGTGAGATTGGCGAGCGGGGCGCGCCACGGCAACGCCGACGGGGTGGTGACATCCTGCAGCTTTTCGCGCCAGTAGGCGGCATCGGCCTGGCGTTGCGCCGCCGATGCGGCGGGGGGCGGCAAGGCGGCGGCGGTCGGCGCCAGAGGGCGATCGTCGAACAGGCGCGCGATCACGGTGGAGATCCCCTGGCCGTCTAAGATCAAGGCATCGAAGCTGGTAAAGATCAGCGTATCGTACGGCGATCCCGTCGGATCCTGCTGTTCGGCAAGTTGGATCACGGCGATGCGCCACAGCGGTTGGCTCGGATCGTGGCGCTGGTGGGAGTAACGCGCGCGCAGTTGTTCGACCTGGCGCTGCGCCGCTTCACCATCAAGGGCACGCAGATCGTGTCTATCCAGATGCAGCGTCACCTCCGGGCGTACGTGCTGCGTGCCGCGCGGCACATCGATGCAGGTGCGCAGTGCCGGGTAGTGTTGAACCAGCTCGGTCAGGCGCGCTTCAAGGCGCGGTACGTCCAGCTGCCGGGCACGGTATTCGCGAAAGTCGTGCATCGCCACGCCGCCCAGCGGCCATCGATCGCTGCGGCCCAGAAGATAGGCCTGCTGCAGTGCGGTTAATGGTGTCTCCATGGTACTTCCCTATAGTCGCTAACCGATTAAATCTCAGTGCTGCGGCGCCAGCGCGGCGAGCAGCGTTTTCGCATTCCGTCCTGCCTCGGGCGAGCGTTGGCAGATCAATGCCGCCAGCGCCGCCGGAGAGGGATGCGCCGCCAGATCCTGCGCCGTCAGCGCCGCCGCCAGATATTTGTTGAGCACCGTCAGCAGCGCGTTCACCCCAGCATCCGGCAGGGCCAAGCGGTGGATATCGTCGTGGTCGTGCAAGCTGGCCTCGGGAGCCACCCGCGCCAGCAGCCGGTGCAGCACCTGGCGCACCGGTGCCTGCTGCGCCAGCGCGTCGGGTGTGCATTGCGCCAACAGCTGTGACAGCGGGCGATCGAACGCCTCCGCTTGCCGTGCGGCCAGGTGCAGCAGCGCACGATAACAGGCCAGCAGGCGCGGCAGCGCGTGCTCGGGGAATGCGTCCAGCCGCACGTCCCAGTTAATCAGAATGCCGTCGTCGACGTGGGCGACCTGCGCATCCAGCGCAACCTGCGGTCCTTGAGAGATGACCCAGCCGAGACGGCCGAAGGTGTCGGTGACCCGTTCGGAAAACAGCGTCTTGCCGCGGATGCCGAAACCGGCGGTAAACACCACCGGAGAAGGCTGCAGGCTGCCGTGCAGGCGCGACAGATCGCGCATCACGTTCACGCCGGGGTAATCCGCATGTTCGATAAGCTCTGCCAGCTGTGCCATCAGGCGCCGGCAGAAAGCGCTCAGGTTTTCCGTCGGGTTCAGCTCCACGCCGAGCAGCACCAGGTTAGAGAAATCGCCGATAAGACGATGCGCGTCCTCCCGTTCGCTTTCGCGGTGGAACAGCGGCACGTTGAGCCGGAAGCGCGTCATATTCCAACCCTGGCCGACGGCCAGTGCGAACAGCGCTAAAAACAGCGTAGAGAGGGAGGTGTGGTGCCGCTTGGCGACATTCTCCAGCGCGCGGCTTTCTTCTGCATTCAGCTGTACGGCCAGGCGATCGCTGCGGCAGCGGTCCGGCGTGCGCAGCAGGCGCGGCGCCGGGGGCACCTGCGCCAGGCGTTCACGCCACCAACGCTGGCCGCGTTCGCGCCGCTGGCGTAGCGCCTCGTCGGCGTCGCGTCGTTCGAGGTGATCAAAGTAGGCCGCTGGTGCGTCATCGGAGGGGGGCAGCGGACACTGGTGATAAAACGCCGTCAGATCCTCCATCAACAGGCGAAAGCTCATGGCATCGCCGGCGATCATGTCGAGATCGACATGCAGGCGGCTGCGCCCTTCCGGCAACAGGCTCAGGCTGATATCGCAGGGCACGCCCTGTTCCAGCGGCAGCAGCTGGGTGCTTTTTGCCTGGCGTTTGGCGGCGAGCGCGGCTGCCAGCGTTGCTTCATCGGCGTGCTGCCAATCGTCGAGATGCAAGGCGTGCCGAGGGCCGGGAGGCGCGATCGTCTGCCGGCCATCGTCGGTAATGCGCAGGCGTAACAGCGGATGGTGCAGGTACAGCGCCTCGACGGCCTGGCGCAGCCGAGCGGTATCCAGCTCGCCGCCGTCGAATTCCGCATACAGGTGGGCGGCCATGCCGCCGAGGGGAGGAGCGGACTGTCGGCCTACCCAATAGGCGGCCTGCATCGTGGTCAAAGCTTTCATCGGGTATCCATTTTGATTCAGCCAACGAGACTGCAAGAATATATCCAAATGTTAATAGGAATGAAAATTATTATTATTTGATCCATTTGGCGATCGGGTGCTATCTATAAGGCGTTTTAGCGACGCCGGGCAGTGAGGGCATTGGGTGTGAATAATTTATCTATATTATTCTTAGCATTGAAATGATTGCTTGTTATTGCAGCGCTCGTTTTTCCTGCGAAAGTATAAGGGTTTCTGGCAGTTATCTTGTCAGGCCTCACACCTTTGTTGATAATGATTTGCATTAGAAAATGCAAAATATTATCATTCTTAACATTATTTTACGTTTTTATACAAGCTGCCGGCCGCTCCGCCGGCGGCTTAGCCGTGGACGGGGCCGCGCCCGTCCGGCCGCGAAAGGCATGGGTTTGCCGCAGGGATAAGCAACAGCAAGGCCGGGAAGGCCGCAGCGTCATGGTCTGTGTGAGTGTCGATGTAGGTTGTGTAAAAAAAAATCAAATTTTGTGCACCTCTGGGATGAAAGGAGAAGACATCTATGGGCAAGCATTTTGCGGCTCAACGGCATGAAAGCGTAGGAAACGGGGAAAAGGCGGGGTTGAAAGCCATTGGGGCGTTTTCCTCCGTATTTTTAGGGGTTTGTTCACTGGCGATCGGTAACGTCAACGCGGCGGAAACCAAGAGCAACGAAACCTACCAGGACGCGGAAACGCTGCTGGTCACCGGTGAGAAGATCAAACGTTCCATTTTCGACACCGGCTCCAGCGTGCAGGTGTTCGACAGCAACCGCATCGCCTCGATGCCTGACGCAGTGCAGATCCCCGATCTGCTGCGCATGACCCCCAACGTGGTGGATCTAGGCATCGGCAACGAACTGCCGACCGTGCGCGGCATCGACGGTTCCGGCCCGAACGTTGGCGCCAATGCCTTCCTCAGCGGCACCCGTCCGCGCCTCAATCTGTCGTTGGATGGCCGTTCGCTGACCTATAACGAACAGGCTTTCGGCCCACAGTCGCTGTGGGATCTGGATCGCGTCGAAGTGTTCCTCGGCCCGCAAAGCTACATTCAGGGGCGCAACGCCATCGCCGGCGCCATCGTCATGGCCAGTAAAGATCCGACCTTCGAATGGGAAAGCGCCTTCAAGGGCGGGGCCGGCAACCAGCACTCTTCACAGCTGGCCGCCATGGCGTCCGGCCCGCTGGTGGAAGATCAGCTGGCGTTCCGCGTCAGCGTCGATCGCCAGCGCCGCCGCAGCGAAGCCGATCTGCCGGCCTATGCGCCGGTGGGCGATCCACGCGAAGTGGAAGCCACCACCGCCCGTGCCAAGCTGTTGTTCAATCCGGCCGGCCTGCGCGATCTGACCACCAAGCTGACCTTTAACCACTTCGGCAGCACCGCGCCACAGAACGAAAGCCTCAACCCGCAGCCGCATCCGACCAACCCGCGCCACGATCCGCGCCGCGCCGTGTTCAAAAGCAACATGAACAGCACCATCTGGGATCTGGCCTGGGAGGCCTCTGATGCGCTGACGTTTGAAAACCGCGTTATCTATACCGATTTCAACATCAACCGTCCGACCGCTTACAACATCCAATACGCCGAGATCGACGGCCAGGAAGTTCACGTGGAGCCGGTGGTGCGCTTCGGCGGTGCGGACAGCCGCCTGCACGGGCTAGCGGGGCTGCGTTACTTCCACGGCACGCAGGATGAGTTCGTCAACATCTTCGGCGGATCGACCTTCAAAGATAAAACCGATACCCATTCGGCGTTCGCCGAGCTGACCTATGCGCTGACGCCGCAGGTGGACGTGACTGCCGCCAGCCGCCTGGAACGCGAACACCGTCGCCGCGACGGCGGCAGCCAGGCGGTGCGCATCGATTTCGACGAAACCTACACCGTGTTCCTGCCGAAGCTGGACGTGGCCTGGAAACCGACGGATACCCAAACCTACGGTGCCAAGATCGCCCGCGGCTATAACGCCGGCGGCGGCGGCATCACGATCGGCACGCCGGTGGTCAGCTACACCTACGGTTCCGAGTATGTCTGGAACTACGAGTTGTACACCCGCCATCACCTGAAAGACGCCAACGTGGTGCTGACAGGTAACATCTTCTACAACGATTACAAAGACATGCAGCTGCCGTACTCGCTGGGTGAGAACTCCAGCGTGATCCGCAACGCCGACAAGGTGGAAACCTACGGTGCGGAAATCGGCGCCACCTGGCAGCCGCGCTGGGATTTCGAGCTGTTCGGCAACCTCGGCCTGCTGAAAACCGACATCAAGAAGTTCTCGGGCAGCGGCGTGGAAGGGCATGAGCTGGCGCGCGCACCGGCTTACACCGCCAACATGGGGGCCAAATATCAGTTCCTGAAAGGATGGGAGCTGAGCAGCAACGTGGCGTTTACCGACTCCTACTATTCGCAATACGACAACGACTCGCGCGGGCGCATCGGCTCCTATTGGACGGCTAACGCCCAGCTGGCTTACACCTTCGACTACGGTCGCGCCACGCTGTATGCGAAAAACCTGTTTGATTCCGACCGTCGTGAGATGGTCAGAAGCAATGACATTTACACGGCGACTCTCCAGCGAGGCCGCCTGGTCGGCGCGGCGGTTGAGCTGAATTTCTAACGCTATCGCGATGATGGGGGACGAATGTCCCCCGTTTTATGCGCTATCCCGGCACGGCCGGGCAAAGGAGATAACGCAGTGATCGGTGATTTTGACAGCATTCTGAGCGATGAAGAGGCCCAGCGGCTGGAGAGCGCGTTTCAGGCGCTGGGCGCGCCGTCGGCGAACGGCGAGCGGCCGGTAAGCGAAGCCGAAGAACGGGCATGGTTTGCCCATCTGCAGCAGGGTGACGCACGCGGGCAGCGGGCGCTGGCCTGGCGCCTGACGGGAGAGGTGGATATCGCCCAACTGACGGCGGCGCTGCAAGCGCTGGTGCGGGAAACGCCGGGCGTGAACGTGCGTTACGTTTTTGATGACGAAAACGGTTTGGTTAAACGCGCTGCCGATTCGGCGCCGTTGCCGGTGAGCCTGCGTCAGGTGGCGGATGAACAACACGCCATTTGTCGTCTGCTGCAAGTGCAGGCGGCGCCATTTGAACTGGAAAGCGAAGCGCCGCTGCGCTGCCTGCTGTTGCTCACGCCTGCCGATGACGTGATTTTGGGCGTGGTATTGCATGACATCCTGGCGGAAGCGCTGCCGTGGCGCCATCTGCCGGCGATGCTGTCCGCCCGCTATAACGGAGATGCGATGCCTCTGCCTTTCGCGGCGGCGCCGGTCGAGCTGCCGGAAATCCCGGCGCCACAGCTGCCCTGGGCGCGCCAGGCGGTCTCGCTGCAGGATTACCGCAGCCCGGCGCAGCGTACTGAAGCGTTGCCGCCGGTGGGCGCGCGCGTGGTCACACGCATTGATCGCTCGCTGTTGCCCGCCAACGACACGCCGCGGGCCTTGCTGGCGGCGGTGGCGGCACGGTTTGCCGAGTTCGTCGCCACGCAGGCCGGCGGCCAAGCGGTGCAGCTGTGCGTGCCGGCCGCAGAAACGGCAGAGTTCGTCGGCCTGGATCTGGGCCTGACGGCGGCGCCGCTGATGCGCCTGACCGTGCAGCATGGCGAGGGCGACGTCGGGCAGCGGCTGCTGGCGCAGGCCGTGGCTGAACAGCCGGATCCGCAGCGGGCGCAGCTGCTGGTGGCCTGGCGTGACGATCTGGCCGCAGAGTGGCGGCTGGAAGGCGTTCACGCCGAACGCCTGTTGCTGCCGCCGCTGCATACGCCGTTTGAACTGGCGCTGCTATTGGGCTTGCCCGAAGCGGAAGCGTTAACGCTGGAGCTGGTCACCGACCCGCGCCTGTCTCCGCACGCGGCGCCTTTCCTGCTGGAGCAGTTCAGCGCGTTCCTGGCCGGGCAGCGAATTGCCGTCGCATTGCCGGTGGCTGAGGCCGTTTCCCCGGCGATGGCCGCGCCGGCGGCGAACGGCGACGCCAACGAAAGCGTTGCGCCGCTGATTTTGCAGGAGTTCCGTGAGGCGCTGGTGGCGCCGGAAATGACCCTGGATGAAGACTTCTTCGATCGCGGCGGCCATTCGCTGGTCGCTACCCGGGTGATCGGCCGTTTGCTGAGCCTGCATCAGATCGAAATCAACATTAACGATCTGTTCAGCCATCCGACGGCGCGTGGGTTGGCGGGCTACGCCAAACGCCTGAACGTTGCGCAGCCGAATGCCGCGCTAGCCATCGCCGACGATCATGAGGGGGCGCAGGCGCCACTGTCGCTGGCGCAGGAATCGCTGTGGAAGGTGTATGAAGCCTTCGGCCATGACGAGATTTTCAACCTGCCGTTCTCTCTGCGCTTCTTCGATGCGGTGGACGAAACGGCGCTGCACCAGGCGTTTATCGACGTCATGACTCGCCATACCGTGCTGCGTTCACGCTTTGTCGAGCAGCAGGGGGAGGTGGTGCAGGTGGTGGTGCCGGCCGCAGAACTGCCGGATTATCAGTGGTTCCGCTTCTCTCACGAGACGCCAGCGGGTAATGCCGCCGCCCTGTTGGCCGACGCCGGCCAGCACCGGTTCGATCTGGCCGCCGAGCTGCCGCTGCGCGCCACGCTGCTGCGCGATGCGGACAACGGCCAACAGCTGCTGTCGTTGCTGTTCCACCATGTGGTGCTGGATGAATGGTCGCTCAACCTGATGATGGACGAATTGGGCATCGCCTATCGCCATCGCGTCGTCGGCCAGGCGCCGCAGTGGAGCGGGCAGCCGCCGCAGTTCCACACTTTCGCCCGGCAGCAGCGGGCCTCCGGGGTGCAGCAGCAACATCTGGACTACTGGCTTGATGCGCTGCGCGGCGCGCCGGTCGGCCAGCCGATCTTCCGGCAAGAAGCATCCACCCATCCGGCGGTGCCGGCACCGGCGGACGTCAACGGCGGCTGGCTGGAGTTCGAGGTCGATCCTGCCGTGGCGGAAGGCCTGTATCAGCTTGCCCGCCGCAACAACGCGTCGCTGTTCAACGTGGTGTATGCCGGGATTACCTCGGCGCTGCGTCTGCTGGGCGGCCCGGCGGATCTGCTGGTGGGCACCTCGACTTCCGGCCGTAACGACGCCGAGTTCTTCGATACCGTCGGCTATTTCACCACCGTGGTGGTGCACCGCGTGCGCTTCGACGAAGGGCTGACGGTGGCCGGGTTGGTCAGCCAGGTGAAAAACACCATCAATGGCTCGCTGCCGTACACCGACATTCCGATCGATCTGGTGGAAGAAGGGCTGTTCGGCGTGGACGCCGACCGCAAGAACCACATGTTCGAAGTGTTCATCCAGATCCACAGCCGCATCAAGCTGAACGGCGAGTTCCGGCTGCAGGACGGCAGCACGATCGCCTACCGTCAGGTGGAGCCGGAGAAAGCCGAATCGTTGCTCGGCCTGCAGTTTGAGGTGATGGAAGACGATCTGGCCGGGAAGAAATCCCTGCGGGTGATGATGACCTACCGTCAGGACCACTACAGCCGGGAGCAGGCCAATCTGATCGCCGATGGCGTTCAGCACGTCTTTACCCAGTTTGCGCAGCACATCGCTGGCGATATCGCTCTGGCGGCGTTGCCGCCCGGGCCGCAGGCATGACGTTGTTTCACTCTAACCGAAAGCATGATTTTCAAGGAGATAAAAGGATGTCTGGAACCCTAGCAACCCCGCGCGCGCTACTGTCGCTGCTGGTGGCGGCCTCTCTGGTGGTCGCCGGCGCCGCGCAGGCGGACGATGTCGGCATCAAACCGCAGGACATCAAGCGTGAGGCGCTATCGTCGACGGTGGTGGAGATGGCCTACAGCACCTCGCAACAGGCGCTGTTCGTCAGCGCGCCGGACTGGAAGGAAGAGGCGCGCTCCCGCGTGCTGCGGCTGGATCCCAACACCCTGGCGATCAAGGCAGAGATCCCACTGCAGGTGAAAGGCTTCGGCGTGGCGCTGAACGACGCGGGCAATCGCCTGTACCTGACGCAGGCCTTCAACGGCGAAGTCGGGGTGGTGGACACCACTACCAACCACGCGCTGGGCAGCATCAAGCTGCTGGACAAAGCGGTGCTGGAGCAGGCTTACAAGCAGGCGGGCATCAGCGGCAAGCGTCTGGATTTCCTGTTGGCGGAGCTGAAGAAATTCAAAATCACCGAGGACTACCTGTACCGCCTCCGAGAGCTCAAGTATGACGCGCAAAGCGGCCGTCTGTTCCTGCCGGGTCTGGGTTTCGGCGTCGACAGCGTGCTGTACGTGGTCGATACCAAAGCCGGCAAGCTGGAGAAAGTGATCCCGGGCTTCGGCTACAACGCGGTGGGCATCACGCTGGATGAGAAGGGCCGTCGGGTATTCGTTTCCAACATGCAGGGGCAGGTGATCACCCTTAACGCCGACACGCTGGCGATCACCGCCACCCACGAAGTACAGGCCGATCAGCTGCTGAACCTGGTGTATGACCCGGCGAGCAATCGCCTGTTGGGCGTCGATCAGGGTATCGATCGCGACGACTACCGCAACCATCATCTGGGGCACGACTACGTGAAGCGCAGCAGTGGCCACCGGGTGTTTGCGCTGGATGCGGACAGCGGCAAAGTGCTGGCCAGCGAGCTGACGGATGAGGTGCCGATCGGCCTGCTACTCGACGAGCGCAGCCAGCGGCTGTATGTCGCCAACCGCAAAGGGGTACGCGTGGATCACGGCGCCGGGACGCTGACGGTGTTCGACGCCAAAACGCTCAAGCGCCTGCAAACCGTAGCCCTGCCGCCGCACCCTAACAGCCTGGCGTTGGATCCGAAAGGCGACGCGCTGTTCGTGACGGTGAAAAACGACGGCGCTTCCACCAAGGCCGGCACGCCGGAAAGCGTGGTGCGCATTCAACTGCACACCAGGTAACTGAATATAAATATAAAAAAAGGGCGCTGAGGCGCCCTTTCTAGTGGCTGACAAAGGAGGAAAAAGCGTGGTTTTTCCTCCTTTTGTGGTTATCAGCCGAAAATCAATGAATTGATTTTCCTTGTTTTCTATCTGTCGCCTAATGAAAGCCCGGCAACGTCATCCGCTTTGTCATTTACCTCAAGGGGGCTGAGCCCCCTTTGTCGTTGGGTCATGTCATCAGAAGTGGGTGTTGATGCTCATGTAGTAGGTACGGCCCGGTTCGTTGTAGGTGGCCGCGCCCGCGCCGGCGATGTTGATCGCGCCGGTAATCGGGTCGCCCACGTTCTGCGCGTTACCGGCGCGGAACTGGCGTTTGTCGAACAGGTTGTCGATGCCGGCAGTGACGCTGACGTTTTTGGTCAGGTCATAGGTCGCACTGGCGCCGACGACGGCGTAAGGGCTAACCTCGCGGGTTTCGCCGCCGGTGGCCGGTTTACCCTGGTAGTTGTACTTCTTCGGCTTCTGACGGCCGTACCAGGTCAGGGTGGACTGCATCGACAGATCCTGCGTAGCCTGCCAACTGAGGGTCGAGTTGACGGTGAACTTCGGGATCACCGACAGGTAATCGCCGGTGGTCTTGTTCTTGTTCTCGATCATGTAAGTGGCGTTGTTGCTCCAGGTGACGGTCTCGCTGACCGGCACGTTCAGCGAGCCTTCCAGCCCCTGCACCACCGCCTTCGGTACGTTCTCCCACTGATAGACCGCCGTGCCGGTGCTGCTGGTGGCGATGCGCGAGTTACCCGCTTCAATCTTGTTGTGGTAATCGTTGCGGAAGTAGGTGACGCCGGCCAGCCAGCCTTCGTTATGGAACTCCAGCCCGATCTCTTTGTTGACGCTGGTTTCCGCCTTCAGATCGTCGTTACCGAGCAGGTAGCAGCCGTTTCTGACATCGCTGCCCGCACACCCTTGGCCTTTGCTGTACAGCAGGTAGTTGCCGTTGGTCTGGTACAGGGTCGGCGCCTTGTAAGAACGGGCGATGCCCATTTTCAGCGTGAAGTAGTCGCCCAGTTCCTGCGACAGGTTCAGCGCCGGGCTCCAGTTGTTGCCGGATTCTGAATGCAGATCGTAACGCAGACCCGGCGTCAGCATGGTGGTGTCGGTCAGCTCGATGTTGTCTTCGGCGAACAGCGAGAAGATATGCGCGGAAGCGTAAGGGCTGCGCGTGCCGTTGCCCATGCCGGGAATAGTGCCGCCCATCAGCGTTTGGCTGGTGGACGTGCCGTCTTTCATCCGCTGTTGGGTCCACTCGGTACCCAGCGTGGCGGTCTGTGAAACGCCCAGCTCAAACGGCACGCTGACTTCGCTGTGCGCCAGGAAGTCGTCCAGCTTGGTGGTGCCGAAACCGGTATTTTTGGTGTCGAAGATGCCTTCGGTGCCGCCGGCCAAGCCCTCGTTCAGGCGGGTGTTGCGGGTGCGCTCGAACTGCACGTAGTTGTTGGTGCTCACGCCGTTGTCCCAGGCGCCGCGGTGGGTCAGGCCGAAGGTTTCACGGTAGATGCGGTTGGTCTCTTTGCCGTAGTTGCTCTGCACCAGGGCATTGGTGTTGGTGTTCTGGGTATCGCCAGAATACAGGTTGCCCTGGCGGCCGTAGGCGTACTCGAACTCCAATGACTGCAGATGGGCGAAGTCCCAGTGCAGCAAGGCGTCGATGTTTTTATCGACCACCCCTTCACGCCCGGCGGGCAGGCTGTTGGCGTAGGCGCCTACGCGTTCGGACTTGTGTGATTCGTTAATGTCCCAGGCGTCGGCCTGCGTTTTGCTGTAGCCGCCGAACAGGCGGAAGCTCAGGGAGTCGCTCAGCGGGCCGGACAGGCTGAAGTCGGTGCGCTTGGTGGCGCCTTCCTGCTTGTGCTGCGGCACGTTGAAGTAGCCGTTCAGCGAGCCGTGCAGCGCATCACCGGCCTTCTTGGTGATGATGTTGACCACGCCGCCCGCGGCGCCGTTGCCGTAGCGCGCTGCGGCAGGGCCGCGCAGTACTTCGATGCGCTCGATCATTTCTGGCGGCACCCAGGCGGTATCGCCGCGCGAGTCGCGCTCGCCGCGCCAGCCCTGACGCACCGAGTTGCGGCTGGAGGCCGGTTTGCCGTCGATCAGAATCAGGGTGTTTTCCGGGCCCATGCCGCGGATATCGATCTGGCGATTGTTGCCGCGCTGGCCGCTGGTGGAGTTGCCGGTCAGGTTAACCCCGGGCATGGTGCGGATCAGTTCGCTGATGTCGCGCGCCGGCGGGCGTTTTTTGATCTCTTCGGCGGTGATGGTGGACACCCCCGGCGCCTGCAGGTTCTGCCGGGCGGCGGTCACGACGATGGTGTCTTCGCCGCGCGGCTTTTTATCCGCTGTGCCGCTGTTTTCTTCCGTGGTGGGGGTGTCGGTCTGCTGCGCGGCGTTGGCGAACGCGGACGCGCCCAATCCCAAGCCGATAAGAGTGGCTAAAGAATAACGTGATAGCTTGCTTTTCATTTGAGTGTCCTACCTTGCTGCCATCCCTCGCCGAACGGGGGGGAAGGGCGGTTGTAGTTTTTGTGTAGTCGGAAATAGAAAATCGGCTGCGGCAAGGGATGCCATTGATGTATCCCCGATCCCTGTCCGTTGCGCGCAATACCAGCACGATCTCCAAGCCTTACACACTATTGCAAATGCAAATTATTATCAATAGTATTTGGCGTACAGTGCGTTCGGGCGGTGGCCGGCGATAGGGAAAAGTCGACGTTCCCGGTGCCGCCAACTACAAAATGGGTAGGCGTTGTGAATACAGAACTACAGTCAGAAAGCAGCAGATTATTGGCCAGCAGCAATGCGGGCAGTCCAGGGTGGTGGTTGACGGTGGCACGGCGCGGTACGCCATGGGTAGAACCGGCGGGTAACGGCCGCTGGCGAACCACCTTTTTCTGGCGCGATCCTCAGGGATGCGAATTGACCTCCGCCTACCGTCGCGTGTGGATTAACATTAACTGCTTGACCGACCATCACCAGCCGAATCCGCCGCAAAGCCTGCAGCGTTTGGCCGGTACCGACGTGTGGTACTGGCAGACCGAGCTGAGCGGCGCCTGGCGCGGCAGCTACTGCTTTATCCCCTGTTTTGACGAGCGGCCGCCGGCGTTCAGCGGCGACGATGCGCACGCCAACATGCACAACCTGCGCCACTGGTGGCATCAGGTGTTCGCCAGCGCCACCCCCGATCTGCTCAACCCTTATCGCTCCTGGCAAAGCGCCAGCGGCCACAGCGTCTCCGGCCTGCACATGCCGGATGCGCCGCCGCAGCCGGTATGGCGCTCGTTCGACGAGTATGAGATCGCCAGCGGGCGCTGCACGCCGCCGCTGCCGGCGCGTTTGCAGCGCCATACCTGGTGCAGTGAGCGCCTGGGCAACAGCCGCGATGTCTGGATCTACACGACCGGCGACAGCAAGCCGGCCGAGCGCCCGCTCGCGATCCTGCTCGACGGCCAGTTCTGGGCGAAGCAGATGCCGGTTTGGGAGCCGCTGATGCAGCTGACCCGCGAGGGGGCGTTGCCGGAAGCGGTGTATGTGCTGATCGACATCATCGATCTGCCGCACCGGGCGCGAGAATTAACCTGCAAGGACGATTTCTGGCTGGCGGTGCAGGAAGAATTGATGCCGCAGCTGGCCGACTGGGCGCCGCACAGCGACAAACCGGCCGACACGGTGGTGGCGGGGCAAAGCTTTGGCGGCCTGGCTTCCCTGTATGCCGGGCTGCGCTGGCCGCAGCGCTTCGGCGCGGTGATCACCCAGTCCGGTTCCTACTGGTGGCCGCGGCGCGACATGCTGCAGCTGCCGAGCATTCCCGACGATGCCTGCTGGCTGATGCAGCAGGTGGAACGGCACGGTTTGGGCAACCACGGCGCGCTGAAGGTATTTATGGAAGCCGGTTCGCAGGAAAAGCTGGTGCACCGGGTCAGCGGCGAAATGGCGGTGCGCCTGAGCGACGCTGGCCATCGGGTGCACTACCGGGTGGTGGAAGGCGGGCACGACGCGCTGTGTTGGCGCAGCGGCCTGACCGATGGGCTGCAGGCGGTCTGGGCTTCCGCTTTCGCCACCGCTTACCCGGCATCGGCGACGGCACGAGGAACACATGATGGAAAGCCTGAATCCGTTCGATGATCAACAGCAGCGCAGCCTGGTGCTGCGCAACGTACAACAACAATACAGTTTGTGGCCGGATTTCCGCGCCATTCCGTCCGAGTGGACGATCGTCTTTGGCCCGGCGGCGCACACCGCGTGCGCCGAATGGCTGGAACAGCATTGGCAAGACATTCTGCCGGTCGCAGCACGCGAGGCGTGACCGGCGCCAGGTAATCACGGGAGCAATAAGCAGTGTCACACACCCCTAACTCTCTCAGCGGCCCGGCGCTTGCGGGCGAATGGCCGTTGGTCGCGGCGCAACCCGGCATCTGGGTCGCCGATCAAATCTCACCGCATCGCAATGCCTACGCGGTCGCACATGCCATCGAACTCAACGGCCCTGTCACCGTAGAGCCTCTGCTGCAGGCCATCATCCAGGGCCTGAGCGAGGTGGACATGCTGCGCCTGCGTTTTGCGGAACGCGATGGCGTGCCGGTGCAATGGCTGGACGACGCGCTGGCGGTGCACGAGCCGGAACTTGTCGATCTGACGACGTCGCCGGACCCTGAAGCCGCCGCGCGTGCGCTGATGGACATCGATCTGGCGAGCGATCTGCGCGCCGGCAGCGGCGCACCGCTGTATCGCCATGTGGTGATGCGCCTGGCGGACGATCGCTGGTTCTGGTATCAGCGCTATCACCATCTGCTGGTGGACGGTTTCAGCTTCACCGCCATCGCTCGCCGTGTGGCGGCGATTTATACCCACCTTTGCCGCGGCGACGCGCTGGAGCCGACGCCATTTACGGCGTTCAGCGACGTGGTTGCGGAATACCAGGCTTACCGGCAGGCGCCGGCCTGGCAACGCGACGCCGATTTCTGGCTCGAAAAAGCGCGGCAGTTGCCGCCGCCGGCCACGCTCTGCCCGCAGCCGCTGGCTGGGCAAACGCCCACGCCGCGCATCCATCGATTGGAACAGCGCTGCGATCCGCAGGCCTTCGCCGAACTGGTGCAGTGTGGCGCGCAGCAGAAGTTGAACGCCGCCGATATGGCGGTGGCGCTGGTGGCGCTGTGGGTATCGCGCCTGAGCGGCCAACCGAGCTTCAGCGCCGGTTTTATCTTTATGCGCCGCACCGGATCGGCCGCCCTGTGCGCTGCCGGCCCGGTGATCAACGTGTTGCCGATGGAGATGCACCTCGAGCCGCAGGCCACGCTGTATGAGGCTGCCACCCGCATCAGCCGCGAGCTGAAAACGGTGCGCCGCCATCAGCGCTACGACGCCGAACAGGTGCAGCGCGATCTGGGCCGCATCGGCGACGGCGAACCGCTGTACGGCACGGTCTTCAACTTCAAAATGTTCGATTACCAGCTGGATTTCGCCGGTATCGAAGGCATTACCCACGATCTGGCCTCCGGGCCGGTGCGCGATCTGGAGATTGCGCTGTTTATCGACGAACACCATCAGCTGAAGGTGGAGCTGCTGGCCAACGCCGAGCGTTACAGCCGCCAGGAACTGCAGGCGCACCTGCAGCGGTTGCCGCTGCTGCTGGCGCAGTTCGCCGCGCAGGCAACGTTGCCGATCGGCGAAGCCGATATGCTGACCGCCGACGATCACGCGCTGCTGGCGCGGGTCAACGACACGGCGCACCCGGTGCCGGCGACCACGCTGAGCCAGTTGCTGGCGCAGCAGGCGCAAACCACGCCGGACGCACCGGCGCTGGCGGATGCGCATTTCAATTTCACCTACCGCGAAACGCGCGAGCAGGTTACGGCGCTGGCGCGCGAGCTGGTGGCGCAGGGCGTGCGGCCGGGCGACATCGTGGCAGTGGCGCTGCCGCGTTCGGTGTTCCTGTCGCTGGCGTTGATGGCGATCGTGGAAGCGGGCGCCGCCTATCTGCCGCTGGACACCGGTTATCCGGACGAGCGGCTGGCGATGATGCTGGAAGACGCCGCGCCCCGGCTGGTCATCACTAACCCGGCGCAGCAGGCGCGTTTCGCCGACAAGGGCGAAATCTTGCTGTATGACGCGCCGCTGGCGGCCGATCACGCCGCCGGGGTGGCGATCGCGGGCCCGACGCCGGACCATGCGGCCTATATCATCTTTACCTCCGGCTCCACCGGGCGCCCGAAAGGCGTGCTGGTCGGCCATCAGGCGATCGTCAACCGCCTACTGTGGATGCAACACCAGTATCCGCTGGGGGCGGACGACGCGGTGCTGCAGAAAACGCCGTGCAGTTTCGACGTCTCGGTGTGGGAATTCTTCTGGCCGCTGATGGTCGGCGCCCGGCTGGTGATGGCGCCGCCGGAGGCGCATCGCGATCCGCAGCAGCTGCAACAGCTGATCGCACAACACCGCATTACCACGATGCACTTCGTGCCGTCGATGCTGGCGGCCTTCGTCGCTGCCCTGGACGACGACGCGGCGGTGGCGAACTGCGCCGCGCTGCGCCAGGTGTTCTGCAGCGGCGAAGCGCTGCCGGCGGAGCTGTGCCGCCTGTGGCAAAGCCGCACGGCGGTGCCGTTGCATAACCTCTACGGCCCGACCGAAGCGGCGGTGGACGTGACCTGGCATCCGGCCTACGGTGACGCGCTGGCGAAAGTGACCGGCGCCAACGTGCCGATCGGTCTGCCGGTGTGGAACACCGGGCTGCGCATTCTGGACGCGCGCCTGCGGCCGGTACCGCCGGGCGTGGCGGGCGATCTGTATCTGACCGGCGTGCAGCTGGCGCACGGCTACCTGGGCCGGCCGGATCTGACCGCCAGCCGCTTTGTCGCCGATCCGTTCGGCGAGGGCGGGCGCATGTACCGCACCGGCGACGTGGCGCGCTGGCTGCCGGACGGCACGGTGGAATATTTAGGCCGCAGCGACGATCAGCTGAAGATCCGCGGGCAGCGTATCGAGCTGAGTGAAATCGACCACGCCTTGCTGTCGCTGCCGGGCGTGCGCCAGGCGGTGACGCACGCGCTGGTGCTGCAGGGCACGCCGGTGGATGCCGGCGGCGATGCGCGCCAGCTGGTGGGCTATCTGGTGATGCAGCCTGGCGCGAGCTGGGATGCGCAAGCCCTGCGCGCAGCGCTGGCCGACCGTCTGCCGCCGCACATGGTACCGGTGGCGCTGGTGGAAATGAGTGATTTGCCGCTGAGCGCCAACGGCAAGCTGGATCGCAAGGCCTTGCCGCAGCCGCAGGGCGGTGAGCGCAAGGCAGGACGGCCGCCGCAGGCCGGGCTGGAAAGCGAGATCGCGGCGGTGTTCGCCCGTTTGCTGCAGCGCGAGCAGGTGTTCGCCGACGACGATTTCTTCGCGCTCGGCGGCCATTCGCTGCTGGCGATGCGGCTGGCGGCGGAGCTGCGCCGCGATCTGGGCAAGGCGGTGTCCGTCGGCCAGGTGATGGTGGCGTCGCGCGTTGAGCAACTGGCTGTCTTGCTGGCGGAAGATCGCACGCAGGAAGAGGCCGATCGCAGCGGCTTCGACAGCGTATTGCCGCTGCGCGTCACCGAGGGGCCGACGCTGTTCTGTCTGCACCCGGCGTCCGGCTTCTCCTGGCAGTTCAGCGTATTGCCGCGCTATCTCGATCAGCACTGGTCGCTGGTCGGTATCCAGTCACCGCGGCCGGATGGCCCGCTGGCGCTGAGCGAAGATATGGATCAGGTGGTGGATGCCCACCTGCAGACGGTGTTGCAGGTCCAACCGCACGGGCCATACCACTTCATCGGCTACTCGCTGGGCGGCACGCTGGCCCAGGGCATCGCCGCCCGGCTGCAGGCGCGCGGCGAAGAGGTGGCGTTCCTCGGCCTGCTGGATACTTATCCGCCGGAGACCCAAAACTGGGACGTGATGCTGGACGACAACGTGTTGAAGGAAGTGCAGCGCGAGCGCGAGCAGTTTCTGGCGGTGTCGCAGGATACGCTCGATCCGGCGCTGGGCGAGACGCGCACGGCGATGTTCGACAACATCGAAGCCAACTACGCCGATTCGGTGCGGTTGCTGTCGCACACGCGTACCGCCCGTTTCCATGGACAGGCGACGCTGTTCGTCGCCAAACGTACGCTGCAGGAAGGGATGGACGTGCAGCAGACCTGGTCGCAGTACGTCGATGCGCTGCAGGCGCACGAGCTGGACTGCGCGCATGTCGATATCGTTTCGCCGGCGTCGTTCAAAGTGCTGGGGCCGCTGCTGAACCGGATCTTGCGCACGCTGTGATCGCGCCCGTCATCTCGCCGCCAGGCACGGGGATTACCCCGCGTGTGGCGGCGTTTCTTGCGGTTGCTCACAATTGAATATCAATGATTTTTATTATCATTATTGATTTCGTCATCTGTGCTAGCATAGCGGTCCGCAATTGCAGAATCCCCGTTTAAAGATGTGGTGAACAACCGATGAGTAGCAAACCCTCCATCCTGCTTGATTTCAGCCTGTTGAAAACTAACCGGGCTTTCCGCGCGGTGTTCTGCGCGCGCTTTATCTCCATTGTGGCGCTGGGGTTGATGGCGATCGCCATCCCGGTGCAGATCCAGGCGCTGACCGGTTCCACCCTGCAGGTCGGGTTGGCGGTGACGCTGGCCGGCGGCGGCATGTTCGCCGGGCTGCTGATGGGGGGCGTATT
Organism: Serratia sp. PL7; assembly: GCF_945957435.1. Lineage (NCBI taxonomy): Bacteria > Pseudomonadati > Pseudomonadota > Gammaproteobacteria > Enterobacterales > Yersiniaceae > Serratia > Serratia sp. PL7. The sequence continues at coordinate 95,869 of NZ_CAMFLB010000024.1, read as the reverse complement.
GGCCGATCGCTATGAGCGGCGCCGGTTGATCCTGTTCGCGCGATCCACCTGCGGCATCGGCTTCGTCGGCCTGTGCCTCAACGCCCTGTTGCCGTCGCCTTCGCTGGCGGCCATTTATCTGTTGGCGGTGTGGGACGGTTTCTTCGGCGCGGTGGGGGTGACGGCGCTGCTGGCGGCCACGCCGGCGCTGGTGGGCCGCGAAAACATCGTGCAGGCGGGCGCCATCAGCATGTTGACGGTGCGCTTCGGCTCGATTCTTTCCCCGGCGATTGGCGGCCTGGTGATCGCCCATATGGGCATTGCCTGGAACTACGGCCTGGCGGCGTTCGGCACCCTGCTGACGCTGTTGCCGTTGCTGAGCCTGCCGCAGCTAATGCCGCCACCGCAGCCGCGTGAACACCCGCTGCGCGCGCTGGCGGGCGGCTTCTCCTTCCTGTTCCAGAACAAGGTGATCGGCATGGTGGCGCTGATAGGCGCGCTGCTGACCATGGCCAGCGCGGTGCGCGTACTGTACCCGGCGATGGCGGAAAGCTGGCACATCGACGCTGCCCACCTCGGTTATATGTACGCCGCCGTGCCGCTCGGCGCGGCCATCGGCGCGTTTACCAGCGGGCGCGTGGCGCACGTGGCGCGCCCCGGCTGGGTGATGCTGCTGACGGCGATCGCGGCGTTCGCCGCCATTGGCCTGTTCGGCCTAATGCCGTGGTACAGCCTGGCGTTGCTGTGCCTGGTGGCGTTCGGCTATCTGAGCGCGCTGAACTCGCTGCTGCAATACGGCCTGATCCAGAGCCTGACGCCGGACAACTTCCTCGGCCGCATCAACGGCCTGTGGACGGCGCAGAACGTGGTGGGCGATGCGCTGGGCGCGTTGCTGCTGGGGGCGATGGGCGCCTTCATGCTGCCGGCGATGAGCGCCAGCGGTTTCGGCTTCGGCGCGGCGCTGCTCGGCATCCTGTTGCTGTTCGCCATGACCGGTTTGCGCCAGGTCACGCTGCACAAACCGGAGCCGCATAACGAGGCGCAACCAGCTAGCGAAAAGTAATGTCATGCGCTAATGCGACGCTGTGGGATCAAATAGCAATGCTTATCATCGGCATGCGTAAAACCCACAGCGTTTATGTCATGATTTCGAAATGAAAGAAGTGCTTACGTTTATTGACATAGCAAATATCGGCGAGTAATTTAGCGCGGAATTAACTCAAATGATAATCATTATTATATTGGTTATCACTTCAAAAGATGAGGGCGAAGCGATGGATACTGCCGTGAACGACATCAATCGAAAGGAAATGCAGGAGCGCGAAGAACACCGGTTCGCCGCTGATTTTTCTCCGGCGTCGGGCTTCTTCTTTACCTCCCCTTTCCGCAGCTTGACCACCACCGGTTGTTTCAGCCGCATTCGCCTGCCGGCCGCGGACGGCGCCGATCTGAACGGCGAGTTCCAGCGCAGCGTACGGCAGGCGTTTGCCGAAGCCCGTCAGGCCGGCATCAAAAAACCGCTGCTGTGCGGCGCCATCCCGTTCGATACCCGGCAGCCTTCGGCGCTGTTTATTCCGCAGCAGAGCCGCTGGTTCGATCGCGCCGCTTTTATGGCTGGCGTTCGGCCGCCGGCGAACGGTCCTGAACTGGCCGGCGTGACGGAGCTGCCGCCGCAGCAGCCGTTTATGAAGATGGTCAGCGATGCCGTCGACGCGATGAAGGCCGGTGAGCTGGATAAAGTGGTCTTGTCGCGCCTGCTGGAGATCGAAACGCGCCAGCCGGTGGATCGCCATGCGCTAATGGCGCGCGTGATCGCCCAGAACCCGCAAGGTTTCCATTTCCATGTGCCGCTGGAGCAGGGCGCGCTGTTGGGCGCCAGCCCGGAGCTGCTGCTGCGCCAGGACAGCGGCCGTTTCTATTCTAACCCGCTGGCCGGTTCCGCCCGGCGCGAGGCCGATCCGCAGCGCGATCGCGAAGTGGGGGAGCGGCTGATGGCCTCGGCGAAAGATCGCCATGAGCATCGCATCGTCACCGAAAGCATGCGTGACGTGCTGGCCGGCCGCTGCCGCTACCTGAACGTGCCGCAAACCCCTGAACTGCTGACCACCACGACGCTGTGGCATCTCTCCACGCCGATCGACGGCGAGGCGGCGTCTCCAGACGAAAATGCCCTGTCGCTGGCCTGCCTGCTGCACCCGACGCCGGCGCTGTGCGGCATGCCGACGGCCGAGGCGCACGCCCTGATCGGCAAGCTGGAGCCGTTCGATCGCGGCCTGTTCGGCGGCATCGTCGGCTGGTGCGACGACGAAGGCAACGGCGAGTGGGTTGTGACTATCCGCTGCGGCACCGTTGACGGCAACCGGGTACGGCTGTTCGCCGGCGCCGGCATCGTGGAAGACTCTTCACCCGAATCTGAATGGCATGAAACAGGCACCAAACTCAGCACCATTCTGCGTGCCTTTGGTATGAATCAAGGATAACGACAAGATGAGCATTGCCTTTACCCCCTGGCCGGCGGAGTTCGCCAGCCGCTATCGCGAGCGCGGCTACTGGACTGACAAGCCGCTGACCGAGATCCTCGACCGCCAGGCCAACAACGACGCCCCGGCGATTATCGATGCCCAGGGCAGCCTGACCTACCGCGAGCTGCAGCAGCGCTCCGATCGCCTGGCGGCCGCTTTGCTGCGCCGCGGCGTGAAATCCGGCGATACCGCGTTGGTCCAACTGGGCAACGTGGCGGAGTTCTATATCGTGTTCTTCGCGCTGCTGAAGATTGGCGTGGCGCCGGTCAACGCGCTGTTCAGCCATCAGCGCAGCGAACTGAATGCCTATGCCGAGCAGATCAAACCGGCGCTGCTGATCGCCGACCGCCAGCACGCGCTGTTTGCCGACGACCAATTCCTGAACGCGTTCCGCGATGCGCATCCTTCGCTGCGTGTCGTGGCGCTGCGCAGCCAGCCCGAGGGTGAGCTGGCGCTGGCCGCCTGGCTGGACGAAGCCAGCGACGGTTTCGTCGCGCAGCCTTCTGCGGCCGATCAGGTGGCGTTCTTCCAGCTTTCCGGCGGCAGCACCGGTACGCCGAAGCTGATCCCGCGTACCCACAATGACTACTACTACAGCATTCGCCGCAGCGTGGAGATCTGCCGTTTCGACGCGCAGACCCGCTATCTGTGCGCGCTGCCGGTGGCGCACAACTACCCGATGAGCTCGCCGGGCGTGTTGGGTGTGTTTTATGGCGCGGGGCGGGTAGTGTTCGCCGCCGATCCGGACGCCGCGCAGTGCTTCCGCCTGATCGAACAGCACCAAATCAACGTGACGGCGCTGGTGCCGCCGGCGGTCACGCTGTGGCTGCAGGCGATCGAAGAGTGGGGCGGCAATGCCCAGCTCGCCAGCCTGAAACTGCTGCAGGTGGGGGGCGCCAAGCTAGGCGAAACGCTGGCGGCGCGCATTCAGAACGAAATCGGCTGCCAACTGCAGCAGGTGTTCGGCATGGCGGAAGGGCTGGTGAACTACACCCGGCTGGACGACGACGAACGCCACATTCTGACGACGCAAGGGCGGCCGATGTCGCCGGACGACGAAGTATGGGTGGCGGATGACGACGGCAATCCGTTGCCGGCGGGCGAGGTCGGCCGGTTGATGACGCGCGGGCCTTATACCTTCCGCGGTTACTACCAGAGCCCGGCGCACAACGCCGACGCCTTCGACGCTGACGGTTTCTACTGCTCCGGCGATCTGATCAGCATCAGCGAAGACGGTTACATCACCGTGCAGGGGCGGCAAAAAGATCAGATCAATCGCGGCGGGGAGAAGATCGCCGCCGAGGAGATCGAGAACCTGCTGCTGCGTCACCCGGACGTGATCAACGCCGCGTTGGTGTCGATGCCGGACGCGCTGATGGGGGAGAAGAGCTGTGCCTATATCATCGCCAACGCTCCGCTGAAGCCGGTGGTGCTGCGCCGCCACCTGCGCGAACAGGGCGTGGCGGACTTCAAACTGCCGGATCGCTTTATTCAGGTGGACAGCCTGCCGCTGACCCCGGTCGGCAAAGTGGACAAAAAACGGCTGCGCCAGCAGCTCGACGCGCAACTACAGACTCAGGCTCAGGGAGATTAATCGATGGCCATTCCAAAACTTAATGACTACGCGCTGCCGACGGCGGACGAACTGCCGCAAAATAAAGTCACCTGGCAGGTAGAACCGCAGCGCGCCGCGCTGCTGATCCACGATATGCAGCAGTATTTCCTCAATTTCTGGGGCGAAGACAGCGCGCTGATCAAACAGGTGGTGGAGAACATCGCCAACCTGCGCCGCTACTGCAAACAGCAGGGCATTCCGGTGTTCTATACCGCGCAGCCGAACCAGCAGAGCGATGAAGACCGCGCGCTGTTGAACGACATGTGGGGGCCGGGCCTGAACAAGCACCCTGAGCAGCAGGCGGTGACCGCCGCGCTGGCGCCGGACGAAGACGACACGGTGCTGGTGAAATGGCGCTACAGCGCCTTCCACCGCTCGCCGCTGCAGGAGATCCTGCAGGAGTCCGGCCGCGATCAGCTGATCATCTGCGGCGTGTATGCGCACATCGGCTGCCTGACCACCGCCATTGACGCCTTCATGCGCAACATCCAGCCGTTCATGGTGGCCGACGGCCTGGCGGACTTCTCGCGCGACGAACACCTGATGGCGCTGCGCTATACCGCCGGCCGCTGCGGCCGGGTGGTGACCACCGCGTCGCTGTTACCGGCGGCAGGCATTGCCAGCATCGATGCGCTGCGTCAGCAGATCCTGCCGCTGCTGGACGAAGACAGCGAAGACATGGGCAACGATGAAAACCTGATCGATTATGGCCTGGATTCGGTGCGCATCATGGAGCTGGCGACCCGCTGGCGCAAGATCCGCGGCGACATCGACTTTATCGCGCTGGCGCGCAACCCGACCATCGACAGCTGGTGGGCGCTGCTTTCCGAAGAGAAAGCCTGATTTTAATAACGATGAGAGGGCGGCCGCTCGGCTGCCCCGTTGGCTCTATAAGGAGATTTCGATGAATGCTTTGATCACCAAGGGAAAACGCGCGGCATTCCCGCTGATGCTGCTGTCCACGCTGCTGTTCTCCAACTCGTTGCTGGCGCAGACTGCGCCGGAAGTGCTGCGCAAGCCGGTTGGCAAGGGCGCCTATGAAATGGCCTACAGCCCGAGCGAGAACGCGCTCTACCTGGCGACGTCGCAGAGCCGCAAGCTGGACAAGGGCGGTATCGTCTACCGTCTGGATCCGACCACGCTGGACGTGACCCAGATTATTCATAACGACATCAAGCCGTTTGGCGCCGCCGTCAACGCTAAAACCGGCACGCTGTTCTTCGGTAACACCGTCAATAACTCGGTGACCGCCATCGACGCCAAGACCGGCGAAGTGAAAGGCCGCCTGGTGCTGGACGCGCGCCAGCGCTCTGAGACCGTCAAGCCGCTGGCGCCGCGCGAGCTGGTGGCGGATGCCGACAGCGATACCCTGTACATTACCGGGCTGGGTGAATCCAGCGTGGTGTGGGTGGTGGATGGCAAGGATCTGACCCTGCGTGCCACCGTGACCGACACCGGCAAATACGGCACCGGCCTGGCGCTGGACGCCGCCGGCAAGCGCCTGTACGTCACCAACGCCGACGGCGAGCTGGTGACCATCGATACCCAGAGCAACAAGGTGCTGTCGCGCAAGAAGCTGGATGAGGCTAAAGAGCACTTCTTCCTGAACATCAGCCTGGATACCGCCACCCATCGCGCGTTCATCACCGATTCCAAGCAGCCACAGGTGCTGGTGGTGGATACCCGCAGCGGCAACATCCTGAGCAAGATCGACGTGCCGGAATCGCTGGCGGTGCTGTTCAACCCGGCGCGCAATGAAGTTTACGTGACCCATCGCCAGGCGGGTGAAGTGAGCGTGATCGACGCCAAGAGCTACAAGGTGCTGAACACCATCAAGACGCCGACCCACCCGAACAGCCTGGCGCTGTCGCCGGACGGCCAGACGCTGTACGTTAGCGTCAAGCAGGCTTCCAGCCGCGAGAAAGAAGCGACCGCGCCGGACGACGTGATCCGCGTAGCGCTGAAATAATCCCGCGCAGGGTAAACCCCCTCGAACAGGCGAAGCGGCGACGCTCCGCCTGTTTTTTTTTTCGCCGTGCGATCTGCGGTATAAAGTGTGGATTGCCTTATTGATCCGAAGGAACGTGGGTTATGCCTGCCTCACGCACACCGCTGTTGTTGTCCGTTATCACCCTGCTGCTGCTGGCCGCGCTGATCCACAGCGGCATCAGCCCCTACGATCGCGCGACCTGGTTGATGGAGGTGGCGCCGGTATTGATTGTTTTGCCGTTGCTGTGGCTGACCCATCGCCGTTATCCGCTGACGCCGCTGCTCTACACGCTGATTTTCTTCCATGCGCTGATCCTGATTTTCGGCGGCATGTACAGCTATGCTCGCGTGCCGCTGGGCTTTGAGGTGCAGCAGTGGCTGGATCTTGGCCGCAACCCGTACGACAAACTGGGGCATTTCTTCCAGGGATTGGTGCCGGCGCTGGCGGCGCGCGAGATCCTGCTGCGCGGCGGTTATGTGCAGGGCCGCAAGATGCTGGGCTTCGTGGTGTGCTGCATCGCGCTGGCGATCAGCGCGGTGTATGAGTTGATCGAGTGGTGGGCGGCACTGGCGCTGGGCCAGGGCGCCGACGAGTTTCTCGGCACCCAGGGCGACCCGTGGGACACGCAGTCCGATATGTTCTGCGCGTTGCTCGGCGCGATAGCCGGCCAGTGGCTGTTCGGTGGCTGGCAGGGTAGGCAACTGCGGCGTTTAAAAGAGTAAGCCTTGTTGCGTTAAGCCTAGTGAAAATAGCGACTTCTCGTGCCGCCCAGTATTTTCCGGGCGGCATTTTAATGTCGACATGATAAGAAATAGATAATCATCAGTTAAATGTTTGGCACCCTGTGAGACAGCACAATGTTATTTCTTATATTTATGATTATTTAGCTTTTTATGCGTTTCTCTAGGAATTTTCTTAACTCGCGCCGTGTGCTACTATTCTCATGTTTAACAAGGGCTAATTATTATTAATTAGTTTTTTGAGCGGGGAATAATGAGATACATAATTAATAATAAGATTAAATATCATGAAGATAGATCAGAGTTGGTGGATATCAATGCTGAGCTACCGCCTCAACCGCTTACCGCCACCCTGAACCGCCTGCTGTCCGCATTGGTCAGAAACAATAACCTGGTGCTCTCCCGCGATACCCTGCTGACGCAGGTATGGGAAGCGCACGGCCAGGTGGCCTCCGGCAATAACCTCAATAACACCATTTCCATCCTGCGCAAGATGTTCGCCGCCCTGGGCGAGGACGAGATTATCGTCACGCTGCCGCGCCAGGGATTTATGTTTACCGCCACTTCGTTGAAGACGACGGACAGCTTGGCGGAGAGTTCGCCGGAGCCGCCGATCCCGGCGGCTGCAGAAAGCGCCTTGCCGACCAAGCCGCTGCGAGCGCAGCGATTTAAGCGCCTCGGGTTGGCCGCGTTGCTGCTGTTGGCGGCGGGGAGCGGTCTGTGGGCCTGGCAGGACGCCGGCTATGCGCCGATCAGCACGGTAAGCGTAGGCAACATCGGCAGCTGTGAGGTGAAGTTCATCGCTTCTTATCATAAGACCGGTTCCGGCAAGGCGGATTTGGCGCACTTGCAAACGTTGCTGGATAAACGAAATCATATTCACTGTAGTGAACCGGCGACGCTGCTTTATTACGACAGCCAGTCGGTGGTACCAGGCAGCGCAGAACGCGTGCGATCTTCTTACTTCTTTTATTGTCCGCAGACGGCGATGGCGGCGGGCAAAGCGCAATGCGAGAACTACTATGAAAGTCTGGAAAAATAACCGGATATGGCATTACCGTTACGCGCTGTTAGTCTTTGCGGCGCTGGCCTGCTGTTGCGCCGCCGCTTATGTGCTGTTCGCTATGCCGCAGGTGCCGGAATGCCGGGCGTCGATGCGGGTGCATAATCATGATAAAGATGCGGCGATGGAGCGTGTGCTGCTGGTGAGCATCGTGCCTGAGGGCGCGCGACAGCTCACTATGTTGATGAGCGGCAGTTTTTTTGATGGTGATACACGTTATGTGGTCGATCGCTCCGTGGAAATGAGTTACCAGCGTCGCGGCAGCAACTACACCATGTGGGTAACGAAAAATACCCGCAAGCCGCAGGACTCTGTTATTCGCGAGGATATGAATCGCCGGTTACCTATCGCCGGGCAGCAGCTGCATTTGCGCATCGAGCGTATCGATCGGCATCACTATCTGTTTACTGATAACCATTCGCCGCTTTTTGTCTGCGTGACTGGCGCATAACGGTCCCCCCCAGAATTACCGGGGGGCCGATGTTGTCTCTGACCCTGGGTATCAAGAGCGAAAAGATTAAGGTTGATTGCCGGCTATATAATTATTGATGCAAGGGCTGTTACCGGTACGCGGGCAGTAGGTGACCTGCTGTTCATCCTGGTTAGTGCTCTCATTAAGAATGTTAGCGTAATAATAGACGTCGGCCCGCGTACGGCAATTGAAGCCCGCCTGTTGTATCACCTGCTTGATGTTCTCCAGGCTTCCTCCACCTAAAGTCATACTGTACACCTGGCAGCTTTGGTAATTCCCAAGTGGATAAACGCTGATACGCGTGCTGTTTTGATACAGCACAATGATGGCAAAAGGCACCAGACAGGCAGCGGCAATCATTATTAAGCGTTGTAATGCTCGTCGGATGCCGGGGGGAGAAGTCCCGGGGGGCGGCGTAGACGCTATTTCCGTTTCACGGTGCTTTTCTTCTCTATATATTTCCACCTTATTTTCATTCGCTTCATGAATGTTTCGTGCAATGAATTTAAACCCCTGGCGTGGATAGGTGACGATAATCTCCTCGGCGCCAAACTGCGCCAGTGATTTACGTAACCCGGAAACGTAATTGTTTAAGTTATTGTTGGAGGCTTTCAGCCCATAATCGACCCAAACATCATTAAGCAACCTCTCTCGCAACAACAGCTTGTTATTATTCTTGATGAACAACGAAAGCAGTCTGCTGGTCGGCTTCAGTAAAGCTATTTTATTGCTGGCATTATCGACATGCATCAATGTGCCTTCCTCCTCGTTATAGAGGATGCTCTCATTTATAATGAAAATCATTTTATTTACCCGTCAACTTTCCTGTCGAGAGATTATTCTGAGACCTCTGTGTACTTTTTTCAATCCCTTGAGTTGCAGGGCAATAGGATTTTTCTCTTTATTCGTGTAATTGAAATGAAATGTTTATCTGCTTACAAGTTTTTTAATATAAATACTGATAATTAAATCCTATTTATCGTGATTTTAATCTATTTAATTATTATTTTATCGATAATAATTCTGTGTTTTTGTATTTTTGCGACATAACATTTCAAATGGAAGGCGCTAAGTGTAAATTTGTCTCCACTGATACGGGGCGCGGAAACGCAGCGTATTAGCCACGGAGACAATGCGCAGGAATACTGCTTCATTGCATGCGTGACTTAAGGATTTAATTCTTCTCCACTACTTACTAAGGAATGTAAGGAATTTCTATGAAACTGAACAAAATTATGATTGCAGCGGTATTGGCCTTCGGCGCTTCTTCTATGATGGCCCAGGCAGCTAACACCGGTAAGGTTCACTTTGAAGGTTCTATTGCGAAAGCTGCATGTTCAATGGATCAGAAGAGCGTTGAGCAAACTGTAAAAATGGGCCAAATCGGCGACTCCAGCCTGCTGAATGGCCGTGATTCCGCTGTTAAGACTCCGTTCGATATTGTGCTGAGAGACTGTATTTTGCCTGACGCTCCTACTGAGACGGCGATGACGATCACTTTCAACGGTCTTAAAGGTGTTAAAGACGATATGCTGCAATTCGGTCCAATGAGCACCGCTAAAAACGCCGGTGTCGTTATCTCTCATGGCGCGGACACTGTTAAGCTGGGTACGCCAATTAACATTGGTGTACTGAAAGCGGGCGCAGATACTGAATATACTCTGAATTTCACCTCTCACCTGCGTGGTAATGGAGACGATAAAAATAAACCAATTCAAGCCGGTACCTTCTTCAGTACTGCTAACTTCATTGTAAATTATAACTAATCGATTTACGACAGGTTAAATAATTATAGCATGCGGGACTAGCCCGTATGCTTTTTCCCCGAATGGATTCCTGTTTGCAAGGGATAATCTCTATGGCCCTTATTGGCAAAAATGTAGTGGCGCCTTCCCTATTGGTCGCGATTTTTACGGCCCAGACGATGCCGGCAACGGCTTCGGTTATTGGCTGGGGAAGAGTCAATATGGAAGGCGCTATTGTCAACGCGGCCTGCGCCCTTGAAGCGGCCAGCCGTGATCAAACCATCGATATGAAAATTTTGCCGGTGGAACAAATTACCCGTGATGGGCACGGGCTGACCCGCCCCTTTACGCTGAAGCTGGTGAACTGCGGGCTGGCAGGGGAAAACAGTACCAATACCGGGCGCCAGCATTTCCGCATGATATTTGACGGTAATGCGGAAGGAAAAAACTTCGGCGTCATCGGCGATGCCCGTGGCGTGGCGTTACGCATTGTCGATAGCATCGGCACAGATATTTACCCTGGGGTGCCGATGTCAATAGAAAATACCCTAACAAAAGATTATCGATTGAATTATTCAATGCAGCTGGTGGCTAACAGCCAGGTATTGCGCGCAGGGGATTTCCGCTCCGCCATTCGTTTTAAATTGGATTACTACTGATTATAAATAAGTTAAAGGTTGGCGGGATCATGGATGCGAGAAAATTTAAATCGGGGGCGCTCCCGTTAAGTTTATTAGGGATATGTATTTCTCTGGCTCTCTGCGGCCTGGCGTTGCCGGGACGGGCGGATGATGCAATTCAGTTCAACACTGACATCCTGGATATCAACGATCGTAAAAATATCGATCTCGGCCGCTTTGCCAAAGGCGCCTTTATTATGCCGGGCAAGTACAGCATGACGGTAGTGGTGAACAAGCAGCCATTGGATGAGCAGCCGGTGGTTTTCTATCCGCCGGAAAACGATCCCGATGGCAGTGCGGCCTGCGTCTCGCCGGAGCTGGTTGAAAAACTGGGCCTTAAAACCGAGTTTCTCAAGCAGCTGCGCTGGTGGCATAACGAGCAGTGCCTGGATCTGAGCAGCCTCAAGGGCATCGAGGCCAGGGGCGATCTGGCGGTGTCGGCGCTGTATCTGAACATTCCCCAGGCCTATTTAGAGTACTCCTCGCCGGATTGGGATCCGCCGGCGCGCTGGGATAACGGCATTCCCGGCCTGCTGCTGGACTACAACCTGAACGGCCAGGTGCAGCAGAATAGCAACGGCGGCGGCCAGACGCAGCGCCTGGGCGGTAATGGTGCGGTGGGCGCCAACCTGGGCGCCTGGCGGCTGCGGGCCGATTGGCAGACCAGTCTCAATCACCAGACCGGCTCGGGGGAATCGAGCCAGAGAACGTTTGACTGGAGCCGCTATTACGCTTTCCGCGCGTTGCCGCAGTGGGGCGCGCGCCTGGCGTTGGGAGAGGATTCGCTGCAGAGCAACCTCTTCGACAGCTTCCGCTTTACCGGCTTCAGCCTGATGTCGGACGACAACATGCTGCCGCCCAACCTGCGCGGCTATGCGCCGGAGGTGACCGGCATCGCCAAAACCAACGCCAAAGTCACCATCAGCCAGCAGGGGCGCGTGCTGTATGAGGCGCAGGTCGCCGCCGGGCCGTTCCGCATCCAGGATCTGAGCGATTCGGTGATGGGCAAGCTGGACGTCAAGGTTGAGGAACAAGACGGCAGCGTGCAGCAGTTTCAGGTGGACACAGCCAGCATTCCTTATCTGACGCGCCCTGGCATGGTGCGCTTCAAGTTCGCCGGTGGTCGGCCGTCGAACTGGGAGCACCAGGTGCAGGGGCCAACCTTTGCCACCGGTGAATTCTCCTGGGGGGTCAGCAACGGTTGGTCGCTGTACGGCGGGGCTATCGCCGGTGGCGATTATAACGCGCTGTCGCTGGGGCTGGGGCGCGATCTGCTGGTGCTCGGCGCGCTGTCGTTTGATACCACATATTCGCGGGCAAGATTGCCGATTGACGACGGCACCAAAAAAGGCGGCTCGTACCGTTTGAGCTATTCGAAAAGCTTTGATGAATACGACAGTCAGATCACCTTCGCCGGTTATCGCTTCTCGGAAGAAAATTTTATGACCATGAGCGAATACCTGGACGCGCGTTATCACGGCTTGCGGAACGGCAAAAGCCGAGAAATGTACACCATCACCTTTAACAAGCAGTTCCGCGATCTGGGGGTCAGTACCTATCTCAACTACGACCACCAGACTTACTGGGATAAGCCGACCGACGAACGCTACAGCCTGGCGCTGTCGCGCTATTTCAACCTGGGATCGTGGAAAAACCTGAGCGCCTCACTCTCGGCTTATCGCAACAAGTCCAGAGGGACCAACGACGACGGCATGTATCTGAGCCTGACGGTGCCGTGGGGAGAAGATACCAACCTCAGCTACAGCAGTTCGTGGAACCGTAACAATAACAACCAGCGGGTGGGCTACTACCAACGGTTGGATGAACACAACAACTATCAGCTGACCGCCGGCAGCTCGCGCAACGGCGGCTCCGCCAGCGCGTTTTACAGCCACGACGGCGACGCGGCGCGTATCGACGCCAACGCGAGTTATCAGGGGGGCCAGTACTCCGCGTTCGGCATGAGCCTGCTGGGCGGGGCCACGCTTACCGCCCAGGGGGCGGCGCTGCACCGTAGCGGAAGCTTCGGTGGTACCCGCCTGATGCTGGACACCGATGGCGTGGCCGGGGTGCCGGTACGTGGCTATGGCGCCACGAGCCGCACCAACATGTTTGGCAAAGCGGTGGTGACGGACGTCGGCAACTTTTACCGCAGCCGGGCGAGCATCGATCTGACCAACTTATCGGACGAGGCTGAAGCGACGCAGTCGGTGGTGCAGGCGACGCTCACCGAAGGGGCCATTGGCTACCGGCGCTTCAACGTGATTTCCGGCCAGAAAGCGATGGCGGTGATCCGCCTGGCGGACGGCAGCACGCCGCCGTTTGGCGCCGAGGTGTTCAACCGCCGCAGGCAGCAGACCGGGATTGTGAATGACGGCGGCAGCGTTTACCTCAGCGGCATCCGCGCCGGTGAACAAATGACGGTGCATTGGGAAGGGAAGGCGCAATGCGAAATCGATCTGCCGGCGTTGCGCACGGATGTTGCTCTGAGCGATCTGCTGCTGCCGTGCCGGCGCGTGGCCGCAGGCAGTGAAGGCCAGGCAGATGCGCCGGAAAACCCGTAAATGCAATTTTTGACCAAATGGAAGCTTATTATGCGAAACAACACTGTAAAAACGCTGTCGGTAGCCGGCCTGCTAACCACCACCTTGCTGAGCGGCCAGGCGCAGGCCGCTATCGCGCTGGATCGCACCCGCGTGATTTTAAACGGCGGCGATAACTCGGCCAGCATGAGCATCACCAATAAAAACACCCAACTGCCTTATCTGGCTCAGGGCTGGCTGGAGAATGAGCAGGGTGAAAAAATCAACAGCCCGCTGATCGTGTTGCCGCCGGTGCAGCGGGTGGAGCCGGGCGCGCAAAGCCAGGTCAAGGTACAGGCGCTGCCGGCCGCCAAGGCGCTGCCGCAGGATCGCGAGAGCCTGTTCTACTTCAACCTGCGCGAGATCCCGCCGAAGAGCAACAAGGCCAACACGCTGCAGATCGCGCTGCAGACCCGCATCAAGCTGTTCTACCGCCCGGCGGCGATCGTGCCGAACAAAAATTCCGCGTACAGCCCGTGGCAAGAGCAGTTGACGCTGACCCGCCAGGGCGCGGGCTTTAGGGCCAATAACCCGACCCCTTATTACATCACGCTGGTCGATGCCCGCAGCAGCAAGAGCGGTAAAACCGCCGCCGGTTTTGAACCGCTGATGGTGCCGCCGAAAGGCAGCGTGGCGTTAGGCGCCACTGGCCTGGGCAATGCACCGGTGCTGACTTATGTCAATGACTATGGCGGCCGCCCGGATCTGACCTTCAAGTGTGGCACCGGTGATTGTCAGGTGGTGCCTGAGAAGCAAGGATAATCGGCGCCGGCAGCGGCGCTCCATCAGTTGAAGCGGCAGGGAAACTAATGCAAATAATCGATAGCGGCTGCAACAGCCAGGAGAGAGGCGCTTTAACGCGACGGGCAGGCCAGGCGGCGTTATTGGCGCTGGTTTTGCTGACGAATCGGGCAGAGTCAGGTAACCACGGCATGCTGTTTGTGCATGGCGCGCTGACCGAAGGCGCCTGCCGGCTGGAGATGTCTTCGGCCTACCAGGATATCTGGCTGGGTGAAACCACCACGAGCAGCCTGGCAGTGCCCGGCAACCGCACGCAGCCGGTGGCCTTCCAACTGCGCTTGCGTGACTGCACGCGCATGGGGGCGGCCATCAGAGACACTCGCCTGGGTTACCGGCTGTGGGATGCCTACCAGCCGGCAGTAACGGTGAGCTTCACCGCCCCGGCCGATGCGGATAACCCGCAGCTGGTGCAGGTGCAGGGCGCCGAAGGCCTGGGGCTGCGGCTGTTGGATGCGGATAACCGCGATGTGCGGCTGGGCAGCCGCAGCCGGCCGCAGCTGCTGGCGCTGGGCGATAACGGGCTGCAGTTTTATGTGATGGCGGAGCGCACGCGTGCGCCGCTGTTGGCGGGCGCCTACCGCGCGGCGATCGATTTCCGGCTGAACTATGACTGAGGTGGACGGTATGGGCGATACAGGGCGACGCACGCTGGCCATCGGCGGCGAATATCTCCTTCTGGGCTGTGCGCTGGCGGCCAGCACCGCTGCCGCTTCGGCGCTCACCCTGCTGGCGGTGCTGAGTTTTGGCCAGCTGGCGCAGGCCGCCACGGTGAATGTCACGGTGAAAGGTGAAGTGCTCGCGAAACCAAAGTGTGAAATCAACGGCGGCAATGACATCGATGTGCCCTTCAGCGAACTGAATATCGCAGACATTGACGGCGTCAACTACGGCAAGAAAAAGATCCCCTATAGCGTGAGCTGCAGCGGCGATACCTCCGGCTCGAACGGAAATATGAAAGTGTCATTGCAGGGCGATAGCCCGAATTTTGGCGTCGGTTTGCTGCGCACCCGCGAGAAGGAAGATTTGGCGATCAAGCTGCTGTTCGAAAATGGCCAGCAGCTAAAGCTGAACGAGTGGCATAACTTTTTTTATCCCAATTATCCACTGCTCTATGCCGTACCGGTCAAGCGCGGCGGCGCCAAGTTGAGTGGCGGGAACTTTTCCAGTTCCGCCACATTATTAGTCGAGGTTCAATAAGGAGATGAAGATGAAATATATTCCAGGGCTGGCCGCCTTGGCCTGTATGGGATTGCTGGCCAGCGGCGCGGCGCAGGCGATAAAGGTGAACTTTACCGGTACGCTGGTGGCGGCGCCAGACTGCACCCTCAACGAGGGTAACGATGTCAGCGTTAATTTTGCGGAAGTGGTGATCAACAAGATTAATGGTAAAGACTATAAGAAAATGCCGATCCCCTACGGCATCAAATGTGAGGGCGGTTCACCAGGCAGCGGCCAGCTTAAGGTGATGTTGGAATATACGACCGTCCCATGGGGCGATTACAACGCGATCCAGGCCCTACCCCTCCCGGCATTTAATAATCTCGGGTTGCGTATCATCGAGGGGGACGGGGATAAAACCTATGTGCCTAAGAGCAAGGTGGCGGTTACCGATGTGAATAACCCGCCTAAGTTTTACGCCGTGCCGATCGGCAAGCCGAACTCGGGTTTACCTACGGCGAGTTTCAATGCGTCGGCAACCATGACCGCCATATATGAGTAAAACGTTAGACCGGCACCGAAGCTGCACTGCTCCGGTGCCGGGCTGCGGCAGCAATTAAAGCCGCCGCGTTATAAACGCGGTGGAAAGAGGCGCACCGACGGCACTTAACCGGCGGAATATTTTCGCCATTGGCGATGGTCGGATAAGCTATTTTTCCGGCAGGGTAACCAGATGAAAAAGATTTTTTTATTATTGCTAATCGTATTTTTCGGCGGCATGAATGCGGCCCGCGCCGCTAATTTTGAGGCCATTCCTCGTATAGAGCCTACAAGTGGATCCTATGCTTTTCTCTCTTTTACGTTTCTCCGTATTTTACCGGAGTCGCAGGAACCCAACCCATGTTATGGACAAAGAGACTGCATGTTATCTGTGGTGATGACCTTATCGAGCTCCCCACGTGCCTCTGTGGCATTGGCTGAGGCCAACAGCAGCTGTAACACGGCGGATTGCAAGACCAGCACGAGCACGGCCAAAACCATGGGGGAGCTCGCGCCGTTAGTCAGGTATTTAGGGCGCAATGGGACGAACTCGACGAGAGATATAAACCAGGTTGGCAGCTGGCCTCTTCGACTCTGCTTCGGTGTGGCAATTAACGGTAGATGGAGTGGCGCTTTCGGCTGCGGCCCCGAAATACCCAAGACGAACAGTTGCGATATTCTTGACACTAACGCCATCGTTGACTTTGGCACATTCAGCAGCGATGTCACGGCCCGGCAGGCCACGGGAACCATCAAGATAAATTGTGCCAGCGAGGCTTACTTGCGCGTTAAGTTTAATTCCAATGTCACCAATATGCCGTTAAGCCAGGACGGGCGAATGACCGCCAGCCTGAAGTTTAGAGATCTGATCGCTGGCGTGGGCGAGAATTATGTCAAAGTGCCAGGCGGCAATAGAGAAATCTTTATCGATGGTGATATCAGGAATAACAATAGCTCGCATACCGGCCCGTTTTCTGTGCCTGTGGTGGCTATTGTTGAGATAATATGAAAGGTCATTCGATGAAAAGTGCTCTTTTATTTTTAATCGTGTTTTTTTGCAGCGTCAGCACGGCGAATGCCGCATACCACAACGCCACCACCATCATACGAAAAGGGGAGATCCCGGGGTCTTTCCTTGTCACCACCACGCTAAATGACATTGGGCCGATACCCGATAGTAATATATGCAATGGCACGATAACTAGTACTGCGTACCCATGTGGTTACACTTTCGCTATCTACCCAATTGCCTCGAACGGATCTGTGGCTACTGCCAGGTTGATCACTGACTTGGTTGACCGACGCCCCCCTAACCAGTGTTCGACCAGTACTTGCAAGACAAATATAGCAACAGCCAAAACTATTGGGGAACTGGTGCCATTGATGAAGTACCGTGGCGGCTTTGGCATAGCCAAGACGGAACTGATTCGTCCCTATTTTGAACTTGAGGGTTTCAGATCATGTTTGTATTTTTCTAATTCTTCAGCGGTTGGGAATGGGTCTTCGGGGCGATTCGATTGCAGCCCACTTATCCCTCTGACGACAAGCTGCGATATTCTGGATACTGATGCCCTGGTCAATTTTGGAACGTTCGGCAACGACGTGGTAAGCCGGCAGGCCAGTGGTTCATTTAAAATTGACTGCTCCGGTGACAGCAGCGTGCGGGTCAAGTTTGCCTCCAATGTGACGAATATGTCACTCAGCCAGGATGGAAAGCTGACGGCCAGCCTGAAAGTGAGGAATTCAACCCCGGGTGCGAACAGTTTGGAAAGTTTTGTTAACGTGCGGGCCGGTACGCAAGAGATATTTATCGATGGCGATCTTAAAAATAATAATACCTCACATACGGGCCCGTTTTCTGCCTCGGTGGTGCTCATCGTAGAGGTGGCATAAAGTAATGTGCTATCGCGCGTATTAAATAAGTCATTAGTCAATGAGCAAGTGAATGAGATTGTTGCCGTGTCGCTGCTTATTTGGTAAATGCGAAAAGAACATATGTGATATACGCATTCTCTTACCTGGCGATGTCATGGAGTGAGCCTGAACGACCCGCTATTTTCAGTCATACACTGTAAAAGCGAGAGACAAAGGGTCGGCGGAAGGTTATCGCCGGTACGAATTAATACTATGCCTACAGGAGGCTCAGGGAATGAAACCGATCAATATTGTGATTGATGACGAAAATCGCTATTTCGCTACCGGCTTGCGGTTAAGCATTGCGAAATATGCGCAGCAGTATAATAAAGTCGCGCATTTCCTGCGGCCAGGCAGCGATGAGCGGCCCGACATCGTGTTGACCTCGCAGCTCCGGCGCGCTCGGCGTTGGACTGCCTATTCAAGGGCACACGTCGTCACCATTGAAGAAAGACAGACCCTTGTTGCTAGGCGAGCGAAGCGAGTGCTTTATCGAACCGACGATCAACAACGGCTGTTTACGCTATTGACCGATGCCCTGGCCAATCCCGGCCCGGCATGCCATTTTTCCGGACTGGTGCTGACCCCTCGTGAGCGGCAGGTTATCGGCTATATGCGGCGCGGGTTGGATCAATCGCAAACCGCCAGAATAATGGGGGTGAGCGTTAAAACGGTGCACAGCCATAAACGTTCGGTAATGGGTAAGCTGATGTTAAACCGCAGCCATGACTTTATGTATTGGTTACTATCTCCAGAGGCAGAGTATTCCTAACTGTGATGGGGAATAATTATAATTATTCTCGTCTGTTATCTTTAGAACGCTAAAAGATATTTGATTCTGATTGAAATTCATCAGGGGAATGTTAATTCTCGCTTTATTCATTTATTAAATAACAAAAAGGGAAAATTATGAAAAAGACAGCAGCTTTACTTATTGGCGCTTGCATCATGATGGCATCTTATGCCTATGCCGGTTTTAACGGCAATCAGAACGTGCAGGGCAATAATGGCAACGCCAGCGGTGCCGGCAATAGCGATTTTGGCCAATGCATCAATGGTCAAGGGAAAAATGGCGGGCAATGTGCGGGCAACACCAACACAGGCGCCAAGCCTAAAGAAAAAGATAAAGGCGAAGTCATGAATGCGATATGTGAATCGCCGTTTATGAAAAAATACTCGCCGTTATGCCAGTAATATTTATTTTTTGAATGACAAGCAGGGTTATCCTCCCTGCTTTTTTTGTGACTGTTGATTAAATAGCCTGTTGTTCCGAATCAGATCATAAGTTAGGTGAATTATTATCGTTGGCAGTGATGGTAGCTGTACGTAATTTACTTTGGGTATTATCTACACCAAGGGAAAGGTGAAGTGGATTTGTTTTATTTCGCGATATTTTTGTTCTGTTTAAGCATCTATTCATTCTACAAACATGCGCAGCGGATGAAGAAAAGGCAGCTATCTATTCAAGAAATTGGCCATTCTTCCCGTTGGTTAGCATTGCGACGTCATCATTGACGCTGCTACGCATTGCATGACGTAGCGTTTTTTACCAGAGAGTAAGTATCCGCCTCAACGAAATTGGGCATTGCTCGTCTAGCGTCGCCACTTTCACACCTAATGCCGAGAATGCGGCAATTCGCTTACCCTTGGAGCCAACGTTTCTGGGGGATGCAAGTAGAGAAGGGAGCATTCGTCCTATGCCGCTGGCCCGCAGGGGGAGGCCTTTGGCCGAATAATCGAACGCAGTTCGATGAAGAGTCCAGTCCCTGAAAAGCAAAAACCCAGCCATAGATGGGTTCTTCTAAATAGGGCGACCGGACTCGGACAACCGGAGCTGGCGCCGCGTTGAACAGCGCTTCAGCGCTGGCCCGCAGGGTGAGGCCTTTGGCCGAATAATCGAACGCAGTTCGATGGAGAGTCCGTACCCCAGAAAGCGAAAAACCCGCCATAGGCGGGTTTTTCTGAATATGGTGCCCGGACTCGGAATCGAACCAAGGACACGGGGATTTTCAATCCCCTGCTCTACCGACTGAGCTATCCGGGCAACGGGCAGCATTAAACCGTATTGGCCGAAAGCCGTCAACGGCTTTATGCGTTAAAGACGTTAAAATACCTCCGGTTGCTGGCTTTTCAGGCAAAGGGCGCAAAAAATGCGCCTGTTCTGGCTATCACCTTGGGTTGGCTGTGCCGCCAACCCTGCCGATTCAGCTCAACGCCCCGTTGCGGCGGCACTGCGCCACCTGCAAGATGTCTTCCGCCAGCCGTTTGGCGACCGATACGTCCTGGAGCTGGCGTTTTACCAGCAGTTTGCTCAGGCAGCCTTCCTGAATCAGCTCCATTTGCTGTGCCACCATGTCGGCGTCGTCGGCGTCCATGTCGCGCAGCAGTTCGCGGGTCAGCTCCAGTGAGGTCAGCTTTTGCTGCTCCGCCAGTTGGTGGATCGGATGATCCGTTTCCGGGAAGAAGCTGCAGGCGGCGATAAACAGGCAGCCGGGGTAGCGGTCTTGCTGCACGTATTCCGCCAGCACGTCATAGCGCGCCAGCAGCTTTTGCTGCGGGCTCAGGCTCTCGTCCAGCAGCAGCTGGCGGCGCCAGGTGTCGATCTGTTGGCCGTGGTAGCGCAGGCAGTCGTACAGCAGCGCTTCGCGATCTGGCCAGAACCGCTTGAGATCGCCGGGCTGAACGTCGAGTTTTTCCGCCAGCATCTCTAATGTGGCGGTCGCCAGGCCCTGTTGTTCCAACAGGCCCAGCGCGGTATCAAGGACGTGTTCACGTTGCACTTGTGCTTCCTCCTCTTCGGTTCAGAACCTCAGTGTTATTTATCACATCACTTTCTGCAAATGCGCGTTGAAGGCTGCCGCCTTCATAAAACCGGTGACCCGCTGTACTGTCAGTTCCTGGCCCGCCGGATCGAAGAACAGGATCGTCGGCAGCCCCAGCACCTGCAGATGCTTCAGCAGCGCTGCCTGTTCCGCACTGTTAGCGGTGACGTCCGCCTGCAGCAGCACCGCGTTGGCCAGGCTCGCCTGCACCGCGGCGTCGCTGAAGGTGTATTTCTCGAACTCTTTGCAAGCTACGCACCAGTCGGCGTATAGGTCCAGCATCACCGGTTTGCCCCGCGCCTGTTGCAGCGCGAGATCGAGCTGTTCGACGTTGTTGATGCGGGTAAAGGCCAGATGCGGTTGAGCCGCCTGCTGCGCCTGGTCGGTGCCGAAAGCCCAGTCCTGCAGCGGCCGCGCGGCGATCACCGCCACCGCCAGCAACAGCAATTGCAGGGCACGCGCCCAGCCGCGTGCGCTTCTTAGGCTCAGGGCGAAGGCCCAGCTGAAGAACGCCAGGCCGAGCAGGCTCCATAGGCGCATGCCCCACAGGTCGCCGATCACCCGCTCCAGCAGGAACACCGGTAGCGCCAGAATGACGAAGCCGAAGGCCTCTTTCACGTACTGCATCCACGGGCCGCTGCGCGGCAGCAGGCGGTTGCCGAACAGGGTGACGATCACCAGCGGAATGCCCATTCCCAGCGCGTACAGGTACAGCGTGCCGCCGCCGGCCCACAGATTACCGCTCTGGGCGATATACAGCAGGATGGCGCTGAGTGGCGCGGTGGTGCAGGGGGAACAGATCAGCCCGGCCAGGGCGCCCATCAGGAACACGCCGGTCAGTGAGCCGCCGCGCTGGGTGTTGCTCCAGTTTGCCAGCCGGGTTTGCAGCGCCGAGGGCAACTGCAGGGAATAGAGGCCGAACATCGACAGCGCCAGCGCGATGAACAGCGCCGACAGGCCAATCAGGACGTAAGGATGCTGCAGCGCCGCCTGGAACTGCAATCCGGCGGCGGCCACCACCAAGCCCAGCAGGGTGTAGGTGAGCGCCATGCCCTGCACGTAAACCACCGCCAGCGCCAGAATGCGGCCGCTGCTTTGCGGCCGGTCGCGGCCGAGGATGATGCCGGAGATCAGCGGGTACATCGGCAGTACGCACGGGGTGAAGGCGATACCGATGCCGATCAGCAATGCCCACAGCGGCGAGAACGGCAGGCTGGCCGGTGCGGCAGGGGCTTCAGCCGGCGCAGAGGCCGAGAGCGGCGCGGCGGCGGTGGCGCTGACCGCGTCCAGCGGGATGGTTCGGGTTTCCGGCGGATAGCAGAAGCCGGCCTCGGCGCAGCCCTGATAGGTGACGCTGAGGCTGGCGTTGGCCGCCGCCTGTTGCAGCGGCACCTGCAGATTCAGCTGCTGTTTGAAAATCGCCACTTCGCCGAAGAATTCATCCTTGTGGCTCAGCCCTTCGGGCAGGGTAAACGCGCCGAGCGTCGCCTGCTGCGGCACCAGTTTGATCTGCTGACGATACAGGTAGTAGCCGGGGCGGATCTGCCAGTTCAGCGTTACCTGGTTGCCTTGCTGTTTGAAATCGAAAGTGAAGGCCTGATCGACAGGCACGAACTGGCTGCCGCCCTTCGGCGCGAACAGCGAAGCCTGCGCCGCCTGCGGCAGGAAGCACAGGCTGCACAGCAGCAAAATCAGTTTAAGGAAGCGTTGATCCATAACAGGTAGTCTTTATCTCCGGCCATCACCGGCAAGACCAGCAGCTCGGGCGTCTGGTAAGGGTGATGTTGTTTCAGGGTGTCGAGCAGGGCTTGCTGACGGCGGCGATCGCTTTTGAACAGCATCTGCACTTCGTATTCCTGTTCCAGTTTCCCTTCCCAGTAATACAGCGAGGTGGCGCCGGGCAGCAGCGTGGCGCAGGCCGCCAGCTTATCGCCCAAGACCCGCGCCGCCAGTTCCTGGGCGCTGGCTTCATCGGGTGCGGTACAGAGTATGACGACAGCTTCGCAATCAGACATCTTCAGCCCTCTCTTCGGTTTGAATGGGCACTATACCCTGAAGGCGGATTGGCTAGAAGGCGAGTTTATCGCCAGAAAGAAAACCGGGGCCGTAGCCCCGGTCGATGCCTTACAGCATGACGCTGCCGAGCAGGAAGCCGAATACCACCGCGAAGATCACGCCCATGGTGCCGGGAATGAAGAACGGATGGTTGAACACGAAGCGGCCGATGCGCGTGGTGCCGGTATCGTCCATCTGCACCGCGGCGACCAGCGTCGGGTAGGTCGGCAGGATGAACAGGCCGGAAACGGCGGCGAAGGAGGCGACGGCGGTCAGCGGCGACACGTTCAGCGCCAGCGCCATCGGCATCAGCGCCTTGGCGGTGGCGGCCTGCGAGTACAGCAGCGCCGAGCAGAAGAAGAAGATCACCGCCAGCAGCCACGGGTGCGCCTGAATGACGCTGCCGGCCGTCTCTTTGATCCAGTCGATGTTGGCTTGCACGAAGGTGTCGCCCAGCCAGGCGACGCCGAGGATACAGATACAGGCGCTCATGCCAGCCTTGAAGGTGCTGGAGTTCAGCACCATGTCGGTGTCGACGCGGCACAGCAGGGTGGTCAGCGTGGCGACGCTCAGCATGATGATCAGGATGGCGTTGGTGGTGTTCATCAGCGGCTTGGCCACCAGGCCCA
Organism: Serratia sp. PL7; assembly: GCF_945957435.1. Lineage (NCBI taxonomy): Bacteria > Pseudomonadati > Pseudomonadota > Gammaproteobacteria > Enterobacterales > Yersiniaceae > Serratia > Serratia sp. PL7. Next base: position 72,562 of record NZ_CAMFLB010000024.1, on the reverse strand, counting down.
GGCCAGGGCTGTTGATGATGGCGTAGGCGACCACGCACAGCACGCCCAGCAGGAACAGCAGCACCGAGGTTTTGGCGCGCGGTTTGATCGCCAGCGCGTTGTTGCCGCGCAGGGTGATCAGGCCTTCTTCCAGGCGTTTCAGGTACACCGGATCGTTAGACAGCTTGGAGTCGAACAGCCAGGTCACCAGCAGCGACATCACCAGCACGGCGCAGAAGGTGGATGGGATCACCACCATCAGCAAGTGCAGGTAGCTGACGCCGTGGCCTTCCATCACCGAAGACATGTACACCACCGCGGCGGAGATCGGCGAGGCGGTGATGGCGATCTGGGCGGAGACGACGGCGGTCGACAGCGGGCGGCAAGGCTTGATGCCCTGCTCTTTCGCCACCTCGGCGATCACCGGCAGCGCCGAGAGCGAGATGTTGCCGGTGCCGGCGAAGATGGTCAGGAAGTAAGTGACGATAGGGGCGAGAATGGTGATGTGTTTGGGGTTCTTGCGCAGCAGTTTTTCGGTCTGCTGCACCAGATAGTCCATCCCCCCGGCGACCTGCATCGCGGAGATCGCCGCGATCACCGCCATGATGATGGAAATCACGTCGAAGGGAATGCTGCCTGGCTTGACGCCGATCAGCGCCAGGACCAGAACGCCCAACCCCCCCGCGAACCCGATACCGATACCGCCCAACCTGGCCCCTAAAAAGATGGCCAGCAGAACGATAACCAATTCTACGGCTAGCATAGTGTTTACTCCTTAAAATGAGAGAAATTGAAAATCAAACGTTAAAATTTTGTGGGCGCCGGAAAGTAAAAAGGCACGCTATCCAGAGGATTTAGCGTGCCTTTCAGGGCTACCGGGTAGGTCTGTTATTGTTCATTTTCATCCGTATAGCGTTTAGCTTTATAAGCCGGGTGCATCAGGTTCTCCACGGAGAAGATGTCATCCAGCTCGGCTTCGGTCAGCAGGCCGCGTTCCAGCACCACTTCGCGCACGCTCTTGCCGGTTTCGGCGCAGATCTTCCCGACGATGTCACCGTTGTGGTGGCCAATGAACGGGTTCAGATAGGTGACGATACCGATCGAGTTGAAGACGTAGTGTTCGCAGACTTCTTTATTCGCGGTGATGCCGTTAATGCATTTTTCCAGCAGGTTGTAGCAGGCGTTGGTCAGGATGTGGATCGACTCGAACATCGCCTGGCCGATCACCGGCTCCATCACGTTCAGCTGCAGCTGGCCCGCTTCGGCCGCCATGGTAACGCAAGTGTCGTTGCCAATCACCTTGAAACACACCTGATTGACCACTTCCGGCACCACCGGGTTCACTTTGGCCGGCATGATGGACGACCCCGCCTGCAGCTCCGGCAGGTTGATTTCGTTCAGGCCGGCGCGGGGGCCGGAGGAGAGCAGGCGCAGATCGTTACAGATTTTGGACAGTTTCACCGCCAGGCGTTTGAGTGCGCTGTGCACCATCACGTAGGCGCCGCAGTCGGAGGTGGCTTCGATCAGGTCTTCCGCCGGCACCACCGGCAGGCCGCTGACTTCCGCCAGTTTTTGCACCGCCAGCGGCTGATAGCCTTCCGGGGTGTTGAGCGCGGTGCCGATGGCGGTGGCGCCCAGGTTAACTTCCAGCAGCAGCTCCGCGGTGCGGTGCAGGTTGCGGGTCTCTTCGTTCAGCAGCACGCTGAAGGCGTGGAATTCCTGGCCGAGGGTCATCGGCACCGCGTCCTGCAGCTGGGTGCGGCCCATTTTCAGGATGGTTTCGAACTCTTTCGCCTTGCGATCGAAGCCTTCACGCAGCTGGTTGATGGCGTCGATCAGTTTCTGGTTGGAGGCGTACACCGCGATGCGGAACCCGGTCGGGTAGGCGTCGTTGGTGGACTGGCACTTATTGAGGTGATCGTTCGGGTTCAGGTACTGGTATTCGCCTTTTTGATGGCCCATCAGCTCCAGGCCGATGTTCGCCAGCACTTCGTTGGTGTTCATGTTCAGCGAGGTGCCTGCGCCGCCCTGGAACACGTCCACCGGGAATTGATCCATGCACTTGCCTTTATCCAACACCTCGTCGCAGGCCTGGATGATCACGTCGGCGATTTTGCGCGGGATGGTTTTGAGTTCTTTATTGGCCATCGCCGCGGCCTTTTTCACCATCACCATGCCGCGAACGAACTCGGGGACATCGCTGATTTTGCTGTTGCTGATATAGAAGTTTTCAATCGCACGCAGAGTGTGAACTCCGTAGTAAGCGTCTGCGGGGACTTCACGTGTTCCTAACAGGTCTTCTTCGATACGAATGTTGTTTGACATGAGAACCTTCTCTATGTGTTGCTGCCGAATTAATAATTTGTCAGGTCAAGGCTAGTAAGGGCACAGCCTAAATTAATGTTGCCGAAGGCTTGGGGCGTGAAACGATTAACCAAATCGCCCGTTGCTGCCCAGATCATATGCTGGTTGGTAAGAAATGACTGAACCCAGATCACCTTATGGTGTTTAAGGATATGCCCTTTTCCGGTTCTGTGACTTCTTTCACGTTTGTGAACTTTAGCAATAAAAACCGGCTCTCGGTTGAAATGGTGGGGTGATGCCCTCATTGTAATGGTGTCGGCCGTTTACGGCCTCTTTTTTCGCGCTGTCGCCCCCATGGCGGCCGTGCTTTATCTACCGATAGGAGAACCAGGTGCGCTGGTTACCGCTACTGCTGATATTTCTGCTGGCTTACATAGAAATATCCATTTTTATCAAAGTCGCCGCCGTGCTCGGCGTGGCTGTCACCCTGCTGCTGGTGGTGTTCAGCTCCTGCGTCGGCATTTCGCTGGTGCGCAATCAGGGCATGAAAACCTTCGTGCAGATGCAGCAAAAACTGGCGGCCGGCGAAAGCCCGGCGGCGGAAATGGTGAAAAGCGTTTCGCTGGTGCTGGCGGGCTTCCTGCTGCTGATACCGGGCTTCTTCACCGATTTCCTCGGCCTGTTGCTGCTGCTGCCGCCGGTGCAAAAATCGCTGACGCTGAAGCTGATGCCGCACCTGTCGGTGTATCGCCCCGGCGGTTGGACCGGAGGCGACGCCGCCAACGGCAATACCTTCGACGGCGAATTCCAGCGCAAGGACGACGATCGCCCGGTGCTGGAACACCGCCCGGACGAGGATCGCAAACCTCACGATCGTTAAGCAAACGCGGCTCAGGCCGCGTTTTTCATCTCTGCGGCACTCGTCGGACCAAAAATGCGAAATTTTTTTTGTTCGCCCCCTTGAAGGGGGCTGGAACGCCCCCATCTCAAATGCCACGAGGCCGGTAATAACAACCATCCGGTGTACAACCCTAAATCTGATAGAGACCTTCTTACAGGAGAGCGTTCAATGAGTATTCGTCCATTGCATGACCGCGTTATCGTCAAGCGCAAAGAAGTTGAATCAAAATCTGCTGGCGGCATCGTCCTGACTGGCTCTGCTGCGGGTAAATCCACTCGCGGTGAAGTGGTTGCAGTGGGTAAAGGGCGTGTGCTGGAAAACGGCAACATCCAACCGCTGGATGTGAAAGTTGGCGATATCGTGATTTTCAACGACGGCTACGGCGTGAAAGCAGAGAAGATCGACAATGAAGAAGTGTTGATCATGTCCGAAAGCGACATTCTGGCAATTGTTGAAGCGTAATTGCGCTTTATCTTCTGAACTGAACGAGTTGAAGGGAAATACCAATGGCAGCTAAAGACGTAAAATTCGGCAATGACGCTCGCGTGAAAATGCTCCGCGGCGTGAATGTTCTCGCTGATGCAGTAAAAGTGACCCTGGGCCCGAAAGGCCGCAACGTAGTGCTGGATAAATCTTTCGGCGCACCGACCATCACCAAAGACGGCGTTTCCGTTGCGCGTGAAATCGAGCTGGAAGACAAGTTCGAGAACATGGGCGCACAGATGGTGAAAGAAGTGGCCTCCAAAGCGAACGACGCGGCGGGCGACGGCACCACCACTGCAACCGTACTGGCTCAATCCATCATCACCGAAGGCCTGAAAGCGGTTGCTGCAGGCATGAACCCGATGGATCTGAAGCGCGGCATCGACAAAGCGGTTGTCGCTGCGGTTGAAGAACTGAAAAAACTGTCCGTACCTTGCTCCGATTCCAAAGCTATCGCTCAGGTCGGCACCATCTCCGCCAACTCCGACGAAACCGTGGGTAAACTGATCGCGGAAGCGATGGAGAAAGTGGGCAAAGAAGGCGTTATCACCGTTGAAGAAGGCACCGGCCTGCAAGACGAGCTGGACGTGGTTGAAGGTATGCAGTTCGACCGCGGTTACCTGTCTCCATACTTCATCAACAAGCCGGAAACCGGTTCTGTTGAGCTGGAAAGCCCGTTCATCCTGCTGGCCGACAAGAAGATCTCCAACATCCGCGAAATGCTGCCGGTGCTGGAAGCCGTTGCCAAAGCAGGCAAACCGCTGCTGATCATCGCTGAAGACGTAGAAGGCGAAGCGCTGGCGACCCTGGTGGTCAACACCATGCGCGGCATCGTGAAAGTGGCTGCCGTTAAGGCGCCTGGCTTCGGCGACCGTCGTAAAGCCATGCTGCAGGACATCGCTACCCTGACTGCCGGTACCGTTATCTCTGAAGAGATCGGTCTGGAACTGGAAAAAGCCACCCTGGAAGATCTGGGTCAGGCGAAACGCGTTGTCATCAACAAAGACACCACCATCATCATCGATGGCGTGGGCGACGAAGCGACCATCCAGGGCCGCGTTGCTCAAATTCGTCAGCAGATCGAAGAAGCGACCTCTGACTACGATCGTGAAAAACTGCAGGAGCGCGTAGCGAAACTGGCCGGCGGCGTTGCCGTTATCAAGGTTGGCGCAGCCACTGAAGTTGAAATGAAAGAGAAGAAAGCCCGCGTTGAAGACGCCCTGCACGCAACCCGCGCCGCAGTGGAAGAAGGCGTGGTTGCCGGCGGCGGCGTCGCGCTGATCCGCGTTGCAGGCAAAATCGCTGCGCTGAAAGGCGACAACGAAGACCAGAACGTGGGTATCAAAGTTGCGCTGCGCGCAATGGAAGCCCCTCTGCGTCAGATCGTGGTCAACGCCGGTGAAGAAGCTTCCGTTATCGCCAACCAGGTGAAAGCGGGCGAAGGCAGCTACGGCTACAACGCTTACTCTGAAGAATACGGCGACATGATCGCGATGGGTATCCTGGATCCGACCAAAGTGACCCGTTCTGCTCTGCAGTACGCGGCTTCCGTGGCTGGCCTGATGATCACCACCGAATGCATGGTCACCGACCTGCCGAAGGCTGACGCACCGGATCTGGGCGCAGCAGGCGGCATGGGTGGCATGGGCGGTATGGGCGGCATGATGTAATCATCCCCCACACGCTTGTGTGCTGAGAACCCCGGTCAAACGACCGGGGTTTTTTTTATCTTAAAAATCAATAAAAAGAATGTTTATTTAGCCTGTTATTAGTTCACTGAATGAATTATTGCATTATTTTGTTTTTACCCTAAACCGTTGTCGTTTCGTACCGATATAGCCCCTACCAGGCGGGGAATTTCCCCTCGCCGGTGTGACTGTCAACGGAGACGACTTATGCTGAAAAATATGAAAATAGCCACCTGGCTGATGATGATGCTGTTGCTGCTGGGCTTGATGCCCATGGGAACCGGCGCCATTGCCTTCTATTTCATGCAGCAAAACGGCCACAGTATCGACAGGATGAGCACGTTCTCCGACGAGGAAGCGGCGCTTAACCGCAGTTGGCGTGCTTTGCTGCAAACGCAGACGCTGATCGACAACATGGCGTTCGAGCGCTGGGCGCAGACCAGCAGAGCCGATATTCAGCAGGGAATCGATGAGGCGCGCGGTGAGCTGCGCAGCGCCGACGTCGCGTTCAACCTGTTTTGGGAGACGCCGGGCCTGACGGTATCGCGCCCGGATCTGGGCGAGGCGATGAAAAAGGTTTACCTGGCGCAGCAGGCGGTGCTGAAGCTAGAACTGACGCTGTTGGCCGACACGCCACAGACGGCGCTGATCGAGCGGCTGCACGCCATGGCGACAGAGAAGCGCCAGGTGCGCCAGCGGCTGGATAACCAGTTTGCCGACTACATGCGGGCCACGGTGGCCGCCCACCGTCTGGCAGTGGAAGAGGCGGAGCAGACCCAAAAAGTCTTCGCCCGCCTGCTGAGCGGCACCCTGGCAGCGATCCTGTTGCTGCTGGTCGCCGTGCAGCGTGATTTCCGCCGGCGCTTGATTCTGCCGCTGCGCCAGATCGCCGAACACTTGCAAAAGGTTGGGCGCGGCGATCTACGCAGCGAGATCGCGGTACGCAACAACAATGAGATCGGCATGCTGTTCGCCAGCCTACGGACGATGCAGCAGGAGCTGAGTGCGACCGTGCAGCAGGTGCGTGACGGTGTGGAGTCGATCAACCACGGTACGCACGAGATCGCCGTCGGCAACGCCGATCTCTCCAGCCGCACCGAAGAACAAGCCAGCGCGCTGACGGAAACCGCCGCCAGCATGGAGCAGATTACCGCCACGGTGCGGCAAAACGCCGATAACGCCACTCAGGCCGCCGGCATGGTCAATCAGACCGCCGGCATTGCCCGCAACGGCGAAACGCTGATGGCCAGCGCGATCGACAAGATGCGGGCGATCAACGACAGCGCGCGTCAGGTGGGGGATATTACCAGCGTGATCGACGGCATCGCCTTCCAGACCAACATTCTGGCGCTGAACGCCGCCGTCGAGGCCGCACGTGCCGGGGAGCAGGGGCGGGGTTTTGCGGTGGTAGCCGGCGAAGTGCGCAATCTGGCGCAGCGCTGCGCGACTTCGGCCAAGGAGATCAGCGGTCTGGTCGACGGCGTAACCGGCGATATCGCCGCCGGCGTGCGGCTGGTGGAACAGGCGGGCGAGACGATGAATGCCATCGTCGGCTCGGTGAACCAGGTGACGTCGCTGATGGATAACATCTCCTATGCGTCGGAAGAGCAAAGCAAAGGCGTCGAGCAGGTCGGGGTGGCGGTGACCCAGATGGATCAGGTGACCCAGCAGAACGCCGCGCTGGTGGAGGAGGTGGCGACCACCGCCGTCGGCGTGGAGGAACAGGCGGCCCTGCTGGCGCAGGCGGTGGCGGTATTCAAACTGGCGGAGGGGGAACCGCGCCAGGGCGACGTGGAGGCGCAGGCATCGGCGGCCGTTGCCGGTTGGGTATAACGCCGCCGCACTGTATTTGATGATATTTTTGCCGCCCGGGGCGATTTAGCTGGTAAACTGGTAAGTCATCAGCTGTCGCTCAAGACGTTGGCCCGCTCGCGCGGCAACGGATGCTTAAGAGATGGCATCGCTTTCTGATATACCCTATGAATTTCAAGTTGTAGCTAGGCGGCCAGCTCGTGAGTCCCCAGGCGCTTACTTGAGTAAGTAACTGGGGTGAGCGAGCGCAGTCAACAACGCTACAGCTTGAAAGGCGACGGGTAGAAGATTTTGCGTAATTCTCAACATCGAATGGGGAACAAGATGCGGATTAAAGCCTTACTGGGTCTTTCGGCAGCGATGCTGCTGGCGGGTTGCAGCACCACTCATGAACTGACCGCTGCGGGTCAGCAGATCAAGTTCACCGACAGCAAGCCGGCGGCGGAATGCCAGCTGCTGGGGGAAGTGACCGGCACCCAGAGCAACTGGCTGTCCGGCAACGGCGGTGAAGGCAGCTCCATGCGCGGTGCGGCCAACGATCTGCGCAACAAGGCGGCGGCCATGGGCGGCAACGTGATCTACGGCGCCAACAGCCCGAGCCAGAATCTGCTCTCCAGCTTCGCACCGCTGGACAGCAAAATGGTCGGCCAGGTTTACAAGTGCCCGTAAGGCGCTGAGACCGCAGTCGCAAAGAGATAAAAAAAGAGGAATGCCACGGCATTCCTCTTTTTCGTTACGGCATTTGGCGCACGTCACTCCGGCATCAGGCGCAGGTCGATCGGCGTTTTGCTCGGTTCGCCGCCCACTTCACGCGTCAGGCGCGGCACCAGATAACCGGACACCTTGCTCAGCAGCGCCTGCATGATGACGCGCGCTTCATCGTCGCTGACCATGAAGTGCGCCGCGCCCTGCACCTTGTCCAGCACGTGGATGTAATAGGGCAGGATGCCGGCGTCGAACAGCGCGTTGCTGAGTGCCGCCAGCGTATCGGCATTGTCGTTGACGTCGCGCAGCAGCACGCTCTGGTTGAGCAGCGTGACGCCGGCGAGGCGCAGCTGGGCCATGGCGCTCTGCAGCTCGCGGTCGATTTCGTTGGCGTGGTTGATGTGCGTGACCATCAGCACCTGCAGGCGCGAGGCCGACAGCAGGCGGCACAGCGCTGGCGTAATGCGCGCCGGGATCACCACCGGCAGACGGGTGTGAATGCGCAGGCGTTTCAGGTGCGGAATGGCCTCCAGCTCGCCGACCAGCCACTCCAGCTCGCTGTCTTTGGCCATCAGCGGATCGCCGCCGGAAAAAATGATCTCGTCCAGTTCCGGGTGTTGGCGGATATAATCCAGCGCCTGCCGCCAGTTGTTCTTGTTGCCCTGATTATCCTGATAGGGGAAGTGACGGCGGAAACAGTAACGGCAGTTGACCGCACAGCCGCCTTTGACCAGCAGCAGCGCGCGATTGCGGTATTTGTGCAGCAGGCCCGGCACCACGCTGCGCTGTTCATCCAGCGGATCGGTGGTGAACCCTGGGGCGTTGATGAACTCCTCTCTGGCGGTCAGCACCTGGCGCAGCAGCGGGTCGTTGGCATCGCCGGGGCGCATGCGCGCAGCGAAGGCGCGCGGCACGCGCAGGGCAAACAGCCGACGGGCATCGCGCCCCTGCGGCAGTTCCGGGTGCGTATTCAGTGACAAAAGCTGCAGTAATTCATCGGGATCGGTAATAACATCGGCGAGTTGATGCAACCAATCTTCTCTATGTGCCGTACTTTGGGTTATAATGTGTGCCATTTTTTTGGCTAAGCTACCAGTTCAAATATTCAGAGGGCCATCATGGCGACTTATTCTAGCAACGATTTCCGTCCGGGTCTTAAAATCATGTTCGAGGGCGAACCTTACGCCGTCGAAGCCAGTGAGTTCGTTAAGCCGGGCAAAGGCCAGGCGTTCGCGCGCGTGAAAATGCGTCGTCTGCTGACCGGCACCCGCGTGGAAAAAACCTTCAAGTCTACCGATTCTTGCGAAGGCGCAGACGTGATGGACACCAACATGAACTACCTGTACAGCGACGGTGAGTTCTACCACTTCATGCACCCTGAGTCTTTCGAACAGCATCAGGTTGACGGCAAAACCGTCGGCGACGCGGCCAAATGGCTGCAGGATAACGCAGAGTGCATCATCACCCTGTGGGATGGCCGTCCAATCGCCGTTCAGCCGCCGAACTTCATCGAAGCGGAAATCACCGATACCGATCCTGGCCTGAAAGGCGATACCGCAGGGACTGGCGGCAAGCCGGCTACCCTGAGCACCGGCGCCGTGGTGAAAGTGCCGTTGTTCGTCCAGATCGGCGAAGTGATCAAGGTTGACACTCGCTCTGGCGAATACGTCTCTCGCGTTAAATAAGTTTCAAAACAGAGGAACCCACGCGGTTCCTCTGTTTTATCCTATCCCCGTTCGTTGGCAGAAAATCCGCATGTTCAAGAAAACGTTGTTGGCCGTGCTCTCCCTGTTGTTCCTTTTCTCCCTCAGCAGTTGCAATACGTTTCGCGGTTTCGGCGAAGACGTTCAGCATCTCGGCGGCGCCATCTCCCGCACGGCCAGCTGATCCCGCCTTTAACCCGATGTATTTGCGCCACAAAGCCGGTCACGATCCCACACCCTCCGTCAATTTTGACTACGCTTAGAAAGCCGTACTTTTTCATCAACGACAAATAAGGACTTTCTTATGCTGAAGAAAAGTATTATCGCGATCTTCTCTTTGATGATTTTGAGCTCGCTGACCGCCTGCAATACCACCCGCGGTGTGGGTGAAGACATTCAGGCCGGCGGCAAGGCTATTCAGCGCAGCGCGGAATAATCCGTTCTCTACCCGGCGGCGTTCCGGCTGCGGAGAGCCGCCACATTTCTATCCCTTGCCTGAGCGTTAACGCTGCTGCTATCCTGCCGCAGTGCGGGTGAGGTTACCCGTCATGCGTCACCTCGCTAAACGGGACGACCCGTTTACGCGTCATTTTATCGGGGACGACCCCAGTGGTAGGGAGGCCGTCTCATGGCCTGGATTATTCTGCTTATCGCCGGTTTGCTCGAAGTGGTTTGGGCTATCGGTCTGAAATACACCCACGGTTTTACCCGGCTGACGCCGAGCATCATCACCATCGCTGCGATGGTGGTCAGCATGTTGCTGTTGGCCAACGCCATGAAAACGCTGCCCGCCGGCACCGCCTATGCGGTGTGGACCGGCATCGGCGCGGTGGGTGCAGCCATCATGGGCATGGTGCTGTTGGGTGAATCGACCAATATTGCGCGCATCATCAGCCTGTGCCTGATCGTGGTCGGCATACTCGGGCTGAAGTTCAGCAGTCACTGATCGGCGGACTGTTGCACCCAGATCAGCTTGTCGGTGGCGAAACCGTAGCCTTTGGCCGTCTGCAATAAGCTGTCGCGTACGCTGGCGTCAAGCGTCGGCGTGCGCGACAGGATCCACAGATAGTCGCGGTTAGGGCCGCAAACCAGCGCGTAGCGATACGCCGGGTCCAGGGCAATCACGTTATAGCCGCCGTAGAAGGGGCCGAAGAACGACACTTTCAGCGCCGCGACCTGGGGTGAACCGATAAAGTAGGCTTTGCCTTCGCTTTCTTGCCATTGCTGTTTTTGCGCATTGAAGCCGCGATTGATGACTTTCAGCCCGCCGTCGGCGCGCGGGCTGTAATGGGCGGTCACCTGCTGCAAACCGCGTTCAAAACGATGATCCAGACGAGCGATCTCATACCAGGTACCGAGATAGCGCTGGCTGTCAAAGGGGGTCACGACCTTGATGTCTTTAGGCGGGGAGACGCTGCAGGCGACGGAGAGCAGGGCGGAAAGCATGACGCTAAGCTTTGACCATAAACGCATCGGTGACTCCTGTTTACCGGGGGCGAGTAGACAGTATAGCCGATGAGAAAAGGGCGGCCAACGGGCGTTGGCCACCCGAGCGGTTTACAGAGTGACGACGCCGATGACGGTGACGACGCTGAGGATTGCCGCCAGACCGTAGAACACCCACTTGCCGGCCGGCACGTGGATCTTCAGATCGTGCATCGCATGGTGGATGCGGTGCAGGCCGCACCACAGCGGCAGAATGATCATCAGCAGCAGGAACAGGCGGCCGATCAGGCTCTGGCAGAACGCCAGCACGCGCTCGTAACCCAGCGCTTCACCGGGGAACAGCCCCAGCGGCAGCAGAATGCCGACCAGCAGCACGATAGCCGGCGCGACGATCGCGCCCCACATGCCGCCGGCGCCGAACAATCCCCAGAAAACCGGCTCGTCGGAGCGTTTAGGTGCTTGATTTATCATGTTTCCTCCGGATTAGAACAGGGCCACGGCCAGGATGACCACGCTGACGACGATCGTGACGGCCCACAGCCCTTTCACGATGGGGCCCGGTCCCATTTTCTCGCTGTTGACCACGATATTGGCGGCCTTCGGCGCCAGATCGAACCAGGTTTTGGTGTGCAGCGCCGCCGCCAGCAATGCGACGACGTTGATTAACAGCACCAGCGGATTCTGCAAGAAACCGACGAAGCCGGCCCAGCTCTCGGCGCCGCCCTTCAACGCGAACACGCCGTAGAGCAGCACGATGCTGAACCAGACCGCTAGCACCGAGGTGCCTTCGCGCAGCATGTAGAAACGGTAAAAGCCGAGCTTTTGCCACCAGGTGGGCGTCATGGTGCGCACATAGGGCTTACGTTGAGTTGTCATGGCAATTTTCTCCCTTATTGCGGCTTCAGCATGGCGATCATGAAGTCTTTGGCGCTCTCCACCTTGCCTTGCTGGATAGCGGCGGCGGGATCGACGTGTTTCGGACAGACTTCGGAGCAATAGCCGACGAAGGTGCAGCTCCAGACGCCGTTTTGGCCGTTGAGCTGCGGCATGCGCTGTTTCTTGCCGTGGTCGCGGTTGTCCAGGTTATAACGGTGCGCCAGCGTGATCGCCGCCGGGCCGATAAACTCGGGGTTGAGGCCGAACTGCGGGCATGCCGCGTAGCACAGGCCGCAGTTGATGCAGCCGGAGAACTGGTGGTATTTGGCCATCTGCGCCGGAGTCTGCACGTTTGGGCCATCCTCCGGTTTGCGATCGTTGCCGATGATGTACGGTTTGATCGCCTCCAGGCTTTCGATGAAGTGGGTCATGTCGACCACCAGATCGCGCTCGATCGGGAAGTTGCCCAGCGCTTCAACCTTCATGCCGCCGACGTAGTCGCGCAGGAAGGTTTTGCACGCCAACTTCGGCACGCGGTTGACCATCATGCCGCAGGAGCCGCAGATCGCCATGCGGCAAGACCAGCGGTAGGAGAGGTCCGGCGCCAGGTTATCCTTGATGTAGCCCAGTGCATCGAGCAACGAGGTCTGTTCGTCGTAAGGCACGGCGTAAGTGACGAAATGCGGCTCGGCGTCGCTTTCCGGGTTATAGCGCATGACGTCGATCTTCAGGGTTTGCATCTCAGCCATTTGCCTGCTCCTTATTCTTTTTCTCCTGCGCTTCGGCTTCTGCGCCGTAGACGCGTTTGGCCGGCGGCAGCTTGGTGATTTTCACGTCGCTGTATTCGAGACGCGGCGCGCCCTGCGGGTTATGGAACGCCAGCGTATGCTTGAGGAAGTTGACGTCGTCACGCTCGGTGCAGCCTTCGTCCAGGCGCTGGTGGGCGCCGCGCGACTCTTTGCGGTTAAACGCGGAGTGCGCCATGCATTCGGCGACGTCCAGGCCATAGCCCAGCTCGATGGTGTACAGCAGATCGGTATTGAAGACGCTGGTGTTGTCGGTGATGTTGACGCGCTTGAAACGCTCTTTCAGCTCGGCCAGCTTATCGATGGTTTTTTGCATCAGCTCCGGCGTGCGGTAGATGCCGCAGCCTTCTTCCATCGACAGCCCCATTTCGTCGCGGATCTTCGCCCAGTTTTCGTTGCCTTCCTGCTTCATCAGGTTGCTCAGGCGGGTTTCGACGTCGCGGGTTTGCGCATCCAGCGCGCTGCCGTTGGCCGGCGCGGTCTCGAGCGCGCGGCGCGCGGCGTGTTCACCGGCGACGCGGCCGAACACCACCAGTTCCGCCAGCGAGTTGGAGCCGAGGCGGTTGGCGCCGTGCAGGCCGACGGAGGAGCACTCGCCGACCGCGAACAGCCCCTTGATGCGGGTTTCACAGTTCTGGTCGGTTTCAATGCCGCCCATAGTGTAGTGCGCGGTAGGGCGCACCGGGATCGGATCTTTCACCGGATCGACGCCGACGTAGGCCTTGGCCAGTTCGCAGATGAACGGCAGCCGCTCCAGCAGCTTTTTCTCGCCCAGGTGGCGCAGATCGAGGTAGACCACGTCGCCGCGCGGGGTGGCGATGGTGCGGCCGGCGCGCCATTCATGCCAGAAGGCCTGGGACACTTTATCGCGCGGGCCCAGCTCCATGTATTTGTTCTTCGGCTCGCCCAGCGGGGTTTCCGGGCCCATGCCGTAGTCTTGCAGGTAACGGTAGCCGTCTTTGTTCACCAGGATGCCACCTTCGCCGCGACAGCCCTCGGTCATCAGGATGCCGGAACCGGGCAGGCCGGTCGGGTGATACTGCACGAACTCCATGTCGCGCAGCGGTACGCCGTGGTGGAACGCCATGCCCATACCGTCGCCGGTAACGATGCCCCCGTTGGTGTTGTAGCGGTAGACGCGCCCGGCGCCGCCGGTGGCCATCACCACCGCGTTGGCGCGGATCTGCACGCGGGTGCCTTCCATCATGTTGAGCGCCACCAGACCACGCGCCTGGCCGTCATCCACCAGGATATCCAGCACGAAGTGCTCGTCGAAGCGTTGGATCTGCGGATATTTCAGCGAGGTCTGGAACAGGGTGTGCAGCATGTGGAAGCCGGTCTTGTCGGCGGCGAACCAGGTGCGTTCGATCTTCATGCCGCCGAAGCGCCGCACGTTGACCGACCCGTCCGGTTTGCGGCTCCACGGGCAGCCCCACTGCTCGAGCTGGGTCATCTCGCGCGGGCACTGATGCACGAAGTGATCGACCACGTCCTGCTCGCACAACCAGTCGCCGCCGGCGACGGTGTCGTTGAAGTGGTAGTCGAAGGTATCGTGATCCTGGGTGACGGCGGCGGAGCCCCCCTCGGCGGCGACCGTGTGGCTGCGCATCGGATAGACCTTAGAGATCAGCGCGATTTTCAGTTGGGGATTGGCTTCCGCTGCGGCTATTGCTGCACGTAAACCAGCGCCCCCGGCCCCAATAATGGCAAGATCGGCGTTAAAGGTTTGCACTGCATTCCTCCAATGTTCTTGTTAAGAACGGCAAGTTAAATATCTATGCTTAAAATTTAGCGAACTCTTCGGGTGCTAACTAATTGAACCGATTAATGTTGCTTAAAGGTTAAGGATAGATATCTCCCACCAATAATGGGGAATTAACTATACCTAAAGTTAAGTAGTCGAAATTTGATGTGATCGATTGTTTTGTCGATTAACGCTCGACCAACAGGCTTGCCTGTTTTTTTGCGCGTTTGGCCTGCTTTACCCTTTTTAACGCGCTTTTGCCGCCCATTTATCGGAAATTGGCGTTATGGACGGTTGTGCATCGTGAAGAATTTGTTTGGCTGCAAGGATGCGAGTAGACTGCATCCCCTGTTTGATTTCGGAGTTAATTACCATGAGCGAAACGGCAAGCTGGCAGCCTAGTGCACCCATCGCCAATTTGTTGAAACGCGCAGCGATTCTGGCTGAGATCCGGCGTTTCTTCGCCGATCGTGGCGTGCTGGAAGTTGAGACGCCCACCATGAGCCAGGCGACGGTCACCGACGTTCACCTGTTCCCGTTCGAGACGCGTTTCGTCGGGCCGGGGGCGGCAGAGGGCCTGACGCTATACATGATGACCAGCCCGGAATATCACATGAAGCGCCTGTTGGCGGCGGGCAGCGGCCCGATCTACCAAATGGGGCGCAGCTTCCGCAATGAAGAAGCCGGGCGGCATCACAACCCGGAATTCACCATGCTGGAGTGGTACCGTCCGCACTACGACATGTACCGCCTGATGAACGAGGTGGACGATCTGCTGCAACAGGTGCTGGACTGCGAGAGCGCGGAGACCCTGTCCTATCAGCAGGCGTTCCTGCGCCATCTGGACATCGATCCGCTGTCGGCGGAGAAGGCGCAGCTGCGTGAAGCGGCAGCCAAACTCGATCTGAGCAACATCGCCGATACCGAAGAAGACCGTGATACGTTGTTGCAGCTGCTGTTCACCGTGGGCGTGGAGCCGCATATCGGCCGTGAAAAACCGGCGTTCGTGTACCACTTCCCGGCCAGCCAGGCGGCGCTGGCGGAGATCAGCACCGAAGACCACCGCGTGGCGGAGCGTTTCGAGGTGTATTTCAAGGGCATTGAGCTGGCGAACGGTTTCCGCGAGCTGACCGACGGCCGTGAACAACAGCAGCGCTTCGAGCAGGACAACCGCAAACGTGCGGAGCGCGGCCTGCCGCAGCAGCCGATCGACTACAACCTGTTGGCGGCGTTGCAGCACGGCATGCCGGAATGCTCCGGCGTGGCGCTGGGCGTGGATCGCCTGGTGATGCTGGCGCTGGGCGCCGAGAGCCTGAGCGAAGTATTAGCCTTCCCAGTCGGGATCGCCTGAGTTTCAGGCGGTAAGAAAAGCAAAAAAGGCCGGCATTTGCCGGCCCTTTTTTTATCGCGAGAAACGCTTACAGCCCCCCGGCGTCGCGCTTGGTGTTCGGCGCCGGCGTGGACGGCGGCGTACGGCCGTTGTTGGTCAACCGCGACAGCGTCTCGGTGCGCACCTGGAACGGCGGGTACGGCAGCGTGATGCCGTGCTCGCGGTAGCCCGCCAAGATCAACTGGTGGATCTCGTGACGCAGCGGCATACGGTGGCCCATCTCGGCGGCGTAAATACGCATCTCGAAGATCTGGATGCCCTGTTGCAGATCGACCAGGTAAAC
Organism: Serratia sp. PL7; assembly: GCF_945957435.1. Lineage (NCBI taxonomy): Bacteria > Pseudomonadati > Pseudomonadota > Gammaproteobacteria > Enterobacterales > Yersiniaceae > Serratia > Serratia sp. PL7. The sequence continues at coordinate 56,442 of NZ_CAMFLB010000024.1, read as the reverse complement.
CTCCGGCGCCGGGTTATCCAGCACCAGCGAGCAGCGCTCGGCGGCGTTCATCAGGATCTTGGTCACTTCTTCGCTGTTGGCTTCGCCCGGCGCCGGTACGGTCAGCACCACACGGGTCAGGGTGTCGGACAGCGACCAGTTGACGAACTGTTCGGTGATGAAGGCTTTGTTCGGCACGATGATCTCTTTGCGGTCCCAGTCCGAGATGGTGGTGGCGCGGGTGTTGATCTTGGTGACGGTACCGGTCAGGTTGCGGATCGTCACGGTGTCGCCGATGCGGATCGGTTTCTCGAACAGGATGATCAGGCCGGAGATGAAGTTGGAGAAGATCTCCTGCATGCCGAAGCCCAACCCCAGACTGAGCGCGGTAACCACCCACTGCAGTTTCGACCATTCGATGCCGATCCAGGCGAAGCTGAGCACCGCGCCGAACACCAGCAACAGGTACTTGGTGATGGTGGTAATGGCGTAGCCGGTGCCCGGCGTCAGATCCAGGTGCTGCAGCACTGCCAACTCCAGCAGCGCCGGCAGGTTGCGCACCAGCTGCATGGTGATGATCAACACCAGAATGGCGATCAGAACCGCGCCGAGAGTGATTGGATGGGCGGTTTCCACGCCGTTCACCGTCGAGGTCACGTCCCACAGCGAGATGTTTTCCAGGAAGGCGAACGCGGAGTGGATCTCCGACCACAGCACGATCACCGACACCAGCGCGATCAGCGTCAGGATCGAGCGCACCAGCCGCAGCGACTGGGCGCTGATGGTGTCCAGATCGAAGTCCGAATCGTCCGGATCGATGGCGCCTTCAGTGCTGTTCGGGGTGTGCGAGGTTTCGTCTTCGCCGCGGGCGCGCTGGGCCAGGATGTCGGCGCGGCGCTGTTTGGCGCGATCGAAGGCGATGCGCCGCCGTTGGATCAGCATCCAGCGGCGGATGATGTGGTAGATGACCAGCAGCAGGAACCAGATCGCTACCGAGGTTTCCAGGCGCGCCAACAGCGCCTGCGCGGTGGTGAGGTAACCGACGGTCGAGGCCAGTGCCGCCAATAGCGGCGCCGACAGCAGCAGCCCCCAGAAGGCGCTGTTGAGCATGTTGTCGCCGGAGCCGTTTTTATCCAGATACAGCGGGATACCGGCGCGCTTCAGGCTGTGGGTGACCAGCGCCAGCGCCAGACACAGCAGGATGAAGCACAGCCGTCCCAGCGTGTTGGCGAACTCGCGTTCTTTCAGGCTATCGAAAGTGATCAGCGCCATGATCAGCGGCACGATCAGCCAGATCGACATCTTGTAGTAGCGCATGGCGCGCGAAACCTGCTTCGCCGGCCAGCGGAAGTGCACGATGAACAGCCCCTGAGGGTGGGCGAAGGCGGCGCAGATCATGCAGATCCACAGGATCGGCAGCGTGGCGGTCACCCCTTTGCCGATCGCTTCCGCCACCGGGTAGTTCCAGGCGCTCTGCAGACCGTAACCGAGCGCGGCCCATAGCACTGGCAGCGGCATCGCCACCAGAATCGACCAGAATACGGTGCGCACCGTCAGGAAGAATTCGTCCTGCGTCACCTTGCCGACGCGGCTGCTGGCGCGCTCGAGGAAGGCGTGATAGTGCTTGCGCGAACTGATGCTGAAAATCACCAACAGCAGGGCGCCGAAGATCGGGATCAGCGTTTCGCGGCTGGTCACCATCATCATGAAGGCGCCGCCGAGCTGCGACAGCGTGTCCAGCGACAGGACGCGGGTCAGATCGTGCGCCACGTTGAGCGGGTAGGAAAAGTTGATCGGATTAACGTCCGGCACCCAGAACAGATAGCGGTGGGTGGCGTCGCGGATCTCGTTCAACGCTTCGATCAGCTGGGTGTTGGCCACCTTCAGCTTGGTCAGCTCGAGGATTTGGGTGTCGCAACCGGACAGCAACGAGTTGAGCAGTTCGCGCTGGGTGCGCAGCTGAGCATCGACGATGCGCTGCTCCTGGTTGGTCAGCGCGCTGCCGTCGTCGCGTTTGAATTCGCGCTGCGACAGTTTTTCCAGTTGATTTTCAAACTGCAGGCGCTGCACGCGCAGCTGGGCCATGTCGCCGTCCAGCTGTTGTGGCTTGGGCATTTCCGGCAGCGTCGCCACCTGAGCGCGCAGGGTTTCCCCTAACGCCGACGACGAGCCGAGCCACTGGGCCTGTTCGATAATGGTGCTCAGCGCCTGGCGCACCTGCAGCGTCTGCGCCGCCGCCTGCCGCTGCTGCGATGAAATCAGATCCATGCGCTGCGCCTGGCTGTTCAGCGCGGCGGACAGTTCGCGGTTGATCTGCAGCTGTTGGCTGAGGCTTTTTGGCAAATCGCCGTTCTGCTCGGCCAGCTGCTCGGTTTTTTCCAGCGCCAGTTCCGCTTCGCGTTGGCGCTGGGCGTTGAGGTTGTTGCGCAGCGCCTGCAGCTGAACGTCTATTTTCTCGTGGCGCTTTTTATAGACCTCGGCGCGCATGCGCGCCAGCTCCTGACGGTTGTTGGCCGACAGCTGCGCCAGCTCCAGCTCGTCCACTTTGGCTTTGCGCGCCGCGGCTTCGGTCTGCAGCAGGGCCAGGGCGGCCTGCGCGTACGGGGTGGTCGGGTTGGCGGGCTGCGCCTGCAGACGGCGCTGCACTTCGGTCAGCGCGCGGCGGGCGTCGGTCTGCTGCTGCGGCAGTTGGCCGAGCGAATCGCTGATTTCCCGCGTGCGATCCTGCTCTTGCTGCAGCAGGCGCGCCTGTTCCAGCAGCAGGCTGCTGGTTTGCAGAATCTGCTGTTCCAGCTCGGCGGCCGGCAGATCGTCGCCGTTCGGCAGGATCTTGTTGCTTTCCAGCACCAACTGACGGCGCAGCTCCTGCGTCATCTTCGGGAAATCGTCGATCACCCTCTGATACTGCTCGGAGCGAGTCTGCGACTCTTTACGCTCCGTCAGCCAGTTGAGGGCGCTTTGCAGCGCCTCGGTGGTTTCCGCCTGATTCGGCGCGTTTTTGCTGCTTTCCGCCTGCTTCAGCTCCTGTTTGAGCTGGTTCTCGGTCGGTACGGGGGCGGCCAGCGCCGGTTGCCACAGCAGGCAACCGAGCAAAAGCGTGATGATCAGGCGCACGGCGTCGATTCCTTTAGAGCGGGGTCTGTGGTGTTTCAGCGGCGGCCGGGATTTCGGCGAAGGCCTCACCCATGCGGGTGACGGTGCCGTTATGCAGCTGCGGCGCAAACTGCACGCTGCCTGCGGTAAACAGGTTGATCACCGTGGAGCCGAGTTTGAAACGGCCCATCTCGGCGCCTTTTTCCAGCGCGATGGCGCCTTCTTCGCCGGCGGCCGGGTAGGTCCAGCGTTTGATGATGCCTTCGCGCGGCGGCGTGACGGTGCCGGCCCAGATGGTTTCGATGCTGCCGACGATGGTGGCGCCGACCAGGATTTGCACCATCGGCCCGATGTCAGTGTCGAATACGCAGATCACGCGCTCGTTGCGAGCGAACAGGTTAGGCACGTTGGCGGCGGTGAGCGGGTTGACCGAGAACAGATCGCCCGGCACATAGATCATTTCGCGCAGTACGCCGGCGCACGGCATGTGTACGCGGTGATAGTCGCGCGGTGCCAGGTAGGTAGTGGCGAACAGGCCGTTGCGGAACGGCTCGGCCAACAGGTAGTTGCCGGCCAGCAGTGCTTCCAGGCTGTAGTGGTGGCCTTTGGCCTGGAAGATTTGATCCTCGCGGATCGGGCCGAGCTGGCTGATGGCGCCATCGGCAGGCAGCGCCAGCCAGTTGGCGTCGGCGATGATCGGGCGCGCGCCATCGCGCAGCGGGCGCACGAAGAAGTCGTTGAAGGTAGCGTAAGACGTCAGGTCCGGGTTTTGCGCTTCCTGCATGTCCACGCGGTAGTAGCGGGCGAAGGTTTTGACCACCAGTTGGGTCAGCCAGCCTGCCTGTTTGTCGGCGCCCCAGCCCGCCAGGCGGGTCAGCGCCAGCTTCGGTAGCCAATATTGCAGTTTAATCTTGATGCTATCCAGCACGTTAACCTCGTGAATCAGGGTAAAGGGCGCGCATTGTAACGAGGGCCTCGCCGTCGTCAATGCTCGCCCGTCAGTGTCAGTCTGCGGCGTCCGTGAAGTTCTTGCGAACCTTCACCTGAGCCATGCTTTCCAGAATGCGGTGATAGTTGTCGAAACGCTCTTCCGCGATATCGCCTTTCTCCATCGCCGCGCGGATGGCGCAGCCGGGATCGGTATCGTGGCGGCAGTCGCGGAATTTGCAACCGCCTAAATAATCACGGAATTCGACAAAGCCGCGGGTGATTTGTTCCGGCTCCAGGTGCCACAGGCCAAACTCGCGCACCCCCGGGGAGTCGATCACGTCGCCACCGTGCTGGAAATGGTACAGCCGCGCGGCGGTGGTGGTATGTTGCCCGAGGCCCGAGACGTCGGAAACCTGATTTACCAGAATTTGCTCTTCAGACGGCGGCAGCAGCGCGTTCAGCAGGCTGGACTTGCCGACTCCCGACTGGCCGGCGAAGATGCTGATGCGCCCGGCGAGCGCCTGTTCGAATTCCGCCATGCCTTCCCGCGTCTGGCTGGAGACTTCCAGCACCCGGTAGCCAATCTTGCGATAGATATCCATCATGCCGTCGACCAGCTTGCGCGCTTCGGCGTCCAGCAGGTCAATTTTGTTGAGCACGATCAGCGGCTCGACTTCGAGCGTTTCGCAGGCCACCAGATAGCGGTCGATGATGTTCAGCGACAGCTCGGGCAGGATCGCCGACACGATGACGATCTGATTGATATTGGCGGCGATCGGTTTCACGCCGTCGTAGAAGTCCGGGCGCGTCAGCACCGAGGTGCGCTCGTGCACCGCTTCCACAATGCCTTTTACCCCTTCATGGGTGCCCAGGCCGGGGCGCCACACCACGCGATCGCCGGTGACCAGCGAACGCAGCGTGCGGCGGATATTGCAGCGGTGCTGAGTGCCATCCGGCGCCTCAACGTCGGCGTGCATGCCGAAACGGCTGATGACGACGCCTTCCTGCGGCTCGCCCAGTTGGGAATCATCCGGTTCCGGTTTGTTATCAGCGCGTTTCAGACGGCGCTGATGGTTCGCCTGCACGCGGCGTTGCTGACCTTTGGACAGTTTGTTCTTACTCACTGCGCCTCACTTGAATCGGTTTTATACCTTTACGTATACGCACAGCCGCGGCGGGGGACTTGCCCCGGGCGCAGCCTTGAACCCGTCAGGGTATATGTCGCCGATGGCGACCAAAAAGACTATGATACACGCTATTTTATATTAAATAACCGTTGTTAGCCGCCGGCTGCGGCGTGTCGCCATCGGCGGCGGCCGTCGTCTCGTCCGCACAGCGTTTTTCTCTCGGCTTTTAGGCAGGAAACATCATGACAGCAAACGAAAATAACCTGATTTGGATCGATCTGGAGATGACCGGGCTGGATCCCGAGCGTGACCGCATTATCGAGATCGCCACGCTGGTCACCGACGCCAACCTGAACATCCTGGCGGAAGGGCCGGTGATCGCCGTGCACCAATCCGACGAGCAGCTGGCCTTGATGGACGAGTGGAACGTGCGCACCCATACCGGCAGCGGGCTGGTGGAGCGGGTGAAAGCCAGCCGCCAGGACGATCGCGCCGCTGAGCTGGAAACGATAGCCTTCCTGCAGCAGTGGGTACCGGCCGGCAAATCGCCGATCTGCGGCAACAGCGTGGGCCAGGATCGCCGTTTCTTGTTCCGTTATATGCCGGAGCTGGAGGCCTACTTCCATTACCGCTATCTGGACGTCAGCACGCTGAAGGAGCTGGCGCGCCGTTGGAAGCCTGAAATTCTCGGCGGCTTTAAGAAGCAGGGCACCCATCAGGCGCTGGATGACATCCGTGAATCGGTGGCCGAACTGGCTTATTACCGCGAACATTTCATTCAGCTTTAAGGCGATGACGGCCCCTGCGGGGAAAAAACGCCGTTTTTAGCCGCTTAATTCGCCAATCTGGCGCTTTAATCGGCAATCAAACAAAAATCGCGTTTTTTTGCTTTCAGGGGCTTGCGACAAAAAGGATTTCTCGTATAATGCGCACCCCGTACCGATGAAGAATTTCGTAACGTTCCACCATCGATACGCCGGGCGGGAATAGCTCAGTTGGTAGAGCACGACCTTGCCAAGGTCGGGGTCGCGAGTTCGAGTCTCGTTTCCCGCTCCAAATTCAACAATGTCGCGATGCGGCATGATGAATAAATAAAGCAGTATCAAGCAGTACCTATGCGACGCGGGAATAGCTCAGTTGGTAGAGCGCAACCTTGCCAAGGTTGAGGTCGCGAGTTCGAGCCTCGTTTCCCGCTCCAAAAATTCAAAGGTCACGCCAGTGTTTGGTGGCCGGATGCCAAAAGCATCTCAATGCGGGAATAGCTCAGTTGGTAGAGCACGACCTTGCCAAGGTCGGGGTCGCGAGTTCGAGTCTCGTTTCCCGCTCCAATTTTCTCTTCGTTTCAAACTCAAATCCAACGCCTTATCCGGCGCGGGTTTTTGTCCCGTTTTACACGCCTGGTAAAAATGTTGTAAACAGAGTTATCCACAGCCTCTGTACATAAACTCGCCTGCCTGAAAAATCAACGTCATACAAATTAAATATTTATCTATTTGATTTATATGCTTATTTATTTATCCCAAAACGTTATGCCGATCACTTGCTCTTTTTGTTGCAGTTGAAAGACAACGTGTTTTTATTTTTATGCACAAATCCACAGAGTGAGTCTTCCGGCGATACGCCTGAATGGCGTACGCCGTCAGGCATCCCTTGGCAAACCTTTTTCCACAGCCCGTATCAGCCGCTTTTTCTGCGCCGTCTGCACCTCGATACCCTGCGCTTCGCGGCGAGCGAGCTGTTGCGCCAGCGCCCAGTGGATATGTTCATCCAGCATGGCGTCTTGGCCCAAACGCGTGCGCAGTGCGAGCACGATGCTGTCTTCGTAGGGCGCATTGCCCAGCGCCACGGCGATATTGCGCAGCCAGCGCAGGTGGCCGATGCGGCGTATCGCCGAGCCTTCGGTGATGCGCAGGAATTTTTCTTCCGTCCAGTTGAACAGATCGAGCAGCTGCGGCGCATGCAGCGCGGCGCGGGGGCTGAAATCGTCTTCGTCGGTGAGCTGAGAAAAGCGGTTCCACGGGCAAATCAGCTGGCAGTCGTCGCAGCCGTAGATGCGGTTGCCGAGCAGCGGACGGAATTCTTCCGGGATCGCGCCTTCCAGCTCGATGGTCAGGTAGGAGATGCAGCGCCGGGCATCGACGGTGTAGGGCGCGACGATGGCGCCGGTCGGGCAGGTGGTGATGCAGGCAACGCAGCGGCCGCACTGCTCTTCCTGCGGCTGATCCACCGGCAATGGCAGGTCGATCAGCAGTTCGCCGAGGAAAAACCACGACCCGGCTTCACGGTTGAGAATTAGTGAGTGTTTACCAACCCAGCCAATGCCCGCTTTGGCGGCCAGCGCGCGCTCCATCACCGGCGCAGAATCGACAAAGGGGCGAAAATTCAACTCGCCGCAGTATTCCTGGATCTGATCGCCCAGCTTTTTCAGACGCTGGCGCAACAGCTTGTGATAATCGCGCCCCAGCGCATAGCGGCTGACGTAGCCCAATTGCGGGTTCTGCAGGGTGCTGGCGAACGCCGCCTTGGCCGGCAGGTAGTTCATGCGCACGCTGATCACCCGCAGCGTGCCCGGCAACAGCTCGTGAGGGCGTGCGCGCAGCATGCCGTGGCGCGCCATCCACTCCATCTCGCCGTGGTACTGTTTGTCGAGCCAGGCCTGCAGCTTCGGCTCTTCCAGGCTGAGATCGGTATCGCAGATGCCAACCTGCTGGAATCCTAGCGATTGCCCCCATTGCTTGATATGTTGGGCGAGTTGATGGAGATCGAGGGGGTGCGTCATGACGGGCCACAGTGAAAAAGCATACGCTGACAGTTTACCACACTCTGTCTGGCCTGCGGATTGGATCCGTCGTTCGGAACCTGCGGCGGCGGCCTCGCTCGGTCTTTCTCTTTACGATTTAATGCTGCGCGCCGGTCAGGCGGCCTACGTACTGGCGCGCGACACTTATCCCTCCTGCAACCACTGGCTGGTGCTCTGTGGCCACGGCAACAACGGCGGCGACGGCTATGTGGTGGCGCGTTTGGCGAAGGCGGCGGGCGTGCAGGTGACGGTGATCGCCTGCGAAGGCGCACGCCCTTTGCCGCCGGAGGCCGCAGCGGCCCGCGAGGCCTGGCTGGCTGCCGGCGGCGACATTCTGCCGGCGAACAGCCGCTGGCCGGCGTCTGTTTCGCTCATCATTGATGGCCTGCTAGGCACCGGCCTGGGCAGCGCGCCGCGTGCGCCCTACGACGCGCTGATCGAGGCCGTCAACCGCCATTCGGCGCCGGTGGTGGCGCTCGATATTCCGTCCGGCCTGCTGGCGGAAAGTGGCGCGACGCCGGGTCCGGTCGTGCGTGCCGCGCACACCATCACGTTCATTGGCCTCAAGCCGGGTTTGCTGACCGGGCAAGCGCGCGACTGGGTCGGGCAACTTCATCAGAATACGCTAGGCTTATCGGATTGGCTGGCGAAGCAACCGGAGCAGATTCAGCGGCTTACCGCCGAGGTGTTACCGCGCTGGCTGCATCCGCGTCGTCCCTGTGCCCATAAAGGCGAGCATGGCCGTCTGCTGTTGGTGGGCGGCGATCGCGGGTTCGGTGGCGCCATTCGCATGGCGGCGGAAGCGGCGCTGCGCAGCGGGGCTGGGTTGGTGCGAGTGCTTACTCACATTGAGCACGTCGCGCCGCTGCTGGCGGCCCGGCCGGAGCTGATGGCGCAGGCGCTGGACGAGGCGACGCTTCGGCAGGCGATGCAATGGGCGGATGTGCTGGTGATCGGTCCGGGGCTTGGCCAGGCTGAGTGGGGCAAAAATGCCTTGAACGTGCTGCAAACCAGCGATAAACCGGCCTTGTGGGACGCCGATGCGCTGAACTTGCTGGCATTAAATCCCGAGAAACGGCAGAATCGCGTGATGACTCCGCATCCTGGAGAGGCTGCGCGGCTGTTGAGCTGCAGCACTGTCGACATCGAGAGTGATCGCTTACTTGCCGTGCGCAAGCTGACGGCACGCTACGGCGGCGTGGCGGTGCTAAAAGGCGCCGGTACGCTGATCGCCGATGAGCAGGGGCAGATGGCGATCGCCGACGTCGGCAACGCCGGCATGGCCTCCGGCGGCATGGGCGATGTGCTGTCGGGCATCATCGGCGGTTTGCTGGCGCAAAAGCTCTCGCTGTATGATGCCGCCTGTGCGGGCTGCGTCGTACACGGCGCGGCCGGCGATCGCGTAGCGGAAAGACAAGGAACAAGAGGCATGTTGGCGACCGATTTACTGCCGGACATCCTTCATTTCGTTAACCCTGAGTGGGCAAAATAGACTTTATCGAATGAAAGAACTCGTTTTACCTCTGCCGGACGAGGCAGCGACTGTCGCTTTGGGCACCACTTTGGCCAAGGCCTGCGATCGCGCCAGCGTCATCTATCTCTACGGCGACCTGGGCGCCGGTAAAACCACCTTCAGCCGTGGTTTCCTGCAGGCGTTGGGGCATCAGGGCAACGTCAAAAGCCCAACCTACACGCTGGTGGAACCCTATGCCTTGCAGCCGCTGGCGGTGTATCACTTCGATCTGTATCGCCTGGCCGATCCGGAAGAGCTTGAATTTATGGGCATTCGCGATTACTTCGCGCAAGACGCCATCTGCCTGGTCGAATGGCCGCAGCAGGGCACTGGCGTGCTGCCGGAGCCGGATCTGGCGCTGCACCTCAGCTATCAGGGCGAGGGGCGAGAGGCGAAGATCGAGGCGATTTCCGCATACGGCAGCCAGCTGTTAGACCGCATTCATGGATCACAGGGATGATGCTGCAATGACGCATGTGTTGAAAAAATTTGCGGTCATCATGCTGATCGCCGTGCTGGGGCCGCTCGGCGCGTTGAACGCGCTGGCGGCGTCCTCGCTGTCCGATATCAAAGTGTCCAACGCCCAACGCGAAGCGACGGTGTCGGTGAGCTTCAATGGTCCGCCGGACTACGCGTTTTTCCCGCTGCACGGCCCGGAGCGCGTGGTGCTTGACGTCAACCAGAAAGGCAAGGTCGGCGGCCTGCCGCTCAATTTCAGCGGCCAAAACCTGGTGAAGAGCATTCGCTCCAGCGCGCCGAAAGACGCTCAGAGCGTGCGTTTGGTGTTTGATCTGACGCAGCGCGCCAAAACCCGCGTCGCCACCCGCCAGAACGGCGGCGTGCACACCGTAGTGTTCACTATCACGGCCGAAGGCAGTGCCAATACCGTAGTGCGTAAAGCGCCGGTTGCGGTCAATCCACCGCCGCGTCAGGCGCCCGTCACGGTCAGCCAGCCACCGCGCCAGGCGCCGGTGGCGGTGCGTGAAGCGCCGGAGCCGCCGCTGCGCAAAGCGCCGACGGGATCGAATCCGTTTACCAATAAACAGACCGTGGTTGCAGGCACCGCCACCGAGGTGACGCCGCGCAGTAGCCGCGTTTCCGCCGGTTCCGGCGATCGGGTGGTGGTAGCGATCGACGCCGGCCACGGCGGCCAGGATCCGGGCGCCATTGGCCCGAGCGGACTGAAAGAAAAGAACGTCACCATCGCCATCGCGCGCCGCCTGCAGGCGATGCTGGACGCCGATCCGCAGTTCAAACCGGTGCTGACGCGTAACGGCGACTATTTCATCTCGGTCATGGGGCGTTCCGACGTTGCGCGTAAACAGGGTGCCAACGTGCTGGTCTCCATCCACGCCGACGCCGCGCCGAACCGCAGCGCCAGCGGGGCTTCCGTCTGGGTGCTGTCCAATCGCCGCGCCAACAGCGAAATGGCCGGCTGGCTCGAACAGCATGAGAAGCAGTCTGAGTTGCTCGGCGGCGCCGGCGATTTGCTGGCCAACAGCCAGGCCGATCCTTATCTGAGCCAGGCGGTGTTGGACCTGCAGTTCGGCCACTCGCAGCGCGTCGGGTACGATGTGGCGGTGAAGGTGCTGCAGCAGCTGCAGAGCGTCGGATCGTTGCATAAACGCCGGCCGGAACACGCCAGCCTGGGTGTATTGCGTTCGCCGGATATTCCCTCGCTGCTGGTGGAAACCGGATTTATCAGTAATAGCACGGAGGAGCGGCTGCTGGGCAGTAGCGCGTATCAGGAGAAGATTGCCAAGGCCATTCATAACGGCCTGCGCAGCTACTTCCTGGCGCATCCGCTGCAAGCCGACCCAAAGGTGGAAAACCGACCGCTGGACGTCGCAGCGGCGGTTAACACCTCAACACCAGACGTGCGCCAGCCGGAGCCTATCGTGAGCTCGGCCGGCGCGAGCCGCAGCGTAAGCGGCAAGACTCAGATCCATGTGGTGAAACGGGCGGAGACGCTGTCCGGCATCGCCGACAGCTACGGCACGACCATGGCGGCGCTGCGGGATCTGAACAAACTGAAAAAAGACGGCGTGTGGGTCGGGCAACGTCTGAAGGTGCCGGCGGGGAAAACCGCCGCCGTCACCGCCGTCGCCAAGGCGAAAACGCCGGCGAAGAAGCCGTCTAAACATAAAGTGGCCCGCGGGGACACGCTGTCCTCTATCGCTTCTCGTTATGGGGTCAGCGTCGGCGATCTGAAACGGGTCAATAATCTGAAGTCGGACGTCGCGCCGCTGGACCGGACGCTGACCATTCCGCAGGCCTAGCGCCACCGCTACAGGAGTCAGCATGCCTATCCAGGTGTTACCGCCACAGCTCGCCAACCAGATCGCCGCCGGAGAGGTGGTTGAACGCCCCGCGTCGGTCGTCAAAGAGCTGGTGGAAAACAGTCTGGACGCCGGTGCGACGCGCATCGATATCGATATCGAACGCGGCGGTGCCAAGCTGATCCGCATTCGCGATAACGGCTGCGGCATCGGCAAGGGCGATTTGGCGCTGGCGCTGGCGCGGCACGCTACCAGTAAAATCAGCACGCTCGATGACCTGGAAGCGATCGTCAGCCTCGGTTTTCGCGGCGAAGCGCTGGCCAGTATCAGCTCGGTTTCCCGTTTGACCCTGACGTCGCGCACCGCCGAACAAAGCGAGGCGTGGCAAGCCTATGCCGAAGGGCGCGAGCAGGCGGTGACGGTCAAACCCGCCGCGCACCCGGTCGGCAGTACGCTGGAAGTGCTGGATTTGTTTTACAACACGCCGGCGCGCCGCAAGTTCATGCGTACCGAGAAAACCGAATTCGGCCATATCGATGAAGTGGTGCGGCGCATCGCGCTGGCGCGTTTCGATGTGGCGATCAACCTCAGCCACAACGGCAAACTGATCCGCCAATACCGGGCGGCGAAAGAAGAGAGCCAGCACGAACGCCGTTTGGGCAGCATCTGCGGCCCGGCGTTTTTACAGCATGCGCTGAACATCGACTGGCAACACGGCGATCTGAGTATCCGCGGCTGGGTGGCGGATACGGCGGGGGCGCGCCAGCTGGGTGAGATGCAATACTGCTACGTCAATTGCCGCATGATGCGCGATCGCTTGATCAATCACGCGATTCGTCAGGCCTATCAGGATCAGTTAAAAGACGATCAGCAGCCCGCTTACGTGCTGTATCTGGAAGTCGACCCGCACCAGGTGGACGTCAACGTTCATCCCGCCAAGCACGAGGTGCGTTTCCATCAGGCGCGGCTGGTACACGATTTTATCTACCAGGCGGTGACCACCGTGCTGCAACAGGCCAGTCAGACACCGTCGCTGCCGCTGGCGGAAACGCCCGCGCCGGTCTGGCAGCAGGAAAACCGCGTCGCCGCCGGCGGCAACCATTTTTCTCAGCCTGCGCCGCGTCGCGAAACGCCGTCATCGGCCGGCGCCGTCCGCGAGCGCGCGCCGCAGCCCGGTTGGCAAACGGCGGGCGGTTACCAGAAACGCGAAGGCGAGCTGTACGGCAAACTGATGCAGCCCGCCACCGAGCCACCGGCCGATGCGACGCCGGAAGTGTCGAGCAAGCCGCCGCTGTTCCCGCCGGCGAAAGCCGCCGTGGAAACGCCGTTGGCGAGCGGACAACACAGCTTTGGCCGGGTGCTGATGATCCATCCGCCGTGCTACGCGCTGATTGAACAGCGCCAGCAGCCGGCGTTGCTCAATCTGACGGTGGCCGAACGCTGGTTGCGCCAGGCGCAGCTCAATCCGCCGACGGAAGGGCTGCGGCCGCAACCGCTGCTGATACCGATCAAGCTGACGTTGGATAAGAACGAAGCGGCGGCCATTGCACGGCATCAGGCGCTGCTGACGATGATGGGGCTGGATCTGCAGACGGATCACGGCCGTGTGACGCTGCGCGCAGTGCCTTTACCATTACGCCAACAAAATTTACAAAAACTGATACCCGAACTGTTAGGCTATCTGGCCGAACATCAGGAGATGTCGCCCGCGGTGCTGGCCACCTGGCTCGCTCGCCGTCTTGGCAGCGAACATGAACAGTGGAACACCTCGCAAGCGATACAATTGCTGACCGACGTTGAACGACTTTGCCCGCAGCTGGTCAAATCGCCACCGAGCGGACTTTTACAACCCGTTGATTTACAGGCCGCACTGGCGGCCCTCAAGCATGACTAACACTGAAATGACACCACGTCCCCCGGCTATTTTCATCATGGGGCCGACCGCCTCAGGCAAGACCGCGCTGGCGATCGCGCTGCGCGAACGCCTGCCGGTGGAACTGATCAGCGTCGATTCCGCGCTGATTTACCGCGGCATGGATATCGGCACCGCCAAGCCGAGCGCCGAAGAATTGGCGCAGGCGCCGCATCGGCTGATCGATATTCGCGATCCCGCCGAAGCTTACTCGGCCGCGGAGTTCCGCGCCGACGCGCTGAAGGAGATGGCCGATATCACCGCCGCCGGGCGCATTCCGCTGCTGGTCGGCGGCACCATGTTGTATTTCAAGGCGTTGCTGGAAGGATTGTCGCCGCTGCCCTCCGCCGATCCCGCGGTGCGCGAGCGCATCGAACGCCAAGCGGCGGAGCAGGGCTGGGAGGCGCTGCACCGTCAGTTACAGGCGATCGATCCCGTCGCGGCAGTGAGAATTCATCCGAATGATCCGCAGAGACTGTCCAGAGCACTGGAAGTTTTTTTTATTTCGGGTAAAACTTTAACGGAACTGACTCAAATTTCGGGTGAATCGTTACCGTATCAAGTTCACCAATTTGCGATAGCGCCGACCAGCCGTGAGTTGATCCATCAACGCATCGAGCTGCGGTACCATCAAATGTTGGCGGCGGGTTTTGAGACGGAAGCGCGTGCACTTTTCGCACGGGGTGATTTGCATACGGACTTGCCCTCCATTCGCTGTGTCGGTTACCGCCAGATGTGGTCATACTTGTCTGGTGAAATTAGTTACGATGAGATGGTTTATCGTGGTATTTGCGCAACACGTCAGTTGGCTAAACGTCAGATGACCTGGTTACGGGGTTGGGAGTCGGTCCATTGGTTGGACAGTGAAAAGCCGGGAGAGGCTTTGGACTCGGTGACACAGGTTGTTAGTGCATAGGTTGGGTGATTGTGTACAATTGCTGAGTATTCAGCGCGCAAATTTTTTACGTCGTTTATTTTAGAGCCGACAGGTTCTTAGTTACAAACAACAAGCAAATAAGGAAAAGATAGAATGGCTAAGGGGCAATCTTTGCAAGATCCGTTCCTGAACGCATTGCGTCGTGAACGTGTTCCGGTTTCTATTTATTTGGTGAATGGTATTAAGCTGCAAGGCCAGATTGAGTCTTTTGACCAGTTTGTCATCCTGTTGAAGAACACGGTTAGCCAGATGGTGTACAAGCACGCTATCTCTACCGTCGTCCCGTCACGCCCGGTTTCGCATCACAGCAACAACCCGAGCGGCGGTTCAAGCAACTATCACCATGGCAACAATCCGTCTGCGCAGCAACAGCCGCAGCAGGAAAGCGATGACGCTGAATAAAGCGCGTTGCAAGTCAACCATGACGGGGAGCATAAGCAGCCGCGGGCTGTTTATGTCCCCCAAACTCACGGTGAGTGTCCGTTTGAGAGGTTGCACGCTTGTTTGACCGTTATGAAGCCGGTGAGCAGGCCGTACTGGTTCATATCTATTTCTCGCAAGACAAAGATACGGAAGACCTCAACGAGTTCGAATCGTTGGTTTCCTCAGCCGGTGTCGAAGCTTTGCAAGTGGTGACTGGTAGCCGCAAAGCCCCGCATCCGAAGTACTTTGTCGGCGAAGGAAAGGCCGAAGAAATTGCAGATGCGGTGAAAGCCAGCGGCGCGTCTGTTGTCCTGTTTGATCATTCCCTTTCCCCGGCGCAGGAAAGAAACCTCGAGCGCCTGTGCGAATGCCGGGTGATCGATCGCACCGGGCTGATTTTAGACATCTTCGCCCAGCGTGCCCGCACCCATGAAGGTAAGTTGCAGGTGGAGCTGGCGCAGTTGCGTCACATCGCCACGCGTCTGGTACGCGGTTGGACGCACCTGGAGCGGCAAAAAGGGGGGATTGGCCTGCGCGGGCCGGGGGAAACCCAGCTTGAGACCGACCGTCGCCTGTTGCGCGATCGCATCAGCTTGATTCTGCGCCGTCTGGAGCGGGTAGAAAAGCAGCGTGAACAAGGCCGACGCGCGCGGACCCGTGCCGATGTGCCGACCGTATCGCTGGTGGGCTACACCAACGCCGGCAAATCCACCCTGTTTAACCGAATAACGTCTGCCGAGGTGTATGCGGCGGACCAGCTATTTGCCACCCTGGATCCTACGTTGCGGCGCATTGACGTGCCGGACGTGGGGGATACCGTGTTGGCGGATACCGTAGGCTTTATCCGGCACCTGCCGCACGATCTGGTGGCCGCCTTCAAGGCGACGCTGCAGGAAACGCGCCAGGCGTCTTTGCTACTGCACGTCATCGATGCCGCAGATCCGCGCGTCGATGAGAACATCGAAGCGGTGAACACCGTGCTGGCGGAGATAGACTCGGATGAAATTCCTACACTGTTAGTGATGAACAAAATAGATATGCTGGACGATTTTGTGCCGCGTATCGACCGCAACGACGAAAACCTGCCGATCCGGGTGTGGCTGTCCGCCGCCAGCGGAGAGGGTATTCCGTTGCTGTATCAGGCGTTGACGGAGCGCTTATCGGGGGAGATCGCGCATTACGAATTGCGCTTACCGCCACGGGCAGGCCGTCTTCGCAGCCGTTTTTACCAGCTTCAGGCGATTGAAAAAGAGTGGAACGAAGAGGACGGCAGCATTGGCGTGGTGGTGCGAATGCCGATCGTCGAATGGCGTCGTCTCTGCAAGCAAGAACAGGACCTGATTGACTTTATCGTATGATCATATCCTGTTACATTTATGCTTCGCGAAAGCCTGAAGTACCCAATCACAGAATATGGAGCTAAAACATGGCGTGGAATCAGCCCGGTAATAACGGACAGGACCGCGACCCGTGGGGGAGCAGCAATAATAATGGCGGCAACTCTGGCGGTAACAACAAAGGCGGTCGTGATCAAGGGCCACCTGATTTGGACGATATCTTCCGCAAACTGAGCAAGAAATTGAGCGGTTTCGGCGGGGGCAAAGGCTCCAACAGCAATAGCGGCGGTACCGGCACCTCTGGTCCGGGCTTCAGCGGCCGCATTATCGGTATCGCGGCGGTTGCCGTGGTGGTGATCTGGGCCGCCAGCGGTTTCTACACCATCAAGGAAGCCGAACGCGGCGTTGTGACGCGTTTCGGTAAGTTCAGCCACCTGGTGCAGCCGGGCCTGAACTGGAAGCCGACCTTCATCGATGACGTGCGTCCGGTGAACGTGGAGTCCGTGCGCGAGCTGGCGGCGTCCGGCGTGATGCTGACCTCCGATGAAAACGTGGTGCGCGTGGAAATGAACGTGCAGTACCGCGTGACCAACCCGGAAGCGTACCTGTTCAGCGTCGTCAATGCCGACGACAGCCTGAGCCAAGCGACCGACAGCGCCCTGCGCGGCGTGATCGGCAAATACTCGATGGACCGCATCCTGACCGAAGGCCGTACCGTGGTGCGTAACGATACGCAGCGCATGTTGGAAGAGACTATTCGTCCTTACAACATGGGTATCACGTTGCTGGACGTCAACTTCCAGGCGGCGCGTCCACCGGAAGAGGTGAAGGCGTCGTTCGACGATGCGATCGCTGCGCGTGAGAACGAGCAGCAATACATCCGTGAAGCGGAAGCTTACGCCAACGAAGTTCAGCCGCGTGCGAACGGCCAGGCGCAGCGTCTGCTGGAAGACTCCAAGGCTTATAAAGACCGTACCGTCCTGGAAGCTCAGGGTGAGGTGGCGCGCTTTGCCAAGCTGTTGCCGGAATACAAGTCCGCACCGCAGATTACTCGCGAGCGTCTGTATATCGAAACCATGGAAAAAGTGCTGGGCCATACCCGTAAGGTGTTGGTGAGCGACAAAGGCAACAACCTGATGGTGCTGCCGCTGGATCAGATGCTGCGCGGTCAAGGCGCGGCAACGGAGAGCGGCAACAAGGATACCAGCCTGATTCGCCTCAATCCGAATCCTGCGCCGGCTGCCAACAGCAGCGCTCCGCGTACCAGCGGCGGTTCGATTATGGATCAGCGCCGGGCGAATGCGCAGCGTGACGACACCACTCGCGTAGGGAGAGAGTAATCAATGCGTAAGTCTTTTGTAGTTATTGTCCTCGCGGTGCTGGTGGTGCTGTACGCTTCGCTGTTCGTGGTGCAGGAAGGCCAGCGCGGCATCGTGCTGCGCTTCGGCAAGGTTCTGCGCGACGGCGAAAACAAGCCGCTGGTGTATGCGCCGGGTCTGCACCTCAAGATCCCGTTCATTGAGACCGTGAAGAACCTGGATGCGCGTATTCAGACCATGGACAACCAGGCCGATCGCTTCGTGACCAGCGAGAAGAAAGACCTGATCGTCGATTCCTATCTGAAGTGGCGCATCAGCGACTTCAGCCGCTACTATCTGGCGACCGGCGGCGGCGACGTCTCCCAGGCCGAAGTGCTGCTGAAACGCAAGTTCAGCGACCGTCTGCGTTCCGAAATCGGCCGTCTGGACGTGAAAGACATCGTGACCGACTCGCGCGGCAAGCTGATGTCTGACGTGCGTGACGCGCTGAACACCGGCACCGTGGGTGACGGCGAAGAAGTGGCGACCACCGAAGCCGATGACGCTATCGCCTCTGCGGCGGCGCGCGTTGAACGGGAAACCACCGGCAAACAGCCGCAGGTTAACCCGAACAGCATGGCGGCGTTGGGCATCGAGGTGATCGACGTACGTATCAAGCAGATCAACCTGCCGGCCGAAGTGTCCGACGCCATCTACCAGCGTATGCGCGCCGAGCGTGAAGCGGTAGCCCGTCGTCTGCGCTCGCAGGGCCAGGAAGAAGCCGAGAAGCTGCGCGCCAGCGCGGACTACGAAGTGACTCGTACCCTGGCGGAAGCCGAGCGTCAGGCGCGTATCACCCGCGGTGAAGGCGATGCCGAAGCGGCTAAACTGTTCGCCAACGCGTTCAGCCAGGATCCGGACTTCTATGCCTTTATCCGCAGCCTGCGTGCCTATGAAGCCAGCTTCAAGGACAACCAGGACGTGCTGGTACTGAGCCCGGACAGCGATTTCTTCCGCTACATGAAGTCGCCTGATACCCTGCGCAAATAAGCGGCAGGCAATCTGACCGAGGGCCCGTTTACGCGGGCCCTTTCTCGTTTTTGGGGGATGCATGAACTCAACGATTTGGCTGGCGCTCGGGCTGGTTCTGGTACTAGAAGGATTAGGGCCGATGCTGTTTCCGCAGGCCTGGCGCAAAATGATTGTGGCGATGTCGCAGCTGCCGGACGCGACGCTGCGGCGATTTGGCGGTGGAATAGTGGTTGCGGGCTGCGTGATCTACTACATGTTGAGCGGCCGCACGGGTCTTTAAAGTCTAGCCCAAAATTTATGCAATCGTATGCTAAAAGTGCTGAAAATCGAAAATTACGGTGGTAGAATCCATTTTTAAGCAATCGGTGATTTTGAAAAATGGGTAAGAACGTCGTCGTACTGGGCACCCAATGGGGTGACGAAGGTAAAGGCAAGGTTGTAGACCTGCTGACTGAACGGGCTCAATATGTTGTGCGCTACCAAGGTGGCCATAACGCTGGCCACACTCTGGTAATCAACGGTGAA
Organism: Serratia sp. PL7; assembly: GCF_945957435.1. NCBI lineage: Bacteria > Pseudomonadati > Pseudomonadota > Gammaproteobacteria > Enterobacterales > Yersiniaceae > Serratia > Serratia sp. PL7. Next base: position 37,257 of record NZ_CAMFLB010000024.1, on the reverse strand, counting down.
AAAACCGTCCTTCATTTAATTCCTTCAGGTATTCTGCGTGAAAACGTCACCAGCATCATCGGCAACGGTGTTGTTCTGGCGCCGGACGCGTTGATGAAAGAAATGGGTGAACTCGAAGCGCGTGGCATCCCGGTACGCGAACGTCTGTTACTCTCTGAAGCTTGCCCACTGATCCTGCCTTACCACGTTGCGTTGGACAACGCGCGTGAGAAAGCACGCGGCGCGAAAGCGATCGGCACCACCGGTCGCGGCATTGGCCCGGCTTACGAAGATAAAGTGGCTCGTCGCGGCCTGCGCGTCAGCGACCTGTTCAATAAAGAAACCTTCGCCGTTAAGCTGAAAGAGATCGTCGATTACCACAACTTCCAGCTGGTCAACTACTACAAAGTTGAAGCCGTCGATTATCAGGCGACGCTGGACTACGTACTGTCTATCGCCGACATCCTGACCGCCATGGTGGTTGACGTTTCCGAACTGCTGGACGGCGCGCGCAAGCGTGGCGACCTGATCATGTTCGAAGGCGCTCAGGGCACCCTGCTGGATATCGACCACGGTACTTATCCGTACGTGACCTCTTCCAACACCACCGCCGGCGGCGTGGCTACCGGTTCCGGCATTGGCCCGCGTTATGTGGACTACGTGCTGGGCATCGTGAAAGCCTACTCCACTCGCGTGGGTGCAGGCCCGTTCCCAACCGAACTGTTCGATGAAACCGGTGAGTACCTGTGCAAGCAGGGTAACGAGTTCGGCGCCACCACCGGCCGTCGTCGTCGTACCGGCTGGTTGGACGCGGTAGCGGTGCGTCGCGCGGTGCAGATTAACTCCCTGTCCGGCTTCTGCCTGACCAAACTGGACGTCCTGGACGGCCTGAAAGAAGTGAAGATCTGCGTGGGCTACCGCATGCCGGACGGCCGCGAAGTGGACACCACTCCGCTGGCGGCTGAAGGTTGGGAAGGCATCGAGCCTATCTACGAAATCATGCCGGGCTGGAGCGAAACGACCTTTGGCGTGAAAGAGCACAGCAAGCTGCCTCAGGCTGCGCTGAACTATATCAAGCGCATCGAAGAAGTGACCGGCGTACCGGTAGACATCATCTCTACTGGCCCGGACCGCAGCGAAACCATGATCCTGCGCGACCCGTTCGACGCATAATCAGGCTTTGCGGCATTAAACAAACCGGGCGCGTCCCGGTTTGTTTTTATCCTGACTCCCTCCGATTGCGGTTTCACGTCAAAAAATCCTTTCATAAACTCGCCTTAGGGCGCGGGATCCGCTAAATAATTAGCGACGAACTCTCCGGCTGGTTTATTATCCAATGAGTAATCTTTTGAATAGCGCCGAAAAGCGGCGTATCAGACGGGTAAAGTGATACCCAGAGGTAAGATGTGCAGTTAACAAGTTTTACTGATTATGGCCTGCGGGCGTTGATCTACATGGCCTCGTTGCCGCAGGACAAGATGACCAACATCTCGGAAGTGACTGAGGTTTATGGCGTGTCCCGCAACCATATGGTGAAGATCATCAATCAGTTGAGCCGGGTCGGTTTTGTCACGGCGGTGCGCGGCAAGCATGGCGGCATTCGTTTGGGTAAACCGGCCGAGAGCATTCGCCTCGGTGACGTCGTGCGGGCGCTGGAGCCGCTTGCGCTGGTTAACTGCAGCAGTGATTTTTGCCACATCACCCCTGCCTGCCGATTGAAGCAGGTGCTCCAACAGGGCGTACAGAATTTCCTTGAAGAGCTGGATAAGCATACGTTGGCCGACATGGTCGAAGACAATCCGCCGCTCTACAAGCTATTGCTTGTCGAATAAAACGACGTTGAGAAGACAAGGCTCAACGTCATCCTGCTGATGACAACGGAGGAACCGCAATGTCACAAGATCCATTCCTGGAACGAGAAGCAGAAAAATACGAATCCCCTATCCCCAGCCGTGAATTTATCCTGGCCCATTTGGCGAAACGAGAAACGCCGGCCAGTCGCGAAGAACTGGGCAACGAATTGGGCCTCAGCGGTGAAGAGCAGCTGGAAGCGCTGCGTCGCCGCCTGCGCGCCATGGAGCGCGATGGCCAGTTAGTGTTTACCCGCCGCCAGTGCTATGCGCTGCCGGAGCGTTTGGATCTGCTGCGCGGCACGGTGATCGGCCACCGCGACGGCTACGGCTTCCTGCGCGTTGAAGGCAGCAAAGACGATCTGTACCTGTCTGCCGAACAGATGAAAATGGCGATCCACGGTGATGTGGTGCTGGCGCAGGCGCTGGGTGCGGACCGTAAAGGGCGCCGCGAAGCGCGCATCGTGCGCGTGCTGGTGCCGAAAACCAGCCAGATTGTCGGCCGCTTCTTCATGGACGCCGGTACCGGCTTCGTGGTGCCGGACGACAGCCGTCTGAGCTTCGATATTCTGATCCCAGCCGACAGCGTCAGCGGCGCGCGCATGGGCTTTATGGTGGTGGTGGAGCTGACTCAGCGCCCGACCCGCCGTACCAAGGCGGTCGGCAAGATCGTCGAGATCCTCGGCGACAAAATGGGCACCAGCATGGCGGTGGACATCGCGCTGCGCACCCATGAGATCCCGCATACCTGGCCGCCGCAGGTGGAAAAGCAGGTGGCCGATCTCAGCGAGCAGGTGCCGGAAGCGGCCAAGAAGGGCCGCGTCGATCTGCGCAAACTGCCGTTGGTCACCATCGACGGTGAAGATGCGCGCGACTTCGACGACGCCGTGTACTGCGAGAAAAAACGCGGCGGCGGCTGGCGTCTGTGGGTCGCGATCGCCGACGTCAGCTACTATGTGCGTCCACGCACTGCGCTGGATGACGAAGCGCGCAGCCGTGGCAACTCGGTCTACTTCCCGTCGCAGGTGATCCCGATGCTGCCGGAAGTGCTGTCCAACGGACTGTGCTCCCTGAACCCACAGGTCGATCGCCTGTGCATGGTATGCGAGATGACCATCTCTGCCCAGGGGCGCCTGTCCACGGCCAAATTCTACGAGGCGGTGATGAGCTCGCACGCCCGCCTGACCTACAACAAGGTGTGGCACATTCTGCAGGGCGATCAGGAGCTGCGCGAGCATTACCACCCGCTGGTCAAGCACCTGGAAGAGCTGCACGCGATGTATAAGGTGCTGGATAAGGCGCGCGCCGAGCGCGGCGGCATCGCGTTTGAAACCGAAGAAGCCAAATTCATCTTCAACGCCGAACGCCGCATCGAGCGCGTGGAGCCGACGGTGCGCAACGACGCCCACAAGCTGATCGAAGAGTGCATGATCATGGCCAACGTGGCGGCCGCGCGCTTTGTCGAGAAACGCAACGAGCCGGCGCTGTACCGCGTGCACGATCGTCCGAGCGACGACCACATCTCCGCGCTGCGCAGCGTGCTGAGCGAGCTGGGGCTGACGTTGGGCGGCGGCAACAAGCCGCAGCCGAAGGACTATGCGGTGCTGATGGATGAAGTGTCCGAGCGCCCTGACCACGAAATGCTGCAAACCATGTTGCTGCGCTCGATGAAGCAGGCGATTTACGATCCGGAAAACCGCGGCCACTTCGGCCTGGCGTTGGCGTCTTACGGCCACTTCACCTCGCCTATCCGTCGTTATCCGGATCTGGCGCTGCACCGCGCGATCAAATATCAGCTGGCCAAAGAACACGGCGAGCCGAAAGAGCGCTGGACGCCGACCGGCGGCTGGCACAGCGAATTCGAAGAGATGCTGCAGCTGGGCGAGCACTGTTCGATGACCGAGCGCCGCGCGGACGAAGCGACGCGCAACGTCGCCGACTGGCTGAAGTGCGACTTCATGCAGGATCACGTCGGTGAAGTGTTCAGCGGCATCATCTCCAGCGTGACCGGCTTCGGCTTCTTCGTGCGCCTGAACGATCTGTTTATCGACGGGCTGGTGCACGTATCAACGCTGGATAATGATTACTATCGCTACGATAATATCGGCCAGCGCCTGATCGGCGAGTCTTCCGGCACGGTCTATCGCCTGGGGGATACGGTGGAGATCCGCGTGGATGCGGTGCATATGGACGAGCGCAAGATCGACTTCGCGCTGGTATCCAGCACCCGCAAAGCGCGCGGTGAAGGCAAAACCGAGCGCGATCGCGCCAAGAAGGGCGGCCAGCGCACGCTGCGCGACAGCGGCAACGCGGGGCGCGGCAAGCGCCGCGGCGGCAAACCGCCGGCCAACTTCGAACCGGACAGCGCCTTCCGCAAGCAGGATGACACCAAGCCTGCGGACAACGTGAAGAAGGCGAAAAAGAAAGCCAAGAAAGCGTCCGACAAAACGCGGAAAATCGCGGCGGCGACCAAAGCCAAACGCGCAGCCAAGAAGAAAGGTGCCGAGCAGGCTTAACCTGCCGCACATCGTTATCATCGGCCGGTTATCGCCGGCCGCACGAATTTAAAAGAGCATCATGAGCGAAATTATTTACGGCATCCACGCCGTCAAAGCCCTGTTAGAGCGCGATCCGCAACGCTTCCTGGAAGTGTTTATCCTGAAAGGCCGCGAAGATCGCCGTCTGCAACCGCTGATCGCCGAGCTGGAAGCGACCGGCATCGTGATCCAGGTGGCGAACCGCCAATGGCTGGATGACAAGGTTGAAGGCGCGGTGCACCAGGGGATCATCGCCCGGGTGCGCGAAGGGCGTCAGTATCAGGAGAACGATCTGCCGGGCCTGCTGGAAAGCGTGGCGACCCCGTTCCTGCTGGTGCTGGACGGCGTGACCGACCCGCATAACCTCGGTGCCTGCCTGCGCAGCGCCGACGCAGCCGGCGTGCACGCGGTGATCGTGCCGCGCGACCGTTCCGCCCAGCTGAACGCCACCGCCAAGAAAGTGGCCTGTGGTGCCGCCGAAAACGTGCCGTTGATCCGCGTGACCAACCTGGCACGTACGCTGCGTCTGCTGCAAGAGATGAATGTCTGGGTGGTGGGCACCGCCGGCGAAGCCGACCATACGCTGTATCAGAGCAAAATGACCGGCCCGATGGCGCTGGTGATGGGCGCGGAAGGCGAAGGCATGCGTCGCCTGACTCGCGAACACTGCGACGAGCTGATCAGCATCCCGATGGCCGGCACCGTCTCTTCGCTGAACGTGTCGGTCGCCACCGGCATCTGCCTGTTCGAAGCGGTGCGTCAGCGCGGCTGATTCTTCTGACGGGGGCCCCGTGCCCCCGTTAATTCCCCCTCTTGTGATCCCGCCTGCGGCAGAAATCTCTGCGCCGACCATACTTATTCCTGACGCTTTTTTCAGGGAGCACTCTCATGGTCTGGACTACGCACACCGTTTTTAACCAACCCAAGCCGCTGGGCAACAGCAACCTGTTTCTCTCCGATACGCCGCTGCACGAAGCGTTGCAGCGTGAACAAGGCGGTTGGGACGCCGAGGTATTGGCCTCGCTGGGCCAGCAGCTCGGTACCCAGGAGTCGCTGGAGCTGGGGCGGCTGGCTAACGCCAACCCGCCGGAACTGTTGCGCTACGACGCCACTGGCCAGCGGCTGGACGACGTTCGCTTTCACCCCGCCTGGCATATTCTGATGCAGGGCCTGATCGCCAATCGGGTGCACAACCTGCCCTGGCAGGAGGATGCGCGCATCGGTTCCTTCGTGGCGCGCGCCGCGCGCTTTATGCTGCATGCGCAGGTCGAGGCCGGCACGCTGTGCCCGGTGACCATGACCTTCGGCGCCACGCCGCTGTTGCTGCAGGCTTTACCGGCCGAGTTTCGCTCCTGGCTGACGCCGCTGCTGTCGGACCGTTATGACGCTCACCTGCTGCCGGGCGGGCAAAAGCGCGGCCTGCTGATCGGCATGGGCATGACGGAGAAACAGGGCGGCTCCGATGTCTTGAGCAATACCACCACCGCCACGCCGCTCGGCGCGCGCGGGCCGGGCGAAGCTTACCGGCTGGTGGGGCACAAGTGGTTCTTCTCGGTGCCGCAGAGCGATGCGCACCTGGTGCTGGCGCAGGCCGAAGGCGGGCTGTCCTGCTTCTTCCTGCCGCGCATTTTGCCGGACGGCAGCCGCAACGCCATTCGCCTTGAGCGGTTGAAAGACAAGCTGGGCAACCGCTCCAACGCCAGCAGCGAGGTGGAGTTTCAGGATGCCACGGCCTGGCTGCTGGGCGATGAGGGCGACGGCGTGCGGCATATCCTGAAGATGGGCGGCCTGACCCGTTTCGACTGTTCGTTGGGCAGCCACGGCCTGATGCGCCGCGGGCTGTCGGTGGCGCTGTATCATGCGCTGCAGCGGCAGGCGTTCGGCAAGCTGTTGATAGAACAACCGCTGATGCGCCAGGTCTTGGCGCGCATGGCGCTGCGGCTGGAAGGGCATACCGCGTTGCTGTTCCGGCTGGCTCGCGCCTGGGAAAGCCGCAGCAATGAAGGCGAACTGATCTACAGCCGTCTGCTGACGCCGGTGGCCAAATACAGCATTTGCCGCCAGGGCATGCCGTTCATCGCCGAGGCGATGGAGGTGCTGGGCGGCATCGGTTACTGCGAGGAGAGTGAACTGCCGCGCCTGTACCGTGAAATGCCGGTGAACAGCATCTGGGAGGGCTCTGGCAACATCATGTGTCTGGACGTGTTGCGCAGCCTGCACAAACTGCCGGGCGCGCTCGAGATGTTGCAGTTCGAGCTGCAGCCGGTGCGCGGCCAGAATCGGTTGTTCGATCGCGCCTGGCGGCAGTGGCAGCAGCGTGCCCGGCAACCGCGTGAAGAGATGGGGCGGCTGCTGACCCAGCAGCTGTTCGACCTGTGCTGCGCCGCGCAGCTGCTGCAGCACGCCAGCCCGCAGATCGCCGACGCCTGGTGTCATATGACGCTGGATCACCGTGGCGAGAGCCTGCTGTCGGCCGAAGTGTGCGAACTGCTGCTGAGTCGCGCCATCGGCGGTTAGGGAAAAGGGTGGCGCCCGGCGGCGAAAACCTTTTTAATTCAGCCTCACTCTGACAGGAAAATGCACATGGATATTCTCAGCGCGTTGGCGGCGTTTGCCTCTTACTTCTTCAGCGGCTTCGCCATGATTTTGGTGTTTCTGTTCGTCTATACCCGTATCACCCCGCACGATGAATGGGCGCTGATCAAGGCTGATAATCAATCCGCCGCCTTTGCTTTCATCGGCGCCTGCCTGGGGTATGTGATCCCGCTGGCCAGCGCGGCGATCAACTCGATTAGCCTGCTGGATTACCTGCTGTGGGGCGTGGTGGCGCTGGTGGTGCAACTGCTGCTGTTCGCCGCCGTGAAGATCTACATGCCGCGCATCAGCGAAAAGATCGAAGCGAATCACCTGGCCGCCGGGATTTTCCTGGGGGGCGTCTCCGTTAGCGGCGGCGTGTTGAATGCGGCTTGCATGAGCTATTAAAGGTATAAGATGGCGGAGGCGCGCCAGCCAAGCGGGTGCGCCTGTTCTTCCATCCGCAGGATGCGGTAATAGCTGGCGCCGTGTTGGTCGGCGGTGCGGGCAATGGCCAGTTCCGCTTCCTGCGGCGAACCGGGCAGATCGTTGAAAGTGATCTCGGCGATTTCACTGAGCGGCGTCACGCGATCGGCGGGCGCCAGCTCGGCGGACTGTGCGCCGGTGCTGAGCAATGCCATGGAAAGCAAGAGGGAGGTGAGTGCGGTGGAGCGTTTCATGGCGTTCCCCTTCGTCAGATCCTGAATCGACACCCGCAACATGCGGCATGCTGTCCCTCAGTGTGCAACACCCTTCTTCAGCCAGTGCAAAGCCAGTGTAAATCTGCTTAAAAAATCCCCGCCTTAACGATACAGGATCGCCTGGGAATACCATTGGCCCGGCACGACGGTTTCGCTGTTCATGATGATCACGTAATAACGGGCGCCGGCGGCGGTGGCCTTGCGTTGGATCTCCGCTTCCACGTCCATCGGACTGCCGCGCACCACGGCGGTGATGGTGCCCATTTTCGCCAGTGCGGCGGTCTGCGCGCGGACGATCTCCTGCGCCTGTGCGGTGGGGGGCGGTGGCGGTTTCGGCGTGGTGGTCATGATGCCGCAGGCGGAAAGCTGTGCGGCCAGCGTCAGGGCGATGAGTGTGCGGACTAGCGTCATGGTGACCTCGAAAGAGCCGGTGCGATGGCTTCAGTGTAACGCAATATAAGCTGTAACAGATTGAGCTAACGCTGCTTCGCGCAAGTTTGTCATGATTAAGGCCAACAGGTGGAGTGAGGATGAACGGATGATCGAAATTCATGACGAGCGAGTGGGCGATATCGCGGTGATCCATGCGGTGCCGGCGGGGCAGTATCATCGGCCGCTGCCGACGGTGTTCTTCTGTCATGGTTATACCTCGTCGAAAGAGGTGTACGCCTACTTCGCCTATGCGCTGGCGCGTGCCGGTTTTCGGGCGGTGTTGCCGGATGCCGATCGGCACGGCGAGCGATTCGACGGCGATGAGGCGCAGCGCCTGGCGTCATTCTGGGAGATCCTGCGCAGCAATATCGACGAACTGCCGCAGATCAAGGCGCATTTCGAGCGGCTTGGCCTGATCGTCGACGGCCGCATTGGCGTCGCCGGCGCCTCAATGGGCGGCATGACCGCGCTGGGCGCCTTCGCGCGCTTTCCGTGGATCCGGGTGGCCGCCAGCCTGATGGGCTCAGGCTATTACCGTGCGCTGGCGCAAACGCTGTATCCGCCGTTGGGCGAAGAGGGCGAGGCACTCTCGCCGGCGGCGTTTGCGGCGCGCACCGCCGTGTTGGCGGAGTATGAGCTGGAAGGGCGTTTGGAGACGATCGCCGGGCGGCCGCTGCTGCTGTGGCACGGCGAGACGGACGACGTGGTGCCGGCGGCGGACAGCCTGCGTTTGGCGGCTGAACTGCGGCAGCAAGGCGCAGATGGCCGCTTGACGTCGCTCGTCGAGCCGGGCGTGAAGCACCGCATCACGCCGCTGGCGCTGTCCGCTACCACCGATTTCTTCCTCCGCGAGCTGTAATACGCATCCGGGCGCGATGCGTGGAATTGCGCCGCTCTCTGCGGGCTGTTTCGGTCATTGTTTGACGCATGGCGGAGGAGAATGTCAGCGTGAATTCTTTCAGGGCAGCAAGGAGCGGAGAGCATGATAAAGGGTATCAGCAATACGGCCGAGACAGCGCGCGGGCTGGTGGGAACGATGAAAGTGCGCGCCGATCTTAACTCAGCGGCCTTCAGCGAGATGTTGGGGGCAGCCGACGGCAAGGTGCGGCAAAACAAGGCGGATCCGCTGTCGCGCATCACCGCGCAGACGGTGCAAAACCTGACGGCGCTGTTTGCCTTCGCGCCGAAAGCGGCGGCCACTCACACCGCGGCGGCCGGTACGCTCTCCTTCGAGCAGCGGGTGACGCTGACGCAAAGCGCCGAGCTGCTGCAAACGCGGACAAACTATCTGCGGATGGCGCTGCAATTGCACAATCCGGGCAAAGCGTTCAGCGCGCCGGCGTTGCTCAAGCTGTGACAGGTGAGAAAGTGGAGCGCCCGACAAGCGGCGCTCCGGCGAGGATTGAGCGGGCTTTCTGATGAAGCCCTGGGGATTTCCCTGGCGTGGCGCGTCTTTTTAGCGGTACAGCTCGGCGCTGACGTGCATCGTGCTGTTGTCGCCCGGTTCGTGCAGGGCGATGATGCGATAAGAGGTCGCGCCGCGTTGATCGGCGATTTTACTGACCTGGCTGCTGGCGTCATCCGGCGAAACCACGTTCTGGTTCAGGGTGACGAAGCCAACGCTCTGGCGTTGATCGGCCTGGTGCGAGCTAATCTCCGTCGCGGCCATCACGTTGGCGGAGAACAGGGCGGCCAGCGCCGTCGCGAGAATAATGCGTTTCATAGTGCCTCTCTTAACCCTTTGCCGTTACGGCCTGACAGCGAGTGTCGCTGCGGCAAAAAGTCATTTATCTGCATTGAATAACCTGAAATCTTTTTCGTCGCGCTGTCTGCGGCGGATATGGTTAATTTTAGTCCGTTACTGCGGATTAAAAAGTGGGGTGTTTTGATGACCTCTTTCAAAAAAAATGAAATAGATTTGTGACTCAGCGCTGATTTCATTGAAAGATTTTTGAAACCCATGGATCGGCGTACATAGGTTCACCCACGAGCAAATCGTGCTATTTCCCATAGCGCCTCGCATTAACGCGAATAAAACCCACGCAGTCCTTGAGTTTCCCGCCCTGCGTCAGTATGATTACGCGTCATTTTTCAGCCGCACACTAAACACGTTCCTTGCTTCCATGGGCCGCGGTTGACCCTGACAGGAGGCTGAATAATCCGTAAGGAGCAATTCGATGCGTCATTACGAAATCGTTTTTATGGTCCATCCTGACCAAAGCGAACAGGTTCCGGGCATGATCGAGCGTTACAGTGCTACCATCACTAACGCGCAAGGTCAGATTCACCGTCTGGAAGACTGGGGCCGCCGTCAACTGGCTTACCCGATCAATAAACTGCACAAAGCCCACTACGTTCTGCTGAACGTTGAAGCTCCGCAGGAAGCGATCGATGAGCTGGAAACTAACTTCCGCTTCAACGACGCCGTTATCCGTAGCATGGTTATGCGCGTTAAGCACGCGGTAACTGAAGCATCTCCGATGGTTAAAGCGAAAGACGAACGTCGTGGCGATCGCCGCGAAGACTTCGCTAACGAAACCGCAGATGATGCAGATGCTGGGGATTCTGAAGAGTAATTGCCGTCGTGACGGCTAATCGTCTGGTCTTGTCGGGCACTGTGTGCAAGGCGCCGGTTCGAAAAGTGAGTCCTTCCGGGATACCGCACTGCCAATTTGTGCTAGAGCACCGTTCGCAGCAGATGGAAGCCGGATTCAGCAGACAAGCATGGTGCCGAATGCCCGTGGTTGTCAGCGGACAACAGTCACAAGCACTAACTCAAAGATTAACGGTCGGCAGTCAGATTACCGTGCAAGGCTTTGTAAGCTGCCATCAAGGGCGCAACGGGCTGAGCAAATTGGTTCTGCATGCCGAGCAGATTGAATTGATAGATTCTGGAGACTAGCCAAATGGCACGTTATTTCCGTCGTCGCAAGTTCTGCCGTTTCACCGCGGAAGGCGTTCAAGAGATTGACTATAAAGACATCGCTACGCTGAAAAACTACATCACTGAAAGTGGTAAAATTGTCCCGAGCCGTATCACCGGTACTCGTGCAAAATATCAGCGCCAGCTGGCCCGTGCTATCAAGCGCGCGCGCTACCTGTCTTTGTTGCCGTACACTGATCGTCATCAGTAATCGGCCACTGTCCATTAACGACTTTGAGAGGATAAGGTAATGCAAGTTATTCTGCTTGATAAAGTAGCAAACCTGGGCAGCCTGGGTGATCAAGTTAACGTTAAAGCGGGCTACGCTCGTAACTTCCTGGTACCACAGGGCAAAGCTGTTCCTGCTACCAAGAAAAACGTTGAGTTCTTCGAAGCACGCCGTGCTGAACTGGAAGCCAAACTGGCTGACGTTCTGGCTGCTGCTGAAGCTCGCGCAACCAAGATCAACGAACTGGGTTCAGTGACCATCGCTTCCAAATCTGGCGACGAAGGTAAACTGTTCGGCTCTATCGGCACCCGCGACATCGCTGACGCAGTGACTGCGGCAGGCGTTGAAGTTGCCAAGAGCGAAGTTCGTCTGCCGAACGGCGTTCTGCGTACCACTGGTGAGCACGAAGTGCACTTCCAGGTACACAGTGACGTGTTCGCACAGCTGAATGTAGTTGTGGTTGCAGAAGCGTAATTTACGCTGCTGTTAACCCGGTTAAAACGCCAGCCTCGCGCTGGCGTTTTGCTTTTCTGCGCCCGGCAAAACGCGCTACGCTTGAAGACGGGATGAAAAGGAGAGCGAGCGATGGCAAAGATTATGCTGCAGCGGGTTTATGACTTCAGCGCGCCGGCGCCGGAACACTGTTATCTGATAGACCGGCTATGGCCGCGCGGTATCAGCAAGGAGCGGCTGACGGGCGTGCAGTGGCTGAAACAGGTGGCGCCGGATGACGAACTGCGCAAGTGGTTCCATCAGCATACCGACCAGTGGACAGTCTTCGAAGAGCGTTACCGCCAACAGCTGGCTACCAACGACGCCTGGCAGCCGCTGGTGGCGCTCTTACGGCAGGGGAAAACGCTGACGCTGCTGTATGGCAGCAAGGACACCGAGCACAACCAGGGCGTGGTGCTGCGCGAGTTTTTGCTGGCGCAGCTGTAGGGATTAGCGTTCCCGGCGGTAGCTGCCGTCGGCCTGGCGGCGGAACAGCGCCTGGCTGTTGTCCACGGTGGTGACTGACAGCGCGTTAATCACGCCGTTAGCGTCGCGTTCGATGCGCACTTCCTGGCCGGCTTTCATGTTGCTCAGCGGCTTGTCGCCGCCTTCCACCTGCGCCATGGCAAACACTTCATTTACCGGCAGATTGTTATCGCGAAACAGCTGGGCCAGGGTCTGGCCTGGCTGGATTTGGTAACGCTGCCAGTTGCCCGCCGGCGTCGGTTCGTTGGCTGAAGTGGTACCGCCGTCGTTTTGCAGATCGGCCTGCAGTGGCACGCTGGTTTCTTGGTGGGAGACCGGGAACGGCTGTCTTTCGGGCGAATAGGGCCACAGCAACGCCAACAGCAGAATGATGCCAAAGATCAGCACCCAGCGGCGGTGAAAGTAGGGCAGCGGCTCCATCCAATGGAAACGGTCCGGCAGATGCCAGACTTTGGCCAGCAGCGCTTTGAGCTGCTGCATTTTATCGTTGGCCGACGGTGGCTCCGATGGCGGTTCCGCGCCTTCAGACGTGGGTGCGGCGCCCGGTTTCAGGCGCTGGCTGACGTTCAGCCAGGTGCGCAGCAGCGGCTGGTAGATGCGGGTGGTTTTCCTTCTCCTGGGCGCGATTCTGCCCATGGTGACCTCTCTTCGACGGCGTAATAATGAGCGCGGCGCGGCAAGCGCGTTGCCTGCCCGATATCCTGCTTTCAGTATAGTCCGCTAACTGATTGAAGTGAAAGGCGGCTGAGCGGCAGGGCCGGGGTTTGCGGCTGCGGGCGTTAACAGAAGGTTATTGTTTCTTTTTCTACGACAAAAGTCATCATTCTCCACACAAGATTTTACCCGGCATTGACGCGCTGTTATGCTGCGCTTTCGACTTTTTACAGACTTAAGGAAAACCCCATGACAACCCCTTCTTTTGACAGCGTTGAAGCGCAAGCAAGTTACGGGATTGGTTTACAGGTCGGCCAGCAGCTGCAAGAGTCCGGGCTGGAAGGTTTGCAACCGGAAGCTTTGCTGGCGGGTCTGCGCGACGCGCTGGAAGGGAATGCCCCGGCGGTTCCGGTAGACGTGGTGCACCGTGCGCTGCGTGAAATCCACGAGCGTGCGGATGCGGTGCGCCGCGAGCGCCAGCAGGCGATGGCCGTTGAAGGCCAGAAATTCCTGGACGACAACGCCAAGCGCGACGACGTGACGCTGACCGAGTCCGGCCTGCAGTTCTCCGTACTGGAGCAGGGCAACGGCCCGATCCCGTCCCGTCAGGATCGCGTGCGTGTGCACTACACCGGTCGTCTGATCAACGGCGACGTGTTCGACAGCTCGGTCGAGCGCGGCCAGCCGGCAGAATTCCCGGTCAGCGGCGTGATCCCAGGCTGGATTGAAGCGCTGACCCTGATGCCGGTCGGTTCCAAATGGCAGCTGTATATCCCGCACAACCTGGCCTACGGCGAACGTGGCGCAGGCGCGTCCATCCCGCCGTTCAGCGCGCTGGTGTTCGACGTCGAGCTGCTGGAAATCCTGTAATCCTACCGAAGATTGCTCTGGGCGCCTTTATGGCGCCCTTGTTTTATGCGCCGCTCAGCGCGCGCGGGAACAGCAGATTGTTTTCCAGGCTGATGTGCTCCATCAGATCGCCGATGAACTCGTCGAGGCCGTTGTACAGCGCCCGCCAGGTGGTGCAGGCGCCCTCCGGTGGCGTCACGTTATCGGTGAGGAACTTCACCACCTCCAGTTGTTCACCCGCCTCGTCATGCTCATGTTCCATCACTGAGATCGGTCCGGCGGCCTGCGGCCCCATGCCTTGTTTGATCAGCGGGAACAGGATCTGTTCCTCTTTCATCATGTGATTCTCCAGATCCAGGCGGATCAGGTTCAGCTGCTTCGCCAGTCCGCGCGGGCAGGTGGGTTTGTCACCGTGCACACGTTCGACTTTTTCCGCCATCAGCACCAGTTCGGCCAGCTGCTCGCGGTGCCGCTGATGAAAGCGCGGCAGAATGTAATCAATTACTTCACCGAGCGGCGCCGTGCGCCAGTCCCGACTCTGCTCCGGTGTGGCGGCCAGGGCGGCCAGTTCGTTTTCCAGTGTGTCGATATCCAGCCCTTTGCGCTCGGCGGCGCGTGCCAGCGATTGCCGGCCTCCGCAACAGAAATCCAGCTGATGCTGGCGAAACAGGCGGGATGCCCGGGGAATGGCGATAGCGAGCGCGCCAAGGGATTGATTGCGGTAATCCATGGTAGTGCCTCTTTAAACGAAGGGATTTTATAACATGTATTTTAAATGCAATTTAAAGGGCGCGCCAGCGGGAAAATAGAGGTGATGGCCGGGGGAGTGCCCCGGCCTGGTGATTATTTCGCGCTTAAATCGATGCGATAGACCGCGAAACCGATACGGTCATTGCCTTCGGCGGTCATCGGGTATTGGGCGTGCTCTTTGATAAACGCCGTCGCTTTGTCCGAAGGCGAGGTCTCGAAGCGAATATCCAGCGGCTGCTTGCTGCTGAAGTTAGCCAAACGCCAATTGTTGTCCGCCTGCGGGCGCACCGCGCCATGCCGCTGGGTTTCGGCGCTGATGTAGGTCGCCAGCACCGAGCGGTTTTCATCCGGCGAAGCGAAGGCGATATGTTTGTCGCCGGTGCCGGCAAACTTGCCGCCGTAGGCGCGATAGTTGTTGGTGGCAACCAGGAAGGTGGCGTTCGGATCGATAGGCTTGCCGTTAAAGGTCAGCTGTTTGATACGCTCCGCCTTCTCGTTGATCAGCTGGCATTCGCCGTCGTAACGCGCCGGCTGGCTGACGTCGATCTGGTAGTTGACGCCGTCGATCACGTCGAAGTTATAGGTGCGGAAGCCGTCCCAGTTGATCAAGCCCTGCGGCTTGGCGCTGTTGACGTCGATCTGGTTGAACTGGCCGGCGGAGCACTCCAGCCACTCTTTCACCTCTTTGCCGCTGGCCTTCACCACCACCAGCGTATTGGGGTAGAGATAGAGATCGGCGGCGTTGCGGAAGGTGAGCTGGCCTTTTTCCACTTCGACGAAGCTGGCGGGATCGTTCTTGCGGCCGCCGACCTTGAACGGCGCCGCCGCCGACAGCACCGGCAGATCGGCGAGGTCCGGATCGCCCTGGATGTAATGTTCGACGTAGGCCTTCTGCGCATTGTTGACGATCTGCACCGTCGGATCGTCCTGCACCAGCGCCAGGTAGCTGTACATGTTGCCGTCGGATTTACCGATCGGCTGGCTGACGAACTCGCGCGTGCCTTTGTGATCGTCCGCCAACACCTTCACCAGCGCGGCATCTTCCGCCGCCAGCGATGTCTTGTTCTCTTTATCGTAGATCGGCCGTGCTTCCGCTTTGGCGGCGGTCACTTTCCAACTGCCGTTATCGTTGTTGAGCTGCAGATCGACCACGCCGAGATGATCGCCCCATTGGCCCGGCATCACCGCCGGTACGCCGTTCAGCAGGCCTTTGTCGATATCCGCGCCTTTGATGTTGGCGAAGTCTTTGCTCGGGAACACCGCATGGGCGTGACCGAACATGATGGCGTCGATGCCCGGCACCTGGCTGAGGTAGTAGACTGAGTTCTCCGCCATTGCCTTGTAAGGCTCGCTGGACAGCCCGGAATGCGGGATCGCCACCACCAGATCGGCGCCCTGTTTACGCATTTGCGGCACGTAGCGCTTGGCGGTGGCGGTGATGTCGTCCACCGTCACTTTGCCCTGCAGGTTGGCTTTGTCCCACACCAGGATCTGCGGCGGCACGAAGCCGATATAGCCGATGCGCAGCGTATGCGCCTTGCCGTCGCGGTCTTTCACCGGCGTATCGACGATGATGTACGGCGTGAACAGCGGTTTTTGCGTTTTGGCGTCGATGACGTTGGCGTTGATGTACGGGAATTTGGCGCCGGCGATGGCGTTCTTCAGATAGTCCAGCCCGTAGTTGAACTCATGGTTGCCGATGTTGCCGACCACATAGTCCAGCGTGTTCATCGCCTTATAGACCGGGTGCACGTCACCCGGTTTCAGCCCCTTGGCCGCCATGTAGTCGCCGAGCGGGCTGCCCTGAATGATGTCGCCGTTGTCCACCAACACCGCGTTGGCGGCCTGCTGGCGCGCCTGTTGGATCAGGCTGGCGGTGCGCACCAGGCCGAATTTGTCGGTCGGCGTGTCCTTGTAGTAATCGAAGTCCATCATGTTGCTGTGCAGATCGGTGGTTTCCAGCACGCGCAGATCGACGGTCGCCGCCTGCGCCGAGGCGCACACCAGCAGCGCAAGCGCGGACAGCGTCAGTGGATGCTTCATCATTTGGGGTTCTCTCCATTCCATTATTCGAGTGTTATCGCAGAGGGAAATGTAATTAACACTGCTTGCTACAGTAAACTGTGAAGTGTGGCAGAAAACGGGAGCAGGTAACGCGGGGAAGTTCACAGTTGTGCCCAACAAGATCTGAGGATTTCCCGTGGCTTAGCCGGTTGAGATGGATATTCGGCGTAAAAAAAACTAGTCTGCTAGCAGAGACAGAGGGAAATTTCCCACGGAGATGCAGAGTTGAGGTGCATGATGTTAGAGCGAATTTGCCAACTGTCCCGCGAGGCGGGGGCGGCGATCATGGCGGTGTACGACGGTGAACAACCGCTTGATGTCGCACAGAAAAAAGATGACTCACCGGTGACGGCGGCCGATCTGGCGGCGCATCACATCATCAAGCGCGGCCTGGCGGCCCTGACGCCGGAGGTGCCGCTGCTGTCGGAAGAGGATCCGCCGGCGTGGGAAGAGCGCCGCAGCTGGACGCGCTACTGGTTGGTCGATCCGTTGGACGGCACCAAAGAGTTTTTGCACCGCAACGGCGAGTTCACGGTCAATATCGCCCTGATTGAAGACGGGCAGGCGGTGATGGGCGTGGTGTATGCCCCGGCGATCGACGTGTTGTATCTGGCGGAGCGCGGCAAGGCCTGGAAAGAAGAGAAGGGCGTGCGGCAGGCGATCGGCGTCAGCAACGCGCATCCGCCGCTGGTGGTGGTGAGCCGCTCGCATATCGACGACGAGCTGAAAGATTACCTTCAGCAACTGGGCGAGCACCAGACCGTGTCCGTCGGTTCCTCGCTGAAGTTTTGCCTGGTGGCGGAAGGCAAGGCGCAGCTTTATCCGCGCTTTGGGCCGACCAACATTTGGGATACCGCCGCAGGGCATGCGGTGGCGGTGGCTGCCGGGGCGCAAATTCACGATTGGCAGGGCAAGCCGTTGCTCTATACCCCGCGTGAATCTTTCCTCAACCCCGGCTTCCGGGTGTCGCTGTTCTGAGTTAGTTCGCCAACAGCTGGTGCAGTTTGGATATCACCTGCTGCACCTCTTCCGGCGTCAGCGCGCCGTCTTTAGCAAACTGAATGCGCCCTTGCTTATCCAGCACCACGATGGCTGAGCCTTTCGGCTGCAAATCCCAGGCCTTGCGCACGTTACCGTCGCTGTCGACGATAAACTGCGACCACGGGAACTCCTTCTTGCTGTCTTCAATGCTGCTGCGCACGAACATCGCGGTGCCCATCAGGGCATCGTCGGTGTTGACGATTGTCGTCGTTTGGTAACGATCGTGTGGTAGCTTCGCTTTCTTGATCGCTTCAATCAGTGGGTCGTTCATGTCTTTGGCGGAGCTGCGGCCGGCAATATGTTGTATCACTCGCACTTTTCCACTGAGCTGCGCGCTGTTCCAGTTTTGGTAGCTAAAATTACCGTCAGCGTAGTTGAGCTCTCCTTTGTCGCTGACGCCAACCGGCGCTACGCGCTGCTGGAGCTGGAAGTTGTGCGCGGAAGCGAAAAGCGGGGCGAGCAGCAGGGATACCATCAGCATGCGACTTGTTTTCATGCTTTCTCCTTGTAATGGGGGGAATTTGTGCGACAGCACTTCGACAGCCTAAAGCATAGGATGTGATAAGAGGTCTGTCCTGTTAACCGGATCGCAGATTTTCCCTTGGTTCGCTAATCATCAGATTTTGAAGGGATATCCTGAAAACGTTATAAATTATCATATACAATTCTGTCAAAAAGTGTAAATCCAGCGTAGATAACCAGGCAGAAGTGAACGTTCTGGTCTTTACTGGGTCTACTACATGCAATCAAGTTGCGTTCTGAATTTCGAGGCTGCCACCTTTGGCGGCTCGCTGAGCGCATGGATCAACGGGAGGAGCGTAAAAGAATGAGAATCTTCCAGCGTTATAACCCTTTGAAAGTGGCAAAGTACGTTAAGACCCTGTTTCGTGGAAGGCTGTATATCAAGGACGTAGGCGCATTTGAATTCGACGAAGGGAAAATCCTGCCGCCGAAGATTCGCGACAAGCGCCATTTCAGCGTGATGTCTGAAGTGAACCGTCAGGTGCTGCTGTTGCAGACCGAGATGGGGTGAACACCTCGCTGACAGCGGTAAAAAAATGCGGCCCCGATGGGGCCGCTGATGTTTCTGTCCTTCGCGCCGTCAGGCCGCCGGGGTGTCGTCTGGCGCTTTCGGCAGCACCGCCGCCGGTTTGTCGCTCAGCCGGGTGACCAGCAGCTGGTCTATCTTGTAGCTGTCGATATCCACCACCTCGAACTTGTAGCCGGCGTATTTGACGAAGTCGGTGCGTTTCGGGATCTTGCGCAGCATATACATCATAAAGCCGCCGATGGTCTCGTAGTTGCCCGCCTGCGGGAATTCGTCGATGTCCAGCACGCGCATCACGTCGTCGATCGGCGTGCCGCCTTCAATCAACCATGAGCTTTCGTCGCGCGCCACGATCTGTTCTTCCTGGCCCTGGCCGACCAGATCGCCCATCAGCGTGGTCATCACGTCGTTAAGGGTGATGATGCCCACCACCAACGCATATTCATTGAGGATCACCGCGAAGTCTTCGCCGGCGGTTTTGAAGCTTTCCAGCGCTTCGGACAGCGTCAGCGTATCCGGCACGATCAGCGCCGAGCGGATCTGCACGCCGCTGCTCAGCACCAGGCTCTGGTTGCCCAGCACGCGGTTCAGCAGGTCTTTGGAATCGACGTAACCCACCACCTGATCGATATGGCCGTCGCACACCAGGAACTTGGAGTGCGGATGGGTCGAGACCTTCTCCTTGATGCTCTCTTCGCTTTCGCGCAGATCGAAGTACACCACGCTTTCGCGTGAGGTCATCGAAGACGGCACGGTGCGCGATTCCAGCTCGAACACGTTTTCAATCAGCTCGTGCTCCTGCTTGCGCAGCACGCCCGCCAGGGCGCCGGCTTCCACCACCGCGTAGATGTCATCGGAGGTGATATCGTCCTTACGCACCATCGGCAGCTTGAACATGCGGAAGATCAGGTTGGCCATGCCGTTGAAGAACCACACCAGCGGGCGGAAGATCATGATGGAGAAACGCATCGGGTTGATGATCCGGACGGCGACCGTCTCTGGTGCAATCATACCGATGCGCTTCGGGGTCAAATCGGCGAACAGGATAAACAGGCTGGTCACCAGCACGAAGGAGCAGATGAAGCTGACCTGTTCTGCCAGTTCAGGCGACAGGAAGCGATCGAACAACACCTTGAAGGTGGGAGAGAAAGCCGCGTCGCCGACGATACCGCCGAGGATGGCCACGGCGTTCAGGCCGATCTGCACCACGGTGAAGAAGATGCCTGGGGTTTCTTGCAGCTTGAGCACTCTGGCGGCGTTGACGTTACCTTCGTCGGCCATCAGCTTCAGTTTGATCTTGCGCGAGGCGGCCAGAGAGATTTCCGACAGTGAGAAGAACGCACTCACCGCGATCAGAAAAAGAATCAGTAAAATACTGTTTAACATAATCTATCCATACGTGCCGACGGGATGACGGCGCTCTTGAGGAAGGGTAGTACATAGTAAAAAAAGCAGCGATAACAACCAGAAGGGAAGCTATCGGGCCGCAGAAGCGGCCCGCATAGTATAGCAGTTGCCCCACAGGGGCCGCCAGCGGTTAAAAAAGTGCCGCCGGCCGGCATCAAATCAGCCCTGCGGCGGCAGGCAAACGCCGATGCCGCCCAGCCCGCAGTAACCTTCCGGGTTTTTGAACAGGTACTGCTGATGATCGTCTTCCGCATAATAGAACGGCAGCGCCGGCGCGATCTCGGTGGTGATGACGCGCTTGTCGCCCGCCGCGTCCATCGCCTGCTGGAAGCGTTGCAGGCTGCTTTCCGCCTCGGCCTGCTGCTCTGGGCTCAGCGTATAAATCGCCGAGCGGTACTGAGTGCCGACGTCGCCGCCCTGGCGCATGCCCTGCGCCGGATCGTGATTTTCCCAGAATACCTGCAGCAGCTGTTTGTAGCTGACGACCTGCGGATCGAACACCACGCGCACCACTTCGGCGTGGCCGGTCTGGCCGCTGCACACTTCGCGGTAGGTCGGGTTCGGCGTATAGCCGCCGCTGTAGCCGGCGGCGGTGCTGTAGACGCCCGGCTGCTGCCAGAACAGACGCTCGACGCCCCAGAAACAGCCCATGGCGAAGATCGCCACTTCCATGCCTGCCGGCACCTGGGTCATCGAGTGTTCGGTGACCACGTTGAGCGTTGCGACAGGCATTGGCGTGGTGCGGCCAGGCAGCGCGCTTGCCTTATCGACGGTTTGTGATTTATCAAAAAATGGCACCACGGTTGACTCCTGTTGTCACAGTAAGAATTGACCCTACATGGCGGCGGTTCGGTTGTATCTCACCGCGTCTTTGCCCACAATAAGTGGCAAGTTGGATTTTGTATAAGCTTAACGCAGTATTTTGAGCGCCAAAAGTGAAGAATTCGCCTGTTGCGCGGCGGTGGCAAAGCGCGGCGGGTGGCGTCCGGAATAAGGTTGAAGAGGGCTGCCGTCATGATAGCGCGGAGTCTGCCCTGGCCCCGGAGCAAACACCATAACAGGAAAGTAAAATCAATAAGGAGAACACGTGCCAAAGTACCCGGTCATGTGCTTGATATCTGTGTTGCTTGCGGCACCTGCGGCCTATGCGGCGAACGTACGGCTGCAGGTGGAGGGGTTAAGCGGAGAGTTGGAAAAAAACGTCCGAGTGCGGCTGTCGTCGATCACGCCTGAAGAGGTCGGCACCGACGGCCGCTTCCGCGCGCGGGTGGATGAGGCGGTGCGCCAGGGGCTGCGCGCGCTCGGCTATTACCAGCCGACCATCGAGTTTACGCTGGACGACCGACCGGGAATGTCGCGCCCGGTGCTGCATGCCAAGGTCAATCCGGGCGAGCCGGTGCGTATCGCCGGCGCCAATATCGTGCTGGAGGGCGGCGCGAAGACCGATGAAGACTACCTGACGCTGGTAAAGAAGGGGCGGCCGACCATCGGCGAGATCCTCAACCACGGCAAGTATGACAGTTTCAAAGGCTCGCTCACCGGCCTGGCGCTGCGCAAAGGCTATTTCGACGCCGACATGACCAAAAGCCAGCTCGGCGTGGCCGAAGATCTGCACAAGGCGTTTTGGGACATCGATTTCAACAGCGGCGAACGTTACCGCTTCGGCAAGGTGAAATTCACCGGTTCGCAAATCCGCGAAGACTATCTGCAAAATCTGGTGCCCTTTCATCAGGGGGATTACTACAGTTCGGAGGATTTGGCCGAGCTGAACCGCCGTTTGTCCGCTACCAACTGGTTCAACTCGGTGGTGGTGTCCCCTGATTTCAACGATGCCAAAGAGAACAAGATTTTGCCGTTGGACGCGCTGGTAACGCCGCGTACGCGCAATACCATCGAAACCGGTATCGGTTACTCCACCGACGTCGGCCCGCGGGTGAAAGGCACCTGGAAAAAGCCCTGGCTCAACGATCGCGGCCACAGCCTGGAAACCAGCGCTAGCGTGTCGGCGCCGGAGCAGCAACTGGATCTGACCTATAAGATCCCGCTGCTGAAGAATCCGCTGGAGCAGTATTACCTGCTGCAGGGCGGGCTCAAGAACGTCGATCTTAACGACACCAAATCCGTGACCTCCAAAGTGGTGGCCTCGCGCAACTGGGATCTCTCCAGCGGCTGGCAGCGGGCGATCAACCTGACCTGGCGCTGGGATAACTTTACCCAGGGCAACGTCAGCAACACTACCATGCTGTTGTACCCTGGCGTCAGCTTCAACCGCACCCGCTCACGCGGTGGCCTGATGCCGACCTGGGGCGACAGCCAACGCTACTCCATCGACGTGTCCGACACCACCTGGGGCTCCGGCGTGGACTTCGCGCTGATGCAGGCGCAAAACGTCTGGATCCGCACGCTTGCCGACAAGCATCGTTTCGTGGCGCGCGGGCAGGTGGGATGGATAGAAACCAACGACTTCGACAAGGTGCCGCCGGATTTGCGCTTCTTCGCCGGCGGTGACCGCAGCATTCGCGGCTACAAGTACAAAGACATTTCGCCGCGCGGCGACGATGGCAAGCTGACCGGCGCCTCCAAGATGCTGACCGGCTCGCTGGAGTATCAATACAACGTGACCGGCAAATGGTGGGGGGCAATGTTCGTCGATTCCGGTGAAGCGGTGAACGATATCAAGAAAAGCAACTTCAAGACCGGCGCCGGTGTCGGCGTGCGCTGGCAGTCGCCGGTGGGGCCGGTGAAGTTGGATATCGCCGCGCCCGTGGGAGACAAGGACACTCACGGGATGCAGTTCTACATCGGTTTGGGGCCTGAACTATGAGCCTGGTTAAAAAGATTTGTCTCGGATTTCTGGTCGTCCTGCTGTTGCTGATCGGCGGGCTGGCCTTTCTGGTGGGCACTACCACCGGTTTGCATATGGTCATCAACGGCGCGGCGCGCTGGGTGCCGGGGCTGGAGATCGCCGGCGTCAGCGGCGGCTGGCGCGATCTGACGCTGAAGGGCGTGAAGTATCAGATGCCGGGCGTGACGGTCAACGCTGGGCAATTCCATCTGTCCCTCGATCTCTCCTGCTTTAAACGCAGCTCGCTGTGCGTCAACGCCTTGACCGCTCAGGACGTGGACGTGGCGGTGAACACCAAAGAGATGGCGCCCTCCACGCCGGTGGAGGAGAGCAGTGAGCCGACCACCAATCTCAGCACCCCTTATCCGATCACCCTGCGCCTGTTGGCGCTGAACAACATCAAGGTCACCGTCGACGACACCGCCATTTCTCTGGCCGAGTTCCGCACCGGCGCACAGTGGCAAGAGCGCGCGCTGACGCTGATGCCAACCAAGATCGGCTCGTTGCTGATCGCCTTGCCGAAAACGCCGCAAAATCCGTTGCCGGAAGCGGTGCAACCGGCGGTTGAGGTAGCGAAAAAGGTCGGTGAGCAGGTTACCGACGCGGCGAAACCGGCGCCGCAGCCGGAAGAGAAGCCGCTCGGCGAAACGCTGAAGGAACTGTTCGCCAAACCGCTGTTGCCGGATCTGCCGGACATCCGCCTGCCGCTGGATATCACCGTCAAAGAGATCAGCGGCGAACAGCTGCGCTTGACCGGCGATACCGACGTGCTGATCACGAGTCTGTTGCTGCAGGCCAGCACGCAGGATCAGCATATCCAACTGGACAACTTCGACGTGAAGTCGCCGCAGGGCACGCTGTCGGTGCAGGGGCAGGCGACCCTGACCGGCGACTGGCCGGTGGCCCTGACCGCCAACAGCGCGCTGAACATCGAACCGCTGAAGGGCGAGAAGGTGAAGCTGAACATCGGTGGCGGGCTGCGTGATGAGCTGAAGGTCGCGCTGAACCTGTCCGGCCCGGTCGGCGCCCAGCTCGATGTGCAAACCCGGCTGGCCGAAGCCGGCCTGCCGCTGGCGCTGACGTTGCAGAGCAAACAGCTGAAATGGCCGCTGAGCGGCGAGGCGCAGTACCAGGTCAACGATTTTCGCCTGCGCTTTAACGGCAAGGCGACCGACTATGCGCTGTCGACACGCGCCAATCTGAAAGGCCAGGATCTGCCGCCGGCGGTGCTGACGCTGGACGGCAAAGGCAACGTTGAGCAGTTCAAGCTGGAGCGCCTGCGGCTGGCGGCGCTGCAGGGCAATACCGATCTCACTGCGCTGGTGGACTGGAGCAAGGCCATCAGCTGGAACTCGCAATTGACGCTGAGCGGCATCAATACCGCCAAGCAGTGGCCGGAATGGCCGGCGAAGCTGGATGGCAAGATCACTACGCGCGGCAGCCTGCACGGCGGCAGCTGGCAGCTGCAGGTGCCGGTGCTGCAGCTGGACGGCAACGTGAAGCAGAACAAGGTCACGGCGCGCGGTACGCTGAGCGGCAACGCCGCCGGGCA
This sequence comes from Serratia sp. PL7, assembly GCF_945957435.1. Taxonomy (NCBI): domain Bacteria; kingdom Pseudomonadati; phylum Pseudomonadota; class Gammaproteobacteria; order Enterobacterales; family Yersiniaceae; genus Serratia; species Serratia sp. PL7. Next base: position 12,844 of record NZ_CAMFLB010000024.1, on the reverse strand, counting down.
GTGGAAAATCCCCGGCATCGATCTGACGCTGGGGCGCAACCAGCTGAACGTCAAAGGGCAGCTGGATGAGAAAAGCTGGAACCTGGACGCCAACATCGACGCGCCGCGTCTGGACGGCGCGCTGCCGGGCCTGGGCGGCACCGCCAAAGGGCTGTTGAAACTGCGCGGCAATCTGCAGGCGCCGCAACTGCTGGCGGATTTGACCGCCTCCGGCTTGCAGTGGCAGGCGCTGCGCATCAACCGCGTGAAAATAGACGGCGACGTGCGCTCCACGGATCAGATCCAGGGGCAGTTGGCGGTACGCGTCGAGCAGCTGAAGCAGGATGCGCTGGAAGTCAGCCTGCTGACCCTCGACGCCAAAGGCAGCGAGAAGCAGCATCAGCTGCAGTTGAAGATCGACGGCAAACCGGTCTCCGGCCAGCTGGCGCTGCAGGGCAGCTTCGATCGTCAGCAGCAGCGCTGGCGCGGCAATCTGAACAATACCCGCTTCGATACGCCGGTAGGGGAGTGGCGCCTGACGCGCGCCATCGCGCTGGATTACCTGAACACCGCGCAGAAAATCAGCATCGGGCCGCACTGTTGGCAGAACCCGAACGCCGAGCTGTGCGTGCCGAAGACCATTGAAGCCGGCCAGAGCGGCCAGGCTAGCGTGGTGCTCAATCGGTTCGACCTGGCGATGATCAAGCCGTTTCTCGGCCCGGAAACCGCCCTGAGCGGCGTGTTCACCGGCCGGGCCGACGTCAGCTGGAAACCAGGCGGCGCGCTGCCGGAGGCGAAAGTCACGCTGGCCGGCAACGGCGTCAAGGTGGTACAGCAGGTGCAGGGCAACGCGCTGCCTATCGCTTTCGATACGCTGACCCTCAACGCCGGCCTGAACAACGGTCGCGCGCAGGCCGACTGGCGGATCAAACTGACCAACAACGGCCAGTTTGACGGCAATATCCAGGTGGTGGATCCGCAGGTGCGGCGCACCATCAGCGGCAACGTCAATATCACCAACATCTCGCTGGCGCTGATCAACCCGGCGCTGATGAAGGGCGAAAGTGCAGCGGGCATGCTGAACGCCAACCTGCGTCTGGGCGGCAGCGCGCAGAAGCCGCTGGTGTTCGGGCGTCTGGCGTTGGATCGGGCGAAGGTGCAGGGGCACTGGATGCCGTTCGATATGACCGACGCGCGGCTGGCGGTGAATTTCAACGGCATGACCTCGACGCTGGAGGGGCTGCTCAGCACCACCCGCGGCCAGCTGAATCTGGCGGGCGATGCAGACTGGCGTGACATCAACGCCTGGCGTGCGCGCATTGCCGCCAAGGGCGACAAGCTGCGGGTGACGGTGCCGCCGATGATCCGCATCGACGTGTCGCCGGATCTGGTGTTCGAAGCCACGCCGCAGCTGTTCTCGCTCAACGGCAAGGTCGACATTCCCTGGGCGCGCATTACGGTGCAGGAGCTGCCGGAAAGCGCGGTGGGCGTCTCTTCCGACGAGGTGATGCTGGACGATCAGCTGAAGCCGATTCAACCGAAGACCGCTTCGATCCCGATCAACAGCAACCTGATGATCCACGTCGGCAATGACGTGCGGCTGGACGCCTTCGGCCTGAAAGCCCGCTTGAAGGGCGATTTGAAAGTGGTACAGGACAAGAAAGGGCTGGGCCTCAACGGCCAGATTGACATCCCTTCCGGTCGCTTCCATGCTTATGGTCAGGATTTGATCGTGCGTAAAGGGCAGCTGATGTTCTCCGGCCCGCCGGATCAGCCGCTGCTCAATATCGAAGCGATCCGCAACCCGGAATCCACCGAGGACGACGTGACTGCCGGCGTGCGCGTGACCGGCCTGGCGGATGCACCGAAGCTGGAAGTGTTCTCCGATCCGGCCAAATCGCAACAGGAAGCCTTGTCTTATCTGCTGCGCGGCCAGGGTTTGAGCAGCTCCGGCGCCGACGGCAACGCCATGACGTCGATGTTAATCGGCATGGGGGTTGCACAAAGTGGTCAACTTGTGGGTAAAATCGGCGAGGCATTCGGCGTGAGTAATTTGGCTCTGGACACTCAAGGGGTTGGCGACAATTCCCAGGTTGTCGTGAGCGGCTATGTCCTCCCAGGCTTACAAGTAAAATATGGGGTGGGCATTTTCGACTCGCTGGCCACGCTGACGTTGCGTTATCGCCTGATGCCTAAGTTGTATCTTGAAGCGGTGTCTGGTCTCGACCAGGCATTAGATTTGCTCTATCAGTTTGAGTTTTAGCGATGCGAATAATTGTCTACGGCAGTTTACGGCGCAAACAGGGAAACAGCCATTGGATGACCAACGCCCAATGGCTCGGCGAGCACGAGCTCGAAGGCTATCAGATTTATAATCTGGGCCATTACCCGGCGGCGATCCCTGGAGAGGGCACGATACATTGCGAGGTGTATCGTATTAACTCATCGATTCTGGCAGAGCTGGACGAACTGAAAAGCAACACCAAGGACTATAAGCGCGAGCTGATTCAGACGCCTTATGGGAGTGCGTGGATCTACCTGTACAAACACAGCGTGGACGGTTACCCGCGAATTACCAGCGGCGACTGGCTGAAGCGTCTCGAAGAACAGTAAGAAAAAAAACACCGCTCAATGAGCGGTGTTTTTTCATCGGACGGCGGCTGGAATTACTTCTTGGCAGCGCGTTCGAAGGAGGCGATGATTTCCGCTTTAGCCGCGGCAGCGTCTGCCCAGCCTTCCACTTTCACCCATTTGCCTTTTTCCAGATCTTTGTAGTGCTCGAAGAAGTGAGCGATCTGGGCTTTCAGCAGTTCCGGCAGGTCGTTCACGTCTTTCACGTGATCGTACTCTTTGGTCAGCTTGCTGTGTGGTACCGCAACCAGCTTGGCGTCTTCACCGGCTTCGTCGGTCATCTTCAGTACGCCAACCGGACGGCAGCGGATCACGGAGCCCGGCTGCAGCGGGTATGGGGTTGGGACCAGCACGTCAACCGGGTCACCGTCCAGAGACAGGGTGTGGTTGATGTAGCCGTAGTTGCACGGGTAGAACATCGCGGTGGACATGAAACGGTCAACGAACAGCGCGCCGGTTTCTTTGTCGATTTCGTATTTGATTGGATCGGCGTTGGCCGGGATTTCGATTACTACGTAGATGTCTTCCGGCAGGTCTTTGCCAGCAGGGACCAGATTCAAGCTCATGTCGGTTTCCTTTAATCATCAAACCAGAAATGGAGTGGCGGCTATTATAGCGGACTCTTTTGCGATTTCCTGCCCTTTTCATCGTCGAAAACCCAGTGTGCCGGCGCAGGGATAATTTCCAGATTAATCCCGCCGCGGCATGAAGTTTTGCCTTCGCCTGCCGATAACTTCAACAAACAATAATGAGCCAGCAAAGCTGGCTCCGCGTTTTGCCACCCCTACTACGTCTGATCTCACAATTTCTGAAGCCGGGAAGAACTCATGCTAAAAAAGATTACGGTGAAGGCTGGGCTGATCGCCCTGCTGAGCCTGATGACCATGTTGCTGATCATGGTCAGCGTTATTGGCGTCAACGCGATTAACGAAGGATCGCGATCGATCCATACCTTGAACCAGATCCTCGGTGAAGAGCTGGGCTCGCTGGCCAACAGCTCCAACCTGACGCTGCGCGCACGAACCGCCGCTTCGTTGGCGGTGCGCCAACGGGAGATCGGCCAAATCGATGTGTCCGACGCCACCGTGGGCCGCATCTACGGTTACCTCGATCAGTCAAACAAGGAAATGGCGCGCTTTGTCGGCGTCGGCACCGTGACCGATCGCGGCCGCGAACTCTCCAATCGTCTGCAAAACAGCTATCGCGCCTACCTCGAGCAGGGCGTGAAGCCGATGGCTGCCGCCATCAAGGCCGGCAAAATCGATGAGTATTACCATATTCAGGAGACCCGCATCTCTGCGCTGAGCATCGCGTTTGAAAAGGATCTCAGCGATTTCCGCAGCTTTGCCATGAAGCTCGGCGAAAAGCAGGTGTATGACGCGGAAAACAACGCCAGCACCAAGATCTCGTTGATCGTGGTGGCGGGCCTGCTCAGCGTGCTGCTGGCGGTGCTGGCCTGGTTCGCGCTGCGCGTGATCATTTTGCGCCCGTTGGACGAGTCCATCGCGCAGTTGGAACACATCGCCGGCGGCGATCTGACCCATGAGATCCGCGGTGAGGGTGATACCGAGATGGGCCGCCTGGTGCGGGCGATGCAGCGTATGCAGCAGGCGTTGGCCAGTTCGGTCAGCAAAGTGCGCGATGCCAGCAGCCAGATCGACACCGGTTCACGCGAACTGGCGGCCGGTAACCTGCATCTGGCGCAGCGTACCGAAGAGTCGGCCGCTTCGCTGGAAGAGACCGCCGCCAGCATGGAACAGCTGACTTCGACGGTGAAAATGAACGCCGAGAACTGCGAGCAGGCCAACCAACTGGCGCTGAGCGTGTCCGATATCGCCAACCAGGGCAGCGACGTGGTCAGCCAGGTGATGAGCAAGATGCAGGCGATCACCGACAGTTCGCGCCGCATCGCCGACATCATCAGCGTGATGGACGGCATCGCCTTCCAGACCAATATCCTGGCGCTGAATGCGGCGGTGGAAGCGGCGCGCGCCGGTGAGCAAGGCCGCGGTTTCGCGGTGGTGGCCGGTGAAGTGCGCAGTCTGGCGCAGCGTAGCGCCCAGTCGGCGAAAGAGATTAAAGGGCTGATTGAAGCGTCGCAGAACCGGGTGCAGGAAGGCGAACAGATGGTGGAGTCGGCCGCGCAGACCATGAGCGGCATCACCGGTGAAGTGGGCCGGGTGACGGCGTTGATGCGTGAGATCTCGGCGGCGACGCGCGAACAAAGCAGCGGTATCGAACAGGTAAACCTGGCGGTGGCGCAGATGGATCAGGTGGCGCAGCAGAATGCGGCGCTGGTGGAAGAGTCGGCGGCGGCAACGCGCTCGCTGGAAGATCAGGCTCAGCTGCTGGCGCAGAGCATGGCGGCGTTCAAGCTGTAAGGCGATAAGGGTTCGGCGCGGTGCCGAACCCTTGCCAGAAACGCGTTACTCGTCCGGGTTTTCGGCGATGAAGCGTTCTGCGTCTTCTACCATCGACTTGGTGCCGACGAAGAATGGCGCGCGCTGGTGCAGTTTCACCGGCGTGATGTCCAGAATGCGGTTTTTGCCGTCGCTGGCTTTACCGCCGGCCTGTTCGGCCAGGAACGCCATCGGGTTGCATTCGTACAGCAGGCGCAGCTTGCCTTGCGGATGGCTGGCGGTGCTTGGGTAGATGTAGATGCCGCCTTTCAGCAGGTTGCGGTGGAAGTCCGCCACCAGAGAACCGATGTAGCGCGAGGTGTAAGGGCGCTGCGTCGCTTCATCCTGCTCTTGGCAGTACTTGATGTATTTCTTCACGCCGAGAGGGAACTTGATGTAGTTGCCTTCGTTGATGGAATACATGTTGCCGCTCGCCGGGAAGCGTACTTTCTCGTGGGAGAGGCAGAACACGCCCAGAGACGGGTCGTAAGTAAAGGCGTGGACACCGTAACCAGTGGTGTACACCAGCATGGTGGACGAACCGTAAACCACGTAACCCGCTGCGACCTGGGCGCTGCCCGGCTGCAGGAAGTCTTCTTCGGTCACCGGTGTGCCGACCGGCGTGATGCGACGGTAGATAGAGAAAATCGTACCGACCGAGACGTTGACATCGATGTTGGACGAACCGTCCAACGGATCCATCAATACGACATACTTGGCATTTTCAGCTCGCTCGCCGTCGAATATCACGATTTCATCTTCTTCTTCGGAAGCGATACCCGCAACTTCACCACGCGCTTTCAACGCCGCTTTCAGTTTTTCGTTCGCGTACAGGTCCAGTTTCATCTGAACTTCGCCCTGTACGTTGGACACCCCGCTGGTCCCCAGAATATCAACCAGGCCAGCCTTGTTGATGTCGCGGTGGATGATTTTGGCGCCCAGTTTAATGGCAGAAAGTAACGCGGTCAGCTCGCCGGTGGCGTGCGAGAAGTCGTGCTGTTTCTCGACGATAAATTCGCCTAACGTTTTCATGACACAATCCCTGAATCTACGGATGGATAGCGGCCTGTTAACAAACCGCCAACGTTTTCGCGAGCAGTGTAGCCCAAAGATGCGCGCCATTCATAGGCAAATCCATTTCTTCTGGACGATTCTGAGCGTTAGAATATGCCGACATTCGATGCACTCACATGAGAAACCTATGCGCATTCACATTCTTGGGATCTGTGGCACCTTTATGGGCGGGCTGGCGATGCTGGCGCGTTCACTGGGGCATGACGTCACCGGTTCGGACGCCAACGTCTATCCGCCGATGAGCACGCTGCTGGAGAACCAGGGGATCGATCTTATTCAGGGTTATGATCCAGCCCAGTTGGATCCGGCGCCGGATCTGGTGATCATCGGCAACGCCATGACGCGCGGCAACCCGTGCGTGGAGGCGGTGCTGGAGCGTGGTATCCCTTACGTTTCCGGCCCGCAGTGGCTGCACGACGCCGTGTTGCGCGATCGCTGGGTACTGGCGGTCGCCGGCACCCACGGCAAAACCACCACCGCCGGCATGGCGACCTGGATCCTCGAAGCCTGCGGCTACCAGCCGGGCTTCGTCATCGGCGGCGTGCCGGGCAACTTCGACGTCTCGGCTCGCCTCGGCGGCAGCCCGTTCTTCGTGATCGAGGCCGACGAGTATGACTGCGCGTTCTTCGACAAGCGCTCCAAGTTCGTGCACTACAGCCCGCGCACGCTGATCATGAACAACCTGGAGTTCGACCACGCCGATATCTTCGACGATCTGAAAGCCATTCAGAAACAATTCCACCACCTGGTGCGCCTGGTGCCGGGCAAAGGCAAGATCATCCTGCCGGACAACGACAGCCACCTGAAGCAGGTGATGGCGATGGGCTGCTGGAGCGAACAGGAGCTGGTGGGCGAAGAGGGCACCTGGCGCGCGCAGAAGCTGACGCCGGACGCCAGTCATTACGCGGTGTTCCTCGACGGCGAGCAGGTCGGCGAAGTGAACTGGGCGCTGGTGGGCGAGCACAACATGCATAACGGCCTGATGGCCATCGCGGCGACCCGTCACGTCGGCGTGCAGCCGGCGGACGCCTGCCGCGCCTTGGGCGACTTCATCAACGCCCGTCGCCGCCTGGAGCTGCGGGGCGAAGCCAACGGCGTCACGGTCTACGACGATTTCGCGCACCACCCGACGGCGATCCTGGCCACTCTGGCCGCGCTGCGCGGCAAGGTAGGCGGCACGGCGCGCATTCTGGCGGTGCTGGAGCCGCGATCCAACACCATGAAAATGGGCATCAGCAAAAACGATCTGGCGCCTTCGCTCGGCCGTGCCGATGAAGTGTTCCTGTTCCAGCCGCATCACATTCCGTGGCAGGTTGCGGAAGTGGCGGATGCCTGCGTGCAGCCGGCGCACTGGAGCGCGGATCTCGACACGCTGGTGGAGATGGTGGTGAAAACCGCACAGCCGGGCGACCACATTCTGGTGATGAGCAACGGCGGTTTCGGCGGCATTCACGATCGCCTGTTGGACGCGTTGGCGAAAAAGCAGGAACCGAAGGTGACCTACTGATTGTTCAGCCGCATAAGCCAACCTAAGGGCCGCATTCGCGGCCTTTTTTACGCTCATAAAAAAGCCCTCGCGAGCGAGGGCAACGGGGTTCGTCGGATAGGACGACGAGAGGGTCTCTGGGAAATCGGCGTTTGCGTCAGAACTCGGCAGTGGCAGTGACGAGGGTAATCAGCTCTGCAAAGCCGTTCCCAGAGTTGTTATTTGTAAATCTCGGCGGTGGCGTGGTAGTTGCCTTCGTTACGCGCTTCGATCACGCGGTAGGCGGTCGCGCCTTTAGCGTCGGCTTTCTCCGACAGCGCCTGGCGAATGTCGGTCGGTGCGCCGTCGATACCGCTGACGGTAATGGTGCCGATAGATTGCAGATTGGCGGTCTGATCGTTAGTCACCAACTGGGCGGCAGATGCGCCGAAGGAGTTGACGGACAGCAGACCGAGTGCAGCAAGAGTAGTTTTCATGTTCATGATAGCGATCCTTGGTCATAACAGCCTGGAAGGGCTTGGCAGCGATTTTTATTCTTGAAGGCCGTTATGACAGCGTTTTATTCCAGAGAGGTATTGCCCGTTGCCGGGTAATGTCGTTACTTATTTGTAGATTTCAGCGGTCGCGTGGAAGTTGCCGTCGTTGCGCGCTTCGATCACGCGGTAAGCGGTCGCCCCTTTGGCGTCAGCTTTGTCAGACAGTGCCTGGCGGATGTCGGAAGGTGCAGCGGCGACGCCACTCACGGTGATCACACCGGCGGGTTGCAGTTGTGCGGCCTGGGTTGCATCAACAGATTGTGCTGCGAATGCACCAAATGAAAGCATGGACAGAACGCTCAGGGTTGCAACGGTAGCTTTAATTTTCATTATCTCACCTCATCGTATTCTTTTATCAGTTCCAACGAACTGTGATTCAGTTCACGAAAATGAGTATACAGCTAGTAACGCGAAAAATTAATAGTTCGCTAACAGTTGCTAGTGAAACTTTAACCTTATGATCCTTATTTTTTATAACTGTAAGGAATAAAAAACGCTCATAAAACGATCTTTTGATGTTAAATTTATGTAATTTCAATAAGGTAAGTGCTTTTAACCAAAAGTGCGGAAGATCACAGTGGGTACTGCTGGTTACATGGCGATGTCATGGAAATGTGTTGTTGCGGGATAAAAAAGCAGTGTTAAACGCGGTTAAAGGCCGGGGAGGTAATGCGAGGGTTAAAGAAGTGCTAACAAAATGCGGAAGGTAGCCGCACTTTGTTAGCGCCAGGTTTCACAGCTCTTGCTCAAACACGCCCAGGATCGCTTCATGCAGCTTCTGAGCGGTAAAGCCGCTGGACGGGGTGACGAAAATGGTATCGTCGCCGGCAATCGTGCCGAGGATGCCCTGGGATTTACCCAGTGAGTCGAGCAGGCGGGCGATCAGCTGCGCGGCGCCCGGGCTGGTATGGATCACCACGACGGCGTCGTTATGGTCGACGTCCAGCACCAGATTCTTCAACGGGCTGGTGGTGGTCGGCACGCCGAGTTCGGCAGGAAGGCAATACACCATTTCCATTTTGGCATTGCGCGTACGTACCGCGCCGAACTTGGTCAGCATGCGCGATACTTTGGATTGGTTAATGTTTTCGAAGCCTTCTTCTTGCAGCGCCAAAACGATCTCGCCTTGAGAACTGAATTTTTCTTCTTTCAATAACGCTTTGAACGTCTTGATCAGATCTTCCTGTTTTGCGGGATTACGCATTTTGCACCGTGGAATGTTGATAGTGGAAGTCATGATTATGCATATAGATGAATTTTTATGCAACAAAGGCCGCCCCAAAGAAAATAAAAAAGACCGGGCGGCGAGGAAAGGGCGGCATTTTAACAAAATCCGGCCGCGATGAATATGCCCTTTTGACGACGGAAAATCGGCCTACGGTGGTAAATAAAATGTTATTAAAATGATGTTGTTCTGATGTTGCGTAAGGGTGTAATGTAACGGCCGGTTAACTTGCTCGTGAATAACCTCGCACTATTTTTGATTAGTGTGCGCTATGCCCTTCATGCGCAAGCGATTTAATCTAAAATGGGCGCGACAGCGGCCGTTTTATTACACCTGCAGGCAAGAATTGGCTAATTTATTGTTTTAAAAGGTGTAATGACTCAAGGTCCGTAACCAACACATTCACGGCGCTTTATATATTTAAGATAATAAAGGAGTATAGGATGAAAGTTGCAGTTCTCGGTGCTGCTGGCGGTATCGGCCAGGCCCTCGCCCTTCTACTCAAAACCCAGCTTCCTTCAGGTTCTGAACTCTCTCTCTACGACATTGCCCCCGTTACCCCAGGCGTTGCCGTCGACTTAAGCCACATCCCAACCGCAGTTAAAATTAAAGGCTTCAGCGGCGAAGACGCGACCCCGGCTCTGCACGGTGCGGACGTGGTGCTGATTTCCGCCGGCGTGGCCCGTAAGCCAGGCATGGATCGCTCTGATCTGTTCAACGTTAACGCCGGCATCGTGCGTAACCTGATTGAGCAAGTGGCGAAAACCTGCCCGAAAGCCTGCATCGGCATCATCACCAACCCGGTTAACACCACGGTCGCCATCGCGGCGGAAGTGCTGAAAAAAGCCGGCGTTTACGACAAGAACAAACTGTTCGGCGTGACTTCGCTGGATATCATCCGTTCCAACACCTTCGTGGCCGAGCTGAAAGGCAAGCAGCCGGAAGAGCTGAACGTGCCGGTTATCGGCGGCCACTCTGGCGTGACCATTCTGCCTCTGCTGTCGCAGATCCCTGGTGTGAGCTTCACCGATCAGGAAGTGGCGGATCTGACCAAACGCATTCAGAACGCCGGTACCGAAGTGGTAGAAGCCAAAGCCGGCGGCGGGTCTGCAACGCTGTCCATGGGCCAGGCGGCCGCACGTTTCGGTCTGTCTCTGGTGCGTGCGCTGCAGGGCGAAAAAGGCGTTGTGGAATGCGCTTACGTTGAAGGCGACGGCAAATACGCTCGCTTCTTCGCGCAGCCGCTGGTGCTGGGCAAGAACGGCGTTGAAGAGCGTAAAGATATCGGCACCCTGAGCGCCTTCGAGCAGAAAGCGCTGAACGAGATGCTGGACGTGCTGCACAAAGATATCGAACTGGGCGAGAAGTTCATCAATAACTGATCGATACCGAGAGTCAGCCGATAAACGCCGCCGGACGCTGTTCCGGCGGTTTTTTTTTGTTCCGCGTTCACGACTTGATGCGTGCTTTGCGATCCAGCAGGCAATCGCTGTGCGGATCGTAATAACGGCTTGGCCAGATCTCCGATGGGTGAATGCCTATCGCTTCGGCGATCAGCCATTCCCCCTTCGGCCACGGGCGCGACAGCGCATTGGCCAGCGTCGATGAGCTCAATCCGGCCTTGCGCGATACCGCCGCCAGCGTGGTGCCCTGCTTGCGTAGCGCCGCGATGATATCTGCCGGGTGCCAATCTGGGTTCCTTGAATTCATGTTTACATTCCTTTTCTGATTAGCCAAAGTTGCGTTAGTGGTATAACTAACGAGTCAAAGTTAAGCGTTTGAACAACGTGAAACGTTTATTCGGAAACCAGAATACCATTAAATTTCCTAAAAAATACCCAGGTAATTTCCAAAAATGACGTTGCCCACTATTGCCCAGAGATGATGGCCATGAAAAACGAGTGGTTTGCCGCCAAGGAACTGACAGGCATCGCAGGATTACCCTCCTCACCACAGGGAATCAATTTGATGGCCCGGCGCGAAGGCTGGATCAGCCGCAGGCGTAAAGGCGTGCAGGGAAAAGCGTTGGAATACCATATCGATAGCCTGCCTTCAGGTGTGCGTAACCTGCTGGTGCTGAAGGAAGACGGGGCGGCCTATGACGTAGAACGCCAGGATCCGTTGGCGGTCTGGATCGAGTATTACTACCATTTGACGGAGAGCGAGCGCGAGAAAATGGTGGCTTTCCTGATGCGGGAAGGGATTGGCGGCCTGCTGGCGCGTATCGACGAAGAGAGCAATACCTAAGCAGGCCCGCGTACGCGGGCCTGATGAGTGTATTGCGAAATCACGATTTCTTAAAAATCGCGTTGCACCGCTAAATGGGCCAGGCCTTCCAGCGCCGTGCGGTGCTCCGATGCCGGCAACACCTGCAGCGCGGCGATCGCCTTGTCGGCCTCTTCCTCGGCGCGTTGGCGGGTGTATTCCAGCGAACCGCATTGCTGCATCGCCTGCAGTACCGGCTCCAACAAATGACGGCCGTTGCCTTGCTCAATTGCGCCACGGATCATGTCACGCTGGGCGTCGTCGCCGTTGTGCATCGCGTGCAGCAGCGGCAGGGTCGGCTTCCCTTCGTTCAGATCGTCGCCGGTGTTTTTGCCCAGGGTGCTGCCGTCGGCGCTGTAGTCGAGCAGATCGTCGATCAGCTGGAAAGCGGTGCCGAGGTAGCGGCCATAATCTTGCAGCGCCTTCTCTTGTTCGGCGCTGGCGCCGGACAGGATCGCCGACGATTGCGCCGCCGCCTCAAACAGACGGGCGGTTTTGCTGTAGATCACCCGCATATAGCTTTCTTCGCTGATGTCGGGATCGTGCACATTCATCAACTGCAGCACTTCGCCTTCGGCGATGACGTTGACCGCCTCCGACATCAGCGCCAGCACGCGCAGGGATTCCAGGCTGGTCATCATCTGGAAGGCGCGGGTATAGATAAAGTCGCCGACCAGCACGCTGGCGGCGTTGCCGAACGCCGCGTTGGCGGTGGCTTTGCCGCGGCGCATGTCCGATTCGTCGACGACGTCGTCATGCAGCAGCGTGGCGGTATGAATGAATTCGATCAGGGCGGCGACGGTGACGTGCTTGTTGCCTTCATAGCCCAACGCCCGCGCCGCCAGGACGGCGATCATCGGCCGGATGCGCTTACCGCCACCGCTGATAATGTAATAGCCAAGCTGATTGATGAGCGTGACATCGGAATTCAGCTGTTCGAGAATTGTTGCGTTCACGGCCGCCATATCTTGCGCGGTTAACTCGGTAATTTGCTCTAGGTTCATTGTGTTTTTTTCAGCTGTGTTTCTCTTCACCGCGTTGAGATCGCTGCTCACATCGGTACATGGCGGTAACTGTCCCTATGATTGTACTTGAAAAACGGTTCAGATAAACGCCACGAAAGAAACTGCGCTTTTTTTCTTCTTTTTTCTTGTTCTGGTCTTATTCTGCTCTTGTCATACGCTGCTTTTTTGCGTAGAATTCGCGCCCTATTGTGAATATTTATAGCGCGCTCTGAACTAACACAGTC
>NZ_CAMFLB010000023.1:0-137870 GCF_945957435.1 Serratia sp. PL7 | reverse complement strand
AAAAGACACGTTTATAACAGGAGTTATGTCACATGGCTGTAGGGATCCAGAGCAGAAGTTTCGCGCGTTGGCTGGCACCGGTGTTGGCATTGTTGGTGGTTATGCAACTGACCGCCTGCGGCGATAAAGAGCCGGAGCAGCGCAAGGCATTCGTTGATTACTTACAGAATACGGTCATGCGCAGTGGCGTACATATCCCGACGTTGAGCGAAGATCAGAAACAGAAATTCGGTGCTTATACCGGCGATTACGCCATTCTGGTGGGTTTTTCCCAGCAGTTGACGAAGTCGGTGGACGCCAGTCTGACCCCAGCGCTGGAGCAGGTTAATCAGATCCGCACCGCGCAGGACTACATGAGCAAGCGCGATAGCCTGCAACAGTCAATTGGCGCGTTAAACCTGCTGGGCCAGCAGATCCAGACTGCCAAGGCGCAGGCAGATACCGCTCGTGCGGCGCTGAAACAGCCGGACGATTTGAAAGCGGTATACAACCAGGTGTATGACAAGATCGTTACTGCACCGGCCAATGCGCTGATGCCAGCGATCCCAACCACCGCCGGTTTTGTCCAGGATCTGGTACAGGTAGGGGATTTCCTGCAGGCCCAGGGCAATCAGGTCAGCTTCAACAACGGCGGCGTGCAGTTCCGTACCCAACAGCAGGCGACGCAGTACAACACCATGATGTCCAATCTGGTGGCCAAACAGCAGGACTTGCTGAACGCACAGAAAACCGTGCAGGCGGTAATGCAGTAACCTTCGTTCTAAACAATGTATGTGGGCCAGCGTTTGGTACCACATACATTATTCCGCTTTTTTCCAACTCCTTGCCCCTCCCTCCCCCACGTATTTTCTGTACTACACTTCACTTATTCATCACATCTCTTAATGTAGTTTTCTTTCATCCACGTCATGGTTATTTCCCGACGGTGTGGATGCCCACAGGGAAGATGCCATTTCAGGCCACGGCACGGTGGTCGGATGTAAAATAAATTGTGATGTTTGTCACATTTCAAAAACAAACAGCAGAGATGAAAGTGTGATTAAAGTCACGTTTTTGTCGCATTTTGCCGGTATATCTTCTCGTTGTATTTTTTTTACACCGGATAAATGTGATGAATGTCACTAAATTCACCGGGGTATAGGGGCAATGTTAGTGATGGCGATCACAAAAATTCCGTGAAGTTCGCGTAGTAAAAAGAGCGTGGTAGAGTCCGTTTCGCAAACAGCATCAACAGGGCTAGAACGTTACAACAATTATCGCGCGCTCTTATTGTCAGCGCGTAACAATAGGGGTGTGTTTATGTTTTCACCAGACATCAAGGTTAAAGTGCAAAACTTTGGCCGTTTCCTGAGTAATATGGTGATGCCCAACATTGGCGCATTCATCGCCTGGGGTATCATCACTGCGCTATTCATTCCTACCGGCTGGCTGCCAAACGAGACGTTAGCCAAGCTGGTTGGGCCAATGATCACCTACCTGCTGCCACTGCTGATCGGTTATACCGGCGGTAAACTGGTGGGCGGTGAGCGTGGCGGCGTGGTCGGTGCCATCACCACCATGGGCGTGATCGTCGGTGCAGACATGCCGATGTTCCTGGGCTCCATGATTGCAGGCCCGTTGGGCGGCTGGGCGATCAAGCATTTTGACCGTTGGGTCGACGGCAAGATCAAGAGCGGCTTCGAGATGTTGGTCAACAACTTCTCCGCTGGCATCATCGGTATGCTGTTGGCAATCCTGGCCTTTATGGGTATCGGGCCATTGGTCGAAGCGATATCCAAAGTGCTGGCGGCTGGCGTGCATATCATGGTGGTCAACAACCTGCTGCCATTGACCTCGATCTTCGTTGAACCGGCGAAAATCCTGTTCCTGAACAACGCCATCAACCACGGCATCTTCTCACCGCTGGGTATCCAGCAGGCGACGGAAACCGGTAAATCGATCTTCTTCCTGATCGAAGCCAACCCAGGCCCAGGTTTGGGCGTGCTGATGGCCTATATGTTCTTCGGCCGTGGCAGTGCCAAGCAGTCTGCTGGCGGTGCGGCGATCATCCACTTCTTGGGTGGTATCCACGAAATCTACTTCCCATACGTGCTGATGAATCCTCGCCTGATCCTGGCGGTTATTCTGGGCGGTATGACCGGTGTATTCACCCTGACTCTGCTGAACGGCGGCCTGGTATCTCCTGCTTCCCCTGGTTCTATTCTGGCAGTGCTGGCAATGACGCCAAAAGGTGCCTACTTCGCCAACCTGGCGGCGGTATTTGCGGCGTTCCTGGTCTCCTTCGTGGTCTCATCTTTCCTGTTGAAAACCTCGAAAGTGAAAGAGGAAGACGATCTGGAAGAGGCGACTCGCCGTATCCAGGACATGAAAGCCCAGTCTAAAGGTGGTGCCGCGGTAAACGCAGCGGTAGACGGCGATCTGAGCACCGTGCGTAAAATCATCGTAGCTTGCGATGCGGGCATGGGCTCCAGCGCTATGGGTGCCGGCGTGCTGCGCAAGAAAGTGGCGGACGCGGGGCTGAAGAATATCTCCGTAACCAATAGCGCGATCAATAGCCTGCCGGAAGATGTGGATCTGGTGATCACTCACCGCGATCTGACCGAGCGTGCGATGCGCCATGCGCCGCAGGCCCAGCACATCTCGCTGACCAACTTCCTGGACAGTCATCTGTATAGCGATTTGACTGCCCGCCTGGTGGCCGCTAACAAGACCAGCGAAACCGAGCAGAAGGTTATCTCCACCCTGGATGACAGCTTTGACGCCAGCGAACAGAACTTGTTCAAACTGGGTGAAAGCAACGTGTTCCTCGGCTTGCAGGCCATTGATAAAGAGCAGGCCATTCGCTTTGCCGGTGAGCAACTGGTGAAGGGCGGCTATGTCGAGCCAGAATATGTTCCGGCCATGTTGGAACGTGAAAAGCTGACCTCTACCTATCTGGGCGAATCCATTGCCGTGCCGCATGGCACCATTGAAGCCAAAGACCGCGTGCTGCGCACCGGCGTAGTGTTCTGCCAGTATCCGCAGGGCGTACGTTTCGGTGACGAAGAGGATGAAGTTGCACGCCTGGTTATCGGTATCGCGGCGCGTAACAACGAGCATATCCAGGTGATCACCAGCCTGACCAATGCGCTGGATGATGAAACCGTCATCGAGCGGCTGGCGAATACCACCAGCGTCCAGGAAGTGTTGGATTTGCTGGGCGGTAAGAAGGCCTGATAACAGAATTATTTTAAAGGGTGCAGCTTGCTGCACCTTTCTACATTTAAGAAAGGGTGGAATATGAAAGCATTACACTTCGGAGCCGGTAATATTGGCCGTGGCTTTATTGGCAAACTGCTTGCCGACGCGCACGCCGAACTGACTTTTGCTGACGTTAACCAGACGGTGCTGGACGCGTTGAACCAACGCAAAAGCTACCAGGTGCATGTGGTGGGTGAGCAGGCGCGCGTTGAAGAGGTGAATAACGTCAGTGCTGTTAACAGCGGTAGCGAAGAGGCGGTGGCCCTGATTGCCCAGGCCGATATCGTCACGACCGCCGTTGGTCCGCAGATCCTCGCCAGAATTGCCGGGACTATCGCCAAAGGCCTGACCCTGCGCCATCAGCAAGGCAATACTCAGCCGCTGAATATCATCGCCTGTGAAAACATGGTGCGTGGCACCAGCCAGCTCAAGCAGCACGTATTCGACGCACTGCCACAGGATGAACAGGCCTGGGTTGAGCAGCATATCGGCTTTGTCGATTCCGCTGTAGACCGTATCGTGCCGCCAGCCGAGGGGGGCAGCAACGATCCGCTGGAAGTGACGGTGGAAACCTTCAGCGAGTGGATCGTCGATCAGACCCAATTCAAGGGCCAACCGCCAGCCATCGCCGGCATGGAACTGACCGACAACCTGATGGCGTTTGTTGAGCGTAAGCTGTTTACCCTCAATACCGGCCATGCGATCACCGCCTACCTGGGCCAGCGCGCCAAGCTGCTGACCATTCGTGATGCGATCCTCGATCCGGTCATCCGCCAGGTGGTTAAAGGGGCAATGGAAGAGAGTGGTGCGGTGCTGATCAAGCGCTACGGTTTTGACGCCGACAAGCATGCCGCCTATATCAACAAAATCCTGTCCCGCTTCGAAAACCCGTATCTGCACGATGACGTAGAGCGCGTAGGCCGTCAGCCGTTGCGCAAACTGAGTGCGGGCGATCGCCTGATCAAGCCGCTGTTGGGCACGTTGGAATACGGCTTGCCGCACGCCAACCTGATCAAGGGGATTGCCGCCGCCATGAGCTACCGCAGCGAGCAGGACCCGCAGGCACAAGAACTGGTAGACTTACTGACAAAGCTGGGTCCAAAAGCCGCGCTGGCGCAAATTTCCGGTTTACCGGCCGACAGCAAGGTTGTGGAAGAGGCGGTTGCTGTGTATAACGCCTTGCAGTAAACGCTGTGATATCAAACCAGTGTAAGCAAACTCATTCCCTTTCCCCACGGATAAGGGGTAGGGTGAGGGGGCAAGGCGTCTTTGCCCCCCATTCTGGCTCACTTCCTGTGGTTAATGGGAAGCGCTCGAATGACTACACCGCCCATGCGATTCGAAAAGCGAAGATGATCGAGACACAGGCATTCGAAAACAAGGTTCTGGAAAAGCTGAACGCTGGCAAGACGGTGCGCAGTTTTCTGATCGCAGCGGTTGAGCTGCTGGCAGAAGCGCTTAACGTCCTGGTGGTGCAGGTTTTCCGTAAAGACGACTATGCGGTGAAATATGCCGTCGAACCTCTGTTGTCCGGTGCTGGGCCGCTAGGTGAACTCTCGGTTCGTCTGAAGCTGATGTACGGGCTGGGGGTGATTTCCCGCCACGAATACGAAGATGCCGAACTGCTGATGGCGATGCGTGAAGAGCTGAACCACGACGGTTCGGAATATCGCTTTATTGATGATGAGATACTCGGCCCCTTCGGTGAGCTCCACTGCGTCAGCGCTTTGCCGCCGGTTCCCACTTTTCTACAGCCCGGCGAGGCGGATGAATCACTGATCGCCATGCAACACCAGCGTTACCAGCAGATGGTGCGTTCCACCATGGTGCTGTCGATCACCGAGCTGCTGGCGGAAATTGGCGCCAAGCAGCCCTCCCGGCTCTCCCCGCTCGGTGCTCAAAAGCCTTAAGCCATCAGCGTCCGCCACTCGTCAAACAGCAGCCATAACGCGGTTGCTGCCATTAAGCCCGCCATCACGCCGTTAAATAACCGCAGTTTCCAGGTCACGCGCAGAGCGTGGCGTAGCCGATCGCCCATCAACGCCCAAATCAAGATGCAGGGGATATTCACCGCGGTGAAGCCTGCGATGGTTAACAGCGTTTGATGCAACGACGCTCCCTCATGAGGGGTGAACAGGATTGCTACGTTGATGGCCATCAGCCAGGCTTTTGGGTTCACCGCCTGGAACAAGGCTCCACCGATAAAGCGCATTGGCCGTGGCTGCTGTTTAGTATCCGGTGAGGCCGCTTTAAACAGCTTCCATGATAGCCACAGCAGGTATGCGCAGCCCATCACAGCCAGGGGGAAGCGGATGGTGTCGGCCCAGCTAAGGAGTAGCGCCAGCAAGAGCGTGGTGAGGGCTAGCTGCGTCGCACAGCCCAGGCTGATACCAAACATCATCGGCAAGGTACGCCGCAGGCCGAAATTGACGCCGGACGAGGCCAGCAGCAGGTTGTTGGGGCCAGGAGTAATCGACATCACGGTCACGTAACTGATAAAAGCAGAGTCCAGCATAAGGTTTTCCATACATGATTGGGGGTGATCACCAGCATAAGGGGAGTGGAGTGATGGTGACAGAACCAGAAATCAGCTATTGTCATGGTTACAGTTCAGTTAATTTAAAACTGTACCCAATGCCTGGAGAGAAATTGTGACCCTGCTCGACGAGATCCCGGAAACCCGCTACCTGCAACTGGCGGAGACATTATCTGCCGCTATCCACCGTGGCACTTTACCGCCCGGTAGCCGCCTGCCTTCGGTGCGCCGCTGCGCACAGAGCCACAGCGTCAGCATCAATACCGTGGTGGCAGCCTATCGCCAGTTGGAAGACCGGGGGCTGATCGAGGCGCGGCCACAGTCTGGTTTTTACGTGCGGGCGACCTTGCCTGCGTTGAAAACGGCGTCGGCACCCAGCAACCGGGTAGAGCAACCGGCGGATGATGTGCTGGCCCTGATCGATACGGTTTTCGCCGCCCAGCAGAACCCGGCCTTCACCAATTTGTCGCTCGCCTGCCCGCAAACCGTGGATTTTTATCCCGGTGGCAAGCTGGGGCGGATGTTGTCATCGCAGTTACGCCGCCAGCCTAATCTGATTGGTCAATACGCTTTGCCGCCGGGCAGTCTGCGGTTGCGCCAACAGATCGCCCGGCGCTCGATGACGTTGGGCATGTTGCTGGAGCCGAGTGACATCACGCTGACGCACGGTTGCATGGAAGCCTTGCAGCTGGCGCTTAGGGTGACCACCAAGCCGGGCGACTGCGTGGGGTTGGAGTCGCCTACCTATTTTTACCTGTTGCCGCTGCTCGCCAGCCTGGGATTGAAAGCGCTGGAAATCCCCACCGACCCGCAGCATGGCCTGTCGCTGGATGCGCTGGAGTTGCTGCTGCAGGAGAAACGGTTGAATGCGGTCATCGCCATGCCGACGATACAGAATCCGCTGGGCTGCACCATGCCGCTGGCGTCGAAAAAACGGCTGGCACGCTTGATGAACGATCATCAAGTGCCGCTGATCGAAGATGGGCTGTATGCCGAGCTGCAATTTGGCAGCGCGCTCAGCCCGGCGGTGAAGGCGTTCGATAGCGACGGCTGGGTGCTGTTTTGCTCTAGCTTCACTAAAACGCTGGCACCGGATTTCCGCATTGGCTGGGTGGTCGGCGGGCGGTTCAGTGATGCGCTGCGCAAGCTGAAGGCGGTGTCTTCGATGTCGGAGTCGCACTTGTTGTCAGAGACGCTGGCCATGTTCCTGGAGGCGGGGGGATACGATCATCATCTGCGCAATTTGCGCAAACGCTATGCGGCGCAGGTGGAAGAGGCCAGGGCGCTGATTGCCCGCCATTTCCCATGCGGGACAAGAGCTACCCAGCCTGCCGGCGGGTTTGTGTTCTGGGTGGAGTTCCCACCAGGGGTGGACACGGTGGCGCTGTTCCATCAGTTGCTGGATGAGCAGATCTGTCTGACGCCCGGAACGCTATATTCTCCAAGCGGGCGTTATCATAACGGGCTGCGCCTCTCTTGCTGCTATCCATTTAACGCCCGCTATACCCAGGCGCTGGCGCGGGTGGGGGCAAAAGCCTGTGAGATGAGCGGCCTGCCTGCGGGAATTGCGCAAGGTGAGGAGTAACCTGCCGTGCATTTTGCTACACTAGCGAAATATTTTTTACGCCATAGAACAAAACAGGCCAGAGACGATGAAAGAGAAAGAAAAAGCCGAGATTAAGCGCCTGAGCGATTTGCTGGACGCACTGAACCACAAAGACACCGTGGTGATCCAGCAGGGTAACACCGACCTGATTGCGCAACATCTCAAAGAAAAAGAGAAGTTGAAGACCGAGATCGAGCGCCTGAAAAACGTGCGCGTGGAAAAACTGAGTGCGGAAGCGCAGAAGTTGAGCCAGCTGCCGTTCAGCCGTGAGATCACCAAGAAAGAGCAGGCGGATATGGGCACGCTGAAGAAAAGCGCCCGTGGCCTGATCGTGGTGCACCCAATGACCGCACTTGGCCGCGAGATGGGCCTGAAAGTGGTTACCGGCTACGCCAAAAAAGCGTTCTGATAACCAGCCCCGGAGAACATCGTCTTAGCCTGACGATGTTCTCCGGGTTGTTTTATCCGGCTTTAGTCGTAAAGAACGCGCAGGTCTGGTAAGGCACCGTGAGCGTATCCTTCCCCCGCAGCTCCTCTTCCTCTGCCACCAGTTGGCGGATTTGTTCGATCACCTGTTCCTGCTGTTGTTGCGGCAACGCGGCGATAAAGCTGGTGGATCGCACACGGTTATAAATCACATCCTCCGGCGCTCCGCTATGCCCCAGCATAAACACCTGTTCCTGCAGCTGGGCAAAACCCGGGTAAGGAAACAGCCTGCGCCATTCGCCGGTATAAAAACGCGGCGCATCCCCTTCGTGGCGATCGACTATCTGATTGAGTTTGCGTACCCAGCCAACCCGCGCATCGCGCATATTCCACACCAGGCCAAGTTTGCCGCCGGGTTTCAGCACGCGCTGAATTTCCGCCAGCGCCTGACGTGTGGCAAACCAGTGAAAGGACTGCGCGCACACCACGGCATCCACAGACTCATCCGGCAGTGGGAGTGATTCGGCGGTACCTGCCAGCGTTTTCACCTGAGGGAATGCCGCCGCCAGCTTTTCCAGCATCTGCGCCACCGGTTCAACGGCGATGACGTTGGCACCGGTCTCCAGTAGACGCGGAGTGAACTTGCCGGTGCCTGCACCGAGATCTATGACTGTCTTACCGGGCTGTAGCTCGAGTACCTCACGCAGCCAAACGGCGATTTCCGCCGGATAATCCGGGCGGCCTAAAACGTAGCGATCCGCATTGGCCTGATAGCCAGCCGCAGCCGCGTGATGAATGGAATGAGGTGATGTAGCCATAACGCAGCTCCCTAATCCAGATCGATAGATGTCTTCTGCCTGGTGCCGATTAACGGCCAAGCAGACGGCGGTTGAGGTCTTCGATTTTGCCGCTGGTGATGCGCGTCAGCATGGTTTTGCTCCAACTGGCCGACAGCCCCGCGACCGACAGTAGACGACGGTATTGCTCTTCATCGAACGGCATGTGCCAGGCAATGCTGATGGCTTCTGCGACGGAAACATCACTATTGCGGGTTACCAGCTCCAGTGGCTGATCACCACTGACCATCCCAGTTGATACCACGCGATACAGCCAGCCGCAGCGACCGGTTTGCTGCATCAGCACCGAAATATCGTTAATAGCGAAATGGTAATTGAGTTTGAAACACGGAGAGCGCGGTTGGGTCACCTGGATCAGCGCTTCGCCCCAGCGGAAAATATCCCCCATAAACACGTTATGCTCG
The DNA here is from genome assembly GCF_945957435.1 of Serratia sp. PL7. Taxonomy (NCBI): domain Bacteria; kingdom Pseudomonadati; phylum Pseudomonadota; class Gammaproteobacteria; order Enterobacterales; family Yersiniaceae; genus Serratia; species Serratia sp. PL7. The sequence continues at coordinate 128,801 of NZ_CAMFLB010000023.1, read as the reverse complement.
GTCAGGCCGAGGGTCGAAATATTCTCACCAAAGGCTGGCGCGCAGAACTGTTCTGCCTGTGCGGGGAACTGTTCACGCCAGTGGTCGTAATGCTCGCGCGGGTAGTGGCAAAGGGCCCGGTCAGGCCCGCCGTGGTAGCTTTTTTCTGCCTGCTCATCGCCTGCCAGACCCAATGGAGTAAGCTTCAGCATACCCTCCACCAGGCGTTTGGCGATAGCGCTGGGGCGGCCACCTTCATAGGGTTGAATCGAACCGAGATAGACGTCTGGGTGGTGCATGCTAGCCTCCATTCACGCTCGTTAATGCCGTCTAGCATAGCCTGAGTCGAGGGGGAGGAACAGAATAACCCGCCCGGAGATCACCGGGCGGGCGGAGGGGTTAGAAGGTCGTCCAGTTGTCTTCGGCGCTGGTGCTCGGTTTAGCCATCGATGGCGATTTGAGCTGGGTGGCTTTCGCCTCCACTGGCGCAGCCTTATCTGCCAGGCGGAATACCGAAACGCTTTGCAGTAGCATTTCGGCCTGTTCTTCCAGTGAATCGGCGGCAGCGGCAGACTCTTCCACTAGCGCGGCGTTTTGCTGAGTGGTGTGATCCATTTCCACGATGGCCTGGCCAATCTGCGCGATGCCCCTGGTCTGTTCATCGGAGGCGGCGGCTATTTCAGCCATGATATCGCGCACGTGGGTGACCGAGCGGACGATTTGTTCCATGGTGTTGCCGGTGTCTTCCACCAGTGCGGTACCGCTCTGTACCCGGTTGACCGACTCGGTGATCAACCCTTCGATTTCTTTCGCCGCCTGGGCGCTGCGCTGGGCCAGATTGCGGACTTCGCTGGCAACAACCGAGAAACCGCGCCCTTGCTCGCCTGCCCGGGCGGCCTCTACGGCGGCGTTCAGGGCCAGGATGTTGGTCTGGAAGGCAATGCCGTTGATCAGGGTGGTAATTTCGGCGATCCGCTGCGAACTGTTGGAAATATCCCGCATAGTGCTGACGACGTTGTTGACCAGTTTGCCGCCCTGCTGTGCGGTTTGCGAGGCATCGGTCGCCAGCTGGTTGGCGTGATGGGCGTTGTCGGCATTCTGCTTCACCGTCGCGGTGAGCTGTTCCATGCTGGCGGCGGTTTCTTCCACCGCGGCGGCCTGCTGTTCGGTACGTGAAGAGAGATCGGTATTGCCCGCAGCGATTTCCCCGGCGGCGGTGGAGACCTGGCTGACCCCCATCTGGATTTTCTCAATCATATCGCGCAGGTTCTGGCTCATGGCGGCGACGGCATTGAGCAACTGGCCCAGTTCATCACGGCGAGTGCTGGTTTGTGCCTGACGTAGATCTCCCTTGGCAATGCGTTCTGCCAGTTCCAGGGTGCTGTTGAGTGGGCGAGTGATCTGCAATGTGATACGCCATGACACCAGCAGGCCAGCAAGAATGGCGATCGCCGTGGTGATCCCCATCTGCCACTGTGCGGTATTGATATTGTTATGGGTCTGCGTCAGCTCATCCTTCATGAAATTATTGACCAGCGTACCGATCTCGTCAGCGTAGCCACCGAGCTGTTTACTGATCTTGATCTCATTCTCAACGGCGGGCAGGTAGGCCGCGATGTGGCCTTTATACTCGTCAAGCACGGTCAACAGAGGTTGGAGCAACGGGCGCTGTGACTCGTTCAGGCGTTGGCTGAGCGTGTTGGCGGCGCTACGGGCGTCGTCGATAGCGCTGAGTAATGGGATTTCGGAGTCGCGATTGGGTTGCAGCACCAGGCCACGGGCATAGTAGCGGATCTGGGTCAGCTTCTGGTTCAACTGGATAAACGCCAGTTGCAGATCGGCAGCACCCAGTTGGCGTTCAACCTGGCTCAGACTGTCCTGAACTTCGGACATGTTCCAGCTGGCTCGTACCGCGTCTTTATCCACCACGGCTTTGGCAAACATTTTCTGTTGTTGCTCATAGTTACCCAGCAACACCACCAAAAGCTCCAGATCCTTGCGGCTTTGCGCATCCCAATTCAGGTTTTGCGCGTGGCTGGCCAACTGCAACGCGTTCTCGATATGTTTGCGGTTACGTTCAAGGTAGTCGGTATTGTAATTTTGGCTAAACATGGCTCGGGTGTATTTAGCCTGACTGATTTCGCCCGTTAACTGATAGCTGAAATCGATGCGGTCGCTGCGTGATTCGATAAGATTGAGGTAGGTTATCCCGGTGCCAGCGATAACGATCGCCAGTATCAACATCAGAGAGAATCCGAGTCCGAGCTTTTTACCTACGGTGAGATGAACGATTTTTCCTGCCAAAGCTTTCAATGCCGCCATGATTTATCCCTCTTTAGGCGTTGGTCAATTGAACAAAGCATCGGCAAGGGGCGGTTAAACTTTAGCGGACAACGGGCAAAAAAATGCCCGCATCAGCGGGCATCATCGGAGATAAGCCAAATTATTTCTTGGCTTCGGCGAAGCGTTTGGCCGCTTCGTCCCAGTTCACCACGTTCCAGAATGCCTTGATGTAGTCAGGGCGACGGTTCTGGAATTTCAGGTAGTAAGCGTGTTCCCACACGTCCAGGCCAACGATTGGCAAGCCTGAAGCGCCGGAGACGGCTTCGCCCATCAGCGGGCTGTCCTGGTTAGCGGTAGATACCACGGCCAGTTTGTCGCCTTTCAGCACCAGCCAAGCCCAGCCAGAACCGAAACGGGTGGCGGCGGCTTTCTCGAACTCTTCCTGGAATTTCTCTACGCTGCCGAAATCGCGCTCGATAGCGGCTTTCAGATCGCCACCCAGCGTGGTGCCGGTTTTCAGACCTTTCCAGAACAGGCTGTGGTTAGCGTGGCCGCCTGCGTTGTTGCGCATAAAGGTGCGCTTGTCTGCAGGGACTTTATCCAGATCCTGGATCAGCTCTTCTACGCTCAGCGAAGCCAGCTCAGGGTACGCTTCCAGCACGGTGTTGGCGTTGTTGACATAGGTCTGGTGGTGTTTGGTGTGATGGATTTCCATCGTCTGCTTGTCGAAATGCGGTTCTAGTGCGTCGTAAGCGTAAGGTAGGGATGGCAGTGAATAACTCATGATCATCATCTCCAGTAGTGTAGGGCGGCGCAAAATGTGAGCACCGCGTAAGCAGTATGATGCATTATAATTAATTAAATGATATTGAAAATGATTATCAATGCCCTACAGACTGTGTGGTTTAGGGATTAATCGGTAATACGCTGCGGGTGAGTAAACACCGTTGCTCGGCCTGGCTTGCTAAAGCCAACCAATGTCAGGTTGCTGCGCTCGGCGATTTCCACCGCCAGCGAGGTGGCGGCAGACACCACGAACAGGATCTCGGCGCCGCACATGGCGGATTTTTGCACCATCTCGTAGCTGGCCCGGCTGGAAACCAGGATCGCCCCTTGCTGCCAGCCCTGTTTGGCGCGTATGCCGATCATTTTGTCCAGTGCCACATGGCGGCCAACGTCTTCGCAGCCGCCCAGTAGTTCACCCTGCGGTGAGATCCAACCTGCGGCGTGGGTACACCCCGTCAACTGGCCGACGTTCTGCACCTGGCGCAACTGGCTGAGGGCGCGATCGAGATTGGCCAGCGAGAAGGTCTGGGTAAAGGGCAGTGGTGTGACCGGCCGGAAGATATCCGCCAACTGTTCAATGCCACAAACGCCGCACCCTGTGCGGCCCGCCATCGCCCGGCGGCGCTCCTTCAGCCCGGCAAAGCGGCGGCTGGAAAGCTCGATTTGTACTTCCATGCCGTTGCAGGTGGGATTAACCTCTATACTGAAGATATCCCGTGGTGAGTCGATAATCCCTTCCGAGAGGGAAAAACCGAGGGCGAACGCCTCAAGATCCTTTGGCGTACACATCATCACCACGTGAGAAATACCGTTATACACCAGCGCGACCGGCACCTCTTCGGCGAGCCAATCTTGCTCTGTGGTGGTCAGTTGCCCGCGCTGGTACACCGGAGCCTGGATCAGGCCCGTGAGCGCGTTCACATTTGTGGGCTGCTCTTGGTTAATTTTGTTCACTTTCCTGGCACCTGTTTGTAACAACCCTACGCCTGCTATGGTATTATTGCGGCGCCGTTGCGGCCCATTTGGCCAATACCCACATAAGAATAGTGATTTTAGCGCTTCCCGCTTTAAGGGGGAAAGCGTCATTTGAAACAATGTGACAACACGAGAGAGAAAGGAGACCCCCCATGCAGGTCAGCAGAAGGCAGTTCTTTAAGATCTGCGCTGGCGGTATGGCAGGAACCACGGTGGCCGCACTGGGCTTTAGCCCGGCGGTGGCATTGGCGGAAACCCGGCAGTACAAGTTGCTGCGCGCCCGTGAAACCCGTAATACCTGCACGTATTGTTCCGTCGGCTGTGGGCTGTTGATGTACAGCCTTGGTGATGGCGCCAAAAACGCCAAAGAGAGCATCTTCCATATCGAAGGGGATCCAGACCATCCGGTAAACCGTGGTGCACTGTGCCCGAAAGGGGCAGGTCTGGTGGATTTCATCCACAGCGAAAGCCGTCTCCAATACCCAGAATATCGCGCTCCAGGCTCGGACAAGTGGCAACGCATCAGTTGGGACGACGCCTTCACCCGCATCGCCAAACTGATGAAAGAAGACCGCGATGCCAACTTCGAAGCCACCAACGCCGCTGGCGTAACGGTGAACCGTTGGCTCTCCTCCGGGATGCTGTGTGCTTCGGCCTCCAGCAACGAAACCGGTATGCTGACCCAAAAATTTAGTCGCGCTCTCGGCATGCTTGCCGTAGATAACCAGGCGCGTGTCTGACACGGACCAACGGTAGCAAGTCTTGCTCCAACATTTGGTCGCGGTGCGATGACCAACCACTGGGTTGATATCAAGAACGCCGACTTAATTATCGTCATGGGTGGGAACGCGGCAGAAGCGCATCCAGTGGGATTCCGCTGGGCGATGGAAGCCAAAATTCATAATAAAGCCAAGCTGATCGTCATCGATCCGCGCTTTACCCGTACTGCATCCGTGGCGGATTTCTACACGCCTATCCGTTCAGGTACCGACATAGCTTTCCTGTCGGGCGTCTTGCTGTACCTGATCACCAATAACAAGATTAACCGCGAATACGTGGACGCCTACACCAACGCCAGCCTGCTGGTGCGGGAAGACTTCACCTTCGACGACGGCCTGTTCAGCGGCTACGACGCGGATAATCGCAAATACGATAAAACCACCTGGAATTACCAGCTCGACGAGAACGGCTTCGCCAAGCGTGATACTACGCTACAGGACCCGAACTGCGTGTGGAACCTGCTGAAAAAGCACATCAGCCGTTATACGCCAGAGGTGGTCACCAACATCTGCGGTACGCCAACCGAGGATTTCCTCAAGGTGTGCGAATATATCGCCGAAACCAGCGCCAACGACAAGACGGCCTCGTTCCTCTACGCCCTGGGCTGGACACAGCACTCGGTCGGTGCGCAGAACATCCGCACCATGGCGATGATCCAGTTGCTGCTTGGCAATATGGGCATGGCAGGTGGTGGCGTGAACGCCCTGCGCGGTCACTCCAATATCCAGGGGCTGACCGATTTGGGTCTGCTGTCACAAAGCCTGCCGGGCTATATGACGCTGCCTTCCGAGAAGCAGGCCGATCTGGAGACCTACCTGAAAGCGAACACGCCGAAGGCGCTGCTGCCGGGCCAGGTAAACTACTGGAGCAACTACCCGAAATTCTTCGTCAGCATGATGAAGAGCTTCTACGGCGACAAAGCGCAGAAAGATAACAGCTGGGGCTTTGACTGGTTGCCGAAGTGGGACAAAGGCTACGACGTGCTGCAGTATTTCGAGATGATGTCGCAGGGGAAAGTGAATGGCTATATCTGCCAGGGCTTTAACCCGGTTGCGTCGTTCCCGAACAAGAACAAAGTGGTGGCCTCGCTGGCCAAGCTGAAGTTCCTGGTGACCATCGATCCGCTGAACACCGAAACCGCCAACTTCTGGCAGAACCACGATGAGTTCAACGACGTTGACCCATCGAAAATCCAGACCGAGGTATTCCGCCTGCCGTCCACCTGCTTTGCCGAAGAGAACGGTTCAATCGTTAACTCTGGCCGCTGGCTGCAATGGCACTGGAAAGGGGCCGATGCCCCAGGGGAAGCGCTGAACGACGGTGAAATTCTGGCGGGGCTGCTGATGCGCCTGCGCGAAATGTACACCCGTGACGGCGGTGCGGTCCCTGAGCAGTTGCTGAACATGTCCTGGGATTATCTGACCCCGGAAAATCCGAAGCCAGAAGAAGTGGCGATGGAGAGCAACGGCCGGGCACTGGCGGATGTCCTCGATCCAGACGGCAAAGTGTTGGCGAAGAAAGGCGAACTGCTGAGCACCTTCGCGCACCTGCGTGATGATGGCACCACGGCAAGTGGCTGCTGGATCTTCGCAGGCAGTTGGACGCCAGCGGGCAACCAGATGGCGCGCCGTGATAACGCCGATCCTTCGGGCCTTGGCAACACGCTGGGCTGGGCCTGGGCATGGCCGCTGAACCGCCGCATCCTGTATAACCGTGCGTCTGCGGATCCAGCGGGTAAACCGTGGGATGCCAAACGCCAGTTGCTGGAGTGGGATGGTGCCAAGTGGGGCGGGGTTGATATCCCGGACTACAGCGCCGCCGCACCGGGCAGCGACGTCGGGCCGTTTATCATGCAGCCGGAAGGCATGGGCCGCCTGTTTGCCCTCGACAAACTGGCGGAAGGGCCGTTCCCTGAACACTACGAGCCGTTTGAAACGCCGCTCGGCACCAACCCGTTGCACCCGAACGTGGTGTCCAACCCGGCGGCGCGCGTGTTCAAAGACGATCTGGCCGCGATGGGCAAATCCGACAAGTTCCCGTATGTCGGTACTACCTATCGCCTGACCGAACATTTCCACTACTGGACCAAACACGCGTTGATCAACGCCATCGCTCAGCCAGAACAGTTCATCGAAATTGGCGAGAAGCTGGCAGAGAAGAAAGGCATCAAGCAGGGCGATACGGTCAAAGTCAGCTCCAACCGTGGCTATATCAAGGCCAAGGCGGTGGTGACCAAACGTATTCGTACTCTGCAGGTAAATGGCCAGGACGTGGACACCATCGGCATCCCGATCCACTGGGGTTACGAAGGGGTGGCGAAGAAGGGCTTTATCGCCAACACGCTGACGCCGTTTGTCGGCGACGCCAATACGCAAACGCCAGAGTTCAAGGCGTTCCTGGTTAACGTGGAAAAGGTGTAACGGAGACGAATTATGGCAATGCAATCTCAAGACATCATTCGTAAATCCGCCACCAATGGCTTCACCCCGGCACCGCGCGCGCGCGATCACCAGGAAGAAGTGGCCAAGCTGATCGATGTCACTACCTGTATCGGCTGCAAAGCCTGCCAGGTGGCCTGTTCTGAATGGAACGATATCCGCGATGAAGTGGGGCACAACGTCGGGGTTTACGATAACCCCGCCGATCTGACCGCCAAATCGTGGACGGTGATGCGCTTCTCCGAAGTTGAGGAGCACGGCAAGCTGGAGTGGCTGATCCGCAAGGATGGCTGCATGCACTGTGCCGATCCGGGCTGCCTGAAGGCGTGCCCATCGGAAGGGGCCATCATCCAGTACGCCAATGGCATCGTCGACTTCCAGTCCGAACACTGCATCGGCTGCGGCTACTGCATCGCCGGTTGCCCGTTCGACGTGCCACGCATGAATGCGGAAGATAACCGGGTGTACAAATGTACCCTGTGCGTCGACCGCGTTGGCGTTGGCCAGGAACCGGCCTGTGTGAAAACCTGTCCGACCGGGGCGATCCACTTCGGCACCAAAGAAGCGATGAAAAATGTCGCGGCGGAACGTGTCGATGAACTGAAAACCCGTGGCTACCAGAATGCCGGTCTGTACGATCCGGCTGGCGTGGGCGGCACCCACGTGATGTACGTACTGCATCACGCCGATAAACCGCAGCTGTATCACGGTTTACCGGATAACCCGACCATCAGCCCGGCGGTGACCTTCTGGAAAGGGGTCTGGAAGCCGTTGGCCGCCATCGGGTTTGCTGCCACCTTCGCGGCCAGTATCTTCCACTACGTTGGCGTGGGGCCAAACCGCGTTGAAGAAGAGGAAGAGCAGGATCCGAAGGACGAGCATCATGATGAGGAGACGCGCAAATGAGGAAGGAAAAGCCAATTCAGCGCTATAGCGCGCCGGAGCGGATTAACCACTGGATTGTGGCGTTCTGCTTTATTTTTGCCGCCGTCAGCGGGCTGGGGTTCCTGTTCCCATCCTTTAACTGGCTGATGAATATCTTTGGTACACCACAGCTGGCACGCATCCTTCACCCCTTCACCGGGGTGTTGATGTTCGTCGCGTTCCTGCTGATGTTCCTGCGCTACTGGAAGCACAACCTGATCAACCGGGAAGATATCGTCTGGGCGAAAAACATCCACAAAATCGCCATGAATGAGGAAGTGGGTGACACTGGGCGTTATAATTTCGGTCAGAAGTGCGTATTCTGGGCGGCGATCATCAGTCTGGTGCTGTTGCTGGCCAGTGGTATCGTTATCTGGCGGCCATACTTTGCCCCATCCTTCTCCATTCCGCTGATCCGCATCGCGTTGGTGGTGCATTCGTTGGCAGCGGTGGGGTTGATCATCGTGATTATGGTGCACATTTACGCCGCGTTGTGGGTAAAAGGCACCATTACCGCGATGGTGGAAGGTTGGGTGCCGGCTGCCTGGGCCAAGAAGCATCATCCGCGCTGGTACCGTGAGGTCCGCGAGAAACAACAGGAAGACAAACCCAGATGAGTATCCGCATCGTTCCTAAAGAGCAGTTAGGGGCACAGCGTGAAAAGTCTTCAACGGCGGAAACTATTCCGCCGTTACTTTTCGCCAACTTGAAGAGCCTTTATACCCGCCGAGCCGAACGTCTGCAGCAGCTGGCCGTAGACCATCCGCTGGGTGACTATCTCAATTTTGCTGCCAGCATTGCGCAAGCGCAGAACAACGCTTGCCACGATAATCCGCTGGAGCTGGATCTCGGTGAAACGCTGACTCAGAGCGCCGCTAGCGGTAAGCCGCCGTTGGACATCAGCGTCTATCCACGCAGCGAACACTGGCACAAGCTGCTGGCATCGCTGATCGCAGAACTGCGTCCGCAGGCACCGGAACACGTGCTGGCGGTGTTGGATAACCTGGAGAAATCCTCGTCCCATGAGCTGGAGCTGCTGGCCAGCGCCCTGCTGAAAGGCGAGTTTGCCAAAGTAGGCAGCGACAAAGCCCCGTTCCTTTGGGCGGCGCTGTCGTTGTACTGGGCGCAGATGGCCAGCCAGATCCCTGGCAAGGCACGGGCCGAGTACGGCGAGCATCGCCAGTTCTGCCCGGTTTGCGGCAGTATCCCGGTTTCCAGCGTGGTGCATCTTGGTACCGTGAACGGCCTGCGCTATCTGCACTGCAACCTGTGCGAGAGCGAATGGCACGTGGTGCGGGTGAAATGCAGCAACTGCGAGCAAACCGGCGATCTCAACTACTGGTCACTGGAAAGTGAGCAGGCCGCGGTGAAAGCGGAAAGCTGTGGCGACTGTGGCACCTACCTGAAGATCCTCTATCAGGAGAAGGACCCGAAGGTCGAGGCGGTGGCTGACGATCTGGCTTCGCTTATCCTCGATGCCAAGATGGAAGAGGAAGGCTTTGCGCGCAGCAGTATCAACCCGTTCCTGTTCCCTGGGGAGTGATGTAGGCGCTAATCTGGCCGGGAATTAAAGTTAGGCCGGGGTTTTCCCCGGCCAATCAAGGCTATTTTTTTATCATTCCAGCAGTCCGCATCACTGCCAAGATCTTGTTCAGTGTTTCAACCTGAGTTGCGGCGGTGGCGTCCGGAATTTCCACCAGATTTTTGATCGGTACGGATACCAGTTCACGCCAGTTCAAATCGGCAGGGGCTTCGGTTGTGCCAATATTCTGCCGGTCAACGTTGGTAAATGCCCTACCGTTTGAATCTACCGCCAAGGCTATGCCGCTAAAGACACCTTGCATGGGTTTCGCAAAGGGATTTTTAAGGCCTAACACTATGCCTTCGTTATCGGTGGGGGTAGTTTTAGGATTGGGATTGCTCGTTGTCCCGTTGGGGGCTTGGTAATACCACACAGAACTGGTGCCACTACCTGGCTTATGGACCTGCAGGTTGTTCTGCGACATATTGAGTTGCCGCACACCCTGATTTTTAAACGTGCCCTCATCAATACCCCGGCTCCAAGCTGCCCATGCTCCGTTAGTTGCCCTGGTTCTCACAAAAGGGCCTGGATCTGAAGTGAACTGAGTACCGTAAAAAACCTGTGTGATGTACGATCCCCCGAAGGCATTGGTTAACGAGACGTACATCATGGTTTCTGAACCAGGTTCGACACCGAACGGGTAATTTAAGTTATACGATGCCTGGGCGTTGACACCACCGGGTAAGCGATAAACGCCGCCCGTGATTAGCGTATTGAGATTGGTTGTTGGCTCAACATCGGTAATCGCACCCTCACCATCTTCTCCCGCAGGGCCTGGTTCGCCCTTTGGTCCTATGGGGCCAGGCTCTCCTTTCGCTCCTGTGGTGCCCTGTTTGCCAGGCTCGCCTGGCATACCTGAGGGGATAATATCCCTGACGCTTTCCAGCGGGAGATTTTTAGACTCCCACTCTCCCTGGTTATTTTTTTGGCAAAGAACCAGCAGTTCATTACCCGTCAGCGCATTGGCGCGCTCTAAATCAGATATCTTGATACCTTCAGACATTTACAAATTCTCCATCTGTTGCAACTGGCAATGGGGGTTATATAACGCGGCGATAGGCAGGCGGTGCTGTATGCCAAAATAGGGGGATTGTTATGAGTTTCCAGCTTAAGCCGTACGCCGCCAGCCGACCACGGTGACATGGCTGTTCAGAATAGAAAATGCCTGACCGCCACCAGCCGATTTAATCACTTGGCTATCAAGCTGTGAGTTGCCAGCGTCTATGCTGCGACGGTTTGAGGTACCCCCATCGAGCGCGGTATTTGATGGGTATGCCTGCAGATCGTGAGTATGCGCTGGCATCTCATTGATAGAGAGGGTCACACTGTCTCGCCCGCCCGTTTGCAGAATATTGGATGCGGCCATGTTCGCGGTGCGGATCATGACATCGGCAGGTAATCTCACCCAACTGGTGCCAGGGTAGTCCGTTTGCGGACTGGTTGCAGTCGCCCTGAAAATCACATCACCGATTGAATGTGGGCAGATTTTTGCCATCAGTTGCGCAAGTTGCCCCAGGATCACCACATCACTGTCTTGGGTCCCTGGGGCAACGTTTGCCAAAACGCGTTTTTTATCGGCTGCCCCAAATGAGACTTCATTGGTTCTGGTGGTGGTTGAACCATAGCCAATCGCGGTACTGTTGGTAAAAGAGGCCGATGCCGACGGGCCTATTGCCGTGGCGTTGGTTGCTGAGGCTGTAGCCCCACTGCCTAACGCAGTTGCGTTTTCTGCGCTGGCTGAGCTTCTCTCGCCTATTGCGACGGAGGCTTTACCTGAGGCAACGGGGGTACCGACACCCGCATTCGAGCCTGCGGTACTGCCGGTGATTTTGATACCGGCAAGCTCCAGATTGGCGCGGCCAACCGCCTTATCTACGATATCTGACAGATTATTGGCTTTGAGTAAAAACTCGTTTTTGTCGATATTCGCGGTAATAAACGCTTTCAGCGCGGCTTCCAGGTTAGCTCGTAGCGTGACCATATCGCCATTATCCAGCACATCCTTACCGCTTTTGTCCGCAATAAACTGTGCCATCAGGTTGGCGATAATGGATGACTGTCGCCATACCGTATTCAGTTGTTTTGATTCCGCAATCCCCGCCGAGAAACCCATTAAACGCGAGGACAGCGTCTCGTAATCTTTCGGTGTTAATACGTTTGCGCCTGCTGCTGCCCCGAAAGGCAATATTTCATTCTTAGCCATTTTATGCCCCTAGCAATATTCCCCAGGCTCCAGAATCGAAGCCGTAAGTAAATTCATTATTCAAATCGAAACCAAATAAAGGTGCGTCAGCAATGACATATTTGACGCCTACCCCTTCGGGTTTCACATCCAGATAGCCGGATTTGATTACCGCCCTCAGCACCGGAGAGATATCACCACCAAAGAAATAGATGGTCATGGTCATATCAAAGTTATCTATCGCCAGTACCTTCACTTGCCCATCGGTAAATATGCTTTGATAAATCCCATCAAGGGTTTCCAGGGTGCCGTCCCAGTGATTAGCCTGTATTTTTGCTCGCAGAACGGTGCGGTAAGTCTCATCATCCAAACGTAGCGAGCCTTTTGTTGGCTCAATACCGTAGTCCACAATTGGTGTCACAACCTCCCGGTTGATGCCGATCCACAGTCCTAGCACGTCAAGCTGGTTACCCACAGCAGCATCAAGATCAAAATCCCCAAGCAGGCCGTTGGTCACACGTTGGAGGTTAATTAGCGGATGGGTTATCAGGCTGATATGGTCATAAAACCGGGGTTTGCTTTTGTGATAGGAGGTAATGAGACGCTGATATTTAGTCTCACTCATATCGTCACCTTGATGATGATATTGTCATTATGGCTGATAGCCGCTGCGTTAAAGGCGACAGCTACGTTGTTTCCTGATAATGCCCCAGGCGATGTGCCGATGGTTAATCCCACCAAGTCGAAGGTTGCACGGTTTTCAGCCCCATTCAAGTTAGCCGGTAGATACAGCCGATGTATTCTGACCGGTTCGCCGATATCAATATTGTTAATATAATCGGCAATTGCGCGCTTAATCTCTTCGCCAATATCAGAGGTGTAACCCATCAGCGGTTTTAATTCGACCTGTACATAAACTGCCACATCGGCTTTACGGAAAAAATTGACGTTCTGCGTCATGCCGTTTTTGTCTTTAACCGCGATCGACGTCGTGCCATAAGTCCCGGCACCTGGCGTTTTTTTCAGGGCGATAGTGCTGGCGATCGCTTTTGCGTCCCCACCATCGACCACGATAGCTATTGAATGCCCGGGAATGCCGTGTTCATCGGGCTGGTTGCTGTCATTCTCGTAAGGCCGTGCGCGTTTCACGCCTGGCAGAGAAGTAATAGCGCCCAAGATGCCATCCAGCACGGTACGTGAGGGCAGTGCGACAGACTGAGATTGCCTGATGCGCAAGTCTGCGTCTGTTTCTATTGCCCGGCCCGGGGTGGCCGCCGCCGGGTTGGTGACCGATTGCCAGCCGCGGGTAGGTGTGCCGATAGCATTCACTTCCCCAGGCAGGGCAATGATTGCGCCATCGACCCGGCTGGTGGCCGTCGCAATGACCTCACCATTTAGCCCGATAACCACCGTGGGTGGCAGGCTCCAACTATTCCCCGAACTGTCGCGTACGATGCCATTGGCGATGATGGTGCCCACCTGACCGGTGACGCGCACATCAACGGTAGAGCGGGATGCGGCGCTTTTCTTGATGCCGTTAATCTTGACGTTGGATTCCAGCGCTCGCCCCTGCGCCGTTGCCGGGCTAAAGCTGTTATACACTGCAATCGCCGAGTTATTGGCGTCATGCAGGGCCAGGGCGAAAATACTCAGCATTTGTCCGTCTTTGCTGTCTGCCTCTAAATAGGCATCCTCGCCGTATATCTGCCGGAAATAACCCGTCAGCGTACTGAGTATGGTTTGATAATCGGGCGCACCGATCCCGCTGGCATCAATGGTGGCCGCCAGCCCAAGCGTATTGAGATTTAGCATTATGCCTCGCTGTTAACGGTGATTTTTCCGTAGAGTGTGTTGAGGGTGGCAGTAAAGGCGATCCGGCGTGAGCCGGTGTCGAATTGGATCTCGAGGGTTTCGATCTCGGTGACTCCCTGTGTCGTGAGGATGCGCTCGCGTATCGCCAGTTGATAGATGGGAGATTGATGTTTGCCGAGTATCTCCTGCTTATAGGGGGTTCCCTCGCGGTCATCTAGAAACCATTCCCCCTGCCACAGCTCAAAGCGGGTTTTTACCGCTTGCGCGATCGCTTCAGGAGAATTGGTGAGGAAATTGTTATCCCCACTGCCAAAAACGTAATCGCCGTCTGAATCTTCGCGTCGGTATCTCATTGTGGCCCCCTGGTACTGTTGCCGCCGGATTCGACACCACCGTGTACGTGGCTATCGACTATGACGCCTCCCACCAATTGCAGGCGGCCATCCGGCAGGATTTTTAAACCGTTCAGATCGAATCCCCCTGGTGCCGTCCCAGAAATGGCCCCGCTGGTGGGGTTGATGCCGATCACCGTATTGCCATCATCACTGCGCAACTGAGCCGCCGTAGTGCTGATATCGCTGATTTTCTGCGTCTGGGATTGCGGGCCAACGATCACAAAAGCATCGGAGAGATCGTGCTGGCGTGTGGCTACGGCCTCTTGGACGCCGCCGTTCTGCCACCAGAAATCGATGCGACGATCGCAGAACACCACCATGCAATCATCGCCAGCAGCAATGGGGAAAGTGAGCGTGACGCCGCCGCCGCGGGGGAAAACCACCGGTAGATCGGGTATCAGCGGCAACATAATGGAGCTATCGCCGTCCTGCCCGTTGATCGCCAACTGCACGACGCAGGTAACATCTTGCGGATTAAAAGATTGTATGATACCGGGGAGGCAGACGCGTAATTGGCTAGATAGCCCGTTAGTGGCAGCCCTGAGCGTTTCAGAAAGCTGACCGGTCATTGATTCAGTGGATATTGTCATCACAAATTCCCATAAAAAAACCCGGCACAATGGCCGGGTCAGCATTATTTTTTAAGCGCCGAGAGTTAAACCAAACGGGTTATCTCGCTGAGTCTTTAATTCTTACGCAGTCGTATGTTCCAAAAATCTTTGGGGCGTCCATGCTGGCGCGGAGCTGCTGAGTGTTCAGAATTGCCTTACCATCACGTTTTATGTATTCCATACCAATCCATAGCCCTGGCTGAGTGGTTGCCATGGTCCATTCCATTTTTATGTTGTCGTAATCTTCTTTTGCTTTCAGGAAGGTTATCTTCTGCGAATCTGGTTTTGCGCCATTGATACGAACAAAACCATCGTTATTACCGCTGGTTGAAAACACAAAATCGCCACACCTCATATACGGCTTTCCCGCTGAAAAAGCAGCACTGGGCGCAAGCAAAGAGAATGAAATAATTAATAATCTAAATAGCTTTTCCATTATGCTCCGGGTTTTAAAATTGTTGCGTCGCTTACCTTGCTGTCAGCCTTTAACTTTTACGCAGTCGTATGTTCCGAAAATTCTAGGGGCATCCATGCTGGCGCGGAGTAGCTGAGTGTTAAGAATTGCCTGGCCATCACGTTTTATATATTCCATACCAAGCCATAGCCCTGGCTGAGTGGTTGCCATGGTCCACGCTATTTTGATGTTGTCGTAATCTTCTTTTGCTTTCAGAAAGGTAACTTTCTGAGATTCTGGTTTTGCATTATTCACACGAAACCAACCATCGTCAGGCCCCGGAGTAATCAAAAATGGTCCACATTGAGTATCAGCTAGACACGAAGAAGAAATAAATATCAAAGCAAGAGGTACCACCATCTTCAACATTTAAGCCGTCCTATTTTTTGTTGCGTTATCCAGTAAATTCTCCGCTCCACGCGCCTCACACATCATATCCATATACCAAGCCTAATCGCGTATGTCACTTATTATATTGATAATGCTACCCATTTCGACGAAACCTATCTTGTTCTTGGCGACTCGAATCGTCCTGTTAGGCAGAACGATTCGATATAAACGAGTTGATCTCGCTTAGTTTTTAATTTTTACGCAGTCATACGTTCCAAAAATCTTTGGGGCGTCCATGCTGGCGCGGAGCTGCTGAGTGTTCAGAATTGCCTTACCATCACGCCCTATAAACTCCAGTCCGACCCATCGCCCGGTTGGTCGGTAGCTATTACCCACTGTATTTTTACGTTGTTGTAGTCACCATTATCTTTTAGAAAGGTAACTTTTTGAGACTCTGGTTTGGCACCATTAACCCTGGCCCAACCATCTTCTGACCAATGTATTTTGAAGTCGCCACACTGAGAATCGGCTATGGCATGAAGTGGCAAAAATGAAAACATTAAAAAAAACGCGCCATAAATCTGTTTCATCCCTACCTCAATAGTTTGTTTTCTGCATTGTACTCTGACTAACTATGTCAGCTACTCCACGCGCCTCACACATCATTTCCATATACCAGTCCTAGCCGCGTATGTCTGCTGAGTTAGGAGATAACCAGCTTATATTAGCATCAGTCTTTAACTTTTACGCAGTCGAATGTTCCGATAATTCGCGGAGCATTCATGCTAGCGCGGAGTAGTTGAACGTTAAGCCAGACTTTGCCATCACGTTTGATAAATTCAAAGCCATACATATTGCCATCACGGGATGGCATGAGACCCATGCTCCATTTAGTATTAGCCCCATCACCTTTGGCTCCCAGTTCTGTTACTTTCTGCGATGTGACTTTTTCACCATTTATCCGAACCCAGCCATCATCATTTCCTGTCAGTTTCCAGCCTGCACATTGAAAAGCTGCATGTGCATTGAATCCAAAAAAGGAAAAAATGATTATAAATAAAAGTCGACTCGAATTCTTCATTGTCACTCCGTTTTGTCGAAGTAAGGCTTCGATGGCTGGGTAGTAATTCCACGCGCCTGACACATCATATCCATATACCAAGCCTGGCCGCGCGTGTCTCCTGTTATGGTGATAGACCGTACTATATAGACCCCATCGGTGGCAAGGCTAGCGGGGCGATTTTCCGCGTTTGAGTCTGAGTTTGTGGTTGGGATCTCTGTGGTAATAATACCGTTTGTTTCGACGGAGCCGATCTTGTTCTTGGCGGCTCGGATCGCATCTTCAGGCAGTTCGATGCGATAGATCGAGGCCTGATCGAGCTGAATTAACCCGTTAAGCCGGATATTCGGGTTAATCAGGCAACGCACGTTTACCCCTGTCCCCATAGTCTGCTGCGGCATCCCTATCAGGCCGTTTTGGCTATTAAGCACAATGGCCGGATGGGCAGCCTGATCTTTTGGCACCATATCCAGGCGGCCATCGACAAACTGCCAGCTTGCCTTGCACTGGTAGGCAATATTATCCAGGTAGTCCCGCGTCATGCCGTGGAATACCCGGCCACGTGGCGAGCGTGACAGAGGAAAAACGGGCCTGAAGCCGGAAACAATACCGAACGGTGCGAGGTTGTTTACCAGAATATTGTACTCATCTTCCAGCGTGTAGCCTGCGGCCAGCGTTAGGCTGATGGTTGAGTTGATAAAGGCGTTATGCCCATCGATCGCCTGGATTAGCACAAAGGTATCGGTCGGATTATCCCTGCCGGTAATGGCAAAACGAATGTCACCGCTGAATATCATCCCGAAGTTTTGCCCATCCCGTTGCCCGCTTTGGGTTGGGTCCACTGGCCGGATCACCCCCACCTGGCTAGCGTCAACATCTGGTGCAATGCCGCTATAGCCTGCGATAATGCGGATCTTCGAATATTCGTTGCCGATAATATTGTTGGTGGTATCCGACGATAGGTTATATATCTTAATATAGGTCGCGATGCGGGGCTGATTAATATCATGCCATTCAATCTTGAAGGTAACCTTGAACTCCGACAGATTAACGCCCACGCCATTATTATTCAGCAACTGTAGCTCGAAGTGGCGTATCCAGTTTTGTCTCATGGTTCCCCCTGCACAAAATATAAATGGCTAGTGATGCCAAGATCGGTTTTGGTCGGGTATTCGCCTGCGGCGATGTCGTTAACCACCCACAAGGAACCGTTAATGCCCAGGTGCGCATACTGCTCCAGCAGATCAACTTCTGGAACCAAGGGGATACCATTAGCCAGCGTTTCCCCGGTGCTACCTATCAAGGTCAATATCCACCCGGCGTCATCACGCCAGTTAATTCGCATATTCACTAGTTGCCCACCCAGCGAGATGCTAAATTGCTGGTTGATCGGGGTGAGCGGAATTTCCTGTATATTCATCTGGCTCCCCTTTGTAACGCACCCTGATTTTTATTGATGGCATCGCGAACCAAGGCTTTATTTGCCGGAATAGGTGCTTTCATCCCCGTGTTGTGAACTGGGGACGTGCTAACCCCTGCCGCCATATTCTCTTTGTGGGCAACCGCATTGGTATACGTTTGTGAGATAATCACTTCCCGCAGGGTTAATACGCACATCAGCACGTTTTCGCTGTGATTATCCGTGGTGACATCAAGAGAGCGCAGCAGCATATTTTTATAGTGCCGCTTGCCGGTGGTCACATCGAAAGGTTGGCGGTCATTTTGCAGTTTGAGCAGTTGCTGATAGATGTCACGTGGGGAGGTGCCCATGGATAGCCCGGTGTTCATATCAAACATTCTGGTGGTGTCTGCCACGTCCAGCAGCGATCCGCCACCGGCAAAGCCCAGCGCCATGGTGACTTCAGCCGGCCGTTTAAAGGCGTGATCGTTAATCGGCGCCCCTTGTTCCACGGGATGCTCGGTGATTTCCAGCACATCGGAGTGACGTTCAGAAATGACGACGCTTGGCACGATGGCACCAATGCGCCGTTTTTGCTGCGAAAATAAAACCGATAGCATATCCATTAGCTTATACCCCTTTGCATTTGATGCGTCAGCCGGGCATTGACATCAACCTGCCGATCGGCGATGGAAAATGCCGTTTCCTGCGGGCTGCTGGAACCGTTAACGGTAATATATGTTTTTTGATTAACAGCAGGCCCGGTATTCCATCGCCCTGCGCCGAACATCATTCCGTTATTGTAAGGGGTCATGGTTTCCCCAATCCGATGATATATTTCTTGCATTGATTCCACTGATGGCAAGGGGAGCCAAGAGGGCAATTCAATATTATTTATCTGGTCAAGCAATTTATCAGTAACAAATTTCCCCAATTTTTCGCTAGGTGCGAAACCCAAAAGTTTATCATCGAGCACAATATCTTTCAGCGACTTGAAGGCTCCGTCAAAATCACCTTTTACCAGTAACGTGAGCGAGTGTATTAAGGCTGCAAGCAGCGCGTTTGCCGTTTTGATGCTGTCAATAATCCCGTCAGAAATCGATCTTAGCGAAATTTTACTCAGGTCGATCCCTGCCATCTCGCCAAGTTTTACCACCAGATCGCCTACCGCCTTCAACAATTCACCGGCATTGTCCGCTACGGGGATGAAACTCTCGCCGATCTCTTTCAGGCCCTTCTTGGCGTAATTGATTTGAGGTTCCCATCTTCCCCAATCAATCAGGCTTTCGCTCCCTTCTTGCCAGGCTTGAAAATCCTGCACCAGCACCAGTAATCCAGCGGCGAGTGCCAGGATCATCCCCAAAGGCGTGGTCATAAACGCGACGTTCAACAGCCGCCAGGCCACCAGCAGTGCACCAGCACCGGCAAGCATCTTTTGGGTGCCATCATCCAGCTTTTCCCACCAATCTATCAGTGAGCTGATGCCATCGATGGCATGCATGACCAGGATCCTGATGTTATGGGCCAGCCACAGTATGCCTTTGGTTAGCCTATCAAGGATTTTTTCAATCTGTGGCCAGTGATCAATAATACCGCGCCGGAACCGCTCAACCTCCACAGCCAGGCCACCGGCAAGTTCACCCCCGATTTTGTTTTGCGCCATGCCGTACTGCGTGGTCAAATCGCGTATTGCGGTCATAAACTGGTTGGCTTGGTGCGCGGAGTGCTCGGCGTTATAGCCGATGGCTTTTGCCATCTCGTTGTACCTGGTACTGTATTGGCCCAAACCATTACGCATGGCCAGTATAGTATCTTCATTGATACCGGTTGCCTGAGCATGCTGATTGGCGCTGTCCACGGGCATCTGACTCAGACGATTGGCTAACCTGATGAACACATTTTCCGGGCTGAGTGGGAGCTGTTGCGCATCACGCGTTTGTACCCCGAGGCGTTGCAGATAGCCTTCCGCATCGGGTGAGTGCTGCAAAAAACGCGTGAAATTTGCCAGTGAACCCTGTGCGGCTGGCGCGGATGCGCCAACCTGTGAGGCTGCATAATTGATGCTCTCAATCCCCTCTACCTTGCCGCCGGTACGTTGGGCGGCGAAATAGAGTTGATCCAGATTGCTGGCTATTTTGACCGTGAAAGCTACCACCTCAAGGGCTATGGTTTGTACCGCAGCCCCCATTTTCACGGCTTTATCCGTGATGTCTTGCACCGTTTGGACCAGGCGGGTTGCCCCCGTCTGATCCACAGCAAAGTCAGGGTTGAGGAAAAGATCATGCATATCATAAGAACTCATGACCGTTTCCAACTGCCTGACTTGCTGGGTCATATCTTCCAGCCTTTGTGTCACGCGGGTGCTCGTCGTTTCATCAAAGCCGATTAACAAACCCCGCATCGCATCAGGATTCATGATCGTTTCTCCATTTATCAATCCGCGCCGCGTTATCTGCTTTGAGATCGAGGTAGTCGTTCATCAGGGCGATATCGCCCAGATCAACGGCACCGTCTTTGAGGGCGGTATAGGGGATAAGCCCGGCATCAACCGGGCGTAGGATCCAGTCTTCACCACCGGTCAAGACATCCAGGGTTAACCCACTGGCAGGATGTCCATCTCGTTGGCGCGGGTTGTAGGCAAAAAACTCCCCAGCGCATCCCCCACGACGCGGCCGACAATTTGCAACATGTCCATCATGTCGATATCGTCAAACATCAGCACGTCCTGTGAGAACACCGGCGACCATGTTTTGCCGTTCTGGCGTGAGACGACAGATAGGCAAGGATAAATCACGGCGTTACAGTCCTCGTCGCTCATGCTTGAAATCACCTCTGCCATTTTGGGTAGTAGGCTCTCCATGCTGGTGCTGCCGCTTTTTGCGCCCTGAGGATCCCCCACCACGCCCATCAACATAGGGAGGAGCTTACGGGATAAGCGGAACTGGGTGAAAACGTCCATTTTCGCTACCCGGTAGTGATGTTCTTTCAGTTCAAACTCCACCGTTAAAACTCCCCAAGCAGTTGATCAATCTTGCCGCAGTCGAATACCCAGGCAACGGTATTACCCACCTTGGCATTGGCGTGATCGGGCTGTTTCTGGAATGCGACACTGCGGGCTACCGTGGTATCACCAGAGGCGCTGTTGCGTACCGTGATCACGTTATTGCCCCATAATGCCGACGACTGACTCTGTGCGTTATAGGCCAGAGAGAGCTTTTTGTTGGTGGGTGAGGTTTTGAGCAAGGTGACCGTGAGCGTGCCGCTCTTACCCGCATGTAGGCTGTGCATAACCTCGCCATCAGCACCGGAGGTCATGGTATTTTTGGCCTCCGCCATTGAAATGGTGATCCCCTCATCTGAGGTGGCTGAGCCATAACCGAGGTCGATAACGCCTGTTGGGCCAACCAGGCTGGCCGATACGTCAATAAAGCTGTAAGTAGACATGTTCGCTCCTTAGCGATTTACATTGATGATCACATCGGCAAAATGCACTGCGCCAGCCAGCTTGATCGCACATTGGATCACTGGGGCGAGACGTTTTTCACGATCGGCTTGTGCCTGCTCGGCGATTGGGGTTGCATAGGTGTAGTAACCTTTTGTCAGGGTATCCCCAGGTTGCACAATACCCACCGCGCCACCATTCCAGACGCCTGGTGCCACCAAGCCGTTATTGGCGGCCTGTGCCAGTGAGGCCTCTACGTTGGTCAGCAAACGGGTCACACCGGAGTCTGTCTGTGGGATCTTGCTGGTGCTGGTGTACAGCAGGTTGAACAGGTTGTTCTGGACAAAGTTCTGCAACCAGTCCAGCCCGTGGCGCTCATCGATAAAGTCGCCGTTACACATCACCCCTGGTTGGATAATGGCCGTATCATTGTTGTAGTTCACAAATACGTTGCAGTTTTTCGCGGACAGAGCGTTTGCCTGCGTTTGAGTTAATGTCTCGGCTGCGATGCCCGGCTGCTGCTTAAACTTCAGGGTGATGGTGGTGTTGTTGCCGTTAAAATTGACGCTGAAGGCGCGGCCAAACAGCGAAGCGGCAGCATAAGGGGTGGTACTGGAATATTGCACCAAGGTGCGCGAAAACTTGGCTGCTTTCAGCTTACTGATAATGTCAGCGTCGGCGCTAAAGGCTGAGAGATTGGCTGGGGTGCCAGCGCCGGTAGGTTCTACCAGTAGACCATTCTCATCTTCTGACTGGATAACCAGGCTGCGCTCGGTGAGTAGATAGGCTTCCAGCCCTGCGGGATCCAGCAGAGTATGGCCATAGATACGTGATACGCCATCAGCCTCGATAAATGCGGCTACGGCCAGCACATCATCATCACTCAGGTCGCTATCCGCGATAACCAGGCCGTACCAGGCGGTAGAGAGGTTTGCCAGTTCAGCGATACAGGCCTGAATAGTTTCTTTCTCTTGGCGGGGGATCAATCGTGCCCCGGTATCTTGCGTCAGGCCCAGTAATTCGGATAAATCGGTTCCGGCAGTGCCAGGGGTAGCAAAGGTGACAGCGGATGCGGCGGTATTGGTCTTTGATGTCACCATAAACCGGTTGCCGTTCCAGGTCACTGTAGCCGTAGCCAGCGCAGTACTCAGTTTGGCTGCGACCCCGTTGAGGTTGGTTTCTGCCGAAAAGTCGAGTGCGCTCAGCGTTTTGGCGGTGCCGTCAATGGTGATTTTCATCGCCCCATTTTTTACCGCGGTAAAACGGCTGAGGGCTTTTTGTTCTGCGGTAAACTGGGCCCCGCGTAGCACGGCAGCCGTGTCAGACTCCAACCAGCGCGCAATATAGAGCGTGACCGGACGTGGCGATTGCTGATAGTACAAGTTGGCGGCGGCATACTCCGGCGTGTTCATGCCGAAGTCGGCGGCCACCCCCGAAATATCGCTGTAGGCGCGGATCCGTTCACCAGCATCGATCACCGGTGAGGAACCGACCACCAACAATGCCCCAAAGTTACGCGACTGCGCGGCACGAGCGCTCATATTGATTGTCGCATTGACAATATTGGATACGGGTAATCCCTGTAGTGACATGTTTTATTCTCCAAAAAATTTAACAGGCGCGGCCACCAGCGATTTAACGCCGTATTCGCGGATTTCTTTGCGGTTCAACTGGACTTGCAGGTCGTAGCGGCGTAACCACTGGTCATTGACCAGCTTGGGGGCCGATACAACAGGGCCGTAGGACTCACATGACAGGCCCGCAGCGTTCAGTTCGACATTGTTTTGCGGGAGGGCCAGGCCGTCGCGGAACAAGCGTGCAAAGCGCTGACCATTAGGACCATAAAAGCTGATCTCCACTTCCACGCCGTCGTGCCGCCAGAGTTCGAGGCTGTCATCAGATTGATTGACCAAGGCTGGGGCGTTATCGGTAGTCAGCGTCATCACCCCCAGATCGCACCAATCCACATTGGTGGCGGGCTGGGGAGGTTGATCAGGTTGCCAACGTAAAAGTACCGACTCGGGCGGTAACCCTGAAACGCCGCATACCCACCGGCTCAGTAATTGCTCCAACGCCAGATCATCCGGTTGGAGTGACTGCCGCGGGGTCAAATAGCCGGGTTCAGAGCTGTTATTCATTCATTTTCCCTCCGCCGAATGGCAGCAATTGACACTAAATGCAGAGGGTGCAAAGGGGTTGTTGACCCATCTGCACGTTTTTGCCTTTGCCATTTCGTATTGACGGTGGCTGTTTAAAACAGTTTTTCCATAAAGAGCTTACCGATCGGTCCCTGTTCGGGGTCGGTGGGTGATTACGTCGCTCACCCGATGCGTCTGCCTGTGTGGTTTTCTACCAGAAATACTGTTTATGCATACAGCATATGCATTATGCGCAAATGCGTCAAATGCATATTTGCGAGGTTTGATGCGCATTTATCTAACGTATTGAAATGTTTGATGAACTATTTTTGCGTGATTTTATGCGTGGGTTTTTGATTGGATGTAGGGTCTACACTCGGTGTCGTATAACGGACAAAACCCAGCAAGAGACCTTGCTGGGTTAAGTGAGTAGGATTATGGGGGACTAAAAAGGGATTACCAGGTGGAAGATGACCAGAAAACGCGGCCAAGGATCACTAGCTGTTCTTTTCTTTGCTGATATGAGAGCTGTTCGTCAGCAAATTCTTCGCGGTTCATCGAACGGATCACTACACCGCCATCGGGCTGTTCTATCAGGTATTTAACGCGTAATAAATCGCCATGGCGTATGCCATAGGCTTTGCCATCCCTGATCCTGGTGTCGTCGGTGTTTATTCCTACAACGTCGCCATCGGCCAGACGTGGCTCCATGCTGTTGCCGATCACACGAACGAGTTTTGCTGCCGTGGTTGAAATGCCCAGCTTGTGTAGATAGTAGCGGCGAAAAATCAGGGCAAACTCTTCTTCTTCAGTCAGCTCCATACATCCGCTGCCTGCAGAGAAATGAACATCGATCAGCGGTATTTCTACAAACTCTTCGTTGTCTTGTTCCCCATCTTCCCATACTGTCGCTTTTAGCCTGGTGGGCTGCACATCAGACTCTATTGATGCGTGCCCGAAGGGGAGATCGGCCTTAAACAGGTCGGCAACCGGGCAGCCAAAGAAATCAGCAATCTTTCTGATCATTTCATCGCTATAGCCCTGCTTAGCCCTCTCAAGGCGTGAAATATTGCCTACATCACTGCTCACCGCGTTAGCGAGATCGGCAATGTTTAGCCCCTTCTTAAGTCGAAGGTGCCTGATGTTACGACCCACGGTGGGATCGATTTCTTTGGGGAGTTTTTTTTCGGTTTCCATCCGGCGATTTTTTCATTAATGTGCGTGATACGCAAGATAGGTTGCGCACATTAATGAAGCATTATGCGTTATCAAGCGGATTGTTACGGCCAAATGAGCACTAACCTGTATGAAGAGTAGCCTATTCCCTCAGCTGAACCTGCCCATGGATTACCGCCAATATCAGAATAGACATCTGGCAAACCGGGAAGCGAGTTGCTACCGTTACGTCAAGACGCGTAACGCGAAAGGAAGACATGATGTTGAAGACCCTTGCCAAAGGCGCGGCGCTGGCCGTGCTGCTTACCGGGCTGGTAGCCTGCGATAACCAGGACAGCAAAAAGCCGGAAGTCCCCGCCCCCGCGCCAAAACCGGTTGTGACACAACCCGTAACGCCAGCCCCAGCGCCACCGGTGGAAGAACCCAAGCCCGCCCCCGGCCTGAACGTCTCGCTGCAAAAAGGCCAAATCACCTTTGAACTGCCGCCGGGTTTCAGCGATCAGACCAAGCTGAGCGGCATCATCAACGACGACAAGTCGACCATTCAGCTGTTCCTCGACAGCAAATCGCGCCAGCGCACCGTCGCTTCGGAAGTGATCCCGCCAGCAAACATGAAGATCAATACCAGCGATGCGATGCTCAAAGAGCTGACGCAAAGTATCATTACCGAACTGTCCGACCGCTATCAGAACATCAAGAAAACCAAAGAAGAGAATTTCACCGTCGGTAAGCAGAAGTTCCATCGTTTGGATACCGAACAGACGGTCAACGGGCAAAAACTGGTTTCCACCATCGTGTTGACGGTGTTCAATAAACGGGTCGTGACGTTGCAACTGTTAACGCCAGCTAAAACACCGGATCTACATCATGCCCTGGTACAGCGAATTATTGATACCATGCAGGTTAAATAACCTGACTGGTTTAGCTCGGCACGCCAATAAGCCAGTTTGCCGATAACCGGACACTGAAAAATCGAGTGACCATGAGCACTGAATCCCAGCACCTATACAGCCAGTTACCTGCCATCGACCGCCTGCTGCGCGACCCTGCGATTGAAACCGCCGTCGCTAAACATGGCCAGACGCTCATCAGTGAACTGCTGCGCCAGATGCAGGCGCAGGCGCGTGAAGCCATCAAGACGCAGCAACAGTTGCCCACCTGGTGTCAGGACTGGCCGCAGGCGCTACATGCCCGCTTGGAGCAGCAACAGCGCCCGGCGTTGCAACCCGTGTTTAACCTCAGCGGCACCGTTTTGCACACCAATCTGGGGCGAGCGCTGTTGGCGCAACCGGCGGTTGATGCGGTGGTCAGTGCCATGAGCAGTGCCGTGACGCTGGAATACGATTTGGATGGCGCAGGCCGTGGGCATCGCGATCGGGCCATCGCGGACTTGCTCTGCCAGCTCACCGGGGCGGAAGATGCCTGTATCGTCAACAATAACGCGGCGGCGGTGCTATTGATGCTGGCGGCGGTAGCGCCGGGCCAGCAGGTGGTGGTATCACGTGGCGAGTTGGTGGAGATTGGCGGCGCGTTCCGCATCCCGGACGTCATGCGCCAGGCGGGCTGCCAACTGGTGGAGGTCGGCACCACCAACCGTACACATCTGAAAGATTATCGTGCCGCCATCAACGAGCAAACCGGCCTGTTGATGAAGGTACACACCAGTAATTACAGTATTCAAGGGTTTACCGCTGCGGTCGATGAAAGCGAACTGGCGGTGTTGGGCCACGAACACGGCATTCCTGTGGCGACCGATTTGGGCAGTGGCTCGCTGATCGACATGGCGCAATACGGCTTGCCCGCCGAACCGATGCCGCAACGCCTAATTGCCGCAGGTGTCGATCTGGTGACCTTCTCCGGTGATAAACTGCTGGGCGGGCCACAGGCCGGGATTATCGTCGGTAAAAAAGATCTCATCGCCCGTCTGCAACAGCACCCACTCAAGCGCGCCCTGCGCGTCGGCAAAATCACGCTGGCGGCGCTGGAAGCCACGCTGCGGTTGTATCAACAGCCTGAGCTACTGGCAGAACACTTGCCTACCTTGCGTTTACTAACCCGTCCACAGCAACAGATGCAGGAAACAGCCGAACGTTTGCAAGGCCAGTTGGCTCCGCTGTTTTCTGGCCGCTTCGAGCTGCGCAGCGAGCCATGCTGGTCACAGATTGGCAGCGGCTCGTTGCCGGTAGATCGTCTGCCGAGCTACGCGTTGACCTTTGCCCCACTTGATGGACGAGGCGCAACGCTAGAAGGTTTGGCTCAGCAGTGGCGCGGTTTGCCGCAGCCGGTCATTGGCCGTATCAACGACGGCAAGCTGTGGCTCGATCTGCGTTGCCTGGAACAGGAGGGCGCACTGGTTGAGGCGCTGAGCGCATGATTATTGCCACCGCTGGCCATGTTGACCACGGCAAAACCACCCTGCTACAGGCGATCACCGGCATCAATGCCGATCGCCTGCCGGAGGAACAACGCCGTGGCATGACCATCGATCTTGGTTATGCCTATTGGCCGCAGCCAGATGGCCGCGTGCTGGGGTTTATCGACGTTCCCGGCCATGAAAAATTCCTCGCTAATATGCTGGCGGGCATTGGCGGCATCGACCATGCGCTGGTGGTGGTGGCCTGCGACGATGGCGTAATGGCACAAACCCGCGAGCACCTGGCGATCCTGCGCCTGAGCGGTAGAGCGCAGTTGACGGTGGCGTTAACCAAAGCCGACCGTGTGGAACCTGCACGAGTCGCCGAAGTGCAAACCCAGGTGTTGGCTGAATTGGCGCAGCAGGGCTGGCATGATGTGCCAGTATTTGTTACTGCGGCGGCCATGGGGGAAGGTATTGATGAGCTGCGCCAGCATCTGTTGGCACTGCAACCCGGTGAGCACTTACTATCACGCCGTTTTCGCCTGGCGGTGGATCGCGCCTTCAGCGTCAAGGGTGCCGGGCTGGTGGTGACAGGGACGGCGCTGGGCGGCTGCGTGGCGGTAGGCGATACGCTATGGCTGACCGGTGCGGATGTGCCGGTACGGGTGCGCGGCTTGCATGCGCAGAATCAGGCGGCAGAACAGGCGGTTGCCGGGCAACGTATTGCGCTGAATATCAGCGGTGACGTCAGCAAAGATCAGCTAACGCGCGGCGACTGGCTGTTGGCGCAACAACCGCCAGCGGCGGCAGAACGTATTCTGGTGGCGATAGAGGCCGACGCGCCGATCCAGCACTGGCAGTCGCTGCATATTCACCATGCTGCCAGCCATATCACCGGGCGCATTGCGTTGCTGGCCGACAACCTGGCGGAGCTGATCCTCGATCGCCCGCTGTGGCTGGTGGAAAATGACCGGCTGGTGCTGCGTGATATCAGCGCACGCCAAACGTTGGGGGCTGCCCGCGTGCTGGGGCTCTCCTCGCCGAAACGGGGCAAGCGTCAGCCGGAGTATCTGGCCTGGCTGGCCGCGCTGTCTCAGGCATCCAGCGATGGACAGGTGCTGGATTTGCGTTTGCCGGGTGGCGCACTGGATTTGGCCGCGTTTGCCTGGGCGCGACAACTGACGGATGAGGGCCTACAGGAACTGCTGGCGGGTTATGCCCTGATGATCTCTGGCGAGATGGCGTTGGCCCCGGGCAATGTGCAGGCGCATGAGCAGCGCCTGTTACAGGTGTTGGCCGAATACCATCAGCAACATGCCGATCAGCTAGGCCTGGGGCGCGCTCGTCTGCGCCGTATGGCGTTACCGGCGCTGCATGAGCCGCTGGTATTTATGATGATCGATCGGCTGCTGGCGGCGGGTTTGCTGCGTAATACGCGCGGCTGGCTGCATCTGCCAGACCACGGCTTGGCATTCAGCAGCGAGCAACAGGCGCTGTGGAGCCGCATTGAGCCGCTGTTTGGTGAAGAGCCCTGGTGGGTGCGCGATCTGGCCGCCTCGTTGGGCGAAGAGGAAAACAGCGTTCGCGCCGCGTTGCGCAAAGCGGCACAGCTTGGCTACGTCACCGCCGTGGTGGTCGATCGCTACTACCTCAGCCAGCGTATCGAACAGTTTGCCGCGATGATCCGCGAGCTGGACGCCACGCAAGGCAGCACCAATGCCGGTGATTTCCGCGATCGGCTGGGGGTTGGCCGCAAGCTGGCGATCCAGGTGCTGGAATTCTTCGATCGCAGCGGCTTTACCCGGCGTAAGGGGAACCAGCATCTGCTGCGGGATCGCGGGCTGTTTGGCGGTTGAAATTATGGGTGCATATTGTTGCACCCAGTTTAAAAGATTGTGACACCCCTCATGCGTTTGAGCATTGTTTCGCCATTTCTCCTCATAAACCCCTATCATTCCGGCTAGAGATAGTTCACCGCTTCTTAAGTTTGATCACCGGATCTGCGGCCATGGTGCCGTGAACCTGCTTACCGTCTGCGGGCGGTAAGGTTGCAGCCTCGTTAAAAGGAGATACAAATGGCGAATACCACTACGGCAAGTCACCTCACGCCTGAAAACACCGGGTTTCCTCTCAAACTGAAAAAACGTTACGACAACTTTATCGGTGGTAGCTGGGTGGCGCCGGTACAGGGCGAGTATTACACCAACCTGACGCCGATCACCGGCCAGACGCTGTGCGAAGTGGCCAGCTCCTCCTTCCAGGATATCGAGTTGGCGCTGGATGCGGCCCACGATGCCAAAGGGGCATGGGGGAAGATGTCGGTGCAGGCGCGCGCCAACCTGCTTAACCGGGTCGCCGATCGCATGGAGCAGAATATCGATCTGCTGGCGGCGGCAGAAACCTGGGATAACGGCAAACCGATCCGCGAAACCGTCAATGCCGACGTTCCGTTAGCTATCGACCATTTCCGCTACTTTGCTGCCTGCGTACGAGCGCAAGAGGGCGGCATCAGCGAGATCGACTCCGAAACCGTCGCCTATCACTTCCACGAACCGCTGGGCGTGGTGGCACAAATCATTCCGTGGAACTTCCCGCTGCTGATGGCCTGCTGGAAGATGGCTCCGGCGCTGGCGGCGGGTAACTGCATCGTGTTGAAACCGGCCAAGCTGACGCCACTATCGGTGCTGGTGCTGATGGAACTGATCCAGGACATCCTGCCGCCAGGGGTGATCAACGTGGTCAACGGCGCAGGCGGTGAAATCGGGGAATATCTGGCGACCTCGAAGCGTATCGCCAAAGTGGCCTTTACCGGTTCGACCGAGGTGGGGCGCCAAATCATGGGCTACGCCACCCAGAACATCATTCCGGTGACGCTGGAACTGGGTGGCAAGTCACCCAACATCTTCTTTGCTGACGTGATGGACAAAGAGGATTCGTTCTTCGACAAGGCGCTGGAAGGCTTTGCGCTGTTTGCCTTTAACCAGGGGGAAGTCTGTACCTGCCCGAGCCGGGCGCTGGTGCAGGAATCGATCTACGAGCGCTTTATGGAGCGGGCGATCAAACGGGTTGAGAGCATCCGTAGCGGCAACCCGCTGGACGCCAGCACCCAAATGGGGGCGCAGGTCTCCGAAGGGCAGATGAAGACCATCCTTAACTACATCGAGATCGGCAAGCAGGAAGGGGCCAAGGTGCTGACCGGTGGCCGACGCAAGGCGCTGGATGGCGGGTTGGCGCGAGGGTACTACATGGAGCCCACCATTCTGTTCGGCAAGAACAGCATGCGGGTATTCCAGGAAGAGATTTTCGGCCCGGTGCTGGCGGTGACCACCTTCAAAGACATGGATGAAGCGCTGGCGCTGGCTAATGATACCGATTTTGGCCTGGGAGCCGGGGTGTGGAGCCGCAACGGTAACATTGCTTACCAGATGGGGCGCAACATTCAGGCGGGCCGCGTCTGGACCAACTGCTACCATGCCTACCCGGCACATGCGGCGTTCGGCGGCTACAAACAGTCGGGGATCGGGCGGGAAACCCATAAGATGATGTTGGAGCACTATCAGCAGACCAAGTGCCTGCTGGTGAGCTACTCTGAGAAACCGATGGGGCTGTTCTAAGCCTTCACGCCAGCCCTCATCCAAAGGGAGAGGGCTGGTTAACCATTACACTGTGGCACTCGGTGCGGGAGTGGCGCCACCACGGTGTTTGCTGAGGAACAACGCCGTCAGCATCAGCCAGCACAGGCCGCTGATCAGATTGAACAGGCTAAACAACCCGTTACCGCCCCAGACATAGGCCACCTTGGCCAGCTCGATCCCGATGGTGAACACCGACATACTCAGCATCCCCATCACGGCCGAAACGGCACCTTTGCTCACGTTGCTTGAAAACAGCGTCAGGCGATACAGACCGGCGTTCGCCAAACCAATGCCGTAAGCATAAAGGCTCAGCCCGGCGGTCATCCACAGATAGGCGTGGGCGGAAAATACCGTGGCCAGCGCGGCGAGCAGCAGGCCCAGTAGCATCGGCCATGCGCCCAGCTTGATCGGGCGTTCAATACTGAGTTTGCCAGTCACGCGGGCCAGCGTCAGGTTGCCCAGGATCAGCGCGCCAAACACCGGGATCTGCAACAGGCCATAGTCCAGCGCCGAGAGCGACTCACCCTTAATCAGGATCACCGGAGACTGGGCAATCCAGGCCAACAGCGGCAGGCTGGCAAAGCCGATAGCCAATGAACCACAGATAAAGCGCCGATTGACCAGCACCTGGCGATAGTCCCGCCACAGGTTGGCCGCCGAGAAGGCTTCCCCTTGCAGCGTGGCGGTTTCAGGCATGGCTTTCCACAGACCAACAAAGGCAATGGCGGCCAGCGCGGCAAACAGCACAAACATGCTTTGCCAGGAGGCTACGTGAACCCAGGCGGCCCCGGCCAACGGCCCTAGCAGCGGGGCGATCAACGCCACGTTAGCCATCAGCGCGGTGATCTTGATACATGTCGCCTCTTCAAACGACTCCTGAATGGTGGCATAGCCCACCGCGCCGATAAAGCACAGGCCGATCCCCTGCAGGAAGCGCATCACGATAAACTGCTCGATATTGGTGACCAGCAGAATGGCCAGGCAGGTGACGATAAAGAACAGCACCCCGGCCAGCATCACCGGGCGGCGGCCACGGCGATCTGACAGCGGGCCAAGCAGCCACTGCAGGAAAATGCCGCCAGCCAGATAGGCGGTCATTGAGGTGGGCACCCATTCCACACCGGCGTTGAAGTCGGCCACGACCGCCAGCATACCGGGCTGGATCATATCGTTGGCGATATAGGTCGCAAATTCGAACAGCACCAGACAAAGTGGGAATAAAAGCGCCTGTCGGCCTAAAAGTGCCGCAGGGGGTAATGATGTTTTCATTTTTATATTACTGATAGCAAAGAAGAAATAAGGAACTGTCAGGGCGGGGATGCGCAAACTGAGCGAGTTGTGGCGGCTATTTTGCCGCCAATTGTTCACCTTGGCAATCATAAGGTGATTTTCAGGCTCATTCTTAATAGTGCGTTTAAGCGTTGTGCTGCGCCCCCTGAGCTATAACCTCTGATTAACATTTCTTTATGACAGAATTATAGGCAACCGACGGGCAGCAATGAGCAATAAAATTGGTTGGATAGATAACTTGCGTGCGCTGGCGTGCATGATGGTGGTGATGATCCACGCGACCACCTACTACGTCGCTAACGGTGTGGCAGTGGGTGAACATAACTGGGATATGGCTAACGTATTGAACTCGATTTCACGGGCTTCGGTGCCGCTATTCTTTATGATTTCCGGCTTTCTATTTTTTGGTGAGCGCAGTGCCAACCAAAAACACTTTATCCGCATTACCTGCTGTATTTTGTTCTACAGCGCCATTGCCCTGATTTATATTGCCTGTTTTACCCGCATCGGCTTTTGGCCCTCGTTACGCTCCATCCTGCAAAAGCCGGTGTTTTATCACCTGTGGTTCTTTTACGCCATTGCGGTGGTCTACCTGCTTTCGCCGCTGATCAGCGTCAAACCGGTCTCTGGCCGCTATCTGGCCGGGGTGATTGTCATTCTGGCGATTATCGCCAACCCGAATACCAGCAAGCTGACCCTGGATAATGTGCATCTGCTACCGGTGAACCTGTACATCTATGGTGATACCTTCTACTACCTGCTTTATGCCTTGGCAGGGCGAGCGATCGGCATGATGGCTACCCAACGGCGCGGTATGAGCCTGTTGGCAGTGCTGTGCTTTGTCGCTGGCGTGGTACTGATTATCCGTGGCACCAAAAGCCAGATGTTTATCAACGGCAGCTTCGCCGATACGTTTTATATGTATACCGGCCCCTTGGTATTTGTGGCGGCGGTCTCGCTGCTGGTGTGGTGCAAAAACTGCCTGCCGAACCCAATCGGCTGGCTAGGCGTGATCTCCCGCCACTCGCTGGCGATCTACGGTTTTCACGCCCTGATCGTTAACGTGATGCGTAACCGCCACTGGGAGTTTCCGGCCTACCCGCTGCTGGATATCTTCTGGGTGTTTGGCATGGCGCTTGGCGTGAGCCTGCTGCTGTCGATGGGGTTACAGAAAGTGGATACCCGGCGGCTGGTGTCTTAAGCCTGCCAGCGCTGCTGTGCCCGCCGCAGTTGGCGGCCAGAGGAGAAGCCTGCGGTTAGCGCGGCTTTTTCCAGACCGTAGCCCTGTTGCAGCCGTTGCTGTGCGACCGCCAGCCGCAGCTGTTCATGATATTCCCGTACGCTGAGGCCGATATGCAGGCGGAACAGCCGGGCCAGATGGCGGCTGCTGACGTGGGCTTTCTCCGCCACCTGGGGGACCGACCACTCGGACTCCGGCGCGGCGGCCATGACATCCTGCGCCCGGTGCACAGCAGGATGCAGATGATTGCGATAGCGTAGCCACGGGGAAAGCTGCGGATCGTCGCCGGAGCGGCGGAAATAAACCACCATCTCACGGGCAATCTCCAACGCGCGGTCAGCCCCACAGTGTTGATTGACCAGGTGCAGGGCCAGATCGATACCGGCGGTGATACCCGCGCTGGTAAACACCCCACGATCCTCAACGAAAATACGGTTTTCCTTCACCTGCGCGGCCGGTGCCTGCTGGCGCAGACGGTCGAGCACGGCGTGGTGAGTGGTGCAGTGATAGCCGTCGAGCAAGCCTGCCTGGGCGGCCAATAGCGCACCGGAACAGACGCAAACCAGGTCAATCTGCCGCTGGGCCAAAGCCGGGCGCAAGGCCCGGAGCCAATTGCGCGCCAGAGCCGCTTCCTCGCTAGCAAAGTAATGCGTTGAGTCCGCCACCCCCGGTATCACCAGAATATCCCCTTCGTTCCACTGTTGTGGTAAGGGGGCTAGCTGGCCGATCGTCATGCCGATGGAACAGGTAATCTGCGGCACCGGGCTGACATAGTGCAGTTGGAACTGCCCGGTAAGCCGCAATACCTCAGCCGGGCCGCTGACATCCAGTAACAGCACGTTGGGGAGCATCAGAAAGTAAACGGCCTTGGGCATGATTATTCCTGTGAAAGTTGTGTCAATGCTTCATCGACGCTGGCAATGGTGGCAAAGCGGTCGACCAGCACGGTTTCAGTATGCCGCTTTAGCTGCTCGGGGGTAAAGAGGCTGCCGTCCGGGTGATGCATCGGGAAAGTGAGCGTCGCTTCGGTCACAAACGTCACTTTATAGCCTAGATCCGAGGCGACGCGGGTGGTGGTTTCACAGCATTGCTCGGTGCGAATGCCGCTGATAATCAGATGGTCGATCTGGCGTTCACGCAGCCAGGCATCCAGGCCAGATTCGGTCAGCGCATTGTGTACTCGCTTTTGCACCGTAACGTCAGCCTGATGGCTCAGAAACGGCAGGCGTTTCACGTGGCCAGACGCCAAAGAGAACGGCCCCTCAGGCGAGACATGGAACACGTCGACCAGCGGCACCCCTTGTTGCTGGCAACCCGCGATCAGGCGTGTCAGCGCCTGTTGAAATGCAGGCAGATCGTCTTCCTGCCAGAACGGGCGGTGTTGAAAGGATTGTTGAACATCGATGATCAATAGTGCGCTATGTGACATTTTCGGCCCTCCTCAATTTGGTGTAACACCATACTGTTCCAGTAGTCAGTCTGAAAGAAGGCCAAAAACGGCCATCATGATGGCAACAACGGACCAACGTTGAAGGGAGGTAAACCCCTCATCGATTGAGAGGGGTTATGTGCAGTTAGGGAGGGGTTACATCAGCGGCTGCAGGCAGCGGTAAAGCTCGCGGAAGGTGTTGCGTTGGGCGGTGTAATATTGATGCCGTTCGGTATCCGGCTCATGCACCTGCTCTAACGGCAATTCGGGCAGTAGGGTGCTCAATGACACACCAGGGTTCAGCGCAATCTGTGCCAGACGCGCGGCACCTAATGCCGGGCCAACGTCACCACCGGTGCGGTATTCCAGCCGTTGGCCGCTGATATCCGCCAGCATCTGGCGCCAGAACGGGCTACGTGCGCCGCCGCCAATCAAGGTGATAGCCGTGGGTTGCAGGCCGCTGGCATGCAGCACGTCTATGCCATCAGCCAGTGCATAACCCACCCCTTCCAGCACCGCTCGTGCGAGATCGTTCGGCCCATGTTGATGAGTAAAGCCCCAGAAGGCCCCTTTGGCATTCGGGTTGTTGTGTGGCGTACGCTCGCCGGAAAGATAGGGCAAGAACCACAACGGCGTTTCAGCAGGAGCGGCCTGCTCAACATTACGCAGCAGGGTGGCAACGCTATCGACATGGGTTAACTGGCAGGCCCAGTCCAGGCAGGACGCTGCGCTGAGCATCACCGACATCAGGTGCCAGGTCTGCGGCAGCGCATGGCAGAAGCTGTGCACCGCACTGGTCGGGTTACTGAGGAAACCGTCGCTGACGGCGAAGTAGACGCCAGAGGTTCCCAGTGACAGCATCGCCTGCCCGGCCTGATACAGCCCAACGCCGATCGCCCCGGCGGCATTGTCACCCCCGCCAGCTACCACCGGCACCGGCGCCATCCCCCAACGTTGGGCCAGTTCGCTATCCACTTGCCCGGTGATCTGGTTACCCTCAAACAGCGCAGGCATCTGCTCACGCGTCAGCTCGCAGGCATCAAGCATGGCGTCGCTCCAGTCACGTTTGGCGACGTCTAGCCACATTGTCCCTGCGGCATCGGACATATCGCTGGCAAACTCGCCGGTGATGCACCAACGCAGGTAATCCTTCGGCAATAACACCCTATCGATCTGCTGGAAAATCTGTGGCTCGTGCTCCTTGACCCACAGTAGCTTGGGGGCGGTGAAGCCGGGCATCATCAGGTTGCCGGTGATTTCCCGTGAGTTGGGTACGGTTTGTTCTAGTGCCTGGCATTGCGCAAAGCTGCGGCCATCGTTCCACAGGATGGCCGGGCGTAATACCCGCTGCTGTTTATCCAGTAAGGTTGCGCCATGCATCTGGCCGGTCAGGCCAATGGCTTTGACCTGTTGCAGGCTATGCTGTTTAGCCAATGCCAACATGGCGCGGTCGGTGGCCTGCCACCAATCTTGCGGGTCTTGTTCAGACCATAGGGGATGGGGGCGTGAGATGGGCAGTGGTTCACTCTGGCTGGCCAGCAGTTGGCCTTGCTCGCCTAGCAGGATGACTTTCACGCCGGAAGTACCGAGATCGATTCCAATGTACATGAGCACGGATCCTTTGAAGCGCGGTGAGCGGACCCACCGCGCCGTAGAGAGTTAGCCGAACAGGTAGCGGTTGACCAGGTTCTCCAGCTTTTCCTGATGCCCGCTGGCATGTTGTGGGGCTAGCACCTGTTGCTCGGCGTGCTGTGCCAGCGCTTCGAGCGACAGTTTCCCTTGCAGGATCTGTTGGCCCAGCTCACTGTTCCAACCGGCATAGCGTTTGGCAACCTGCTGATGTAGCTGACCATCTTCGATCATGCGGGCGGCCACTTTCAGCGCCAGCGCCATGGTGTCCATAGCGCCGATATGGCCGTAGAACAGATCATATTTGTCGGTACTTTGGCGGCGCACCTTGGAATCAAAGTTCAGCCCGCCGGTAGTGAAACCGCCGGCCTTGAGGATTTCGAACATCACCAGTGCATTTTCCTCCACGCTGTTCGGGAACTGATCGGTATCCCAACCTAGCTGTGGATCGCCCCGGTTGGCATCGACCGAGCCGAAAATCCCCAGCGCGATGGCGGTGGCGATCTCGTGGTGGAACGAATGCCCGGCCAGCGTGGCGTGGTTGGCCTCGATGTTCACCTTGATCTCTTTTTCCAGGCCGAACTGTTTAAGGAAACCGTACACGGTGGCGACGTCGTAATCGTACTGATGCTTGGTCGGCTCCTGGGGTTTGGGCTCGATCAGCAGCGTTCCCTGGAAGCCGATCTTATGTTTGTGCTCAACCACCATCTGCATAAAGCGGCCAATCTGTTCACGCTCCTGGCGCAGATCGGTATTGAGCAGGGTTTCATAGCCTTCGCGGCCGCCCCACAGCACATAGTTTTCACCACCCAGTTTGTGGGTAGCATTCATGGCCGTGAACACCTGAGTGGCTGCCCAGCTGAAGACTTCCGGATCCGGATTGGTCGCCGCCCCGGCACCGTAACGCGGATGGGTGAAGCAGTTGGCGGTGCCCCACAGCAGCTTCACGCCGCTGCTTTGCTGTTTCTCAGCCAGCACATCGGTCATGGTCGCAAAATTGTTCAGATACTCTTTTAACGTGGCCCCTTCCGGTGACACGTCAATATCGTGGAAGCAGTAGTAAGGCACGTTCAGCTTATGGAAAAACTCGAACGCCACATCGGCCTTGCGTTTGGCCAGCTCCAGCGCTTCGCCCGGCTGTTGCCAAGGGCGATCGAAGGCCCCGATGCCGAACATGTCTGCCCCGTTCCAGCAGAAGGTGTGCCAGTAGCAGGCGGCGAAGCGCAGATGGTCGGCCATACGTTTGCCGAGGATGATTTCATCGGGGTTGTAGTGGCGGAAAGCCAACGGGTTATTGCTGCTGGTGCCTTCGTAACGAACCTGTTCTAGCTGATCAAAATAGGATTGCATGAGTGA
The DNA here is from genome assembly GCF_945957435.1 of Serratia sp. PL7. Lineage (NCBI taxonomy): Bacteria > Pseudomonadati > Pseudomonadota > Gammaproteobacteria > Enterobacterales > Yersiniaceae > Serratia > Serratia sp. PL7. Next base: position 91,120 of record NZ_CAMFLB010000023.1, on the reverse strand, counting down.
CTCCTTGGTAACGGTGCCCGGCGTAAGGGATGCGGGATGCGCTCATCTTCGGAGTAAGCGGCGGAATGCTCAATTACGTTATTTCACACTTAAATTCACAGAATTATTAAATGTGCGCGGGATCTCATAATTCAACGAAGGGCCAGTTTTATTGGCCGCGGGTTATTTCACAGGTTTAAAACATGACCGCCATCATAAAATCAACATTAAACCAAAAACCGTAATTCACTGGTGAAAATCTGTAATTGCTGAACACCGCATAAGCGACAACAATCCACGGGAAGTTTCGTGTTTTATCTCGTCACCTTTCAATTTTGCCGTTTGAAAGCGTACGGATAACTATTTCCCTACACAACTCAAGGGTTATAAAATGAAATTCAAACCACTCTTGCTTTCTGCTTGCGCACTGCTGCTACTGGCCAGCCAACCGGGCTACAGCCAACAGATTAAAATCGGTATGGCCATTGACGACCTGCGTCTGGAGCGTTGGCAAAAAGACCGCGATATTTTTGTCAAGAAAGCCAACGCCCTGGGGGCCGATGTGTTTGTTCAGTCGGCCAACGGCAATGAAGAAACCCAAATGGCGCAGATCGAGAATATGATCAACCGCGGCGTCGATGTTCTGGTGATCATCCCTTATAACGGCCAGGTGCTGAGCAACGTGATCAGCGAGGCGAAGCGTGAAGGTATCAAGGTTCTGGCCTATGACCGGATGATCAACAATGCCGATATCGATTTCTACATCTCGTTTGATAATGAGAAAGTGGGTGAAATGCAGGCGGAAAGCCTGGTGCAGCGCGTGCCACAGGGCAACTACTTCCTGATGGGCGGCTCGCCGGTGGATAATAACGCCAAGCTGTTCCGCAAGGGGCAGATGACCGTGCTGCAACCGCTGATCGACAGCGGCAAGATCAAGGTGGTGGGCGATCAGTGGGCCGACGGCTGGCTGCCGGAAAACGCGCTGAAGATCATGGAAAACGCCCTGACGGCCAACAATAACCATATCGACGCGGTCGTGGCCTCCAACGATGCCACCGCCGGTGGAGCCATTCAGGCACTGGCTGCACAAGGGCTGGCGGGGAAGGTGGCGATCTCTGGTCAGGACGCCGATCTGGCGGCGGTAAAACGCATCGTGGCGGGCACCCAAACCATGACGGTCTATAAACCGATCAGCAAGCTGGCCGACGAAGCGGCGGATATCGCCGTGCAGCTGGGCAAAGGGGAACAACCCAAGTCCAATGCCAAATTAAATAATGGCAGTAAAGAGGTTTCGGCCTGGTTATTAACCCCGGTACAGGTGGATAAAACGAATATCGACAGTACGGTTATTGCCGATGGTTTCCATAAGCAATCCGATATTAATTAATGGCAATGCCATCTGGGGGGAGTGAATAATGCCCTGCCTGTTAGAAATGCGAAATATCACTAAACAATTCGGCGCAGTGAAAGCCGTGGATAATGTCAGCCTACACTTGGAAGCGGGGCAGGTATTATCCTTGTGCGGTGAAAATGGCTCAGGAAAATCTACCTTGATGAAAGTGCTGTGCGGAATATATCCGCACGGCAGTTATCAGGGCGATATTTATTTTTCGGGCGAGATTGTTACGGCGAAAACCATTCGCGATACCGAGCAGAAAGGCATCGCCATCATTCACCAGGAATTGGCCCTGGTGAAGCAGATGACGGTGCTGGAGAACCTGTTTCTCGGCAACGAGTGGGGCCGCTATGGGGTGATGGATTACGACAACATGTACCTGCGCTGCCAGCGCATGCTGGCGCAGGTCAAGCTGGAGGTTGACCCTAATACCCGCGTGGGTGAACTGGGGTTGGGCCAACAGCAGTTGGTGGAGATTGCCAAGGCCTTGAACAAACAGGTGCGCCTGCTGGTACTCGATGAACCCACCGCCTCATTGACCGAAAGTGAAACCGCCACGTTGCTGGCGATCATTGCGGATCTGCGCGATCACGGGATCGCCTGTATCTATATTTCGCACAAGCTCAACGAGGTGAAAGCGATCTCGGACTTTATCTGTGTGATCCGCGATGGCAAGCACATTGGCACCCGGCCTGCGGCGGAGATGAGCGAGGACGATATCATCGCCATGATGGTTGGCCGTGAGCTGACCGAGCTGTATCCGCAGGAACCCCATACCATCGGTGAGGTGGTCCTGCAGGTGGAAAACCTCACTGCCTGGCACCCGGTCAACCGCCATATCCGCCGGGCCGATAATGTGTCTTTTACCCTACGGCGTGGGGAGATCCTCGGCGTGGCCGGGCTGGTTGGCTCCGGGCGTACCGAAACCATGCAGTGCCTGTTTGGCGCCTATGCGGGGCGTTGGCAGGGCAAGATCACCATCGCAGGGCAGGCCGCCACCATCACCAACTGCCGCGAGGCAATGCGATATGGCATCGCCATGGTGCCAGAAGACCGCAAGCGCGATGGCATCGTGCCGGTAATGGGCGTGGGGGCCAATATGACGTTGGCGGCGCTGGGGGATTTCAGTGGCGCATTGACGGTGCTGGATGATGCACAGGAGCAGGCAACTATCCAACAATCGCTGGCACGGCTACGGGTAAAAACGTCTTCTGCGGAGCTGGCTATTGCCCGTCTCAGCGGGGGTAACCAGCAGAAAGCCATCCTGGCGAAGTGCCTGTTGCTGAACCCGCAAATCCTCATTCTGGATGAGCCAACGCGCGGCATTGATATCGGTGCCAAGCAAGAGATTTACAAGTTAATCAATCAATTGGCACAGCGGGGGCTCGCGGTGATTGTGGTGTCCTCCGAATTGCCGGAGGTGCTGGGGTTAAGCGATCGGGTATTGGTGATGCACCAGGGGCAGATTAAAGCCGATCTGGTGAACCGCGATCTGACCCAGGAACAGGTAATGGAAGCGGCCTTGAGGAGTGAAACACATGTTGAAAAGCACGCAATCTGAAGCCAGCCTGCCGCCAGTGGAGGCAAAAAAGCCGCCGTTCGGGCTGAAAACCGTCAACCTGCAGGTGTTCGTGATGCTGGCGGCGATCGCCGTCATCATGCTGTTCTTTACCTTTACCACCGAAGGGGCCTATCTCAGCGCCCGTAACATCTCTAACCTGCTGCGCCAGACGGCGATCACCGGCATTCTGGCGGTGGGCATGGTGTTCGTGATTATTTCGGCGGAGATCGACCTTTCCGTTGGCTCAATGATGGGGCTGTTGGGGGGCGCGGCGGCGATCTTTGACGTCTGGTTCGGCTGGCCGCTGCCGTTGACCATTGTGGTCACGCTGTTGGCGGGGCTGTTGCTGGGGGCGTGGAATGGCTGGTGGGTAGCCTATCGTAAAGTCCCTTCGTTTATCGTCACTCTGGCGGGGATGTTGGCGTTTCGCGGTATTCTGATCGGCATTACCAATGGCACCACCGTGTCACCCACCAGCAATGCCATGTCACAGATTGGCCAGAGCTACCTGCCCAACGGAGTGGGTTTTGGCATTGGCGCGGTCGGTCTGATGCTGTTTGTGGCCTGGCAGTGGCGGCGGCGTAGTAGACGTACGCAACTGGGCTTGCCGGTAGCGGCAGCGAGCGGCGATGTCACCCGGCAGAGCATCATGGCAATCCTGGTATTAGGGGCGATTTACCTGCTGAACGACTATCGTGGGGTGCCAACGCCGGTGCTGATCCTGACCGCATTGATGCTGGCAGGGATCTTTATGGCGTCGCGTACCGCCTTTGGCCGCCGTATTTATGCCATCGGCGGTAATATCGATGCCGCGCGGCTTTCCGGGGTTAACGTTGAGCGTACCAAGCTGGCGGTGTTTGCCATCAACGGCCTGATGGTGGCGATTGCCGGGCTGATCCTCAGTTCGCGCCTGGGGGCAGGTTCGCCTTCTGCCGGTAACATTGCCGAGCTGGATGCTATCGCCGCCTGCGTGATCGGTGGCACCAGCCTGGCGGGGGGGATTGGTAGCGTGGCGGGAGCGGTGATGGGGGCGTTTATCATGGCCTCATTGGATAACGGCATGAGCATGTTGGACGTGCCGACGTTCTGGCAATATATCGTCAAAGGCGCGATCCTGCTGCTGGCGGTGTGGATGGATTCCGCGACCAAACGCCGGGTCTAGGCGCGGCTTTACACTTGTAGCTGTGACCGTATTTATTGCTGGGGAGCCCCCATGTTTAAGAAGCGCTACCGTATTACGCTGCTGTTCAACGCCAATAAAGTGTATGACCGCCAGGTGGTGGAGGGCGTTGGGGAGTATTTACAGGCGTCGCAAAGTGATTGGGATATCTTTATCGAAGAGGATTTTCGCTGCCGTATCGATAATATCAAGGACTGGTTGGGGGACGGCGTGATCGCCGATTTCGACGACCGGAATATTGAGCAACTGTTGCGTAATGTCCAGGTGCCGCTGGTTGGCGTCGGGGGCTCTTATCATCGGGAGGCGGATTACCCGCCGGTGCATTACATCGCGACCGATAACCATGCGCTGGTGGAAGCGGCGTTTATGCACCTGAAAGAAAAAGGGCTGAACCGCTTTGCGTTCTATGGCCTGCCGGCCGAGGGGGGGAAGCGTTGGGCGCAGGAACGTGAACAGGCTTTCCGCCAGTTGGTGGCGGCGGAACAGTATCAAGGGGTGGTGTATCAGGGGATGGAAACCGCGCCGGAGAACTGGCAATACGCCCAGAATCGCCTCGCGGACTGGGTGCAGACTTTGCCCCAGCAGACCGGGATTATAGCCGTTACCGATGCGCGGGCGCGCCACCTGTTACAGGTGTGCGAGCACCTGGATATTCCCGTGCCGGAAAAACTCTGTGTGATTGGCATCGATAACGAAGAGCTGACGCGCTATCTGTCGCGCGTGGCGTTGTCGTCGGTGGTGCAGGGGACGCGCCAGATGGGCTATCGTGCCGCCAAGCTGTTACATCAACTGCTTGATCAGCGTGATCTGCCGCTACAGCGTATTCTGGTGCCGCCGGTGAAGGTGATTGAACGGCGGTCTACCGATTTCCGTTCACTGCGCGACCCGGCGGTGATCCAGGCCATGCACTATATCCGTTACCATGCCTGCAAGGGGATCAAGGTGGAGCAGGTACTGGATGCGGTGGGCATGTCACGTTCCAATCTGGAAAAGCGCTTCAAGGATGAAACCGGCCAGACGATCCATAACGCCATCCACCAAGAAAAGCTCGATCGCGCCCGCAATTTACTCACCGCGACCTCATTGCCCATCAATGAAATTTCCCAGATGTGTGGCTACCCATCGTTGCAGTACTTCTATTCGGTGTTCAAGAAAGGCTATGACATGACGCCCAAAGAGTGCCGCGACCGTTTTGGGGAGGCTGGCTATTGAAACCGCAGTACCGGCACTGTTGGTCACGCGGCACATAATATTTCTGTCATTACGGCTCCCTATAGTGGCGTTGCTTTTTACCTTTGGGCAAAACCATTATCAGGGAGTACATAATATGCATAATTTACCATCCCGCCTGGCACTGCTGGCCAGTTGCCTGGCATTCAGCACCACGCTATGGGCGCAGGCTCAGGAAGTCCCCGCCGTGCTGGCCGGGCACGCCGTATTACCAGTGAAGTCCAGCGTCACTGCCCCCCAGGATGCACCAACCGATCTGCAACAGAGCGGTAAATACACCAGCGGCAAACGCATCACCGAACTGGGTAGCGTAGCGGGGAAATCTGCCGATCGGCTGACCGGCATCGGGCTACCCATCAATGGCCAGCCGTTGCAGGGGCATTCCGGTATCAAACACATGCCGGATGGCACCTACTGGGTGCTGACCGACAACGGCTTTGGCAGCAAGGCCAACTCGCCGGACGCCATGCTGTATCTCAACCATTACCGTATCGATTTCAAGGAAGGCACGGTAACGCCGCTAAAAACGCTGTTCCTGCACGATCCCGATAAAAAAGTGCCGTTCCATATCGTCAATGAAAGCAGCGACAAACGTTACCTGACCGGCAGCGATTTCGACCCGGAAAGCTTCCAGTTTGCCGACGATGCCCTATGGATCGGCGATGAATTTGGCCCTTACCTGATTAAAGCGGATTTGAACGGCAAGGTGCTGGCGGTATTTGATACCCAGGTTGACGGCAAGGTAGTGAAATCGCCGGATAACCCGACGCTGACGCTGCCAGGTGCGCCGGATGGCAAGCAGAACTTCCAGGTGGCGCGCTCCAAGGGCTTTGAAGGAATGGCGGTGTCACCAGACGGTAGTAAGCTGTATCCCCTGTTGGAAGGGGCGCTGTGGGATGGCGAAGAGTTCGAGAACGTGGCGGGCAAACGCTACCTGCGGGTGCTGGAGTTTGACGTCAAACAGCAGGCATGGACTGGCCGCAGCTGGCAGTATGTGTTGGAAGACAATCAGAACGCCATCGGTGATTTCAATATGATCGACGCCAATCATGGCCTGGTGATCGAACGTGATAATGGTGAAGGCACAGCCGATAAAGCCTGTGCGGCAGGCGCGCCAACGGATAACTGCTTCAGCCAGATCGCCAAATTCAAACGGGTCTACAAAATAGCGTTTTCCGACGCCAACGTCGGCAAACCGGTAGAAAAACTGGCGTATATCGATTTGCTGAACATTCAGGACCCGCAGAAGCTGGCGCGTAAACCGCTGAATAACGGCGTGCTGACCTTCCCGTTCTTCACTATCGAGAATGTCGACGTGGTGGATGGCAGCCATATCATCGTGGGGAACGACAATAACTTCCCGTTCTCTTCCAGCCGCGAACCCAACGTGGCGGATGATAACGAATTTATTTTGCTGGATGTGAAAGCCCTGCTACAACCGTAAAATTTTCCTTTATCGCCAAGCCTTCTCCTGATGGGGTGAAGGCTTTTTTATTCCGGTGATAAAGGAATACGTTAAGTAACTCCGTTTGGGTGGAAGCATAGTAGATATAGACGCAGTCATTTTCAGGTAAGTATATTAATAAAACGTTACTTTCAATCTTGCCGCTTCAGGTTGGCTTTCTGGTAGTCTGCTCTGGGCGTTTTACACTATGTCGCCATTTGTATTGTGAATAATGGCACCAAGGATTGAAGGTGGGAAAATGTCTCGTGTCAGTACCGAAAGTATTATTGCGAAATTAAATTCGTTAGCTATTGCTATTCCTTTGGAGATCTTGATTGCGTGGGAGTCTAGTGATGAGGCTTGGTGTTTAAAGGACGTGCATAAAAAGCCGGTGTATGCCAATGCCAGATATGGCCTATTGCTAAAACCGGAAGGAAATGGGAGACCTTCTGCACTGGCCCCTTTTAAGCCCTTTATCTCAATCCATGACCAACGCGTTATTGATGAGGTGAGGAAGATTGAGGCAGTAGGGATCCTCCCTATTGATAGCAAACGCATATTCAGCGTGTTTTATTGTGAACGCATGCCCTACTACGACAAACAGGCTCATTGCTCCGGTATTATCAGTCATATCAAGCCACTGCACTCTATCACACCGCGCTTTTTTGTCTCTGGTGACGGCATCGGTAAATTAACCGTTGCTTGTCCCTCCGAGATTTTATCCGCTAAGGAATGGGTCGTGGCTTTTCTGTTGTTACAAGGCATGGCGGAGAAGGAGATTGCCGGTATTCTCAACAGAACGCTGAGAACGGTAAAGTTCCATAAAAGTAACATTCTGGCGAAAGTCCATTGTGAAACCACACGGGAGTTTATATTTTTTGCCAGAAAGCAGCAATGGCAATTCTATATCCCACCGTTATTTTCTAAACCCTGTTATATCATCCGCTAATCATCTCACTACAAAACTGTACCTTTGGTACAGTTTATTGTTTGCGCTTCAAGAGTATGCTCGCTTTCATCATCTGGCATCCCAGTTGATATCTCAATGACATGGATGAGAAGAGGTCATACAATGAGTTATGCAAGCAATCTTGATTTTCCAATATTAATTGTTTCTGTACGCGATAATAAAATACAGGTCGATGATAGCTATCATGCGATAAAGGAGGTGCTGGCATTAAATAACTACCATTTTATCCACGCGGAAACCAATGAAACGGCCCTGGCGATGGCCAGAAAAGAAGCGGGTATCGGTTGTATCATTATTAATGAGTGTGATGGGGCTAACCTGGGTGAGGGGTCTCCCATTATCAAGGAGATAATTCGCGTGATCCGCGCTAAAAACAGCCGGTTGCCCATCTTCTTTTCGTCAAGTGTGCCTTTGTTAGGGCGTTTATCGACGGAGGTGATTCAAGAGATCCATGAGTACATCAACATCAGCGAAGATACGCCCAAGTTTATTGCTGGCCGCATTCATCTGGCTATACGCCAGTATGTTGAGAACCTGCTGCCGCCTTACTTCGCCGGGCTAAAAAGTTACGCGTTAGACAGCCCTTACTATTGGGATTGTCCGGGGCATCAAGGGGGCGTTGCCTACCTTAAGCACCCGGTAGGCCGTGAGTTTATCAATTACTTTGGCGAAAACCTGATGCGGGCAGACATCGGTATCTCTACGCCGGAAATGGGGGACTGGCTTGAACATAAGGGAGCGCCGGGCGAATCGGAAACGCGAGCTGCCAAACTGTTTGGCGCGGACAAAACCTTCTATGTGACAGGGGGCTCATCCCAGTCTAACCAGATAGTGGGCCACTCAATTGATTTAAAAGATAAAATCATCCTGGTTGACCGCAATTGCCACAAGTCTGTCAACCATGAGCTGACCATCACCCAGGCTAAACCGGTCTATTTCCAGCCTGCGCGTAATGGGCTCGGCATTATTGGCTTGATCTCTCCCGATCAGTTTGAAGCCAGAGCGATCCAGCAAAAAATTGATGACAGCGTGCTGGCTTATCAGGCAGAAGACCGCTGCCCCGCCTATGCCATCATCACTAACTGCACTTACGACGGTCTGATTTATGACGTCACCGCCGTCACCCAAACGCTGGCCAAGTCGGTACCCCGGATCAAATTTGATGAAGCCTGGTATGCCTATGCGAAATTCCATCCCCTCTATCAGGGGCGTTTCGCCATGGATGTCCCTGAAGATAAAGACAACGGCCCAACGCTGTATGCCGTGCAATCGACACACAAGATGCTGGCGGCCTTTTCTTCAGCCTCGATGATACATATCCGCAATTCCAAGCGTGCGCCGGTGGATTACGACATTTTCAACCAGGCTTTTATGATGCACGGCACCACGTCACCGTTCTATCCGATTATTGCCTCGATGGATGTGGCGACCGCCATGATGGAGGGGCAAGCCGGTAAGACATTGGTCGATGAAGCTATTCACGACGCTATCAGCTTCCGCAAGACGCTGGTGACCGTCGCAGACAAGCTCAAAGCGGAAAAAAGTGACAAGGGATGGTTCTTCGATGTCTGGCAGCCGAGCACGTTGCTGCAGGAGGGCAAAAAGGTTCCCTTCACCCAGGTTGCCGACGAGGTGCTAGCCAACGATCCCACCTGCTGGCAGCTGCGAGCGGGAGAGGCATGGCATGGCTTCGGCGATTTGCCGGAAGGTTATGCGATGTTGGATCCCATCAAGGTCACCATTACCTGCCCTGGGTTGAACGCGCAAGGAAAGATGAATGTTTTCGGCATCCCCGCGCCGGTAGTGGCAAAATTCCTGGATACCCAGCGTATTATCCCGGCCCGCAACGGCGACTACACCATTCTGGTATTATTTGCATTGGGTTCTACCCAGGGCAAATGGAATACCCTGATCGACATGCTGATGATATTTAAACATCACTATGACGAGAATACCCCGCTGACCTTGGTGCTTCCGCAGGTTGCGGCCAGCTTCCCCGCCTATCACAACATGGGCATCGGTGATTTATGCCGGTCGATCCATCAGGCCAATATCGAGCTGAAAATTGCCGAGCTTTTGGAGCTTGCCTGTTCTGCAGAGGCCATCCCCGTTCTTACCCCCTCCCAGGCCTATCAATGCCTGATCTCCGACCAAACCGAGCAGGTCAAGGCTGCCGACATAAACAACCGCACGCTGGGCGTGATGATAACCCCTTACCCACCGGGCATTCCGCTCATCATGCCGGGTGAAAAGGTGACGTCAGAATCACGGGCCATCGTCGATTACCTGGTGGCCTTGCAGACCTTCGGCCAGCGCTTCCCCGGCTTTGAACATGAACTGCAGGGGGTGGAAGTGGATGAGAACGGCACTTATTGGGTACGGTGCATAAAAGAAACGCCTGCCAGCGCTGCCGACAAGGTTCCTGTTTCCACCATGCGTTAATCGGCCTGCGCATTATCCCCATGGGTGCGATCCGCACCCTCTTCAAGATTTGTATCAACGCAATAATGATGGGAAATATCATGGCTTCTGTTAATACTGCCTCCGTAAAAAAAATGGGGTTGGTCGCCCTGACGTTGGTGACTGCCTCTAACATGATGGGATCCGGGGTCTTTATGCTGCCAACCAATCTGGCGGGCATCGGGTCTATCTCTTTATTTGGCTGGGTGATTACCATTGTCGGCGTGATTGCCTTGGCGCTGGTGTTTGCCAAGAACAGCATGGTGACACCGCGTGATGGCGGCATTATTGCCTATGCCAGCGACGCGTTTGGGCCATTTATTGGCTTTCAGACCACCATCTGTTACTGGATCAGCGCCTGGGTGGGTAACGTGGCGCTGCTGGTGGCGGGTGTGGGTTACCTGAGTTATTTCTTCCCCATTCTCAAAGATCCGCTTGTCAGCTCTATCACCGCCATTGTTATCCTCTGGGGGTTTATCGCTCTGGCTTCTTTGGGGGCAAGGGTAGCCGGGCGCTCCCAATCATTCACCGCCTGCTGCATGCTGGTGGTGGTATTGGGCATCGGTTTTATTGGCTGGTTCTGGTTCAAACCCGCGTTGTTCACCGAAGTTTATAATGGCACCAAGGGTAGCGACGCTTCGGCAATCCTCTCCGCCGCATCTTTGGCTTTGTGGGGCTTTCTGGGTGTGGAATCCGCAGTGGTATCCAGCGGGCAGGTGGAAAACCCCGAGTCCACCGTGCCCAAGGCGACGGTATTGGGGTTGCTGATTGCCGCCGTGTGTTATGTCACCAGCTGTTCGGTGATTATGGGATTGGTACCGCATAGTGAATTGGTGAATTCCGCCGCCCCCTTTGCCGACGCCGCTCGTTATATGTTTGGTGAATTTGCCGGGGAAGTGGTTTCCGCACTGAGCATTATCGCCTGTTTCGGCTCGATCTCTGGCTGGCTGATCTTGCAGTCTGAAGCCCCAAAAGCTGGCGCGAAGCAGGGGCTATTCCCGAAATTCTTTGCCGTGGTGAACAAAAACGATGTACCGATGAAGGGGCTGATTTTTACCGGCGTGCTGATGACCGTGGTATTACTGACCACGGCTTCGCCTAATCTGGCAAAACAGTTTCAGGTGATTGTGCTGATGTCGGTGTTTGCCTCTTTACTGCCCTATATCTATGCGCTGGTCGCGCTACCGATCATCATGGTGGCCAAATCCTTGAATAAGGGCGGGGCCTTCATTTTCTACTGCACGTTGGCGGTGATTGGCATTCTCTACAGTCTGTTTGCCCTGTTCGGATCGGGAGGCAATGCCATGTTCTGGGGGGTATTGATGATGATGCTCACCATCCCGTTATATGCACTGGTTGCGGCAAAACGCAGTAAAAGCGGGATCAAAACGTTGTACCTTGATAGCGAGGAGTAGCCGTAAAAAACAGAAAGCGCGGTAACAATGAAGGCGTTACTGCAACAGTGAATGGCTCTTTTATCTCAAAGCCTTCTCCTTGGGAGGAGGCTTTTTATGACGGTGACAAATAAAATACAGCGAATCACCCCTTTTAGGGGAGATATAAGACCCTGCCATTATTGGTTGTTCATTTTAATTAAACGCGTTACTTTCAATTTTGCGTAATATTCTAGCGGTGAGGCTACGCGGCAATTCTACATTTCGCCGTTATTTGCCAAACCTTGCTATATCATCAGGTAATAGCCCCACTAAAAATAGTACCTTTGCGACTATTCAGATATTGGCAAGGTCCGACAGTAAGGCTAGAACATTGATCTAATAAGATTAGTGGCGGATCTGTGCCAGCTCGTCTTCGGTCAGACCGGTCATTTTCATGACGGTATTGCGATCGAGACCGTTCTGCAGCATGGTGCGGGCAATTTTCAGCGTAGCATCGCGCTCGCCTTCTGAATGCCCTTCCTGCCGACCAAGCTGAATGCCCTTCTCAATGCCCTTCTGTTCAAGCTGTTGTGCGATGGTCATCAGTGTGTCCCCATGTTGCGGCACTCGCTGTGCCAGTTGGCGTACAAATGCTTCGGCGTCTGACGTTTCGCCCGCCTGTACAATATAGTGTACCAGCGATACAACCTGTGATGAAGAGAGATATCCGGCCAGTAGGATGGGAGCGAGCCTATCCACCAGTTCCGCCAGATCCCGATGATGAATGTGCTTCTGCAGTAGTGTCAGAGCCGCCATGCTGCGATGGCCTGCGATTTCGTCATCAGGGATGACGGTGACATCGACAAGCGGAAAAGCAGCGCTGTAAAGTTTACCGGCCAGCTCTGGGTTAGCAAACTCATCCAGCCACCGGGTGGAATAGGGGTATGGGCTGCGCTTACCGGTATAGAATAGCATCGGTATTACCAAAGGCAGCTTTTTGTGGCCCGCGTCCAGATGGCGCTGCATGGCCGCTACTGCGTACCTGATGAGCCTGAAAGCCATGTGCTGATCCGGGGTGGACTGGTGTTCGATGAGCACGTGGACATAACCGTCATCCCCAGCAGTGGTTTTCAGGCTGTAGAGCACGTCGCTGAAGTACTGGCGGAGGTTATCTTCCACAAAGGAGCCTGATTCCAGTTTCAGGGTGTCAAGGTCGCAGATGGCACGCAGCTCTGCCGGGAGGTGTAGTTCCATGAAATCACGGGCAACCTCTGGCTGGGTCAGGAACTGTCTGAATGTGGCATCGTGGGGCGTTGGCGTGTTGTTTTTCTTTTTCATTATAATCATTTCACTCCGATACTGATTTTAAGCTGACGTTATTATTTTTTGCATATCTCTCCATTGATTTATCTGAGGCAAGCTCCGGCGAACCTGTATTCAGGACATTTATTAAATCACCGATGTTTTTATTAAGATATGAAATTAACTCAGATTTTGTTTGTGGCATACCCATAAAGAATTCCCTCTCTTTTTTAGCATAGATCCCGTGAAGGCATTGCATGGTGTAATTATGGACTACCGACTATTACAGGGGAAGAGGTATTGGCTACGTCATGGTTACTTCAACTGACTTCGACCCTACGATCGAATATATTTGCCCCGAAAAATTCAGAAGAATAGCCATGATGTCATCAATCTGAATAACTTTCGCCAAAGGTGCAGCTTATTCCCGCATTTCTTTTTCGTGGTTAAAAAATGATGGGCCGGTTAGGGGGGATTTTTACCGGCGTGCAGATGATCGTGGTATTACTGACCACGGCTTCGCCTAATCTGGTAAAACAGTTACAGGTCATTGTTATGCGTTGGTTGCCGCAAAACGTAGCAAAAGCGGGATCAAAACGTTGTACCTGAATACCGAGGAGTAGCCGTAAAAAACAGAAAGCGCGGTAACAATTTTCGCTTTCGGCATCGGAGCCGGAAAACGCAAACTGTGCCGCGCCTAGTTAGCAGCAGTAGCGATTAATGCACTGCCTGTGGGGCTTGCCAGTTTTCGTGATAGATATGTACGGCTTGCTCTTGCGTGGTAGTGCGATCGCCGGTCAGGCGGTAGGCCACGGTGAAGGCAAAATCAAACGCGGCCCCCAACCCTTGGCCACTGATCAGATTGCCATCTTCCACAACCCTTTCAGCCACGTAGGTACCATCTTCGATCTCCTGATGCAGATCGCCAGAACAGACATAACGGCGGCCTTGCAGCAGTTTGTTGGCAGCCAGCACGCGAGCAGCGGCAGAACACAGCGGGCAGATCAGCTTGGCGGCACGATCGTGGCGGCGGATAAACTCCACGACCAGCTCGTTTTCCGCCATTGCGGCGGTAGCCTGCGGCCCACCGGGGATCACCACGGCATCGTACAGTTGGTCCATGCGGCGTTCCAACAGAGCATCGGCAAACATACGTATCTGGTGATAGCTGCGCAGCTCCAGCCTATCCTGGCAGGACAGCAGCTCTACCTCTATCTCCATACGACGTAACACGTCGATCACGATAACCGCCTCGGCCTCTTCAAATCCTTCGCTCAGCAGGACGGCAACTTTCTTGGTCATAGCATCTCCAGCAATGTACGGGTTAATAACCCGGGCTCGGCTAGGGTAGCAGATAAAAGGCGGGAGTTTTGTGCGGGAGAGCAAGTGTACGAAGGGGATCGCGGAAACATGAATTCCCTCTTAGCAGCTAGGGGGATTCGCGCTATAATCTGCGACTTGCTTCCTGTTTCCAGAGGAAGATCCTCGTCCCCGGTGGGGCGGCTGGACTTCAAATCCAGTTGGGGCCGCCAGCGGTCCTGGGCAGGTTCGACTCCTGTGATCTTTCGCCATTCGATGTATTCTGAACTCCACTAACGTCAATAAATCCCTTGTAATACCCGTAACTTAAGCCACTTTCGCTCTCCTGATGTCAACTCGTGTCTACCCAAATCAAGTGTAGTCTGGGGGCACCATAGGGGGCACTGGTGATGCCCCCATTTTTGAGGTGCCCCCTATGAAGCTAACAGCCCGACAAGTTGAAACCGCTAAACCAAAAGACAAGCCGTACAAGCTCTTCGATGGAGGAGGGCTTTACCTTGAAGTAAAGACCAGTGGTTCTCGTTACTGGAGATTGAAGTACCGTTACGGCGAGAAAGAGAAGCGTCTTGCCTTTGGCGTTTACCCCGATGTATCTCTGGCAGAAGCCCGTGACAAACGCGATGCAGCTAAAAAGATTCTGGCTGCAGGTGACGATCCTGGTGAAACCAAAAAAGCTGAGAAGCTTGCACAGAAACTGAATTCGGAGAACACGTTTGAAGCCGTTGCCCGCGAGTGGCATCTGGCTAAAGCCGACCGCTGGTCACTGCGCTACCGTGATGAAATCATTGATACCTTCGAAAAAGACATCTTCCCTTATATTGGCAAGCGGCCGATTGCCGATCTCAAGCCGATGGAGTTGCTGGAAGCACTGCGCAAAATGGAGAAGCGCGGAGCGCTGGAGAAAATGCGTAAGGTTCGCCAACGCTGCGGAGAAGTATTTCGTTTTGCCATCATCACTGGCAGAGCTACTTACAATCCTGCTCCCGATCTCGCCAGCGCTCTGGCAACGCCTAAGAAAGAGCACTTTCCCTTCCTGACGGCTCAGGAACTGCCACATTTCCTTAAAGACCTATCTGGTTACACTGGCAGTGTCATCACTAAAACTGCAACCAAGATCATCATGCTGACGGGGGTAAGAACCCAGGAGCTGAGATTTGCGCGTTGGCAGGATATCGACTTCGACAAGGGTCTGTGGAACATACCGGTTGAAGTGATGAAAATGAAGCGACCGCATGTCGTTCCATTATCAACGCAGGTTATCGAGTTGTTCAACTCTCTCAAGCCAATGACTGGCGGCTATCCCTTGGTGTTCATTGGTCGGAACGATCAGCGTAAGCCAATCAGCAAGGAAAGCATCAATCAGGTCATCGAGCTGTTGGGTTACAAGGGGCGACTGACCGGCCACGGCTTCCGGCACACCATGAGTACCATCTTGCATGAGCAAGGCTATAACTCGGCCTGGATTGAGACACAGCTTGCACATGTGGATAAGAACAGCATCCGTGGTACCTACAACCATGCGAAGTATCTGGATGGACGGCGTGAGATGCTGCAGTGGTATGCCGACTATATGGATAACCTTGAGCGGGATGGGAATGTGGTACATGGGGAGTTTGGGCTTCGTGCTTAGGGTGAGGTGGTTTTTCTGAGGGGAACTGCAGCGCCAGCAGTGATGCTGGCGCTGTTGGTCGGGAGCGGTTTTTTTGGGTTACTATGAAATCAATAGAAGAAGTTAGGTCGATTTTTATTGGTGGTCACTGTCTATGAAGCTCTATGCTTGACGGTAGGTAATGCTTGAAATGAAGTTTGTAGGCAAAGTTTGGTGTGTTGCTTTGTTGGCTATGGATAGGGTAGAGCGAAAGTAGTCATCAGGAGGGGAACATCTTGCGTATTGTAGGGAATACTTGAATGACCGTTTCAGCTAGCTATTTAGATATGTGAAATGAAGAATTATTAATAAAATCATTAGCTTGCTTTTGTTTTTTCATGCTTGCCAGAGTGTGCTTTTACTATATATTTTTTCAGAAAAATTGGAAACTTTACATTTTCTAATTTATGTTTATGGTTCAATGGAATATTGTAACATAAATACTTATGGAGTAAAAATGAAAGCATTCCTATCTCATAATTCGTTTGATAAAGATTTCGTTGAGAAAGTATATCAAGAGCTCGGCGGGGCAAAAGCTATTTTTGATGTGAGGTCCTTTGAAAATAACAGTGATCTGGTTCATGAAATCAGACATAAGATGAAAGAGGCTGGTATTTATGTCCTCTTTCTGTCCAAAGCTTCTTTACAAAGTAATTGGGTAAAAGACGAAATTGATATTTCTCATGAATTAAAGAGTAATTCATTATTAAAGAAATTTTTAATTTTTCAACTTGATGATACTAACTGGGGAAGTCTTGATGAATGGCTTAGACGATATGTCGTTAACTCCTTACCATCACCAAGAGCAGTAGCCAGCAGGATTGTTAGTGAATTAAATAAGCTTGAAAACACTATAGATGTTGGATGTCTTGGTCGTGAAGAGGATGAGAAAAAAATAACCAAATATATTTGGGAGAATGAACGAGGAGTTCCACCGTACATCTTTATCTCTGGCCCTGATGGTATTGGGCGTAAAACGCTAATTAAAAAAGTTTATAGCAACTTATACTCTGGTATTTTGATTGGTCAGGCGACTGTATCATTGGATGACTACTTTGATTTATCTGATTTGTATAGACAACTCTTGGTTTTTTCATCAAATTGGCGGGTTTCAGATTACATTTCAAAAATGAATTATTTTAATGATTTGGCTGATGATGATAAAATAATAGAAATATCGGTTCTTATAAAAACTATAACAGTAGATTACAAACAAGCCTTGATTATCGATCTATTAGGTAGTGTATATACCACTGGTGATGAAGTGAACCCATATTTAATAAAACTTATGGATTCTTTACTGGATTACGATTACCCATATGTAATCTTTCTGTCAAGAAGAGGCATCCCTGCAAGCGTCGATTCAAAAGGTGTCTACTATGCATTGGCTCAGTTGGGTAAAGCGGATTCAGAATATTTATTTAATATGCTTTTGCATAAGAGTGGAGTTGAAATTCCAAGCAAAGTTGACAAGGAGGTATTTATTGACTCAGTCGCAGGACACCCGGGATTAATAAATCATGTGATCGCATACCTTAATAAAAACCCACACTACAGGCCTTCAAAAACCAGTAGAAGTATTATTCGATTGGTTAGAGAACAGCTTGAAAAAATGGTTGTTGATTTAATAAAAAATGATGTTGAGCCCAGAAAGGTTTTGGGGCTTTTTGGTTCTGCAAATATTATTTCATACGAAGAGGTTGAACTTATTGCCACCAAGTGGCCAATATTTGAAGTTGCATTTAGAACGCTTCTTGATTCAGGCTTTATTATTTTTAATGATGGTTATTACAAACTTCCTTATTATTTAGCTAGGTTGTCTTCTGATTACTCTGAAGTGTACTCATCAGAGTTGCTCGATATTCAAAAGATACTGCTTCACTCTATCGATGGTATTGATGATAAAGACTTTGTATCACTATCATTATTAGATGCTAGAATAATTGAGAAATTAGCATTAGGAGATGATTTATCAATATTAGAAAAAAGTTTTGTTATGCCTATTCAACAGCTAAAGGCATCAAAAAGACAATACGATAAGAAGAGATTTCAGTCATCGCTTGAATTGGCTAAAGAAGCATATTGTCAAAAAAGTAAGCTTAGTAATGATGGTGTTTTAGAGTGCTGGAGAATTATTGGCCAGGCTTCTTCTAGGGTTGAAAATTGGGAGGATTATCAATTTTTTATAAAAGAATATAATAAAATAAATAAATCTGAAAGGAGTGAATTATTGTTTTATTTTGTTCAAGCGTTCCATAGTAGATTAAATGGTGATATTAGATTTGCTAAAAATTGTTTGGAAAAAATAATTAATAAACCAAGCAAAGATATACCTTTATATAGGGAAATGGCATATATATATTGTTTTGAGGGTGAGTACCAAAAATCTCTAGATTTTTCCAATAAAGCCTTGGAAATAGTGGAGTACAATCCATATATACTAGATGTTAAAGCATGGGCGTTGTTGTCTTTATATAAAGAAAGTAAAAATAAATCTCTAATATACGAAATTGAAACTTGTTTGGAAAAGTTGAAAATAGCAGATGAACGCTCTGATACTGCTTTCCATATTGTTAGAGAAACTATGTTTGATGTGTATGTTTCTGGTGATAATCAAACACTAAATGATACATTTATTCATAGGGGTAGATTAAATACACAATTAAAAATAGCATTGCTAGACTTATTGAGTCAAAAAGATAAGCATTCTCAATATGATGTTGTATACAATGAAGTATCTACAGGTAGAGTTCGAAATAAAAGCTCTCATAAGTTGATTGAAGTAGATCTTGCTCGTGTTCATATCGGGTACTTGTCTTATAACTCCCGCTTCCCAGAAGCAGTGGCGTTATTAGATAAGTATGGTTCTAAGTTTACTGAGGTAGGCTATTTAAAGCTCCAGCGCATTATCGATACTTGTAAAGCATATACGTCTAAGTAACATAAGGCACGTGAGGTTGTTTTTGGATTTAAATAACAACCTCATCTCAAATTTTAGTATTTTAATCGTGCTGTGTACGTCAGTGAATGGTAGGCTACACTTTGTGTGATTAAAAGGATGTTACAAGGTGGGAGGCATTAACGGTATTAACGGAAGTATCAGAGTAGAACAAGAACTCATTGAACTGACTGTAGTATTTGGTTGGTAAGTGAGTTAATACATCCAGTATTAAGGGTTATGGGTGTTAATTTTTATTGCTTCCTGAAAGCGTAGGCCGTTCTCAGAAACTCAGCGGCTAACTGTAGATAATAAAATTATTAATTTTCATTTTTAAGGCCATGGATAATAACTTAAAATATTTTTTAATAATATTTTTGGTATGCGGAAGTTTATATTTCGGCAATGAAAATTGGTAAGTCAGCGGATGACTTACCATAATGATTAATTCGACGTTGATTATTTTGGATAGATTAAATTATTATATTTTATAACTCCTCACCTCTTTGATAAATGATTGTACACTTATGAGTTGTATATGAGTTTCTTTCGGATACGTTTCCCATACTGGAATTGGTACAATAAGCTGTAGTGATTTACTCTTCATTTCGGCTAGTTGAGAATTACTGATACCTGGCTGAATAGTTACCAGATATTTGGTTGTAACGCGATCCCCTTCAGCTAAAACTTGCCGCCAACGATCTTTACAAGTTGTCTTTGCTCCAAGCAGGAACAAGTTTTCTGTAGGAAACTCTTCATCGTGATAGGCTTCGAAGGAAGGGAATAGAAAGTCAGGTTTTGAGCGATTTTCCGTTGTTTTTTTGGAGGAGCCTTTTTCAAATTGCAGGCCATATAGGGTAAATAAATGACCTAAGTGATTCTCGAACGCGAATCCGACACGAGATTTTCTTCGATTTTGAACGCTTAGAGAAAAATCGACGAACGCGTCAACATCACCACCATCTTCTCCAAACCCTTGTAACAATCGTGTGCGGACTAAATGCCGTTCATAGGTTCTGAATAGATGCTCTTCTTCTGTCAGCCAAACTATCAATGCATCATCGGGATCTTCGAGCGGGTTTGCTGGTTTGCGTGAACGGGCAAGCTCGGAGAATTCATGTGACTTAGGAAGGCCATTCGGATAACGCTCAAGCAGAAATGCCAGTAATTCTTCATCACCTTGCTGTTCCGGTTCGAAGGATAAGCCGACCTGTTCGAGCAACAATTGCACCGGCAGGAGAAGTTTTTTATCTCCTATGTCCGAAGATTGAAATTTCTCATGTAGCTCACCGGTCAGACCAAAGAGGTTTCGGAGTTGTGCTTCTATGTACGTATCTGCGGGCGTGAAGCACATGAGGAGCGTGCCGTTGTTTTGTAGGGCTATGAGGAAGAAATCCCCTTCCTGGATGAGTTCTGTAACAGAGTTATCTCGGTAGTAAAGGCGATATTCAGGTCGGCGAGTGAGCGAACGACGGCGAGAGTCATACCAAGTGACATGGTCATCAACAATGAGCGGATCTTCCATTTCATCATTGATGTAGACCATCTTACAGGTGAACTCGGACGTTTCGGTTTTGCCTGGTTTACCCAGTACTTCGCCAAATCCAACCTTAACCAATCCACCGATTTCATGCTGATGCGAGCGCGAAAAATCTGCATCAACAGCACTCAAGTATTTTCCTGCAGCGATTTGAAAACTGTCTCTTAGCCTGCTATCCATAAGGGGAATCCTTCAACAGTGGATAGGCTAATTTACACGTAGAGGAAAAAAATTAAATGATCAGGGCTAACATTTTATTAGCCCTGCTTACGTTAACCTGCTTTTTTCAAGTTTAAGTCTGTTTTGTTAACTGCTTTTTGGATGTATGGCTCCAACAGTTTTGCCACGGCAGCAAACACCGGGACTATGACTGAGTTGCCAAACTGACGATACGCTTGGGTATCGGATACGGGTATGCGAAATTTTGACTCCCCCAGATTCTCAAACCCCATCAGACGTGCGCACTCACGAGGAGTTAGTCTACGGGGACGATTTTCCAGGTTGTTGGCATCGCTAAAGTCTTTCTCACCTTTCTCCTTATCCCAGCCTCTGTCTATAAGGATCTCAGAACCGTCTTTGTGATAGCGAGCTGAGAGCGTCCTGGTTACCGCGTTCTTATCCTCTGGCGAAACCAAACCAAAACCAAACCCGTTTCCTTTTGCCTGATGCTTCTTGGCGTAGTTGTAGAGGTATTCCCAGAGTTTCACCGTGAGGATGTACTTATCATCCACTTCGTCATCAAGTAAGTCTTTAAAGGCAGGTCGTTCAGCAGGATAAAATTTCTGAATATCACGCAGAGTAAAATTCTGGGCCAAATCGAGGTCACGGCGAAAACCGACCAATACGATACGCTCACGATGTTGGGGTAAGAAGTGTTTTCCATCGATGATCTTCGGATCTGAAGATCCTGAAACATCTACATCCGCAACGTCATAGCCCAGTTCATCCAGAGTATCTTGAATGACTTTAAAGGTTTTCCCTTTGTCGTGACTTTTGAGGTTTTTAACATTCTCAAGTACAAAAATAGGTGGTTTTTTGACCGCAATGATACGGGCAACATCAAAGAAAAGAGTTCCTTGGGTATCGCATTCAAAGCCATGAGCTCTGCCCAACGAGTTCTTTTTGCTAACGCCCGCAAGGCTAAAAGGTTGGCATGGAAACCCTGCTAATAGCACATCATGTTGGGGTATATGCTTGTCGATATTTGCATACGCTTCAGACTCTGGGATCTCATGGTTTTCACTTAAGGTGATCTCGCGAATATCTGAGTTGAAAGTGTGCTCGTTTTCGTCACTGTACCAGTTTGCCTTGTAGGTCCTGACAGCATGTTCGTTCCATTCGCTGGTAAAGACGCACTGTCCACCTATAGCCTCAAATCCGCTACGTATGCCACCGATACCGGCAAAGAGATCAATAAAACGGAATTGGTAATGCGGGTGGTGCTCTGGCGGTTTGGGCAGCATGTTTTTGAGCATTTTCACTTCAACATCAACAAGCTGCTTTGGCGATGCCTTACCATTAAACCAACGATTTACTGATTCTCTAGTCCAGTCGTTGCCGCTGACGGAGCGCAAACAATCTGCTACAGTTTTTTGGTCATAGATTTCCAGCACCTTCCCTAGCAGGGCAAGATCTTCGACCATGCGGGCTTGAGTGGCCTGCTGTGACTCTTCCATCAATTGTTTGACGATCGGTTGTAATTCTTTCATGTGCAAGCCCTACTGGGTTAAGTTAGTGATAGAATATCACAAAATTGTTCCCTGTATAAACATACATGATCTTTTTTCGATAGTTTAGTGTGTTGAGCGATATAGAGCGAGCTTGGGCCAAGACACCAATGCTTTTTTAACAGAACATAAAGCGAATTTTGGCAATGTTAACTCCCAAGTGCTGGGAAGACGGCAAAAGGAGGGAATCTGATGGATATCGTCGATCGCAAGACACGTTCACGCATGATGTCCGGTATCAAAGGGAAGGATACGCAACCGGAGTTGATTATACGCAGGTTTTTGCATGCGCAAGGTTTTAGGTTCCGGCTGCATGTAAGCAGCCTGTCGGGCAAACCTGATATTGTCTTACCACGATACAAATTGTGCATTTTTGTACATGGGTGCTTTTGGCATCGACATGATGGATGCCGGTATGCGACGACGCCAAAAACCCGACCAGAATTCTGGATGAAGAAATTCGCAGCCAACAGGCAACGTGACATCCTGGTCAAGATGCAGCTACATACTGCAGGATGGCGTGTATTCGAAATCTGGGAGTGTGGTTTCAGAAACCGAAACGATGATTCTATCAGCTGGTTACCAGAGTATATCAAAGGCGATATCGTGACGCTAAGTTGGCCAGACTATGTCTGTAGTGGTGATAGATAAGTGCCCGTCAACTTGTGTCAACAACGAGCCAAAAGTGTCCATTTATCTTTTCAGTTGATGGCCCGTAAGTGTACAGCGAAGACCATATTGACTGAGGTCGATATAATAAGGCCATATTTAGCGAGCAGAAAACGAAGCCGGTTAGCCAGCTTCGGTGAGATCCCCTTAGGTTGCCTCGACTTACCGGAAGGGATCGTCTCAGGGAGGTTAATTACCTATGAGACGATAATAACTCAGATTTCGGGATTCAAAGCCTCATTGAGAGCTTCTGCAATTGTCTCAGACCGCTTCTGAATGAATTTTTCGTAGTCATCTTCCAGGATTCCAAAATTTATTGGACTTTTGATTAAATGGGAACGAAGTGAAGAACCCAGCTTTGAATTTTCAGCTTTTAACTGATTTACATAAAGGCTAGGGGCCTTCGCTTTAATTTTGTTGTTTGAAGCTGCATCAATCAGGGTTATGTTAGCGATCAGATTAGGCTCCATCGAAGGGCAATTCTTCTCAACATATTTTTTTGGGAAGAAATGATGATAATTTCTACTTGTAGCAATTTTTAGATTTGAATTATCAAGAATAACATCGCTGTTATCATCAAGATTTCGAGGTTTATGAGACGCAAACAGGCAGAGAATAGCCTTTATATTGGAGTTACCTGCGGTGAACCATGTATCTTTGATATCATCAGCTGATACATTGAGTT
The DNA here is from genome assembly GCF_945957435.1 of Serratia sp. PL7. Classification (NCBI taxonomy): domain Bacteria; kingdom Pseudomonadati; phylum Pseudomonadota; class Gammaproteobacteria; order Enterobacterales; family Yersiniaceae; genus Serratia; species Serratia sp. PL7. Next base: position 67,695 of record NZ_CAMFLB010000023.1, on the reverse strand, counting down.
CCCCCGAAGGATAGCCAGGCATTTTCCCCCTAAGAATCATATTCATTTTCTTAAGATCTTCGGCGATCTTGGTTTCGGTTGCCCCGCTATATCGCCAGTTCAAACCAACCCAATAGAAAAACTGTCTCAGGAGGTTTGCCTGAGTTTCTGTTGGTTTTTTGTTATTGTTTTTGTAGAAAAAGTATGTAAACGGGACCAGTAGAGAAGCATAAGGAAGTAATTGTGAAACAGGGACATACAGCTTAGTTCTAATAAAATCCACTGCTGTGAACATGGAAGAGACCATTGGCTCCCAATTAGCAATGAATTTATCCCTGCGGATTTTCAGAATATCCTTAGCCCTAATGCTGTCTACAGTAATTGCTGCCACAGCCTGAAGAACGGTAGCAGCTGGAATCGTATCAAATTTAGCCTTGCTCAGACTCTTATCGTTTTCGTCACTCCCATTAAGTAGTTCATCATATTTCAGTGCCAGATCAAAATCCTTCGCCTCGTCATAAGTCATGGCGACCATGATCTCAAAGAGTGTCAAAGGCTTGCCACCGGTGTTGATTCTGGAGAAAACATCACAAGCAATGTCTATTGGATAGTCTTTGATTGTGATAGTGGCAAAGTCGTATGTGGTGAGCCTAGTCTTGTATTCTTCAACAAGATCAGACTTGTCAAAACCAACCTGCTTGAACAATTCTCCCATTTTTTCATTAAGAAGGTCATACACTGAGACATAAACTTTATCTCCGTTTTTCTGACTCGTCACGATTTGCTCATCGTTTAACGGGTCATAGTCAAGATTCACATAAATGTCTTTGTAGTTGATTTCCTTACCATCTTTTGAAATGCGTAGCCCCTTACGAATCGCATAAAGAGATGTAATTCGTTGCTGCCCATCCAGAATGTATTGGGCGTAGTCGCCACGGGGGGTTTCAGGCAATGAATGGTTGCCAATATCTTTTACCGACCTGAGGGCTTCTCTTGTCTTCCAGAAAATGAAAGTACCAATGGGGTAACCTTTTAAAAGACTGTCAATCAGCCGGGCACTCTGTTCTTTGTCCCAAACAAATTCCCGCTGGAACATAGGTAACTTTATTTGTCCAGAATCAATTTCGAGAAAAAGTGCTTCATACTTCTTGTTGACATTTTCCGGCCGCAACAGAATGGTCTGAATTTCTTGGTCAGCCTGAGCTTTGGTTGCCACAATTAACTCCTTTTTTTGGTTGTGATTACTTTTTTCATCCAGCAACTTTTTGCCCAAATGATTTAATCTCAAAGATTACATGAGCAGTTAACACTGGAGTTTCTCCTCATCGAGTAACACCTCAGCCATGAAGCGGTCTTTGCACTGAAGCAGAGAACTAATCTTACTCATATGCTATTAGCCATACAATCACCATTGTTAACATTGTTATTACAGCAGTCTCAGGCAATCCGGTAGCTGCTGGCGAGGAAAAGATAAGAGATTAGCTACCAGAGTGCTCAATGCTGTGCTCACCGGTCTGGCAAACAAGGCAATAGCGCTCTCCTTAATACCCGGTGTTGGAACTTGTGAAGCACCAACTCACTTTCCGTACTCGTGCTTGAGTATCAGTGATATAGCTGCACAGCATCTCGATACACCTTATTTCTGTACGCTCTGGCTGGGCATCGGGGCTTTCTCGTCCTCGGGCGGTGCCGATGTTCAAACTTGGGGGGCGTTCCGTGTGATATTCCGGATGGAACGTCATCGTGCTGCCGCAAAGATGGCAACGGTTGTAAGGTGCCGTTTTTGCAGTTCTGGCACCAGTCAGGCGTTGATTACCGTCTGATGCCATGAAGGATTTTGCGTACATCATGTTGTTTCTCCGCACGGCCTTAGGCGTAGGGGACATCCATCCCAGTGTGGGCAGAAAGTCGTGCTATCGAAGGGGAATGAGTGTAATCAGGTCAACGAGTGGGGGGATGCAAGGGGTTAATAAGCGCTCAGTTGACTACGTTGTTCGCCCTGTCAAACCCTTGGATGGCTGGAAAACACCTGATGGGTATGGGCGAGTTACGCGTGTAACACGGAGAAATGGGCTAAAAAGCCCGCCAAGATGATATGATTAGTGCTGAACGCGGTGGGATTTTCAGCTTGCCGCATCCGCGCGGCAAGCTGATAGGAGCATCGCTAAAGGCGAACCTGTAGCTCATTGAAGGTTCGGTTAACCGGTGGCGGCAGGTTTGGGTGAGTTTCTCTGTGGATCCAGCCGGCATAAGGTATTTAACCAACTGGGCCTTGGCTATTCACGGAGCTCATTCCACGTAACGCAGCCAAAGGTGCGTCCGACCCGAGATCGCTTGCGCAACTTTGGAAACACGTGCCTGTAGGTTTTCATCGCTAGTGTTGTAGAGCGCACAGAAGTCTTGGGCCACAGCGTTAGCGACTGATGTATCAGACGGCACCTCACGCATGAAGCCGAGGTAAGACGCCCCCACGCCCATCAGCTCATAGCCATGCGCTTCTGAAAAGTGACGTGCAACCGCAAAGTTTTTCGCAGGATCAAGGTCGGAAGTGAAATATCCATTCGGAAAAGCCGCAAGTGCCTGGCAAGAATGCTGAACGGGTACCAAGAGCGCTGAAAGAGGCTGCTCTAGAAGGGAGATAGGGTTGTGTTGGTAGCCGATCCATTCCTGCAAGGCAGGCTCATCAAGCGTCAAACCATGAGCGCAAGCATCCTCGAAAGACGTGGCTGCAACCAAATTTGTGAAATTGCGAAGGCAGATTGCGAACTCCGCTTTCGTAGTCGGATAGCCTATGTATTCGCCATTCTCGAAGCACTCTGGAGGTAAGCCCGCTATGTCCTGCTCTGATGCATCGTCCATCCCTAAATTATTGCGCACATGCCATGAGGTGTAGCGGGCTTGGTGCAGGTCATCTAGCGAGAACAGAGGTTTAAAGCCTGGGTGCGATGCACCAATCTTACGACGAGCTTCGGTCAGATCGTCAAAGCTGGTAATCCCGCTCACGCCGTACTCATCACATGTACCTACAGACGGGTTCTCACTCATCCCATTGCCGCGAAATTCGATATCCATATAGTGGTCTGCCCCTTGTCGTTACTCGAGTGAGTGAGCAATCATAAGTAAATCGCCCCGGACTCTCTAGGGGGTTCCGTACACATTTCCTCCAAAACTCCCACCTTCACGTCATATCACTATGAATTTAAATGAGAAAGTTGTTAATTTTCATCATCATTTAAATTTTTCTTTTCAGCCGAAAGTATGTAGCTCGTGAAATCCCTGTTTTTTCTGTTACAGAGTTCACCGTTTCACCCTGCAAAATCAAGGTCAGATCTGCCTGTAACGTTTTGACCTGTGCGTCTGCATCATGATCAAGCCAACTTAGCGCGGATGCCATACCTATTTCTTTGGTTAAATTCATTACCTATATAATCCCCGCTCCAGTTGGTAAGAGCGGGGAGAGGGGCATAAAATTAAAGTGGATAATCACACCGCCACTCTGGAACAAATAACTCTTGATTGATGCCTTCCCTGTCAAGCAAGTGAGATAGTTCTTCAGTGTTATTTGCTTTATATATTTTTAAGTTTAATAAATCCTCATCGGAATTAATGCCTTCATGAAGTTCCACAAGTGTGTTGTCCATTTCAAAATCAATTATGCAAAACATATTTTCTTTTGTTTTTTCAAGAAAAAAATAATATTCATTATTAACGAAGTCCAATTTATAATTGGCGTATATAGCAATCCACCTTCTCTTGGAATCGCTGTTTGTTAATACCTCCTGTGCTATTTTAGTGTAAGAGCCGAATTCTATACCATTCCATACCTTTTGAGGTATTTTTAAGATTCCCATATTATTTACCTTCAAATTTATTTGGCCAGAAAATTCTTTTTGCTTTATCATCAACAGGATGGAGTTGCAAGTGAGGCATAGCACCATGAGGGTCATTAACGCCATGATTTGCCATGTAAATTCTCCTTGTATCTATATCTGAGACAGGTACGTCATCCCAATGATAATAAGGTTCTTTATTACCCGCCATGTTGAAATAATCTTTGGCTGTCACTGAGTTGAAATTCTCTGCATTCCTATATCCTTGACCTACATATTTCCCTCTAAATAATTCCTCCGCTTCAGCACGACTATTAACATAGACATCTTTTGCCCCTCGGTCTAGTTGATCTGACGCTCTTTTAACAGATGAGTTTGACCACGGAATTTCAGGAAGTTGCGGGGCTCCTGTATTAACCGAACTCTTCTCTGCACCTGTAGCATCAGTTTTAAACAGCCCTAGTGGGTCCACCCAACCAACAGGATTCCCATCAACATATTGATAAGAGTTCAACCCACCATCGAGTTTTACCGGGTCCGCCGTCAAATATCGGCCCAGTTCAGGATCATAATACCGGTTCAGGTTGTAATACAGCCCGCTGTCCGCATCTTCGTACTGCCCCTGAAAACGCAGTGGGTTGTTCACCTTCGGTTGCGGGTGTTCATCCCGTGCATCTGGCGGTGTCCATTCCTCCGTCAGTTGCCCATAGGCGCTGTACTGCCCCCGCCATACGGTGTTGCCCTGGCTGTCCGTCAGGCTGTGCGGTGTGCCAAGGTGGTCATTCTGGTACCAATAGGTCCTGACCTTCGGGCTGTTCACCCGTGCAGAGCCTACTATCGTCGCCATTGGCCGGTGGCTGCCCGGTTCATACAAGAACGTCTGCCAGTGCTGTTGATTGTCCGTTTCCGCAATCAGCTTATTGCCCTGCCACAGGTATTCCGTGGTCTGGCCCTCTACGGTTTTACTGGTCCGGCGGTTAAACGCATCATAGGTGTAGGTGGTTACTTGCCCGTGCGGATCGGTCCGCTTTATCAGCCGGTGCCGACAGTCATAGGCAAAGGTGGTCACCAATTTGTGGGCCTTGCCGCGTCGCTCTACCGCCAGGTTACCAAAGCGATCGTACTCGAAGTGCCTGTCACCAAAAAACGCCAGCCGGTTGCCAGGGGCGCTGTCCCGCTCGCTATGTTCACTGACCCGGTTACCGGCCCCGTCGTACAGGAAGTTTTCCCCTGCCACGCTGTGCCGATCTACCACCGTGTGGCTGCCGGGGAATTGTGCACTCAGTAACTGCCCCCGCGCATCATAGCCGTATTCCCGTGGGGCATTGCCCGTGATGCTCGCTAGTTCACCCTGCGCCTGGTAACGGTAATGCTGCTCCCACAGTGGCTGTAGCCCCATCTCGCCGGGTCCCTGCAAGCGGTGCTCTACCATACGCCCCAGACTATCGTACTGGTAGCGGTTGACCAATCCGTTGCCCTGTCGCCGCTCCTGCTCGCGCCCGGCGTTGTCGTGGTTGAACGCCAGCAGCGGCTGTTCGTTCAGCGTGATCCCCTGCACCCGGCCATGCTGGTAGTGGTAGCCCAGTTGTTGGCCGTCCGGCAGTCGGCTGCCTTTCAGCAACCCGCTATGTGGATCGTACTGATAACGTTGCGTTGCCCACCCTTGGTGCTCTGCCACCAAGCGATTGGCGATGTCGTATTCCCAGGCCAGCGGCATCTGCCCGTCATTGACGGCAATTAACCGCCCCAGGGCATCATAGTCGTACTGCTCTACCTGCCCATCCGGCAGGGTCTTACGCAGCAGTTTTCCCTGCCAGTCGCGCTGGTAGGTGGTGACCAGCGGCTCTGCATCTGGCTGATTGCCGTACTCTTGTTTTTCAATCAGCCTGTCGTTCAGATCGTAGGCATACGCGGTTTTAACCCCGTCAAAGCCAATTTCTTCACTCAGCAGGCCTGTCGCCGTGTAAGCCAGACGGTAACTTTCCCCTTTCGGGTTGAGGATCTCACTGACCTGCAGGTGCGTGTTGTCGTAACGGTACTCCAGCGCACTGCCATCTGGCAGGATCTTGCGCGTCAGCAGATGCAGGGGGGCTGCGTACTCGTAGCGGGTCACCAAACCGGCCGGATCGCGGGATTCGGTCACCTTGCCATAGGCATTGTAACGGTATTGCTGGGTGCGGCCGTCCGGCGTGGTCTGCTCCAGCAACCGTTCCAACGCATCCCAGACAAAATGAGTGGTATTACCTGCTTCATCGGTGACGGCGATCGGCTGGGTGCCAAGGGGGGTATAACGGTAACGGCGCACGCTACCGCCACTGGTGGTACTCTCCAGTAAACGCCCTACGTTATCCCAACGATACGTTTGTGTCACCCCGTCAGGATGGGTAACGGCACGCATCTGCCCGTTCGGGAAATAGTCGTACTCAGTCACCTGTTCCCCGGGTGAGCGCGCCGCGTAGATATCCCCATGTTCATTAATGCTATTGAGCCACACTTGCTCCAGGCGGCCACTACCCTTGGCCACCCGCTTGAGCTGACCGTCCAGATAGGTGTAGCGCGTCATGCTGCCATCCGGGCTCAGTTCGAGCACCAGGTTACCCGCGTCGTCATAAAAATAACGGGTCTGCTGGCCCAACGCATCGGTGGTGCTGACGCGTAGCCCCTCTTCGTTGTACGTATGGCGGGTTTCTGCACCGTTCGCTGCCCGCCGGAAAATCAGCCGGGCCTGGCCGTCGTATTGATAGATCTCCTGGCTGCCGTCGCAGCGCCTTAGCGTCACCTGCCGCTGGTTATCGTCCCACAGGTAACGGGTATCTAACTGGGCGAAATTGCCATACTGACGGATACAGCGTGATGCTGGCCCCACGCCTTCCCAGGCCCAGTTAAAACAGGCGCCGCCCGCCAACTGGCGCTGTGTGATGACATGGGCCTCGTTGTACTGGTAGTGCTCTTGTTCCCCACAGGCGTTCAGGGCGCTGGCCAGTTGCCCGGCCGCGTTGTAGGTGTAATGTGCCAGCACTTGCTGCGTCACCCAGACCGCATCACGATAGGCCTCTTCACGGATCAGTGCCTGCAAATGGACCTGCGCGATGTGCGCCGAGTCATCATCCGTGTACTGGAACAACAACCGGCCCTGCGCATGCTGTAGGTGGATCAGGCGCTGCTGGCGATCATATTCCAGTTGCAGACGGTTGTGATATTTGTCGCTGAGGGCGGTCAACCGCCCCCATTCTCCCTCACGCACAAAGGTATACACCCCTGCGCCACCGCCAAAGGTGAGGCTGTATTCGTTCTCGTGGCTACCGAGGGCCAGCACCGCGCCCCCGAGCACATTGGTCAGGATTGGGTGTTCGGCATTCGGATAGGGGAAGGGGGTCCGCTGGTTTTCATCGTTATGCCAGACAATGGTGTCGTCGGTAAAATGCAGGCGGTGGGAAAGGCTATGGCTCCAGCCGTACCCCAAACCCAGATCCAACTCACAGGCGCTGGTGCGGTAAAAACGCTGCCAGGTGAAGGGCAGCAGCCCCGGCAGGCTGCCTTCGCTGATCGTCAACAGTTCTTCGCCGGTGCACAACGAAACCGGATCGCCGTCCTTATCAGTGTGCTCGCTTCTTGGCGTCGCCTTGCCCTGCGGATTTTGACCGCTGCTGTTGGCTTGGGTGACCGGCGATTCAAACCTGGTTTCATGCAGGTTATTGGACCCAGTGGGTAGACTGCTCTGATTTTCCAGGCTCTTGCCCAAGCCAGCGGAGTCGATATTCGCGGTTTTTTTGATATTTAACGGAACAGCCCCTGCCCGAATAGGGTTCTTGGCCAAATAATGGGGGACGTGTTCATTGATCAGGGAAATGATTTCTTTTATCCCCCCCATGATCGCTTTCCCTGCACCGGCATTGGCACGAAATAACGGTTTCATTGACTCTCCTTGATTATCGGGCCGGGCTAATACCGGCTAAGCTATCCAACCCATCCAGGGCTAATTTGGCTACGGCACCGGGTAGCACGATGTAAAGCAACAGCATCATGACCAATTCGCCTGCCGCTCCCCCGGCAAAATCGGCGATCTGTTGCGGTGTCAGCAGGCAAAAGTAGCTGTACAGGGCGTGGGCACAGATAAACATCAGCATCTCATCGGAGAGGATCACCAACGTATCGGCAATCTCTTTTTTGCCGGTGTCATACAGCTCTTTCATTTTATCCACCCCCTTTTTGCCGATATAAGCCAGCATGGCGTCCAGGTTCTCGCTGGTGACCCATTGCACGATCTTTTTGGCTGTCTCGTACAGTTCGAGGATTTTGTCGCGTAACCCGGCAAAAAACGCTTTGAACGCCTGGGTAAAGTCCACCTGAGCGCCTCTGTCTGTAAAATCCTTCCAGGCTGCCTGCTGGTGTGTTTTCCACTGGGTTTCCAGCAGGTTGGTACACTTGACGATCAGCTCGCTGTAGGATTCATCCAGCCGCTGGAGGTTACTTTCACTGCTGGCCTGGGCGTTGACGACAACGTGATAGGTATACGCATCGTCGCACTCGGGCAGATTAATGGTGGCCATCCCGTTGTCATCGAAAGCCAGGCCATCTAGCACGGTGATGTCCTCAAAGTCCGAGGACGTCATGTTGTTGTAATAAGGCCCGTACGCCTGGTTGACACTCATGTAGGCTATCTGCCGAAATTGCTCCGGGGTCTTTTTCTTACGTTTGATGATCTTGAAGGGCGAACCCGCGATTGGGATATACCCCTTGGCTTCAAAGGCGTGCGTCAGGGTAATGGGTTGATTAAGGGTGCACTGCATGACGCCGTTAAGCGTGCCCTTGTCTATCCGCTTGGTGGCAATGACAAAGTCCCCGACCTTCACCTCTTGATCCATCAACAGCAAGCTGCCCAATAGCGGAAACTCTGTCGTATCGTGGTAACGCGTCAGGCAGGATTTAAAATTGTTCAGCGTCTTCTGGAAAAGCCTCTCAGGGTCGATGGGGGCAGAAGGGATCGTCACCCGTTTGTTGTAATTCCCGTATGCGCTGCTGGTATACGTCGTCGAGTTGTTGCCATACCCATAATAACTCATCACTCACTCTCCAATGTGGTGACGATGCGAGCCATCAGCCCTTCACGCTGCCCATGGCTTTGCACCAGTAAATGTCGGATCTTCATCTCCAGTAAGGCAGGGGAAAAACGCCCATAGAGATCGGCACGGGTTTCCTGCAATTGCTGTAATGCCTGGGCAATCACCGGCCCAGGATCCGTTTTCAGAAGTTGGTCAATCAGACGTTGCGGCACCTGCCACCAGGGGCTGACCTGGGCTTGCGCCGTGGGATCTACCGGGCAGGTAAGCACCTCGCCGTTTATCCAGTAATCCGAGAACACCGGCAGAACATCTATCCAGTGCTCTCCCATATAACGCAGGTGTGCCGGCAGAAAACGCCCATCCCAGTAGCGGAAAAACACCGCTTTACCCCCAGGCATGATCACCTGAGTCAAACCGGCAAGGTGGGCCGCCAGGGCAACCTGCGGCAACGGTGAACGCGCCAACCAGCCCCAGTTGCGCAGGGGCGTTTCTGCCACCCAGCGCAGAAACGGGCTGCCGTCAGTGAGCGGCACCAGCACCGGCATCACCTCGAACCAGTTGGCATACGGCGTATTGGCATAAAGCCCGTACGGCGTGCGGCTTCCATCCTCCCGGTAATAGGCCTTGATACCTTGCGCACCGTTGGTATTGGCCAAGACGGCGTACAACGGCGTTCCCGACGTGTTTCTTGCCCAGTCCTGTACGGTCTGTTGCATCTTTATTCCTCCTTGACGATGAGTGGCCAATTAAATTGCGCACCCTTCCTCTTTACATTTCTCACACTCTTCGCAATAAGGGGCATCACTACTAAGCACACCCTGCTGGATCAGCGTGGGAGCGGCCAACAACGGCACCACACCCGGCATCTTCAGGTTGACGCCCTGCCCGCTGCCCGCAGAGCCACTGCCTACCTGCAACGACGACGACGTGAAAATGGCCCCCGGTGCCAGTTTGATAAAGCTGCCCCCGGCCTTGAGCGTCAGTTCACTGCCCGCCGAGAGGGTGATTTTGGCCCCGGCTTCTACCGACACTTCCTGCCCAGCCTTCACCACATAGGCGCTGCCAACCTGCAAATGGGATTCGCCGTCGGCCAGTTCAGACTTTTTGCCGCTGGTGTGGAGCGTGAGTTCGCCCTTGATGCGGTTTTCCCGGTTGCCCTCGATTTCGCTCAGGCTGTTGCCACCAATCTTGCTGCTCTGGTTGGCGCGAATGTCCCAGTGCGCATCGTTGTTGACCAGGGCCTTGAGGTCTTTCTGCGCGTGCAGGTAAATCTCTTCGCTGCCCGCCTCATCCTCAAACGACAGTTCGTTAAAGCCCTCGGCCTTGTGCGATTTGGTGCGCCAGACCGATTTGGTCTTGTTGGCCGGTAACGGATACGGCGGTTTGTTCAGGCCGTTGTAGTAACGCCCGCTCACCACCGGGCGATCGATATCGCCGTTGAGGTAGCTGACCAGCACTTCCTGGCCAATCCTGGGCAGCGTCACCGAGCCAAAACCGTCCCCCGCCCACTGGTTGGAGACCGGCACCCAACAGGAGGCTTTTTCATCCGCCGGGTCGTAACGGTTCCAGTGGAAATGCACCCGTACCCAGCCCAGTTCGTTGACGTACAGCTCTTCGCCCTTGGGCCCGACGATCGTGGCCACCTCGTCCCCGTCGGCCAACGGTTTGTAACGGTAGTTTGGCCGCCAGTCGATATTCCCCGGCGCAAAGGTCAGCGAGTTGGTGAAGGTGGTGCCGCTGCCGTTACTCTCTTCTTCCAGCGCGGCAGGCTGCTCCCCACGGTGGCTGACGGTGATCACCTGCCAGCGATCGTTGCGCGCCTGCACCGGATGGCCCTGCAAGGTAAAAATCGTGCCCGGCATCAGCCGGATACTGTTGGTTTCTGCCGCGCCCTGTTGGGTACCCGCTTGCATGGCCTCCAGCCGCACGGTGCTGAGCTGCGGCCCGGTCTGGTCATCCTGATAACGGCCATAGCTCTCAAATACCGAGTATTGGGTGGCTTCACCGCCCAATGCCGGGTCGCTCTGCTTAAACTGCAGGGGATGATCGGGCCGCCGGTGTTCGCGGTCCTTGAGCACGCTTTCCCGTGACTGCATGAACGCCCCCAGGGTCAGCCGATGGGCGATGTCGCCCTGGGTTGGCGACTGGATATGCGGGTTGAAGGTCAGCGGGATACCTTCCGTCATGCTCAGGTGCGAATCGCCATACACCAGTTCGTTATCTTCAAACCAGAAGCTGATCCCCACCTCGGCCATCAGCCGCAGGATGAAGTCCAGGTCGCTTTCGCGCTTCTGGGTCACGTACTCACGCGGTGGATAGGTCTGCTGGAGTTGGCTCTGGTAAGGGATGCGGTGTTCGTCCAGTACCTGATTAACGATGTCCGGCACCGACAGGAAATGGAAGATCCGGCTGTCCTGTTTCAGGCTGAGTACCCAGACATCCGGGCGGATCACCGCCTGATAGTAGGTGCGGCGAAAACCGCTTTCGCCCTGAGTCAGGCTGGCGATCAGCCCTGGGATCGTGCGCTGTTCCTTGCCACTGACGGTGACGGTCAATGCCCCCGGCTGCAGCAACTGGGCTTCCAGTTCGATGTCTGACCGGGTGCTGACCAGGTTCACCGTCAGGGTAAACAGGGTCGACAACCCTTCTTCCAGGGTAAAACCGGCCACGTCAAAGGTGTCCGGAGGCAGTTCACCGAGTTGGCTGCTGAAAAATAATCCACTGTCCATCGTTCACTCCTTGTGGTGTCTCACATCATGGCTCGTTGGCCGCGCGCCAGGGGCAATGCCCAGCGCCGCTGTGAAGGTTCGGTTATCACATCCAGCAGCAGGAAGCTGTTGGTGGTCAGGCAATGGGTAAAGAAGACGCTCAGCGCCGCCGCAAAGGTGTAGGCTTCGCCGGGGCTGTCGAACGCCGGGTCATCGAGCGTCAGGGTCATCTGCAAACCGCGCCGCAGCCGTTCCCCCATCAGGGTATTGACCGGTTCGGTCTTGACGGCGGTGATGCCCTCTACCGCCCGGCGAATGTGCCGGACCTGGGGCAGGTTGTGCCGGGCGTGCAGGCAGAAGTCGTCGATCGCCCGCTGCACCGTTTCCCGGTGGTTGAGAAGCGCGGGGCTGAACGACAGGCAGGCCATCAGCCGCCAATGGTGATGGCTGTCCACCACCGCCGGGTACGGGGTCGAAAATCGGGTGGCGGTAGTGACGTCCAAGGTGTCGGTCACCGCCATGCCGAGCAGGAAAGGGGAGCCAAGCGGTAACGTGGGCGAGTGCGCCGAGGTGGTGAGCAGATCGCAGACCACGGCCCGGCAAGGGGGCTCGGTCAGCGGCTCCCCGGCACTGTTGCACAGCACCAGTTCATGCTGCATCCGCCCCAGGACATCACCGCTGACCCGCACGGTGTAAAACAGCGCCAACCCGGCGTCGGGTGCATAACGCGATTCCGGCGTCAGTTCGCTGTCGGGCTGGAATTGCACCCGTCGGCCCCGCCGCAGGGTATCCGGCTCTTCCAGCATGCTGACGCCGGTGATGGCATACACCCAGCGATCGTCGGCATACGGCAGCGGGTAAACGCTCTGCCCGGGGTGCAGCCGTAGGGGGGCGCTTTTCTGTGCCGCCAGGCTGATCACCGGGACGCAGTGCAGCATAAAGGCCGACGCCAGTTGGGCCTGGGTGAGCGGGATCTCCCCGTTGAACGTGAGGATGACGGTAAAAGTGCGGCTGTTCCCCAACGTCAGCCCTGAGTGCATCGGGCCAAAATCCAGCGTCAGGAAATCATTCACATGGGGCAGGTACAGGTATTCGGCCAGGCTCTGCAGCGCCCAGGTGGTTTCCCCCTCGTGCGGTAGGATGCGGTTATCCGCAGTGGGCCGTGGGGAGGACAACACCGTCTCCAGCACCCATTGTCGTCCTTCCACCTGTAGCACGGGCCGATCCTGATGCTGTTCACACCACAGGGTCAGCGTCGCCGCCACCTGCGGATCATCGCCCAGAAACAGCGACAGCGGCTGGGTTGGCCAGGTATTCCCCGGCCCCTGGTACTGAAACGTCAGGCGGATCTCGCTGTGGGAGTGGGTGACCAGCAACTGCCGGTCAATCAGGGCCAGCGGCTGTAGCGTCAAGGCATGGCAGGTCTGGAACACCTGCGTACGTCCGTCGGATAACAGGGAGAGCGATTCTCCTGCGGGCAAGGTTAACGGCGCATCCAGCGTGCTGGCTTTGGCGCTGACGTTCACCACGCCGCAGGCCGGAATAGGCCGCAGGGGGAAGGGCCAGGTACGCGCAAGATGCCCCTGTGTGACTTCGGGGAAGCCGTCCTCCAGGCGTTGCCGCAGCCCGGCATTCAGCATTGCCGCCCCCTGGATCAGGCATTCCACATCCGGATCGCCCGCATGGCGGCCCAGTTGCGCGGCCAGTGCGGGTTTTTCCTGCCCCACCTTGTCCGCCAGTGCACGCAGGTAGGCATGTTCCTCTCTGAGATGATCGGTAAAGTTCATATCAATCCTTGACGTTGGCTACCTGCGCACAGGCAACAGGGTGTAGGGTTTCTCTTCGGGTTGCCCCACAAAGGTGGTCCACCCCAACTGGGTCCGCTGTGTGTCGCCGAGCTTCAGCCCCCCGGCTTGATGCCGTGCCAGCGTCAGGCGCAGATCCCAGACCAGCGGTTCGCGCAGGATGTACTCGACAAAATTGACCAGCAGGCGATGCTGCTTACCGTCAGGCAAAAACGACAGGTACTGTTCCTGCGAGAGCTCATTGATCGACAGTTGAAATTTGACGCTGCGATCGCGCATCCGGCTACCGATGACAAAGTTACCCCCCAGCAGCGAACGGGGTTGATGGCGTTGCCCGCGCACGGCGGTGACCTGCCCCAGGCGATTTTGCTGTTCGTCACTCAACGTCATGACGTGGGGCATACAAGACTGAACCGTCACATCTGGGAGTGAAAAGAAGTGGCCGACCAGGCGGGCGATCACCTCCGGCGAACGACCCGGTGAGGCCAGCAGACCGGCGTAGGCCAGCATGGTTTCGGCATTGATACCCAACTGCTCTCGCGTCTGCGGATGGCCCAGGCCTATCAGGGCAAAAATACGCCCCGAGGTGGCATCGCGGCCCCCCGGTTTGAAGGTGATCTCATAGCGGTATTTGCGCCAAATCTGGTGCGCCAACGACAGGGGCCGATGGTTGAACACCGCCAGAAAATCATTGAGCCGCGTCTCTCCCTGCGCAGTGCTCCCGGCAATGTCATCCAGGTAGTAATAGGGCAAGGGCGACTGGCTGCCTTGCAGGCCCAGAAAGCTCACCTCCAGGCGCAGCGGCCCACCTGGCTCATGTTGCAACGCCACCACATCGCTGGCGGCAAAGCCCAACCCGGCCGCAGCGGTAAAGCGCAACGCCTCACGGTTCGGCGGTAGGCCGAGTGTGCGGGCCGGATCGATGCCCGCCAGCCGGTTCAACCCTTCCACCAGGCGGTAGAAGTCATACTGGCTAACGTTATCGGCGATAACCTGGAGCTGCTGCTCCTGCTCTGCACTAGGGATCATAGAAAGCGGTAAGACTCCTGATTATCTTGGTTAACCACGGTGAGGGTATGGAAATGGTTGACGCTGGCACGTTGGGCCAGGAACCGTGCCAGTACCCGACCATACAGATAGAGCTCGCCTTCCGAGTCAAACGCCCCTTGGAGCCGCACCGTCAGCGTGGAGGCCAGGCCATCGATCGGCACACCGTCGATATGGCGTTCAGCCGGGCGCACGGTCAGGCTGAGTAACCCCTCCCTGCGCCGCCGGGAGACCCCTGCCGCCAGTTCACTGTGCCAGGCGGGCAGATCGCAGGCGCTCAGCACCTGCCGCAGTGCCGTCAGCGTCAGCAGTGAGCGGCTGTTCAACGAGAGATTACGCAGCAGGGCCGCCTGCAAGGTGGCATCCAACCTTGGGCTCAGGGGGACCGATGGGCGGGTGATATTGTGTACGCGAACCCCAGGCGGGCAGCCGGTGGCCGGTTGGCGGAGTTCTCCTACTTTCAGGTGCAACGGCAAGCGGCGGTGGCTGCACGTGAGCCGGACGGACACCGATTCCGGCGGCAGGTTGTCCAGGTTTTCACCGTGGCGGATCAACGCCAGGTGATGGTTCAAGCCCCCCGCGGGCGACGAGGTGACCCGCACATGGTAATACCCCGCGTCTTGTTGCTGGCTAAAGCGTTCAAACGGCGCATAGTGGCGGGGGCTATCACTCAGGGCTGATACGCCGGTCACTTCATCCACCGAGAATACGTCGTAATCCTCAGGATGGCGCACGCTGGGGAATAACGGCAGCTCTGATTGCGTACCATCGAGGTTGACCCCGTCAGCGTAATGGCTGAACAGGTTGATGGCGGGCGTGCAATGCAGGCGAACTGTCTGGCGGTTGATAACCAGGGCGGACGGTAAAGGCCGGGAGAAGGTGAACCGCAGGGTAAACCCGTGAGGGGCAGGTAGTGAAGGCAGGCTGGGGAAGCCCGTCACGTCCATAAATAAAAAGGCGTTGGGGAAACAGGCGTGTTCCTGCAACAGGCGATAGCCGGGATCGGCATTCTGTGGCCAGGGCAGCAGGGCCTCTTCGTCGTTGAAACCGACCGGCGTGAGCGCCAGCTCAGGCAGCGGCCACGTCTTTCCCCCCACTTCCAGCGTGGCGTGGCTCAGGTATTCACTCAGCCACAAATGCAGCTGTTGCCCGGTGTGCAGGTCTTCCCCCAGATACAGCCGCAGGCCGTTCAGGCTAGTGAGATCCAGCGGCCGATCCGCCGTGGTGACCAGTTGCAGGCACAGGCTGTCATGGCCGTGCCGCTGCTCGCGGCTTACCGCCTGCACCTGTAACGGCCACAGCCGGGTATCACGGCAGGTGCGGAAATGACACCGCAGCGTTTCCTTACCGGTCGTTACCGGCAGCGGAATACTGACCACCGTGGCCCCTTTGGCAATCTGGGGGCAAGCCTGCGCGGGATCCGACAGGTAATCCTGCTGCCATTCCAGCACGGTCATGCTCGGGGTGGGCCGCAGAAAATAGGGCCACAACAGGGCCAGCATATGGTGGGTGAGGTTCGGGAGCTGGTCTGCCAACTGCCCCTCTAACTGCCCGGTCATCCAGGCCATGCCCTCCAGTTGCCGCTCCACATCGGGGTCGTGGTTGGGGGCGGTCAGGAAGGAAACCAGCGGGGCATGTGTTTGTTGCAGCACCTCGGCAGCCTGGTGTAGCGCTTTGCGCCGACGGGCTGGAGGGAATGGCCGATGTTTATCCCGGTTCATGCTGAAGACATCCTGTCTTGGAGGTTATTTATCCAGACGCCCGGTCAAGGCGAGGACGAAGTTGGAGCCCATGTGTTTGAAATGCGGCTGCACATGCAGCTGTGTCAGATACCAGCCGGGATCATTCGCGACTTCCTGCACCTCAATGCGTGCAGCGCGTAACGGGCGGCGGCTGCGAACGCTGGCGGGTGGGTTCTCCTGATCGGAGACAAAGCGTTTTAACCAGTTGTTGAGCTGATGCTGCAGGTCGCCCCGATTGCGCCAGCTACCCAGCCGTTCACGCTGCAATACCTTGATGGTGTGCGCCAGCCGGGTGATGATAAACAGGTAAGGCAGTTGCGCCCCCAGCTGGTCATTGACCCGAGCGTTCATCCCCTCAGGCGTGAGGTCGGTATATTGCGGCGACTGGATTGAGTTGGCTGAATAAAACACCACGTCCTGCCCTTGCTTGCGCACCCCAAGCGGAATAAACCCGGCCATCGACAAGCGGTACTGCCACTGGTCCGACAGCAGCGTCTCGGTTGGGATCTTTTCTTGCCAACGCCCCAGCGCCGCAGTGTAGCGCGCGGGTAGGTTACGGAACGCTCCGCCGCTCTCCGCCCCGATAATGTTCGGGCACCAGCGATAACGGGCAAAGCTGCCCGCCAGGCAGAGCGCCAGTAAAAAGGCGCTGTTGCCCCACAGCAGGTGCTGATGTGTTCCGATCTGTTCCTGATAGACAAATTGCCGGACCTGCTGTGACGCCGGGGTATAAGGCTCGCGCTGCAAGAAACGGCACACGGTCAGCCCCAGATAACGGGCATCCGGGGTAGCCCGGAGCGCCTGCCAGCGGATATGTGTCGGTGCAGCCATGACCGCGTCCAAATCAAGAATAGAGGGCAGATCGGCCAATGAATCAACGCCGAAGAAGGTGGCGTCTGCCGCCGAAAGGAACGGCGCATGCGCCATGGCGCTGACCACGCTGAGGTAGTGCAGCAGTTTGATATCGGTTGCACCGGGGGTGAAATCGTAGCAGCCAATCACCGCCGCTACCGGCACCCCACCAAACTGGCCATAGCCTGCCGAATAGACATGCTGGTAATAGCCCGAGGAGGTAATGTCTGGGGAGAATTCGAAATCCGCCAGCAGCTCTTCCTGGGTGGCATGGAGCAGCGTCAGCTGAATGTTTTCATGAAACGGGATGTTATCGACCAGCAGGGCCAGCCCACGCCAGGTCGATTCCAGGCGCTGAAACGCCGGAGCATGCAGGATTGCGTCCATCTGGGCACTCAGGCGCCGCTCCAGTTCCCGCAGCAGGCGATCAATCAGCAGAATGTTGAGGGTGACGCCATGGCCTTGTTCCGGCAGGGCGCGCAGCAACAGTGCGATGTCCGCGTGGCTCACCGCATATTCACTGCCATTCAGCGTTGCAAGCAGCCCGGCGGCCAGTGAGGTGCGCGGTGGGAAAATGTCTGAATCGGTCTGTAGCGTATCTAACGTAGCCACGGCATCCTTGCTCCCTGGTGAAGAGTCTTGTCCATTATTTTGCGACTCTGCCGGTTCTGGCGGAGTGATTAGCGCTGAACGACGTTGCCGTCAGGCATTACATTCATGTTGTGAAGCAATCAGAGCGGCCCCGCAGGCGGTTTTCATGCCTTCCAGCGCCACAGGCACCCCACCGACCAGTGCAGTTTCTGCACCACTGACAATGGGGAAGACACCTTTGCATTGCGGGCAGGAAACCAAATGCCCCACCAGCGCTACGTTCGTCCCGCAGAACTGCATCACTGACGATCCCTGTAACACGACTCCACCATGAGAGGTTTTGTCGCCTTGTAAAATCACGGCTTTCCCTGCCATACGCCCACCATAGTTAGTATTTTCTTAATAGATTACAGGATGTATACATTTGAAAGAAGTCGAAAGATAACAGCGAGTAATGAATCTGTGAGCGGCATAGGGATAAAGGGGATCTTTTAGCATCAATCTGGAGGCATTGATAAAGTGTTCATTGCATTGCCTTAACCAGGACGAGGTCAGCGGTTGTTTCTGCGTAACTGCACGCAAAATAAACACCATTCGTGTAATGAGCTCCAACAGCTATCTCTGGCATACTAAGCAGATACAGCATGGTAAGTCGGATTAAAGCGGAGGCGGCATGGCAGATAAACACTTAACTCAATCCCCGGCGGGCGAATTTGTGATGTTTGCCAGTGATGACGGTGAGGTGCGCGTTGAATGCCGCTTTGAGCACGAAACACTGTGGTTGCCTCAAGCGACCATTGCGAACCTTTACCAGGTCACTCCGCAAGCCATTACGCAACACATCAAAGCGATCTACGAAGAAGGTGAACTTGTACAAAACGCAACCTGTAAGTCTTACTTACAAGTTCAACAGGAAGGGAGCCGTAGGGTAAGCCGCAATATGCTTCACTATAGCCTGCCCGTGATCCTTGCGGTCGGCTACCGCGTCCGATCAGCCCGAGGCACCCAATTCCGTCAGTGGGCCACCCAAACTCTCCAGGAATACCTGATCAAAGGCTTCGTGATGGATGACGAACGGCTGAAAAATCCGCCCGTTGGAACATCGTCTGTACCTGACTATTTCGACGAGATGCTGGAACGCATCCGCGATATCCGCGCCAGCGAGCGCCGGGTTTATTTGCGGGTACGAGAGATCTTTGCGTTAGCCGCCGACTATCAGCCCTCACTCAAAGAGACCACGCTGTTTTTTCAAACCATCCAGAACAAACTGCATTTTGCCTGTACCGGCCATACCGCTGCCGAACTCATCCATCAGCGTGCCGATGCCAGCCAGCCTCATATGGGGTTGAGCAGCTATAAAGGCGAAGAGGTGCGTAAAAGCGATGTAACGGTGGCGAAAAACTACCTCAATCAGGACCACAGGAAAATCTCGCTGATAATAAAGGGATAAAATAGATAATTGAGAGCACCCCTTCCTCTTCCTCCTGTATTAGGGCATGGGGTTGCGGATGAACCAATGATGGAGTTCGGCTGTCCGATTGACTTGTAATTTATCCATAGCCGCGCGCTTATGGCTGCTAACCGTTTTTATATGGATTTTTAATTTATTGGCAATTTCGTTTAAGCACATGCCTTTTAAAACATAGCGTATAACCTCACGCTGTCGCAGGCTAAGCGATTTATAATCGTTCTCTAATTGTTGATTAGAGCCTTCTCTTTTTTTTTCAATAGCAGAGGCAATTAATGCTTGGTCAATTAAGGCTAATAAAATGGTGTGGCACTCATGGCGATAGAACACCCATGGCATGGTGTGCGTAGATAAATGTGTTATCTGTCGCGACATGATGATAATCAATGGTGCTTGATGAGCTTTTCTTGCCAGCAGCCTTGTCGGCATCAGGGTCGTTGAGTAACCTGGCGCCCAAATGATCAGATCTGCCATAGGATAAGACAGTTGATTATTCATAAAGGAGACAGTAATGCCTTTAGCTTGAAAGTGCTTTAGCATAATCTGCTGTAAACCTGAAACAAAAAAGTGATCCGGGTCGACGATCAGTACTTTTAACATGCGAGTCATAATATAGCCTCCTGCTATTGATAAACAAAATCTGCCAAAAAACGCGGGTCATCAGGAAATAATGCTTGGGCTTCTTGCTGTAAACGATGGTGGGCCGTGCGATCCTGTTGGTATTGCGCAATAGTTAACCAGGTTGCGTAAACGTTTTTATCAACCCGACGGGAAAGATAATGCTGTGCCCAATTGACATAGCTACTGAGCAACTGGGGCTCGCGCGTTTGGTTAAACGTCAGTAGCGCATGCGTTTGTTGATCGTAATGCCAGCGCTCGGTGTTAACCCAAGTATCAAACGCCATCAACCGACGTGCGGGGTCTACATTCGAGAACTGAGCTCGCTCAAAGGTGGTTAAAGAGAGGTTGGCGAATAATCCAGTACACGCCATGAAGAAAACTGCGGTGGATAGGGTGGGGAGCACGCGGCTCACACATGCCATTGCGCCCGGAGCAATAGCGGTACGTTCAGCTATGGCACCTAGCGGGTGGTCTAACAGCGCCAACAACAGTAAAAAAATGGCCCAATGTGTAGTGGAAAGTGTAAACGGGTATTCCGTTTGCGTATGCAAAAGCAAAGGTAGCAGTGCGATAACCAATGCCGCACTTTCACCGGACCGATGTTGGCGGATTTGCCGCCAGGCCCGCCATGCCAGCCTTGATCCGGCAAACAATAAAATGGCCATGCCCGCGAGTGCAATGATGCCTCCTTCTGCCCACCATAATAAGATTTCATTGTGGGGATGGCGAACGACACCCAACCCTAGCGTTGATAGCCCTAAGTCAAGACGATAGTGCTGAAAGCTGTACTCGAACCCACCGTAGCCCCAACCCAACCAAGGCCTTTCGCCAATCATTTTCAAGGTATCTTGCAGCATGATCAGGCGAGCGTGGTTTGAACCACTATGGGCTACCTCTCCCCCCAGTTGGAGGATCACGGCGAGAGTGATACCGCAGGCCAATAGAGCTATGGCAATAAGCGTCTGTTTTTTCGCCTGCCCCCAGCCCAGTAACAGTAACAATACGCAGACCGTGCCTGCGCCTAACCAACCAGCCCGTGACTGCAACCACGTTAATACTAGGGAGAACAAAACCAGTAATCCTCCCAGGATATATTGCCGACAACGCTCTGTTCTTATACGAGCAAAGGTAAAGCTGGGAAGCAGAAACAGCATCAAAGCCAGCGCCAGTCCGGTAGCGATAAAACTGGCCAGCACGTTCACTTGCTGGAATACGCCATAAGGGCGGCCATTCAGATGCGGGTAATCCAACCACATAGGAACGCTTTCTGGTGCAACGAATTGTAATAGAGCAATAAACGCCTGGAGCGTGGCTGTTGTTAATATGCCGTAAAATAGCTCGTGGCGGCCAAAACGAGTTAGGGGATATTGCAACAACGAGACATAGAAAACCCAGCCGCCCATTAATCCAAGCCAACGTGCCAGTGCAGCATCTCGCCATTGCGGTAAGGTGTACATTACCGGGATAAATAGCATCACTATGGCCAATAACAGCCAGCGAGCTGTCACGGTAAGATAGAGGCTCCTGTTGGCCGGAAGCGTCAACCAGATGGTGGTGACTACACCTGCCATTACGGCCCAAGAAACAATATTTTGTGGCAGATTGAGGCCGCTGCCACCCATATTAGGCAGTTTTAAAGGGATGATAAAGAGTAACCAAACCAGTAGCAGCCATAGCGGTAAAATTTGTAGGCCTGACAGACTGAGAAATTGCAAAGTCTTTTTATGATGATGCATGTTTTCACCGGATAGAATTAGCCATTATCGTGCGGCAGTTGAAAGCTTTACACACCTGATGTCGCATAAGTTAAGGTTCCATTTATTCCAGGGAATAACAGATGGAATGGCTGCTGGCAGAAGGCATTATGTCAATGAGTGGGATTCTCTTTGGACATAAGGCTGTCGTTCCATCGCTAGAATAATAAGCGGCACGCTATAAGTTTGAGAGGGTGCCATTTTCTTCATTTTTATCAATGTGTTAGTCTATATCTTGGTGTTTAGATCTTTCATTCATTTATTATCTCATTGATTTAATTGTTTTTTCGTTCTTTTTTGCCTGTTCCACGAGCATTCCATCTGTCTTTTTTAGCGTCAAAACATGCTGTTTTTAGCGTTATTATATGTTTTCTTATGGAAAATTGAAATTAAATACCGCTTGTTTTTGTAATTTGGAGTTATTGACTTTTGAAGTGTGTTTTCTGGTAATTTATTTTTCATTCATTACGTGATTTTTATTTTTTTAGGGATTTGCTGCGAATTTGCAATAAGATCTTTCTTGCTCTTTTAATTTCATGCCTAATTTTGTAATAATTTAAACCAACGCAGGGCTTGGTTTTTTGGCATGCGTTCTTGGCTGTAAGCTAAGTGTTTAAAATTGCTTTTATTAATGTTTGTGCGTGAACTGATATCAACTCATGCCAAGCGTGCGCACAGGATATTGATGGATTTCGTTTTGATTCATATTTTCCTCATTAATCTGGGTGTTCATGTGGGTTTTTAACGAAATATATCGTTACCTCTGTGCGTAGGGAAATCAGAGAGTCAGGGGTTTAGGGGCTTTAGGCCATTAAACAAAAAACTCTCATTATTACTATCTAAAGGAATATAGAATGAAACTGAACAAAACTGTACTGTGCGTATCTTTGGCTCTGGGTATCGCTTCTTATGCCCATGCAGCCGATCCTACTCCTGTTAAAGACCAAGGCCACGGTACCGTAACCTTCACCGGTTCTATCATTGACGCACCATGTTCTATCGACCCAGACACCATCGATCAGACCGTCAAGCTGGGCCAGATTTCTAACGTTGCGTTGGCTGAGAATGGTAACAAAGGGACTTCTACGCCAAAGAACTTTGAAATCCGCTTGGAAAAATGCAACATCGGTGACAAAGGTAAGTCTGTGACGGCGACCTTCACCGGTGCTCCTGGCGGTACTGATGGCCTGCTCGGTATGACTGGTTCTGCGAAAGGGGCTAGCATCGCGATGGTTGATGGTTCAGGCAAGATCATTAAACTGAACGAGGCGATCACTGCGCAAGCTCTGCAGAATGGCAACAACACCCTCTTATTCTCTGCTTATCTGCAAGGTGACGGTGCTTCTGCGAGCATCGTCCCGGGTGATTTCAAGAGTACCGCTAACTTCACTCTTGATTATCAGTAAGATTATTTACGCTCATGCATGTGGGATTTCCCACATGCATTTTCACTGGTTATCACTGTTGAGCAGCATGTCTATGCTAAGAAAAATAGGCGGTACCGCTCTTTTTATGTTATTGAATATCGCTTTTGTGGGACCGGTGCAATCTGCACAGCCTCAAGGTTGGGGGCGAGTCAATATGGCGGGTGCCATTATTAAAACCGCCTGTGCGATAGGTACTCTTAGTCAAGATCAAACGATTAATTTGGGCTCATTGCCTGCGAGCCAAATTGCTCGTGATGGGCAAAGCGGAATACGCCCCTTCTCTATTCAACTCGTGAATTGTATTTTGGCAAGAGAAGATAAGTGGTTACCGAACTGGCAGCATTTTCAAATCACGTTTGAAGGTGATAATGATGCGGGTCTGTTTGGGATTGAAGGTGAAGCTAAAGGTATTGCTCTTCAAATTACAGATAGTTATGGAAATATTGCTATACCAGGGACGCCATTACCCGTCGGTGAGATTGCCGCAAATGAGATGCAGTTGAATTACTCCCTGCGTTTAGTGAGTAATCATCAGTCGTTACATGTTGGGCAATATTCCTCTACGGTGAAGTTTAAAATGGATTACTACTGAGTACACCGGGTAACTTTATCGGGGTGACGATTACGTACTTGATGGTATTCATTTAATTTAGCGCACGATCATTGTTTTAAATGATGGAAGTAGTCATTAATGGAATAATATAAAAGGTCTGAAAATGATGGCGTTATCCTATTCAAAGGCGTTGCCTTCACGCCCATGTGTCCTGGGGTTGGTCATTAGCTATATCTTAAGCGGTGCACTATTTTCTGCCCATGCCAGTGAATTCAGTTTCAACACCGATGTTCTTGATGTTAAAGAGCGTGAAAACATAGATTTAGAACGGTTCTCCCGCAGTGGTTACATTATGCCGGGTGACTACGTAATGTCGGTCCATATTAATAAGCAAGAGCTGTTGGAACAGCTCGTGACTTTCGTCGTTCCGGAAAACGATCCCAAAGGCAGTGAGCCCTGTGTGACACCGGAGCTGGCAGAGCAATTTGGTCTGAAGCCTGCAATGAAAAACCAGCTGACTTGGGGGCATCAGGGGCAATGTCTGATCGTCAGTAGCCTGGAGGGTATGACTGCCAGAGGGGATTTAGGGGCGGCCAAACTCTACCTGGGTATTCCGCAGGCCTATTTGGAATATACCTCGAATAATTGGGACCCTCCGTCGCGCTGGGACAATGGCATTCCGGGACTGCTGCTTGATTATAACGTCAACGTCCAGACCCAGAATCAACAGCGGCAAGGAGCAAGAAACTCTAGCTTCAACGGTAATGGTGTTGTTGGTGGCAATCTTGGTGCCTGGCGTTTACGCGCCGATTGGCAAACGCGCATAGAGCATCGGACCGGTTCTGCCCAAGGCACGCAGCGAAATTGGGAGTGGAGCCGCTATTACGCTTACCGAGCTATCCCGCGTTTGGGGGCCAAACTGACAATTGGGGAGAATTACCTCAACTCTGACATCTTTGATAGCTTCCGCTTTGCCGGTGTCAGCCTGGTAACCGACGACAACATGTTACCGCCGAACTTACGTGGCTATGCGCCAGAAGTAACCGGCATCGCCAAAACCAATGCCAGAGTGATTATCAGCCAACAAGGGCGTCTGTTGCAGGAAACGCAGGTCGCAGCCGGGCCATTCCGTATTCAAGACATCAACGACATGGTTTCCGGCCAGCTTGATGTCCGGGTGGAAGAACAGGACGGCAGTGTGCAGGAGTTTAAGCTGGATACTGCCAGCGTTCCATATCTGACCCGGCCTGGCACGGTGCGCTATAAGCTGGCGAGCGGCCGTCCTAACGATTGGCAGCACCATACCAATGGCCCGCTGTTTGCCACAGGTGAGTTTTCCTGGGGGATCAGCAACGGCTGGTCGTTATACGGCGGCAGCGTGGTTGGCGGGGATTACGGCGCACTCGCTGCGGGGATCGGTCGGGACTTGATGATACTGGGTGCGCTGTCGTTTGACGCGACACAATCACGTGCCGCCTTGCCGCAAGAAGATAAGACGCTATCCGGTGGTTCTTACCGCCTGAGCTATTCGAAACGCTTTGACGACTACGACAGCCAGGTGACCTTCGCCGGTTACCGCTTCTCGCAGCAGAACTATATGAGCATGAGTGAGTACCTGGATGCTCGGACTTATGGTACCCGTTCGCAGAACAGCAAGGAGATGTACACCATCACCTTTAACCAGCAGTTCCGGAGCTTGGGGCTGAGTGCTTATCTGAACTACAACCATCAGACCTATTGGGATAGGCCGACGAATGAACGTTATAACCTGACGTTAGCGCGTTATTTTGATATGGGTCGGTTGAAAAACCTGAGCCTGTCGATGACGGGATATCGCAATAAATATAATGGTACCTATGACGATGGTATGTACCTGTCGCTGTCGATGCCGTGGGGTAACAGCGGTTCCATCAGTTACAGCAATACCTGGGATCAAAGCGATAACTCTCATCAGGTGAGTTATTACGATCGGGTGAATAACTACGATAGCTATCAAGTGAGTACGGGAATATCGCGCAGCGGTGCGATGGCGAGTGGTTATTACAACCATCAGGGTGATATCGCGCAAATGAATGCCAACGCCAGCTATCGAGAAGGGAGTTACTCCTCGGTAGGCATGTCGCTCCAGGGGGGGGCGACCGCAACGCCGAAGGGGGTGGCATTGCACCGCGCCGGCATATTGGGCGGTACCAGGGTGATGTTGGATACCGATGGCGTTGCCGGTATCCCAATCCATGGTTATGGCGCAACGGCCGAAACCAACCGCTTTGGCAAGATGGTGATTGCTGATGTGAGTAGTTATTACCGCAACCGGATCAACATTGATCTGAACAAAATGCCGGACAACGCCGAGGCCCTTCGCTCTGTAGTGCAGGCCACTCTGACCGAAGGAGCGATTGGCTATCGCAAATTTGATGTGGTTGCTGGCCAGAAGGCAATGGCGGTGATCCGCCTAGCTGATGGTTCCACACCCCCGTTTGGTGCCACGGTCTTGAACCAGAAAAAGCAAGATGTTGGCATCGTCAACGATGGTGGCAGTGTGTACCTGAGCGGCATTAATACGGGGGAATCAATGACCGTGCACTGGGGAGGGAAAGCACAGTGCGAGATGGTGCTTCCGGCTGTGCTATCGAACAGCAGCCAGACGGATTTACTGCTGCCGTGTCGCCTGTTGAGCGAGCAAGGGACTTGACTCACTACCGTTGGCAGCGATGTTTTCACACCAACGGAAAACTGCAAATTTTTTGAAAGAGAACGACCCTATGAAATTGAAGATGAAAACAGCTTTTATTGCCGGGACGGTGCTATCGATCTTGATGGCGCAATCGGCACTTGCCGCCATCGCGCTGGATCGCACCCGGGTCATTTATGACGGCGGGCAGAAATCGCTCAGCCTGAACATAAGCAATGAGAATAAACGGCTGCCCTATCTGGCGCAGGGATGGATTGAAGATGCGCAGGGTAACAAGATCAGCAGCCCGTTAACCGTACTGCCACCTGTGCAGCGTATTGAGCCGGGAGAGAAGAGCCAGGTGAAGGTGCAGGGATTACCGGCCGCCAGTAGTCTGCCGCAGGATCGGGAATCGCTGTTTTACTTCAACTTGCGTGAAATACCACCGCGTAGCGATAAACCTAACACGTTGCAAATCGCCTTACAGACGCGCATCAAACTGTTCTATCGGCCCAAGGGATTAATGCAAACCACTACTGAGATGGCGACGCCATGGCAGGAAAAGATCACCTTAAGCAGACAGGGCAATAACTACGTGGTGATTAACCCTACACCGTATTTTGTCACATTGGTGGACGGCAGCGACAGGGTGAAGGGTGAGTCGGCGAAAGATTTTGAGCCACTGATGATTGATCCGAAAGGGAAAGGCACTCTCAAAGCTAGCGCCAGTGCGTTGGGCAACAGCCCGGTGCTGACTTATATCAATGACTATGGTGGGCGTCCGCAATTGCAGTTTAGCTGTAGCGGCAACAGTTGCCAGGCCACGCCGGTGAAAGACGGCCGCCGATAGCAGCGTTGGGTAATGCGGAAAAGGAGTGATGCATGCAGCAGGAACAATGGGGAAGGGGTTTCTTCCTGTTTTCACGCCGGTACTTATTGGGCGCAGGTCAATCTTGGGCTGAGTTATGACTAACGCATTGAATAGAGCGGTTGTTCATCCATGGGCGATAGGGGGATTGTATATAACCCTGTTGCTGGCTAGCCCACTGACAGTGGCTGCCCCGTCAGCCAGCTTGGTGACGGTTACCGTTACCGTACAGGCGGCCCCCTGTGAGATTAATGGTGGTCAGCCGATTGAAGTCGACTTTGGTGATGACCTTATCACCACCAGAGTGGATGGGCACAACTATAGGAAGCCAGTGCCTTATAGCCTGGATTGCCAAGGGGCTACCTCTAATGCAATGACACTCGAGATCCAGGGTACTAGCGCGGGTTTTGGCTTTAATGTATTGGGCACGGATAAAGCCAATTTAGGGATTGCCATGATGCTGAGCGATGGCCAGCCTATCCCCATCAACAGTCCGATCAGGTTTACCTATCCCAATGTGATTGGCTTAGCCGCGGTGCCGGTGAAGTTTCCTGGCACTACGCCGCAAGCGGGAGGGTTTTCCGCAGGGGCGGTATTGAAAGTGGGTTACCAGTAAAAGGGAGCAAAACGATGATCCGATTTTTAACCGTAAGCCTGTTACTGGTGTTGGGTTCGTCATTCAGCCAACCGGTATCAGCGGCGGACAATTTGCTGTTTCGCGGCACCTTGATCGAACCACCATCTTGCACCATTAACGACGTAGAGATCGATTTTGGCGACCGAGTTGGGGTCAATAAGGTGGATGGTGTGAACTATGTGAAAACCATAGACTACCTTATTCGCTGCGAGCCTGATGCCATGGGCCTCGACATGACCCTCACCTTGAGTGGGCAGCAAACGGGCTATGATGACGCGGCGATACAAACCAACGTGGCCGATTTAGGCATCCGGATATTACACAATGGCCAACCGTTTACGCTCGACACACCCATTGATGTAGACCCGAACAACCCACCCAAGCTAGAGGCCGTACCGGTCAAAACGCCGGGGGCAACCTTACAAGAAGACGCGTTTGTCGCCTCGGCGACCTTACGGGCGCAATACCAGTGACGTGGGCTAATGCAATGACAATAGAGCGTAAAAACGGTAGGTATGGGATATGGCTGGGCATGATAGGAGTAACGCTGCTGTGGAGTTGTAACGTGCAAGGGGCCGACAATCTTCACTTTCGCGGTGCTCTGGTGGCCGAGCCCTGTGTGATCCCGCCGGGTGAGGAGAGTATCCAACTGGATTTTGGCACGGTGATCGATAAGTACCTCTATCTTAACCAACGCACCCATGGGCAGCAGTTTGCTATCCCTCTGGCGGAATGCGACCTGACGCTGGGCAGCACCGGTGTGAGAGTGACATTCAGAGGCAATGAGAATGTGAGTTTACCCGGATTATTGGCGTTGGACGCCGCCAGCCAGGCTTCCGGTATTGCCATCGGCCTGGAAGCGGCTGATGGCAAACCGCTGCCGTTGAATCATGCCGGGGAACGTTATCTGTTAGCCAAGGGAAGCAATCTGATGGTGTTTAAAGCCTATGTACAGGGTGAGCCTGAAGCGTTAGCCGAAAAAACTATCAATCGTGGGCCGTTTAATGCGGTGGCCACTTTCAGCCTAGAGTATGAGTAAGCGGCGTTACCAGCCTGCTATCTGACTCACTTTTTACCCCGCTTGATTATAGGGTGGGGGGCCCATGTGGAGAAATAACCAGTAAAAGCAGAAAAATGGCTTTTGCGTTGGGTAATGGCTTCAACACCTATTGAATATTGTCGCTGTGATTTGTACTGGGCAACGGCTTTGACCAAAAAAGAGATAACTAAATGAGACGACAATGGCTGGCAGTAATTTTATTCCTTGTAGCCTGGAGCGCGAATGCAGATTTTATGGCTTCCATTCGAGAGTCTGGGTACCATGCGGCGCCCAATGTAACAATCGACATAGATTGGCAGTGGCTGAGTCAGGGCCCCAGTTCTTATAAAACAAATCTTGCAAATACAGTGGTTGGTATAGGTATATCTTGTCCACTATGCGGTAGGGTGGAGGACCCATGGGTTAGTGTGGTAGTGCCAAAAAGTAATACAGGGTTAGCAGAGATCTACTCTTTGTTTACGCAAAAGCATGGAACGAGTGGTCACTTAACATGGGAGATAAATCGTTTAATCTGGGAAAAGTCAAAAAGGAACGGAGGATGTGTGACCGTGACTTATTTTCAGTCTCTGAGCGCCAATGTATCAGGTGCTGTATCGGGCAGCATAGCCTGTATACCTTTGGAGCAGTCGTCGCCACCGCCACCAGTGGCGGTATCCTGTGAGCCGCTGGCGTCCATGGTATTCCCTTTTGGCCCAGTGGCGGCAGGAAAGACGGACGGCCTGTCTATCGCACAGACACAACGCTTGCGTTGTGACAGCACCATGGTCGTGCGGTTATCCTTAATTAATCCGCTTGTGCTATCCGATCGACTTAAGGCTACATTAAAGGCGAACGGTCAAGTGGTTGGTAGCGATGGGATATATGTGGCATCACCTCCGGGTGGTACAGATTTGCTATTTGAAGCTACTCTACAGGGGGATGAAATGCAGGGGGGAGACTACCGCGCGAACGCGGTATTACGGGCGGATTATCAATAACCTTGCGCCCCGAGACGGGGCGCGTGTGATACTACATTATATTGATAGCAAGTAGCAGTCAGGCGGCATATTCAGTGTCAGCTTATTAGCATGATTTTTTTCTAGGGTGTAACGATGAGCGTGTTTGGCCGTAATACTGCTAAAAAAGAGTATGTAAATTTGATACATTTAAAAATCGTTCATCTATCTTAGGCTTTGTGGTTAACATTTCTTGGTTTAAATACACACCATAACGTGGGATGGTGATAATTATATTGGGTGGAAATCCGCTGCGCGTCAGCAGTTCTCTAGTTTGATAAATTAACTGATTATAACTATTTTTCTTACAGTTTCCTTTATCCCAGATACAACTGATTATTTCATTCTTCTCGTTGATTTTTTTCATTAAACAGAGTAAGAGGTATTTTTGGTTTTTGCTTAAAATGGCCTCTTTTCTCTCATCTTTGGTAATGAGCTTGTTGTTGTCTAATATAAGTGAACTATCTTCAAGATATGAAATTTCCTTTATATTTTTATTCATGATGACATTATTCCCCTATGCGATTATCATTTTTTGATTAAAGCTGTAGCTACCTAAAAATAGTTTTAGGTCATGGTTCTATAGGTTTTTTTAATTGGCTATATGGTGTTGTTGAAACTCTCCATAACCGGTTTGTGGCATGCTCAATCGTTGCCGTGTCTATGGGGTATACCCTATCAATAAGATATTTCTCGTGTTGATATATAAATAATTTAGCCATACCAACAGATTTTTGTTTTTCTTTTTGTAATTATTTAGATTTTAATCCTAAGTTTTGTGATTTTTTCACCTGTGGTATAAAATGACAGTTTTCCTGAGCACGGTGGTGTAAGTGTTTTTTTGAACGTTTTTTATACTGAAAAATCAGAGTGAAGGGCCGGGGAAATACTGAGGGAGGGGGTTATGGGGCAGATCATTATCAATGGTGTGGTGAGATTTAACATATTAGACGGAACGCTATATTGCCTTGATAACAGTATGGATATGGTTACGTTAAACCGTGTTACCAGCGATCTGTTGTTATTGTTGATAAAGCATAATGGTATCCCGTTAAGCAGAGAGGCTATCTTAAATCAGCTGTGGGAAAAAAGAGGATTGAGCTCATCCAGTAATAATTTGAATAGCTATGTCTCCCTTTTGAGAAAAGCGTTGGCACGGTGTGGCTGTGACGGCCTGATTTGCACCATACCTAAGTATGGATTTCTGTTTGAGGCGGAGATTTCTTTCGATGATGATTCACTCTCCTGCCAACAAAACAGCATAGAAAATGCTTTCCCTGAAAATGATGCTGTCAGTGGTGATGTCAAAGTCCCATCTTCATTTTGGCGTCGGAAGGTCATGGGGGTTTTGGTACCCTCTGTATTATTATTTACGCTGTTTTTACCCGGTATTTATGACTATTTCAGATTGCAATCTATCAGGACATTGCTCTTTAGCGTTGAGCAATGCCAATTCTACCTGGCGGATGAAAAAACCAAGAGACAAGATATAACCAGTAACGTTAATACGATTAAAACTATGGTTAATAATGTAAGTCTGGATTGTCAGCGTCAAGCCAATGTTTATTTTATCGCTGATAAAAAGGTGGATTCATCGGGTCGCGCGAGCATCAGGCATTTACTCGCCTATTGCCCTTATATGAGTAATGCGCCCTGTGAAAATTACTATGCGTCTAAATATGAGAAATAAAATGAAGAATAAACTGTTGGTTATTTTACTTTTATTAATGATACTGGGGGTTGGGGGCTACGCCGCTTGGCAACAGATGGCGCAGGGGCCATTTTTTACCTGTCGAGCACAGGTGCATCGTGAAGTGGAAACTAAAATATGTAATAAGACTAGCGCTTTTGATCTGTTCCTATCCATTAATGGAAAAAATCAAGGATATCTGCTGATATCAGGGTCCTATTCATGTCCAAATGCCATGCCGACTCATGTAGATGGTGTTGTTAACTTTACTTATAGTAAAGAGGGGGACTATTATTCCTTCTATATTAGAGGAGGGGGGGGTAAGTTTGCTGATATTTTTGATGTGTTAAAATTTGACAACATAAAAATGAAGTTAACAAAATTAAATTATGGCGTTTACATGATTTCCTTACCTAATGAAATCCTTATGATGTGCACAGAAGCTTAAGTCAGTAATATCAATTTATATCCAGCGTAAACTAGGCTCGTCTCTAATACGCTGGACGGCTGGAAATCAGCCCAACCGTCAGCAGCGCCAAATGCGGCTCAGTTAAACGTTACCAGCATTTCCGTAGAGGCCGTGACCGCACCGATTGGCACGCTGCTGCCTCCCGAACACAGTCGCCAGGTGAGCTGATTGGTCAAGGTTTTGCTGCTTTCCGCACTGGCGATACTGCCCAGTTTTATGAGCGAGTTATCAAAGCGTAGGCCGGTTGTTGCCTTACAGTCGCCACTGCCGGTCACCCCGTTATCAATTTCTCCGGTGATATAGCCTCCCCCTTGATTTAATGCCAGCCGTGAAGCGGTAGTGTTGTACAGACCGCTGATGGCGCGGAACTGCAGATTGATATTGGCATTTATCTGGTCAGTAGGCTGCCCGCAGGTGGCAACCAGTTGCACGGGCTTTACCGCCAGTTCTGCATTAACCTGGGTATTGCGAATGACCGAACCAAAGTTAATGGCTGTCGGGGTATTCACGCTACATTCCAGCGTGGAGATGCGCAGGGAAATATTGGTGGGCAATATAGAGGTAGTTCTATCCCCCGAGCCAGTGGCGGAAAAGCTGCCAAAATACATGGGTGGAACCGACCCCTCTCCAGCTTTTTGGCTGCCGTCTGCCACCAGAACCCAAGTGCCTGAGAGCGTTGCCGTACGAGGACCCGAACCCGAGTAAAATGCCGTATTTATCGACATGGCAGGGGGCAGGCACCATGTATAGTTTGGTGGCGAGATAATATTATCTTGTGACGTCGAGGAGCCTCTGGTTTCCGGCTGGCCAATGGTGCCAGTCAACTTCCCCTGTGAATTGTTATTTAGGGTATAAGTGGCGCTACCCGAGGCCCGAGGCATCAATCCGACTCCAGGTACCCCGGTCAGTGGGAAGGCCAAATAGCCACCAATGTTCTTCAATTCATTTGAAGCCATACACCGGGTCGATGATCTAGAGACTGACAAGAGTCCGTATATGGGATTCAGTTGTGGATGATCGAGAGGGCCAGTTAATGTCGCGTTAAACGGCATGCCCTCCCATAGGATCCCCGTACCCTTGCCGATGGTGATGGTTTCCGCCAGAACGGGGGCAGCAAGGGGCATCATTAAGGCGATGCTGGCGATACCGCATGATGCTGTCTTTATTAAACGCTGTTTCATCACTGTCCTTCCTCACATTGCGCATTCAGCATGCGCACCGGATTGTTTGCTGATACTGCCGCCTTGCTCAGGTTGAAGTGGGCCAGGCACTGCTGTGCAGCCCCACGGCCCCACACCGCGCGCAATTTCCCCTGTTCCGGCAACCCGCTCAGGTACACCTGGCCTGCATCACCCACGATGCCGCTGTTGATCTCCGCCCCTTCCCCGGCCAGTGTCACGAGCGTGCCGAAGGGTACCGGCACGCCAGCCTGGGTCAGGGTTATCAGCGCCTGATAGCCGGTGCGTGGAGTAAACGTAGCCGCTACCACCGCCCCTTTGGTGGGATAGACATTGGCGCTGCTCTGCGGCAGGTCGACATCTTCCGGCAGCGTCGACGGGTTCAGGCTCACCGTGTTGTTCTGGTAAGGCGAGAGGTACGGCACCACCGCATACCCGCGGCTGTCGGTGCGGATCCCGCCGTTCATCACGCTCACCCCGGCAGCGCCCGGTGCGCGAACCACTGCCACCGAGGTGCCCAGTTGCTGGCTCAGCGTCACCCCGTTGGGGTGAACCACCAGACCCCCGTTACCACTCACATTCAGTGAGTTATAGCGGCTGCTGTGGCTGTACCCGGCGCTGACCATGCCCTGGCTCCCCTGCCAACCCAGATTCAGGTTGCTGGTGCTCCCCCCGTCACCACTCTGGTTGTTGTTACTCCACCCCTGCATCAGGCTGTAGGAAAGGCGGTCTTCTGCCGCCGAACCGCTCACCCCCACCTGTTGCCGCACACGGCCTTCACTGTCGTGCGTCATCTGGTAGCTGGCGTAGCTGCGGTTGAGGGCGGGCTGTGCGCTGAACAGGCTGAACGGTACCTGCATATTGAACGCCAACTGGCGATTCTGCGGCCAATCCCCGTCGGATTTTATCCGGTCAACGCTGTAGGCCAGGCCATAGCTCACGCCGTGCCAGCTGCCGGTGTAACCCGCCGACAGGGTGTTGTTCACCTGCTCATCGCCCCAGTAATCACTGCGCGCACCCGACAGGTACAGCGATCCAAAATCCCCCAGTTGCTGGGTTACCCGCACCTGGAAATCCGAACGCTGTCGGGCCAGTGCCCAGGGCACCTGGCCTTCACTGAGCTGATAACCGCTGTTGTTGAAGTCGGCAAAGTTGTAATAGTGCCGGGTGGAGTAACGATAAGCCGTCAGATCCACCGAGGTGCCCGTGCTGAGCAGGCTTTTGGCATAACGTACCCGGTATGACTGGCCGCTCTGTCTTTCGTCATACATGCGGGCCGATGAGAGGGTCACGTCCGCCGACATGGCGCCGAAATCCCCCAGCGAAATCCCGCTGCCCGCCACCGCCGAGGCGTATTTCTCCGCTATCAGCCCGCCGCCGTACAGCGTAATGTCATGAGGCAGCCCGTAAATCAGGGTGCCCAACGCAAAATGGGCCTCTCTGGAGCCGGTGGTGATGCCGCCGTTGTAGCGCCCGGCGGTCAGTTCGTACTTCAGCCCACCCGGACGTTGCATCACCGGCAGCGCCGAGAAGGCCTGGGTCCAGGTACGTACGCTGCCATCCGCTTCGGTCACCGTGACCGTCAGATCTCCCCCTTGGCCAGTCTGGTACAGGTCATTGATCCGAAACGGCCCCGGGGCGACATACGCCTGGTACACCACGTTCCCGTTCTGGCTGACGGTAACCCGTGCGTTGCTCTGCGCAATGCCGCTGATCACCGGGGCAAATCCCCGCAGGCTGAACGGCAGCATGTCTTCGCTGGAGCTCAATTTCACCCCGCGAAATGGAATGCTGTCGAAAACGTCATTGCCGGTATTGTTCTCCCCAACCAGCACATCCGAACGCCAGGCCTGGATATCGCGTTGCAGATAGGTATTTGAGAAACGGGTTTGCTGGTTGCGTTGCGTGTCTCCATAGCCGCTGCGGCTATTATTGTGGGTGTAGGTCATGTCACTGCGCAGGCGCCAGGCCTGCCAGTTCAATCCGCTGTGCAGCCCAAGGAACAGGTTGGTCTGTTCGCTGGTGGATTGGCCCGATTGTCCGTCCTGGCGGCTGCGCCCGCCGTTGAGGGTATAGTTGAGTAAAAACGCGGTCATGCCCTGGTCCCATAGCGCAGGGTTAACCACGCTGCTGGCGTCCGGCTTCATCGCCACCTGGGGAATGCTGAGTTCCAGGCGCTGCTGCTGAAAATCAAAGTGCACTCGGGCATCAGGGATCAGGGTGGCCAGATCACTGACGGGCTTGTCGACCGGCAACCCGCCAAAAGCCGGCAATGCGGGGGTATTGACCCCCATCTCCGCCAGGAAGGCTGGGGTCAATTCCGGGCTGACCTGGCCCTTATCACCCGGGGTGAACACGACGCGGTATTGGCCACGTTCGCTGCGGTTGACCAGCACCGTCACCAGATACGTCCCCGGTGGGGTCTGTCCGGCGCTTTCAAACGCACTCAGGTCGGTGACGGCTTCCAGGCCACCACCCAGCGACAACAGCGCCGGGTCAAAGTAGTCGCGGCTCCAGGCTGGAGACGTGCCTGCAATCAATGCGCTGCCCACCAGAAATGGGGAAAGAGCAAGAGGGTGAATTTTCATGGTTATCCTATCCGTCTGAAAGAACGTGGCTCTCGGTAACGAGCCAGGAAGGGCGAAATCGTCAATCCTGTTGGGCAACCGGGGTATCCCAGCCATCTTCATCAATCAGTTGCCAGCTGACTTTCCCGCTCGCGGTGGCGGGCAGGGTGTAAGACTGCTTGCCGAAAGGCGGTACCATCAGGCGCAGAGCCGGTTTGTCCAACGCCACATTCCCCACCGCCAGGCGGGAGAAGGTGAGCCAATAGGGGGTCGGGTTGGTTGCTGTCAGTTGGTCGCCTGCCCGGCTGAAGGTCAGCTTCGGGGCCATGTCTGCCACGGCGCGTTTCATCAATCCCGCCGGGCGATAAAACAGTTTGATATTGCTCACGACCGTCATCACCATCTGCTCACCGTCGGGCTGCTGGGTGGGCAGCGCCTTCATGGAGATAAAAAAAACCGATTCGCGATCGTTAGGCAGCGGTATATCGTTGCGGCGGATACGCAGCGCCAGTTCACCGTTCGCTTCCAGGCGAGCCAGCGGCGGTGTGACAATAAACGGCATCACCGGGGTGCCATGCCAGCTCAGATCCACATCCCCGGTGGCCGGATCGACCGGGCGGATCCATGATTGCATCAGGTACGGGGCGGGGCTTTTGTTGTAGGCGGTCAGCGTTACGCCCTGTTTTTCGCCCTCCGGGTAAATCACCCGCAGCACGTAAAAGGATATCCCCGGCGAGACGTTGTCCTGTGCCAGGCCCATTTTGTTGACCAACAGGCATAGGCCCATCAGAAGATAAATCGGGTATTTCATGGTGTGGTCTCCGTGGAGGCTGAGCCTGTCTGCTGGCAGGTCTGGGAGAGCCCGCCATAGTCGGTGAGCGTCTGCCAGGCCACCTTATTCACCGGCCCGTCAACGGCCAGGGTGATACTGCTGTGCGGAGGCACCATCGCTGGTTGTTGGTCTAGCGCCACGGTATGCCCGTCAACAGCCAACATCCCCAGGGTCTGAAAATAGCCGGTGGGATTGATGGCCCGCACGCCGTGTGCTTCACGCTTGAACGTCAGCAGGCAAGGGATGTTGTCCGCTGGCAACGCCAACCCTTGCGGGCGATAAAACAGCTTGATCACAAAACGTACCCCTACCGACAGCCGATTGGCCGCCGTTACGGGTTCAGCCTGTGCAGGAATGGCCGAGATAGAGAGATAAAACAGCGACTCCTGGTCGGTGGGCAGCGTGGCACCCTGTGGCAATAGTCGTAGCAGTTGGCGGCTATCGCCTTGCAGCGAGAACAGCGGTGGCGTAACGATAAACGGCGCAGGGGTCGTATCGTCCAGGCCGTTTTGTACTCGGGCCTGGATCAGATAAGCCTGTTGCCCGCTATTGCTGACGGTGAGGGTTTGCGCTTTATCTGCTGAAGAAAAAATAACGCGTGTCTGCCCCAGGCTGATGCCGCCGCTCCCGGCCTGTGCGGACAGGCTAAAAGTGAACAGCAGGCTTGATAGCACCTGATGAAATCGCTGTGTCATCGGGCCCTCACTGATAGACAAACTCAAACATCAGAGTGGCCGTCACGTCACCGGTCGCGACTGCGGCACACCCGGTGCCGCCGCCACAACTGGCACCGGCATAAAAGGTGAACGTCTGGTTGACCGGTATCTGTCCGGGGTTCGCCAGTGAAATCACGCTGTTGTTTTTGACTTCGGGCTGGCTGTAATCCGGCACGGAGGCACTCTGGATCACCAATATCCCGGTATTCGCCGCCGATCCGGCATTGCGAAACAGCCATTTACTGTCTTGGGTGGTACCGGTGCCCGTGATAGTCACGACAGGCTTGAGGCTGCCGCCCGCAGAACCGGTGCAGTCCTGCACGGACAGGGTAAAGGGCTGTGGAGCAACCAGCTGGTTTGGGCGCAGCTGAGATTTAGCGATGACACCCAAAGGCAGAGTGCTTTTATCCAGGCTGAGCGTGCAGGTGCCATTGGTCAGCACGGCGGAGAAATCCAGCGTCACGGCCTGCACCGGGGCGGATACCGCTCCACCGCCTGCCAGCACGACAGCCAGCACGGTCTTAAGGTAACGTTGCGCTGAACGCATCGGTGCCTCCGGTATCATTAATGGTCTGCCACTGCACTCGCTTGCCGGTTGCCAACGGCGTTTTAACCGGCCAGATATGGTTGCCGAAAGGGGGGATCATGAGTGCAGCCGGCGTGTCCAAGGCCAGCTGTTGCCCACTCACCCTCAAGGCGGCCAGGCTGACAAAATAGGGAGAGGAATTGGTCACCTTCAGCCCCCCAGCCACGCGGGAGAACTGCAACTCTTTTTGGGCGGCGGCAGAGGATCCGCTCAGGCTCGCAGGCCGGTAGAACAGCTTGATAATGTTGCCTACGCCGAAACGCAGTTGGGCTTGCACGTCATTGCGCTGCTGAGCCGGATCCGTTTGCGTACTGGCCGGGATCGCGGTGGCATGCAAATAAAACACCGACTCCCGATCGCCGGGTAGCGGCTGGCCGGTAAAGGCGATACGTAACTGATTGGTGCTTTGAGGTTCCAGACGGAACAGCGGCGGCGTCACGGTGAACGGGGCGGCGGTCTGTGCATCCTGTTTACTGCTGATCGCGGCTTGCACCAGATAAGGCTTATCGCTGAGGGTATTACGGACGGTTACGTTGATACTGCTGGCCCCTTCCGAGTAAATCAGGCGGGTGGCATTAATGCCAAACCCGGCGGACCAGCCAGCCAACGGCGCACCCAGCAGGGCCACTAGCAGCGAAAACAGGGAGATAAAGCGTGTCATATTGTGGCTCACGAAAAGGCGGGCCATCGGCCCGCTGGAACACATCAGTTGTAGGCAAAGCTGAACAGGATTGGGGCGCTAACCATACCGATATCCGGCGTGAGAGACGTAGAGGCCAAACCAGCCTGCAGGCTCAAGGATTTCGCGTTGAAATCGCCTGCTTCCGGGGTCTCACCTGCTTTGGCTACCGATAATTTTTGGCCAGCGGTAATGTAGGCTGCTGGTGTGGTTACTTCACTTAACATGACGCCGGTATTGGTGCCGGTGCTGTTAAAGATGTTCGGGTTACCCCCCAGCGTCTGGCCGCTTACAATCAGGCTTGCCTGATCGCCTGCTGCTGCCGGGGTTTCACAGTTGTTCAGACCCACGGTGAAGGTTTTCACACTGTTGGCAACTGGGGTTGCCACAGCGGTGAAGGCAGATTTGGAATGGTTACCGAGGTCCAGGCTAGCGTTGGAGAGAGAAACGTCACAGGTCGCTGCCACAACGTTGGCGGTAATGGTCATCTGGGCGTTAGACGCGGCCTGAGCCACGCCAGATCCTGCCAACAGAGCTGCAACAACCGGAGCCAGAGTAAAAATAGACTTACGCATAATGAATTCCTTATTTACGTATTAAAAAAGTGAATGCAATCATTTCGTAGCTGATTATTAGCCACGAGCCATCATTTATCTGAACAATCCGAACAGACAAAGTATCTTCAATAAAATCATCACTACTGATGCCGTCAGTTTTTTTAAGAAGTGAGCAAAGCATCCTGATGCTATTCCTATGCGCTTTTAAGCCAAGACTTTGTGCCTAATGGATTGAGAGAGGTTGGCTATCCATCAAGCGTGAAAGACTTGTTAAATTTCAGTGTGCTGCTGCCTTTCCATCACTGGATACACAGTTTGGCTGAGCTGGACGTGGACGGTTTTCCGGACCCAATAATTATCTAAATCGAAAGCCTGATCTTTCATTTTTGTTAGGATTAATCTCTACGCTTATTTCATATATTCTTAAGATGTTTCTTGTTCATCAATTTAGGCCGGGATTATCACGGCCAACCTTATTTTTGAAAAGTGTTTTTTGATAAGCAAAGCAATTTCGCAATAAATGCCTTGGCAGGTGGTTTTTATGGCTAAATTGCGAGTTATTATCGTGTTCATCATTATTGAACTGGATTTTTATATCGCAAATTTAATTTTGTCAGATTTAAAACTCGTTATTGTAACGTTTATAAATACTTTACTCCGATGTGGTATTAAATACGCTCAGAAAGCCAAGCAGACGGGACCTGCATGCCGTTTGCCGCTTTGACCGGTGGGCTTTGGCCTGTAACGCGGGCTGACTCATCACGAAAGCTCGTAAGAGAAAAGGTTTAACCTAATGAAATATAAAAAACATAATGCAGCCTTCGACAAGGTTCTGACGGCGTTGCAGGTGTTGAGCCGTGTTGATTGCCCGCTCGGCACATTGCCTCCGCAAGATAAATGGCCCAAGACCCGGGATATTGCCGATTACTGTGATACCAACATTTATGTTTCTCGCTACTACCTGATGAAACTGGTAAAGAAAAAGAAGGCGTATGTCTCATCGGTGCCAGACCAAAAGAGCTTACGCTGGTGTATTGCAACACCTACCTGGGCTAGGGATTTATCCCAATGATGTATCGCATAATCAACGGTACTATTTAAAAAGAATTAGGCTGCGAAGGGGTCAATATGAACTCACACATGGTCATTGCTCTGTGGGGCAACAATTTTTATTTCTTACAAGGCATTCGCCACCTTTTTGAAAGGTATTTTTATCTCCGGGGAGTATCCCCTCTATTTATCCATGCAGACGGTAAGAGTATTATTGATCTGAACGTTGCGGATCTGATTGTCAAGAACAACGCCGACTGGAGGGGGGATGGGTATCAACACTACCAAATCCTCATACGGAAAAAAAATACAGAAGGGGTCACCTATCAACAGGGAGACATCGGCCTGAATGATAAACCCGAGGCGGTGATGCAACTGCTGGATAGTCTGTTAGACGTGCAGCTCAATAATAATGCCCCCTACGTACCTGACTACGAAAAGATCACTCGGCGAGAGCGAGAAGTCTTGCAGGCGATAGCAGCAGGCTTATCGCCTACACAGATCGCCAGAAAGTTGCAGATCAGCACCAAGACCGTCAGCGCCCATAAACAGGCATCCATGCGAAAATTGGGATTCCAGCGCAGTCACGATCTGTACCACTGGTTGTGGCAATGCAGCCCAGATAGATTGAGGAGCACTGTGGGAGAGGATGTTACGCCAAGGGTGAAAGGTTAATGAAAGCACTAATGGTTGTTTTTTTAAGGGGTACAGATGTGGGCCTTCCTTTCCCCCATAACCTAGTGCGAGGTGGGCCACACCCCGCACTCACCAAAGCTTAGTTCTCCACCAACTGCACCACCACCAGCCTGCCGCCTTCTTCGGTGGAAAGCACGAACTGGACACCGTCGTTCAACGCCAGCTTGTCACCGATCGCCACCGGGTTTTTATCCGGCAAGGAGAGCAGCCCGCTGATGCCTTCATTCACCAGCCACCACTGATCGTTATGGAATACGAAATAGCCCACGCGTTTTTTCTGCGCGTCCGGCGTGCGTTCGTTGGGGGCTATCAGGCGGTTAACGTGCCAGGCGTAAATCGACTGGCCGCTCCATACCATCAGGCGATGATCGTCGGGGCGGAAGCTCCCGGCTTTACGCGAGGAGTAAAGGTTCAGGATCGGCAGCTTACCCTTGAACGGCGTACCACAATATGGGCAGGCTGGGCGGTTTTTACCGGAGAACACGTACCATTTCTGTTCGCAGGCAGCGTTTTGGCACGGCTGGATCAGATCCACCGTTTTCACCAGCGCCGTTTCCCACTCATCGGCAGTTGGCCGTCTTGTGGGTTCATGCAGACCCTCGATAAACGCCCTTTCAAACAGCGGTGTCAGGTAGGGGCCCATAATGGTGTAGGGCACTTTCTGCGGATCGGCCCAAGGTAGCGAAGAAGGGCTGACCTGGTTGAGTTTGACCGCATTGCTGTGGTCCGTCGGGTGTTCAATAAACAGCGCCTTTTCACCCATGGCCAGCGATTCATCGCGCATCTCATCGTCCATGTCATGGATCTTGCCGCCGCGCAGCGGGTGACGGAAGAACAGGTACATGTAGATAAGGACGGATAATGCATGCCTGTCGGTGGCAATGCTTGGCAGAATGCGCTGCGGATCTTCCTTCGGCAGGTGGCTGGTTTTCACCACTTCCGGGGCAATAAAGTCCGGTGTGCCCACCACGTCTGGGGGATATTTACCTGGCACCACTAACCCATCGACGTCAATGATGCAGGCGTGGCCCTGTTCGGGGTCGATCAGCACGTTTTTATAGCTCAGATCGCTATGGCACAGGCCAGCGGCGTGCATACGCCGGACGGCCCGGGTCAGCAGCAGGCATACCTTCAGGTAATTCAGGGTGTTGCCACGTTCGCGCGGATCCAGGAACTTGTTCTGGTTATTGGCGCTGGCAAACCATTTGCCTTCCTTCTCGCGGCCTTTAATCCCCAGGAAGTCGTTATTCTTGGAGCCGTACTTAAAAAAGAAGTGGCTCTGGTAGGTGGGCACCACGATGCCGATTTTGCCGTCGTGTTCCACTATGCTGGTGGGCCAACAAAACAGCCCTTGCCAGTAATCCCCACCGGCTTGCTCAAAGATGTTCTGCCGGTAGCGGCCAGTGATCATCTCAATGCGTTCTTTCGCCTGCTCGTTCTGCGGCTTTTTATAGAACGCGACTACGTATGACTTATCCGGCGAAAAGTAGACGTCCTTCATCGAGCCGGAGCCGATGATCTCATCGACATACTGGATGGTTTCGCCATCCCTGGTAGTACAGGTAATAATATTTGCCATTTCACTCACCCGCTATGTAGTCCAATCCATTCACCACGCCACGATTAGGGTTCGATCGTCGTGATTGCCCGGGGAGAAGAAGTTCAGCCATTCGGCCAGCCGCTCTGCGGGCTGCGCAGGGTCGCTCAGGCAGGGCGTCAGCTCCGCGATCAGATCATCCCACTTCTGGCTATTTTGCAGGCCATTATCCGTTTCAAACCGGGGATCGGAGACTCCGTCCGTCATCAGTACCAGATGAGAGACCTCGGTCCATTTTCCGATGCTGATGCGCTTACTGAAGTTCGCATCGTTCACGGCATCGGCATCCAGGAAACGCGTTTGGCCCGCATACTCACCGCTGTCTGGCGTGCCCAGTACGCGCACTTTGCCCACCGGCCCGTAGGCCGCAATGGCACCGTCGCCCA
This sequence comes from Serratia sp. PL7, assembly GCF_945957435.1. Taxonomy (NCBI): domain Bacteria; kingdom Pseudomonadati; phylum Pseudomonadota; class Gammaproteobacteria; order Enterobacterales; family Yersiniaceae; genus Serratia; species Serratia sp. PL7. The sequence continues at coordinate 25,021 of NZ_CAMFLB010000023.1, read as the reverse complement.
ACCAGAAAGAGGCGGCGAACAGCTCGGCCCCAGTACGCAAGGAAACGGTGACCAGCAGCGTGGTCGAATAGGATTTGGCGCTCTCTTCGGCCCGGATGGATTCATTGCTGATATTGTTGACGGCCATGATCGCGGCCTGGCGGAATAGGCGATTAAACGCCTCCCAGACTATCCGCTGATCGTCAGTTCCCCAGTTTTCAACGCAGGCTTTGAGTTCCTGGCCTTTGTCGCTATTCAAAAGATTAGTCAGGTAGTTGCCCACGGTTTGAGTCGCGATACGCGAGCCCTCGCGCGAGTTTTTAGCGCTACCGGCTCCGTCGGCCACCAACATGACGTTCCAGCCGTTATCGCTATTGCTGGCGATGTAGAAGTCATCGTCCCGGAAGGTGCCCGCATGTTCATGTGAACGCCCTCTGCGGCTGGCCGCCACGATGTTTACGCCAGGCTCCAGGATCTGCTGATGGGCGACGTGCGGTTTGAAATAGCGCGAATCGGCAGGCGGCTCGAGGATTTTCCACAGGCTGCGCGGGTCGGGGTTAACGATAAAGGGCACTTGGGTGGTGCATTGCGGCGCAGCAGGGCAAGACCAGGTAACCGTGATGTCAAAGTCGCCGCTTTCGGTGGCGGTGCCTGCCAGTGAAGAGGTCGCCGGATCAAAGGTGATGCCGATATCTTTAGAGAACGCGACGGCCAGCACTTCGGCGGTCATTCCATCATCCAGCACGATATCGATTTCAGAGTGGAAGGGGACGCCGGTACGGGCATTAGCCACGTTGATTTTTGCCTGCGGCTGATTGTTCTGCGGTGTGCTAATCGGGGTAGCGGTGCCGGACGGGATCTGGCCTGGCTTCAGGTTTTCTTTGGCGCTTTCTTCAGGCAATGTGGCATCTCCTTGCACTTCCAGTGGCTCAAACGGTGCTTTCTGCCAGTCGTCTGGTGTTGGCAGACCTGCGATATCTGGGGCGACAACAGGGATGTCATCGCTCTTGGTGAGGACCACTTTAGGTTCGTCGGCCAAGGTATCGTCATTGGCAACCAACGGCGAAGCTTCTGTTGTCTCAACCGCTACGGGGGTCTTGGCCGTCACTTTCGTGATGAGGTTGGTCAGCAAGGTGCCGATCTCATCATCGGCTTGCAGGCTGGCAAGCTGGGCGTCATCCGTTGTTGCGCCCGTTTCTGCCAGGATCAGCATGAGTACGTTCTGGCGCAGTTTCTCCACGTCTTGCATCAGCCTTTCCCTCGCGTCACGTCGAAATCGGAGTCGCCGCCGTTTTCCCTGAACGTCAGTCCCTTATCGCACCATGGGCAGATAACGTCATCGGGTCCGTTGACACACAGTAGTTTGCCGCAGGTACACATCGCAAAGGCGCTGGCATTGCCGCAGTACGGGCAACCCGGCACGCCGTGCAGTTCGCTGGTATTGACCTGAATGGCGGATGCCGATTCGTCGCTCCAGGCAAAATAATCCTCATCGATCGGGAAGCAGCCGTTGAGGTTGAAGCCGTTGATATTGAGCTTGAAATCCAGCGAGGAGAGGTTGATGGCCGGGCGTTCGTATTTCATCAGATAAGGGCGACGTGACTTGCTGCAACGGCCCGTCAGGGTGACGCAGTTTTCGTCGTAGGCTCTGGCAATATCGTCTTTGGCCAGCCGCACTATATGATCGGTGTGGGTGAGCAACGGAGGCGCATCTTCCCCCACACTGCGGCTGTGGGCTGAGACAGAAGCGGTGATCCACTTGATGAACTGGGCGAAATCCCCTTCCTGGCTGTCGGTGAACAGCAAGACGTTGTCGGTCAGCTGCCGCAGGATGTTCATATCCGCCGAAGGGCCAAGGCCGATGGCGATCAGGTTGACCTTATTGGCGTAGTTTTCTTTCCAGCGCTTGATTTCGGGGGCGGTATCATCCGTTGGGCGGCCATCGGTGAGCAGGTACACCACTGGTTTCCAGTCGCCTTTGCGTTCCTGGGTGGTTTTTCTGACCTGTTGATCCAACTGACGGGTCAGTTCCCGCAATGCCGCGCCCAGGTTGGTGCCACCGCCGATCGGCAGGCGAGGGGGATAAAACGACACCACCTCCACCAGCGGTACGATGGTTTTTGCCACCCCAGCGAAGGCAATCACCGATATCCAGGCGGTCTCAAGCGCGTGGGGGTCTTTTTTCAGGTCGCTGACGATCCTTTGCAGGCCATCATTCATTTTCTTCAGGCTTTCCCCGATCATGGACTCTGAGCAGTCCAAGACCAGGAAGATGGGCAGTCTTCTCATGGTTAAAAACCTCGTCAGGCGGATGCTTCTTGCAAATGCGCGTCATGGGGCAATGAAAAAACAGGCAAAGCTCCGGGTAGAGGCTTTGCCTGTTGGCTACAGAACCAGCTGTATTTCCGGTGGTGGTGGCGGGAGGTTATCCTGCCCGGCGTTAACACCCGCACTGGAACTGCCTGACGCGACGCTGGCCGACACCCATTTGAAGAAGCCGGAAAAGGCCGTTGAATCCAGCGTTTCGAGGGCCACAACCTGAGAGGTCAGTTGCTTGAGGTGTTCATGCTTGGCCTTCGGCCCGACCGCACAGGCGATAATGGAACCGAAGGAACGTTTTTTGACTTCTTTGATCGCCTCGCCATAGGCATAGCTGTCTGACGGGGTGCCATCGGTCATCAGGAATACCAGTGGCCGCCAGTCGCCTTTCTGATCGCCATCGGAGCGGTGGATATCCCGATCTACGCACTGGATCAGGCACTCAAGCGCGGCCCCGGTGAAGGTGCCACCTGCGCTGGGGACGACAATGTCGCTGAACTGGAACTCTTCCAATGAGGTTAGCGGGATAAACTCCCGGGCTTCGTTATCAAAGGTGATGATGGAGATATGCACGCTTTCCAGCGCATACGGATCCTGGCGCAGCGCGCTCATCATTGATTGAATGCCCACGTTAACGGCATGGATAGATTCCCCGCGCATCGACCCGGAGGTATCAATCAGCAGGTAAACGGGTAATCTTCTCATTGCAGGTAGTTCTTCAAGTGGGACACGAAGGAGTCGGACTCGGAAGGTTCGCCAATGGCGTTCAGCTTCCAGCCGGTGCTTTCACGCACCAGCTCGGCAAACAGCATGGAACGCTGGCCATCAAAGGCGGCCCCGCCCGAAAGATCGAAACGCGCCATTTCCACGTTTTTGGCATCCACCGCACGGATAAAGGCGTTTTGTACCTTGCCGAAGTGTTGTTTCAGCTCCAAGCCGTTATAAATCTGCACGATGAAAACGATTTTTTCGTACTTGGGATCGAGGGAGTTCAACTGGGCGATAATCTGCTCGTCATCACCGTCGCCAGCGCCGGTGCGGTTATCGCCGGTCAGCCAGATGTGGCCAGACTTATGGCGCAGGCTGTTGAAGAAAATGATATCCCCGTTAACCAGTGAAGGCCGACCGTTTTCCACATCGCCCAGATCGGCGACTTTGCCTTGGGCATTGCACAGGAAGGCGATGACGTCGAGATCATACTCCGGCTCTTTCTTGCCAAACAGACCACCCAGCAGGCCTTTCTTCTCTTCATTGATATCCCAGCCGAGCCCAATGGTGACTGAGGAAAGGTCGTGTTCGTTTTTACGCAGGCTGACGCTTTGTCCTTTACGCAAACTGACTGACATAAAATCTCCTTGAATATGTTTTATAGAACAACGTTAACTTCGGGTGGTGGTGGCGGTAAATCGTCCAGGCCAATGACTTCCTTTTTACCTGACTCGACTTTTTGGCTGCCGACGGAAATGCTGGCCGACACCCATTTAAAGAAGGCTTTGATCGAGGTGGAGTCCGCCGTATCCAGCTGGAGCACGATCTCGGTGATTTCCTGGAGTACTTTGGTTTCGGCGCTGTGGCCAGCGGCACAGGCAACGACCACGCCGGTTCTGGCGGCTTTAAAGTCGCTGACGCCCTTGCGCCAGTCATCCGTTGGTGAGCCATCGGTCATGATGAACACCAGCGGGCGCCAATCGCCTTTGGTTTCGGCGGTGGTTTTCTGCACTTCGTTGCTGATGCTGGTGGCGACCAGGGAGAGGGCCTCACCCAGTGCGGTGGTGCCGCTGGCCACCAGTTCTGGCAGCTTGAAGCTCAGCAGGTCGGTGAGGGGCACCGCTTGGCGTGCGGAAGAATCAAAGGTAATGACGGAAACATAGGCGGTTTCAAGGGCGTAGGGATCTTGTCGCAGGGTGGAGAGCAGCGTTTGCACCCCATTTTTGACCGCTTCAATGGGTTCGCCCGTCATGGAGCCCGAAGTATCAAGTAACAGATAGACCGGAAGTCTTCTCATCGTATTCCCTTATTGAGTGCCGAGTTTTTACATAATAAGTGTTCTGGTCGTTATCTCAACAGAAATACCCACGTTTGCAGGAGTAGATTTGTTTATTTTGCGATCGCTTTCTCCCCCTCACCCCGACCCTCTCCCACAGGGAGAGGGAGCCCGCGCGGAGTTGTGGTCGGGTACTGGAGTTGATCTGTAACAGAGCTGATGTAGAGGATGTCGTTGAGTTGTAGCACAGACTGCCCCCTTCATTTCGTATAGGAAGAGGCAGCTGCTAGCCCTGGCTCTTTTGGAAGTAAAGAGGAAACTCGATCGTCCCCTTATCCAAGGTGCGTTTCCGAGTTTTCAGACTTGCTCGATCGGTTTCCTCTCCCTGTGGGAGAGGGTGAGGGTATTACGGCTTCTGCTTGCTGGCCTGAATGCTGCGCACCAGGTCGTCGATACAGCGCTCGACAACCATATCCACCGCTTCGCTGCGGGTCGTTTCCGTCACTCTGGATAAGCGATCGATTTTGCGTAGCACCGACATTTTCAATGACAGCGACACGGCTTTTTTCTTCTCTTTATCCAGATACACCCGGCTGACGGTTTCGCTGGTTTTCAGCTCCGAGTTAGCCGCCAGCGCATCGTGCATACGGCGAAACGTCTTCTTGTCTAAATGCCCAGGTGCAGTCAACTGATAGGAGTGAGTGGCCTTGCGGTATTTGATCTCCGCCTCATAGGATTCCCTCAGTTCCTTAAGCACGCGTGTCAGGGTTGGCCCCGAGCAGTCTAACTCTGTGATGATCTTGTCTGCGGATACGGGTTTACCCGCACTGAGCAAAATAGCCAGCTTATAGATCCGTGCCTGTCGCGTATTGAGTTGCATGATTAATGACTGCCTGCGTTAATGCTAAACCGGTGGCTTTCCTGAGATGACTCGCTGGCAATTCCGTATACCTGAGCACGCGCCAGGATCTCTGACGCCCAACGGCGATGGGTTGCCGGTTCGCACATGGTTCCCTGTGATTTAAACACCGCCTGCGAGGAGTTAAGGATCCGCAACGCATCGGTATGATCGTTTGCCTGCACCATCAACGCCTTTTCGATCTTGCCGATCTGATTCGGATGGATCGCCGTCTTGCCGACCAGGCCATGGGCGATATCGAGCGCCAATTCCCTATCCATAATCTGATGATCGTCAATATGCTCACAAACCGGTGCCGTCAGGGCGAAATCACGTGGGGAAAACACGGCGACCAGCATTTTTATCACATAACCCATCGGGCCGTCATACAGCGTCAGGTTACGTGGCCTTCTGAGTGCCACCACGTTCATCAGATCGTTGCCACCGATACGCAGGGCGATGATGCGGCGATAGCACGGGTGGTGATGCAGGGTATTGGCTAGCTCACGCATTTGCAGCACGTCAAACACTTCTTCTGTCTCGAGCGTGGGCATCATGCACAGGTGCGAGTCCTGCATCATGTTCCACCAGTAAGGCAGAGAAGCCAGCGTGAATTTGGGCAGCACCAAGCCGTCCACTGCGCTGAAATCCATGCTCGCCAGCAGCTGTTTCCCCATTTCTTTATGACGAGGCCGTACGAACACCAGCGGCCAGTGATCATTGCCCTCTGCGGCCTTGGCTTTGGCCAAGGTTTGGGTCAGTTCGCGCAGGTTTTCCAGCGCCTGGGGAATATCTTCATCGCTGACCGCGTCTTCCAGGCAGACGATCAGCGAGCGTAAACCGGCGATCTTGCTATTGAGGATCGTATCGGCGATATCCGTTCTGGTGGCGGGCATATAGAGTGAAGCACCCAGCCGCCAAGGGGAAAGTCGTTGGTTCATTAGAGCACCTTCTTGATAATGGTTACCGCACGGTACTGCCCGATCTCATCACCGACTTCGGTAATGGTCAGCCCCTTTTCGCGTGCCAGATAAACCAGCAGCGCGACGTCGGGATCGTCTACCGCACGGACCAAGACGTGATCCGGTACTCTGCGTAGCACAGCGCGCGTAGCCTCTGCGATCCCTGGTTTAATTCGGTTAATACTGGCAATCTGATATTTTTCGGCGAGGTGGTTAACCACCTTCTCACTTTGTTGTTTCAGGTACGCTTTTCTCTCCGCATCCTGCGTGCAGGGCTCAAGCGCCGCTGTGTCTAGCGTTGCGCGATACTGTGCCACGGTATCCACCAGCAGACGGCTGCATTCAAACTGGGCGAGATGATCGCATTGTACGCAGCCGTGCAGGCCTTCGTTTGACCAGATGGAGCGTGAGATCATGCCGGAAACCGGCGCGCCCATAATGCCAAACGGGATCAGCCAGTCGTCGTCGCTGGCGGCCAGCCACGAACACCCACACGGGTCAGCAAGTACCACCAGGCGGGGCTGAGCAGGATAACCAGGCCGGTTGTTGAGGGAGCGGATCAGTTCGCCGGTTATGGCTCCCTTGCCCGTCCAGCCATCAACAAACACTATCCCTTCGGTGCCGTGGCGCGCTTCAATCCAGTCGAGCGCCACCGAATCAATGCCTCGGTCGCGGATGATGCTGATGCCGTAGTGATACGACTCTTTGCCCATCGCCCGCAGCGTTTGCTGGAGCATCACCCCCAGCGGAACACCGGCACGCACCAGGCTGGCCAGAACTATCGGCGTATCGCCGAACCGTTCAATCAGCGCAAGGGCCAGCATCGAGACTTCTTTTGCCAGGCGTCCTGCTCCCTGGTCGAGTGCGCGGGCAAACAGATCGAGGTGTGAAGGGGTCGGCTCCGGTTCCTGGCTCAACATCTCCGAGTAGTGACGGGCACCGGACTGGATCAGCTGTTCTTTCTGATCGACCGGCGTCATTTCCATTTCTACCGGTTGCAGCAGAAAGTGAACGTCCTCGGGCAGGTATGAGCCGGAAAAGGGCACAAAATCAGACATATTACTGCTCTCCGAAAATATGGCGGGAGATCGCTTCGGCAAACTGGCTCTGGCGCGGCAGGCCAAACCAGGTGCAAAGCTTCATAAAACGATGATCGCTGAGGCTGTCGCCCAACCCGATAACCGGGAACACGCCGCGTTCAAGCCGCAGTTTTTCCAGCAGGAAAGTCACTGCCAGCCCTTTCTCTACCACGGTCGGCAGCCAGGCAACGTTGTTGCTGTTACGGTGGACGTAATAGCCGCTGGTAGGGAACAACTGCTCAATCTCATCGGCGATGGCGTAAAGCTCGTCCAGGCGGGTGCTATCGCGGTGCTTCATCACCAGATAGACCGGCGTGTCACCGTATTCATAGTTGATACGCGCCCAACCATTGATGTTGCGTTCGGCCATCAGCTCGGTGATCTTGCGTTGCATCCCCAGCAGGTTGGCAGCATAAGGTTGCAGTTTTTCCAGCATCAGCGCCTGCCATGCCTGATCTGGCTGCCCCTGTGGGGTGAGGATCACTGCACCGTGCGTGGTAACCGCCCATGACTTGAACGGGATACTCACCCGGGCAATCTCTTCGGTGCCACGTGCGGTCACAGGGATAAGCTCCGCATGCTCCAGCATCCAGTCCACCAGCATCGACTGTTCTTCGGTCATAAAGCTGCGTGGCTCCAGGCTACGATCCAGGGCGCCGGTGCGATACGGGGCCAGGTCGAGCTCATCGACCATCTTGCGGCGCGTCTGGAACAGGGTGTCGTCCAGATCGGAGAAAATGACCGGCTTATTCATAGCTTACGACCTCAACGGTTGGGGCGACCTGTTTTAACGCCTCAATTAACGCGGGATCAACGCTTGCCGCAGGGGTTTCGATACACAACAGGATCCGGTCAAACTGCTGGTGGGCCACGTTGTAGACAAAGTTGGGGATGCCCAGCCCATAGTTATCGCCAAAGGCGATGGCGGACTGGATGGCGAACCCGGTGGCAATCGGCGAACGGGTGGTGGAGCTGAACTTAACCTCGGCCCCCTGTTTTTCCAGGCGTTCTGCCAGCAGGAAGGGCTCCCAGACAAATTCGCTGCTGCCCAGTACCAGTAATTTCTCCCCTGGATGCGTCTGAATATCGCGCCCCAGATCCGCACTTGGCGATGAGATACCCAAACGGCCCCAGCTTTGTTTACCGGTGATCGGTACGCTGCCGGTGGCGGTTACGTTGACTGCGGGCATCACCGGCACCGGAGCATCGGGATTTTTTTCCCAGTGCCAGTCACCTTGAACCAATGACACATACTGAATAGGGATTGGGCTGCGTTGGGCGAGGGCGTCGCCGCTCCAGTCGGTCAGCGTAACGGTGATGGCGCGGGCAATGTTGTGTAACCCGGCATCCTGCTGTAAAGCCTGGAGCAGGTTGATGAAGGTGTTGCCGGTGGTGGCTTCATCATCGATCAGCACTACTGTTTTAGCTTCCAGCACGCGGCGGCGCAGTTCGGCATCCTGTGGCAGATAAAGCAGGTGGTCGGTGGCGTGACTGTGATTTTCTTTGAATTCGCACAGCAGCTCCCCCCCCTCTACCGGGTGACGGGTGGACGTTAGGTACACTGGGTCGCTAACGCTGCCCCGGACTTCGTCAAACACACCTGCACCGAATCCGACGGCGGTTTCCGCCATGCCGATAAACAGCACCGGGCCTTGCTCACAGGCCGGGAACAGCACGGCCAATTGCTGATAGACGGCACGCATAACGCTCGGCTTCACCGGAATATGGCGGCCAAGCACCTTGCTGACGAACAGAAACGCGCGTTTCGGGTTGCGCCTTTCGGCTACGTCAAACAGCTCATCCAGCGCGATCGTGCCGCCCGTTGGGGTTACTTTCAGCGTGCCGCAAGACAGCGTGCGGGAATAGGTATTTAGCATGGGTTAGTCCTTCACCAGCAGATTGTCGAGCACGGGGTGATATCTGACGACATCGGTAATAGAGCGGACGATCGCTGGCGAGAATGCGGCTTTGGCCTCATCAATCACTTCCTGCTGGCTCATTACGCCAAGCTTATACAGGGCAAACAGGCCCGGCAGATTGACGCCGCTGAAACGGGTATAACCGATACCGCCAGACGGGCGCAGGTTGATTTCCAACAGCACCGGACGCCCGCTGGTGTCGTTGCGGGTTTGCACGTTGACCAGGCCATCGGCCTGCATCGCGGTGGCACAGGCTTTAGCGAGTTCAAACGCCTCGCCGTGGTTTTCCAGATATTGCAGCGCCCCTTCTTTTCTACGTGCCACGGCAGCTAGAACCGTGCCCCGATCAACCAACATGTCGACGGAGTATTCAGGGCCAGGCAGGTAAGGCATCAGCACCAACGGCTCAAACTCGCCAGCGTCCGCCAGCGCGCTGAGGTAGCGTTGCGGGTTCACTTTGCGGTTTTCCGGATGGGTAAAGGCGGCCATTGGGCCCACGCTTTCATCAAAACGCCAAAATCCCATGCCATAAATACCCTTTACCGGTTTGACGCACAGCTGCGCGCCAGAGAAAGGGGAACGGCTAATCAGATCGCGCAGCTCGGCCACCGACTCAATGCGCAGAGAGGGGACGACAGGCAGCCCTTGTTGCTCCATGGCCTGGGCAAATGCCACTTTGTCATCGGCCAGCTCAAACATCGCCTGGCTGGTGGCACCGGTGGTCAGTGTGACACCGGCAGCCTCGATCTGTTGCCGATGGGCCTCGAACCACTGCGTGTTGCGGCCCGTGTGGATGGCTTGGATGCCGCACTGTTTCACCGTAGACAGAATGAAGGGTAGCCGCTGTTCGTCCTCTTTCGGTTCGAACAAGGCGACGTCTGCCTGGGAGAGGATCTCGTTACGTTCATTACGGTGTGAGGCAACCACCGTCACGGCAGTTTGCTTGGCTTTCACCAATGAAACGATGCCTTGAATAATATCCCGCTGGGAAGATAAACCTTCCATAAGCCACATTTTGAGTGTCATTTTTTGATTTTTACCGTTCAAGGCTTGATGGTTAAAAGGATCGCTGTGGGTTGAGGCCACCCGATGGCGATGTCAATCATAACATGATGTCAGTCTGGAAGTGAAAAGATACCTTGAAAAGTGGCATAAAATGAATGTTTCGGCCAAAGGTTTACCAAGTGTGAAAAAAATAAATCAATATAAAATATGTATTTAACTAAATTAAGGCTGTTTGAAAGCAAAAATGGGTTGTGCAAGAACAACATCATGATATGATTTTTTACTCATGGAATTTGGTGTAAAAAAATCACTGTTTTCAATACCAACTTGAAGGAACTTAGACCATGGTTTCATTAACCAAGAACCAGACCGTTTCGCTCAGCAAGCAGTCATCTGCCATCAACCAGCTGCACTTCGGCCTGGGGTGGGATCCGATCAAGAAGAAAGGTGGCCTGTTGAGCAAGATGTTCGGCGGCGGCAGTGATGCCATCGATCTCGATGCTGGCTGCGTATTGCTGGACAAAGATGGCAAGACCATCGACACCATCTGGTTCCGCCAGCTCAAGTCTCGCTGTGGCGCAGTGGTGCACAGCGGCGACAATCTGACCGGCGAAGGCGATGGTGATGACGAAGTCATCCTGGTCGAGCTGGCAAAACTGCCTGCTCAGGTGGAATACCTGGCCTTTACCGTCAACAGCTTCCGTGGGCAGTCGTTCAACGATGTGGAAAACGCGTTTTGCCGCGTGGTCGATCAGGCCAACAAGGAGCTGGCACGTTATGAGCTGAAAGAGCAGGGCGCTCATACCGGTATCGTGATTGCTTCACTTCGTCGTAACAATGGCCAGTGGGATTTTACCGCGCATGGCAAAGCCTGCAGCGGCAGAACCATTGATGACATGCATGCTGACATCGTCGCTACCGTGGTGCGCTAATGAATATGACTCCGGGGGCCAATGCCCCAGTTCCAGCTAAATTATTAACCGTGCGCGTGGTGTCCGGCGCACCGGTTGATGCCTCCGCTTTCCGCCTGTATGCCGATGGCAAAGTGAAGGGCGACGCGGACATGATCTTTTATGGTCAGCCCAAGAGCGATGACGCCACGGTTACCCTGACCCAAGAAGGTCATAACTCCAACTTCGCGGTAGACGTCAGCCGTTTGCACCCAGACGTGCAGAAAGTCGCCTTTACGGTGACCTGTGAAGGGGTTCAAACCGTCGCGGGCCTGCAACGTTTGCTGATCCAGATTGAAGCGGATAACGAAGTGCTGCTGGTGGGCACCGTTGAGCTGAATGGCCGCCAGGAAGCCGCATTGATCCTGGGTGAGCTTTACCGTCGTAACAGCGAATGGAAGTTCCGCTTTATCGCTCAGGGCTTCAACGGCGGGCTGAAACCGCTGGCTGAACATTTTGGTGTGGATGTGGCGGATGCTCCTGCACCGGCAGCGGCTCCAGCGCCAACGCCTGCACCGGCCCCAACGCCGGAGCCAGCCAAAATCAGCCTGAGCAAAGTGTCGTTGACCAAAGAAAAACCGGCTATCAGCCTGACCAAGCGGGATAACTTTGGGCAAATCCGTATCAACTTGAACTGGCATCGCGGCAGCGGCCCGACGGGTTTACGGGCGATGTTCAGTTCGAACAAGGGCGTCGATCTCGATCTCGGGGCGTTTGTTGAAATGGCCAACGGGGAAAAAACGGTGATCCAGGCGCTTGGTAAGCGTTTTGGTGACTACAACCGCGAGCCGTTTGTCCAACTGCAAGGTGATGACCGTACCGGTGATGTTTCGGACGGCGAATGGCTGCATATCAACGGGGGTGAATGGAAACATATCCGCGAAGTGCTGGTGTTTGCCTTCATCTACGAAGGGGTCGCGAGCTGGGATAAAACGGACGGCGTTGTGACGCTGCACGTGCCAGAGCAGCCACCGATTGAAACGCGGATGTCGGAAGGCCAGAACAACCGCAACATGTGTGCCATTGCACGCCTGGTTAACGAGAACGGCAGTATCAAGGTTGAGCGTATCAACCGCTTCTTTAACGGTCATAGTGACATGGATCAGGCTTTCGGCTGGGGTTTCAGCTGGAGAGCAGGGTCAAAGTAATCAATTTCACAGAGGATTTCACCATGAGTTTTTTCAACAAGGTTAAAGGGGCATTCAATGCCAGCCGCGACGAGCTGACCAAGCAGGTTGGCCGTTTCAAGAACAAAAAGTTCATGCAGGGTACCGTGGCCGTGTGCGCACGTATCGCCGTGGCCAGCGATGGCGTCAGCTCTGAAGAAAAACAGAAGATGATCGGTTTCCTCCACGCATCCGATGAGCTGAAGGTTTTCGAGACTACGGAAGTCATCGAATTCTTTAACAAACTGATCGCCAGCTTTGAGTTCGATGTCGAAATTGGTAAAGGTGAAACCATGAAGTACATCCTGGCGCTGAAAGATCAGCCGGAAGCGGCCCAGTTGGCCATCCGTGTTGGTATCGCCGTAGCCAAAAGCGACGGTGACTTCGATCAGGATGAGCAAAAAGCGGTACGCGAAATTGTGGCTGCTCTGGGCTTTGATGCGGCCGAATTCGGTCTTTAATGTAATATCTTCAGAAGGTTAATATGGTATCCACGCACATCGGCTTCCCGACCGAGACCGTCATTGTTTTCATAGTATTGGCTGTCGGGGCCATTTTTATTGACTTGTTTATGCACCGCGATGACAAGCCTATTTCGCTCAAGAGCGCAGCCTTATGGTCGGTGTTCTGGGTCGCGGTGGCGATGGCGTTTGCCGGCTTCCTGTATATCCACCACGGCGCCGAAGTGGCCAGCCTGTTTGTCACCGGTTATGCGTTAGAGAAAGTGCTGTCGGTTGATAACCTGTTTGTCATGATGGCGATCTTCTCGTGGTTCGCCGTGCCGGATCGTTTCCGTCACCGCGTGCTCTACTGGGGCATTATCGGGGCCATCGTGTTCCGTGGCATCTTCGTTGCCATCGGTACCGGCTTGCTCAGCCTCGGGCCATACGTTGAAATTGTCTTTGCGCTGATCGTGGCCTGGACGGCGGTTATGATGTTACGCAGTGGCGATGACGGCGATGAGATCGAAGACTACTCGCAGCACCTGGCGTATCGCATGGTGAAACGGTTCTTCCCGATTTGGCCGAAGCTCAGAGGTCACGACTTCCTGTTAAGCCAGAAAGAAGTTGATGAGGAGTTGGCTAAACCGGAAAACAAGGATGTCACCATTGGCCGTGGTGCCAAAGCCTGGCGGTATGCTACACCGCTGATGCTGTGTGTGGCCGTGGTTGAACTGTCCGACGTGATGTTTGCGTTTGACTCGGTACCGGCCATCATTGCGGTAAGCCGTGAACCGCTGATTGTTTACAGCGCCATGATGTTTGCCATCCTTGGTCTGCGTACGCTCTATTTTGTGTTGGAAGCCCTGAAGCAGTACCTGACGCATCTGGAAAAAGCCGTTATTGTGTTGCTGTTCTTCATTGCGGTGAAACTGGGTCTTAATGCCACCGACCACATCTGGCATCATGGGTACAGCATTTCAGCAACGGCTAGTCTCTTTGTCGTGCTGGGCGTTCTTGCGGTGGGTATTCTCGCGAGCGTCATGTTCCCAGGCAAGCCCGACGCCGAGGAGAAAAAGGAGAGCTGATCTCCTATCCAGCTGAAATCCATTTGAATGAGTTTACTTTTTGAGAGGTTAGAACAATGAGTGTTTCTTTATCTAAAGGCGGTAATGTTTCCCTGAGTAAAGCAGCCCCAACCATGAAGAATGTGTTGATTGGTCTGGGTTGGGATGCACGCTCCACCGATGGTCAAGACTTTGACCTGGATGCCTCTGCATTCTTGCTGGCCGCAAACGGGAAAGTGCGCGGTGATGCTGATTTCATTTTTTATAACAACCTGACCTCTGCGGACGGTTCCGTGACTCATACCGGTGACAACCGTACCGGTGAAGGCGACGGCGATGACGAGTCTCTGAAAATCAAACTGGATATGATCCCAACTGATGTCGACAAAATCGTGTTTGTGGTCACTATCCACGATGCACAGGCTCGTCGTCAGAGCTTCGGCCAGGTATCCGGTGCCTTTATCCGTTTGGTGAACGATGACAACCAGACCGAAGTGGCCCGTTATGACCTGACAGAAGATGCCTCTACCGAAACCGCCATGCTGTTTGGTGAGTTGTATCGCCACGGTGCCGAGTGGAAATTCCGCGCGGTGGGTCAGGGTTATGCCGGTGGCTTGGCTTCCGTGTGTGCTCAGTACGGCATCAACGCGTCCTGATCGATAAGCTGGTTAATATGACGGGCAGTACACCACTGCCCGTATCATCCCCTACAAAGCAGGAGCTTTAAAATGGCAGTTTCTCTCGTAAAAGGCGGTAACGTATCCCTGACCAAAGAAGCACCCACCATGAACATTGCCATGGCTGGCTTGGGTTGGGATGCGCGCGTCACCGATGGCCAAGGGTTTGACCTGGACGCCTCCGTATTTATGGTTGGTGATGATGGTAAAGTGCTGGGCGACAGCAGCTTTATCTTCTTCAACAACAAGAAGAGCACCTGTGGTTCCGTTGAGCACCAGGGCGACAACCGCACCGGTGAAGGCGATGGCGATGATGAGCAGGTCAAAATTGAGCTGAGCAAAGTGCCTGCTGAAGTCAAGAAACTGGTTTTCGCCGTCACCATCTATGATGCCGAAGCGCGTAAACAGAATTTCGGCATGGTCAGCAACAGCTACATGCGCATTTACAACAACGATAACGGCACCGAAATCGCTCGCTTCGACCTGTCTGAAGATGCTTCTACCGAAACTGCGATGATATTCGGCGAGCTGTATCGCCACGGTGCCGAGTGGAAGTTCAAGGCCGTGGGCCAAGGTTTTGCCGGTGGCCTGTCCGCGCTGGCCTCGCAGCATGGCGTGAATATCTAAGACACTGAATTAGCCCCCTCTCTTCGCGCTCACTTTGGATGAGGGGGCGCTCAAGTTTTGCTGAGATGATCTTCTTTCTTCCAGCAGAGCAGGGGCTTTCAGCTCCCTCTCCTTGTACGCGACTTTAGATGAGGGGGCGCTCAAGTTTTGCTGAGATGATCTTCTTTCTTCCTGCAGAGCAGGGGCTTTCAGCTCCCTCTCCCTGTGGGAGAGGGTTGGGGTGAGGGGCCTACCCGCCAATATCCCCGTTATGGAAAAGCTATTTTAACAGGAGGTTATCCTGATGATTTTACAGTCCGGCCAGAACCTGGTGGTCAATGGCACCTCGCTCAACCTGACACTGCAGTACCCCGCCAACCCTGGTTTTAAGAGTGAGCCTGATACCGCGGTATTCCTGCTGAATGCCGAGGGTAAAGTTCGTGGCGATGCCGATTTTATCTTCTTCAATCAAACCGCTACCCCTAACCGCAGCGTCGTTTTACAAACCACCCACCAAAGCAGCACCCTATCGTTAGATCTAAGCAAAATTGACGCCGATGTCAGCAAGATTGCCATCACTTTGGTGATTGATGGTTTGGACGCTATCTCTGGGCTACAACACCTGAAAATGGATGCGCAGAACGTTGCCCAATACAGCGTAGAAACCCCAGGCCGTCAGGAGAAAGCGCTGATTGTGGCCGAAATTTATCGCCATGCCGGTAACTGGAAGCTGCGTGCTCTGGGGCAAGGGTTTAACGGTGGCTTGGAGCCCTTGGCGTTAAACTATGGTGTTGATGTAGCTCAGCCAGCTGCGCCTGCTACTCCGCCGCCGACCGTCAGCCTGGAGAAAAAACTGCAGGATAAAGCCCCGCATTTGGTGAGCCTGGCGAAGAACGTCACCGTCAGCCTGGCTAAATTCAATCTGCAGTCGATAAAGGCCAAGGTTGCGTTCGTGCTGGATGCTTCAGGATCGATGACCGGGCAGTTCAAAAAGGGCAATGTGCAGGCGGTACTGGATCGCATCGCCGTGCTGGCCGTGCAGTTTGATGATGATGGCTCGATGGACGTTTGGGGCTTTGCCGAAAAACATGCCAAATATCCCGATGTGACGTTAGATAATCTTGATGGCTATATCAAGGCGATCCAGGGCAGCGGCAAGCGCTCAATGTGGGAAATCCTGCCAAAGCTGGGCGGCACCAATAATGAGCCGCCGGTGATGGAAGAGCTGATCGATACGTTTAAACACAGTGATATGCCGGTATACGTGGTGTTTATTACCGACGGCGGCATCAGCAAGACGCGCCAGATCAAAGAGGCGATCAAGCGCTCGGCCAACTATCCGATTTTCTGGAAGTTTGTCGGCCTGGGGGGCTCGAACTACGGCGTGCTGGAAAAGCTGGATACCTTCACCGATCGCCGGGTGGATAACACCAACTTCTTCGCGATTGATGACTTTGCCACGATGAAAGAAGACCGTTTGTACGATCTGCTGCTGGAGGAGTTTAAAGAGTGGTATGACGCCGCCAAGGCGGACCGGATTATTTTTTAACTTCTTAATATCAGACAGTTAAATAAATACATAACGTACCGCGATGGCCCCTCACCCTAACCCTCTCCCACAGGGAGAGGGACCGATCGAGTGTGCGATTGGTTGCAGCAATCTACCTGACCACCCCATTGAACCAACACTCTTTTATCGAGCACTCGACCGTACCAGCTGTTTTTCGCGGAGGGAGCAGGTCGATCACGGTACCTGACTGCTGCTCAGAACCAGCTCCGCTCCCACAGGGAGAGGGTACCGATCGAGTGTGCGATTGGTTGCAGCAATCTACCTGACCACCCCATTAAACCAGCACTCTTTTATCGAGCACGTGACCGTACCAGCTGTTTTTCGCGGTGGGAGCAGGTCGATCACGGCACCTGACTGCTGCTCAGAACCAGCTCCGCTCCCACAGGGAGAGGGGACCGATCGAGTGTGCGATTGGTTGCAGCAATCTACCTGACCACCCTATTAAACCAGCACTCTTTTATCGAGCACGCGACCGTACCAGCTGTTTTTCGCGGAGGGAGCAGGTCGATCACGGTACCTGACTGCTGCTCAGAACCAACTCCACTCCCTGTGGGAGAGGGTTGGGGTGAGGGGCGAAACGGATTGCTGAAGGGATGGATTACTGATCGGTCTTGCTGATCACATTAGGCTCTGCAACGCGCAGCCTTTTGACCGCAGAGCGGCGCTTTGACCAGGCCGGATGGAAATGCCGCCAGTGTGCATCCTGGGCCGCAGCCAACAGTTCATAGTCCCCACGGGTATCGCCCCAGGCTCTGAGATGATAGTTCCCCAGTGGGCCATAGATACTTTCCAGGCGTTCAACCTTCTGCCCACAGCGGCAATTATGGCCAGTAATCAGCCCGGTGAGCTTCCCATCGACCACTTCCAACTGAGTACCAATCAGCTTGATGCCCAAACGATCGGCAAACGGCTGTAGTACCAGGGCCGGTGAAGCGGAACAAATCGTGACTTCAGCGCCAGAACTGACCTCCATGGCAACCGCAATCAGCCCGGAAGGGCGCATCAGCTTGGTCCAATAGGCCGAACAAAAGGCTTCCGCCTGCTGACGGAACCAGTGCTCGTCCACCCCCGTCAGGAAAACCTTGATCAGGGTTTCTTTTAGTTCGTCACGGGTGAGTTTTTTGCGCATATGCTTAAACGCAGGCTGCGCCAGCTGCAATAAGCGCCGGGCAAATACGCGACGCCCAAAAGCGAAACGCAGAAATGGGATAAAACTGTCGTGGTGTGTCAGCGTGCCGTCAAAATCAAAAACCGACAAAACTGGCGTTGTACGGCTTGCCTGTGTATCCATCTTTAAATCATACCTCAACTGTGCAACACCGGGCTTTCCCCACATTATTGTGGATGATAGCAGAACTCCCCCGCAGGTTGAATTTTTGCCAACCTGGCCTGCACCAACATCGGAAACACGATCACTTCCTCAATAACCCTCCTATTTATGTGATTTCTCTGTCTCTAGCGAGTAAAATGCCTGCGCCCTACCCAGGGTACGCCTTTTACAATCTGGTTATGGCATCGCCATAAAAAGGAGTCTTCCCTTATGACAGGTCTGTTTCTGGGTTTCCTTCTTGGATTTATCATGCAACGCGGGCGCTTTTGTATGGCCGGCGGTCTGAGAGACCTCTATCTGTTCCGCGACGGGCGCATGACCCTCGCTATCCTCATTATCATCACCTTGCAAAGTATCGGCTTGTTCACCTTCGTGGCCCTCGGTTGGGCTAAACTGCCCGGCGGGGATTTCCGCTGGTTGGCGACGTTGGTCGGTGGGGTAACCTTCGGTATCGGCATGGGGCTGGCAGGCTCCTGTTCCACAGGAGCTTACTATCGCGCTGCCGAAGGGCTGGCCGGAAGTATGATTGCCGTGATCGGTTTTGTGGTCGCCAGTTGGTATATCCGCCAGCCGGGTGGCAAACAGCTGTTCGCGCCCATCAACGCCCCTGCCTTACCGGACGCTTCGCTGATGCAGACGTTCGGCATGTCTCCCTGGCCTGCTGTAGCGGTGCTAACCGTGCTGACCGGTGTGCTGGTCTGGCGCCACCTGAAACGTAAATCCTTCCCCGTTCCGCAACCTAAACCGCGCAAGCAGGGCATTGCCCACTGGCTGTTCGAAGCACGCTGGCATCCCTTCGTCAGTGCCGTATTGATCGGCGTTATTGCGTTGCTGGCATGGCCTTCCAGCCTAGAGGCGGGCCGGGTTGGCGGTCTGGGGATTAGTGGCCCCAGCGCACAGCTGTTTTCGTTAATCACCGAGGGTAAAACCGGCTTCTTTGGCTGGGCAGGCTATCTGCTAATCGGGATTTTTGCCGGTGCGCTGGTGGCTGCCTGGGGAAGCCAGGAGTTGCGGCTGCGCTCGCCCGGCCTCCCGACAATGGTCAAAAGCCTGTTTGGGGGCGGATTGATGGGGATCGGCAGCGGATTGGCTGGGGGCTGTATGCTGGGTAATACCATCGTCAATACCGCTTGGTTCTCCTGGCAGGGCTGGCTGTTTATTCCGTGCATCCTGTTGGGCAGTTGGGTGGTCAGTTATTTCACTATTATTCTTCCGAATCAATCGATTAAAACAAAAGAGGCTTGAGGACTATGAAAACGATCACTCTGGATACCACCGGTAAACTTTGCCCGTTCCCGCTGATGGAAGCCAAAAAGCACATTGAGCAATTGGGTTCAGGTGACCTGCTGGTGATTGAATATGACTGCGCTCAGGCCACGGAAAATCTGCCGCGCTGGGCGGTTGAGGCAGGACACAGCGTGACGGATTTCCAGCAGACCGGTGATGCCCGCTGGCAGATTAGTATTCAGAAGGGGTAGAGTTATCTGTTCTAACTTGGGAGTTTTTTCCGGGTTAGAGCCGGCTTGAGCATCGCTACGTCTTTAAACGTAGGGAAAACAATCCATCATGTATTCTTACCTTTTGTCATCTTTGGCCAGTATACTTCATTCCAGCTTGAGGGCGCTTTGCCGCTCAGGAACGGTCAACCTTAACGAATGAAGGGATACACGATGAAAAATATTTTCTTTTTTGATGCGATGCTGACGCCGAAAATCATTACCGGCGTTTATTGGCTTTGCCTGCTGGGCATTCTGGTCGGTGGGATTGGCTCGATGTTCTATGGTGAGTTTTTCCGTGGTCTGCTGGGCATCATCATTGGTGGCGTGTTTACCCGTGTCGGTTTTGAAATGGTGATCATCGCCTTCAAAAATAACGAGTATCTGCGCAAGATTGCTGAAAAGCCGTAATGTGGTGAACGGCAGACATTCCTTCACCGGGTTCGCTGCCGTGCTGCGCCCGCTTAACTAAACCCGAGCAGGGTAAACGCATCGTCCTCGGGGTAGTAATCCAGCAGTCGCGTGGTCTCCTCTAACGACAGTCGCTTATAGCGGTTGTTAGAGATGCCATGCACCACCGCATGCTGCACGTGGGTAACGCGGATGCAGCGATCGAGCAGATCGGCGGCATCCCGGTGGCTCAGGAAGGCGCTCATATCCCGCGCGCTGATCTGCTGGCCCGCTTCCAACGTCGTAAAGTTGGCAATCCGCACCGACAGTGCAGAAAGCCCCTCCTGATGGGCAAAATAGGCGGCGATCCCTTCGCCAAACGCCTTACTAGCCCCGTACATATTTTTCGGCTTCGGCGCATCGTCCGGGCGCACCTGGTAATCCAGTGGGTAGCCTTCCACCGCTTGTGCACTGCTGGCAAACACCACGCGTTGGCAGCCTGCGTCTTTCGCTGCGCGGAAGATGTTGAATGTACCAAGGATGTTGTTGTTCATCAGTGAAGAACAAAAATCTGCATCCGCAGAAGGATCGGCGGCCAAATGCAGCACGGTATCGATGTTGATGCAGGCAGCCCGGCAAGCCTCGATATCGGTGATATCGAACGTCAGTAACTCGTCATTGGGCCGCAAATGAGAGATCAGGCCTGCTTCTTTTTCCGCCAGGCGAAAGTCGTAACGGTGGCCAGCGAACTGCCTGAACGCTGTCGCCACTCGGCCACCGGCACCAGTAATTAACACCCGTCCAAGTTCTGTACGTAATGCCATGGCGACTGCTTTCCCTAAAACAAATTTTCTGGAGACTAGTAATAATACTCTGAACTATTTTTGTCCATCTTTTAGTTAGATTTTCTGATGTATTTTTTGCGTAAATTAAGATAATACTTGGAGTTTTAGGGGGACTTAAGGCGGGTTTTTCACTACTCAAAAAGGAGTATAATCATAAACTCAATGAAACAAATAGGTTGAAATAAAATCGTAATTCAATGTTATTTAATGACTTTAGTCATTATTGGTTATGTTTTTTTGCCTATCTAGACATACCTTTACTGTAAATTACACTTCGGAAATAGGTAAGTGTTAATAATGTTTTTTTATGGCTTATTACCGACACTAAAACGCGGGAGTACGGTAGGGGGATTTTGTCTACCAGATCACACTTCGGCAACTTTACGGCGGAAAGCCTTGCCGCACTGAAAAACAGAATGTTACCGTCATAGCTCAACCGATTTAGGGTTGTCACTGCTTTAGCAGGCAAAACCTAAACCTCGAGTTTCTGTTTCCCCACGTTGGGATCAGAGGCCGCGAGGTTTAGGTTTTTTTTTGCGCTGAATTCCTCCACGACGATTGGCCATCGCCGTAGCTGGGGAGCAGCAAGGTTAAGCGTTAAGGATACAACCATGAAATATCAGGAATTAGCCAGTGAGATCTTGGCCGGCGTCGGTGGCCGCGACAATGTGAAAAGCCTGGTGCATTGCGCCACCCGTCTGCGTTTTAAACTGCAAGAACACGGCAAGGCAGATGCGGAGGCGTTGAAGAAAAACCCAGGCGTCATTATGGTCGTGGAAAGCGGCGGCCAGTTTCAGGTGGTGGTAGGTAACCACGTAGGAGAGGTTTATAACGCCTTGAATGCCCAGCTTGGCGCAGGTGAGGAAACGCCAGCCAATGCACAAGAAGATAAACAGGAAAACCTGCTCAGCCGTTTTATCGACGTGGTTTCCGGCATTTTCACCCCGCTGCTCGGTGTGATGGCGGCCTCGGGGATCCTCAAGGGCTTCCTGGCGTTGAGCCTGGCCTGTGGTTGGCTGTTGGAGAGTAGCGGCACCTACAAGCTGCTGTTTGCCTCCAGCGACGCACTGTTCTATTTCTTACCGATCATGCTGGGTTACACCGCCGGTAAGAAATTTGGCGGTAACGTCTTTGTCACCATGGCCATCGGTGGGGCGTTGACTCATCCGTTGATGATGGGGGCTTTTGACGCGGCACAGGTCCCGGGGGCTCAGCCGGAGTATTTCCTCGGCATTCCTATTACTTTTATCAACTACAGCTCGTCGGTCATTCCGATCATTTTTGCCGCCTGGGTATCCTGCCGCCTGGAGCCGCTATTTAACCGCGTGTTGCACAGCGCACTGCGTAATTTTGTGACGCCATTGATGTGTCTGGTGATCACGGTGCCGCTCACCTTCTTACTGATTGGCCCGGCGGCCACCTGGCTGAGCCACATGCTGGCCAACGGTTATCAGGCCATTTATGCCTTCAACCCGATCGTTGCCGGTGCCTTTATGGGCGCAGCCTGGCAGGTCTGTGTGATCTTCGGCCTGCATTGGGGGCTGATACCGCTGATGCTCAACAATATGAGCGTGTTTGGCCGTGACACCCTGTCTCCACTGCTGTTACCTGCGGTGATGGGGCAAGTGGGGGCCACGTTGGGCGTGATGTTGCGTACCCGCGATGCCAAGCTGCGGGTGATGGCGGGCTCTGCCGTTACCGCCGGTATCTTCGGGATTACCGAGCCTGCGGTATACGGAGTCACGCTGCCAAACAAACGACCATTTATTTTCGGCTGTATCGGCGGGGCGTTGGGTGGAGCGGTGATCGGTTACTTCCACACGGCAACCTACTCGTTTGGTTTGGTCAGTATTTTCACCTTTGCCCAGATCATTCCGGCGGGCGGCTTTGATGCGACGGTCTTGGGGGCGATCGCCGGTACCTTGGTGTCGTTTGTGTTTGCAGCCATTGCCAGCTATTTGTTCGGCATCGTACCGCCAGCGGAACAACCGGTTGAAGCGGCAGCAGCCCCAACTCCACAGGCACCGCTCAACCGCAAGCAGCAGGTTACCAGCCCGATTGCTGGCGACATCATCCCGTTGGAGCAGGTTCAGGACGCCACCTTTGCCAGCGGCCTGCTGGGTAAAGGCGTGGCCATTATGCCGCACCAGGGCCGTGTGGTGGCCCCAGTCAATGGCTGTGTGGTATCGCTGTTCAAAACCAAGCACGCCATCGGCATCGAATCGGATGAGGGCGCCGAGGTGCTCATCCACGTGGGTATCGATACCGTCAAGCTTAACGGTCTGCATTTTACCGCCCATATCAAAGAGGGCGATCGCGTTAAACAGGGCGATCTGCTGATCGAGTTTGATCAAGAGGCGATCCGTGCCGCAGGTTTCGATACCACCACCCCGATCATCATCAGCAACAGCGACGACTATGTCGATGTGCTTACCAGCGGCCAAAGCCCGGTGCAGGAACAGGCACCGTTGCTGACACTATTACGTTAATCAGGTTTTTTGAGGAGAAAGCGATGAGTTGCAAATTTCCACAGCATTTTCTATGGGGCGGCGCGGTCGCGGCAAATCAGGTTGAAGGGGCGTATCTGGAGGATGGCAAAGGCCTTTCAACGTCAGATCTGCAACCCCAAGGGATCTTTGGGGGGCTGACGCCGCGCGTTGCCGGAGACAGCGGTATCAAGGATGTGGCGATCGATTTCTACCACCGTTACCCTGAAGATATCGCGTTGTTTGCCGAGATGGGCTTCAAGTGCCTGCGTACCTCGATCGCCTGGACTCGTATCTTCCCGCAAGGGGACGAAGAGGTACCGAATGAAGCCGGGCTGGCATTTTACGATCGGCTGTTCGATGAGATGGCAAAATACGGCATTCAGCCGCTGATCACCCTGTCACATTACGAAATGCCCTATGCACTGACGCAAAAGTATGGCGGTTGGGGTAATCGTAAGCTTATTGCGTTTTTTGAGCGTTATGCTCGCACGGTGTTCGAGCGTTACAAGCATAAGGTCAAACACTGGCTGACCTTCAATGAGATCAACATGTCGCTACATGCGCCGTTCACCGGTGTGGGCCTGCCTGAAGACAGCAGCAAAAGCGAGATTTACCAGGCGATCCACCATCAGTTGGTGGCCAGCGCCAAGGCGGTAAAAGCCTGCCATGAGATCGTGCCGGACGGTAAGATCGGTAATATGTTGCTGGGCGGCATTCTTTATCCGCTGAGCTGCAAGCCGCAAGATCTGTTGGAAACCCAACGCCAGAACCGCGACTGGATGTTCTTTGGTGACGTGCAGGTGCGCGGTGCATACCCGGCCTATATGAAACGTTTCTTCCGTGAGAACGGCATTCAGGTGACGATCACCGAGGAAGATAAGCAGGCGCTG
This sequence comes from Serratia sp. PL7, assembly GCF_945957435.1. Classification (NCBI taxonomy): domain Bacteria; kingdom Pseudomonadati; phylum Pseudomonadota; class Gammaproteobacteria; order Enterobacterales; family Yersiniaceae; genus Serratia; species Serratia sp. PL7. The sequence continues at coordinate 960 of NZ_CAMFLB010000023.1, read as the reverse complement.
CGCGAAACCGTCGACTTTATCTCGTTCAGTTACTATATGAGTGGCTGTGTGACCACCGACGAAGAACAGAACAAGACCGCCCGTGCCAATATCCTCAACATGGTACCTAACCCGCATCTGGCAAGCTCGGAATGGGGCTGGCAGATAGACCCGGTGGGGCTACGCTATCTGCTCAACGTGCTGTATGACCGCTATCAGAAACCGTTGTTTATCGTCGAGAACGGGCTGGGGGCGAAAGACCGCATTGAGGCCGACGGCAGCATCAACGACGATTACCGCATTGACTATATCAACGACCATCTGGTGCAGGTTGCAGAAGCGATCGACGATGGGGTTGAGGTGATGGGTTACACCAGTTGGGGGCCGATCGATCTGGTCAGCGCTTCCAAAGCGGAAATGGCGAAGCGCTACGGCTTTATCTATGTCGATCGCGATGATGAGGGCAACGGTAGCCTGGAACGCCGCCGCAAGAAGAGTTTCTACTGGTATCGCGATGTGATCCACAGCAACGGCAGCAGTTTGAAAATTAAGTAATTACTGAAGGAAACATGCCCCTCACCCCAACCCTCTCCCACAGGGAGAGGGAGCTGCCACGGTGTTGCGGTCGGGTGCTGTGATCGCTTTGTCCTGCCCAAAAGGGAGTTACCACGGTGTTGCGGTCGGGTGCAGCGATCGCTTTGTCCTGCCTAAAAGGGAATTGCCACGGTGTTGCGGTCGGGTGCTGCGATCGCTTTATCCTGCCCAAAAGGGAGTTACCACGGTGTTGCGGTCGGGTGCAGCGATCGCTTTGTCCTGCCTAAAAGGGAATTGCCAAGGTGTTGCGGTCGGGTGCAGCGATCGCTTTATCCTGCCCAAAAGGGAGTTGCCACGGTGTTGCGGTCGGGTGCAGTGATCGCTTTGTCCTGCCTAAAAGGGAGCTGATTGGCGGCAATGGCCAGGTAATTTCTGTAACTGATAGTC